>NZ_BAEN01000063.1 GCF_000314975.1 Aliiglaciecola lipolytica E3
GTAAACGTGTGTAGCAGTAACTGATGTGGTTAATACTAAAGTGAGCATCGCAGCTTTGATTAAGTTTTTAGTTTTCATATTCTATTTTCCTTATGTATCGATTTATTGAAGGGTTATTAAAGTCCGAGAAAATCAAGAATTGCTTCATACCAAGCAACGGCTTCATCAGTTACCACAACAGGTGGCTTCTGTTTAGAACCGGCGTGTACATGTGTAACGGTAACTGACGCGGATAGAACGACTGTAAGTAGGGTGGCTTTGATCAACGTTTTAGCTTTCATTGCGTTTCCTTTATGTTAATAAAAAATGTCAAATGTGGATTTAAATCCACACCATTGTAGCAGTATGCGTTTTTTTTAAACAATATTGCAGTGAATTTAAGCGCGAAGAAGCTTGGGAATTAACAATCTATAGCTTTCGTAGAAGACTATCCAGATGAGATAGGTATAGCAAAGTTGAGCTAGGTATGGGTATGACGACCAAACAAACAGTATGTTTTTAAAGCCAAATACAGCGCGGATAACGTATTCGGCTATCATCAATAATTGCAACAAAGCGAAAAAGGCATTCAATTTATATAATTGCCAATCTAAATTGATAGATTCTACTTTTTGTTTGGGGATGATATCTGACATGTATGCAACGCGCATAAAGAACAAATGCCGTGCAAATAAATATGAAGCGAGTAGTGCAACGTACCAATAAATCTCAGGCGCTTCTTGATGCTTAAAAATCAAGTAAAATTCGGCGCTGATAGATATGATTAAACCGCAAAGTAGTAGTCTGGATGCATTATCATATTTTATTTTCCAATAAACCGTAATACTAAGAAAATAAAATGCGGCTTTGATTAGATCGACATATTCCAGTTCACTAATCGACCAGGCAGTTTCCTCTACCAATCTCTGGATAACCAGAATAATAACAACACCTAATACGTTGATATTTTTGCGACAGATAATGGCAGTAAAAACGAGAATACAAATAAACAGTCGGTCAAATAACAGTGGGTTACCGAACGTATAAATACCTGCAAAGATAAAAAGCCCTCCTAGGAGGGCCGTTATCATCTTTGGCAGGTAATGGGAGAGTAGCATCAGCTATGGGAAAAACCGAAATAGTCCATGACAGTTGAGAAAAAAGATTCTCTAGTTTGTTCCGAGGCTCGTTGGCGACATACTGACCACCATTTACTTATCACCTCTACCCCGATACTGTTCATGGTTTCAGGTTTATCATTTTCTATTGCCGATACAGTCTCTCTGCTGATCCCAACTCTATGACCAAGCTCCTCTTGAGTGTATCCTGCTTCTTTTCGCAAAGAACGCAGCTGCTCGCCGCTAAACCTCTTTCTTCGTGACATCGACTCTTCCAGTGAAATTCAATTCGGTAAAAAACTTACCAGAGCAAAATATAAGCTAAAAAAATCTAACAGTAAATCTAAAATTTCATTTTTTTATATTATTTTTCAAATCAGAATCATTTTTTGCTTAATCGATCTAAACTTTTAACAAGCTTCGAGACATTTCGGCCTATCTCAGATACAATTCGCGCCCGAAATTCTTTGTAAACAATTAGCTAGATTGAAGGCCCCATGTCATATCAGCAAGAAGTCGATAAACGTCGCACCTTTGCGATTATCTCTCACCCTGATGCCGCCCAGCCTTTCAACGCTTAAAACCACCTTTCATTGCACACCACAATCACATCTCTACGTACTGAATTTAAAGGCTTTTTGTCTTTTTCTCGTTTCTTTGCTTTTCAATGATGTTCAAGCGTAACCTCGGAAAGTGTGTACAAACTTGAGTACAAATTCCGTTTTAGAGGCCTTTGGCGAAAATTCCATGACACAAATCTGGCTGTAGGCCTTGTGGTTACTGGGTTTGATGAAGAAAGTGCCTTCTGCTTTTGGTACTTTGGTTTCGACATTACAAAAGCGGAATAAATGCGATCATCTCTAGTTTTATGTTTGTAAGCTTATGAATTTAAAGGGTTCGTCATTGTGGTTTTTGATGTGTCATCGTTGCGAGTGTACAAACAGTGTGTACAAATTTTTCTCGTTAGGCATGTTGATTGCTATTCATGACACAAACCGCCTTGTAGCCCTTGTTATTCATAGGTTTGAGCTGAAAAGTACCTAATAGCAACATTTGTGTTTTGATAAGGCTGATCTTCTGAACAAATCATGCATCTTTCTGACCATCAACTAGTGATGAATCAGGCGATGATAGCTTTACATTGATTTTCAGGAGAATGCAGATGACAGCAGTAGCGCACCAGGCAACCCCTTTTCTAACATCTTACGAAGTGATGGCTCGTTACCACATTAGCTATACGACGCTCTGGCGAAGAATAAAAGATGGCAGCTTGCCGCAACCTCGCATCAACCGAAATACACGAAACAAGCTGTGGCACATTGAAGACTTGGAGGAGTATGAGAAGAAAGAGGACTGAGCCTCTTTCTTTTATTTTATTGTCCGAAACGCCAGTTGAATGAAAAGCCTGTCGGCTCGATGATGGTCTCTAGCTGTTGATACCAAACGTCGTAAGCATGACGCATTTCATCCAGGTACTGATATTGGTTGTAGATAGCATCCAACCCTTTTTTGCTGTGGCCAATCATCAACTCGGCAACTTCTTGCGTGGTGATGGCTGACATTCGCGTTCGCATCGTTCTGCGAAGATCATGCATAGACCAATGTTCCATCTCAACACTAAGCGATCTGCGAGCCCAGATTTTCACATTGTTAGGAATAGTGGTATCAAAGCCATTTGTGGCAAGCTCTTCTTGTCCGTTCGCGGGAAACAAGTAAGTTGATTTGCTCATCTGCATCGCTAGTTCAATCAGCTCAATAGCTGGCTTAATCAATGGCCGCATGATCGGCGCTCCAATTTTCTCACCTTGTTTGCGGATCTCTATGGGCACTGTCCACATTGCAGATTGCAAGTCAAAGTGATGCTTTTCAGCTTGAATGAGTTCGCCCTTGCGCCCTCCCAATAAGAGAAGCAGTTTTATGTAGATGCGATTCTTCTCAGTGATTTTTGACTCATGCAAATAGCGCCAAAGTATCCTGATCTCGTTGTCATTTAGCACCCGAGTTCGTTTGCCTTTCTTACCGCCGACCTTCTTTGCAGTGATCCCAGCGGCAGCGTTAATTTCCAAAATCTGTTCATCTATCAGCCAGTCATAAAACTTATGCAGCACAGACACTAGACGTTCTGTGTTTGACGGAGACGCTTCCGAAACCTCACGAAGACAGTTTCTTAAGGACAATTCATTGATGTCAGTTAATGGGTACTTACCAAGTCGGGGCAGCAAATATATTTCACTGCTGCGTTTTTGGTAGTGCCACGTTTTCTCCTTTAGCCCTTGCTTACCGGCAGAGTCTATCCAGTCTCGAAAAATCGATTCGAAGCTTTGATTGGCAGAATACTTGGCCCGTTCTTGCTGTAGGTAGAGCTTGGGGTTTCGGCCTTGATCAAGTACTGCCCTTAACCTATCTAGCTCATTCCTGGCTTCAGCAAGCTTCATAAGTGGGTAAGTACCTATGTCTACCCGTTGTTGCTTGCCATCGAAACGATAACGAAACTGAAAAACAATTTTGCCCTTGGGTGATACCCGAGCACTTAGCCCATCTCGGTCGGCTTTTACTACGGTTTCTTTTGCTTCTTTATTTAACCTGGCATCGAGCCAGCTAACTGATAACGCCATGTTATAAGCCCAGCCCTAGTTTTGATTTTAATGATTGTTTACGTGATTCTGCTTTGGGTTCTGGCGCTGTACTCATAGAAGTCACTTCACCATCTGGTGCATGGCCATCCACCGGTGCAGATGTCGTGGATAGATTGGGTTGGCTCATGTGAATTAACCCAAAGGTGGCCAGCATCCGCAGACGCTCAGCGCGTTCCCGTGGCGGCGTCTTTTCCAATTCTTTGAGTAGTTCAGGGTGGCTCCCTGGGGGAATGTTGACGACAACTCTCATAATCAGGCCCCATAAAACCAGAAGCCTCGGACGTTCGCCAAAACAGACTGTTCCGGCACGATGATCTTGCTTCGTGAAAAAATCTCCTTGGCCGCTTCCTTATAAGCCAAGGCTCCACCTCCGGCGATCAATACCAAGTCCGCATTGATGCTTTCGTCGCGCATAGATTGGCGCATGGCTGTAAGAGCAACAGGCGCTACCTTTTTCATTGCAGCATTCAGATAAGGTGAAATATCGACTTTTTCTCCAAATAGCAGCACCTGCAAGTCGCCGGTTCTCATGGCTTTTTCAAGTCGATCCATACCCACTTTGGCACCATGATCTTCCGAAATCAGCTTATCAATGGTTTCCAGTAGCACGGACATTGCCTGAAGACTGGTTCCTGATGAGCTGTAGCGAATTTCTCCGGCCTCAAGGGCAACCCAGTCAACAGAAAAAAAGCCTGGATCTATGACGACGACGCGACCTTCTTCAATCAAGCCCAAATCTCCACCTGTTTGAACCAGATCCATATAGGCACCGGCAGGCTGCGGCAGCACTTTGACGTCATGAACGGTGATGCTGCGCTTAGGCGTTACTTGATGAATACCTTTTAAACGCTTCACAAGGTCTGACTTACGTTGTGGTTCATGAAACTGGGAAACCGGTAATCCAGTGACAACCAAATCGATGGATTCTGTTTCAGCCATTAACAAGGCGGCATGAAAAAGCGCCTTATAGGTTTTTGTGGTGGGATATTCTGGGTGAAGCTCCCGTTCCCAACCTTGAAGGCGTCCAGCAGGCACACCAGCGGCCCAACGCTCATTCTCGACAGACACATACAAACAAGTTTCATCATCGCCTCCACCGATACGCTCCGGCATACGATCCGCAGGACCGGCCCCCGCAGGCAGAATAATAGTTTTCGGTTCACTGCCTGATTGGCCAATTGCCAGCTTCAGGTTCGAGTAACCGATATCTACGCCTAGTACAAACATACTTATCTCCTGTGCACTCAAAGTGCTCTAACGGTTTTCAACTAACCGCTCAGGTCACGCTTGGGCATTTCCAAGTGCTCTGGCGGTTCACTCAAATGTCATTATCAGGATTCGGTGCACTGGCGGTGGGCAGAAAGGTGACAAATCCTTTCATCTATCTGCCTATTGCATTTTCGCAAAAGTATGAGAATAGGCTCTGTTTGGCGGCGGATGACTAAGCCAAAAAAATCGAGACGCCAAACGTCGTTTGCCTTCTGGCCTGAACTCGCCAAACGGTTTGTATCTTCATGACGATACGTCTTTTCAGGCGTTTTTAAGTGAAATCGGGCTGCATCCCTTGTCAGGTATGGGATTGCGCGAGTTGATTTATATCGAGACGCCAAACAGCGATTGTTACGGCAGTTTTACGTTTGGCGTTTCGATCCAAAAGCCAAACGGATAGTGGTTTTGGCTTTTGGGGTTAATTGGATGGGGAAATTGGTTTGGTAGAAATCGTCAATGAACAATGGAAAGCAGAGATATCAGATTTACTTCAGCAAGAAACGGACAGGCTAAAAGCGCTGGCACGAGCTGAAGTTGATGACTTTTGGGTTACCCATTACAAGGTTCGTGAAAATGAGCCATTTAAAGATTGGGGGCTGCTTGGTGTCCGTATCAGAGACTTTAAGTATGGCTTTGGCATTGAGTGGTACATCAACAGCTTTCACGGTCAACGAGGCAAGCGCGTAGTCTTTAGTAAAGGACTGCGTATCTCAAAGACGAAGCTGAGATACTCATTTTTGGACTGCCAAGGTTTGGCCAAAGAATGGGAGTTAGCGCTGGCCATGGAGAAAGAGGAATTTTTCAGTGATATTCGACGCCAGGTTGATAAGCTCAACATGCTGCGTCGCAGAGTGAATGCCTACTGAATTCTCGGCGCTACTTCACTCGCGGCAACTGGTCCCAGCGTGTTGTATAAGCGGGAGATAAATGCTCTCGCTTCATCGACCAATCTTTCTTCGTACCTTGTCCAGCAAAGAAAACCTTTCCGGCACCACTTTGGTTAATGGTGTCCAATACAGACATTAACTGTTGGCTATTAGAGCGGATCGATACGTCATCGAATAGTCCTGGCTGAAACATGCCAGGATCGTAAAAGTCAGACAGCATGACGCCCGCTTTGGCATAACGAAAACCATCCTTCCATATCCGCTTGAGTAAATGACTGGCCAGCTCGATAAAATCCCTAGTATCGCAACTGGGGATCAGCAACTCACCCGATGCAGAGTTGCTGTATTGCGGCTCGTTGTCCTTAAAGGGGCTGGTACGTATGAACACGGTCATCACTTTGGCTTGCTGCTGTTCTTTGCGTAGCTTCTCAGTGGCGCGGGTTGCGTATTCACATACGGCCTCACGTAACAATTCAAAGTGCGTTACTTTTACGCCAAATGAACGGCTACAGACAATTTGTTTCTTAGTTGGTGGGATCTCTTCAAGTTCAATGCACGACTCACCATTGAGCTCTCTGACGGTTCTCTCTAAAACCACCGAGAACTGGTCTCTGATGGCTCTAGGTGAGGCATTGGCGAGGTCTAAGGCTGTGCTGATACCCAAGGCATTTAAACGCTTAGAAAGCCGTCTACCAACGCCCCAAACATCATCAACCGGGACTAATGCGAGCAATCGACGTTGCCGATCTGGATTGGTTAGATCTACAACCCCCTGAGTGGCGGGGTATTTCTTGGCGGCATGGTTAGCCAGCTTGGCGAGTGTTTTAGTCGGTGCAATGCCTACACAGACGGTGATCCCAATCCAGTGGCCTATGCGCTCTCGCACTTGTTGTCCGAACTCGACAAGGGATAGGACAGACTCAATACCGGTTAAATCTAAAAACGCTTCGTCAATGGAGTAAACCTCTACTCGTGGTGCCATCTCCTCCAAAGTGCGCATCACTCGACTGCTCAAATCCGCATACAGTTCATACAGTTGGCTAAGAATTCCCGCTAAAAATAGACGAGTAAGTGAGCAACCATTCTGCCGCATGGGTTGCTGGCGTCTAACACCAGAAAAATCACCCAGCCCAACCCGCTGTCTATTTTTTAAGGTGGGCATTCATCTACATGTCTAATTTTTTACCAATTTGATCGCTAAGATGTACTAATTTGATTACCGAGGGAGACTGACGGACTAATTACTTAGGGGCTTAATCGTACAATCTCCACTCGACACCACACAACTCACTTCTGGACATTTCTGAGTTGCATTTTAGCTAATTTAGAAAAACATGAATTAGATAAAGTATGGAAATTTCAAATCAATATGAGGCGGACATGAAGAAATTGAAAAAAGTAGCTTAACTGGGTTGGTCAATTTTGGTTGACCACGTCATGTTCCGGTGAGTACGCAAGTCATTGGCGCTAACGAATATGAAGGTCACTTTGCTTTTGACTTACTCTATAACAACTCTTCAGATATACAGCCTAATACCTTATCGACCGATACGCATGGTACCAATAATGTTAACTTCGCTATATTAGATTTCTTTGGTTACACATTCGCCCCTCGATACGCGAAAATGAAAAAGGTGTTTTTTGAGCTATTTGAAGTGACTGAAGAGAACGGAGGCCGTATTCAATTAAAGAAAGATATTAATCATAAGCTAATTGCTGAAGAATGGGACAATATTCAGCATATTGTTTGTTCATTGAGTCGTAAAACCACCACTCAAAGCACAATCATTAGAAAGTTGAGTAACGGCAAGAGCCGAAGATTGTCAGCATTGCATGAGTACGACCGTTTAATTAAATCTATTTATGTTTTGGAGTATGTTGATAATTCAACGTTGCGTCATTACGTCCAGCAAGCCTTGAACAGAGGTGAAGCATACCATCAGTTAAAACGTGCTATTACTTCAGTTAATGGCAATAAATTTCGTGGGGGGAATGATTACCAAGTATCACAATGGGGTTCTAGGGATTTTCCCCTCTAAAAAGACTT
>NZ_BAEN01000062.1 GCF_000314975.1 Aliiglaciecola lipolytica E3
CTAAGCTGCGTGTGCCGCAGCTAACAGCGAGGTTTTCATTTAGATCAAGACTTTCCATTTCTAAGCTGCGTGTGCCGCAGCTAACAAGTGATATGCAGCTAAGAGCGCTCATTGCGGTTTCTAAGCTGCGTGTGCCGCAGCTAACATTAGTGCCAGCCATTACAACGCAAACATCAGTTTCTAAGCTGCGTGTGCCGCAGCTAACACAAAGAGCTTGGCGGGATTGTAATGATAACATTTCTAAGCTGCGTGTGCCGCAGCTAACTAATGCTTAATTGCAAAACAATAACGCAGATGTTTCTAAGCTGCGTGTGCCGCAGCTAACAACCCTCGTGATTTATCATTGTTACTCTATAATTTCTAAGCTGCGTGTGCCGCAGCTAACGTAAACACGAACACATTACCAGCGTTTAGGCTTTTCTAAGCTGCGTGTGCCGCAGCTAACTGACATGATATTTGCCTCCTCTTTTTCTCTACTTTCTAAGCTGCGTGTGCCGCAGCTAACATTTCTCAACTGGCTATGGCGTACTTGTTAGCTTTCTAAGCTGCGTGTGCCGCAGCTAACATATTTGCAGCAACAATACAACATGCGCAAGATTTCTAAGCTGCGTGTGCCGCAGCTAACTTGAAGCTGGCTTAGCGGTTGCAACGGGTAGTTTTCTAAGCTGCGTGTGCCGCAGCTAACTAAGGGGTTCACCAAGGTCAATCCTGCTTGCTTTTCTAAGCTGCGTGTGCCGCAGCTAACACTATAAACCTCACCATCTTTACGCACAAAGTTTTCTAAGCTGCGTGTGCCGCAGCTAACTGATTACTTGAATATTTCCAATAACACACTAATTTCTAAGCTGCGTGTGCCGCAGCTAACTTAGAATCAATGCTTATACCGTCAGCTGGTGATTTCTAAGCTGCGTGTGCCGCAGCTAACTGGATGAGCAAAGACGACGCCATGCGTTCAATTTTCTAAGCTGCGTGTGCCGCAGCTAACATTACGATGTTGTTCCGGTAGAGGGTGTAAACTTTCTAAGCTGCGTGTGCCGCAGCTAACTTATAAATGCAGAGGTGGGCATCACTACAGCATTTCTAAGCTGCGTGTGCCGCAGCTAACCGTGCGTTGTCCCGTATTCTATTTCGACATTATTTCTAAGCTGCGTGTGCCGCAGCTAACCTGAATACAACAAGCTCGCCGATTCTGTGCAATTTCTAAGCTGCGTGTGCCGCAGCTAACTTTTATCTGGTCGGTGCAATACCCTCCACTTGTTTCTAAGCTGCGTGTGCCGCAGCTAACGTATGGAGAGGTGAACCAATGCTTAAAGCAGATTTCTAAGCTGCGTGTGCCGCAGCTAACACTCCTGAGTACACCATTGCATTGCACTGGCTTTTCTAAGCTGCGTGTGCCGCAGCTAACATGGCGCACTAAACTTGCACACATTAAAGTATTTTCTAAGCTGCGTGTGCCGCAGCTAACAAAAAGTTTAGTGGAATATACTTTTTATTAATTTCTAAGCTGCGTGTGCCGCAGCTAACGGTACATCAACAGGGAGATTGAGAGAAGGGAATTTCTAAGCTGCGTGTGCCGCAGCTAACCTTCATCTTCCATATCAACAACCAATTCGGCTTTTCTAAGCTGCGTGTGCCGCAGCTAACTGCTTATGGCATCGCATTTCTATTATCTTGCTTTTCTAAGCTGCGTGTGCCGCAGCTAACCAAGAAGTAACTATTCATGACGGCATGATTTGTTTCTAAGCTGCGTGTGCCGCAGCTAACGATTTAGATGACAATCTACTTGTGATTAATCATTTCTAAGCTGCGTGTGCCGCAGCTAACATTACGTATTATGATTCTAGTTGATATGTCTGATTTCTAAGCTGCGTGTGCCGCAGCTAACGTTCTATCAAAGTGATTCCATTCACCCAACGTTTTCTAAGCTGCGTGTGCCGCAGCTAACCAAATGCGTCGGAGTTCTTAGGTTGACCAGGATTTCTAAGCTGCGTGTGCCGCAGCTAACATATACATGCGCGTCTCGCGCAGCCCTTGTGTTTTCTAAGCTGCGTGTGCCGCAGCTAACAACTGTGTGTTTCCGCCTTTAAAGTAGGAACTTTTCTAAGCTGCGTGTGCCGCAGCTAACAAATTGGGGTATACTCAGTTTGTCCATTCATGTTTCTAAGCTGCGTGTGCCGCAGCTAACAATAGAATAATGACAAAAAAATAAGTTACAACATGTAGTTAGATAAAAATTCTAATTTTTACCTTATATTTACCTACATATTGTAACTTAATGATTTAATTATAATTTTTTAAAGAGCTAAAATTAAAGGTTAAAACTTAGGTAAACATCCTTGCTTACTTAACCCATAAGTATTGAACATGACTGGAGCATTATTTAGTGCCACCGTTTTTCTAATAACACTCATATTAAAGTCATTATCACTACCAAGACTTTTCATTTTTATGAATGGCAGAGCTTTATCTTCCTCCGACATTTCATAATCAACAAAGTGCTGACTCGCCTGCTCAAATGTTTCATTATGCCGTTTCATTCTTCGCCGAATATGTCTATCTGGACTCCCAGCTTTTTGTCGACGATTAAAGTTTTCAAATGAATCAACATCAGCCGGAACATCCGCAATATTTTTAATATGCAGGTAATCCGTTAAACGGCTTAACCATTTATGAATGTTTAATCGTTCTAAATCTGCTTTGTTTACAGAGAACAAACGCAATTTATTACCTAAAAAGCCCGGCTTGACGGTGTTCATTCTGTAGTTAGGAAAACTCACGGCAATAGGCACCTGCTTATTACTGTCTTGTATTTCCACTAAAGCTAAATGGACTTGCATCATTAGCTTAGACCACAAAAAATGAACACCAATATCGTCACTCGGTAAAATGGTAATATCGATATAGTGTTTCATATTAGTTTATTCCCCAAATACGCCACCACGAATTAACATCGCCATAATATAGTGTTGTTGTTCAACCGCAGGCTCTTTGCCTTTAATCATCCAAGCATCGAGTAGGTTATAAAAGTCTGTTTTTTCTTTTGGTTGACGGTAAGCCGCACCGCGGTTTGTTACCGAACCATAAGGTTCAACAGCAATTGGGCCCACTTCGTCGACAGCTGGATGCCAAGTATCTACTGTGCGTAATGCATTACCGATTTTTTGAGAGTGCATGGCTGCTTGTCCATCAAGCTGATATAAAAATTTACTTTTATCACTTTTACCACCACCCATCACTAATTCTTGTGATGGATACACTGCTTGCCCTTCACCTAATTGACTATAAGCTTCTACTTTTATCAATACATGATTATCGGTTAAGCCCTGTTGAATAAATTTTGCAAGTTGAGTGATTTTTGCGTCACTTGAAAATTCACGTAACGAATAGTCTTGACTATTAAATTCAATGGTTTCATTTGCCACGGTTACAACAACTTTTACATTTTCGGCACCTACACGGTTACGCCATAAAAAACGAGCGGTGGCAATGTTGAAAGCGTAACGTTTTGACAATTCCTCAAAACTTACATCTGCTTGGTATTGTTTTATTTTATTAGCCAGTTCAGCTTGATAATCAGGATTATTACAGGTTGATGGAGTTGCCAAATCACTTAATACTCGTAAGGTAAAAACAACTTTTAAAGTATTTGTTTTATGCGCTAAGGCGGCAATATCAACTGTTTGTAAATTGGCTTTAGATACTTCAGCATCTAATTTTGTTGGATCATTTGCCGTTGCAGCTTTTAAACGGTTTGAAATTGTGCCTCGTACTGCTTTTTCACCCACTTGTATCGGTTGCCATTCTTGCTGCTCCCAGTTGCCTGCAAACATGAGTGCGTCTGATGGTACTAATTTAGCTTCAAATGCTAATACTGATGGTGTTTTTAATTTAATTTCGGCCATTTTTATTACTCCATTGATAAAATATTTTTGTTAATTTTCTTGTTACACATTAATTAATAAGGCATTGCTTCAGAACTATCAGGTTCAATAATTTCGTCTTCGAAAGGGATTGTTTTAGCGACATACCAAGGATATTGATGCTCATAACGCCAAAGGGTTATTTCAATATTTTTGATGTTATGTAGACTTTTCCATTCACCGACGCTATAAGCACTTTCAGCAAAGACAGTAGGAACTGTTGAATCTCTTACATTGCTTACTTCGCCAGCTTCATAAATTGGAGAGATTGCACAATACCCCGTATTGATCGGCACTAAATAGCCACTTTGGGGTTTTGCTACATAATGCCAATTGGCTTTTTGATTTACGCTTTCAAGAGCTTCGGTTTCTTGTTCATCTTCACTTGTTATTTTTTCAGCTTTAAATTTAAGCTGGGCAAAATCACACCATGCATCAAATAAACAAACATTATCATTTATCGCTTTGTGCTGTTGAAAATGCTCAGATAAATAATCACTGCGATCAATCAAGGCAAAACCCGGCATTAATTTTCGTAATGTTTTTTGTTCTTCATTTAACGGGGTTAACTCAATACTTTCTATATGCGTAATTTGACCACCTGCTAAACGTAACTCTGGCACGTTTTGTTTTACATACTCAATTAATTGTTCTTTAGTTTCTGTATCGCCCGAAATCAAGCCATTTACTTCAATCAACAAAGATACTTGCATATGCATGCGCCCCTCTTCATTAATGGGTGCCGTCTTGCCTTGGTGAGTTAACGGGTTGCGGGATAATGCAAAAACATAGTCGCCCCAACCTTTAGGCTGCCTTGCGTGTACCGTATTTTTATGACTTATTACTGCGAGCCCGCCTAGATTAACGGCTAACGTTTCAGGAAATTTACGTGATAATGCATGGGCAAAACCCAAGAAATTAGTTATAGCAGGAAAACCATAAGTTAAACCAGCGATGGCATTGGCATTTTGTACCGATATTTTTTTGAGTAATAAATATTGGCTCATGATTACGCCTCCGCTAATTTTGGTGTGTTATGTTCAAAACGTTTTAACTGGTGCAAACAAACTTTAGAAAAATAAGCGTGTTCGATATCACCCAAGCGATATTTCTCATCATTTTTTAATTGTTTCATTAACCAACTGGCAAAATCAGCAGCTATCACAGCTTGCCAGTCAAGCTTTTCACGTTCACGTTGAAAACTTTCATGTGGGTTATAAACATCGAGCCATAAAGCATGGGCCTGTTTTAGTTTGCAATGTGATTCAGTTGCCCAGCCAGTTGGTAATGTTTGAATATTGGCCGCGTGGATCATTAGTTGATCGAGTATGGGTAAAATAAAGTGATAATCGCGCTTGTAACGAACTTTAAAGTTATTTTCTTCAGGCTTTAAATTGCTTAAAAAGGCTTTAAAGTCACGCAAGTACCCCGATACTTTGAATGTCAGTTGTCGGTTAAATAAACTGGTATTATTGATAGGCGGCTTAACTTGTGCCTGAAAAGTAGGAGGAGCTGTATTTAATAGAAAATTCTGGCCATAACGTTCACTATTTAGTTGTGAAATATTTTGTGGTTTTGAACCGCCAAAGGTTTGTACGGCAGTATCTGGAAAACTTACATCGATTCGTTCATCGTACTTATTTGATCTGCGGGCATCACGAATATTTTTTGAATCACCAAAACGAGTACCTGTGACTTTTTTATGTAAATTATGCGCCAATGCCGATGAAAATAGCGGGCATAATAAATGATACCTAAAACCATCCTTTTCTGACTTAACCGGAAAATAGACCTGTTTACTTAAACTATGTGAGCTTAGCTTTTCGTCGGCCAGTGCTAACTTAAACCCATTTACCCAAGTTTGTAATAATTCTTCATTATCCGTAAAAGCACTTAACGCTTGTGCATGATTTTGTTGCAATTGCGTGATCAGGCTTTCACCATTTACCGTTATATTCAGTAATTTCGCTATATCTAATGCTGCTGCATTACCTACAGCATCAATTGCTTTGTTTGATATGCTTGCTGTAACAAGGTATTGGTTATTTACAGTTTGACTAACTGTATATGGTTGGCTTACTAATATGCTGCTAGCTTTAGCATCACTATGAGTAAATTTTGCCGCATGAGTCGCTAAACTAATTTGTTTCGCTCGCTTAGCTGCATCAGTTAACCACACTACAGGTTTATAACTTTCTTCAATAGGTGCCGATTTTTCTGCGTATTCGGCTTTAGCTGTCGCTATCTCTATTTCGTTTTCACTTTTTTCTAACACCTTATTCAGTGCTTTTTGAAAAGGTTCCAACTTAGCTTGTTTGCGCTGCTCTATATAATCAGCTAGCGCTTGAGTTAATGTTGCTTCCATCGTTTTTCCTTTTACTTATTATCAAAGACACCTAGCTGCTCGTGCCAGTGCCAATTTAATTCTTGATCTTTACTTGGCTCTCTTAAACCAATAACACCAAAGGTTTCACTTACCTGTTGTAAGCTCTCATCTAACTTATCTGCAAAAATTTGATATGTTTCTTCAACGCTTAGGTGAAACCACCAATGATTACCCTGGGCTAATTCAGTCGTTTTATTTTCATCCATAAAGCGATTGGTTTGTTCTAAATACACAGGCGGATAGCGGGTATCGTCAATTTGGCTCCACGCTAATGTTTCACCTTCTTCTAACCGTAAAATAAACTCTTCTTGTGCTTGTGATTTTCTAAATTCGGTTTGACGAATAAATTCAGCACTCCAATCGATTGCGGGGCTTTCATTCCACCAAAGTGATGCAGGTTTGATTGAGTTATAAAAGTCCTTGTGTTTTAAATCGGCTCCCATTACATCTAATGTTATTCGTAGCGACCTATGTTCTTGTATTGAAAATAAATTAGCAGCGTTAGCAATATACTTATCTTTTGGTGATTTTTTAAAATCGTCGGCTTTTATCTCTTTCGGCTCAACGATTCTTGGTATTGCAGAAATATTGTCTAACTCTGTTGTTAATAATTCATTCAGGTCTTTACTGTTAAGGGGGAGCTCAGGGGTTTCAAAACCCGGCTTACAATAAGCCACTTTTTCACCTTTTAATGCTCGTATATTTTGGTTAAGTACCACCAAATTTGCGGTGGTAGGTAGAGCTTGCCTATGCCGTTGTATACGCCCCGCTAACTGTATAATTGAACGTAGTGAACTAGGCTCTGCAATTGCCCAATCGTAATCATGGTCGCGCCCAACTTCCACGACTGATGTGCCTAATACAATAAACACATGATTGTCTACCGGTACTTTATTTAGGTCGTCAGCTTTTAATGCCTTGGCAATTTCTGGTTGTTGCCAAAGCGCTTGTTCATCATAGCGATTTAAGGTTTTATCTAAGCGAGATTCTTTGTAAGAACGTAGCGCTAAGGGAAACTGTGAATGATAAATACAAAAATTAAATTGATAGTTGGCTCTTGGAGACATAGCTAATAGTATTTTAGCAACAGAGATCATCGGATTAATGTTAGCCATTCTAACCACACCAATAGATACTTTTTTGCCGCTGCTATGCGTTACATGGTGTTGGTTATGTAATTCATAAATTTGTTGGTGAATGGTATCTGCCACACATCGATAGACTTGCTGATTTTTCTCATCAATATTTTGACCTGCTAAATCGCTATTTTTAGTGATAGGCAACTCTATATTAACAATTTTACCTATACGTAGTACTTTACTGTTAGCCGTTAATTTTTTTAAACGTGACTCGACAAACATGTTGTTTTTTTGTTTGAAGTCCTCTTTATTTTTTATTAATTCGACTTCACTTTTATTTTCATCAAACCAAGCGCAAACAACACCTTGATTGTTATTGTGTGGAAAATTAGCTTGGTTGTAATGATTCCGACCTGCAACATAAGCGTCGTATAAAGCACTTATAAGCGCCGGTGGTAACGTTGCCGATGATAATAAAACCCGTGAACCTAACATACCAGCCCAATTAACTAATCGGCATAATGCGGGTAGGTCTTCTAAACCAAAATCATCGGGTTCATCTAAAATTAAGTCTGATGTTAATAACCGCAACATAGGCGCAATTTGTTTACCCCCTCGTTTACTTTCTGTAGCTGGCATTAAATGATCAATTGTACTAACCAAAATAGGCGCACTGATTAATTGCTCTAATTTAGGGTTGCCTTTGAGCCAATGCTTTAAACGTCCGTCGTAAATTTGCCCTTCGTAACTGACATATAATTGTTCAAAAAAATCTTGCGCAGACTCACTACCATGATCAGGTTTTGCTGATATTTCGTCATCTTTATTTAACTGATGTAGTAATTTAACGGCATTAGAACCAATTAAGACGGCAAGTTCATCATCACCTAATTTAAGTAGATCTCGATAGGCATCACCAGTTTGCAAAGTTAATGTACGTAAACCTAAAGCAACTGAGAATCGACAACCTTCGCGTTCATCCGCTAAGGCATACATAATTCGTGCATTTGCCATGGTTTTACCACAGCCTGTTGATGCCATGTTAATACCAAAAAAACCGTGTTTTTCACTGGTTTTAGCAAACTCTTTTGACGCTTTAAACGCTTTATCTTGCCATTGGTATTTGCGGTCTTTCGCGCTTTGTGAAAAAAGCCTATGCTGCGCCAATGCTGGCAATGTGTATTTTAAAGCGGGAAGGTTTTTAGCAAATAGAAAAGCGTTATGTGCAACACCAATATTATGTTCATCTAATTTTTGTTTTAACTGATTTGTTTTTCTATCCGTATTGGCGTTCGCTTGATAGCTATTATCACGCCATTTCATCTTTGAATCCTTTAAGTCAAGAGATGAATAATAATGATCAGCCAACATGAGTGACAATCTTGATAAGTGGCTAACGAAACGTTGATTTAGCCAATCTGTTTTTTCAGACAATTTATGATAACTCAATGCTCGTTTGGAAATTTCACTCGCTTTGTTTTGCCATGTTTTACTCAACAATGGTGTTCCATGAGCAAAATTCCAATTCGCGTTAATTACTGATGATTCTATATCAGCCAAATTTTCTGCATTTTTAGAATTCCAATGACAATCAAAACATTTTGTTAACCAATGTTCAGCTTCATCTAATCTAACAGGGTTGATTTGCGGATAAGGTAAACGATGGTGCGATACAATCAACCAAGCAACTAACTTTCCAAACTGAGTATTGTCACTAAACGAGTTGAACGGGTTTTGATGTTTTCCGTTATCCTTAAATAATATTTTGTGTATTTCATTTTCAGCTTGAGAAGCATTTGATTGCTGATTAATTTCTACCAGTTTTGTTAACCATTCTTGGTCGGTTAAATTTTTAATGAAGGCTTCAAATAATCTTAACGATACCCATTCATGACGATATGGTTCAGATTTTGATTTCGTAGTGCCGGCTAACTTTTGTTGAAATAAATCATTAGCTTTTCCAAAATCATGAAATAAACCAGCAATACTCGACGCCAACATAATAGCTTCATTTAATTCCCAACCATTCTCCCATTCTTTATGCTCAAGATCTAACTTGGTATAATTAACCGCCACTATCCCTTCGCTATTAAATTTATGCCTGTTCCCCACCACCCACAACAACTGACTTCGTGCCCTTGAACGGATCCAATGGCAACTTACCGCTGTGCTTTTGCTAGCGGTTTGCCGCAGCATTTTTTTAACAGTTAGTAACCCATCTTCAGTGATGATAGTTTGCCAAGTGTTGTCGCCTATTCGATCTGCAAAAGCATCAAGTACTCGCCGTGTTTTCTTGAGTGCATTTTTTTCGCATTGAGATACAAAAGTAACCATCATAAGTCGATTACCTCAGAATGATTTTTTTCCTGCAAGGCGGCAGCTTTAACTTGGTCAAACATAAAATCTAGTGCTTTGTGATCAGTAAACTTTTGTAGGATCTGCTGACGAAATTCTTGTTCAGTTGCATTTTCTTTTGCACAGATGAATGCCCAAGGTAAAACTATTGCGTCTTTGATTAAATCGGCGATATCAAAAACCAATGCACCACGGCGAGTTTTGCCATGCATTACAGCAAAGCCATGAGGAATACCCAAAACCCATAAAGTACAAGCGGCTAAACCGTAAGCTAGGTAATTTCCGTGATTTAGAAAGTCATTGGCTTTATCCGTGCTTTGATGTTGGCGACTAAAGTCGGAGGTGCCCGTAATATTTGCAGCAAACTTATAAAGCACTTTGGTAAGCTGCGCTTCAGTTAACAATAAGTCCGATGATTTACTAGCATCTGTTGTGCGCTGACCAAAAGTTTCTAGTGCACTTTGTATGTTGCTATCAACTAAAGTAAAACCTTCTGCTTTAAGCTCTTTGTCTTTACCCCAAACTCTAGATAGATAATCAATACGTGAAGCTTGAAATTGTTTAGCGACATTTAACCTTTTTTTATCGTCAAACCAAAAGCTCATCCAACCTTGAATGTATTCAGTTGGACGGTACTCACTTTGCGGGGTCATCCATTCAACTTCATTTGCCATATATAATGGTGTGCCGCCACCACTTGTAAAACCAACCAATACGCCCGCTTGTGCTAACATTCGCATAGCTGCTTGAGTTATAGAAGTACCGTTTCCAAGCAATAAAACAGTTGTGTTCGCAATGGGGATATTAAAGTATTGGTTGTCTTTTTTAGCCTCTGTTAAATAAAGCACCCGCCCGTCTTTTTGCATAACGCGACAATATTCTAAATAGTAAAGGTTCGCCCTTTTAGAATGTAAAATCGTTTTTAGATCTGACGGAGAAAAGTCCTTCATCTTATTTTCCATTAATTCGTTTTATTGACATACTTATCACAGAATAAGCAAGCAAGGGATCAAGGGAGTCTTGGTGTTTTTTGGTTTCGGGTACTTCCACGCAAAGACGCTGCATCCAAGGGGCGAATGGCGACTGAACATTCCAAACGAAATCGGAGGGACTAAATAGCAATTCTTGATATTGCTTTTTCATACTTCATCTCTACTACTATGATGCGATTGCGTGGTGTTTTTTTGACCATCAACTTCCATTAAACTGGTAATACGCTGTTCGCACCAACTACTTGCAGGCTCAACGATATGTTGGAATCGTTTCCTGTCTACGTTTTGATATAAGTGTAATGAGGTTTCAAAATCTCCCACCTGCCGATAAATATCTGCACACAACATTGTCATTTCTTCGGATGCATTGGCTGTGTAATGCTGCAAAATATAATTTATAAGTTGGTGATATTGAGCGGATATTTCACTCTCAATTTGACGTTCATGACCAAATAATCGGTACGTTTGATTGAACACTTGAAGTGCTTTGGCGGCCCAATTTAACTTTGCGTTCGCGGTCACTTCATTGTCGAAAAACTCAAAATACACATCAAATGATGGTGCGGGCAAATACAGATATTTATGGGACTTTCCGAACCAATTACGCCAAAACGGTCGTTCCGACAATATTTCCACTACCGGCAGGTTTTGAATATTTTTGATTAGTCCTTGGCAGTGGGTGCAGCGAGACTCATTAATGACAGTGTTTTGTAAGCCATTTTTAATGCCACCATCGGAGTAGTGTATTTGCCACATTGTATTGAATGACAACAAGACGGGCCGTAAATATCGAGTCTGGCAGTGTGTACAGGAAATCACCTCCGGCTCTGCAAATCGCGTCATGATTAAATCCTTTTAGTGTTTGTGCGCGGTGGTAATAACATGATCATCTTCGCTAATCACCACGAACACGTCTTTTTGCACCTGGGTTAATAACCGTTTCAATTTCTTGCACAAGGCTTTCTGAGTGTGCTTGTCTAGTTCCAACACGTAGGTATTGCCCTTTTGTTGCGTTTCCATGCCCAATGCATTGAGCAACAGAACTAGATCAGGAGAAATGCCACGTTGTTGACAACGCTTTTTTGCATGCTGAGAAATTGTCATGTTATTTTCCTTTTGGTTAAAACATGAACTAAGCATATGCCGCAAAAATCGACAGATAAATCACTGTTTAGATAAACATGTATAGTTTTCAGGCGGGTTATGGGTGTCGACAGGTTTAGCTTAATTCAGATAATCCATAAGCGCTTGATTTAAATCAAATATGTAAAATATAAAGATAACGACCCCTATATAAATCGTACACATGTTGATTAAATTTATTTTGCTAAACGACATTCATTATGATGATATTGCATAAACTAATGTAGCCAATAGCGACACATATGAAGCAAAAATCTAACTGGCCTTTTCGTTACGACTTACTCCAGCGTTATCGCTTAATTGAAATTGTGGCGTTGTGGGAAGGCAAACTTAACGCGGGGCATTTAGTGGCTTATTTTGATATAGGCCGCCAACAAGCATCTAAAGACTTAAAAGAGTATCGGCGCCACATAGGGCCGGGCAACCTAGTCTATAACTCGTCATTAAAAGGCTATGAGCCTACATCGACATTTCACCCAAAAGTCACTTTGGGAGAGGTGGATGAGTATTTACAACTTATTCATCGCAACAATGATTTAATCAATACATTTGAAGATATGACGCTGGGCTTTGACTACACCCACATGTTACCGCTACCCAATTACCAAGTGCGCCCTGAGGTTTTGCGCCAAGTGGTGAAAGCCTGTAGAACCAACCAGCGTTTAGAGGTGGATTACCGCTCGGTGAATACTCCCGACAAAGATGGTCGAATTATCGTGCCCCACTCTATTGTGCATTCTGGTATGCGCTGGCACGTAAGAGCCTATTGCGAAAAGAATCAGGATTATCGCGACTTTGTATTAACGCGCTTTTACGGTACGCCTGAGCCTTTGGGAAAAAGTAAACAATCCATCGACAAAGATATTGCCTGGCAGACTAAAGTGAATGTAGTTTTCACTCCCGATCAGCGATTATCCGAAGCGCAACAAGAAGTGGTGACTAATGACTATGGCATGACCAACAATAGTTTGTTAATTCAAGTGCGCGGTGCCTTAGTACAATACCTATTACAAATGATGCGTATCGATATGAATGTCATTGCTGCCGATCCTCGAGCACAACAAGTAGTTATTCAAAACATGGATGCTGTGAAGCAGTGGTTGTTTAGATAATTTAAAAAAAGGATTGGCACCAACTAAACATGACTATCGATAAATCATTATTAACAGCATATCAAAACGCTGAGTATGTGGTGTTTGCACAGCCGGAGTTTGTTATGCATGTGGATGAGTACAGCGAAGCCTTGCACGATTTAATGCAAGTAAAGTCGTACTGCCAAGCCGCTTTTATCACCGCTGACAATCCCTTTAGCCATGCTCTTTGTGAATCGCAAAATTCTGTTCGCCATGCTGCGCTAAAACAAGATCTGCAAAGTTTAGGGTTGCCATTTATCGACGGAGTTGGAACAGACAAACACGGAGATTGGCCTGCCGAAAAGAGTTTTTTGGTATTCGACGTTGATAAACGTACGGCCATTAAATTAGCGGTGAAATATGAACAGAATGCGATTTTATGGATTGATGAAACCGCGGTTCCTCAGCTAACAGTTATAGATAAAAACTAAGTAAGCCAGACAACTAATTTAATTCGCTATGCAGTTCATAAAAAGGGTTTTCAGTTCCCGACAAGGGGCGGGAACTGAGAAGTAGAAAGTTATATTGCAGGTTAATACATTAGTTTGAGTTTCAGGTTTTGTACTATCTCAACTTTTCCTGAATTTTTAATCTCATTGTTTACTGGCTTCTGACCTTTTTCTCCCCATAAAATCGCTATGAGTTTCACCGGATTATTAATAAATTGATTATTACTGAGTTCAACGTTAACAATACCCCGATTTTTGATCAGGATATTATCAGCTGATGATTTACCTGAATCTGACACAGTATTACCTGAAAACGTTAACACTCCACCAATGGTTGATTCATCGTAGCCACCGCGATGAAAATCAACGATAGTGCCGGCTATTTGCTTAAAGGTGGTATTTCGAATCGTGACAAATTCAGCGTTGTAATCTCCTTTGTCGTTTGTTTCTTGATTTAATAAAAAGCCATGTTGATTGTTCTGAATAAGGGAGTCTTCAACTGTTATGGCGTCGGCAAATGAACCTTTAGACACGCTTAGCACAGCATCAAAGTCGCGCACTTCTGCATTTTTAAGGGTCAGGTTATAAGCTTTGGACATATTTTTATCTAAGGTAGCGAAGCCATGCTGTTGTTGGTTTCCTTTAATAATGACACTATCTAAGGTTAAATTTCCCTTGGGCAGCATCAAAAATGCTGTTTTATTAGAGCTGAAGTTCAAGGTTGATTTATTGGCTTTGTTTGCTGAAACAAGCGTAATTTCTTTATCTACACTCAGCGCTTGATCAACAGAATAGTTTGCAGCGGTGAGTTCTATCACATCTCCTGAAGCAGCAACTTTTAACTTAGACATTAATTCAGCCGTAGTGGCAACTTTATGGGTGGTTGCTTGGCTAATTGGCTGTTTTGCAGTAAACCACGATGTCCCATAGTTTGCGGTATCAATTAAGCTAGCGTTGTCTGGCACTGGGTTAACCGTTGCACCAACGCTATTGTTGTCTGAACGAGGGTTACCGAATAAGTCTGTTTTTATCTTAGCAAAATCAAATCCGTGATAGACATCCGATTGATTTTCTGTGGGAACATATAAATAGTCAGATACCTTCGTCATACTAAACGCTTGCTTAGTGAGGCCATCTGAGGTGACTTCACTTTTATTTTCGTGGTTAGAAATATTGTTCTTAAACGTGATCCCATCTACTTTGTCATAATTAAAAATGGGCTTGTGAGCAGTTTCGGCGTTATATATCAGATTATTCGCAAAAATAGTACGCACAGGTCTGGCTGAACGTATCTCGGATTTAGGCAAAACGTCACTATTGTCAACGTTGTACCCCACACTGAAATACCAAGGTGTAGGCGAATCAATCCACGTATTGTATGCCACGACAGCATCGGTGACTTGGTTATATCTGTTCATCGGGGCTTTAGGAATGCCATTCATAACCGCAATAGGCGCTCTAAATTCTTCTCCTTTTAACTTGTAAAAATAGTTGTTCGTTACCCAGTGACCAGTATTGATAACCCGAATTCCACCGTAAAATTTGGACTCACCATCACCAATAAATACGTTGCCATCTATGGTTGCGTAGTTGCCATGACGTAACACCAAAGAGCCTTCACTCTCAAAGAACACATTATTTTTAAACGAATTAAAATTAGATTTGCTGGAAATAATTTCCACCTCACCATTGCAGCGTTCAAAATAGTTGTTTTCCACATTGGTGTATGATGGTGTCATTGAAGTACTGCTGTCACCAATCTGCATAGTTTCGCCATGAGGCCCACCTTTTCTTGGTCTAGGTCCGAAATGGTTATTAATAATCTGGTGGTGATTATTGACATGCTGATTACCTTTTAGCATCACCATAACCGTCGGTCCAAAGTTTGACTTGCCAGCAATATAACTATGGCTCAGCTCGTTATGTTGTCCCCAAAATTGAATCCATTGGTCAGTTACCTCGCGATCGGCTTGCGTAAACTCCTCTATGACAATGTTGGTTACTTTAGAATGAAAAGCAATTTTATCATCATCAATTTTAAAGCGAATTAGCGCTTTTGAAGGGGTGTAACCATTTCTGAAATGTAAATCTTGAACGACAAGGTAGCTTCCCCCAAGCTGCAAGTTAGATTGGCCTTCAATAAACACATTTCCGGGTGTTTGCGCACGTAAAACAATAGGCTTTTCTTTAGTCCCCTCAGCAAAAAACTCAATTTGAATATCGCGATATGTACCATCTTTTAAAACAATATTATCGCCTGCTTTGGCCTGAGCAATTGCCTTTTTGAGTTCCGCATCACTGCCTACTGTAATATCTTTTGCTAGGGATTGATAAGATAATAGAGATAACAAAATCCCTACAGATAAGCGCAAGAATCTATTCATGTAACACCTTAAAAAAGTTCCATCAAGTAGAGCCAGAATAGGCAGCATTTAGGGATTAATCAAGTTACGACTTGCTATGTTTGCAGGCCCTGCATTTTTGACTGCATACTTCGAATTAAGTCTGGGTTAATCAAAAACAAACGGTTCTTTTTTGGCTTTAGTTCGTATCCAATTGAGTGATTTTCTTACTGATTTTCGTGAAAGAAGATTACGTTCAACCCGGCTCTTACCAGGAAATGGGATCAAACTCACACCAATTATAATTGTGATTAACCCTTGCCCGGGTAACACTAACAACGAAACGCCTAACACAATCAAAAAAACACCCACCACAATTTTTGCAATTTGAAGTACGAAGGCAACGCTTTTTTTGGTCGCTCCGATTTGCAACTCGTCCATGTCATCAGAGTCGGTGGCTGTTTTACGCACAAAATAATATTTGTCCATTTGCGTAATCAAGTATCCAATGGCGACAAAATAAGCCAAAGAAGCTACTGTGGTAGTTGTGACGATCAATAATATAAAATTGCTGCCAAACGTCTCTGTTAGAAATGTTACTATTTTGTTATAAAGTTCGTTTATCACTTTTTTTCCGTCGTGAATGCTGATGCACACTTTATAGTTTGTGCACATTTAAATTGGATTTGTATGCATCTATTTGAAGAATTAATTAATTGGCTCCAAATTAACAGAGTAACCATCGTAATTGTTTTTCATTTTAGCTTATCCTTTATAACTTCGTTACATGTAATCTTATACAAGGAAAATGAACGAACATCACTGGCCTGGATTGGTTTGGTGATATTCTCTCCCTTTGTTGGTAGCCTATTTTATTGGCTATTTGGGATTAATCGTATTGAGCGAACGGCGCAAAAAAAGCACCCTCAAATTCGAAAGCAAAAACTTCGTCCTGACGGAAAGTCAGTAGAGTTCCATGAAATTCCTAAGAATTGGCACTCTGCCGTTATATCTGGTTATAAAATTCATCCGGTTAACTATGTGCCAAATAACAAAATAGAGCCTCTTGTTAATGGTGACGAAGCTTATCCTGAAATGATTCGCGCGGTAGAAGACGCAAATACCTATGTTGTGTTATCGAGTTATATTTTTGATTACGATTCATTGGGAATTAAATTCATTAAAGCGTTAAGCGAAGCACAATTGCGCGGAGTCGTAGTCAAAGTTTTACTGGATGGCGTCGGAATTGGGAACAGTTGGCGAAAATCCCACAGAGCATTAAAAAAATCCGGCGTAAAATCAGCCCGTTTTTTACCTACATTTTCGTTTACCAGCTTTCGGTTTATCAATCTTAGAAATCACCGAAAAATACTTTGCGTAGACGGAGAAGTGGCCTTTATTGGCGGAATGAACGTAAGTAAACGCAACCTAGTCAAACGTGCGAAACACCCTATTGATGATGTGCATTTTAAAGTAACAGGTCCTGTAATCGATCAAATCAGTCACGTTTTTAAAGAAGACTGGTTTTTTGCCACGGAAGAATTAATCGAATTTCCTTCTTACGTTGCAAATTCAAAAGAGCACGCTCCTGACCACTGCGTAGTATCACGAGTTGTACAAGACGGACCTGATGAAAACCATAGAAAAATACGATGGGTGTTAATTAGTGCATTAGGCTGCGCGCAAAAGAGCGTAAAAATAATGACACCCTATTTCGTGCCTGACCATACCCTGCTCACCTGCTTGCACGCTGCTGCTTTGCGCGGTGTTTCAATTGAAATTATAGTACCTGAAAAAAGTGATTTTGTTGTTCTAAACTGGGTTATGGAAGCCAATTACGCAAGAATTATGGAGCATGGAATAAAGATATATAAAAACAAAAGGCCTTTTGATCACAGTAAAATAGCAATTATTGATGAAGCTTGGTCGTTTATCGGTTCAACTAACTGGGATGCCCGAAGTTTAGATCTCAACTTCGAAATTAATCTCGAATGTTTTGATTCTGAACTCAATGAGAATTTAACTAAATTTTTCCATTCAAAAAAACAAAACGCGACTCGTGTTAATATGAAAGACTTAGAAAACGTTCCATTCTATAAAAAAGTTCGAAACAATTTGGTTCGCTTAATGTCGCCATATCTATAATATATAAATTGCTACCCCTATTAACTAGCGATAAATAAACGTTCTTTTTGAAGTGACTTGAATAAAGTGCAATTTCTGTAGTAACGCAATCATAGGGCAATATTGTCATGTTTAAAAAGCGATATAATGCGATTGAAGCGCTGAAAATTATGGGTAACGCCCCAAAACAAGACTTAGGGCCCCACATTGAGGTACTGCTTTGGAACGTGTTTAAATGCAAACGTCTAGGTTGGCAAGATGATTTTGAACGGCTCATCCATAGCAAAGATTTAATTCTTTTACAGGAAGCGGTTCTTAACTCTCCTTTCGATAGGTATTTTACCCAGTCAAAACAATATCAGTGGATCATGGCGCGCAGCTTTAAGCACCTTCCTAGTAACATTGAAACAGGAGTAAAAACCGGGTCAGTTGTCGCTGCGAGCAAACATTATTTCAGTGCTTCAGAACACAGCGAACCTTTTACTAAAACAAAAAAGATGTTGCTAGCAACCGCGTTTCCGCTAAATGGACAGAAGCAGTCCTTGTTGGTGGTTAACTCCCACCTGATTAATTTCGTATCTTTTAAAAAATTTAAAGCGCACCTAGACCAAATATTTGAAACGTTAGAAAATCACGACGGGCCTGTTTTATTAGCTGGAGATTTCAACACTTGGAACACCAAACGATCTAACTACTTTTGTGCGATAGCAAGAACCTTTGCGTTAGAAGAAGTCGTATTGACCCGTAAAACAAGGCTAAACCACTTTTTCCGACATCTAGATCATATTTATTGTCGTGGCTTGAAAGTCGTCGAAGCACAAGTACATACGCATATTCATAGCTCGGACCATTTTCCGATTAGTTTAACCGTGAGTACCACAGTGGATTAGGTCAGTTAGAGAAGCTCAACAAGTAAATCAGAAAATCCATATCATCACGACATAAACCCCTAGCCAAAATGACTTGACCATTTTTGTTCAAGCTTATAGCGTAGCTAGTTGCAGGTACGTTCGATGCATTTAGCCGATATCAGCTTCTACCTAAGTCGTTAGTGCGTTCACCGTTTAACTTTATGAGTATCTAGATTGATAGATGAAAAGAGCGAATCTATGAATATCAAATTTTCAAAATACCTCACCCCTAAGACGATCCGGCTAGTAGTATTTTTCATGCTCTTAGCGGTTGCGGGTAACGTGCTAGAAGAAATGGTCGACGACGTATTCTTAGATCCTATTGAAGGGGATTATGAATTTGAACAATTTGACGCAAGGGTGCTTAGTGATGTCAGGCAAATAAAGAGCGATAATGTTACGGCAGCCATGCGAGACTTAACATCATTGGGCTCTATTAGTGTAGTGACCATTTTGGCGTTGTTCTCTGGCTTGGTATTGCTTATTTATCGCCGCTTCAGATATTTTATATATTTACTCATAGTGAGTGGCGGCATACCACTTATTGTTTCTGCTCTAAAGCTCTTTTTTGACAGAGAGCGTCCACCACAGACAGATTGGCTACTCGATTATATGCCAGGGCTGTCCTTTCCGAGCGGGCATGCATTTACAGCCGCCGCTATTTATCTTGCCATTGCGTATATTTTAACAATTGAAGTGAAACGCTGGCCATTCGAATTGCTTATCTACATTGTTATGTCGTTCATTATCTTTCTAGTGGGAATTTCACGTATTTATCTCGGTGTGCATTATCCAACCGATGTGATCGCAGGTATATCGTCTGGCACGATATGGGTTATGTTGGTTACAATCATTTTCGAATATTACCGAAAAGCGCCCGCCCCCCAATAGCATGGGATTTATCCTATGGAGTGGGCCAAAACACCAGCCCCTGTAGCATGGTCTTTAGACCATGGATTTCAAATTAGTAACACGGGTCTAAAGCCACCGCCTACAATGGCGTTTTGAAACTACCATAATTTGTAGCATGGTCTTTAGACCATGGATTTCAAATTAGTAACACGGGGCTGAAGCCACCGCCTACAATGCCGTTTTGAAAGCTAGCAAAATTTGTAGCATGGTCTTTAGACCAT
>NZ_BAEN01000061.1 GCF_000314975.1 Aliiglaciecola lipolytica E3
GCAAACGCCAAGCATGGTTTCTGGACTAAAGCCCAGACTACATTTAGCCTTGTAGGCTGGAATTTATTCCAGCACAAACGCCGAGCATGGTTTCTGAGCTAAAGCCCAGACTACAATTTATTCTGTGGAAGCCTCATATACGCGAAGTGCGCCAGTCGAGGTTAGCGCGGATAAAGGTTCTTGTCCCTTGGCATCCAACTGATTCAACTGTGCAAACGCTAACTCCATTGTTGCCACCGCGTCATCTAACGCGTTGTGTGCAGGCGCTAATGGCAGATTGTGCCGCTGTCGACAAGACGTCAGCGTGGCCGCGTTTGGCGCAGGTACGTTATCAGATTTACGAATTTGATAAAGGGCAATACGAAGAGTGTCCAAAGTAACAACCTTTGGTAATGAAATATCTAACTTGGTGAACACTTTATTTAAAACTGACATGTCTAAATCGGTATTATGAAACACCCATACGTGGGTTTCAGCAAAAGACTTCAGCGCCTGTAAGGCATTTTGAACCGGCTCACCCTGAGCAACTTGATCATCCACTAGTCCATGAATGATTGGGCTCTGGTTTAAAGATGCATTGGTGGTAATAACGTTGTAATAACAGCTTTCTAGAGCAATGGTGTTTGCTTGTCCTTCTACCCAACCTATTGAAAGTATATTGGCGTCTGTTACATCTAACGATGTAAGCTCTAAATCTATCGCCAAAAACCGAATCTGCGGCCAATGCTTATGCTTAAAATGCTCAGGAATCAAAGCGTTCGGAAACAGTAATTGCTTAAGCCTAAACCACATGTGCAAATAATCCTTTTACGTCTTTCAACTCAATCCACCAGCAAATTTCACCGACACGCCTTGCTGGCTTCGTTTTATGGTTTTAAACGCTGCTTTTAATTGGTGGCGCTGAATTGAGGATAAATCACTTACCGAAACATTGTTGTTTGTTACATTATTTTGCAACTGATGACGCCATCTCAGACGATTTAAAAATAACCAAATATCACGCAAGTCGTCACAATCACTTGGTGTGAGTTGAGAATCTGCTTTTAAATTTTCCAACCGTCCCAAAGTTGATGGCATCTCTAGCCCTTTTTCAAGGGCGTAAATACGTACCAGATTATTAATAATCGCTATCGCATTCACTTTTAAATCAATACAGTCTTCAGGCTGATGACCTTTTTTAAATACAAATTTTTGAAATACCGATAGTGGCACTGTGCTTTCAGCTGCATGTCTTGCCAATGCGGCTAAAAATATTGGCTGCTTTAATAATGGTTTTCGCGCCGATTGAAGTTTAGAAAATAACGTTTTATTACCCGCCACAGCACGCACATCTAAGAAGATATTGAAATGTAGTATGGCATCTAAAGTAGGTTGGCTTACCCACTTTTCGGATTCTTTAATCGCATCATCAAGACTTACTCGTAAATCCTTATTTGATGCCATAATATTACCATCACATAGTTTTATGCCGCACTTTCCCAGGCCTTCGCAAACGTATTTGGACATACTCGCGAAGTATTCATCTTGTTGTTGGTTAGGACGTTGAGCCAATAACAAACCATTGTCTTGATCCGAACCCATATTTTGATCTTCGCGAGCTTGCGAGCCATATACTAGCCAACAAAAATCAAAAGGCGGATTACCGTGCAGCTGTTGATAAAATGTCAGCAATTTACGTGTCATGATATCGGTCGCTTGCGATAATACTTTTCCAGCCACATCAAAATCGCCAAGACGTTTGGCATGCTTCGCAAAATAATGAGGAAGTTGCCAACTTAACCGAGTCAATTCATAAAGGCTCTTTGCTTTCGCTAATTCATCAATTAGAAATAAAACGTTTCCTCGTTGATGACGAATCATATCGCTGGAAGTCAACATGCCTAAGGGAGTTTGAGTGATGCGGTCTACCACAGGCAAGTGGTGAATATTGTTTTCAGTCATCATGCACAAAGCATCAAACAAGGTTCTGTTTTCGGTGATTTTGCATGGCTCTTTTGTCATAACTTCAGCCACAGGCAAGTGAACACTTACTTCTTGTGAAACCACCCTATTTCTGATGTCTCTATCGGTCAGAATACCCACTAGCTTATTAGCTTCAGTAATCAGCAATGACGAAACACCCGCATCCGACATCTTTTGTGTAGCATGTAAGATTGACGTGTCCGATAAACTACTCACCACCTTGTCTGAAATAACTTCACGGATAGGTTTATATAACCACATTGACTTGGAGTCTGACACTGCGTCGTTGTGCAATTGATCCGCATGGTAGTTCTCGAAAAACTTAGTGACCTGTGGATATTCATTACATAAAACTTCAAATTGGCTTGCCGGAATACAATAAACCAATCCGGCACTATCAACATTTATGTCGATTGGAAGATGCAATTTGTTCAGCAAGTTACCAATGCCAAAAAAATCCCCTTCGCTTAAGTTGCGTTGTGCTTCATTGGAATCCTTAACACTGAATTGACCACTGCTAATCAAAAACAAGCTATTTACTCTATCGTCGAGTATTTCTTTGGCATTTTCTTGGGTTAAATATGCAACCGTAATGTGTTTTGCCAAAGCGAATAGCTTGTCTGTGCTGAGTTGATCAAACGGCGCAGAAGTTTTAAGAAAATCCAGCGATTGTTGAGGTATGTTAGTCACGCCACTTTCCTATCTTTTGATTAAGACAAACATTTCCATTAAAACAAAAAAGCCCGATTTACGTCGGGCTGAATTAATATTGTGGAATACCCGTTTAACTTAGTGAGCAGACGCTTCGCCAGCTCCTTTTGGATATCGAATATCTTCGACAAGTTGCTGAATCTCTTCAGGTGACTCACCGGTAAATTTCATCACTACCAAGGCCACGGCAAAGTTCACTAGCATGCCAATCGTACCGATACCCTCTGGGGAGATATCGAATAACCAGTTTTCCGGTATATTGGCAGCAGGATTCACAAACTTAAAGTAAATGATATACACGGTAGTGAAAGTAATCCCGGCTAACATCCCTGCAATCGCGCCTTTGTCATTCATTCGCTTCATAAATATTCCCATAATGATGGCAGGGAAAAAGGATGAAGCGGCCAAACCGAACGCAAATGCGACCACTTGCGCCACGAATCCGGGAGGGTTAATGCCAAAGTACCCCGCTATACAAATTGCCACTCCGGCGGCAAGTCTTGCGTAAAACAATTCTTTCCTGTCGGTAATATTTGGCATTAAATTTCGTTTCAATAAATCATGTGAAACGGACGTAGAGATAACTAACAGTAACCCTGCAGATGTTGACAATGCAGCCGCAACACCACCTGCCGCGACTAACGCAATTACCCAAGCTGGCAAATTGGCGATTTCGGGATTCGCCATGACCATAATATCTCGGTCAACATTCATTTCGTTGCGCTCATCACCTGAGTAAAACATTTTGCCATCGTTGTTTTTATCGTCCCAAGTAATTAAGCCAGTTTTTTCCCAATTTGTGATCCAGCTTGGTGCGTCACTATAATTGGTGCCCATTTGATCCGTGCCATTAATGGTTTCGATCATGTTAACTCGACCAAACGAAGCCAACGAAGGTGCCGTGGTATATAGGATGGCAATGAATGCTAATGCCCAACCAGCACTATAACGAGCATCACGCACTTTAGGGACGGTGAAAAAGCGTACAATCACGTGCGGTAATCCGGCAGTACCGACCATTAACGCAGCGGTAATACAGAACACATCAATCATACTTTTGGTACCCGATGTGTATTCATTAAAACCTAACTCTAAGGAGAGACCGTCTAACTTATCGAGCATGTATACGCCAGAGCCATCGGCTAAGGTAGCTCCAAAACCAGTTTGTGGTAAGAAATGCCCGGTTACTATGATGGAGATAAATATAGTGGGAACTAAGTATGCAAAAATTAGTACGCAATATTGGGCTACTTGCGTATAAGTAATGCCTTTCATACCGCCCAACACGGTATAGAAAAAAACGATAGCCATGCCGATTACCACACCAGAGACAATATCCACCTCTAGGAAGCGACTAAATACCACACCGACTCCGCGCATTTGCCCTGCAACATAGGTAAAGCAGACAAAAATGGCACAAAGAACTGCCACCGTTCTGGCTGTCTGTGAGTAATATCGATCACCGATAAAATCTGGCACTGTAAACTTACCAAACTTACGTAAATAAGGCGCTAAACACAGGGCCAAAAGCACATAACCACCAGTCCAACCGAGTAAATAGACTGCACCGTCATAACCCATAAATGAGATAAGTCCGGCCATCGATATAAACGATGCAGCCGACATCCAATCTGCCGCTGTGGCCATGCCATTAGCAATGGGGTGTACACCACCGCCGGCCACATAAAACTCGTTTGTCGAACCCGCTCTGGCCCAGATGGCAATACCGATATAAAGTAAAAACGATGCACCAACAATGATAAATGTTAAAATTTGTACGTCCATTTTTACTCTCCTACTCTTCGTCTACGCCATAGCGTTTATCTAAAATATTCATTTGACGAACGTAGACAAAAATCAACGCCACAAATACGTAAATCGCTCCTTGCTGTGCAAACCAAAACCCAAGTTTGAACCCAAAGAAACGTACCTCGTTAAGTACGTCTACAAATAAAATGCCGCATCCAAATGACACAACAAACCACACGATTAGCAGTTTTAACATTAACGAGAGGTTATCTCGCCAATAGGCTTTTTTGTCTTCTTCTGTTTTAAACGCCATGCTCGTTTCCTTATGCTTATAATCTTGCAAACCACTCTGGAATGACACATGCGCATAAAACTGATGCCCACCAAAGCTTGTACAAAGTCAAAATGGAATGACCGTCATTCCGAACGTTTTCTAATCTATCTGTGTATGGCAAGTAGTGAAATGAGACTATGGTCGTAGTCCTTCATTTTAATTTAAAAAAGTATGCTAAATTGTGCCAACTTGATTAAATAAGATGAAAGCATTTAGGTAACACTGCGGATGACATTGGGTTGGGTTTTGTTGGCCTTGGTCTATTTGACCGGGTTGTTTTGGATAGCACGCTGGGGTGACAGAAATACGCCGGTCGCACGCGCAATTACTTCGCACCCAATCATATACTCGCTCGCGTTGGCTATCTATTGTTCAGCTTGGACATTTTTTGGCATGGTGGGCGAAGCATCTCGTAACCAATGGCAATATCTAGCGATTTTACTTGGTCCAATTCTGGTTTATATCTTTGGTTATCGCTTCATTTATAAATTAGTGTTGGTTAGCAAACGACAAAATATTACCACCATTGCCGACTTTATCTCATCTCGCTACGGCAAACGCCAAACCGTTGCTTTATTAGTTACCTTTATTGCCTTATTAGCCACCATTCCCTACATGGCACTGCAATTAAAAGCAATTGGCTCAGCTTTCCAATTGGTAACGGAGCAACAACATAGCGAAGTTATCGTATTAATTGCTTCAGTTTTTATTGCGTTTTTTGCTATCTATTTTGGCACGCAACATTCAGATGTAACTGAGTATCGACGCGGGTTGATGCTTGCTATTGCGTTTGAATCCAGCATCAAACTCATTGCATTAATTGTGATTGCGGCGCTTGGGTACGTTTGGGCAGTGGTTGAAAACCCGCAAGAATTTAGTGTTGCTTTATCCAAATTCAACTCTTCATCACAATTCCAGACTTTGCCTTTTTTTGCACAAACATTAATGGCAGCCGCAGCCATCATTTGCTTACCACGACAATTCCATGTTGCCGTTGTCGATAACTTAAAATTGAGTCATTTAAAAACAGCTAGAGTGCTATTCCCACTTTATTTAGTCTTAACTGCAGCAGTAATACCCTTAATCGCTGCTGCGGGACAAACACTCATTGGTGCGCAAGAACCAGACACCTATGTATTGAGCTTAGCCATTTTGTCAGATTCTTTAGCGGTGAAAATCTTGGTTTTTGTAGGTGGTTTATCTGCTGCGATGGCGATGATTATTATTGCAACTTTGACCTTAAGCACGATGGTGACCAATGATGTCATTATGCCAAAATTGCTGTCTCGGCAATCACCTAAAGCTGAATCTGTTGATTACGCAAAAACCATATTGATCGTGCGACGAAGTGTCATCGCAATACTGCTTGCGCTAGCCTATTTTTATCATCAACAGATGACTGGCAGCCGATCGTTACTTTCTATTGGCTTGGTGGCATTTTCGTTAGTTATTCAGCTGTTACCGGCCATTGTAGGCGGATTGTATTGGAAAAAAGGACACGCACATGGGGTTTATGCGGGATTGCTAGCAGGCTTTTTAAGCTGGGTAATGTGGCTTATGTTCCCGATGTTAAATGAAGTCAATCCAGCCCAATTGCAATCTGAAGTAATCAGCATCGCCGCAATGATTAGTTTAGCTGCAAATACCAGCTGCTATGTATTGTTTTCTTATTTCGCTCAAGATCGTTTAGTTGACCGAATTCAATCACAGGCATTTGTGTCGCCGCGTGAAGAACATTTACAAGATTCCAAAAAACAACGCAAAGCTACGATTGGTGATCTTTCCACGTTATTGTCCACATTTTTAGGTCAATCTCGAGTCGACGTGTTGATGCAGGATTTTGAAAACCGCGCGAACGTGAAACTTCAAGATCATCAGTCACCTGACAACGAATTTTTGCAATACTGTGAACGAGCATTAGGTGGAGCATTAGGCGCATCCAGTGCTAAAGCTTTAGTAGACAGTGCTTTGGGTGGTAAAAAGCTCGGTTTTGAAGAGGTAGTTAACTTTTTTGACGATACCACTCAAGCAATTCAATTTAACACGACCGCCCTATTTACCTCCATCGAGAGTTTAGACCAAGGTATTAGCGTGATAGATAAAAATCTAAATCTAGTCGCATGGAATAAACGCTACCTTGAACTGTTTAATTACCCGGCAGGACTTGTAAGTGTGGGGACGCCCATTGAAGAATTAGTGCGCTATAACGCTCAGCGTGGAGAGTGCGGTGTGGGCGAAATTGAAGCGTTAGTACAAAAGCGAGTTGACCATTTAAAAGCAGGAAATCCACACAAATTTATTCGTCAACGTAGCGATGGCAAGATGATCGAAATGGTCGGCAACCCACTACCAGGGGGCGGTTTTGTTACTAGCTTCAATGACATTACCACGCATATTGAAATTCAAAAGGCATTACAAGAATCGAAAATAAACTTGGAACGACGCATAGAAAAAAGAGGAGAAGAAGTACAAGCAATCAATGCGGAGTTGCGCGGCGAAATTGAACGCAGAGCACAGTTAGAAAAAGATTTAGTGCAAGCACGCAAAGCAGCGGAAGAAGCGAATGCCAGTAAAACTCGCTTTCTCGCGTTAGCCAGTCATGACGTCTTACAACCGTTAAATGCAGCAAAACTGTATTTGTCGGCGTTAAATGAAATTGAGATGAACAACGAAGCCACGGAAATCTTAAATAAGTTGAGCGATAGCGTGAATTCAAGTGAGACACTGATTGCCACACTATTGGATATTGCCAGACTCGACCAGGGTGAGATGAAACTCACCATTGAAGATGTACTCTTGCCTAACCTTTTAAGTTCATTGGTTGATGAATTTGCTATGAAAGCGCAACAAAAAGGCTTGCAATTGCACAGTAGAATCCCAGCTTATTGGGTTAATACTGACAAAACACATTTGTATCGAATTGTGCAAAACTTGCTATCAAATGCAGTGAAATACACAAAAGAAGGTAAAATATTGTTAGCTGCCAGAAAGCGTAAAGACCGTATTTTGATTCAAGTATGGGATACAGGAATAGGCATATCAGAGCTTGAAAAAAATAAAATATTTAATGATTTCTATCGCGTTGATGGTAGCCCGCAACATGGCGTAGGTTTAGGCTTAGGTGTGGTAAATCGCATGTCAGCAAAACTAGGGATTAACGTTGACGTGCGTTCCAAAACAAATAAAGGCAGTTGTTTTAGTTTTGAAATACCACAAGGCAATTCGCACATCACGCTCGTGGATAGCACACAATCCAATATCACGGGATTGCAAGGTATGCAGGTACTTTGCATCGATGATAAATATGAAAACCTAGACGCTATGAAGACTGTTTTAACTAAATGGCAGGTAAACACAATTACCGCATTGGATCTTGAACAAGCCCAAAATAACCTAGGTGAATTAATTCCTGATGTATTATTGGTAGACTATCATTTGACTAACAAAGCGAATGGCATTGAAGTAATAGCACAATTGCGTGCCAAGTATGGAAGTCATATTCCAGCGGTGTTGGTGACAGCCAATCAGCAGGATGAAATCGTTGATTTGTGCAAAAAGCAAGGTATTGGCTACTTAGGCAAACCTGTCAAGCCAGCAAAATTACGAGCACTGCTGAATAGTTTTAGACACTCAAAGACCAGCTAATTGCCCCAAAAATAGCAAACAAAATGGGCTGATGAATCAGATAAATAATTAAACTGTGTTTACTGGCAAACAACACGATTTTACTGCGTGGAAAAGATTTTGCTGGATCATTTAAAAACCACGCTTGATAAGCTAACCAGATACCTATCAGCACAACACCAGTCCACGGGAACAGGCCCACATAATCATTGGTATAACCGGGTAATAGATGGCGGATTGGCTGAAACGGCCAAACTCCTGAAACCCACCCTAAATTGTATACGACGATGATGGCTATCCCGACAATTAAAGCGGTTTTAGGAAATCCCGAAAACCCTACGCATAACAAACTCGCCACAGCGATAAAATGTAACACCCCAAAAAATATCCAGTTCTGTGGGGCCATTATTAATGACGAAAGTGTTACAGCCGCAGAAGCGAGGATCAATTGTATCAAGCGTTTCACAAAGTGCTTTTTCTTGAATTTGCCACCATGTACAGCGGCGAGTGAAAACCCAACACACAAAAAGAACAAGGTTAAGATCACATACCGAAATTCGCGCCACCCTGCCCCATCCGGGATCTCCGACGGTACCCAACCAAAAAACTTAAGATCATAAATGAAATGAAAAATAACCATTAAAACAATCGCTGAAAAGCGCATTAAATCAACGGTGTAAACGCGTTTATTTGTTGGTTTTGCAGACATTGAAGCACTCAGAATCGTAAAGACAAGCCATTGTAGTAGGAATTAATTTAAATTTCGCGACTATTACTATTTGTCTAATCGTACGCACTTATCGCGCTGAAATATATCACGCTTATTTATGACATAATTCTGGCGCTGGCGGGGTTAATTGCAGTTGTGATGCGATCAATACGGCTTGGGTTCGGTTGTTGATCCCAAGTTTTTTGAATACCGCAGTAACGTGTGCCTTCACTGTCGCTTCAGCAATATCTAATTCAAAACCAATTTGTTTATTCAATAGCCCGTCACGCATAAAACACAACACTTTATATTGAGCAGTAGTCAAACTGGACACCTTTTCAGCCAGTGCTGCAAATTCATTATCTGCTTCGTCAATATCATTGGCGAGGGATTCTGGCACCCAAGTGTCACCGTCGAGAATGGTTTCTACTGCTTTGGCTATACTTTCTGAACCTGTTGTTTTGGGTATAAAACCCATTGCACCTGTGTTTATCACTTTAGATACAATATTTTTATCTTCTAAACCAGAGATCACAGCAACAGGCAGATCTGGATAGAGTTTACGTATGTGGATCAAGCCAAATAAATCGTTACTGCCTGGCATATGTAAATCTAATAGTAATAAATCGATATCGTTGTTTTGTACTAAATCTAAGGTTTGATTTAGATCACTGGCTTCTAAAATAGTTAATTGATGGTCAGAGAGGTTCAATGCAAAACGCAAAGCATCGCGATAAAGTGGGTGATCATCAGCTATCAATAAAGTAAACATAACGTTATCAGTGTGTCTCAAAGTTGTTTTAATTGAATCAGCACAATACCTATAAATCAACAAATTACATTGTGCTAAATCAAATAAAGGGCAAAATTGCCCTTTATTTTAATATCAACTTAACGATTTAATCTGAGTTCAATTAAACTTTCAACAACACTAGGATCCGCGAGGGTTGAAGTGTCACCTAATTGTTCATGCTCATTTGCCGCAATTTTGCGAAGAATACGGCGCATAATTTTGCCTGAACGAGTTTTGGGCAACCCGTTAGTCCATTGCATTAAATCTGGCACCGCAATTGGGCTTAATTCAGTGCGTACCCATTTTCTTACTTCTGCAGTTAATTCATCAGTAACTTCAGTGCCCTTAACAGGCGTGACATAAACGTAAATTCCTTGTCCCTTGATATCGTGTGGGTAGCCCACTACAGCCGCTTCAGCAATCGCAGGATGAGACACTAATGCACTTTCAATTTCAGCAGTCCCCAAACGATGCCCTGAAACATTTAGCACATCATCTACTCTGCCTGTAATCCAATAATATCCATCTTCATCGCGACGACAGCCGTCTCCGGTGAAATAAGCGTTATCGTAGGTACTAAAATAGGTTTGTACAAAACGTTCGTGATCGCCATATACGGTTCGGGCCTGAGCAGGCCAGCTGTCTTTGATAATTAAGTTGCCTTCGGCGGCACCACTTAATTCGCTACCTTCTCCATCGACAAGTGTTGGTTGAATACCAAAAAACGGAATAGAAGCAGCTCCAGGTTTTAACGCGGTAATACTAGGAAGCGGTGTCATCATTACACCACCCGTTTCGGTTTGCCACCATGTATCAACAATCTGGCATTTGCTACGACCAATAGTTTCATAATACCAATGCCATGCCTCCGGATTGATAGGTTCGCCAACTGAGCCTAGAATTCGCAACGAATCTCCGTGTGTGCCTTCGGCCGCAAATTGCCCTTGCGCCATAAGTGCTCGGATAGCAGTGGGCGCGGTATAAAGAATATTGACCTTGTGTTTATCGACGATTTGGCAGATTCGACGCACATCAGGGTACGTTGGAACCCCCTCAAACATGAGTGTAGTCGCACCATTAGCAAGTGGCCCATAAACGATATATGTATGTCCAGTGATCCAACCTACATCGGCTGCACACCAATAAATTTCACCATCTTGATAGTCAAACACATATTTGTGAGTCATGGCGGCATAGACTAAATAGCCACCAGTGGTATGCACAACACCTTTTGGCGTGCCGGTGGAACCGGATGTATACAAAATAAATAACGGATCTTCGGCATTCATCACCGTTGGCTCGCAATGAGGTTCACATTGTGAAGCTAATTCATCCCACCATACGTCTTTATCACCAAACTTTACTGGATTACCGGTATTCTTAAGTACAATAACGTTTTCAATGGTTGGGCAACGATTATCTTTTAATGCGTCGTCTACATTCACTTTCAATGGAACGCAATTTCCACCACGTCTGCCTTCATCTGCGGTTATGACTAATTTTGCATCAGAATCATTGATGCGGTCGGCAATAGCGTTGGGAGAAAAGCCACCGAAAATAATAGAATGAATTGCGCCAATCCGCGTACAGGCCAACATGGCAACCGCCGCTTCAGGTACCATGGGCATATATATCGCGACTCGGTCGCCTTTTTGAATGCCTAACTTTTTCATCCCATTAGCAAGACGACAAACTTGATCATGCAATTCTTGATAGGTGACTTTACTGTCTATTTCAGGCGAGTCACCTTCCCAAACAATGGCGACATCATTTGCTTTTTCAGGTAAGTGGCGGTCGATGCAGTTGTAACTAACGTTAAGTTCGCCATCTTCATACCATTTAATAGAAACATTATCTTTGGCAAAAGAGGTATTTTTGATTTTGCTCGGAAATGTAAACCAGTCGAGTGTTTTCGCTTGCTCCTGCCAAAACTGTTCGGCTGATTCAAGCGATTGCTGATACATTTGATCATGCAACTTAGGATTTAAGTGAGAATCTACCTTTGCTGAATCAGGTACTGGGTAAAGTGTGTCTGTCATCGTGCTCTCCAACGCAATATTTGGCTATTGCCCATACTGTAACGTGAAATTTAATCTGTGGTATGCGACTTTGGTCTTACCATGACAAACTTTGGTCGCATTAGATGTTTTTTAACGCGTCTAATCTGTAAATAAAGGCGCTTTTCTTATACGACTTAAGTCTGACAGACCATCCGCTAATATGTAAAACGTTTTTCTTAGTGCACAGTTGGAAGTGTAAAAACTGCCTTAGGAAAAACCATGAAAACGAAAAAGACAGCAGCCATTATCTTAGCCCTAGGTGCTTTAAATGGCTCTCTAGCAAATGCCAATCTTGTTGATAAGACTAACCTCCAGTTTAGCGGATATGTAAAAGCCGATGCCATGCTTAGTAGTTACAGTGATGGTACATTAGCCTCTGGCAGTATCGGTAGAGATTTCTATTTACCCAGCCTAACGCCTGTTGGTGGTGAAAAAGAATCAGCCCAGTTTGACGCGCATATAAAACAATCTCGATTTCGCTTTACCACCAACACTGATCTTGAAAATGGCGGTAAAATCAGTGGTGTATTAGAATTTGACTTCCAAACCACACCTAACGGTAACGAGCGTGTTAGTAACTCGTATGAACCCAGAATTAGACATGCATTTATTAAATATAATAACTGGTTGATTGGGCAAACATGGACCACGTTTTTAGATGTTAAGTCATTGCCCGAAACCCTCGATTTTATCGGCGCCACAGATGGCAGCATATTCGTTAGGCAAACAATGCTCAAATACACAACTGGCAACTTTGAAATCTCAGTTGAGAATCCAGAAACCACAGTAACACCTTTTGGAGGTGGCAGCCGCATAGTCACAGACGATAACTACATTCCTGATTTAGCCGCTAGATACACATTTAAGGGAGATTGGGGGCACTTTGCAGTTGCAGGGTTAGTACGCAAATTAAGCTATGTAAACAAACAAAATGGAGCTGATATCGACACCTCAGCAACCAGCGCTGGATTAAGCCTAACAGCCAAAATTAACCTAGGGCAGGACGATTTAAGAATCATGGCTAACATTGGACGAGGTTTAGGCCGCTATATCGCTCTTAACACCGCAGATGCAGCAGTATTAACCGCAGACAATACGCTCGAAACAATAAACTCCAGTGGTTTTAGCATCGCATACAGACACTTTTGGAACCCACAATGGAGAAGCAACTTTACATACTCAATATTCAGTGCGGACAATGATACCGCATTAACCGGATTATCTGCGACGAAACAAACTTATAGCGCACGAACGAATATTTTATATTCTCCCAGCAAAGAACTCACGTTTGGCGCAGAATACGCCTATGCTAAGCGCGAGTTAGAAAGTGGGGCTGATGGTGATATGAGCCGCTTGCAGTTTTCTGCTACATACGCTTTTTAGCAAAACAGATAAAATAAGGAGCGTCTTTTTGCTGTTGCGAAAAGACGTTTTCTTGATTTAAAGGTTAGAAATTCAGATGCCAGAAAAAGTACGTTAATCCAGTCATTACAAATTCTCACGTTTTGCAATTTTTGATACTTTCCACGGATTCCATGCATCATCAAAAGACGTTTTATGTAGTAATTCCATTAGGTACGAATAGGTTCGAATAATCCGCAAATAAACACCTGTATAAAATGGCATCAACGGTAGAAATAACGCCAGCAAACCATCTCGCCTTTGTTGTTCTTCGCCAACAATTGCCATTGCCACGAAGTATTGAATGCAATTGGCGAGAAAATAAAGAAAATAGTTAATAATTAGGATGTAACCAAGGTTTTCAGTACTCGTTAACAACATAAAGATAAAATAAACAATCCACTTTATATCGAAGAACAAGTTAAACAGAATATTTTCCGCCACCGAAAAAAAAGTCGACAGTCGAAAATTTGCATTGGGCTTTAGAATATCTATATGCTTACGCATTCGAAACCGGACCATGGATTTATCCCAACGGTACCGCTGTTTAGCAAGTTTTTTAAAAGAAACAGGAACATTGGTATAGCAGATGGCTTTGGGTTCATGTACGACGCGATAGTTTAACTTTCTTATTTTTAGTGTGATATCCCCGTCGAGCCCAGGTCCTACATCCCAACCTTCAATTTGTTGCAATACGTCACATCTAAACGCACCATGAGCTCCAGAAATAATGCGTAAAATATGCATTTCTGTTGCCGCGGTTCTACCACTGGTGATGGTTTTTAAATACTCAATACTTTGCAACCTAGAGGCAAAAGAATCTTCAGCGTTGGCGACGCGGACATCTCCCCCAACGGCACCTATTTCGGAATTAATGAAGAATGGCAATAAGATGGTTTCGATAGAATCAGAAGCAAGGTGAGAGTCTGCATCTACATGTACAATATACTTACCTTTTGAGAACTTTAACGCCGTATTTGCAGCAGACGCTTTTCCACCTCGAATTTCGTTGCGAATGAAAACATCAATTTTACCTTTTGCTTGTAATTGCCGACAAATATACGGTGTGTTGTCATCCGAACCGTCATCCACAACAATTAATTCAAAATTTTGGTAAGTTTGATTTTCTAATGCTGACACCAACTTAGCCAGATGCTTACCTTCATTTTTCCCAGGTACGATGACCGACACTAAAGGTTTGGAACGAAATAGTGTGTGTCGCGCTTTTCTAATTTTTGCTTTATTTAAGTATTTTTTAAAAAAATAAGACGATATTAAAATTATCTCCAGGAAAACGTAGCGAATCATATCCAACAAAAAGAACGGCCAGAAATACGCCAACATTTGAGCTGGTGTTAAATTGCTGACAAACTCTAATAAACCTTCCATTAGAGGCTACTTTTTTCCGCTAGAAAAAGATCTAGTTGATCTTCCAAACTGTCAAATTCGACCACGTTGTAAATTGCAGAACTTATCAGCAAATCAATATTTGAGTTTGTCTTAAATAAATCATCTACCGATGCACTTAAACGTGAAATAGCTAAATTTGCATTCGTTTCTGATGTTTCAGTCATTAATACACAAAACACACTTTCATTACGTGCACTAATAACATCTGACTCTCGAAATACAGATTTAAACACCACACTTAGTTCTTTAAATACCTGTTCGGCTTTTTTACCTAAGGTTTCAAATAAAGATTCTAAGTTTCCTAGGTGTATCAATGCTATTGAGCTTTGGGACAGCTTATAGCGTTTGATTCTTGAGCGCTCAACGGCCAAAAAGTTTTTAAATTCATCTTGAGCGTATAAATTCAAATCAGTGCTTAATATACTAGTAAACAAAGCATCTAACCCAAAAATTGCTGCATTTTTACCTAACGCACTAACTTCGTACTCATTGATATCTCGTAAGTCAAGATTGTCTGGCTCCATTGTTCTATGACAATTATAGCAATCTGCTAATACTCGCGGATCCTGAAAGGTATGACTACACTCGTTACATTCATGGAAAGTAGATGGTTTGTCGTAATCAACCCCAATATGTTTCAGATCATTGTCACACTTTGGACACTGCATTTTATTAAAGTGTTTAAACTTTGCTGCTGAATCTGTATGCCCACACTTAAAGTGATGAATCAACTCATCCGTCTCAATATTGTCCGACTGGCAATCTGGGCAGGTCTCTTTAAAATTTAAAAACGCACAGTCACAATGGGGACAAAAATGCGCCCTTCTTTTTAATTTAGCCGTAATTAATTGCTGCTGTTCTAAAAATTCTAACGTCCTTTCAATGCTATTATCTTTTTTAGCAAACAGCGGTTTAAGCTTTGGATAATTAAAACCGTTGTGATGCTCCACTGTATAATACGGGGTAATCTTTAAATCTCGGCTCGCCATCAATCGTAACGTTTTAAATCGAGAACTACTATCTGATACGGTTGCGACATCAGGAATAGCATCTATCCATTGATTAATGGTTTCGAAACTTGCCGATAAGTTATCTAAATATTCGGGGCTAAATTGTTCAACTGATGCACTATGATCGACATTCTCTTCAACTGTTTTAATCAGAGTGTTCATGTTGCCAATTAATACTATTGGTTTTAGGTAAATTAAAGGATTATCGTGTTGGCGAATGGCCCCGATATTATCTATCGCTTCAGATGCAGATTTGCCATCAACTAAAAAGCAGCTGATGCTGGCCAAGTCATATGTACTGATTTCTGCGAGATTAAATGTTCCAACGGCAGCTAAAGGAGAAGCAGCATTGTTGCGACTAAAATAGAATGGCGTTCTCACTTTTCACCTCTTACTTCAACTTGGTATCTATCAAATTTCTTCCAAAGCGCTATATCTGACTCATCTTTTGGGGCGAGTTTGACCTGTAGGTTCGGAACGACGGGTTGATAGTCATTCCATTCGCGATCAGGCGTTGTATAAGCAGAAGAATTCACTTCTAAGATTTGAGCAATGGACTCTTGGCCATCAGGAAACGTTACTTCCATTGTGTTTTGATCAGCGATATTTTTATAAAGCTCGGCTTCTAAATAAACTTCTATGAAGACATCGGCATCATCCGCGACCATCAGCAGTATCTCTTCTGCTCTTGTCACTACTTCATTAGATTGTCTTCTCAATGCAAAAACATGCCCATCTGCTGGTGCTAAAATTGACTCTTGAGAACAACCCGGATCTAACATAGTAGTGTCGACCTGATTGCCTAAAGTTGTCATTCTACTCTCCAAATTAGCTAATTTGGCTCTTTGCAGCGCAATCTTATTTTTTAGTTCTAGTTGATCTTGTAAATTATCAAATCGACTAGAATTCAGGCTAGCATTAATCTCTAAGGCTCGTCTTACCGCGTTATTTTCACGCTTTTCATTCTCAGACTGTATTTGTTTAAGTAACGCTAATTCTCCGAGCAACCCATCTAGCACAATCTTTTGTTCATCAATGTCAAAAGCAACGTTGTCAACGCGTTTGTCGACGATTGTATGACACGTCTTAGCTGCAGATATTGTTGCTAATAACGCGCCCTTTTTAAATTTTTCACCTTCTTTTAATGGAATCGAAATGATTTTACCGCCACGTTCAGAACTAATATTCGTTTTCTGAATTTCTACGAACCCAACCTCAGTAATATATAAAGTACGGGATACAAAAAAGTAAACGATATAGAAAAACAGTATCGCTAAAACCAGAAAGTAAATCAGTTGAGTCAACTTAGGCGCTTTTCTATTTCGGGGCTTACCTTCTGACTGTGAGGTCAGATAACTCTGTCTGTTGTGAATTTTCATTTATTCGCCCCCAAAGTTAACAAGTCTCCTAGTTTATGAATTCCGAAACGATTCACGCCAGTAAGCTGATGGAGTTGCTCAAATGCCTGTTCAACCTCAAATTCGTTACTGAAATCTTTCATGCTCAATACTACCGAGACTTTTTCGTGAGGAATAATCGAGACAATCTTATTTGTACGTCTCGCCAAGGTATCGATTTTAGTTGAGCCATAATTCATTACGTAAACGAGTTGCACCAATGGCACTAATTGCTGATAGGTTTCAGGCTCCCAATGAAATGGGACGGCGACACTTATGAATTGATCAGGCGAAGCCTTGCGAATAGCTTTCAACATTTGTATATAGTCGTTTTGATATTGTTTTTTTTTGTTGTGATAGTCATCTAAAGCTTGAGGCTCGATATCAAGATGAATTCGATTTGATATACCAGATGCAATTGCTACACGCTGGGCTGCGTCTTGCCATTTATCTTCATTCACCCATGAGTTATCACCGACAATAAAGTCAATGCTAATATTATTCGTTTGACTTAAATCAATAATTTCTTTTTGCTTAACCAAATCCCCTTGTTTTCCAATCGATAAAATTAAATTATTAATTCCTTTTGTTTTGGCAATCAAAAATAGTTGTTCAGGAGAAAGTTCATTTATACTGGATGACCAAACGTAAAGGCTTCGTTGAAATTCTCTCGACCGATAATTTGGTTTTGAAATATCGGACACTTTGACTAATTCAGGACTGTAGGCCTCTCCAGATATCAAAAACACTTGATTAACCCGTTGATACAAGGATTTTTTAGCTTCTACTAGCTCAATAGCTGCATTTAAATAGGTATTTAATCTTGCGATAACGGCGGAAATATTCAGTTCGTCACCAGACATTTTTCGAGCGAATACTCGACGCATTCTTTCTTTACTGCGAAGATATCGATATTGTTGAGTTAACGTACGCTCTTTTTGTTCTCTAAAGCTTTCATAAGCACCTCGAACCCTTGTAATTCTCTCCCATGCCCTGAATGAACCTTCTTGTTCCAACCGTTGCAAACGGTGAAAATTACTAGGCTCATCAGCAGCAACTAATGGTATGGAAAAGCGCACTCCAGCAACTAGATCGTCACGGTTAGACGATAAAATATCAAACTCTTTTCTAAGAAAAACACGTAGCCTAGATCCGTACTCGTATGGATTAGTATCTGATAGGGCTTCTTTTTCAAGATTAAGTAATTCGTTGTATTGACTATCCTTTTCAATATTACTAAGAATTTTAGCTATATGAACGTCTATGATGGGTGGGTTCTTAATCGTAAAAGCATACTCTGAACTACCATGTAAGGTATAAAGATATTCAAGTTTTTGTCTTATGTTAACTAGCTCTTCTTCTGAAATTAATAGGTCATCAAAATAACTAGCACCAGTTAAGTAAGCCTTTCGTTCAATCGGATAAACGGCCTCTAAGAGCTCTAGTTTGTTGTTACCTAAATAACTTTCAAGACCAACAAACATATTATCAATATGGTAACTACGGCACTGGTAATCTCGTTGTTTTCGATCTAAATCTGCAGCTATCTCCTTAAGTGCAGCCTTACGTCGCAAATCTTTAGCTTTGAATTCAAACTCTTTGTATCCATTTCGCAAAACATCCCAAGACAATTCAAGGTAGGTTGTTCCCTCTTGATCAAAATCACTGGATTCAATATCCCCTGATGTAAGCCCTCCTCTCAATTCCAATCCATAATTGTTGTCCCAATATTCAGCTTCTTCCATCAGTTCCTCATATTGTGAATCTGAATTGATCGAAGCTGGACACCTTTTCCCCAATATTTCGTTTACAGAAAACAGTGTAACAGGGGCTTCGAGCTCATTCTCCGTTTTAGAATAGAGTTTTTGAACCATTTCCCAAAGTTCAACATCAGTTTTCTCTTGCGCATTTATACCTAATGGAAAAGAAGCCAAAAGCACAAAATAAGAAAAATAGAATAATAAATTCAGATATTTAAGTGTCATAAAGTGAAAAGTGTCTAATTTAGAGGGTTAGCAGTGATAATTATATAAAATGACTAAAATGTCATTAGTTTTGGTCGATATTAATACAATTAGTAAATATTATTATGCGAATCACGTATAAAACCCCATACCAATAAGAGAATTATTATACTCTAACTGGGTGGATTTCTTTGTTTTAGCTTGAAAAACAATCTATTATAGCGTTCTTAAAAATCGAGGAGATATGATTGTGCAGATTCGTCAAACAATAATAGCTAGTCTATTTGTATCATTTGGAGTTAGTGCTACGCCAACGCTAGTTGATACATCTCAGTGGCAAGCTGATGAGTCACCTTCAACATCACGTTTAAGCAAAAATGATGTGTGGGTTGGACTAGAGTCAAACGCTCCCCGAAAAAACGGTAATTCTTCAGGTTCGTTGATTAGCGATTTTGTTAGTATTGGCGACTTCGTGTTTAGTGGCTCAATGACGCCTACTTTCGCCAACAACCTTAGTTGCGAAGCTGAAAACACATGCAACGATAACGACATTTTAGGAATTGTTTTTGGTTGGCAAGATTCATCGAACCATTATCGTCTTGGATTTTCCCAAGGTGACAATTCAACTGCGCAAGCTGTATCGGATATAACTGGTAGAAATGGCCTATTTTTAATTCGTGAAGTTAACGGAAGCAGCAGCACATTGGCGCATTGGAGTAACGTATTCTGGCAAGACGAACAAACCTATAACTTCAGTGTTGGTAGATTAGGAGACGAAATATCCTTCAGCTTGAATGGTATGGGTCTAGACACTGCACAAAACCAGTCTGGAGCGTTGCCAAGTGATAGCGTATTCCAAACTCAAAATGCAGGAATGACAGCCGTCGATATTAGCTACAATTTGCTGGATAGCACGTTTCTAGGTGGTAGAGTTGGTGTATATACTGAAAGTCAGACAGCAATTTTTAGTGGGCTAACGTTTGATAACTTAATCAAAGTGTCTGCACCGCCTGTTTTTGCTACTGCACTTATTGCGTTAATTTGGAGTGTACGTCGTAAAAATAAAAAATTAACCGCGCAAACTATGGCGATTAGTTAACGACTTAAACCGCGAAATCGTATTTTTAGAAATTGAATGGCCCAATTACATTTAAAATGAATTGGGCCTTTTTAGTTGAGGCTTTATTTCCATCCCAACATTTGCTCATAATGCTTATCAAGCTTTTTAGCGAAATCTTTACCGCTGATAGCTACTTTTTCTAATAATTCATCTTCGGTGTTTTGCGGCTCGTATTTTGGCACTTCAACAGGCGTTCCAGATTCATCTATTGCCATAAAGGTGATAAAACAACGGTTGGTATCCACTATTTCATCTTCTTTCGGATCGGAAGCTCGGACCACAACGTAAATGTGCATACTAGTTCTACCCGTATGCACGATCCGCGCATTTATCGTCACCATTTGGCCAACAAGTATCGGACGAATAAAGCGAATAGCATTTGCCGATACAGTAACACAATAGTGTTTACTCCACTGAGCTGCGCAGGCATAAGATGCTTGGTCTATCCACTTCATCACCATGCCTCCATGGACCTTGCCACCAAAATTAACGTCTGTCGGCTCTGCTAAAAAGCGAAACTCAGTCTGGCTATTTTTAATCATTATCAAAGCCTTGTATTTCAAATAGTTAAATAACTATACTGGATATATCAAAAATTAATCAATTTAATTTTCATCGCCTCTCCACACATTGATACGGCATATCGTCATTATTTTTAGATAAAGTGCGATTAAAGGAAGATAAAATGACAACCCTCCATATTACCAATGGTGATTGTGCAATTAGCCTACTTCGGGAAGCTGGAATACAAGGAGACTTTCTCCCTTGGCGCGATATTCTGCATATGGGGCCGGTGCCTGCTAACTATTCGCTTTCGGCTTTATCCGACATTAGAGCAGCTTTTATTAGTTCGTTGGGATGGGGAGAATTAGAACAGATTAAAGCGGATTTTGTAGAAAGAGATTATAAATTGAATCAGGCGAGAGAATATGCGCAAATCGTTTTCTGGTTCGAGCACGATTTGTATGATCAGTTACAAATTTTACAGTTATTCGACTGGTTAGCAGATAACCCCAAAGTAGCAAGTAAGTCCTTTTTGATTAATCCTAACAAGCATATTACTCACCATTGTGTATCTGAAATCACAAGCTTGTATGACTCTCGAAAACCCGTTGAAACTATGCAGCTGCAATTAGCTCAAAAAGCTTGGCAAGCATATAGATTGCCTAATCTCGATAGCTGGCAGCAGATGACGAACCAAGATACCAGCGCGTTACCCCATTTACGTGAGGCGATAATACGTAGTTTACACGAATTACCCGCTTCGACCTCGGGCTGCACACAAACCGAAACATTAATTTTGACGTTGGTTGCATCTGGCATCAATGAAAAAACATTGCTATTTCAACAATATTGTAAGTGCGAAAAAGCGCCGTTTCATGGTGACTCAGGGTTTTACTGGTATTTGCAACAAATGAGTAATGATCAACCCGCACTCATAGACAATCTAGACGACAAATTATCACTAACAGAGATGGGAAAACTCGTTCTACTGGGTAAACAAAAATGGCAGCGTCGCTACCAAGCTCAACATTGGCTTGGTGGTTACTGTATTTCAAAGTAAGCATTATACAAACGAGAAGGAACAGGTGGGATAGGATGTTTATTTTTCGGTTTCAGGTAGAATACGCTAAATATTTACTTTTTGGCCTTACATATGAATCACAACGACATTTTACGACGTCTTCGCTATGCACTTAGGTTAGATGATACTGCGACTATTGCTATTTTCGGCTTAGTCGATTACGACATGGAAAAAGATTACCTATCAATGCTCATGAAAAAAGAAGATGAGCCTGGCTTTATGTTGTGTCGTGATAAAATACTAAGCTTGTTTTTAGACGCGCTTATTATTCAAAAGCGCGGTAAGCAGGAAGGTGCTGAGCCTGTGGTTTTAAAAGGTAGCGAGCGCCTAACTAACAACGATATATTGCGTAAGATTCGTATAGCAATGAGTTATCGTGACGACGATATGTTAGCTATTCTAAAGCTAGCTAATTTTCGTTTAAGCAAGGGCGAGCTTAACGCTTTCTTCCGTAAGCCTGAACATAGAAATTATAAAGAATGCGGTGACCAAGTTGTTCGAAACCTTTTAAAAGGTATGGTGGTCAAATATCGCCCAGATAGTGCAAAAACGACTATCATGCCTGTTACTAAAGCCCCTAAACCGCGCAAACCTGCGCAAAAGCCAGTAAAAAAACCACAACCAGCGCCTGCAAATGAAGAAACAAATTCTGTTTGGGGAAAGGTAAAGCCGAAGTGAAAATAGCTCAGGTTGGTGAATCAATTTTAAAAACGCCGGCGATTAGTGTTTCCCCTACTGACTTGCTGACAGAAGAATTAGCACACTTTTTAAAGGCATTAAAACAAACTATGTTAGACGCCAGTGGGATTGGAATTGCTGCTCCGCAAGTATTTGATCCCCGAGCAATTATGATTATCGCATCTCGCCCAAATGCGCGATATCCAGACGCACCTTTGATGGAGCCTTTGGTATTGATAAATCCTAAAGTAATTGCTAGCAGCGATACACAGGTGAAGGATTGGGAAGGATGCCTGTCTGTTCCTGGTTTACGAGGCAGGGTAAAACGCTTCGAATGGATCGAAATTGAGTATATGGCAGAGAACGGCGATATAATTAAACGTTTATTTGATGGTTTTGTCGCGCGAATTTTTCAACACGAATTCGACCACTTAATCGGTAAAACATGGCTCGACCACATTGAATCTGCAGACGATGTGATGGCGAATGAAGTGTGGCAAAAAAAATACTGTTAAGAGCTTCCAACTGATTTGTTTAACTTGCCACACGGTATTAATACCTACTCCCCTGTAGCAGGGACTTCAGTCCCTGTAAGCTGTATTGACCTTTTCCACGGGATAAATCCCGTGCTACATACCTGTAATTTAACCCCTCGGAATTAATGCCTACTCCGCTGTAGCAGGGACTTCAGTCCCTGTAAGCTGTATTGACCTACGGGGTAAATCCCGTGCTACATACCTGTATTTTAACCACACAGAATTAATGCTTACTTCCTTGTAGCAGGGACTTCAGTCCCTGTAAGCTGTATTGACCTTTTCCACGAGATAAATCCCATGCTACATACCTGTAATTTAACCCCACGGAATTAATGCTTACTTCCTTGTAGCAGGGACTTTAGTCCCTGTAAGCTGTATTGACTTTTCCACGGGATAAATCCCGTGCTACATACCTGTGATTTAACCCCACGGAATTAATACCTAAACCCTGTAGCAGGGACTTTAGTCCCTGTAAAGCTGTATTGGCTTTTTCCACGAGATAAATCCCGTGCTACAGACGTCGGAAAACAAAAAAGCCGCTCAATGAGCGGCTTTCTTAATCTTGTGTAACTGACTTCGCAATTAAGCGATGATTTTCGCTACAACACCTGCACCAACAGTACGGCCACCTTCACGGATTGCGAAGCGTAAACCTTCGTCCATCGCGATTGGGTTGATTAGCTCAACTTTGAATTTCAAGTTGTCGCCTGGCATTACCATTTCTACACCTTCTGGTAATTCTACTGCACCAGTGATGTCGGTTGTACGGAAGTAAAACTGTGGACGATAGCCTTTGAAGAATGGAGTATGACGGCCACCTTCATCTTTAGACAATACATACACTTCTGCTTCAAACTGAGTGTGAGGAGTGATTGAACCAGGCTTAGCCAATACTTGACCACGCTCTACGTCATCACGCTTAGTACCACGTAGTAGTACACCAACGTTCTCACCTGCACGACCTTCGTCAAGCAACTTACGGAACATCTCTACACCAGTACAAGTTGTTTTCGTTGTATCTTTGATACCTACGATCTCAACTTCTTCACCTACTTTGATGATACCTTGCTCTACACGACCGGTTACTACTGTTCCACGACCTGAGATTGAGAATACATCTTCAATTGGCAAAATGAACGGCTTATCAATTGCACGCTCTGGCTCTGGGATGTAGCTATCAAGTGCTTCTGCAAGCTCAATGATTTTGGCTTCCCATGCTTCATCACCTTCCAACGCTTTTAGCGCTGAACCTTGAATTACTGGCAAGTCGTCACCTGGGAATTCGTATTCAGTTAGAAGTTCACGTACTTCCATTTCTACCAATTCCAACAACTCTTCGTCGTCAACCATGTCACATTTGTTCATGAATACGATCATGTAAGGAATACCAACTTGGCGACCCAACAAGATGTGCTCACGTGTTTGAGGCATAGGACCGTCTGTTGCCGCAACAACTAGGATACCACCGTCCATTTGCGCAGCACCGGTGATCATGTTTTTAACATAATCCGCGTGTCCTGGGCAATCTACGTGTGCGTAGTGACGCTTAGGCGTGTCATACTCAACGTGTGAAGTTGAGATAGTGATACCACGCTCACGCTCTTCTGGAGCGTTATCAATTTGATCAAACGCCGATGCTGCACCACCATAGGTCTTTGCTAGAACTGTAGTGATTGCCGCTGTTAGCGTCGTTTTACCATGGTCAACGTGGCCAATTGTACCGACGTTTACGTGGGGTTTCGTACGTTCAAACTTTTCTTTTGCCATCTTAAATTTTTCCTAGCAAAGTAATTAAAAAAAACCTTTTCAATGAGTTGAGGGAGAACTGGTGCTGATAGGCAGATTCGAACTGCCGACCTCACCCTTACCAAGGGTGCGCTCTACCAACTGAGCCATATCAGCACTAAATTGGAGCGAGCAGTGGGAATCGAACCCACATCATCAGCTTGGAAGGCTGAGGTAATAGCCATTATACGATGCTCGCGAACCTATTCTCTATCCACCTCGTTGAAAGTGGTGGCATGACAACAACGTCACACCATACGTCTGATAAACCTGCAGACGCACAGTAAAAATGGTGGAGGGGGCAGGATTCGAACCTGCGAAGGCTGAGCCGGCAGATTTACAGTCTGCTCCCGTTGACCGCTTGGGTACCCCTCCAGATTGATGGTGCCGACTGCCGGAGTCGAACTGGCGACCTACTGATTACAAGTCAGTTGCTCTACCAACTGAGCTAAGCCGGCACTGCATCAAGTGGGTGCGCATTCTAGAGTAATGATCCCAAGGGTGCAAGAGTATAAATCCAAAAAACACCGAAAAAATGCGGATTTATTTGATTTAGCTGTTTAGTTGCTTAAAAAACCAACTGAAGCGGTGATTTCTCCCAGTTTTCGTTATGATTTTTACGCGTTTTATATTAATGAGGAATAAATCGACTTAAACCTTCTAAAACCAAATCAGGTTTCATTGTCACATTATCTGCAAGCAACTCGCTTAACATTACAGAATCACCACCACACAGAAAAATTTCGTATTCGCTCGCGTAACTGGAGATTAAGTTTTTAGCGCTGTAAAAAAATCCCTGTAGCATTGCCAGTCCCCCCAAATTTACACATTCGGGGGTATCTTTTCCCAACCCAATGTTTAAAGGTGTCATTTGATTGGCAAATACTTTAGATGTGTTACTTATCACTGCAGAGCGCATTAATTGAAAGCCTGGCGCTATCCAACCGCCTAAATGCTGATTGTCCACGATTATATCGCAGGTCGCTGCGGTCCCTAAATCAAGGATAGCAACAGGCGACTGTGTCCACATTCTCGCACCTAAAACGGCTAACCAGCGGTCCACGCCTAAATTTTTAAATTGTGAGTAAGCGCAATGAATGCCAAATGCTTCACTTTGTGTCACTACATGCTTAAATTGAATACCATTTACTTCGCATTGCTGCTTAATTAATTGAATAGCTTCATCGTTTTGTACACTAGCAGCTACCACACATTTAGCATTCCTAATAAGTGGCTGCAACCCATCGATCGTCGCGCAAATTTGCGTCCTGATGTTTACGTCTCCCACAGAGACTTGAGCATATTTTATGCGCGTGTTTCCAATGTCGAGCAATAAAACGTCATGCGGGCCGAACACTAATTTCTCCCCCATGAAAAGATTCAATAATACCCTCTCTTTCTAGCAACAACGCGCCATCATGGTTGATACCTTTAACTTTCCCAAGTAATACATTTTTACCAATCAGTAATTCTACTGGTTTATCATAAAAGTAGTCTAATTCTGTCCATTGATTAACAAATGGCTTAAGACCCTCAACTTCAAAGGTATTCAATGTTTTGATCAATTCATCAATTAGCGTTGCGGCGAGTAAATTACGATTTATCTGTAATCCAGTAGCTTGCTTCAAATCTGTCCAAGGCTGATCAATAGTAATCCCATTATCTGGCAGATCAATATTTAACCCTACTCCCAAAATACAATTGCATGCAGCCCCCATTTGCCCCTCAGCTTCAACCAAAATACCTGCTAACTTTTTGCCCTGTATATAAACATCGTTTGGCCACTTCAACATGGCCCCTTTTACCGACAATTTTTGCAAGGCATTAACGACAGCAATACCAATGACCAAACTTAAGCCATTAATCGCTTGATAGCCACCAGGGAAGGACCAATACATAGACATATAAATGCTTGCACCGTAGGGAGATACCCAGGTTCTTCCTCTACGCCCCCTACCAGCAGTTTGCGCTTCAGCCAAACAAACATAGCCGTTTGAAGGAGCAAGCTTCATATCTTTGATGAATTGATTCGTTGAGTCGATCACATTCTGCACATTGATCTGTGTCTGCGGCATCTGCGGTAACATTTGCGAAATTTTACTATGCTCTAGCAATGTCAAAGGCTTAGCGAGGCGATAACCTTTGCCCGTCACGCTAAAAATATCCAATCCCAATTCACATAATCCTTTGATATGTTTTGAAATCGCAGCACGACTTAAGCCTAACTCTTGACCCAAGACCTCACCAGAATGAAATTGTCCATCCGCTAAACGTTGTAAAATAAGAGTACGGGATAAATTAAATGTCACAATGCTACCAAGCCCTTTTTGCCAACTAAACGCACTTCATTTTCTAAATGAATAGAAAAAGTATCTTCTACATTGGTTTGAATTTCACGCGCAAGATCAAGTAGTTCTATACCGGTACCTTGACCATTGTTAGTGAGTACCAATGGCTGATTCGGATGACATTGTATGCCGCCAACTTGTTTACCTTTAAAACCAAGATGATCAATAAGCCATGCGGCGGGAACTTTCACACTATTGTGATCTACAGAATAACAAGGCATATCGGGCCAATCGCATTGCAAACTGGCAAAATGTTTATTGGTGACCAGCGGATTTTTGAAAAAACTTCCCGCATTGCCTATTTCGTCAGGGTCGGGTAATTTTGATTTGCGAATTGCGACAACTTTATCAAAAATTTGCTTTGCATCAGGCTCTTTTAATACCGAAAGTTCACCATAGTGATTACACGCTTGCCACTGTTTAGGAATATGGAGCACGACTTGAGTAATAATCACTTTGCCGGCTAATTGGCGTTTAAAAACGCTATCGCGATAACCAAATTGACATTCTTGATTACTCAGCGAACTCAGTTTACCCGTAGCAATTTCGATAAAATACACTCGATTCACAAACTGATTTAGCTCAACTCCATAAGCTCCAATATTTTGAATCGGCGCAGCGCCGACTGAACCTGGTATCAGGGCGAGATTTTCTAATCCATCGATATTATTTTGCAAACAATAGCAGACTAACTCATGCCAGTTTTCACCAGCATTAACGGTTAACTCAAAATGACGACTATGTTCCTTTAGCGTTTTTCCTTTGGATTGCAATTTCAGCACTGTGCCTTCAAAGTCTTCTAAGAAAATGCAATTGCTTCCTTCACCCAATATCCATAAAGGGCCATCAATATTTTTTATTTGACTATAGTCGTCTTCAAGAGATATGAGGTGTTTGGATTGTGCGGCTAAACCAAACGTATGTAGAGATTTGAGTGAATGCAATGTTGCTTCCAAGATATTTTTGCACAGTTTAACGAAAACATAGCAGATGAAACAAGTGTTGCGTCGTAGCAGAAATATTTGTACGTGCTTTACTTAGACGCAAAGCACGCGTACATAGAGAGGGTATTAACGCTTTTTACGTTTTATTCCGAAAAGTCCGATTGCCAATGCAAATAAGCCTAATGTCCCTGTTTCAGATAAAGCGACGTTGGATTTCGACAATAATTGCGGTTGGAAAGTCAAAAACGTACTGTAGAAATAGGCAGGAGAATCTAGATAGCTGGAGTAATCGACACTAAACTCATCACCGTAAATATTGGCACTGCCAAGTATGCCATTGATGCGGCTTCCACCCATTCGAACAACATCGTCTTCATCGGCATATAAACCAAAACCGTATTTAACATTCGCATTTTGAAGATGCTCAGTTGCTCCGAATAACTCTAACCATTGATTTGCTTGATTAAAGCAGCCATTTCCGCTTAAACAATTTAATTGGTAACTTGAGATAGTATTGCTAGTGAAGTTAGGAAACGCCTTGGATAATAGTTCTTCAACTTGTTGATTGGAGGCATATCCCCAGTCAGTAAATAGATCGCCAGCTTGAGAATAACTAAAACCTGCTGTCACAGACAAATCTAACCAGATAGTGCCTGTATCCTGATCTTTTACCGCAAGTTGATCCCCAGAATGAAATGCATCCCACTGTATTAAAGACGCAAATGCAGAGGATTGGAATAGGCCAAATATAATTATTATTCTTAACAACTTCATAATTTCTTTCGATATTTATTAGGTAGTTAGAAGTATAACTTATTAAAATTCGGCGTATATTAGCCTAAAGTATAAGATCATCGCAGTTTGATATCTTAATTGACGATAGATGCATTAAAAACGGTAAGTTATTTATACTTTCGTTTACTTTTCACATTAGTTAACACCACGCCTTTCAAGGGGCAGCCAGACTCTCGAAGCCGTTGAATACTTAAAACTAGGTCTTCACTTGAAATATTATCAATATCAACCTCAATAACAACAGCGTCAGCCAGTTTTGCAACCACCAAAGCGTCACTAAAATCATTGATTGCGGGTAGATCAACAATGAGACGTTCATTAATAATTGATAGTTTTTCGATAAAATCTGCGAATCTGGCTTTAGACAAATAAACAAGTGGGTCTTGCGGTTCTGGGCCACCAGTCATCACTAATAATGGTGTATTGGCGGGTCGGTAAATACATTCGCTTAGTTTTGCCTTACGCGTGAGTAGACTGGTCAAGCCCGGTTTATTTGGTGGTAAATCAAATAATTGAGCAAGCGAAGGCTGACGGAGATCACAATCTATTAATAAGGTTTTTTCCAAACGGCTAAAAGAATCTGCTAGCTGTAAGACTAAGGGTGATTTCTTTTGCGATTTTGTAATCCGTGTCACCGCGATAATACGATTTTCTGAATCGTCAATTTTATTCACCAATAAAAACGTACGTAAACTGCGAATGGCTTCTGAAAACGCAAAATGCTGGTTACGCTCATCAAATAAGTTGGTTGATTTATTTTTGAGAAAACGTTTAGTAGGTCGAGGAAGCTCGGCTAGGACAGGCACTTGAATCGTGTTAAGTAGTTGTTTGAATCGACTACGCTTGTCACTTAATAAATGCGCTATTAGCCAAAAACCTGTGCTTAGCATACCAGACAGCAGTGTAATCACGATGAGCGAAAGCGGTACGTTAGGTTTGAACGGGCGTTTAGGTACAGTCGCATAATCAATCACTGCATAGTTACTTTGTTGCGAGACATCTTTTAGTAACTCTGTTTCTTGTAACCGCCCTAAAAACGCTTCATACAGTTTTTGATTAGATTCCATTTTTCGGGTTAGCTTGGTCAGTTCAATTTCGAGGCGGCCCAACTGACTGTGCCTATCTTGCGCTTCAGCTAAACTTGCAGTTAATTTAGCTTGCCTGCCCAATACTAATTGATATTCTCGTTTCAAACTCTCTACTGACTGCTGCAAAGTTTGCGCTAATTCTGCTTTTAACTCTTTGAGTTGGCTACTTACGGTTATATGTCGATAATGTTTGTATTTGTAACGTTTGGACACCTCAGACAAAAGCTGTTCTTGCTGTAAAATTCGTCTTCTTAACTCTACGATTACATTGTTATTTGCGATTTGCGGGATGCCCAATAAGCTGGTTGGTTGTTCGATTACTCTATTTGCCTGAACGACCACTGATTGCAGTTCGTAAACAATTTTATCGTTTACCAATTGTTCGCGCATCAAGGTCGAAATTTCACTTTGCACCAAGCTAATTTGACTGACTAAATCAACCAATTGATGTTTCTCTAAAAACTGTTGCAATTCGCTTTCAGACTCGGTCAATGTGCCTTGGATTTGTTGCAATTGGGTATTCAGCCACCTTGACGCTTCTTCTGCTCTTAGTCGACTTTTTTCAGCTTGGAATTCAAAAAACATCGGGCCAACTTGATTCACAAATTTAGTCGCCAATTCGGGGGTTTTGGAAACTAAACTAACCTTAATCATATCGGTTTCATTGATATGATTTAAGCTCAAATCTTCAAGTACAACCTCAACCGCATGTTCTAAATTGGGCTTGCCAGCGGATTGTCCAGTAATGGGGTAAAACTCCGATTCCAAATGTAAATCTAAGCTGGTGACCACAGACCGAATAAATTGCTTCGAACGAATAAACTCAATATGCGTATCTAGTTTACTTTGATTTCGGCCCGTAAAAGCTTCAAGCCCGGGAACCCCTATCCCACCACCACTTTGATCATCAAGTAGTAAAGTACTAGTAGCGATATAAGTCTTCGGTATTTTTTGTAGATAGTAAAAACCGAGTGTAATAATAATCGCTGACGTCAGTAGGATCTGAAGTTTTTTCTGCCACAAGAACGAAAACAAATCGGCTAAATCGAAGCTGACTTCTTGCTGTTTATCGAACTCGTTTAGATTACTCATGAATTAAAAAATACTTTCATCAATTTGAATAACATCACCTGGATAGACTAATGTGTCTTTGCTGGCATTCATTTTTGTTTGTGTTGTACCGCGCAATATAATCCAATCCGATTTTGAGGCGCGATCGCGCAATCCCCCTCCTATCGCTATAGCTTGTTCTAGCGTTAGGTTTAATCTAAATTCATAAGCACCGGGGGAATTTACCGCACCTTTGATGTAAAAAGGACGATACTTTTCTACCATGACACTCACATCTGGGTTGACTAAATAGCCGTCAAACAGCGCCGCTTCAATTGTTTGCTCTAATTCAGTCGGGGTTCTACCTAAAACTTGAATTCCTCCAATCATGGGGATCTTTACGATACCTTTCGCATTCACCATGGTTCGCACAAATAAGTCTTTTTCATTGTAAACGTCAATCACGATGACATCCCCTGTACCGATAGCATATTCTATTGGGACTGAGGATTGCGCAAAACTAGCCTTGCTATCTGCAATTAGCATTAGCATTAGCATTAGCAAACTTAAAATTAATATTCGTATTGCCATGCGACTTTTACAGTATTTTGGGTGTAATCAACGTTGCGGCTTTGGTCTTCTAGAGATTGAAAGCCAATCGTAAAATGGATTTGATTCTGCTCACTGAGAATCAATTGACAAAGTAATTGCGTATTTAACTCGTCACTTCCACTGCTCAAAGTTTCTTGTTCGTAATCCAAAGTACGTAATTGCGACTTGGCACCAAATCGCCACTGCTCACTGTAAAAATACAGCAATTCTAATTCATGTTGGCTTACCAAAGTGTCGATTGACTGTTCATTATTATCTGCCACAGTCGCGTTACGCTGCGAACTCAAATTGAATAACACATCTTGTCGAGGATAAAACTCCGCTTTTAGTTCCCAATTGAGACCTGATGTATCTGCGTTCGACTTACCTTTTCGTTGGTAAGCACCTACCAGCGCCATAACCTTTGTTTTCCCTGAAAACTTCCAAGCGGCTCCAGCCAGGGCTCGATAATTCGTACTATCCGCTGAAGGTAACTGAGGATTGTCCGTTTTTCTATATTCCAATAGGCCGATTAACTGGGTTTGGTCGCTGATAGTAAAATTTGAGTACAAGCTCGCAAGGTCGGTATTCTGATCAAACAAATTGGAATAACTGTGCACATCGTCGTAGTTGCGCTTAGATTTGACTAAGTTCAACTGAATTGACCGGTATCTTGGTTCCGCTCCAAAAGTGAGTTTCATTGCGCCTTGGGTGATATTGACCGAATCTTTTTGTGCAATATTCGCTCTGAACTTAGAAATTCCAGTCCCTATTCTCTCGTCCGCTTGTTTCACCCGAGCGTTGAGATCAATTGACCAATGTGAGCTAAGAAAAAAGCGATTATTGACGTTCAGATCAAATGCATTGTATTGGTCATCTTGGGGGATCTCAGTATCAGACAACTGAAACATGTTTGTAGCAGCAAGGTAATTTGCTTCAAACCAATAGTTTTGTTGTTTGCTGACGATACTGCCATTCACAGCGGCAACAATAGAACTTGCCTGAATATCACTTTCTAGCAAAGCATTATAATTATCGCTATAGCCCGCAGCTAAATTTATTTGTAGTGGTGATACCGATTTGTCGAACATTATTTGACTTGGATCGAATGCTGTTTCGCCAAGATCAAAGGTTTCGGTTGCAGTCACATAAGATATTGCGGAGACCAGATAGTAGATCATTATGACCAAGGTCATCCTGATTACAGACATAAATATAGGTACCTTATTTCAAGCATGGTTTATTATCGACAATTTGCAGGTTAACTTGATATTGAACACGCGAATCTCAACTTACATATGCGACGCAGGTGTATAAGCCAGTGGCGCCTCAATCAAAATATCAATTGCTTCTCTATCATCTTGATTTAACAACGCAAAATTAAGCCTATCCAATAACATTACAATATCTTCGAATGGCAGTTTTCGTTCATCTGCCCCCATAATACGAGAATGTTGTGTTTCCGTGTCTGCATCATCAATCAATAACTCTTCATATAATTTTTCACCTGGTCTAAGACCAGAAAAATTAATTTCAATGGTGCCATCAGGTTCTTTTTCTGAGCGGATACTCTGCCCCATTAAATGCGCCATTTTGGTTGCAAGATCGACGATTTTAACAGGCTCCCCCATGTCTAAAACAAACACTTCTCCACGCTCGCCCATTGCGCCTGCTTGAATCACTAATTGGGCAGCTTCTGGAATGGTCATAAAAAAGCGAATAATGTCTGGATGTGTGACCGTAATCGGACCGCCGTTACGTATTTGTTGTGAAAATAAGGGAACCACAGAACCAGAAGAACCCAACACGTTGCCAAATCGTACTATCGCAAACTGGGTATCAGAATGCAGTTCCGCCATGCCCTGTACAAATAACTCCGCAAATCGCTTAGTTGCGCCCATAATATTGGTAGGCCGAACAGCCTTATCAGTAGAAACCAATACGAATTTTTCAACATCATATTCAATTCCTACCAGCGCTACATTTGCCGTACCAAAGACGTTGTTGCGAATGCCGGCAAGCGGATTACTCTCAACCATAGGAACATGTTTGTATGCCGCAGCATGATAAATTGTCTGGATTTTATGAACCTTAAACACGTTTCTAAGCGCAACGTTATCTTGAATGCTAGCCAACACGGGAACAAAAATAATGTCTTTGAATTGACGTTTTAGCTCATTTTCAATTTGGTAAAGGTTATATTCTGATAGTTCGAACAACACCATTTTGGTAGGTCCAGAGAGCGCGATCTGCCTGCAAAGTTCACTGCCTATTGAGCCACCCGCGCCAGTAACTAACACTACTTTTTGTTTAATATTTATTTCCAACAATTTGGAAATAGGAGGAACTGGATCTCGACCAAGCAAATCTTCAATTTTAATTTCATGAAGCTCATCAATTTGGCGTTTTCCAGACACAATATCTTGAATATTTGGAATACTGAGTAATTCAATGGCAAACGGCTCTAACTCTTCGATTAACTCCTTCCGTCTATTTTTAGATGAGTTATTCACAGCCAAAAGCATCTTGCTTACGCCATACTTTTCTACCAACTCTGGAATATCTTTGCGAGAACCCACAGGTAAACCTAATAATTGTTTGCCTTGATAAAGCTTTTTATCATCCACAAATGCGATAGGTTGCAAATCGTTTCCAGCGCGTAAGGTTAATGCTAACGAACGCCCTGCTTCAGCTGCACCGAAAATGATACATTTTTCACGCAATTTATATTGTTGTGCTTGCACTGACGCCTGAATGAGTAATCGAGGCGATATAATCAAGCCCATAGACACCATCAAATAAATCAAGGGTACGGTGGTTGGCATGAATATATCGAGACTAAATTTGGCAGCAAACAAATAACAGGTGGATGCTAACAACACAAAAATAGTTAAATAAATGGCACGAAAATCTATATAGCGAATAATCTGATTGTAGTGACCTACACCAAAAAAACCGCATATCGTGAAAACGACATTAGCAGCAAATACGGCCCATTCTAGCGTGCTAAAACTCCAGCTACTGATGCCTATTCGTAACCAATAAGCAAACAGTAAACCGATGACAATAGAAAGCGTATCCCAGCTAAGTTCGAGAGCCAATTTCGTTCTGGAATTTAAATCAAATAACTTCTCCACTCCCATTACAGGCTCGCTTCTGTCATAACTTCAACTATTGCCCCACAGGTTTTATCCAATTCAGCCTGCGATAAAGTGGGGTGCACCAAAAACATCAATGAACTTTCACCTAACTCGACTGCATTTTGCAGTGGTGATGCAGGTCTAAACCCCGAATCATCAAAAGCTTTCTCGTTATATACTTCAGAGCAGGAGCCTGAAAAACACGGCACTTCCAACTCATTAATAGCGGCCATAATTCTATCTCTATCCCAACTGGGAGATAGTTTTTCTGGTCGAACAAATATATAACACTTGTAGTATGCATGCTCTATTTCATCTGGAATGTTTGGTACCCGCAACGCCGCAAATTGCCTACATGTCGCAAATATTTGCTCAGAATATTTTTTCCGAAGCGCATGCCACTGTGGCATTTTGGCCAGTTGCAAACGCCCTACAGTTGACTGTATTTCGGTTAAGCGCCAGTTGGTTCCAAATGATTCATGTAACCAACGAAATCCTGGCGGGTGGGCTTGGTTATATACCGCATCCCATGATTTGCCGTGATCTTTATAGGACCAGATTTTTTCGTAAAGGTGCTTACTATTGGTGGTTACCATGCCACCTTCGCCAGCGGTCGTCATAATCTTATCCTGACAAAATGACCATGCACCAATAGCGCCGAGCCCACCGACTGAAACACCTTTGTATTTAGCTCCATGGGCTTGTGCACAATCTTCAACTACCTGAATATTATGGGTTTTCGCTAATGCATTAATCGTATCCATGTCGCAAGGCCAGCCCGCCAAATGGACACATAAAATAGCGCTGGTTTTCTCAGTGATAAGAGAGGCAATGGTCTCTGCTGTGATGTTTTGGGAGTCGAGATCGATGTCTGCAAATACAGGCACTAAACCCGCCAATACAATACTTGAAACGGACGCTAAAAACGTACGAGATGTAACTATTACTTCAGAACCTTTGGGCAAATCCAACGCCACCCAAGCCAAATCAAGTGCAACTGTGCCATTAGCGACCGCTACGGCATATTCACAATCACAATACTGTGCAAATTCGGTTTCAAATTGACGACCTTCTTGTCCAGTCCAATAATTCACTTTATTGGATTTCAGAACGCTAAGAACAGCTTGTTGCTCTGCATCATCATAACTTGGCCAAGGTGAAAACGGTCCATTTAACATTGGTACTTCCTCTTTTTATTATTTTGGTTGAGCGGGAATTCCCACTACCATTTTATTATCTTCTACGTTTCTAATTACAACCGCGCCAGCCCCAACGGTCGTATTGACTCCAATTTTGAGGTTGTTGGAAATAGTGGCGTTAATACAAATAAAGCTGAGCTCGCCAACCTGCACGGTACCAGCAAGTCGCGCTCCCACAGAGATATGCGCGAACTCGCCAATCTCGCAGTCGTGATCGATACTTGCTGCGGTATTTACAATGCAACCATTACCTATCTGTGACATCACATTAATGATCGCCCCAGCCGCAACCAAACATCCTTCGCCAACGCTAGCGTGCTCGCTTATGACTGCCGTTGGATGAATCAAAGTCGCAATTCGAGCTGCATATTCAGTAGTTACTTGGTGACTTACTTTACGGCGCGTTGCATTACCACCAATTGCGACGAATACTTCGACATCATCTGCTAAAAACTGGCTTAATGATTCAATTGTGCCGACAACATGCCAAGGTCCAACCTGCTGGATAGCAGGATAAATATCATCAATAAATTGAATTTTTTGATATTTACCAGAAAGCTCCGCTATCTCAGCTGCGACCTTTCCGTGTCCTCCTGCACCAATAATTAACAATTGCATCAGTCTTTATTTCCTAAACAATCTGAACCGGCAAACTTACTCATAGTCGCCTCCCCCTGTTGATTAATATCTTTGCGCTTTATCACTTTAAACGCCGTCATAAATATAATCTTAACGTCGAGCCAGAATGACTGATGCTCCACATACCAAACGTCCAATTCAAATTTGTCTTCCCAACTTAAGGTATTCCGGCCGTTAACCTGAGCCCAGCCAGTAATACCCGGTCTAACTTCATGCCGGCGAGCTTGTCGCACGTTATACAAAGGTAAATATTCTGGTAACAGCGGACGAGGACCAACAATGCTCATGTCTCCTTTGAGCACATTAAATAAGCCAGGCAATTCATCTAAACTAGTACTTCTCAAAAAATGTCCAAATCGGGTAAGACGTTGCTCATCCGGTAATAAGTTACCGCCGGAATCTACAGCGCTGGTCATGCTGCGAAATTTATACATTCGAAAAATTCTGCCATCTTTGCCCGGCCTAAGTTGCGAGAACAAAATTGGACTTCCCAACTGCAATCTCACTATCAGGGCAAGGTTCAGCAATATTGGCCATCCGATTAAAAAGGCGGTAACTGCAATCAACAAATCAATTAATCTCTTTAACATTAACTATTCTCTTGGTTTGGAAAAGCGAGTATATGCTGGTAAAAGTCGTAAACTTGCTTGGCATTGTGTTGAACATTCATAACTTGTGCTACGCGGACTCTGGCTTTTTCAATCCGTTTTTGACGCTCTTGTTCTGACCCCATCGCTTCGATAATTTTATTTGCCAACGAAACAGGATCCTTTGCATTTGCCATATAGCCAGTGATTCCATCTTCAACTAAATCAGGAAATCCCCCCACGTTAGAAGTAAGGGTGGAGACTCCTGCATACATAGATTCAACCGCACCACCGACATTTTCTGAATGCGACGGATGAACTGCCAAATCAAATTGCGGATATAGTTGCGGTACATCGTTACGAGTACCCAGGAAAAAACATAACTCAGGTGCATTGTCTTCTGCATAGCGTTTAACTTGATCAAAATAATGTTGCGTATTGCCCCAAGGGCCGCCAACAAATACACACGCTATCTTAGGGTGAGTTTGTTTTACCAATGCTAATGCATCAATGAGATCCTCATGGCCTTTAAGACCCCGTTTTTGACCTAAATACGATTTTGGTGCATAGAAAAAAGCCACCATTCCCAACAAAAATGTATCTTCAGAAATTCCAAGTTGCTGTTTTAAACTAATTTTCTGTTCACGTTCAAAACAAAAGTCACTCTCATTCACCCCGTAATATGCAAGTCCAACTCTGTTTTTCTCGATATTGTGGCGCAGGTAAGTTTGTTTCGTCCACATACATGAGGCTAACCAGAAATCGTTCCGATTAGCACTTTTTAAATCCACCGTTCTAAATAACCAATGTTCGAGATGTAATGGACCTGGCACATGAAATATCTTTTTAACATTGTGTTTTCTAAGTGCAAAGCGCATCAATAACGTGGTAGCAACAAAGTGACTATGCACAATATCAGGCTTAATTTGCGCAACCAGTGCTTTTAAGTGCTTGGCTTTTGCCAAATTTTGCCATGGTTTCTTAATACTTATCGACGGATCGAATAAGTGCACTACCACGCCAGCTTTTTGGTACTTTTCAACCATAGGACCAGCAGGCAAAGCCAAATGAACCGTCACACCTAGCTTTACAAGCTCAGTAGTTTGTCGCAGTGCCCAGCTCGCTCCCACCGCCGTTTTGAGTAAATGTAAAACAACCATTAAACTTCACTTTCCAATAGTGCGCGATACATGTTCTCGCGTCGGTTAGCCAATACATCATTATGATATTGTTGTGCTTTTTGATAATTTATCTGTGCTATTTCCAAGCGTTTGGATTCAGTCAAACTTAGCATTCTCTCGATGGTTTCTTGCAACTGAGCAACATTATCGCGTTCGACAATGTACTCTTGGGGAAGCAATTCTTTTACCCCGCCCACATCTGTAGCGACACAATTTAATGAGCGTGCCATTGACTCAATTAGTACTCTTGGTAATCCTTCTTGGCGCGAAGACAATACAAATAAATCAGAGGTATCGAGTATTTGATTTATCTGCTCTCGTTGAGCTAGATTACCGGCAAAACTGACCTGCTCGCTGATACCCAGTTTTTCAGCCATTTTTTGCATATCTGTTAATAGGGCACCACCACCAATCCAGCACAGTTGCAACTCATGCCCAGAAGCGCTGAGCTTAGCTAGCGTATGCAGCATAAAATCACAGCCTTTATAAGGTTGTGATAAGTTGCCAATACAGACGATTTTAAACGGCTGAGAAACGACATATTCTGTGCGTTCTAGATAATCAGAATCAGTCAGTTGAATTGAGGAATAATGCGTATGAAAGGCTTCAGTGCCAGGAGGGTAGCGTTGCTGTAAACTGAATTCAGTGACATAGGATATTGCCACAGCATCTCTGCATTGTTTCCGTAACATATTAACAAACAACCATTTGAAAACAGGCCGTAACGGACTCTTACTGGCATCTTTGGCAAACACATCCATGGGATCTCCGACCACTTCCGCCCCGTAAGTCTTCCCTTTTGGCATGGCGAACCAATGATAGAACAATGACAGTATTCCCGGAACTCTATAAATCACGCGGCGATTTATTTGTTTACGCGTCTTTAGGATTTGAATTAGTTTTGGAATGCATTTAAGAAATCCTACTGGACCGATATAAATTGGGAGATTTGTGAAGGTAATTCGCTCACCATCTACTCGCTGCCACTGTGGTTTAGGTTGTTCTACTGGCTGTACACGAGCAATCACATTTACTGAATTAAATACCCCAAGATAACGTTGCCAAAACGCATTGGGAAACGCGTTATCAGTCCAATACTTGCCCTGCTCACATTGATAAAACCGCTGTTCTATTACAACATCTACTTGCATACTACACTCGATAATACATTCGGCCACGCTGGGAAATAAACAGCAGTAGGAAAAAAATGATGACGCAATAAATAAAAGCCTTAAATAAAATTAAAGACTCCCCACGAATCGCATAGATAAAATAAAACAAATTAAAATAAGTAAGCAGAATACCAAACGGTTTATTCTGCAAATAACCGCGATAAGTCCAAGCTAAAAATAGTGCTATGAACCCAAACAAAAAAGGAATACCTACATAGCCAAAGTTGAGTAAAGCTTCTCCCTCAATTGAGAAACCATAAGCACCATCATTGGCTGCGGTTGAATAACGGCGACTAAACCAAATAGATAATGGTGTAGTTAAACGAATTGCACCTAAGGTAAGCATATTTACGAAACCGGAGAAGTATGACTCTCCCCACCAAACCAACTCGCCTTGATCCAGCCATGCTGCAATATTTGACGTTACCATTAAATTGCTGCCCTGATTTAAGAACGAACCTAAACCACCGCCAGAAAACTCAGAGCTTCGTCCTGCTGACATCAGGGTAAACCCTAAACCACCGGCCGTTCCGCCCAGCAACAACTTCCACAAAGCAATGCCTGTGTCTTTATAAAACCAAAAATAAAGAGGAACAACGATGAGCGCAAAATCTCGTTCTCCCATATAAAAGCAGTAACTAAAATACAGCAGGACTACGCTAGTGAATTGCCAGAAAACTTTACGAGACATAACGGACTTTGGCATAACCGTCATGTAGCAGAATAAAAACAACGGCCACAGCGTTAGTATTACGTAGTGACCAATGCCCACTGATTGAATTCGCTGAACTTTGTCTAAGCCAGAAAAGCCAATGCGAGAAAACGCAAGTATAAATACCAGTACAACTGGGACTAACATAAAAAACATGGCTATTTGTCGCAGCAATACAGGCTCTTTGATGACCAAGGCATAATTTATGGTTAATCTTCCGATTAGATTGGCAGGAAATAGGCTCAACGTTGCAATCGCCAGAAAGAACGCAAACGAAGATTGATATAAATAATCCTGTTTAATACCACTATAGATTGGCAGACCTAGCATATGCGCAATGTATGGACCGAAACAGAAGTAAAAATAACAAAACAGATATATCGCTAGCGGACTCAATTTGCCTTGATGATAAGTCACTTCCCAAAGCAATTTGACTACCACCAAACCAATCGACAAATACATAAACAGATGTTCCATTTAGCCTAACTCCTTAGGGTTTTTCAGGCTGACGAGGCCTCCTAAAAACTGCACTAAAGAACTAACGGAAATCATCCACATAAGTCCATTAAACGACCACTGTTCAAATAACCAAAGGCCAAAAACATAACTTAGGAAGATATTTATGCAAGTTACCGATAGCAGCAACTTATGTTTGCCACTTACGATGTATAAATAGTTTGAAACTGAGACTAGTAACGGTGCCCAACTAAATAAAATAACCAGTCGATATACGTAGTTATCATGACTCAAAGACAATTGAATATTATTGTGAGCCAACCAAAAATAATTAGAGAAAAACTCAATATGAGTTAATTGCAAGAGCAGAAAAATAATCAACAATAACCCAATGCAATATGTCAATTGAGCTTTAAATTGAGTCTTGCTAGTAAACAAAGCTTGTTTTAATTGCGGTAATCGAGATTGCATAAAACTGTTTAAAATCACCAGAGCTGCCATGACCAAAAAACTAGCGATGGTGAAAACACTCAGCATCACATTTTCTAATTGTTGACCAAGAATGTAACGTGGCACGTTGAAATAAACCGATAATGCCAAAGCACTCAAGCTTAACGGCAGACTTTTTTGAAGCAGAGAAATTAACCGCCGAATAGGCGTTTTAAAATTTAAGCTAACATGTTTGCTCAAACTACTTATAACAAACAAAACGGACAGCAAAACCAACGTCAGATTTATATTTTGACTCATAAACGCCAAACCAACGCAGACTAAAATACAAGCCCATTTAAGCCAACTCAGGGAAAATAACCTGTCAACTCTCTTGTTTTCTATAGCATTGGCGATAGGCAAATCAAAAAGTTGCTCTGTTACTTTAAATAGGTAAATTACGATAACAAATTGCCACTGCTGTAACCAAAACCCAACCCCCAAGGCAAGTACTAATCCGGCAACAGCAAGGTAGACTCTCAACGTCGCGGCATTTTCGAATAGCCGATTTGATTGTGTTAAAAGGAAGTTTCGTGAAGGGCTAGCTAATAATAATGTTAACGGCGCTAAAATAGCCAAGATAAAACTAAATCGGCCGACCTGTTCTGCGCTTTGCATATGACTAAGCCACAGGACAATCATCCAAGGAATGACAAAACTACTGACCTGAATACTCAGCAGTAAAAGTGGCGTGTTGTGCATTAAATGCTTAATTGAAGGCATTATTCTATTGTTTTTATTATTATTGTTTTTGTTATTATTGTTTTTGTTATTATTTTAATATTTATTTTAGGTATTACAGGACATTTGATGATTGTCCTTTGCGGGGTTCTTATTTATAGTGCAGTGTTTGTATATTTTACTTCTGCCCCCCATTAATCAACCAGTATCGCCTGAATTAATCGTAACGACAAGCATAAGTTGCGCATCTATTGCTCTATGGAGTAAATAAACACTCACTTCCGAACACTTTCCCTTGTTCAGTAAGGCATCATTAGCAGACTAAGTTCTTGCTCATATAAAAAAGCCCGAACTCATTCGGGCTTTGAACATAAACTTAACTTTCTATTTATCTATACCGTGGCTCTTTAGCATAAACGTAAATTCTTCTGCATAGTCGCGCAACCTGCCATATCGACCACTGTTTGCAAAATGCCCAGCCCCCATGTTGATGCGCATGATCAACAGATTATCGTCAGTTTTCAATTCACGCATTTTAGCCGTCCATTTCGCCGGTTCCCAGTAGGTAACACGAGGGTCATTAATTCCGCCACTTACTAACATAGGAGGGTATTCTTTTGCCTCAATGTTGTCATAAGGTGAATAGCTGGCAATTAAATCATATGCAGCCGCGTCTTCGATTGGATTACCCCACTCTGCCCACTCTGGCGGAGTTAATGGTAAAGATGCATCTAGCATTGTATTAAGCACATCGACAAAAGGCACACCTAAGGTTACTGACCGCCATAATTCTGGGGCTTGGTTGACCACAGCTCCCATGAGCTCTCCACCAGCACTGCGACCTGCAATAGAAATATTGCCTTTAGATACGTAATTTTCGTTGATTAAATATTTAGCCGAATCCACAAAATCGTTAAATGCATTGGTTCGCTTTTCTAGTTTACCGTCTAAGTACCATTGATAGCCGAGCATATCACTGCCACGAACATGGGCGATTGCGAAAGAAAATCCGCGATCTAACAAGCTGATATGCATGCTAGAGAAAACCGGCGGTATAGTTATGCCATAAGCACCATAGCCGTATAAATGCATTGGTTGTGTACCATCTTTTTTAAAGCCTTTTTTGTACACAATGGAAATCGGTATGCTAACGCCATCTCGCGAAGGCGCCATTAGACGCTCTGTAATGTATTCAGATTTATCGTATCCAGAAGGGAGCTGGGCTACTTTTCTCGTCACTAGTTGTTTTTCAGAAATTTTATAATCGAATACGGTTTCTGGTGTGATCATTGATTCATAGTCAATTCTCACGAAATCCTGTGAAAACTCCGAGCTGTTACCAAGCGAAGCCGAATACACATTTTCTGGAAATTTCACATCATGAGATTGTCCTTGATAATCAAGAATTCGAATTTTATCAATGCCTTTTTCACGCGCTTGAAGTGCAACAAAATCGTTAAACGTCTGAACTCCAAGCAAATAAAGATCGTCTGAACCTTCAATCAATGTTTGCCAATTTTCATAGCTAGGATTTGCGTCATCAACGCTCGCAAACCGAAAGTTTTTATGGGTGTCATTGGCTAGTATGTAAAATTTGCCATTGGCATGATCCAACATGCTGGAAAAGCCTAACGATCTTGACACTAACTGGATAGGTTTAGCCATTAAGTCTTCATTTGGCACTATGTGATATTCGATAACTTCCCTTTGTCCACTGGATATAACAAGGTATTTGTCGTCACTTGTGAAATCAAAATCGATGAAAAAAGCATCGTCGTCCTCACTAATTAATATCTTGTCCTCTGATGCTTTAGTACCAATTTTATGGATATTTACACTCGCGGTACGCCACTTATCTTTCTCTAATTTGGCGTAGACCAGGGTTTGACTGTCTGCGCCGAATGCAACTTCACCACTTGTTTCGACAATTTCATCATCCAAGTATTCGCCGCTTTGCAAATCAACAACCCGCGCAATATAACGTTCAGCGCCATCTGTATTGTAGGAGTAAACCAATAATCTGTTGTCAGGGCTGATATCCCATCCACCCAAACTAAAATACTCGTAGTCTTTCGCTAATTTTGTCTCATCAAGAAATACAACTTCTTGGCCGGTTGCGAGATCTTTGCGACTATGCACCTTATACTCTTCACCGTTACGATAATACCAACGGTATTCAAAACCATTATCAAGCCAAGGTACAGATTCTTCCTGCTCATTAGTCCGCCCTTTAAATTCCTCAAAAATCGTGTCGACTAAGGCTTTATTGGGCGCTAAGAATTGATCAAAGTACGCATTTTCAGCATTTAGATAATCGAGTACCGGTTTATCATTAACTTCAGGATACTCTTTATCTTTTAACCAATTATACGGATCGTTTAACTCTTTTTGGTGATACACAGCGGAGTAATCTTGTTTAGCAGCTTTGGGAGCATCCATTGATAGCTGTTTAAGTCGAGGGTATGTAGGCATTTGATCTTCTTTTACGTCATCTGTTACTTCAGAACAAGCAGATAAGAATATAAGGGGGAGCAATAATTTAATTGTGAGGCGCATTGGCAAAATTTCCCTATTTCTACAAATTTAATCGTAGATAATACGTTGCGAGTAAAATTTTACCAACTAAATTCAAAAATTTATTTAACTGCTATCTCGTTCCAACGGCAACCGTTGCAACAGTTCGGATGTCGCTTCTTGCTGCGCTTTGGCCATACTGCTGGCGTTATCTGTTTTAAAGTCGTGACTATTGGTAGCTGACCATACTAATCTGCCTTCGACCAAAACTTTCATACTAACAACAGCAATTGGGATTTGGTCTGATCCAATTGGCACACTGACCCCGCCACCGACACTGACGCCGCCTGAACGGCCAAACGAACCAGTTCCCAAACCAATTGAAAAGCTACTGTCATTGTCGCGATAATTAATATAGTGGTCTAACTCGATGACCGCATCTGTAAATCCACTGTCTCCAACTAGTTTATTGTTACTTTGCAGAAATTGAGATACTTGTGAAATGAGTCTTTCAGCGCTTAATGTATCGTCAGTATTGCGTGACATTACCGAGTAGCTTTTGATTTTCGTGAAATTAGTATTTTGATCTGTATCCATCACAATATTGTTAGAACTACAGGCGCTTATCACGAGTAGCCCCGTGACCAATATAAATATTCGAGTAGCGTTTAAATGCGCGTTAGTAACTTTCGACAACATGCTAATTCCTTTCGTACAAAACGGTGGTGTATGCGGTTCACACTGATAACTTTTACGTCGGTAAAGCAAAAAACGATCACTGCTTTTGACAGCGTAAGTTAGTATAAGTTTAGTGGAATTTTTGAAATGAACACAATCCGCAAGCGATTTGTCATGCTTTACGGATTGCTTATTGAAAATGTAAAAAGAAATTAAGAAGCGCTAAGCTCGGCCTCTAGTTGTTCAGAAGTGGATTTTTCATTTTGTACAAACTTGCGCCACTGTTGCGCCATTCCGCGGCTTGTGGCGTGCTTTTCAGCTTCAGCTAACTGATTAAGTGCATCAACATATCGTTTCTGATTGAAATATGACATACCCAAAACCAAGTGGGTCGTACCGACGTTTCTTAGACCACCTTTTTCTAACGCTTTCGTTGCACTTTCGATTGCATCTTCAAATCGATCCATATTCAACAAAATTTGTGCAAGTTGTGCATCTAGTTCACCGTCTTCAGACAACGCTGCTGCAGAACGCATGACCGGAACGGCTTTTTCGTTTTCTTTGGCTAAGGTCCAAGTTTGCGCTAAAAACTTCAGATTGCGTAGGTTCTTTTCCAGCACGCCATCTTGCATCGCCTGCTCCATCAACCTAGCGCCTTTATATGGTGCTTGGTGATAATAATACAGTTGGGCAAGATTAAAGATATCCGATGCTTTAGTGACATAGTCACTTTGATAGGCAGCTTCAAGAATAGCCAACTGCTTCTTTTCTTCACCTAGCTCACCATACATTCCAGCAAGTTGCACCCAATATTCCGGACGATCGAACAACTTAACCATCTTTTCCAGCACTTTCGTAACTTGCACAGGTTGCTTTAATTCATAATAAATTGCACGTTGTAGGACGTACCAGTTTTCATCAACTTTATAACCTTCTTCGCTGTTTTCTTGTTGCAAAATAGCTTCGTTGATGTAACCAGATGCTGCTTGATAGTCTTTCTTTTGGTACATAGCTTGCGCTTTTAACACCAAGTTTTTTACTGGCAGCTTACCTGCTTGCAAAGACTCCCATCGCTCCAAATACTGAATAGTTTTGTCGTAGTTACCACGCATCATTTGTAGTTGTGCCAAGCTAAACAAGGTACTTTGTTCAAATGACTCAGGTATCGGCTGTTGTTCAACCACCGTTTCAAAGGCTTCAATAGCCTTATCATAGTCTTCCACATTGTAATAAATGAAACCATAGAAGTTGTACATCATAGCCAGTTCATAGCTATTCATAGAACTATCTTTGGATTTAACAATGTCTAAAATTTCTAATGCTTCTGCAGTATTGCCTTCGTCAGCAACCTTTTGTGCTCTAGCCAATTGATCGTAAACACGGGTTCTTAACGCAGGTGTTCTACGGGTTTGCTTTTCGCTCGCCTTTTGCTCTTCTTGCGCAAAGACTTGCGGAGCAGTAACAACGCTTGAAACCACATTGAATGTATTTGCCAAACAGATGGCTAAAATGAATTTGGTTATTTTCATGTTCGCCTCTCAATTAACCATCAATCTGGAATGTAATTCGGTTTTGCACCCCAGAAACTTCTGCTGGTTCACCATTTACCACTCTAGGTTTGTATTTGAATTTAAGTGCGGCTTCCATAGCTGCCTGATTGAAAATATCAGGTGGCGTAGCCTCAACCACACGAATATCTTTAACCGCACCTAACTTCGACACAGTAAATTCAACGATGACAAAACCTTCGATACCGCGAGATAAGGCTCGACGAGGATATACCGGGGCAACTTTTACGATAGGTAAATATTCGCCATCACCTGACTCTAATGCAAGGCCACTGCCCAGTGCTACATCACCACCTACATCTGCTTCGAAGGCGATACCACCACCATCTGCGTCAGGAGTTGGTGAATCCATTTGTGGTTGATCCATCTGCGGCGGTGGCTCTTTAGGCGGTGGTGGCTTGCGAGGTTTACGGTCTTTTTGTTGTACCGTTTCCTCTTGCTTCAAGCGCACGAAATCAAGCACTGCACCGGGCTTAGGATCTTCTAACGTCTGGTCACCACTGGCGATAAGTGCTTGCATCAAAAAGAACAAGCTCACCGTGATGAAAAACGCCAATACAACTGCTAGAAGGAGTCTTGCCATTATACTTTACTCTTGTGCTGCAATTGACACGTCATAAACACCTGCTGCACGCGAAGCATCCATGACTTTAATAAGCGTTTCAGTGGTCGCTTTACGATCAGCTTGGATAACAACAGTTCCCTGGGGATTCTCCGCTTTTAAACGTTCAATGTTCGCTTGAACAGCTCGAACATCAACTCTGCGTTTGTTTATCCAAATTTCACCTTTGTCACTTATCGCAACTAAGATGTTTGCACGATCCTTTTTCACCGCGGTAGCAGCTTCAGGTCGGTTAACGTCGATGCCGGATTCTTTAACAAAAGAAGCGGTTACGATAAAGAATATCAACATGATAAATACCACATCCAACATAGGTGTCATGTCAATTGTTGCTTCTTCTTCTTCAACTAAATTCTGAATTTTTCTCATAAATACTCTTTCTTCACGCGTGCCTAGCTAGGCACTAACGTTGAATCTCCAATGCATCTTCTAGATGTAAACGTTCTGTTTTTGCCGTACGAGTTAGCCATGTAGACGCAAACACCCCAGATAAAGCACCAACCATCCCAGCCATTGTGGGTATAGTTGCTTGTGATACACCTGCAGCCATTGAACGCGCATTTCCACCGCCAGACATTGCCATGACGTCAAATACCACAATCATTCCGGTCACGGTTCCCATCAAGCCCAACAAAGGACAAAGCGCGACTAACGCTTGGATGACTGGCAAGCTAAAACGTAATTTCAAGCTCACTCTAGAAATCATCGCCTGTCTGATTTGATGCGCATTCCATGAACTACGGTCAGAACGTGACTGCCATGTGGAAATGGTTTGTTTTTTAAATTGTTTATGGCCATAAGTCACATAGAAAATCCGTTCAAGTATCAAAATCCACATTACGAAAATCAGGCCACCGATTATCAGTAGGATGACCCCACCGGTTTCGGTGAAGTCTCGGATTGATTCAAAGATTTCTAAAAACATCGTCTTATGCCTTAGTGCCAGACTGACTCTCAGCGCGCTCTGCAATTACACCAGCAGCTTGTTCTTGTAGAATCGCTACAATATTTTTGCTTTGGGTGCTTAACAGTGCGTATAACAAGGTAGTTGGGATAGCCACAACCAGACCTAATACCGTGGTAATCAATGCTGAAGAAATACCACCCGCCATAATTTTAGGGTCACCTGTACCAAACAAAGTAATTTGTTGGAAGGTCACAATCATACCGGTAACAGTTCCTAGTAGTCCTCCAAGCGGCGCAACGACTGAAATCATTTTCACCAAAGTTAGAAAACGTCCAAGTTTCGGTACTTCTGCAAGAATTGCTTCGGTTAGATGTAACTCTAACGACTCAGTATCTGCGTTCGGGTGTTCGTCTTTTACTTTAAGTACACGGCCTAGTGGGTTACCTTCAGAGATAGTGTTTGACTTAAGCTGAGCATTCACTTTCGCGCCAACTGTGGTTAACACGATGAAGCGCCAGAATGCGACTAGGATACCCACAGCACCAACAGCGATGATGATGTAACCAACCAAGTCACCTTGATGGATGCGCTCTTCTAAACTAGGAGCTTGCACCAATAGTCCAAGGATAGTACCGCCAGTTGGATCTAAACCAAATGAAACCAATTCACCGTCAGAGTTTTGCAAATCTGCAGCACTGTTGCTGTAACGATCAGCCGGTTGACGAATCAATTCTGCCACCGTATCGGTATCACCTTCATATTGAAGATACTTACCTTCAGAAACTAAAGCGAAAGGTCCTACGCGCACCACTTCTTTATTCACTTTAGCGCCGCCAGCTTCGACCACGTCAGCATTAAATTTAGTTACTTTGCCAGACTCAGTCATCTCACGTTGAATTTCGAACCAAACACGCTCTATTTCTTCAATCGATGCAAGTTTAGAACTAGTACCCATTGATTGGGCCATTTCATCTAGAAATTCAGAACGGCCAGGAATTTGCGCAGAAATAGTCGAGTTATAAAATTTATTTTTAGTATCCCCAGCCACTTGCTGTAAAACACCAAAAAGTTCTTTTAATGAACCTAAACGTTTATCTAGCGCTTCATTTAGGTCTGCTAATTTAAATTCATTTTCTTCGAAGCTAGTTTCTAACTTTTCAGAAGTATTTAAAGCACTATTACGCTGCGAAGTGGCGTCGCGAAGCATTTGATCTTGCTCTGCGCGTTTTTGTACGAACTCTTTTTCACGTTGTGCATTTTGTTGATTTTGTTGGTATTGCCCTTGCTCTAATTGCTTCAGCAACGCATCTAAATCAAGTGGTTTGCTATCCTGGGCAAAGGCTGCTCCAGCAAAAGTAGCAACCAAAAGAACTGCAGTGTTTCTAATTAATTTTCTCATGGTGTCTACTCTCTTAATCCGTGATCGCAACTGGCAACATCAACAAATCTGGTGCCATTTGTTTCTTGGCCATTCTTAGACCTTTGGTGATTTGTGTGCGGTAATCAGAAGAAAGTGGTTCCCACTGACGAGTCTGTTTATTCCAGATGCCTTGCATGCCAGCATCGCGAGTTTGATAAATCAGTGCAGTTCTACCTATACGTAAGAAATCGACGTTTCTTTCTTGACCATCGATAGTGTGCAAGCCCGGATAGGCTTCGAGGGTGCGGCCATAATCCATTTCTACCTGGTAAGCTTCCATCACTCGTCTGAATTTTTCAGAAGGAGCTACGTCAGCGCGATCCATCATATTACGCAAGTCAATAATACGATTAGCACGTTCCTCTTCTAGAAAAGGCACGTCTAATTCGACGAATTGAGCCAAACCATCAATCATGCGAATCATTAATGGCGTAATTTGTCGCTCAATAACACTCACTTCATCGATAGCGTTATTCAGGTCCAACATTTCCTGCTGCTGATTAGCAATTTGTTTTTCTAATTGCTTGTTGTAAACCATCAAACCATCAATTTCTTTATTAATGGTTTTAAACTGCTGCAATTTACTGCCAATTTGATCAGTAATATTGTTTATTTTAGATTGGGAATCAGCTGCTGATTCGTTGATTTTAGCTGCAGCATCTACCACAGGTTGCAATTCTTTGTCTTGCTGCGCGAATGCAGCTTGACCTGCCAGCAGACTAACAAGTAGCACTGCAGACAATGTTTTTGTAAATTTCATACAATCAAACCCTAGAGTGGAATCAAGTTGGCGAACAACCAACAATAAAATCTTCGGGCAATGATAGGGGTATTGTGTGACAGTATTATTACAGAACCAGACAGAATTTTTAGATCCACCGTTGGGGTAGAAATGGCCTTTGCATTGACATCTAACCGATTGTTTTAATTAAATTAAAAAATAGAATCAAAAATACGTAATTGAACTTAAAAAATGTAGGTAAATAAAAAAACCAAAGATATTGCATTCGTTTTTTTGACATTTTTGTGACAGTCACTGCCAGTCTATTATTGGCAAACTTCTGAATAAAGGGATTATTAGTTACTCTTTTTGTTGGCTCAACTTCCCCCCTTTTAGCGTTAATAAATTACAAGCTCGAAAAACACCTTTCCCAAACAACACACTCTCACTCACTAAAAGACAAAATTAAACTGGTTAAATTTTAATCAGACGCTACTATTAATTAGCTAAAAAACTTTACGCTCCTACCCGCTTTATTTGCGCAAAGAATCTCACTGCATGGAAAAGGAATCTATAATGAAAAAAGTAACAAACCTGATTTACGGCGTTATTATCTGCTTACTAACCTTCTCTTCTTCCTCCTTAATGGCGGACGAAAGAGTGTTCAAAAATGGTGATTATTGGGAAGTGACCTCAGTAGAGATCGAAGATGGGCAATGGCTAACATACGCTAAACATCTAGCCGACGAGTGGCGCTCTTCAATGGAGTTTGCAAAGTCAAAAAAATGGATTAAAGAATATAAGGTCGTCTACAACGTTCATGCTAGAGACGGTGAAGCAGATTTATATCTAATTACCATTTTCGATAAATGGGCCTCTCTTGAGGAGGAAGAAAGTCGTTTTACTGAATGGATGGAATGGTCAAAAGAAAGCCTGAGTAAACTGGAAGAAGAAAGTGGTGATCGTGCGAAAATACGCCGTTTAATGAGTGATTCATTGTTACAAGAGCTCCACTTCAGGGATTAATTTGTATAAAGATTTTTGATAAAAAAATTTACTATTAAAAAAGCCCACCTGTGATGTGGGCTTTTGTTATCGCTTCAAAAACGTTATTTATTAAAAATAATCAACGCTGTACTTCAGCATTGTGATACACATCTTGGACATCATCACAATCGTTTAGCATATCCATGAACTTATCAAACACTTCAACGTCGTCACCAGCAACATCAACATGAGTTTGCGGGATGAAGGTAATTTCATCTACATCAAACTCCATTTCACCATAGGCGTCGTTAAGCGCTGTTTTCACTTTAAAATATTCAGTATTTGGGGCAAATACGGTAACAACACCGTCTTCGCATTCAATATCAGCTACGTCTACGTCTGCTTCCATTAACACTTCTAGTACCGCGTCTTCGTCGTCGCCTTTAAACGCTAATACAGCTTGATGATCAAACATATGCGATACAGTGCCAGGACTACCGATCTTTGAGTTGGTTTTAGTAAAGCAATTACGAACATCTGTAATGGTGCGGTTATTATTATCGGTTAAGCAGTCGACTATAACCATACAGTTACCCGGACCAAAACCTTCGTAACGTGCGACCGTAAAGTCTTCGCCCGCACCGCCCTCGGCCTTTTCAATGGCCTTGTCGATAACGTGACTAGGAACTTGATCTTTTTTAGCTTTATCGATTAAACGCCGTAAAGAAAGATTCGCTTGTGGATCAGTGCCACCATTTTTCGCGACTACATAAATTTCTTTTCCGTATTTAGAATATACTTTGGTTTTCTGACCGGCAGTTTTCGCCATCGCAACTTTGCGAACTTCAAACTTTCTTCCCATCTTAATTGTGCTCTTATCATTTTGAGTTTTTAACTATCCTAGGTGGATTCTACCTAGAGTCTGGGGTCTAGGGCAAATGTTGTGTCGCTAAATAATCATGAGACTGCATTTCTTTCAGGCGACTTAGGCAACGCTTAAATTCAAAATTTAACTGACCTTGGGTATACAATTCTTCTAATGGCACTGCCGCAGAGATGATCAATTTCACGTTTCGCTCATAAAACTCATCTACCATGGCAATAAATCGTCTTGCCACATCGTCTATTGCTTGTCCCATTTGTTCAACATTTGCTAATAATACAGTGTGGTAGCACTGGCTTAATTCCATGTAATCATTTTGGCTTCTTGGCCCGTCACACAAGGCTCTAAACTCAAACATCACCACACCGTCGGCATCTTTCATTGACGGGATTTTACGTCCTTCAATTTCAATATCTCTTTTGCTGCCACCAATTTCAGGAGCCAACTGAGAAAAATACTTATCTAAATTTTGATTGGCTTCTTTATCTAACGGGTAGTGGAATATTTCTGCCTGTTCTAGGGTACGTAAACGATAATCTACCCCAGAATCAACGTTAACTATGCGGCAATTTTGGTTGATAAGTTCAATGGCAGGCAAAAACCGCGAGCGTTGTAAGCCGTTCTTGTACAATTCATCGGGGATAATATTTGAGGTAGCGACTAAACAAATACCGCGAGCAAACAGTTCTTGCATTAAGGTACCTAAAATCATCGCATCAGTAATATCAGAAACAAAAAATTCATCAAAACAAATCACTTTGGTTTCTTTTGCTAAAATACTTGCCACGATTTTTAGTGGGTCGCTCTCACCGCCGAGTGACTTAAGCTCTTCGTGCACACGATGCATAAATCGATGAAAGTGGATTCGCATTTTATTTTTAAACGGTAAACATTCGTAAAAAGTATCCACTAAATAGGTTTTACCGCGACCCACTCCCCCCCAGAAATAAACCCCTTGTATGCTTGGTTTATTCATTCCTTTTCCAAACGTGCTGGCAAGCTTAACCCGCCAAGTAAGCTTTTTTTTAGGTTGGGTAAGCTCATCAAATAAACGTTGAAGCTCTTTTACCGCATTTTCTTGGGCGGCATCGTAATGAAATTCAGGATCCTTAAGATCCTGTTGATATTTTTGCCAAGGCGTTATCATAAACATCCGCTAATATTAAAAATTGTTAAAAAAATCATCTTGATCAAAAAATAATTGACCGCATAGTTTGCTAAGCGAGTATGATTAAGTAAAGCATTTGTATAATTTGGAGACATTATGGACTGGATAGTAGGGTTATTGCTATTGGTTGTGGGCATGATTATTGGTTTTTTTATATCAAAGTTCTTCGTAGAACGAAAATTCGCGGAGCAAGCCTCTAAGCAAAACGAAAATACGGTGAAAGAAATAATGGCGCAAAATGCAACTGATCATATCAGTCAAACTCGCGATATCGTAACGAATTTACAAAGTCGTTGCGATGATTTGGTGGCGCAGCTAGACGCATATGAGAATGTTCTGATTGCCAGCCAAACAGACGATACCGAAAAATTAACCTATTTTGGTGAACAAGCAACGGTTTATATTCGTCATCAACAAGCTAAACAAAAACGTAAAAGTGAAACCCCAGAATTTCAACCTAGAGATTTTTCGGGCGAAAGAACAGGACTGTTCACTGACGCAAAAAATAAGCAAGTCGTCGACGAAAAGTAATTAAATCTGAACTTTGCACACTATTGTAAGGTCACTTAACTGACTTAATAAATTGATTGTGAGTAGCAATACTTTGGAGACAAAACTACGATGAAAAAAGCTGTTAATCGTTTAATTTTTACGACTGCCATAATGATTGGAACGGCGTCTATTGGTATGTCTGCAAATGCAGCATTACCTTTCTTTTCTTCAGATAAAAATGAAGTTCCGTCATTGGCACCCATGTTAGAAGAAACCACTCCAGCGATCGTAAGTATCGCGGTTGAAGGAACTCAAGTATCACGTCAACGAGTACCTGAAATGTTTCGTCATTTCTTTGGTGGTCAAAATGAGCAGGTACAAGAAAGGCCCTTCAAAGGTCTTGGTTCTGGCGTAATTATTGATGCGAAAGAAGGCTATGTGGTTACCAATAACCACGTGGTTGATAACGCCGATGAAATCATCGTTAAGTTAACAGATGGTCGTGAATTCAAAGCGAAGAAACTCGGCGCTGATGAGCAGAGCGACATAGCGCTGTTAAAGATAGAAGCAAAAAATATAAAAGCCGTGCCTTTGGCTAATTCAGATAAATTGCGTGTCGGCGATTTCGTGGTGGCAATCGGCAACCCATTCGGCCTAAGTCAAACAGTTACTTCAGGCATAGTTAGTGCGATGGGTCGTTCTGGTCTCAATATTGGTGGTTACGAAGACTTCATTCAAACGGATGCCGCTATTAATCGCGGTAACTCTGGTGGTGCATTGGTGAATTTACGCGGTGAGTTGGTAGGCATAAATACCGCAATTTTCGGCCCTAATGGCGGAAATGTCGGAATTGGCTTTGCGATTCCAAGTAACATGATGAAAAGCTTGGTTGATCAGATTGTTGAGTTTGGTGAAGTACGCCGTGGTTTATTGGGTATTTTAGGACAAGACGTCGATGCGGGCTTAGCTGAAGCAATGAATTTAGACGTTAACAAAGGAGCCTTTGTTAGTGAAGTAAGTCCAGATTCGGCTGCAGAGAAAGGCGGGATAGAATCGGGCGATATCATTACCCATATCAATGGCCTTGAAGTCAGTAGTTTCCAAGAACTGCGCGCTAAAATCGGCACCATGGGAGCAGGTGCAGAGGTTGAATTGACTGTCATGCGTAAAGGTAAGTCTCGTAAGATTGACGTTACTTTAGGTGATGCAACCGGCACAGTTGTGGCTGCTCGGGAAATACACCCAGCACTAGAAGGTGCCACTTTGACTAATGGCAAAACCGAACGTGGTAACGATGGCGTGATGATTTCCGAGTTGGAAAGTCGTTCAGCGGCTGCGAGCATTGGTTTACAAGAAGGTGATGTGATTGTGGGCGTAAATCGTTCACGCGTAACCACAGTGGCTGATTTGAGTAGACAAATGGAAGAAGTACAAGGTGTCATAGCCTTAAATGTGCAACGCGGTAAAACCTCCTTATATTTAGTTATTCGTTAGTTTTTTAATCAATTTAAGCATAACAGCCAATAAATCCTAGGCTGTTATGCTTTTATCCCCTGCTTGTACCTACCATCCTTGATTATTCAGTGTTACTCTTAATAATCAGTCGTTTAACTTGATCTACTACGTGAAAATACCAGTCTGGCTCCAATTTCTATCAAAATCCATCGCTTTGGGATTAATCATCTCGGCGCTTATATTAGCATTAGTGCCAGAACTAAGGCGTGGGAGTGGTCTAAGCTTCGATGTATTTAATCGCGATCAAGGCGAGCCTGAGAAACAAAGCTACTATGACGCTATTAGTCGTTCAGCCCCCGCAGTTGTCAATATCTACAGCAGTAGTATTGATATTGTTAGGCGTCGACAAGTCAATCGCACCAGCTTAGGTTCAGGTGTAATAATGACACAAAGCGGCTACATTCTAACCTGTTGGCATGTTATTCAAAATGCAGAAAGCACCATTGTTGGATTGCCAGATGGTCGCAGAGTCGCAGCTGAGTTAGCCGGCTTTGATGAGCTAACAGATTTAGCCGTATTAAAGATAACCGCCGATAATTTACAGGTTATTCCGCAAATTGACGATCCTCAGATACGTGTAGGAGATGTTGTTTTAGCCATTGGTAACCCATTAAATATTGGTCAAACGATTACTCAAGGCATTATTAGTCGTTCCGGTCACACCATTACTCAAAACTTTAGGGAATTCATCCAAACGGATGCGGTTATGCATGAGGGCAATTCTGGTGGAGCGCTAGTAGACAGCAACGGCATATTAATTGGTATTAATAACGCAAATTTCAAAACCTTGGATAGCCAACGTAGAGTAGTTGATGTAAATGGAATCTTTTTCGCTGTTCCTTATACCTTAGCTAGACGGGTTATGGATGAGATAATTGAAAACGGTAAAGCGACCCACGGTCAATTAGGTTTCGCAGGTGGTATCGATCCAAACCTTGCTGGTGTAGTTGTCACAAATGTAGAGCCCGGTGGGCCCGCCGAATTAGCCGGTTTACAGCAATACGATATTATCTTATCGGTGAATCAAGTTGAGCTAGAAACGCTCGATCAAACCTTTGATATGATTGCTAAAAGCCGACCTGGTGAAAAACTAGATTTGGCTGTATCGAGAAATGGCAAGATCATTAATATCCAAGTGACCGTAGGGGAAGCAAGTCGCTAAGCGCACAATAATGTGCGCTCCATCAAAGGTTAGCTAAAACGTTTAATATGCGCGCCTAAGTTAGTTAACTTTTTCTCGATATGCTCATAACCCCGATCTAAATGATAAATGCGATCAACGATAGTTTCTCCTTTCGCCACTAACCCTGCGATGATTAAACTTGCAGAAGCGCGTAAATCAGTCGCCATAACTTGCGCGCCAGTTAGTTGCTCAACCCCTTCACACACCGCATTATTGGTTTCTAACGCTATTTTAGCCCCCATACGTTGTAATTCAGGAACGTGCATAAAGCGATTTTCAAAAATAGTCTCAGTGACTACTCCCGTGCCTTTTGCTACACAATTCAACGCCATAAATTGGGCTTGCATATCAGTTGGAAAGCCTGGGTGGGGGGATGTCTTAATGTTGACACTATTAGGCCGCTTACCGTGCATATTAAGTGAAATCCAATCTTCACCTGTTTCGATTTCTGCACCCGCTTGAGTGAGTTTACTCAGCACGGCATCGAGGGTATGTGGAGCGGCATTTAAGCAGCGTATATGCCCACCAGTGACTGCTGCTGCCACTAAAAAAGTACCGGTTTCTATACGGTCAGGCAAGACTCGGTAATGACACCCTTTCAGACGTTTAACACCAACAATTTTGATACTGTCGGTACCAGCGCCTGATATTTTTGCTCCCATACGATTTAGACAATTTGCTAAATCGACAATTTCCGGCTCTCTAGCAGCGTTTTCCAATACCGTTTGACCATCTGCAAGCGTCGCCGCCATCATTAGATTTTCAGTTGCGCCAACACTTACCATATCCATGAAGATATGTGCACCTTTGAGGCGACCTTCAACTTCTGCACGCACATAACCTGCATCAACACTGATTATCGCGCCCATCTGTTTAAGACCATCCAAGTGCAAGTTAACCGGACGCGCACCAATAGCACAGCCGCCGGGCAAAGAAACATTTGCTTTGCCGTACTTAGCTAATAATGGGCCTAGTACCAATATTGACGCACGCATGGTTTTAACCAGCTCATAAGAAGCCGTCATATTGTCAATGTTGCTAGGGTCAAGTTCTAACTCTTGGTTATCATGACGCTGCGCTTTTACGCCTAAGCCTGACAGCAGTTTAACGCTGGTATTGATATCCCGTAAATGCGGGACGTTATCAAAATAGCAGGCTGAATCCGCTAAGATACATGACATCAAAATAGGTAGAGCGGCATTTTTAGCGCCAGATATTACCACGTCCCCATGCAATGCAGGGCTGGTATGAATACTGAGTTTATCCATTGTACTTAAACTAGCTATTGCGGCACATTGAACATACGTTCACGTTGCCATTGCTTTTCGGAGAAGGTTTTGATGGAAATCGCATGCATACTTCCATCGGCAATTTGCTCTTTTAGAGGGCCGTAAATAAATTGCTGCTTTTTAACTCGGCTCATACTTTCAAACTTGTCGCTGACTGCAATAATTTTAAAGTGTGAACCTTCGCTAGTCACGTGAACTTCAACCAAATCTAATTGTTCTTTTAGTAAGGCTGCTATTTGTTGATTATCCATTTGTACTCTTTAGAATTGAAAACTTAGATCTATTGTAACGATAAAATACTATTAACGTTGCTTAATTTAGCCAGTTTTATCAATCCATTGGGTAAGTTAAGCATTTCCAGCTCAACCTCTTCGGCTTTACAGGCTTTTAGCAAATGCATAGCCCACGCTAATCCGGCAGTATCTACCTGCTCAACTTTGGAAAAGTCTACCCGGACAGGGGTATTATTGGCTTTACATGAGCGAATTTCACTTTTCTGTTGAGGCCAAGATTTCATCACAGTATTTCGATTAAGATCACCGCTTAGCTGAAACACGCCCGCGTCAGATTTGCTAACCTGAATGCCGTTAGATGCTTCAGCCACTTAAGCAGCCTCTTTCTTTTCTAGTGAGATTGGCTGGTCGATTTTTTCACGCATCAGTTCTATAACTTTGTCGATCCCTTGCTGGCGTAAAATAGTCTCAAACTCACTTTGTTTAGATGACAGCATGCTGATACCTTCAGCCACCATGTCATAAGCTTTCCATTCGTTAGTTTTACGATCTTTTCTAACTTTAAATGCAATTTTGATGTCTGGACGTTTTCCGTCTTTTACGATGGCACGGACAGTCACACTGCGCTCATCATCAAAATCTGAAGCTGGTTCAAATTCAACAGTTTGATCGTCGTAATATCCCATAGCAACTGCGTAAGTTGTTACTAAGTATTCACGAAACACTACAACAAATTCCTGTAACTGTTCTTTTTCTGCTTTTGTGACATATTTTCCCAACACTTTAAAAGCAGAAAACTTATAGTCTACGTGCGGTAGCAACTCTTCTTTCATAATCGCCCGCAAGATTTCAGGATTTTCATTGATTTGTTGCTTTTCACGCTTAATCCGCGCGAACGTTTTTGAAGCAACATCTTTGACCATCACGTAGGGATCGGTAACTTCTATATTTTGTCCGTAAGCATTTAACCCAAACGTCATTAAAACAATTGACGCAACCTTTATAAATATCCGGTTTTTCATAACTTTTCCTAACCCCAATGGCAACTTAATCGCTACCTTTACTAAACAAAAACTGACCAATTAGATCTTCTAATACCAATGCAGATTTTGTATCCGCAATATAATCCCCGTCACCCAAATTTTCGATATCATCTATAGTAAAACCTGGCTGAAAACCCACGTACTGCTCACCTAATAAACCTGAAGTCAAAATAGACGCT
>NZ_BAEN01000060.1 GCF_000314975.1 Aliiglaciecola lipolytica E3
GGTTAGCTGCGGCACACGCAGCTTAGAAAGTCACAATTTAGAAGACTAAAAAGGTGCTAAAGTTAGCTGCGGCACACGCAGCTTAGAAATGTTTACTACCCTCTACCTGTACGGCCGAGCCGTTAGCTGCGGCACACGCAGCTTAGAAATCTTTCAAGAAGACAGATTGAGTGTAGATTTCGTTAGCTGCGGCACACGCAGCTTAGAAATTTACGATTCATATCACCAAATTGGCCTCTAAGTTAGCTGCGGCACACGCAGCTTAGAAATATCAAAGGGGCTTTTTTATTACCTAAAATACGTTAGCTGCGGCACACGCAGCTTAGAAATATTAGTGAATTAAAACCTTTATGGTTTAACAGTTAGCTGCGGCACACGCAGCTTAGAAATATCAGAGGGGCTTTTGTTTAGGGGTTTAGTTGTTAGCTGCGGCACACGCAGCTTAGAAAACTACGCAAATAATGTATACAAGAATCAAAATGTTAGCTGCGGCACACGCAGCTTAGAAAATCTGAATCTCTCCCTAATCACTTCAATAGGAGTTAGCTGCGGCACACGCAGCTTAGAAATATAACCCGCAAGGGTTCTAGCTCTAAAAGCTGTTAGCTGCGGCACACGCAGCTTAGAAAAACTAACGCGCAGTGGAACGACTACATGAAGAGTTAGCTGCGGCACACGCAGCTTAGAAAGCCGAGCCCAGCCAACAAAATAAACCAAATGTGTTAGCTGCGGCACACGCAGCTTAGAAATTGCCATCCAATGACATTGTGCGTCTAAAATCGTTAGCTGCGGCACACGCAGCTTAGAAAACTCAGAAAGATGGTTTAAACCAATAACGTTCGTTAGCTGCGGCACACGCAGCTTAGAAAAGTTAATACATCCTGCCCAGGCACAATTGATTGTTAGCTGCGGCACACGCAGCTTAGAAATCTCGCTTTTGCACATCTGTATTGCGGTCC
>NZ_BAEN01000059.1 GCF_000314975.1 Aliiglaciecola lipolytica E3
GCCGCATAAGCGGCTTTTTTATTGTCTGTTGCAAAACTCCACTACAATCTCGATTCTGTAGCGCGGGCTTCTGCCCTTGAAAACATCCACTGGCATAACTACCAGCCTACAATCATGAATCTGTAGCGCGGGCTTCAGCCCGTGAAATCCTCCACAGGCATAAATGCCAGCCTACAATCTCGATTTTGTAGCGCGGGCTTCAGCCCGTGAAAGTCTTCCACTGGCATAAATGCCAGCCTACAAGGTTAAAAAATGATTATTATTGAATTTTAAAATCCAACTGTACTTTCATATTTTTAGCCATAACAGCTTGCCCATCTACAATTTTTGGCGCATAACGCCAATGTTCTAGCGCTTCAATTGCTTTATCGACGAATGCCGAACCGCCGTCTTCATCCAGTTTCTTAATATTCTTGACGAATCCTGCTTGGTCAATATCGAACGCTAATACTACCCAACCATCTTTTCTTTGTCGTGCTTTCGACATTGGATAACTGGGCGGGGTGCGGTACAAAGGAGTTGGCTCCATATCGTCATTCCAAGGTGTCATATGACCTATTGCGATACAGTGTTCAGTGGCCTGTTCAGATTTACCACTGCGCTCATATAATTCTACAAGAGCAGCTCTTGATGCTAACTCGTATGGATGAGAGGTTTCTAATTCATCATCAATAACGGTAATCACAGTTTCATAATATTTAATCGCCGACTGGGTGCGATTTTTAGCCGAATTATATTTTGCTAACAAAAATTGTACTTCAACAGTGCGAGAATCCTTTTCACCAACTGTTGCCAGTAATAACTCTTCTGTTTTTTCAAGGGTTCTAAATACGTGTCTAAAATGATGGCTGCTAACGGGTCCTTTAATTAATATTTTGCTTAACAGATAATACATGCTCGCTTTGGCTTGTTTATCGTTTTCGTTAATGTTGTCGGCTATGTCAATGGCAGCATTGATGACAAACCGATATTTTTCTCTTTTTCGGTTAAAATTCATTGTGGTGTAGTGATCAGCTGTGGCTATTTGATCCAAAAGCGCTTGAAAGCGTTCCACTGAGTGTTCATCCTTGAGGGCAGCATAAGCATCCGCAACATTAGCAAGCGTTTCAAACGCCAGTTCTGGTTGTTTGTTAGCTGAATAGGCTAAACCTAAATTGTATTCTAGATTGATAGCATTTTCTGAATTTACACCATATCGTTCTTTTCCTAACTCCAGCGCTTGTTTGGCATAGACAACCGCAGATTGATGCTCTTCAGACGAAACCGCTTGATTATATTGCGCATATACATCCTGAAAAGTAGGCGTTTGAGCCAATGCGACGTTAGTCGATAAGGAGAGTAACAGCGATGGTACTAGTAGACATTTAAACATAAGTTCATCCTTGGGGTATGTTCGAGAAGAAAATGTACCATAGGAGAACAACGATTTATAGCCTAAAATCTCGATTCTGTAGCACGGGCTTCAGCCCGTGAAAACTTCCACTGGCATAAATGCCAGCCTACAATCTGGAATCTGTACTGCGGGCTTCAGCCCGTGAAAACGAACCCTTTAGTATCACGACATTGTGCCATTTACGATAGGTTCAAACGCGGTTAGGCTATCCATCAAGGTACTGTTGCCTAATCCATTCGAAGGAAACATATTTGCGAAGTTACCTTGCTCACCGTGCAGCGCCATGTAGTTTAGTATGATCGTTTCTACCAATAAATTTACGTTATTAGCAGCAGGTGTCGCGGCTGTTTCAACTGATGCATCACGGCGCATATAACCGATTTGTTGATGTTGCGCCTGTTGTTCTGGGGTCGCACCAATTAATTGCGGTGTGCCATTGGGGTTGTATACCAGAAAAAATGACGCAGCAGTCGACGAATTATCACCTGTCCACACGCCTTTACCGCGGCCATCAAGCGAATCATCAATCATCCCATTACTGGCAACTGACCCATCGCTGCATACATACATCATCAGCGGCACGCCTACGCGCGCAGCGTATTCGATACAGGCTCCCATGCAGCGTCCCGCTCGTAAATCTCGCACTTCACCGACCATGCGATTTCCTGTGTGATAATCGAATCCGCCCATAGTAATGGTGCCTGCGCCGGCAAAACCGTTAATAACGAGTTTCATCACCGCGGCAGTTTTTCGAAACTCACTATCACTGTCAAATTCTTGCTGCGTGAACACGCCTGAAGGACCGACAATATCGCCATCTAATTCCGGATCTAACGATGATGGATCACCGAAGCGATCAGTGATATCTGCACTTTTAACATATCCACATCGAACAAGATCTTTAATCACGTCATCGGTCGTAATTTGGGTATTAACTCTACCTAACTTCATGTCACTGATGCGTTGAATGGATTCCATTACAGCCACCGAATCTTGCTGGCTCAATAAGCCTACCAAGTCTCCGGTATCAACTAATCCAGTCACATCCGAGGGACGGTCAATTTTGGTAGGGCGTTTAGCTGCATCAATCATTGACGCCGGTGACATGCTATTGCCGCCTGAATCAGAGTTGCGTGAGCCAATTAGCGTCAGCAGCGAACCATCTGCTCCAACACGATTAATCCCATACATAGGATTGTGTGGATTATTACCGGTATCATTTTCAGAACGAGCAGGAATAACTGCACCATTGATGTTGGCACGATTCACCGGATTCACTTTTTCTAAAATGCCGCGTAAATATGCACTATCGGAATGAAATGCCAAGCCAAGTTCGTTATTGATGAAGTCGCTTAAACCCGTAGCAGGATTCATCACTGACGGAGCCATGTCACCGGGCAGGCCTAACTTGCTGTATCCGCCGGTGCTAAGAAAGTCGAGTTGGCCGCCACGACCGCCTACTAAAACATTAGAACCCGCGATATTGGCACCGCCGGCCAAGTCAAAACAGATGAACGGAATTTTTCCGGCCCCTTGAGTGGCAATCCCGCAACTGGCTTTCAAAGCCTCCAAATCACTTGATAGCGCGGCATTGGCATGTTTGGGGTTGGCAAACATACTAAATACTGAGCCAGCCATTACCGTGCCTAAACCCGCGGTAAAACCTTGAGAAATAAATTCCCTGCGCGTAACCGGTTTAGCATGATCGTCGTGTAGCAAAGGAGCATCGGCGGATAAGTTGTCAAATTTCTTGTTTTTCATTTTATTACCTAACACTCTTAAACTATTGAATTAACATTGCTGCGCTACCAATAGTCGCTGCACAAGTTGCTTTTACTATGGTTTGGGTATAATTGGCATCACACACTTTATTGCCACTACAGTCGGTGAGTGTGTCGATTAAATTATTAAGCTCACCACTCACTTGGTCGCGTTGCGGCTGTGTTGCCACTCCTTCGCCAATAACACGATCCAGTAATGGCGTAATGACCAGATTTCTATCCTGTTCGAAAAATGCGCTGTCCGCTGCTTGAGAAAAATCGAAGCCGCTAAAATAGTTATTACGCAGGCTAGTATTCTCTACTAATTGGTCACAATATTTGATTGCCATTTGGGTCACAGCCATTTGATTTGACGCTAAATAGCCATCGATATTAGTAACACTAGGAAGTTGTTGTTTTAGCTTTTCAAATGCTGCTTTTACTTCTGAGTTGCTGGTGGGAACACCTGTGATAACCGACAAACTGGCATTAATCTCAGCAAAATTACGTACTCCAATTTCTGCTTGAGGAGCTAAGTTGGCCGGCTGTGCAGGGGCTGGGGGATCAGCTTCAATCACTACGTTCGACGCATTGCCAAGCTGTTCAAAGGTTAAGAAAAATTCATCGGTTTCTGCCCCTTTTTCAATCGCCACTGTAGTACCCAATCTAGACATCACTTGCCCTTCACCAGGGATATATTCAGTGCTATTGATTGTGACATCAAGATTTTGGAAAACTTGGCCGGTAGCTGCTTCACGACCATTAATGCCAATTCGCATACCTTGCATAGGTACGCTTGTGATACTGGCGTTGTCATCTAAAGAGATAAAAAATGGTTCTGCGAATAAATAACTGTAACTATCAAATTGGCTAACTTCTAACACCACATAACTCTGATCGATACCGGTATGCTGCGTAACGTTGAACAGCAAAAAGAATTTTTGACCAATCCCAGCATCAAAGTTTTGGGTGATTTGTTCGGCAGTTAAAGCACGATTATGCATAGCCACCATGCGGATAGACCCAGCCCAAGGGATGTCACCGGATACCTCATTGCCTAGTACAAAGGCATAGGTATCATTCCATTCATTAAAATTGCCGACATCAACATTGTCTGTTACCCCCGCATGGACACCGTTAACATAAATTTGACGACCATTTATCGGATCATAGGTCACGACAACGTGCTGTAGGCTAGACTGCAATAATTCGTCATCATCATCTGTAGACAAGGCAGCTTCACCATTAGCATTTGTATTGCTAGTTCTGAGCATATAATCGTAATTGTACAGAGTTTGTCCAAGGGTAAAGTTGCGCGTTTGCGCTCCACCTGAATAACTGACAATTCGTGCGGGACCTTCTTGAGTTACGTTGGCAGGTACCACCCAAGCTTCGATTGACATTTCGCCAGTTGCGGTCAATAAGGTATGTAATTTCTTGCTGCTAGCGGTACTACCTTGCGCTTTACCATCAGTTAATTGTATTCCCCAGCCACCTATCCACGACACGTCGCCACTTAACGTCAAATCGATAGCCGGTTCTACACCACTGGTATCAAATGCGGTTGTGCCCGTACCTGTTTTAAACTCCCATTTAGCGATTAAGTCGTTTTCAAATCTTCCACCACCGGTGGCTAGCGTTCCATCAAATAAGGTGAGCGCTTGACTGTTTACCAGTTCTGGTGCCAGTTCAGTCACATCGATACCGTCGGCCATTGCTTGAATTGCGGCAGTTAGATCTGCTGCATCATCACTGCAATTACTCCAGCAATTGTGAAATTCATCTCTGATGCGTCCAACAAATCGCGACGACGCAGCATTGTCTAAATTCAATCTGGCCTTTGAAGCATCGTATGCTTCATCAACATCACTAGATGCAAAGTAAGGCGATATCGGTATGGCAGCAGAATTCGTATGGCAACTAGCACAATAGGTTTCTAACAAGGGATAAACCGTAGAAGCAAATAAAGCGCTGTCTTGGGGAAAGTTTTTATTCGCACCAGGGGATTTTTGCACTGGCGCTTCCAATTGTATTTCATTGGCGCTGACTTCGGTGTCTGCCCAATTTGCAATCCAGATTGTCATAATATCGGCACATGCAGATGGGCTTGCCAGCCAACAATTATGGCCACCACCAACTTTAGTTACCAAAGTTGACGTTTCTGGCTCTTCTAAATTGACCAAAGGGTTAGTCGCTGCATATGCCAGATTAATATCATCCGCTCGTGCAAATTCAGGAGATTGTCCACCGTCTGTATGGCAGGCTCCACAACGTTCTGCACTGCTAATATTGTCCCATAAATTAAGTTTGTAGCGTTGCACGTCTTCCGTATTTGCTGGTGGTCCAGAATAAGTATCACCGGGTTGAGACGTCGGAGGTGGCGTTGGCGTTTGTTCAACGTTTGCTGGACTGCCACCACACGCGTTTAATATTGCAGTGAAGCTTAGAACAATTGTGAGTTGCGTCACACGGGAGATAATGAGTAATTTCATGCTTAACTCCCTTTACAGTAGTTGGCCGCATCAGCAAAGACACGCTTTATTTGATAACCACTGTTTTTGAAGTTACCTACCATGGAATCTACTTGAGTCCAGTCATCGCCATCTTGCGGAGAGCGTAAACACACGTTTTTGAATACTTTTTTCACTTGGCATTGGGCAAATTGTTCACTATGTGCCAGTTCTTGTCCCATGGTTTTAGCACCGCTACCTGAGCCGGGAAGGTTTTCATCCCAGCCTAGATTTTTATTGATTCCAGCTCGCCAGTAGTTATCCCATTGGTCGTTTTGAATCACATAACCGTAAGGGAAATTATTGCTATTGATTTGATGTTTGGCGGTTACCCTAGATCCGGTGATGGCATCGTTTTGGCCTGCCATGTTGTAACTTAATCGACCACTTAAACCATCCGGATCGGCATCTGAGTTATAACTGTATTCATAGTAGGCAAACGCTTGGGCCAATGGGTCCATTCCAGAGTGACAACCAATACAGGAGTTAAGAAATATCCGGCTATCACCCCCTGGACTGCGGCTGACGTCTTGACGAATGCGGTCAGGCGCGCGACTGGTATCTTTTACACCTTCTAAATCTGTGCATAAATGATTCATCAAGGTAAATCGGAACATGGCGCGATTGGTACCATCTTTGAAAAACGATTTAGCTGCGGCGCGGGTGGTCATCACACCGGCCGTCGCGGTTTCTGGGAGTCCAGTGACTGCAGTTTGCGTTGTTGCTACCAGTGCTTGGCTAAGATCAATTTCTTGATCCTCTAATGCTTGATAGTGCTCATTATTATCCACGCCATAAGCTGGAATATTTAAGGCATTGTCACCGACATAAAGAATATTACCGCTTAATACCAAACGAAAATCCACATCATCTCGGGCCATACCAATTACCGTGGCAGTATAATCATTTAGTGGCGCAAAAATGTCAGCTTCTTCATTAGTCCAGGGCGTGACCCAATTTTTCAGCGTCACGTTGTAAAAAGCGGGATTATCCATAGCAATATACGCGGCTTCTATATTATCGCCTTGCTCAATCAAGTTTTGCATTTGCTCTAGGGTAGTGGCATCAGCGGGTACACCAGTAAGTCTGTCATGCATGCGTTTTGCTTGCTCGGTAGGTCCGGCAATTGCGGTTAGGTGAGTGAACATAGCGGCAACGGCGGCAAGTGTCACAATCTTACAAGGCAACCATCGAGAAATTAATCTGTGCGGTTCCTTTTTTGATACTACTGTTTTCAAGCTCGCGCTCCTCAATACAATACTTCTAAAAATAGTCTAATTTGCCAGCAAGGGTAAATATGACAGTCTAGTATTGGGTGTTATTTTTTATACCCAACTTGGGTCTAATATAATGGTTTTTTGCCGTGCGTTATTGCCGGCAAATTGATGTTCTTGTATTGCAATATTGAATGCATCGAATACAGATCTTGACCAATACAGCACATTTTAGACCATGCAAGTAAATATAAGGTATGCAGCGGTATTTATGTGAATTGTTGAGGCAAAGAATGGGAAAGTTGTCGTCAGAGAAGTACATCTTCATAGACAGTAAATACTAAATTTGTGGAGTAATTATGGAAAGTGACATTAAAACAGTAAGATAGATGGTTAAAAATGCCGAGTGTTAGGCGTGTATTATTTGCTACACTTTACCCCTTAATTGCTTTTCATATATTTTTTTTGGCTTTATTGATGGTACTGATAGCGAACAAAAAACGTCAGTTAAGGTATTAAAAATCATTACTATGCATTAAACACTAAGTTGTTTTATTGACAGCATAATGAAACACTTTAGTTCATGAAATACCGTTGAATTGTGGCTCAAATCAAATTGACCAACTGTTGTATTGATGGGTATTAGCGAGTTGTCGTGAAGCAGAGACAGTTTAAAGTTATTTGCTATCGATAGATAATTAATACTTTTGAGCGTCCTAGGCAATCAAAAAAAGTAAGCACCATTCCTGTCTAAATTTGGTGTTTTATACTTTACAATAATTAAGGTTCAGCGCTACATATGACATTTATTTTTAGCCCCATATTTAAAGGATTGAATCGCAAGACTAGTTTGCTAGTGGCGATTTGCACTGTCCTGTTTGGGTGTGGTGGCGAAAAACAACTTGTTTCTTCTTCGCAAGAACCCGATCCTGTCGTGATCGACGTGCCCATTGCTTATGTTAAGCGCCCGATTCCTCTCGATGAAGATGGCAATTTAATCACTGGCGATTTGCGTCAACCTTTTGAATTTTTGCCAGGCGCTGCTTTGTATATAAAGTCTCGCGCGTCTGCTAATGCTTTAGAAATCAATATTACGGATCGTGCTTTTTATACGCCAGAACAGATTGAGCAGGCAAGTGAAGAAAACCCGCTAGCAGGTTACGATGTAAAAGATGTCGATGTGTCATATGATTCGCAGCGTCTGGTATTTGCTATGCGCGCACCAGAGATTGAAGATGCTGACGAAGACGAACAGCCTACCTGGAATATCTGGGAATACGATCGCAGTTCAGATCAATTACGACGCATTATCAGCTCTGATATTCAAGCTGAAGAAGGACAAGATACAGGCCCTGTTTATCTACCAGACGGACGCATAGCCTTTAGTTCTACCCGTCAAGCGGGTAACCAAGCAATATTGTTAGATGAAGGCAAACCTCAATACCAAGGATTGGATGAAGGCTTAGATGAATATGCATCAGTGATCCACGTTATGGATAGTGACGGCACAGATATACAACAAATATCATTTAATCAAAGTCATGATTTAGACCCGATAGTTCTCAGCAATGGAAAAATTCTATTTAGCCGTTGGGATCAAGCGGGTAATAATGACAGCATTAATTTATACCAAATGAACGCCGATGGTTCAGGCTTGGAAATACTGTATGGTCGCCATAGTCACGCTAGCGATCGAAGCGACGACCCTTTACAGTTTGTAAAGGTGCGAGAACTCCAAGATGGCACAATTTTAAGTGCGTTGCGACCATTCACCAGCGACACTATTGGTGGCGATTTTGTCAGTATTGATTACTTAAATTTCATCGATAATACACAACCAATTGCATCTCAAACTGGTTTATCTGGCCCCGCACAAACGCCCGTGTTATTTGACAATATCACTATAGATGGCAGTCTTTCCCGCGGTGGTCGATTTGCGTCAGTTTATCCGCTTTGGGACGGCAGTAGCCGTGTTATTTTTAGTTGGAGCCAATGTCGAGTTTATGATCCTGAGCAAATTATTGCCGAAGGTGAAGTCGTCGAGCGTAAAATAATACCTTGTGATGACTCCCATGAAGACAACCCGGACATTGAAGAAGCTCCCCTACTATTTGGCTTATGGATGTATGACGGTATTGAAAACACACAGCTTCCAATAGGTGTACCTGTTGAAGGGGAAATGTACACAGAAGCATTGGCAATGGAAGAACGTCCTTATCCTAACGATGCGCAAATTGCAGAAGAATATGAACAAACCTTAGCTGATGAAAACTTAGCGAAAGTACATATTCGTAGTGTTTACGATTTTGCTGGTGTTGATGCCTCGGCACAAGGAATAGCGGTGTTGTCAGATCCAACTCAAACACCTGCTTTACAGCGTCCTGTGCAGTTTTTAAGAATAGTTAAATCGGTATCAATTCCAGATGAAGATGTGAGGGATTTTAACGCCTCAGCTTTTGGTCGAAGCCGAAACCAGTTGATGCGTGAAATTATAGGATATGTACCAGTACAGCCGGACGGTTCGGCGTTGTTTGAAGTGCCGGCAAACTTGCCTCTGGCATTTAGTTTAGTGGATATTGACGGAAAACGTGTTGGTGCGCGTCATCAAAACTGGCTGCAATTTGCGCCAGGAGAAGTAAAAACTTGCAACGGCTGCCATTCGCAACAAAGTACGTTGCCCCACGGTCGTCTTGATGCAGAAGCTGAATCAATAAACTTTGGTGCGCCAACAACAGGAGCCCCATTCCCTAATACTAACCCCGTATTATTCGCGGACATGGGTGAAACCATGGCGCAAACGGCAGGACGTATCAATGGCGTGAATTACCCGACTCCTGATCTTGAATTTGTTGATATTTGGACTGATCCTGACTTAGCTACACCCGCAGAGTCATTCTATTACGCGTACGCTAACCTATCGTCACCTTTACCTGTTACCACAGCTTGCGCTACCAACTGGACAAATCTGTGTCGAATACAAATAAATTATCCCGATACTATTCATCCTATTTTTGAAGTAAATCGTGAAATATTAGCGGATGACGGCATGACAGTGTTGGAAGATAGAACCTGCACCAGTTGCCATTCTCCAACTGATGAAGCGGAAATGGCTCGCGTACCACTTGCGCAATTAGATCTCAGTGGCTCAATTTCAACCGACAATCCAGACTATTTAACCAGTTACCGAGAGCTCATGTTTGCAGATTCGGAACAAGAGTTAAACGAAGGAGCAATTGTTGATCGTTTAGTGCAAGTGTTTGATGCCAACGGTGACCCTGTTTATGAATTAGATGAAGACGGAGAGTTGATTCTCGATGGCGAAGGTAACCCAATTCCTGTATTTCGAACTGTGACAGTGGCAAATACCATGAGCACTAATGGCGCACGTAATAGTGCCGCCTTTTTCGATATGTTTGCAGCGGGCGGTAGTCATCAGGCGTGGTTAAGCAAAGCAGAACTAAAACTTATCGCTGAATGGCTGGATATTGGCGCTCAATACTATAATAATCCCTTTGCAGCTCCGGCAGACTAGTTGATGGAAGGTATGGCAAAGTGGATCGCCCTGATAGGGTTAGTGTTAGTTATAAATACGGTAAACGCGCAAGAGCAATTACCCGAAGTTCAGGTTATTGAACCTTATATTGAAATGCGAACCGGCCCCGCAATTGGCTATCCAATTTTCTACGTGGCAGAAAAAGGAGAGTGGATTAGCATCCTCAAGAGACGCACGAGTTGGTTTAAAGTGCGTACCCAAAAAGATAAAGAGGGCTGGGTTTCGGTGGATGAGCTGAAACTGACGGTGAACAGTGCAGGTGAGCCAGTCGAAATTGAAGATGGTAGTTTTAGTAGTTATCAGCAACGTGATTTCGAATTAGGTGCAAGTGGCGGATCATTTGAGGGTGTACCATCGCTGAGTGTTTACGGGGCTTGGGTGGTAACCGAAAATATCGCCGCAGAGGTAAGTTATAGCCAAGCCTTGGGTGATTTTTCTGAAAATCGTTTTGGGATTATTAGTGTAACTCACACCACGTTTCCTGAATGGCGTTTATCACCGTATTTTCGACTCGGTTTAGGACAGATTAAAACCACACCGCGAGCAAATTTGGTGCAATCTGGTGAAGAAACCAGAACCAATGATTTGATGGTGGGGGGAATTGGATTGAGATATTACTTAGCACGAAATTTTGTCGTGAAATTTGAATATCAGAACTTACTTGCGCTGACAGAGCGTGACGAAAATGAGGAACTTGAAGAGTGGAAACTCGGATTCGCGATATTTTTCTAGGGGCGATTTTAATCAGCGCCAGTAACCTAGCGTTTGCACAAGAAGAGCAGCAAACAGGCGTTCAGAATGTAATTGAACCCGATTTGCAACGCAGAGACATCAATGAGTCGAATATTGATACTGAAAACTTCGAAATCGGTGTGTTTGCAGGAATTATTAGTATCGAAGATTTTTCATCCAGTTCTATCGTTGGTGCGCGTTTAACCTATCACGTAAATGAAGACTTTTTTGTTGAAGCAAGCTACGGGCAGGCTACTGCTGGAGAAACCAGCTTTGAAATATTGAGCGGCGGCGCGCCTTTTTTAACCGAAGAAGAGCGTGAATATAGTTATTACGATTTATCGTTAGGCTATGCCTTAAATGGAGAAGTGTTTTTAACTCGTGATTGGGTATTTAACTCAGCAACGTATTTTACACTAGGTGCAGGAAGTACAGAGTTTGGTGGAGATAGTCGTTTCACCGTAAGTGTTGGGGCAGGATATCGGTTGTTATTAACTGACTATTTTGCAGTACATGTGGGATTAAAAGACCACATTTTTAATAGTGAAATTATTGGCGAGGAAAAAGCCACACATAATATCGAATACGGTATTGGTGCTACGTTTTTCTTTTGAGCCGAATAACAGAATATTTGACGGAGTTTGTCATGAATTCAAAACCTTTATCTAACTTTATTTTATTGTTCGTTGTTGTCAGTTCGTTAACCTTATTGACGGCGTTTACGGCAGGTGCAACTGAATTGCAATCAGCCCCCGATTTTACCTTGAAAAGTAATACAGGTGAAAACTTACGACTCGAAGAACAGCAAGGCAATGTTGTCATCGTTAATTTTTGGGCATCTTGGTGCGCACCGTGTCGTGAAGAGCTACCGCATTTTGATGCGATGCAAAAAGAATATGAAGATCTAGGCTTTACCGTGTTAGCTGTAAACGTCGATGAGTACCCTGAAAAGGCGAATAATCTATTAAACGATATCCCTGTTAGTTTTCCAGTGTTGTTCGACAACCAAGATCAGGTAAGTAAACTGTATGACGTCAGAGCAATGCCGACAACTGTAATAATCGACCGTGATGGTAACAAACGTCTAACTCACTACGGTTATAAAAGTGGTGATGAAGCGAAATATGAAACTGTAGTTAAAGCCTTACTTAGAGAGTAAGTACTAACTATCGTTAAGCAAAGAGATATCTCTTAAGAGGGTAATTAAGAATGCAAATGAAACAGCGATTGCTTAAAACCACGGTTAGTGGATTGATGTTTGCCGGTATCTTGATTTCAAGCGGCTGCGCCAGTATCGAACCTTGGGTTAAGCCCTACGAAAGAGATAACTTAGCGGATCCCATTATGAGCGCGAATCGCAATCCCGTGTCTTTTAGTTATACCATGCACGCATTCCAAGCGCGTGAAGGGGCGAGAGGCGCAGAAGGGGGAGCTGGTGGTGGATGCGGATGCAACTAGAGTTATTTACACAATGAATAAACGCAGCGTTATTCTTTTTATCCTATTGCAAATTCTGCTGGTTGCTGCATTCAGTAGTTTTGCCGCAGTTTTGCCTCAGGAACGCGCAGATGTGATGTACCATTCCTATGAGGGGGATGGTATGTCTATTGATGGTCCTTCTGTGTTGGTGCGCAAACAAATTGGCAACAAAGTCTCCGTTTCTGCGAATTATTATGTGGATATGATATCCGGCGCATCGATTGACGTGCTTGCTACTGCAAGCCCATATGAAGAAGAGCGCACAGAACACAGTGTAGGAGTTGATTTCTTACATAATAAAACCCTCATGAATCTTAACTTTACTAGTAGTTCAGAAAACGACTTTGAAGCAAGATCGGTTCATTTCGGTATTTCACAGGACTTTTTTGGTGATCTTACGACCTTGAGTATGGGGTATTCCAAAGGTTGGGATGAAGTTGGTAAACGCGGTGATGAAAACTTTTTCGAAGAAGCCGAACGTCAGCAGTTTCAATTTGGTGTAACTCAAGTTATCACCAAAAATATGATTATCGGATTAAATTTTGAAAATATTTCTGATGAAGGCTATTTAAACAATCCCTATCGAGCTGTACGTTTTGTTGATCCTAGCGCTGAACGCGGTTATCGTTTTGAAACAGAAGTTTATCCGAATACGCGCACCAGTAACGCAGCTGCAATCAATTTAAATTATTATTTACCTTATCGCGCCAGTATATACGGTGAGGCCAGCGTATTTTCTGACACCTGGGGAATTGATGCCAATAGCTACAAACTTGGTTATATCCATACCTTTGGAGATAATTGGATTTTAGATATGCGAGTGCGGCATTATCAACAAGATAAAGCGGATTTTTATCAAGATTTATTTGCACGAAGTGCCGAATTTAATTTTCGAGCGCGCGATAAAGAAATGAGTACATTTAGCAATACTTCGATTGGTCTAAGTGTCACCTATGAATATCGTTTCTCACCTAGCTCATGGGTGAAAAAGGGCACAGTCAATTATGAATTAGATCATCTTCGTTTTGAGTATGATGACTTCAGAAATGTCCTAGCTGATGCGCCAGTTGGGGAAGAACCACTATTTGAATTTTCTGCCAATGTGACACGCATATTTGTGTCACTGTGGTATTAAGGTACTAGGAGTACCAGGTGAAATACATGAACATGTCCACTTTTATCGCAGCACTGTTACTTTTGTCAGTTGCATTTCAAAGTTCAGCTCAACAGTCAGCAGATACGGATCAGCAAACGGTTGCTAAGCAATTGCAACAATTAAGAAAAGAAGTGATCGCCTTGAATCGTGATCTGTTTGTGCTTGAAGAAGATTTATTATTTCCATCTAGCACACAAGTCGTAGTGTACCTTTCAGTGGATGTAGGTACTTACTTTAAGTTAGATTCTGTAGAACTGAAAATTGATGACAAAGTGGTAACCGAATTCCTTTACACCGACCGTCAAGTTGATGCGCTTTATCGAGGCGGCGTACAACGTTTACACATTGGAAATTTAGCACAAGGTGATCATCAAATCAGTGCTTTTTTCATTGGTTTAGGTCCAGAAGGTAGAGAATATAAACGCGCTGCAACCTTTAATTTCAAAAAAGAGGCAGACGCTAAGGCACTTGAGCTAAAAATCAGTGATTCCAGCGTTAAACAACAACCTGAATTTACCGTGGTAGAGCTTTAGTGGCTGGTATTTAAGGCAATGGATAAACGGCTTCATATAGTGCGCAATGCAATTTTTGTTACCCTGTCTTGGTTGATGGTGAATACGCCGGCTTGGTCTGTGCAAAAATGCGAAACCGTGATGCTAGACAAGGCCTATCAAGAAATTCTGTACTTTTATTTTCAACAAGATTTCTATCAAGCACTCACTCAATTTGAGGTTATCCAGCAGGCCTGTCCCAATGCCCTGTCACAAATAAGTCAGCCTGGTGTTGATCCTAATTTGCTCAAGGGCGGGATTAGTTTGGCATATGGATTAGAAGAACAAGCCGCCGATATTTTCAATCAATTATTGGTGCAAGTGGCAACGCCTGAAACACAAACTCAAGCTTGGTTTTTGTTGGGAAAATCCTTGTTCGAAAAGCAACAATACGAATTGGCTTCAAGCATCTTAAATAAGATTAACGTCAATAGTGCAGATGAACATTTGCAAACCCAAGATAAAGACCAGTGGTTATATATCCAAAGTCAGTTATTCAACTGGCAAAATACGCAATCAACCAATGTCGCTCGAGATAACAGCTATTGGCTAACTGAGTTATCTGAAGATTCTGTTTACCGTCAATACGTAATTTACAATCAAGGCTTGGCGCAACTGCAATCCAATCAATATGTTCAAGCAGTGGATACTTTGGAACAATTAGGGACGGCACAAACAAGTATTTTGGATACGTTTCTTGGTGGTTGGTGGTCACCGCTGACGGACGTTGATCAAACCGAAATGGACGCGTTACGTGATAGAGCAAACTTAACTATCGGCTATGCTCACCTTAAAAATCAGCAAGGACTAAAAGCACTCAATGCGTTCAATCGTGTACGTTTAGATAGTTTAGACACTGATTCGGCCTTATTGGGTTATGGTTGGGCTGCGGCGCAACGGGAAGAGTATCAAATCGCGCTATCTGCATGGCAAAAGTTGCAAAGTATGCCACGTAGCAACGAATACATCATGGAATCCTATTTAGCTTCTGCCTATGCGTTCGAGCAGGCCTTCGCGCCAACACAAGCTCTAAATAACTTGCAACGAGGGTTAAAGCGCTTTGCTCAAGAAAAACAAATGTTGCAAAGCCATCAACAAAGTATCAATGATCAATTTTTTCTAAATTTAGCCAAAAATAAAGATTGGTCCAAACAGATTCCTTCGCATTTGTCTGAAGTGATGTTGAGCAAAGATTTTCGCAATCAAATGACATGGCTTGAAGAAAGTTTGGCCCTTCAAGCACGCTTTGATGATTGGCAGCAACGTTTGCTAACGTTCAATTTGATGTTAGATGAACGCCAGCAAGAATCGTTAAAACGTCAACAGGCTCTAAAACAAAACGATTTACTATCGAAACTTGCCGAATATGAAGCGCTTCGAGATTCACTAAAAGCCACTTTAGCTAATGCTAACTTGCAACCAAGAATATTGGCCAACGAGGAGGAGCTTGCATGGCAGGCACGCCTCGACCGTGCTCAACAACGCCACAAAGATATTACTGAAGGCTGGTTAGCGTTAAATCAAAAGCCGCTCAAACCCCGCTATCAAGCGCGTTTGCAGCGTCTAGAAGGCATTATGATTTGGAATGCTGCTGAGTCGCTTGCAAAACGTCGTTGGCAAGCACAAAAATTGTTGAATGAAGTAGATACTTTGATAGCGAAAACTGCAAAGCAACAAGCTCAATTGGTTGCGCAACTTAATCAAACTCCTGAATATCAAAGTCAACGTCAACGAATTATGCAATTGCAACAGGATTTGGCAGTCCAGCAGGAGCGTAATCAAGCGTTGCAGACACAACATTTGGCGAATTTAAATGTGCTGTTTATTGAACAAATAAATCAACAAATAGCGCAATTAGATAGCTATAACTTGCAAGCTCAGTTAGCCCTTGTTCGGTTAAATGATAAGGCATTTAGAAAAGCAGAAGCAGACAGGCAGGGGGCAACAAGATGATCGTGTCTCGCCGCTACTTTCGCTTGCTCGTAGTAATGTTTAGTGGGTTTTACTTATCCGCCTGTGCGGGTCTGTTTGACGCTCCACCAACGGTCAATTTAGTTGAAAAACGCAAAACGCTCGGCGAGTTTTATTTTGAACCTGTATCACTTAATCACGATCCTTTACCTGACGAAGGTTTAGAGAATTTGCGCGATGCTTACGTGAATTTGCTGGATATTATCGATGATCCGGAGACCATCAAAATTGTGCAATATCGACTTGCGGATTTGGAGGTTTTGCTAGCAGAGCGACAGCAAGAAGTTGGCGTAGCGCCGGTTGATAGAGGGTTTTACGACTTAGCGATTGCCCAGTATCAGTCTATATTAGACCGTCACCCAGAGCAGAAAGAAAATGCCGAAGTGCTTTATCAATTAGCCAAAGCCTATGATTTACAAGGACAGTCTCAACAAAGCCTGCAAGTTATAGATACGCTGTTGGCCAAATATCCCGACACAATATATCTGGCTGAACTTGAATTTAGACGCGGCGAGATTTTGTTTAACGTACAAGATTATCCCGGAGCTGTACAAGCGTATCAGGCGGTTTTAGAACAAGGTCCAAATACCGATTATTTTATGACTGCCGCATATATGTTGGGTTGGAGTCATTTTAAAATCGAAAGCTATGAAAATGCATTGCTAGCGTTCACCCAGTTGCTAGATCAAAAGCTACCAAATAGTGTGATAGATTCGCAAATGTTGAGACAGTTGAACGCCGAGCAGCAATTGGCGTTGTTACCGGTCGGTGAAAAGCGAATCGTAAACGACAGTATCCGCATTATGGCGTTGCTATTTTCTTATCAAGGTGCAGAGCAAAGTTTAAAAGCCTTTTACGAGAATGTAGGCGAGCGCCATTATGAGAATTTGCTTTATGACCGATTGGGACAGCAATTTTTAAATGAAGATCGTTTTCGCGATAGTGCACTGGTTTATCGTGGGTTTACCGAAGTGCATCCAGAACACAACCAAGCACCTACATTTGCAGTGAAACAAATTGACGCATATATCATAGGTAAGTTTCCCACCTTCGTATTGCCTGCTAAACAGGATTTCGTTGACCGCTATGGTATCAATGGCCCATTTTGGTCGCACTGGGGACAATTAATTCAGCAAGATGTAAAACCCTATTTAAGAACATACATTCAAGAACTTGCTCAATATGAACATAGTAAGGCGCAACTGTTAACCAAAGCTGCAAATCAACCAAATGAAGAACAACTCGAAAAAGTGGAAGAGAACCACCAAAAAGCGCAAGTGGCTTATGCGCAAGCGGCCAAACTTTATCGGGAGTTTATCGAAACCTTCCCTCATGACGATTTAACCCCACAAATCACGTTTAATTTAGCTGAAAGTTTATTTGAAGCTCAGCGTTATCAACAAGCGATTGAAGCTTATGAAATATATGCTTATCAGTATTTGAATGAACCTAGAGCTGCCGAAGCGGGTTATGCCGCAATTTTAGCTTTTCGCGCACTTCGAGAAACGTTAACTGATTCGACTTTGCAGCAGCAATGGCAAGATGAGCAACTTGCCAGTCAGCAACAATTTGTGAGCCGATTTAGTGCCGACCCCAGAGCTATCGATGTGTTGTATGACACTATGCAACAACAATTCGAACTTAAGCGTTATTTACTTGCGATTGAAAGTGCCGAGTCAATATTGGCTTGGCAGCCTACAGTGGATGCCCAGCGGAAAATGTCTGGTCAATTGGTGATTGCCCATAGTGAATTTGCATTACAGCAATATCAACGTGCCGAAGCCAGTTACGAGCAAATTTTAGCGGCTCTTGAGCAAACGGATCCGCGTTATAATGATATGTTGGAACGACTGGCTGCCAGCATTTACAAACAAGCAGAAGATAATCTGGCGAAACAATATGTGGCTTTGGCGATAGAAGATTTTTTACGAGTGATAGCTAAAGCACCCAGTAGCAGTATACGAGTCAACGCACAATATGATGCCGCTAGTTATTTATTGGAAATGCGGTCTTGGACTGAAGCCATTTCGTTGTTAGAAGATTTCAGAGTGCGATTTGCATCTCATCCACTAACTGAAAGTATTCAGGATAAACTGATTTTTGCTTATCAACAGAATCAAGATTGGCTGCCTGCAGCGGAAGAATTAAAACAGTTGTGGGAAACAAATCCTGATTCGGAAGAAGGACGCGAAGCGCTGTACATTGCGGCGCAGTATTACCTTAAAGCGCAATCTCGAGACGCTGCATTAGATACTTATCGTACTTATGCACATCGTTATCCTTTGCCATTTAATGAAGTGACAGAAGCGCGCTTTCAAATGAGTGAGTTTTATCTGCAAAGCAATGAAGAAAGTAAACGTCGCTTTTGGCTCAGAAAATTAATTCAAGGAGATGCTCAAGCGGGTGCTGATCGCACAGATCGATCGCGATATCTTGCTGCAATGTCTTCAATTGTGTTTGCTGAAGATGATGTACAAGCTTTTAATCGAGTGAAGTTGTCTTTACCACTAAATAAAAGTCTGAAGAAAAAGCGTGAAGTGTTAGATAAAGCGTTGGCGTCGTTAAATGCAACCTTGGAATACAAAATCGCCGAGTTTAGTACTGTGGCTAACTTTAAAATTGGTGAGATATATGGTCAATTGGCGCGAGATTTAATGGATTCTGAGCGACCAACTGGCTTGTCCACATTAGAACTTGAGCAGTATGATATTTTATTAGAAGAACAAGCCTATCCATTCGAGGAGCAAGCAATAGGCATTCATGAAGCGAATATTCAACGCAGTTGGCAGGGCGTATATGATCGCTGGGTTAGAGAAAGTTTTGCCGCGCTGAGTGAATTATTACCAGGACGCTACAACAAGCAAGAACAAGTGTCGGAGGCTGCTAATGCGATTTTCTAAATCACCATTGCAAGCTAATGTGCCTAGCTGGTTGATTATGTTGTTAATGGTTACTGTATTGCCAGGGTGTGCTAGTTTTGATCAAATATTTACTGCCCAACCGGATCCTCAACCAGTAGAAAAATCGCTGTCTTCTGGCGACACCAATCAAACTGACGGGGAGCCCATAGAAGCGCAGCCGCTTGACCCAATGCAAGTAAAAGTTCAAGCACTTAGGGCACAACCCAATTTATATTTGTCAGGTTCAACTCCAGTTAAAGCCTCTGTGAAATATCAATTTGATCAAGCGCTGGCTGCAAAACAGGAAAACAATCTAGCGCTTGCCAAGCAACTCTTTCAGGCCTTAATCAGTGAACAACCTAAGTTGTCTGGACCTTGGGTGCAGTTAGGTGATCTTAGCATGCAGCAATTCAATCAGGCTGAAAATTCAGATTGGGATGCAAAACAGGTATTCTTGGAAGCGGCTAAATCAGACTACGAAAAGGCCCTTAGGCTAAATCAGAACAATTATTTTGCTCACAATCGACTTGCCAAGGTATATCGTGAAATGGGCCAGTTTGAGCAGGCAGAGCAACACTATAATTATGCAATAAGTAGTTATCCTGCATATGATAATGCCTATTTGAATTTGGGGATTTTGTACGATCTCTATATGGGTAAAAAACAATTAGCGTTAGACAATTACGAGTTGTATCAAGCACTACAAGATGAACCCATTCGACAAGTAAAAGGCTGGATTGCAGATCTAGGCCGACAAATTGCCAAAGCAAAAAAAGAAGGTTAACAAATGAAATCGGTGTTAAGGATTTTAAGTTTCACATTCATTACCTTTGCTAGTTCTGCTAGTGTATATGCGCAATCTGATCAACAGCCGTTAGACACCGATGAATTGGTGCCGGAATCAACGCAAACTGTGACTCAGGTTAATGGCAAAATTTTGATCGAAGATACCATTCGTGGCAGTCGAGAGCAGCCACGAGTATTGTCGATTGTGCCTTGGCAGCCGCCACGCGATAAAGCGTCACTGCCAAGCCCGTTTGTGAAACGGATTGAACAGGATTTTATGCCATTAGATAGAGATGAGTTTACCCGCAAAGTGAAACACTTCGATCGCGTTAATGGTGAAAAATAGCAGTAAAAACGTCACTGGCAAATGTTAGTGGTAGGTAAGTTATTAAATTTGTTAACTGTGTGGATATTCCCATACGCTACAAAGCGGCAGTAATGAGTAGACTGTCGGTATTGCACAATTAAGGTATTTTTATGGATATTATAGTTCGCTTCTTTCAAGAAGGTGGTTCCTTCATGTTTCCAATTGCTGTGGTATTAGCATTAGGGATTGCTATAGCAATTGAACGTTACTTGTTCTTAAGTAAGGCGAAAAGAACCAATCAAAAAGCCTTTAAGCAAATTGAACCTATGTTGGAATCAGCTAATTACGAAGGTATTTTAAGTTTTGGTAAATCCAATCAAGCTCCTATCAGCCGCATTATAGGTGCAGGGATCGCTAGAATGTCATTAAGCCAACGCCGTGAAGATATCGAATACGCGATGGAAGAAGGACTCATGGAAAGCACACCGCGTTTAGAAAAGCGCACTGCTTACTTAGCCACATTAGCAAATATATCTACACTATTAGGCTTGTTGGGAACCATTATTGGCTTGATTGCCGCGTTTTCAGCAGTAGCGACAGCTGACCCTTCAGAGAAAGCCAGTTTGTTGTCACAAAGTATTTCAGTCGCTATGAATACTACTGCTTTCGGCCTAATCGCTGCGATTCCGCTGTTGGCTTGCCATTCAATCTTACAAACCAAAACCACGGAAATTATTGATAGCATGGAAATGGCTGGCGTGAAATGTTTAAACACCCTTATGGGGCGTCAGGCTATTTCTACTCGTTCTCGCACAACGGATTAATTTAGAATGTTGGGCAGAAAAAAACGTCTGCAAAAGCAAGATGCTGAACTAGACATCACTTCATTTATGAACTTGATGATTGTGTTGGTGCCTGTCCTACTAATGATGATGGTGTTCTCGCGTATTACCGTACTAGAGTTAACTTTGCCAGAATTGGGAGATGCATCTGCACAAACGGAATTAGATGAAAAAGACAAGCAACTTGAAATTATTGTGCGTAACACAGGAATTGAAGTGTTTTACCCGCAGGGCTACTTGGTAAAAAGTATTCCTAAGGTAGAACAAGAATACGACTACGCAGCGCTCCAATACGTGTTAAGGCAAATTAAACAAACCCTGAAAAATCAAGAGTTGGAAAAAAATCAGGCTACTTTGCTGCTCGAAGAAGACATTTCGTATCAGGTAATTGTCGCTTTGATGGACACCACTCGCTCATACGAAGAAGTGGTGGTCGCGTCAGTTGTTCAAGCTGAGTTGTTTCCGCAAATTTCATTGGGAGATGCACCTTTACTAGACGCATCTGACCAAGTTAACCAAACCCAATAGCAGAGGATCGTCGATGAAAAAATCAGTTCGCGCCTCTCGCATGGAGAGACATCACAAACGCATGGCAAAAACGTCAAAGTTAAGCCTGGTATCGTTGATGGATATCTTTACCATTTTGGTATTTTTCTTAATGTTCAATGCGTCTGATGTGCAAGTGCTACAAACAGATAAAAGTGTGAAGTTACCTGAGTCTACTGCAGAAACTGCTGCCCAAGAGACATTAGTGTTGCTGGTCAATGCTAAGCATATTTTGTTGCAAGGCCAGCGGATGGCAGATGTTGCCCAAGTTATGTCACAGCCCAGTGACATTATTCCCGCTTTGGAAAAAGAACTAACTTACCAAAAAAACCGAACCAAAATTATTGCGGTTAATAGTAACGAAGAGCAAGATCCTAGCGAAATAGCTCGGGCAATTACCATTATGGGTGATCAAGCGATTCCTTACAGTTTACTGAAAAAAATTATGCAAACTTGCGCTCAAGCTGGGTATACCAATATTTCATTGGCAGTAGAACAGCAACTGCCAGCTAAGGGGGAAGAATGAGTACTCTGGTTCAGCCCCACTTTAGAAGTCAGTTGCCTTGGTCTTCCAGTGAAAAAGAAAATAAGTTTTTTAATAAATTAACATTAGCCGCGCTGGTTATTACCTTGTTTTTGGGGTTGATGATAAAATGGCAAGATGTGCCAGAACAAACCCGCGAAGAAAAAGAACGTGTACCGCCGCAGTTAACACGCATAATCGAAGCGCAGAAAATTGAACCACCAAAACCGATAGAGCCGCCAAAGCCGATTCCCGAAGAAAAGCCACCGGAAATTAAACCGGATGAGCCAAAGAAAGAACCTGAGCCACCCAAGCCAGAGAAGAAGGTTGAAAAACCAAAAGAAAAACCTAAACCGGAAGTTAAAAAGCCGTCAGAAGCAGAACTTGCCGAGCAGGCTCGAGAAAAAGCCAGTCAAAGCGGGTTGCTACAGTTTACTGATGACTTAAACAGTATGCGGGAACAAGCCAATATTAATAATTTGGCTGACACGGAAATGATCCAAGGGGCCGGAAAAACTAACGAACAACAGCGGGCTTTTGTGGGCAAAAAAGTCGATGACAAAAGTGGAGGATTAAATACCGGTGATCTTTCTACGGATGTAGGTGCTAGAGGAGAGTTGGCTGGACGCAAAACCACTGAGTTTGATGCCCCTAATGAAGGTTTAGCGTCACTTGCCGCCAAAGAGCTAGTGACTGAAGAAACGGTTTTAGGGAGTCGAGATATTGAATCAATTCGCAAAGGTTTTGATACCAATAAAGGTGCCTTGTATACCATTTATCGACGGGCACTGAGGGATGATCCGAGTTTGCAGGGTAAAATCACCGTGAATCTGGAAATTGCACCCAATGGTTCGGTGACTAATGTGAAATTAGTATCCAGTGAATTGGATTTCCCTGAGCTCGAAGAAAAACTACTCAATCGTATTCGTTTAATGAATTTTGGTGCCGATCAAGTCACTGCCACTATTCTTGATTATTCGTTAGATTTCTTTCCGTTTTAAAGCAAACCCCGTCCCCGGAATAAATTCCGGGGCTACAATTCTTTCCAATCAAATTAATTCCAAAGCGACAGAAATAGTAGCCCGGGCTTTTCGCCCGTGAAATCTCCGAAGGGATATAATCAATGTAGCCCGGGCTTTAGCCCGCGGAATCCCCGAAGAAATACGATCAATGTAGCCCGGGCTTTAGCCCGTGAATCTCCGAAGGGATATAATCAATGTAGCTCGGGCTTTAGCCCGTGAAATCTCCGAAGGGATATAATCAATGTAGCCCGGGCTTTAGCCCGCGGAATCTCCCATTTACCTACACAATTGATTGTATCAACACGCTAATCAACGTAAACTGCGCGCCAGAGCTGGTCAAGACAATCGCCGCCTTGTTACCTTTTGGTTTTCAAGGGGGAGGAAAGTCCGGGCTCCAAAGGGCAGGGTGCCAGATAACGTCTGGGCGGCGCGAGCCGACGACAAGTGCAGCAGAGAGAAGACCGCCTAAGCGCGTAAGCGCCGGTAAGGGTGAAAGGGTGCGGTAAGAGCGCACCGGGCCACTGGTAACAGTTGGTTGCAAGGTAAACTCCACCCGGAGCAAGACCAAATAGGGTTCCTTATGGTGCGGCCCGCATCGGAACCGGGTAGGTTGCTTGAGCCAGTGAGCGATTGCTGGCCTAGATGAATGATTGTTAATCTCTTTGAGAAATACAGAACCCGGCTTAATGACCAGCTCTAACTTCCTCATTTTATCAAATGTAGTACCTCATATAGCCAAACCACTACAACGGTTGCTGCCAAGATAAAACGTTCTTAAAACTTCTGGTATCTCAATATCCAGAATACCTTTTCGATTCTGTCACGCTTAAATACCTATCTTAGTCAATCATTCGTATTGGATGATGTCCACGCTCGGCGCTTTTCTAAGGGCGTTCCAGCAACATTCCTGGCGACGTTTTATTCTTTTAACCCTTCCCAATAAAAGCATATTGACTTTTTTTAACGGTATGTTAATTTAAATAAATAAACCGGTTTAGTAAAACGGTTTTGTTGTCGTTCAGGATAAGCCAGAACGGTAACTAAATATGAGGCCAAAGTTGCTGCGCATAGCGAATATTCAGTGCTAATTCGCACAGATAAGCGACAAGCTGGTTGGCTCCGTTATTGAAACAATTTATTTACACAGCGGCATAACATGAATATTCAGAGTGACGCTAACAAGTAAGTGGAGACCCCATGAAAACCAAACTCAATAAAATAAGTTCGATATTAAAGAGTCGTAGAGCAAATACAGCAATTTACAGCACAGCATTGGTCGCATTACTCGCCGCTCCGACAGTAACTGCACAACAAACGCAAAACGGAGAAGATACTGAAGTTATTGAAGTGAGTGGCATCCGCAGTGCGCTGACGAGCGCACTTTTAGAAAAGCGTGATTCAAATAACTTAGTCGAAATTATTCAAGCAGAAGATATTGGTAAGTTGCCAGATCAAAACCTGGCCGAAGTATTAGAAAATATTACCGGTATCCAAATTACACGTTCTGCGGGTGTCGGTACGGGTGTACAAATTCGCGGAACTAATGCAAACCGCACAGAAATAAATGGTGTATCAACGGTAGGCTCTGGCGCAGGCCGAAGCGGTATTAATTTTGAAGATGTTTCAGCGTCAATTATTGCGGGTGTAGAAGTGACTAAATCCCCTGATGCAAAAACAATTGAAGGCTCAGTGGGGGGGACAATAAACCTAAGAACTATTCGTCCACTTCAACTAAGCGAAACTCTCGCTTCCGTTCGGGTACAGGGAGAATCTAGCAGTCTTTCAACCGATGGTGTAAAACCTCGAGTGTCAGGTACATATGGCGATAATTGGGAAACGGATGCGGGAGAATTTGGATTTGTAATCAGCGGTAGTTATGCAGAACAAGATGTTACTGCTTTCCGTCCTCGTGTTGATCGTGACAACGTAGTGACTTCAGATGGTGGTACTGTCAATGCACAAGAATTCGATTTTTTAGGTATTCAATTCCTAAACCAAGATTATGACAACCATGAATACGAAACAGTGAATTTAGCGGGTTCTCTTGAATGGGCCCCCACTTCTGATATGAAGTTTTATTTTGATGCCATTATCAATGATCAACAACGATACGCGGAAAGCTCATCGATTCAAGCTTCAGGAGTGAGTGATCTTATTGGCATATCAGTGCCTAGTGAATTTGAAACAGTTAACTTTGGCAATTTAGACGGTCAGGATCTTGGCAGTATTCAAGCGGCAATAAAGGGCGTTATTCCAGTTGAAGATGGTGGTGCCGATCCAAACTTGCGTGTAGCTGCAGATACCAGCTCGCGGGTAACCAAAAGCGAAATTTTTAGACTAGGCGGTGAATGGCAAGGTGAAAATCTAAAAGTCACGGTTGAGCTGGCTTCATCTACTTCTGAATCTAGCAATCCTAGAATTAACACCACACTTAACTTTCTTAACCCTAATGCCGCTATTAATTCATCAAACGAAAATGGCACTCCATTTGAATATGATCTAAATGGCGGTTCGCTGGCATTTGGTATTGCGTTTGACGAAGCAAACGCACCCTCAAGAGCTGATATGTTAAATCCAGCCAATTACGTGTTGCGTGATGTACAAACCGCTCGCGACCTAACTGAAAATACGGAAGAAGCATTTCGAGCTGATTTTGTATATAACTTAGATTGGTCGGTGTTGACCACACTTGATTTTGGATATCGTCACAGTGTTGCAACTAGCATGACTGATCAAATTCGTGCAAACGTAGGGATTAGAAGTTATGACGACAGCCCTAGGGGCGATTTGTTCGCAGAGCTTCTTGTCGCTGGTCCTGATAATTTTGGTGACGCCGATGGCAGGTCGCTATTTGTAAGTGACTTCTTGATGGTTAATCCGGAAATGGTAACTGCCGATCAAGATAATGTGCTACGCATACTTAATGACGCTGTTACTGCGCATGGAGGCTCAACACCGATTACCGCTCCAACGTCAGAAGTGAATGCGTTTTTTGATATAGAAGAAACGACTGATGCGTTATATGCACAAGCAAACTTTGCAACAGATTATGTGCGCGGTAACTTTGGGGTTCGTTATTTAGAAACCGAAGTTGCATCAACGGGTAACTCAATCACCACAGATGCCAATGGCAATCCTACTGTTTCACAGGTTACAACCGTGGGTGATTATGATTTCTTATTGCCTAGAATCAACATTGTTGCTGATGTAACAGATGACGTAGTGCTACGCGCTGGGTGGGGAAAAGATATCCGTCGTCCTGACTTCAATGATCTTTCAACGTCAGTTACGTATTCAACCAGTCCTAATCCGGCAGTGTCAGTCGGTAACCCTAGTTTAGTCCCTGAAGAAGTCACCTCATTTGATCTTTCTGCTGAATGGTATTTCGCCGAAGCGAGCGTAGTGAGTATAGGTTATTTCCACAAAACACGTAAAGATTTACATGTTGGTCAACAAAACGACCCATATGAAGATCCTGAAACTGGTTTTCGTGACATTATCGGTCCAGAGTGTGAACAGGGCGGTATTTGGAACCCGATTGCCGACATAAACGTATTTGGTCCAGTCGGGGTCGGTGTCTGTGTTCCTTGGGCAACCACGATTAACGATGCAGGCAAGACAACTCAAAAAGGCATCGAAATGGCAGTGCAATATGACTTGTCAGGGTTTGAAGATGAACTAGGTTGGGCTTCAGGGTTTGGTATTTTAGCCAACTATACTATTCAGGAATTCTCGGGTGGTGAAGCGGTTGATACCGCGACAAGTCGTGCTAACGCAATCTTTGCAGCGTCAACAGGCATAGAAGATATCGATGTTTCGGCTAGACAGTCTTTGATTGATTTGTCAGAAAATGCATATAACTTCACTTTGTACTATGAGAAGTATGGTCTTTCTGCTCGTATGCGTTATACATGGCGCGAAGCATACCGTTCTACTGACTTTGGTAGCACATCAAGTTTCCCTTGGGGCTTCCCTGTAGTACAAGAAGATAGAGGCCAACTTAATGCAAGTATTAGTTACGACGTATCTGAACAATTAAATATTGGGATTGAAGCGGTGAACTTAACTGAATCCGAGGTTGAGCAATCTTGTGTGACCGAGGGCTCACTACTTTGTTTCCAAGGTCTTACCGATCGTCGCATTACGTTTGGTGCAAGCTATCGCTGGTAACCTGCAAGAGCAATCGCTTTCACTTTTTAATATCAAACAGATAGGTGACGGAGCCGTATGAAAATACGGCTCGAAATATATTGTAGATTCTGAAGTTGAATGACTGGGGATTGGCTGCACTAGGTGTACGCCAAATACGTTGAGCTCAGCATATCCGGAGGCCATAGAATATGAAGATAAGTAAAATTATATTGAGTACTGTCGTTTTGTTTGCAATTACCTTTGCAGTCAAATCGCAATCTCCTTATACCCTAACAGACAACGACGTAACGGTGGTTAACGGAATAATTACTTCCTCGACGCTTACCAACGCCAGTGGAGATAATTTCAAACCCAACATTATTATCCCTGAAGTGCTTAATGGACAGGTCATAACCGGGGTTGGTGAGCATGTCTTTCAAGATAACGGTCTTACTAGTGTAGATTTGCCTCCCGGACTTATAAGTATTGGCGATTTTGCATTTCAAAATAATCGCCTAGCAAGTATTAATTTGCCAACAGGCCTTACATCCATTGGCGAGGAAGCGTTTGAGTTTAACATTATAACCAGTGTGGACTTGCCTGCTGGAATTACCTCTATAAGTAAAGGAGCTTTTGCAACCAATAGTATCGCTCATGTGACTTGGCCCGCTGGGCTCACTACTGTAGAAAGTAGTGCTTTTAGGGATAATAGCCTTATCGTTGTTGATTTGCCTGCTGGGGTAACTTCCATCGGCGATTTTGCTTTTCAGAATAACCGTATAATCACTTTAAAGTTACCCGCTGGGCTTAAAATCATTGAAGAGAGTGCATTTAATGTTAATTTCTTAATTGGTGTTGAACTGCCTGCAGGAATTACCGACATTGAGGAAAGTGCTTTTCGGGATAATCGATTAACCAATATTAAACTGCCTGCAGGGCTTAAGACTATTGGAGATAAAGCGTTTCTTGCGAATCGCTTAACACATTTGGATTTACCTGATGGATTAACGTTTATCGGGGAAGAAAATTTTAAATTTAATCGCGATTTTACCAGTTTCGTTTTACCAAAAGGGTCAACAGAGGGCAATTCGCTAAAATGGCAAGCTAGCGATGGGACTGTGGTAGATGCTGGATATATAGTTTCATCTGCAAATTTAGCTCACAGTTATAAATCTATTCCGCAAGATTAAGATTGGAAAACAAAAGGGGAGGATGATTGACAATACAGTCACTGCCTTTTCCTTTGTTCTTTGTTTCATTTACGTAGTAAATTCACTCTGCACCGCACACTACGCTTACCGTACAAGCATTTATATTCCAAAGTACATTTTCCTAAGCATATAAAAAATATAGAGTTCTTTTGTGATTTAAGATAAATTCAGTTAGCACAACATAAATTCAACCACTAGCAAGCGACTATATTTCGTACAGGAACATCATGAAAGGAACCATACTGGATTTTAATCCCGATACCAATCAAGGGATCATTAGCGCGGAAAACAAACGTTTTACTTTTAATCTGACCGAATTTAAAAGTAGTAACGGACTCCGGCCCGGTTTGCACGTAGATTTTGTTGCTCATTTAGGAAATGCCACGCAAATTTATGCCCTTAACGAAGCTCCCAATGCGGTGACATTGGCAAATGATGGTGTTCCAGAAACCTCTACATGGGCAATATTATCGCTCGTGTTTGGGATTCTTGGATTACTTATATTCGGCTCATTGCTGGGGGTGATATTTGGTCATGTAGCCCGCTCTAAAATTCAACACAGCAATGGCAAGCTCAAAGGCAAAACGATGGCAATGTGGGGTTTGTGTTTAGGCTACTTAGGTATTATTTTAAGCGTAATTTTTATTTTAATAGTGGCGGTTGATGCAAATAATCGGTATTAAAACAAAACTTAATCTTCGTCTTGCATGTTTCCAGATTTATTACAGTAAATCGTTCATAGTCACATAAGTGCAATAATAAAGTCATATTATTATCGCAGTTTAAAAAATCATTTGGTGTGTTTTACTGCGATGTCAAGAAGGCAATACTCGCTGGCATTGCTGTTTTTAATGGGATGCTTAGTCAGTTTAGGAGCCATCCTTACCCGACAATCTGTGCCAGACATCCAACTTTCTGATTACTCAGCGTATTCTTGCCAAACAGGGACTCAGGTTGAAAGCAGCCTTAAATTGCATTTAGCGATTCCCATCTTCATCAAAACGATCGCTGAAACCTTGTGTCAATCAGAGTCAATTCGCCAAGAATATAATTCAGTCATTGTATCTTGGAAACCTAGGGATGCAATTACTGCAGCGGATATTATCGACTCTCAATTTTCCTTGTTAATGGGGCGAAAGCATACTTTTACAGGATTGGTTCCGACGTTTGAAACATCTTATAAACCTCTAGAACCAAAGGTTAATTTTACAGAGTATCCAGTTTATTGGTTTAGCCGCGCACCGTTTGCACAAAATTCATATTCACAGCTGGTGGGCAAACGCATCGGTATTATTAATGATAAAGTAAGTCATACCCATTATTTATTACCACTTACAGCGTTAGCTGAAGCCAATGTACACCTTGATCAAGTTGAACTCCATTATTATGACAACGCTTACAAATTATACGATGCATTCAAAAATGAGCAGATAGATTTAATAAGTAGTGGTGCTTGGTTCGAACATGAGTTAGCAGGCCACGTTTATAAGTCATTGATCACTGCAGACGCTAATATTGGTGATATTTTCGTTAGTAATCAACTTTCCAAACTCCAGCAATGTGAAATTTATAGAGCGATTCAACCCTTTATTCAGTTCATCAATCAGTTAACCCAAAACAGACAGCTTCAGCCTGCTACGCAAAATAGCGATATAGGACGTTGTCAATGATGAAAAAGTGGCTAACCCCAATTAGCATATTTGTGTTGGTGTGGATGAGTTTGTCACTTTTGAATTTGTTGTGGATTAATTATACGACAGTTGCTTCATTAAAAAGTCGCTTAAATACGGAGTTTCTAGAGATAGAGCAGGTTAAAACCTACTCCAGTAATATGTTAGAGGATTTTAAGCAACAGATAGAAACGAGGCTGCGTTTAGATTTGGCAGATATTTCACCATCATCCTATTTAACGATACAAAAAAACTGTCGGGTGGTTAAAGCCGAAGTCGTTAGTCAAACAGAGGCTGCTAAGCTCAAAAATTCTTGGAAACAAATTAATATAACTATTGCCCCTTATGACTTAGTTGCAGGTATTTCGGTGGGGTGCGAGATTAAGTGGGGCAATTTACTAGGGCTTAACTTTATGTTCGCAGCCTTAATGTTTTTGGCTGTTTATTATTTACCAAGACCGTTATCCACACATCAGCGACATTGGTATAAAAGCTTAACAGAATCGGGATATAGTCGAAAAAAAGCGACACGTTTGAGCCATCGAATATACCAATTTAGTGCTGGGCAACTACAAATATTTAATTTTTTACGCAATCAAAGTGATGATGATATTGATGTTATTTCGCAGTGGTGTATGCAAAACATTCCTAGTGAGATGAGTTTAAAACAAGTGAACTGGTTTTATATCGCTTGCGATGACTATCAACAAAAAGAGCACGCTCTTAAAATTGCAATTCATGATGATGTTATCGAATTCGATACGTCTGAGAGCTTAGTTACCATTCATGGTTTGCCTTTAAAGCTCCCCAAAACACCGTATTTTTATTTTTTATGGTATGCCCAAAAACGCTTGAAAGGCGATGGTTGGCAAATAAATCCTGCAACCAATCGACCTGATAAGGTAGCCGCATTAGAACTTATTCAACTGATGCAGCAATATGGTGGTCATGGAAAAGCAATCAACGATTTGGAAGTTCAAGGATTAACCTCAAAAAAACTCGATCAAAACAGGAATAAAATAAAAGACGAACTGCATCACTATTTAGGCGACAAATTAGCAGAAAATTATTTGTTTGAATCACGCCGAGATGCAAAGTCCCAACGTTATTGGTACCGAACACACTTCGATAAAACCCAAATAGTAATAAATTAATAAAAACATCACTCTTTTAACCTATTGAAATGTAAAGGTTAAATTTTTAGAGATATCTCTAAAATTAAAAAAACCTCTTTGTCATATTTTGGCAATCTAAAACCTCCAGCATGCACCGCAATTCAACACATCACACTTATCTAAAATATAATTGGAGCATCATAAATGCGTTATTTAAACCCAGTTTCTGTTGCGGTTTTTGCAGCTTTAACGAGTACATCAACGACCGCACTTGCGCAAACAAATAGCAAAGACGATAGCATCGAAGAAGTCGTTACTATTGCTTCGCCAATTCGCGATAGTCAAAAAGCGGCAATTGATGCTAAGCGTAATGCTTCAAACTTTGTTGATGTAGTCGCTGCAGATACAATTGGCCGTTTTCCAGATCAAAACTTAGCGGACTCTTTAGGGCGTGTACCTGGATTGGCAATAGAGCGTGACCAAGGACAAGCCCGATATATAAACTTCCGTGGCGCACCATTTCGCTACACCACCATCGCGATTGATGGCGTTGTTATTCCTGGTGCAGAAAATGGACGTATTCCGCGTTTTGATAGCTTTCCTTCTGTCATTACTAGTCGCATAGAAGCAAACAAAGCGATTACAGCCAAGATGCCTGGAGAAGCGATTGCTGGCTTTATTAACATCGGCACTTTCAATCCATTTGACGTGCAAGGTTGGTCGGTTGCCGCTGATTTAGGTGCAGGGACACAACAACTAGGCGACGGTGACATTGAAAAGTTTTCATTGCGAACTTCTTACTCTGAAGATCAATGGGGATTTTCATTATTTGGTTCGAAAAATAGTCGAGAGCAAACCACTGACAATCGCGAATATGACCTAGAGAGTGTAGATGGTCAACGCCAGTTGAACGCAATTGATTTTCGTAGTTATAAAGTCAAACGTGAAGATGAGTCGTTAGGTGGCAGAATTGAATATCGCCCAAATGGCGGGATGGATAGAGTTTACTTAAGCACACTATATACAAAGTTTAGCGACCATGAGCAACGTAATCAGTATGTATTTGATTTTGCTGGTGGCGCTGAGGCTATAGGTGCGCCTGGTCCGACTGGTGATAGTGGCTATATGCCGGTCGTATTAGCAAGTCGATTGCTAGAAAATGGCGTATATGAGAACTCAACCTGGACCAATACAGTCGGTTTCGACAAGCAATTAAGCGATTGGTTTATAGAAGCAAAATACAATCGCACCGAAACCAGTAATGAGACGTTTTTACCTATTCCTTATAGTGCTGGGGGAGCGGTAGCTGCTAGTTACGACATTACTGACATCAACGATCCACTAATCACCTTATATGGCGCTGGCACAACTGATCCTATTGGGGTTGCTGATATAAATTACGCAGCAAATTTAGGATTGATTGTGGTAGGAGGCTTGGACATCGATTCCGATTTATTCAGCATTGACGCTGAACGTCCGCTCAACCTATTAGGACATGCATCAATCCTCAATACGGGTGTAAGTATTAACCAACGCAAAGCAAATGGCAGTGGCGTGAGCAATGCTATATCTGGTTTCCCCACTGATAGCGTTGATATTGTGACCTATGACACGGGTGAGGTGTGGGATTCTGATTTTACTAACAGTTTAAATGCTAGCTATTACGACAATGTCGGCTTATTGCAAGCGTGGGAAGCTGCGGCAGGTGATTTAACCCCAGCAAATCCCGATGATCAGTTGATTTCCATTGAAGAACAAATCAATGCCGTTTATGCCATGCTTACCACTGAAAAAAGCTGGGGTAACTGGGTTGTTGGTATGCGAATTGAACAAACCGATTACACCAGTACCGGGCCAGATGATAGTTATTCTGACGATGATATACATTTCTTGCCAAGTGCCTTGGTTAATATAAATTTAGCTGAAGATTTAAAACTGAGGTTGTCATTAAATAGTGCCATTAGCCGCCCCACATATGGCGAATGGAGAGCGTCAGCATCGATTGATTACACTTCTAATCCTGTGCAAGTTGCTGGTGGTAATCCGTCTCTTAAAGCGGAAGAAGCATGAGGTGGTGATATTGCATTAGAGTGGTATGCGGCCGAGGCCAGCTTATTCTCAATTGGTCTGTTCACCCGTCAAATTGACAACGTGATATACGCTGACAGCAGCCCTATTGATGGTGGCGTTTATGCTGATGCAAATGCTGGCGAAACATGGCAATACACCGGTTTTATCAACGGCAAAGACGGCAAACTAAGTGGCTTAGAAATCAATGCGATACTACAAGCGTCTGATATGCAAATCGACATGTTAGATGGCTTTGGTGTAAGCGCTAATGCGACTTTCTTAGATAGTGAATTCACTACCCAATCTGGCACAACATTTAGCTTGCCGGGCACATCAGAAGCTATTTATAACGCATCAATATTTTATGAAAACGACGCTTTCTCTGCGCGTTTGAATTATCAATATCGCGACAGTTGGTTATCGACTACTGAAAACGATTCCATGGGTGAGTACTGGCATGCACAAAAACGTGTTGACGTGTCACTGAGTTACGCCTTGCCGTGGGATGTTATGGGTGGAGAGCTCTCATTTTATGCCAATGCGAATAACCTCACAGATGAGTTAGATGTGAGATATGTGGGTGACTTGACGACGCCCAACCAAATTGAACGCTATGGCAAACGTTATCTTGTAGGTGTGCGTTTTAATTACTAAACAAATGGGCGCAAAGCCGCCCATTTTCTGTTGACTAAATTGGAATAAATTATGAAATCGAAAAAGTTAATCAATCCACGCGTTTTGCTATCAACCTTGTTTGGTGCATCGATCTTTTTTCAAGCAAACGCTATTGAAGCAAATGTAGACTATGACCAGGAAAATCAGGCTTATCAGTTGAATTGGCAATCGCAATCGCCTGTAAATGTAAAAGCATTTCCAGTAGGTAAAGAAAGTAAAGTCATACTGATTGATAGCAACAACATGATAAATGAATTGCGTTGGCAAGCGCCTGAAGCCCAGCGTTATCAATTTATTATTGAACAGGCTGATGGTGAAACTATCGAGCTTAGAAGTCGTGTATTACCTTTAGCTGGTGGGCGTAATTTCCGAGATTTAGGCGGCTATCCAAGCAAAGATGGCAAACATGTGAAATGGGGCAAGTTATATCGCTCGGGAGCTATGCATAATCTAACTGCAGAAGATTATGTACTACTTCAAGATTTGGGCATTGCTACAGTGGTTGATTTTCGTACGCCACAAGAACGTGCTTCTGAAAAGACACAATGGCAAGCTGGAGAAATCGAGAATTTCAGCTGGGACTATGCAATGGATTTTGATATTGATTCGTTTAAAAGTGTAATGAATGGGCAACCTATTACAGCTGAAATGATGGAAGGCGTTATGGCCAGCATGTATCCGGGTATTCTCCATCAGCAAAAAGCACACTATAAAGCGATGTTCCAAAAAATGGTGGAGTCAGACGAGCCACTAGTTTTTCATTGTACCGCCGGTAAAGATCGCACAGGTATCAGTGCAGCGCTTATTCTTACTGCATTAGATGTTGATAGAGAAATAATCATTCAGGATTACGAATACACTGAACAGGTGTTAAAGCCTAGTGACTTACTGCCGCCTGCTGGACATGCTAATGAACCTGCAGATCCGCTGAAGGCGCAACTCGCTAAGTTACCTAGACCCGCTTTAGCGGCTTTAATGGGGGCTAGAAAAAGCTACATCCAAGCAGCGTTTGATGAAATGATCGCGCAATCAGGCTCTGTTGAAGCATATATTGAGCAAGAATTAGATGTGAGTGCTGAGGATATTAAAATCTTAAAAGCCCATTTCTTGGAATGATGTCTAGACCTAGTCACATCTTTGTTAACTTGAATTAAGGTTATTGAGAGGCCCCCATTATTACAAATAAAGGGGGCTTTTTTTTAGGAAGATATCTTTCTCTTTGTCTATTTTAAAAATTATTTTTCAAATTAAACTTTCGTACAATTGTTAATCAGTTATAAATTAAGGTAAATTGAGGAAAAATAGACCGATTTTTATTTTGAAATCATTTCATTAGAGGTTGATATTATTAAAACCATCATCCCGACAATACTCGATATCGAAGCCAGCGGCTTTGGGAGTCAAAGTTATCCGATTGAAGTCGGTGTGGTTACCTATTTGTCGCAACGTTACTGCCGGTTAATTCAACCCGAAGCAGATTGGCGACATTGGACTCAAGAAGCGCAAGACTTGCACGGCATATCGCGAGAAATTTTATTGCAAAAAGGTGTGCCAGCCACGCAGGTTTGTATTGATTTAAACAATCTATTGAATGGGCAAACTGTCTATTCAGATGGTTGGGTAGTGGATTACCCTTGGCTTATTAAGCTGTTCAGTGCGGGCAAACAACAAATGAAATTCAGACTCAGCCCCTTAGAAAATATTTTGTCAGAAAAACAGATGGAACTTTGGCACGATACCCACGAACTGCTGTGTGCCAGTATGGATTGCACTCGACACCGTGCTAGTTGTGACGCAGAGTTAGTTCAGAATGTGTATATGCAAACCCAACATAATCCTGAAAAACTTTCCTCTGCGTCATTTCACTTTTAGTGTTTCGACGCGTACTCTTCTACTTCGCTCCACACTCTAAGTAAGTTTTTACCAAGAATTTTAGCAATATCTTCTTCGCTATAACCCTTATCAAGTAACCCTTGCACTAGATTGGGATAAGTAGAAACGTCTTTTAAACCAATTGGCAATGAATCACCCACACCGTCGTAGTCTGAGCCTATACCGACGTGTTCAATACCCACTAATTTAACTACATGATCAACGTGTTCTACTACCGTATCTACGTTGGCGTAAGGGAATGGATTGTTCTTTTTGTATTCTTCCTCAAAGTTTTCTAACTCTGGGCTGTCTGCACCAAATTCCGCTTCAATCGCCTTGCGCTTTTCACCCATAGTGATGCGCCAGCCTCTGGATACTTGATCAACAAAGGTTGAACCAAAATTTATCATCACAACCCCACCATTGTTGGCTAAGGCTTTGAGCATGTCATCATCCATATTACGTTCGAATCCGGGGGTGAATCGACGTAATGAAGAATGTGAGGCAATAACCGGTGCCTTACTTAGTTCAATAACCTGGTAAAACGCATCATCTGAGACATGCGATATATCAATCATGATCCCTAAGTTATTCATTTCAACCACAAGATCCTTACCAAATGGGCTCAATCCTTTCCATTTTCTGCGAATATCATAAGACGAATCAGAAATATGATTGGCCAATGAATGCGCAAGCGTAATGTAACGAATGCCACGCTCATAGAATAATTTTAGATTGTCCATGCTACCTTGCAATGGGGAGCCGTTTTCCATTCCCATCGGCAGAGAAATTAGACCTTGTGCGAATTGGGCTTCAACATCTGCGGGTGATTTTGCGATGGCAAACTTGTCAGGCGCTCTTCCAACGATGGCCTCAACATAATCAATGAGTTTATGTGCAAGCGCTGTAGATTGTGGAGAGTCATCTAACGAAGCAGGAATATAAATTGACATGAAGGGCGCATTTAAGCCACCTGCTTTAGCTCGTGGATAATCGAAATCACCATCACTAGTTGCTTTGGTAACGTCCACCCATTTATCTTGTAATCGATAAGGAACGTCAATATGACCGTCAACTAGAATATATTTCTGAGCGATATCCTTAGCTTCATTGGAGGCTTCAAATTTAGTATCGGGCGCTGAAGCACAGCCACCTAGCGCCAAAACCACGGCCATCCAAATACTCTTGTTCATTATCTTTATTCCTTATTATTAAAATTAACCGATGCGTAACCTAGATTCGGATACTTTCTGTCGAAGTGTGCCAAATTCTATGAATACAATATGCGATTAACCAAAGCTTTAAAAGGTTTGCCAGTTTATATGCATGCAAATCATACGATGTTTACTTGAGTAAAACAGAAGTTGCTTATGTTCGTGTGATAAACCGGCTCAGGACGATTCAGATCAAATCGCTTGCTGATTGACAGTTTGCACCAACACAACCACTATTAGATTAAACTTTGTCATAAGAAAAATCTACGCATCAGTGTCGTGATGCGGTTTTATTCCCTTTTACAATTGTCGCTACTGGAACTGAATAAGATGATGAACCTTCGAAAGAGTAATATTCGGAAGCTAGCAGACGAAACCTTTGATGTATTAATTGTTGGTGGAGGTATAAACGGTGCGGTGTCTGCTGCTGCTTTAGCAGCTAAGGGGGTAAAAGTAGCGTTAATAGACAAAGGGGATTTTGCGGGCTTTACCAGTTCCAATTCTTCCAATTTGGCATGGGGAGGCATTAAGTATTTAGAAAGTTATGAGTTTGGTTTAGTTAATAAGCTATGTAAAAGCCGTAATCAGCTGATGGCCCAATATCCATCAACTGTAAAAGAGATCCGATTCTTTACTTGTATTCAACATGGGTTCCGCCATTCCCCCGCTTGGGTTTTTCTTGGAACATTATTGTATTGGGCGATGGGGCGGTTCTTCACCAAAATGCCGAAATATTTGTCGCCAGCAAAAATTAAACAAATGGAAAGTGTTATCGATATTCAACACATTGCGGGTGGTTTTGAATATTCGGATGCCTATTTGCATGATAATGATGCCAGATTCGTGTTTAATTTTATTCGTTCGAGTATGAGTTATGGATGTATCGCCGCTAACTATGTTGGTTTGGAGCGTTCTCGCTTCGAAAACGGAATGTGGATAAGTGATGTGACAGATCACATTAGCGGAGAAGGTTTTTCTATACACTCAAAAGCGATGATTAATGCAACCGGACCATTTGTTGATCAGATAAATCAAATCAATAACCAGCCTACTGAATATCATCATGCCTTCTCCAAAGGTGTGCACTTGATCGTCGATCGAATTACCCAAAGCAACAAAGTGCTGACTTTCTTTGCCGATGATGGGAGATTATTTTTCGTCATTCCAATGGGGCCTAAAACCTGTATTGGTACAACTGACACTCAAGTTGAAGGACCGCATAGTCAAGTAACAGAGGAAGACAGAGAATTTATACTGTCCAATGTTAATAAGCATTTAGCACTAGCTGAACCGCTCACCAACCAAGATATAATAGCGCAGCGTTGTGGCGTTAGACCCTTGGCCGTAAAGGGCAAAGACGGCAATGCTGATTGGCTTAAATTGTCACGGAAACACGTTATCGAAGTTGATCAATCGCGTAAATATTTATCTATTTTTGGCGGTAAGTTGACTGATTGTATTAATGTTGGAGATGAAATCTCAGAGGCTATATCGTCTTTTGGGATTCAATTGCCGCATAGCAACTACAAATGGTATGGCGAACCAGATATCGCAATAAAACGAGAATTTATGCATCGTGCAAAATTAATGGATTTGGATAAACTCACCCCACAAAGCTCATCCGAACCGTTAACCCAGCGATTTTGGCGACGATATGGGCGAAACGCGATAAATATGTTGGAGAGTATTCGCGAGAATCCAGAAATGGGTAAATTATTAATCGAGAATAGCGAGTATCTGCGAGTCGAAATTGAAGTGGCGGCAAACCGAGAAATGATAACCAAACTTGATGATTTTTTACGACGACGTTCAAAAATCGCTTTGGTAGTGCCAACAGCAGATATTTTAGCTGCCCCCGGATTGAAACTGGCATGCGAAATTTTATTTGCCGAAGAAGCAGACGCAAAGCTGCAAGAATATATCGCGACCATGGCCAATCGAGACTAATCGCTTTAGGTCATGATTAATTTAAAAGTGGTTATTTCACTGATTCTTTTGAAAAATCCAAATTCACCCATATGTCATTAGTTGAACTGAGAATATTTAAGCTGATTTGGTGGTGACTTCCCGGTTCAAATAAAACATACTTGCACACTTCTCGCACATGCTGGCTTATATTTTATTTTGATCAAGCAGTTAAATGGGCAAGTAAAGTGTTTGAAAATGAATTCAATCTCCGTCTGGTTTTTTTTCACGGAGCATCATATAAAAGAGACAAGAAGTAATGAAAACGAATTATATTCCACTGGATAAAAATAAACATAGCGCCCTAAAAGTAAAGACGCAGCACAATTTTGAATTTGCTAAGGAAACGCATTTAGCGTCGGCCACATTGCGTGAATTCGCGCAAATTGCCAGTTGCATGCCAATTGCTTTTATTAAAGATCAGCCTTCTGGTAACTTCCATTCAATTGCTATGTTAGGTTTAGAGCAAAGCAATAACCTCTATTTCAAAGGCGATAAATGGCAAGGCCATATCATGCCGATGAATATTCAACGTTATCCATTTGATGTGCGTCCTGACGGCGATAAGTTAGGTGTGTTTATCGATGAAAATAGTGTGCTAGTAGGTGAAGAAGAGGGTGAAAGCCTATTTACAGCTGAAGGTGAGCCAAGTGATTACTTGAAAAACCGTCAAGATCTTCTTGGTGAAATCACCAATAGCGAGTTAGCGACGCAACGTTTTGTGAAACGCATTGCAGAGCTAGAGTTACTCGATGAAGTACAACTAAACGTGCAGTACGCTAACGGCGAATCGCGTAACGTAACAGGAATTCATAGCATTAATGAAAAACGTGTTAATGAACTTCCAGATGAAACCATCATCGAATTGAAAAATAACGGCTACCTGGGTGCAATTTACACAGCGATGTTATCTTTAACTCAACTTAATCGCTTGGCTCAATTATCTATGGATACAGACAAGCCAATTCGCGCAATTAAAATAAATGTGATTGAAGGTACTAAAAAAGAAGACGCTAAAGAAGAAACGCCAAGCGCTTAATTTTTTACGCTAAGTTAATTATTACATTGACATGCCGGGGCAATTGCCCCGGCATTTTTTTAGATGATTTGGTAGCTAGTGCGAGATATAAAGGGGTGTTTGGCAATTAAGGTGGCGCTTGGGAAATGCGCTTGATTTGGGCTGTCTGGGTAAAATTGTGATTCGATACAAAAACCCTGATAGTCAGCGTATTTGGCATTATCTTTACCTTTTGTCTCACCAATGAAATTACCGGTATATACCTGAACACCTGGCATCGAAGTTCGCGTAATCAGTTTACGACCAGAATTAGGTTCGGTGACTTCTGCCACTAAATTAAGGTTTTCCTGATTACTATTAAAATCCTTGGCACACCAATTGTGATCTAATCCGTTTGCGACTTGAATTTCTTCATCTTGCTGATGAATAGCATCGTAAAACGACATCCCTGCGCGCAAATCAAAGGCCGTATTTTCAACTGATTTAACCTCTCCGGTGGGAATTGCGTTTTTGTCCGCAGGCGTATAATGGTCTGAAAATACTTTTATTTGCTGCGCAAAAATGTTGCCAGACTGATGACCTGCTAAATTAAAGTAACTGTGTTGAGTAGGATTAAATACCGTATCCTGATTACTGAGGGCGTGGTATTCAATAGTTAAACGATCTTCTTGATCTAAACTAAATGTCACATCCACAGCCAATGTGCCTGGAAAACCTTGATCGCCATCTTCGCTGATCAAACTTAGAGTAATCGATGGGTTCGGCTGTTCTGCTATTTTACCCGCAGTCCACACGCGATTATGAAAACCATCGACTCCACCGTGCAAACAATTGCCTTGTAAATTAGTGCTAACGGCATATTCGTTTCCATCAATATTGAATCGGCCATTTTCAATACGGTTCGCATATCTACCCACTGTTCGGCCGATATATCCTTGATCTGCGAGATATTCATCTACGCTATCAAAGCCTAAAACGATGTCTGTAGCTGACTCATTGGCCAACTTCCATGAGCGGATAATGGCCCCTAAGGTCAATATTTCAACTCGCATGCCATTGTCGTTGCACAGTGTATAACACTCAATTTTTTGACCATCAGGCATCTGCCCAAATTCACTTTTTTCGATCATGTGTTTTTCCAAATTTAGTAAACTAAGAGAAGCGAATTGCTATTCAGCTCGCTACTTTGTGCCGTCAATTTACATAGCACAGATTGATTCCGCCAATCCTTTCATATTGGTTTTGTAGATGAATACGTTTCCATCTTGGCTAGGCTTATTTGCTAGCGGAGTTAACCCTTCGCAGGCACTAGTAACGACTAAGTAATCAAGATTCTGACCTGCAAACGTAACACAGGTTGGTTGTTTACATGGAACCGTTAAACTAATTAATTGTTGGCCTATTGGAGAATAACATTTTACCGACGATGAACCCCATTGTGCATTCCATAGATTATCGTTCGCATCCACACAAGCACCATCAGGAAATGCGTCTCGCTCTGTTTTGACAAACAACTGCCAATCGCTAATTTGCCCCGTGTTGAGATCGAAAGCCGCTTTTTTGATTTCGCGGCTAGGCGTATCGGCATGATAAATAGTCTTGCCATCTCTACTCCAGCACAATGCATTGCTAATCTCTATGTTATCTAAATGCTTAACCGCTTGGTTGTCTGATAAGCAATATAATGAACCTAAATCAGCATTTCCTTGCATCCGCAATGAGCCACTCCAAAATCGGCCATGGCGGTCAGTTCTGCCATCATTTAATCGATTATTAGGCAAATGGCTTTCAACTTTACAAATCCATTCTAGACGTTGGGTTTTCGGCCAAAACTTTGCGAAGCCAGAGGCAAAAGCGGCTACAAAGCAATCTGGTTGACTAGTAAGTGCGAAAGAGCACAAGGCTTCAGGGGTATCGTAAACACATAACTGGTCATCAAATGTCCACTGATATAAACGATTCGATAAAATATCTGTCCACCAAATTGAAGCGCTTCTGGCGTCCCAAATTACGCCTTCACCCAATTGGTTAAGAACTTTAATTTCTTTTGTTAGTTCACATCTAATCACTTTGTCTGACATCAATAGTTAAGTGCTTGAATAAAAAGGTTTAGGTAACGCTAAACAATATAACGTTAACGCAACTTTTGGAAGAAATGTGTTGAGAAAAACCAGCGGTTATTTTAAGCCGTAAACCCTGGTTTTATTTTTCAAATAACCAACTGTTGTAGATAGGCCAAAAAAGCGCACATTTTATTCTAAACAAATTGTCTAATTTCAAAAAATATTCATTTTATTTTCACATTACATCTGGCCGCTTTTTCACTGTACATAAAAACAGCTAAACACGCTTTCTTTATATATATCAGCCGCTTTGGTTCAGCCCTTTATTTCACTGGTGTTTACGCCTTCAGTTAAAGGTGTTTTTTGTCCTTGACAATGGGGTAAGTGGAAACCTAAACTCTGTTTTGTGGGTAATTGTGGCAGAAAGTGGATCAAAGTGATCTCAATGTGTTGCAAACTGGTGCTAAAAAAAATAACAAAAGCAAACTAATAAAAAAGGCTAGGGGATATGTTCCGCGGCGCTAACGCAATCAATCTAGATGTAAAAGGCAGGGTGGCGATACCAACAAGGTATCGACAGTTGTTGCTGGATGATTGTCAGGGACAACTAGTTTGCACTATCGATACACAGCAAAGCTGTCTGCTACTTTACCCACTCCCTGAATGGGAAGAGATTGAACTTAAACTTAGTAAACTTTCTAGCATGATACCTCAAGAGCGCCGCTTGCAGCGACTGCTTTTAGGATATGCAATGGAAGGTGAAATGGATAAGAATGGTCGCTTTTTATTATCTGCACCGCTTCGTCAACACGCCAACCTAGAAAAAGAAATCATGTTAGTTGGTCAACTCAATCGTTTTGAAGTTTGGGATGCCAAAGTTTGGCAACAACAAGTTCATCAAGATATTGAAACCGAAAAAGGCGGCGAATTTGAATTAACCGAGCGTTTGCAGGACTTCTCACTTTGATAACTAAGGATGAATCATCTCAAACTCTTCATCGCTCAGTGTTACTAGATGAGTCTATTGAAGGGTTAGATATAAAGCCAGATGGCATCTATATGGATGCGACTTTTGGGCGCGGTGGACATACCGAAAAAGTGTTACAGAAACTGTCGGATTCGGGACGCTTAATCGCATTAGATAGAGACCCGTATGCAATTGAAGCGGCTAAACGGTTTGCCAATGATCAGCGTTTCAGTATCGAGCATGTTGCTTTCTCGAATATTGAAGAAGTCGCTAAGAAACATGACGTGTTTGGCAAAGTGGACGGTATTTTAATGGATCTTGGCGTGTCGTCTCCGCAACTAGATGATGCGCAACGTGGTTTTAGTTTTATGCGCGAAGGTCCGTTAGATATGCGCATGGATACCAGCAAAGGTATGAGTGCAGCACAGTGGCTTGCCAAAGCCGAAGAAGATGACATAACCCAAGTCATAAAGGAATTTGGCGAAGAAAAATTTGGAAAGCGTATTGCTCATGCAATCGTAAATAGCCGTGATGAGTTTCCATTGGAAACAACCTTGCAATTGGCAAAGTTGGTAGATGAAGCGGTTCCAGTTAAAGATAAATTTAAGCATCCAGCCACACGTACGTTTCAGGCTATTCGTATTTACATTAATAGCGAATTAGACGAAGTACGTGATGGGCTTAAAAGTGCATTAGAGTGCCTTTCTTCTGGTGGACGACTGGCGGTAATCAGCTTCCATTCGTTAGAAGATCGTTTGGTAAAACGTTTTATGCGCGAACAAAGCCGTGGCATGCAGGTGCCAGCTCGAATGGCGATTACGCAGGCGGAAATAGATGCCACTCGAGCAATGAAATTAATTGGTAAGGCGATTAAGCCAAGCGACTATGAAATTAAGGCAAATGCCAGGTCGCGAAGTTCGGTGTTAAGGGTGGCTCAGAAGCTATGACGGAAACCAGGACCAACTTCAATTTGGTCAATTTAATCTTCGCCGAACTAGCCCGTCATCCGATACGGGTTTTGTTGTTTTTAATGGTATTGATAAGTGCGTTCGCTGTGATCATGAGCGCACACCATAATCGACAGATGTCGATAGCGTTAGAACAGTTGATGCAAGACCAAGATCAACTAGATATTCAGTGGCGTCACTTGATTTTAGAACAAGGTGCGTTGACTGATCATAATCGCATTGAAGTTGCCATGAAAAAGCAACTGAATATGCATAGACCGAATCCGGAAAATGAAGTTGTGGTGCGCTTGAAATGAAGACCGCTAAGACTAAACAAGCTAAGAAAAACATTGCTCCAAGTTCGGTGCAATGGCGTTTCGCAGTGGTTGTTGCTGCGATTCTTGGCGTGTTTGTCGTACTGACGGTCCGTGCCGCATATATTCAAGTCATTAATCCTGATCAACTCATTCAAGAAGGCGATAGCCGCACTCTTCGAGTCCGTAATAATGAAGTCTATCGTGGATTAATTACCGATAGAAACGGTGAACAATTGGCAGTTAGTGTTCCTGCGAAAGCGGTTTGGGCGCATCCGCCAACGGTAACCGATCCTGAAAAAGGTGCGTTGGCAGATACACGCCGGTGGCAGGCGTTAGCCGAAGTGCTCGGACAAGACGTTGACGATTTAATTAGAAAAGCTACTAATCAAAGTAGCAAATTTGTGTATTTGCAACGTCAAGTCTCCCCAGCAATGGCAACATTTGTGCAAAAGTTGAATATTCCCGGGGTTTATTTGGTTAATGAGTCAAGACGCTTTTATCCAGCAGGTGAGGCATCAGCGCATGTGGTTGGCTTTACCAACGTTGATGATCAAGGGATTGAAGGGATTGAAATGTTATATGACAAGCTGCTGTCAGCAACCCCTGACTCCAGAACGATACGCCGCGATGCGAAAGGTCGCCAAGTAGAAATCCTCGATCAAGAAAAAGGCAAGGAGCCGCAGGATATTCAATTAACCATTGATCAACGCATTCAAGCATTAGCTTATAGAGAACTAAAGTCAGCCGTGCATTTTTATCGGGCAACCTCTGGTTCTGTTGTGGTTGCCGACGTGAATACTGGTGAAATATTGGCGATGGTAAATAGTCCTTCATTTAATCCCAATAATCGTAAAGGCGTATCTGCGCGGAAAATTCGAAACAGAGCTATTACCGATAGCTTTGAGCCAGGCTCGTCAGTTAAGCCCTTAGCGGTATTGAGTGCATTGGAGTTTGGTTCTGCTGATACTAAGACCGTGATCGATACGGCACCAGGATGGCGTCGCCTTGGGGGCAGTATTGTTCGTGATTCCAGAAACTATGGCAAATTAACCTTGCAAGGCATCATTCAAAAATCCAGCAATATTGGTACCTCCAAATTGGCATTGTCAGTGCCCAAAGAATTTTTGCTGGATACCTATTACAACATGGGATTAATGAGTGATACAGGTACCAACCTAATTGGTGAACAAGGCGGATTATTTAACGAGCAACGCATTTGGTCAGAATTTGAGTTGTCTACTTTGTCGTTTGGTTACGGCTTATCAGTAACTACCATGCAGTTAGCGCGTATGTATTCAATTTTAGGCAATGGTGGCGTTAAACAACCCTTCAGCATTGTTAAATCGGATGAGCAAAAAATGACTGAGAGAGTCATTAGTGAAGAAAATGCACATCGTGTTTTAACCATGATGGAAAGTGTACTTGAAGATGGCGGTTCTGGACGTAAAGCGCGTGTGCCTGGCTATCGCGTAGCTGGAAAGACAGGTACAAGCCGTAAAGCTATCAAGGGCGGTTACGGTGAACAATACGTGAATATCTTTGCGGGTGTAGCGCCGGTATCAGACCCTCAGTTAGCCGTGGTTGTATTAATCAACGAGCCAAAAGGTGATTTATATTATGGCGGCGATACAGCTGCGCCAGTGTTCAGTACTATTATGGCAAACACATTACAATTATTGAATGTGCCACCTGATGCTAAAAACGTTTCCTCTATTGCCGCTGGAGGAGAGCGATAATGAACGCTGTACTAGAAACTAGAAACATTAAATCTATCTTGGCGAAGTTTCAAATCGAAGCGCCAGAACTGCAAGTGAATGAGCTTGTGCTGGATAGCCGAGAAGTAGCTGTTCACAGTGTTTTTGTGGCAATTAAAGGACATCAATTAGATGGTCGCGATTTTATTCCTCAAGCGATTAGCTTAGGTGCAAAATTAGTTCTACAAGAAGTTGAAGAACAACAACAGCACGGCGCGATCGAAATGCGTGAGCAGACTATTTTGATTTCGTTTTTCCAGCTGGGTCAAAAATTGTCGCTGCTAGCGGCCGAGTTTTATGGTTCACCCGCTGAAAAGTTAGATGTGATTGCTGTAACTGGTACCAACGGCAAGACCTCAGTGGTTCAGCTAATTAGCCAGCTTCGTTTCTTATCTGGTGACATTACTGCATCAATTGGGACGCTTGGTGCTGGAATATACAATGTAGACAATAGCGGCTTAGAAAAAACGTTGAACACCACACCTGATGCCTGTCAGGTGCAAAAATTATTAGCCAAATATGTACAACATGGTGCGAAGCAGGTGGCACTGGAAGCCTCATCGCACGCTTTAGTTCAAGGCCGAATCCAAGGGCTCAAAACCGACATCGCGGTGTTTACTAATTTAACCCGTGATCATTTGGATTACCACGGTGATATGGCGGAATATGCGCGCGCAAAACGCTTGTTGTTGAATCAGCCAGAACTAAAAGACTTAATTTTAAATGCAGATGATGCAGAAACTGAAAACTGGATTAAGGCCGCGTCAAATACGCAAACCATCACCGTGTTTTCGACGCAGTTAGATAGAACGCAAGTATCGTCAAAACATCAGTACTGTTTAGCCACAAACATTCAATATGATGCAAATGGATTGTCATTTGAGTTGCAGTCTTCTTGGGGCGATGCAGCTATAAAATGTGGGTTGTTAGGCAAATTCAATGTGTCGAACTTGTTGGCTGCATTAGCCAGCTTGTTGGTATTGCAGCGTCCGCTCAAAACGTTAGCTGTGTTATGTGAACAATTAAAACCGGTTGCTGGACGCATGGAGTTATTTAAACACCCGACCGCTGGCAATCTAATTGTCGATTTTGCGCACACGCCAGATGCTTTAGAGCAAGCTTTAAAATCAGCTCGTGTGCATTGCGAAAAACAACTTATTTGTGTGTTTGGTTGCGGTGGTGACAGAGATAAAGGCAAACGACCTCTTATGGGCAGAGCGGCGCAACAGTTTAGTGATCAAATTATTATCACTTCTGACAATAGTCGTTCTGAATCTGAGAATGCAATTGTGTCAGATATTCTCACCGGTATTTCGGACAATAGTCGTATCAAAATTGAAACGGACCGTAAAAAAGCGATTCAACTGGCGATAGCACAAAGTCAATCTGGTGACTTGATTGTCGTTGCTGGTAAAGGTCATGAAACCGAACAAATAATAGGTCAGCAAAGTCTGGCATACGATGAACGAAATTATGTTAACACTCTGTGTTTGGGGAAATTGCAATGATTGAAGTGTCTCTTGAATGGATAGCACAACAAACAGGCGGAACATTGCTTGGCGATAATAAACTTATTACAGGTGTAAGCACAGACACCCGAACCTTGGGACAAGGTGATGTCTTCATTGCATTAGTGGGCCCCAACTTTGATGGTCATAAATTTGTTGATGTGGCAGCAAGTAATGGTGCAACAGCATTGATAGTGTCGCAAAAAGTCAAAACCGATTTGCCTTGTATCTTAGTAGAAGACACCAAGTTAGCGCTAGGTGAGTTCGGTGCGGCAATCAAACAAAAAGTAGCGCCTAAAACGGTCGGGATTACAGGTAGTAGTGGAAAAACGACCGTCAAAGAAATGGTTGCAGCAATCTTATCGCGTATTGGCAATGTGTTGGCTACTAAAGGCAACTTTAACAATGATATTGGTGTTCCTTTAACGCTACTTAGATTAGAACAAAATCATGATTTCGCGGTAATTGAAATGGGCGCTAATCATTTGGGGGAAATTGCTTATACCACCAATTTAGTCAAGCCTGATGTGGCGACGATTGTGAATGCTGCTGCTGCGCACTTGGAAGGTTTTGGTAGTTTATTGGGTGTGGCACGGGCGAAAAGTGAAATCTTTAAAGGTTTAGGCAACGATGGTACGGCCATCATCAATCGAGATAGCCAGTTCCACCAATTTTGGGATGGAAAATTAAAGCATTTAAAAGTTCAAAGCTTTTCAGTTGAACAGCCAACCGACTTTTATGCTCAAGACGTTACGCTTGGATTAGATGGTTGTGCACAGTTTTTACTTTGCACTCCCAAAGGCAATATCCATTTAACGCTGGCACTTCCCGGTGTACACAATGTAGCCAATGCACTGGTGGCAGCGGCTTTGGCGATCAACGTTGGCGCAGGTTTAGAAGACGTGAAATTTGGGCTACAAAATATGCGTCAAGTAAGTGGTCGATTACAAGTCAAACAGCTAACCAACCAAGTCAAAATACTCGATGACACCTATAACGCTAACGTAGCATCAGTAAATGCAGCGATTGATTTGCTCAGTAGTTTTAGTGGCCAACGCCTTTTGATCTTGGGCGATATGGGCGAGTTAGGTGAAAAAGCTCGCTACTACCATGAATTAGTTGGTCAACATGCGAAACAAAAAGGCATCGACAATGTCTTTACACTCGGTGTGTTAAGTCAATCGGCGAGTGATGAATTTGGTGGTAAGCATTTTAGTGATATCAATTTGTTGGTTGAACACGTGAGTAACATTTTATCTGGTGAACAACGTGACATTACCATTTTAGTTAAAGGGTCTAGAAGTGCTCGAATGGAGCGTGTCGTAAAAGCTTTGGAGGACTCTCCTGTGGGAAAGTTTGAACGCATTAGGGAGCGTATCGCATGCTAATTTGGTTAGCTGAGTGGTTGCAGCAATATGATTCGGGTTTCAACGTATTCTCGTATCTAACGCTACGCGCAATTCTCAGTACACTAACGGCATTGTTAATGGCGGTGTTGATTGGGCCTGCCATGATCCGATGGTTGCAAACGATGCAAATAGGACAAACTGTGCGTGATGACGGCCCACAAAGTCACCTGTCAAAATCAGGTACTCCGACCATGGGCGGATTACTTATTTTGGCAGCGATCCTTACTAGTGCCTTATTGTGGGCAGATTTGAGTAATCGGTATGTGTGGGTCGTGCTATTCATTGTCGTAGGCTACGGTCTGATTGGTTTTATCGATGATTATCGCAAAGTTATTCGTAAAGATCCGAAAGGTCTAATCGCCAAGTGGAAGTACTTTTGGCAATCCATTATAGCAATTGCTGTTGCCGTTTATTTATATGCCAATAGTCAAGATCCTGCTGAGACAGCGTTATTAGTCCCGTTTTTTAAAGAAGTCATGCCGCAATTAGGCATGTTTTTCATGGTGGTTGTTTACTTTACCGTTGTCGGTACAAGTAACGCGGTAAACTTAACGGATGGCTTAGACGGATTGGCGATTGTACCAACTATTTTAGTCGCGGGTGCGCTAGCGATTTTTGCTTACACCACAGGGAACATTAACTTTTCTGCATACCTTAATATTCCGTATATTCCTGATACCAGTGAACTCGTCATTGTATGTACTGCCATTGTTGGAGCTGGATTAGGTTTTCTATGGTTTAACACTTATCCAGCTCAAGTATTTATGGGCGATGTGGGTTCATTAGCCTTGGGGGGAACCTTGGGCATAATGGCCGTTCTGGTGCGTCAGGAAATCGTGCTAATTATCATGGGTGGGGTATTTGTGATTGAAACCTTGTCGGTGATATTACAGGTCGGTTCGTTTAAATTGCGCGGCAAGCGAATTTTTAGAATGGCGCCCATTCATCATCATTTTGAGTTAAAAGGTTGGCCAGAACCACGTGTAATCGTGCGTTTTTGGATTATTTCTTTGATTTTAGTGCTAATTGGCTTAGCCACATTGAAGTTGAGGTAAATAGGTATCATGCAAACCCCTGATTTAAAAAACATGCAAGTAGTTGTGGTCGGCTTAGGATTGACCGGCAAGTCTTGCGTGAAATTTTTACAGGAGCAGGGGGCAAAAGTCATTGGCATGGACCGTAATCCAGTGGAGATGCCAGAAGACGTAAAAACGTTCAGCGGTAAATTCAAACAAAAGCCGTTGTTGAAAGCCGATCTCGTGGTGTTAAGTCCAGGTATCGATCCAAACCTTACCGAAATTCAAAACGCTATCGAAGCGGGTGTTGAAGTGATTGGTGATGTCGAGCTTTTTGCTCGTTTCAATCAGATTCCAGTAATTGCTATCACAGGTTCAAATGGTAAATCCACAGTAACCTGTTTGGTTAACGAAATGCTTAATTGCGCAGGATTTAAAGCGCAAATGGGTGGGAATATTGGCACGCCTGTATTGGATTTGCTAAAAAGTGACGCCGAATATTTAGTGCTTGAATTATCCAGTTTCCAGTTGGAAAGATTGCAATCTCTAACTCCTGTGTGCGCGACAATTTTAAACGTGAGTGAAGATCATTTAGATCGTCACCGCACGTTCAGTGCTTATGCCGATGCAAAAAAACGCATTTATCACAATGCTAAATACGCGATTGCTAATCGTGATGATGTAAAAACCTGGCCACACGAATATCAGCCACAATACAGTTTCGGATTAAGCAATTCGCCGCTTGGCATTAGTTGGAACGACGCTTCTAGAGAGATTCTTGTTGATGGAGAAGCGTACGTCAGTGAACATCAATGTGCGTTAAAAGGTCTTCACAATGTGCTGAATATTCAGGCCGCAATTGGATGCGTTAGGCCCCTAGGTGTTGGAGCTGAAGCTATCACTCAGGCAGTCGGCCAATTCAAAGGATTAGCGCATCGATTTGAGTTGATAAGCGAACATAATCAAGTACGTTGGATTAATGACTCAAAAGCCACAAACGTTGGCGCGACCATTGCTGCATTGCAAAGTCTTAAGAACAGGGATTCAGGAAAACTGGTTTTGATTGCGGGTGGAGACGGCAAAAATGCCGATTTCACGGAGCTTCAACCTGTGCTACTTAATGACGTTGATTTACTGATTACGTTAGGCAAAGACGGTAGAGAAATCGCCTCTTTAAAACCTGGCAGTATCGAAGTGAAAGACCTCAACGAAGCGGTGAACTTTGCTAATAGCATCGTTGAAAGTGGCGACATTGTGTTGTTGTCACCAGCCTGTGCAAGTTTAGATATGTTTGATAACTATCAACATCGTGGAGATGTATTTAGAAACACGGTTTTGGAGGTCACCCAATGAGTGAAGCCAAAACAGTGAATACACAGCACGATTCATTACTACGTAGAATGTTTTCACAACGACATGATGGAAATCTTGCTAAGAGCACTGCGTTTGACGTCAATTTCATTTTGCTTAGTATCGCTTTAATGGGCATTGGACTGGTCATCGTAACTTCTGCTTCAATGCCTGTGGCGGCGCGTCTATTTGACGACCCATTCCACTTCGCAATTCGACACGGAATATACCTGTGCTTAGCCTGCGTTGCAGCCTGTATTGTTTTACAAATTCCCATGCAGTGGTGGCGAGTAAGTAATCCATGGTTACTATTGGCGGCGGTTGTGTTGTTAATCATGGTGCTATTTGTTGGACGCACAGTGAACGGTAGTCGTCGATGGTTAGCGATAGGTCCAATTACCATTCAAGTTGCTGAATTAGCGAAATTATTTTTCTTTTGCTACCTCGCCGGTTACATGGTGCGCAGATACGAAGAAGTGAAAGAAAACTTAAAAGGGTTTATTAAGCCTTTGGTTGTGTTTTTTGTGCTTGCCGTATTGATGTTGTTACAACCCGATTTAGGCACTGTTGTTGTGATGTTCGCAACGACGCTTGGCTTGTTGTTTTTGGCCGGCGCGAAATTATGGCAATTTTTTGGGTTAGTTCTCACGGGGTTATCCGCTATTACTGCGTTGATTTTAACAGCAGATTATCGCATGGACCGCATGAGTTCCTTCTTAAAGCCTTGGGAAGATCCCTTTGGTGCGGGTTATCAGTTAACTCAATCGCTAATGGCCTATGGACGCGGAGATTGGTTTGGTCAGGGGTTAGGCAATAGCTTACAAAAACTTGAATTTTTACCTGAGGCTCACACCGATTTTATTGTCGCTATTTTAGCTGAAGAGTTCGGCTTCATGGGCGTTGCATCCGTATTGGTTCTGTTGTTTATTCTGGTTTTTAAAGCCTTAAAACTTGGCAACTTAGCGTTATCCGCACAACGTCCTTTTGACGGCTATTTAGCTTACGCAATTGGCATATGGTTCAGTTTTCAGACTGCGGTGAATGTAGGCGCTAGTGCAGGTGTCCTACCTACTAAAGGATTGACATTACCCTTGGTAAGTTACGGCGGCTCTAGCCTCATAGTGATGGCTGTATCTGTAGCGATTTTGATTCGAATTGATTTTGAGATTCGTGTAGATGGCGTTCAGGCCATGAGCAAGGGCTCGAAAAAGAAGACTGTTAAAGGCAAGTCGAAAGTGAAGCAACTACTGGCTGAAGTTGGCCAAAAAAATGCGGAGGTCGTGAGCGAATGAATGACATGACCAAAACCATTTTAATCATGGCAGGTGGTACTGGTGGGCACGTGTTCCCAGGGATTGCCGTTGCTAAGGAATTAGAGTTACGTAATTGGCGGATTCATTGGCTTGGCACTGCGCAAAGAATGGAAGCTGATATTGTGCCTAAAGCTGGATTTCAGATCAGTTTTATTGATGTAGCAGGCGTGCGTGGCAATGGTGTCATTCGCTTGCTAAAAGCACCAATACAGATTGTACGCGCAGTTATGCAGGCTATGCAGGTGATCAAAGAAACCAAACCGGACGTGGTTTTAGGCATGGGCGGGTTCGCCAGCGGTCCTGGAGGCATTGCAGCATGGTTGCGTGGCGTGCCACTGGTTGTGCATGAACAGAATGCGCTACCTGGTTTCACCAATAAAGTGTTAGCCAAAATAGCTAGTCGCGTACTCACTGGATTTAATCAAGCGTTTGGTAAACAACCCGAAGGCAAGTATAGCTGGGTAGGAAACCCGGTACGTAATGACTTTGTAAACTTACCCGCGAAACAAGTGTCAGATGAAAAATGCAAAGTGTTGATTGTGGGCGGCTCATTAGGGGCTAGTGCCTTAAATACGCATGTACCGCCAGCATTGGCGAACGTTGACAATATCGAAGTACGACATCAATCCGGCAAAGGTCATGCGCAAGCCGTTACAGATGTATATCAGCAGCAGTGGCCGGATGCCAGTAATTGGCAAGTGATGGAGTTTATTGATGATATGGCGCAAGCCTATGCATGGGCCGATGTGGTGATCTGCCGCGCTGGCGCATTGACTGTAGCCGAAGTGGCGATGGTTGGTGTTGCCGCTATTTTTGTTCCTTTGCCGCATGCTGTCGATGATCATCAAACCTTTAACGCAAAGGCATTAGTTGACCATCATGCAGCTATTTTATTACCTCAACCTCAATTAGAAGAAGGTGGTTTGAAAGTTATTATTCAACAACTAGTAGATGATGCGCAGAGTCGCATAACTATGGGTCAAAAAGCTAATTCATTAGCAAAACCAAACGCGACTAAAACGGTTAGTGACATTTGCGAAACACTGAGAGGGCGAGCAGTATGATTAAGCCTGAATTTGCAAATTATCGTGTTCCAGAAATGCGCCGCATTAAGCAGATCCATTTTATCGGAATTGGCGGAGCAGGCATGGGCGGAATCGCCGAAGTATTGCTAAACGAGGGATATGCAATCTCAGGTTCGGACCAGCAAAATAACGGCATGACATTACGCTTGCAAAACAAAGGCGCTAGTGTCTTCATCGGTCATCGCCAAGAAAATATTGAAAATGCAAATGTGGTCGTTGTTTCAAGCGCAATTGATCATACTAACCCAGAAATTATTGCTGCCAAAGAAGCCCGCGTGCCTGTAATTCGTCGAGCAGAAATGCTTGCTGAGTTGATGCGCTTCCGGCACGGAATTGCAGTTGCAGGTACTCATGGAAAAACGACAACAACGAGTTTGCTTGCGACAATTTTTGCACAAGCTGATTTAGATCCAACATTTGTTATTGGAGGTTTGTTAAATAGTGCCGGTACTAACGCCAAGTTAGGTAATAGTCGTTATTTAATTGCTGAGGCAGATGAAAGCGATGCATCGTTTGTACATCTGCAACCAATGGTATCGATAGTGACGAATATCGAACCAGATCATATGGATACCTACGAAGGTGACTTCCAACGTATGCAGGACACCTACTTGGACTTTTTGCACAACTTGCCGTTTTACGGACTTGCGGTTATGTGCATTGATGATCCTGTGATCCAAACTTTACTGCCTAGAGTTGGGCGTAAAGTCATGACTTACGGTATTAAAGAGCAAGCTGATGTGCGCGCAACTAACATCGAAATGGGCTTTAATCAAAGTCGCTTTACTGCTGTTCGCTGCGGTCACTCAGACATACAAATAACCCTAAATATAGCTGGTACACATAATATTTTGAACGCCTTAGCTGCGATTGCCGTCGCCACCGATGAAGGGGTTGAAGATCAAGCCATTATCGATGCGTTAGGTGCGTTTGGCGGTATCGGCCGTCGTTTTGAACAACTTGGTAGTTTTGATACCGGAGATGGCGAAGTCATTTTGGTAGATGACTATGGGCATCACCCAACAGAAGTGGCTGCGACTATAGCTGTTGCGCGCAATAACTGGCCAGACAAACGACTCGTTATGGCATATCAGCCACACCGCTATACACGTACTCGGGATTTGTATGAAGATTTTGTACGCGTGTTGTCACAAGTCGATATTTTATTGCTTTTAGAAGTGTATTCAGCCGGTGAATCGCCTATTGAAGGCGCTGATAGTAAAGCCTTGTGTCGATCTATTCGACAACGCGGACAAATTGAACCTATCTATGTGGCCAGCAAAGATGAGTTACCCAAATTATTAGCGGAAGCATTGCAAGATCAAGATGTACTTATGACCCAGGGTGCAGGCAACATTGGTCAAATTGCCAAGTATCTGCAATCTATTGAATTGAGCAAAGAAAAAATGAATGTAGGGCCTGCCTAATGAGCACGGGATTGAACATTGATGTGAAACAGTTTGGAAAAGTTGCCGTGTTGTGCGGTGGCCATTCTGCCGAACGTGAAGTATCTCTGCGTTCCGGTAATGCTGTATTAAAAGCGTTGTTAAGTGCGGGAGTAGACGCGCATGCATTTGATCCATCTGAACATGCCATAACTCAACTGATTGAGCTCGGATTTGCACGAGTGTTAATTATGTTACACGGTCGAGGTGGTGAAGATGGCAGTATGCAAGGTGCACTGCAAGTACTCAATTTACCCTATACCGGTAGCGGAGTTTTGGGCTCAGCGTTGGCGATGGATAAGATTAAAACCAAGCAAATATGGCAAACCTTAGGTCTGCCCACAGCAAATTATCAAATTGCTGAGAAAAGTAGCTTTGAAGCAGGATCTTGCAGGGTTATAATGCACGAGTTGGGGGACACAGTCATGGTTAAGCCTGCGCAGGAAGGTTCCAGCATAGGTATGACCAAGGTGACAAACGCTACACAATTAGAAACTGCCATTCAAGATGCGTTTAAATACGATAATACGGTCTTGTTGGAGCGGTTCATTCATGGTCCAGAATACACAGTTAGTATTTTGAATGGTAAAGCTTTGCCATCTATTCGTATGTCCACCCCGCATACTTTTTACGATTACAACGCAAAATATCACTCAAACACGACAGAATATTTTTGTCCCAGCGGTTTATCTATTGAAGATGAAAATAAGCTTGGCGCGTTAGCCCTTGAAGCCTTTACTGCTGTGGATGGAAGTGGCTGGGGAAGAGTCGATTTTATGCGCGATCAGAGTGGTCAGTTTTATTTGCTTGAGGCGAATACTGTACCCGGCATGACTGAAAAGAGTTTAGTACCAATGGCTGCAAAGCAGGCCGGTATGAGTTTTGAACAATTGGTGTTAGCTATATTACAAACCGCGGATGGTGACTAATGCAGCAACTAACCGACAAAAGCCAATCACAATTCCACTATCAAGTGGCAGGTATGGTGTTTTTGGCGGTTGTATTGTTAAGCCTAATTTATGCAATTTGGTGGTTAAGTGATTGGTTAGAGGATGCGCAAAGAGCACCAATAAACCAAGTTATTGTCAGTGGTAATCGAGTCAATATTAAAGATGAGGTGATTGAACAGACGATTCGTTCTAATCACCCAGAGAGTTTTTTTGAGTTAGATGTAGATAGATTACACCGTGAAATTGAAGCGTTACCTTGGGTTTATCGCGCATCTGTACGTAAGCGTTGGCCGAACAGCTTGAATATCCATGTTGTGGAAGAGATTGCCAGTGCAAGGTGGAATAGTGATTCGTTGCTAAATCAGTATGGCGATATGTTTGAGGCGCAGCTACCAGAAGAGGTACTGCCGAATTTGTTTGGTCCTGGTGGGAGTGAGCAAACTGCATTGAATGGGTATCGCGACATGCAAACCTTGTTAAATGCGACCAGTTTAAGCATTGACGAGTTGTACTTAAGTGAACGTTTTGCGTGGAATTTACGCCTTAATAATGGCATTCGTTTAAATTTAGGACGATCAGAGTTTGTGAATAGGCTGCAGCGATTTGTGGATGTCTATCCCTTGCTTAAAAAGCAAAATAAACAAGTTAATTATATCGATTTGCGTTATGACACCGGCCTAGCTGTAGGATGGAAAGACGCATCAACAAATGAACAAGAGAGTTAGTAAAGGTGGGTAGCAAATTATATGTCTAAGGTGGCAGAAAGAAATCTAATCGTTGGCTTAGACATGGGCACAAGTAAAGTGAAAGCCGTAGTAGGAGAGATCCTCGATGACGGTGACATTAGCATTGTTGGTGTTGGTACTCATTCCGCCAAAGGTATGGACAAAGGCGGAGTCAATGACCTGAATTTACTTGTGCAGTCGGTGCAACGTGCAGTCGGTGAAATGGAATTAATGGCAGATTGTCGAGTGTCGTCGGTATTTATGTCGATATCTGGACGTCATGTTAAATGCCAAAACGAAAGTGGCATGGTACCCATTAATAATCAGGAAGTGACTCAAGACGACGTCGACAATGTAGTACATGCTGCGCGCTCAGTTCCAATTGCACTGGAGCGTCGTTTACTACATGTACTACCACAGGAATATACCATTGACGTACAAGAGGGGATTAAAAACCCAATTGGTATGTCTGGTGTAAGAATGGAAGCCAGAGCGCACATCATAACCTGTGCTGATGACATGGCTAAAAACTTGGTGAAATGTGTGGAGCGTTGTGAACTTAATGCTGATCAGATGATATTTTCTGCACTAGCGTCAAGTTATGCGGTATTAACAGATGATGAAAAAGAGTTAGGTGTTTGTGTTGTCGATATCGGCGGGGGAACTATCGACATGGTGGTGTATACCGATGGAGCAATTCGTCATACCGCGGTTATTCCCGTCGCTGGGAATCAGATCACCAGCGATATCGCTAAGATATTTAGAACACCGATAAACCATGCAGAAGAAATTAAGATCAACTATGCCTGCGCTTTGCGTGACATGGTGAGCATGGAAGAACAAATACAAGTACCTAGTGTAGGTGGACGTCCGGCTAGAATGATGTCCAGACATACACTAGCAGAGGTCATCGAACCTCGTTATCAGGAACTATTTGAATTGATCCATGAAGAGATCAAATCCAGTGGATTGGAAGAGCAAATTGCTGCAGGCATCGTGTTAACAGGTGGCTCAGCCAAAATGGAAGGTGCAGTAGAATTTGCAGAAGAATTATTCCAAATGCCAGTTCGCGTTGGAGAACCGATTGGCATGAAGGGGTTATCTGAATACGTAGAAGATGCGAGTTTCGCAACCGCAGTAGGATTATTGCAATACGGCAAAGAATCCATGCAAGCGAAGTCAACGCATAAAGCCGGATCTACAGAAGGATTATGGCATCGTATTCAAAGTTGGTTTAAGGGGGAATTCTGAGGATGGAAAAATCTCGGGATCTTAAAAAATTGAATGTGGGCTTACGAGTTACACATTCTATCGCGCAAAAATCGGAGAAAAAATAATGTTTGAATTAATGGATAGTCACAGCGAAGAAGCTGTCATAAAAGTCATCGGCGTTGGCGGCGGCGGTGGAAATGCAATCGAGCACATGGTTGCACAAAGTATCGAAGGTGTAGAGTTTATTGCAGTAAATACCGACGCACAGGTATTACGTAGTTCGTCTGCAAACTTAACCTTGCAAATCGGTTCTGGCGTAACGAAAGGTTTAGGTGCCGGTGCTAACCCTAATATCGGTCGTCAAGCGGCTGAAGAAGATCGTGAAAACATCCGTCAAAGTCTGGAAGGGGCTGACATGGTGTTTATCACAGCCGGCATGGGTGGTGGTACTGGAACAGGTGCTGCGCCTGAAGTCGCTAAAATTGCTAAAGAGCTTGGTATCTTGACCGTGGCGGTTGTCACTAAACCGTTTCCTTTTGAAGGTAAAAAGCGTACTGAGTTTGCTGATCAAGGCATTGAAGAGTTATCTAAATATGTTGACTCGTTGATTACTATTCCCAATGAAAAATTGTTGAAAGTGATGGGGCGTGGAACGCCGCTACTTAAAGCGTTTAGTGAAGCAAATGATGTATTGCGTGGTGCGGTACAAGGTATTGCTGAGCTGATTACCCGCCCAGGTTTGATTAACGTTGACTTTGCAGACGTCAAAACTGTGATGTCAGAAATGGGAACTGCAATGATGGGTAGCGGTTCAGCTAGCGGTGAAGACCGTGCTGAAGAAGCATCTGAAGCAGCCATTGCTTGTCCGTTATTGGAAGATATCGACTTATCTGGAGCTCGCGGTATTTTGGTTAACATTACCGCTGGTCCTGACTTTGCAATTGATGAATTTGAAACTGTCGGTAATGCGGTTAAAGCGTTTGCCTCTGAAAATGCTACCGTGGTTGTTGGTACCGTAATAGACATGGATATGAGTGATGAATTACGCGTTACTGTTGTTGCCACCGGAATTGGTGCTGAGCGTAAGCCTGATATTTCACTAGTAAGCAGCCAAGGCTCTCGTGTTTCAGCAGAAGCCAAGCAATTCAAATTGCAGCCAGAAAGCAGTGATCGTGTAGGCAATACTGCTACTGATATGAATAAAGCGATTGCTACAGAAGAAAAAGCAGAAGCAAATACGGATTATGAGTATTTAGATATACCTGCATTCTTACGTAAGCAAGCAGACTAAACACCGTTTGGAATGAATTTTCCGCTAGTTATACGGTCTTAGTAAGTTAGATAACGATAACGTTAGGGGGTTAAAAACGTAACTTTGTACTATACTGATTAGTATTGATATTGAAGGTATCTTATTGATAACCATGAAATTAATGGTGATGTGATAGATACATATTGAGATACGAGCAAGCAAAATCGGTTCCATGTTACAGTTTTTTGACATTGGACCTGTTGGTCAGTATAATGTGCGCCCGTTTTTAACCGATAGTGTTTTTTTGGATAGGCAAACTGTTAGATGATTAAGCAACGCACAATAAAACATGCTGTGCAAGAAACAGGGATAGGTCTGCACAAAGGTGAAAAGGTCACCATGACTCTCCGGCCTGCGCCGGCGAATACAGGTATTGTATTTCGCCGCATAGACCTTGAGCCTCACGTAGATATTCCTGCCAAAGCAAATGCAGTGGGTGATACTGTGCTGTGTACGTGTCTAAGCAATGCTGACGGTGTATCTATCTTTACAGTTGAGCATTTATCTTCAGCGTTAGCTGGATTGGGCATCGATAATATTATTGTTGAAGTGAACAGTAATGAGTTGCCGATTATGGATGGAAGCGCGAGTCCGTTCATTTTCTTATTACAATCAGCTGGTATTGAAGAGCTAAATGCCCCTAAACGTTTTATTCGTATAACCAAGTCTGTGCGTGTTGAAGATGGTGACAAGTGGGCTGAGTTTCATCCTTACGACGGATTCAGAGTTGATTTTAAAATCGATTTCGAACATCCAGTAATCAGTCAGACTCGTCAACATGTGATTATGGATTTTGATGCATCCTCATACGTCGACCAAGTAAGTCGTGCTAGAACCTTTGGTTTTATGCGTGATTTAGAATACATGAATGCCAACAATTTAGCCCTTGGTGGTAGCATGGAAAATGCGGTTGCACTAGATGAATATCGCGTACTTAATCCAGAAGGATTGCGTTATCAGGACGAATTTTTAAAACATAAAATTCTTGACGCTGTAGGTGATTTATATCTAGGTGCGCACAGTATCGTAGGTGAATTGAGAGCCTATAAGTCTGGACACGGATTAAATAACAAGTTGCTTAATGCTATGTTAAATGATCAGTCCTGTTGGGAATATGTAACGTACGAAAACCAAGATGAAGTCCCCATTCATTTTGCTTCAGCAGTTTTAGCGAACTAACTAAGAAACAGTAAAATGCCGCATTAGCGGCATTTTTTCGTTTAGCATCTTGCTAAAAGCACTAAGTACAACGCATAAATACCTTGATAACTTTATGTTGTGCAAGGTATTGTTCGGGGTTGCAGAATACAATATAAAAATATCGGCCAAGTTACGTCAAAATTTGCCGATAGAGTTGTATGAAAAGTAATCAGTTTGGTTGGATTCAGATACCTATTTCTACTATCAAGAAATGCTTAACAGGTTTAGAATCCACCACAAATAAAAAGTATCGAGAAAACCTTACATGAGTTTAACATTACATTATAAAGGTAAATCAACGGAGTTTTCCTTCCAAATCGGAAAACGTCGATTGGTTGCCGGCTTTGTGTTGGTATGTGGATTGGTATTGCTTTCCAGTCGCTCGTCTTATCAAGCTAACGAATCACATGCTCGCATTGAGTATGCTAAAAGTGGATTGGTTCAGCAACAACAAGATGTTTCCGCACTTAAATCAGCTACTCAGCAGCAGTTAGCGGGTATCATGCTTAATTTGGCAGATGTACAAAGTCAAATCCAACGAGTCAATGCCCTAGGCTCACGATTAGTTGAGCAAGCAGGATTGAATCAAGATGAATTCGGATTTCAAGAACTTCCTCAAGCAGGTGGCCCAATCACTGATTCAGTAATTACTATTCAAGGCAATAATGAGTTGCTAGAACGTATAGATTCAATGTTACAAAGTCTAGACAGTAAAACTCAACAACTCGCAGCCCTTGAATCCATCATGATGAATCACCATATAGACGAACAGACCAATTTAGAAGGTCGTCCAATTACATCTGGTTGGTTGTCTTCTTATTATGGTGTTAGAAAAGACCCGTTTAGCGGCTTGCCTACCATGCATAAAGGTTTGGATTTTGCTGGAAAAACCGGTGAACCGGTTGTTGCAACGGGGGCGGGCCTGGTAACTTGGTCGGGTGAACGATATGGTTATGGTAATCTAGTTGAAATTGACCATGGCAATGGTATTGTCACGCGTTATGGTCACAATAAAGCCTTAAGTGTTAAGATCGGAGATGTGGTTACTAAAGGTCAAGAAATAGCACTAATGGGAAGTACCGGACGTTCAACGGGAGCTCATGTGCATTACGAAGTGATTAAAAACGGTAAACAGCTCGATCCTTTGCCATTTGTTTATCGAAAGTAATAAATAACAAAACAATATAAATTTGAAAATCGGCTCCAAACGGAGCCGATTGTTTTATCTCTCTATTAGATTGGAAGCTGTAAATCGATGTTTTCGAGTATATTCAGAAAAATGTTCGGTAGTCGAAATGACCGCCTACTAAAAAAACTTAACAAGCAAGTTGTTGAAATTAATGCCTTAGAGCCTCAATTCGAAGCATTAGATGATGAGCAGCTTAAAGCGAAAACGGCTGAATTTCAGCAACGTATCAAAGACGGTGCTAGCTTAGATGACATTCTAGTCGAAGCATTTGCAGTAGTCAGAGAAGCGAGTAAGCGGGTGTTTTCCATGCGTCATTTTGACGTGCAAATGGTTGGTGGACAGGTCCTGCATCAAGGTAAAATTGCTGAGATGCGTACTGGTGAAGGGAAAACATTAACCTCTACGCTTCCGGCTTATTTAAACGGCCTAACGGGTAAAGGTGTGCATGTTATTACGGTTAATGACTACCTCGCTAAACGTGATGCTGATTGGAGTCGACCTTTATTTGAATTCCTCGGGCTAACAGTGGGTTGCAACGTGCCTGGTATGACACACGCCGAGAAAAAAGAAGCTTATGCCGCAGACATTACTTACGGTACAAATAATGAATTTGGATTTGATTACTTACGCGACAACATGGCGTTTAGTCCTAAAGACCGTGTACAAAAAAGATTATATTTTGCCGTCATTGATGAAGTCGATTCAATCCTAATAGATGAAGCCAGAACGCCACTTATTATTTCTGGTCAAGCAGAAGATAGCTCTGAACTTTACCGTCAAATCAATTTAATTATCCCTGAGTTGGTGCAACAGGAAGATGAAGATAAGGAAGGCGATGAAGCGGGTCGTGAAGGTGAAGGTGACTACACCATCGATGAGAAAGGCAAACAAATTCACCTTACTGAACGCGGTCAAGTGCACGTAGAAGAAATTCTGCAACGCAATGGTATTTTACCTGAAGAAGAGTCCTTATTTGCAGCGTCTAATATATCCTTATTACATCACGTAAATGCAGCACTTAGAGCACATAAACTGTTTAGTAAAGATGTGGATTATATTGTTAACGGTGACGAAATTGTCATCGTTGACGAGCACACCGGTAGAACTATGGAAGGCCGTCGTTGGTCAGAAGGTTTACACCAGGCTGTAGAAGCAAAAGAAGGTGTGAAAATTCAAAACGAAAACCAAACGCTAGCTTCGATTACTTTCCAAAACTACTTCCGTTTGTACGAAAAACTAGCGGGTATGACAGGAACGGCAGATACTGAAGCCTTTGAGTTTAATCATATCTATAGTTTAGAAACTGTAGTTATCCCAACCAATAAACCAATGCTTCGTGATGACAAAGCTGATTTGATTTATTTGACCGCTGAAGAAAAATACGAAGCCATAGTTGAAGATATAAAAGAGTGCGTTAAACGTGGTCAACCTACACTAGTAGGTACAGTTTCGATTGAAAACTCTGAGCTACTTTCTCGCATTCTTAAAAAAGCCAAGATTCCCCACGAAGTATTGAACGCTAAGCAACATTTGCGTGAAGCGGATATCGTTGCGCAGGCTGGACGTCCGGGTGCGGTTACGATTGCTACCAACATGGCTGGTCGCGGAACTGACATAGTCTTAGGTGGTAATTGGCAGTCAGAAGTTGCCAAAATCAACGATCCAAAACCTGAAAAAGTGGCAAAGATCAAAGAGCAGTGGGAAATAGACCACAAGAAAGTACTGGAAGCGGGTGGCTTACATATTATTGGTACAGAGCGGCATGAATCGCGTCGTATCGACAATCAGCTACGAGGACGTTCTGGTCGTCAAGGTGATCCAGGTTCCTCACGTTTTTATCTATCTTTAGAAGATGCCTTGATGCGTATTTTTGCATCTGAAAAAATGGGTAATATGATGAAGCGTTTGGGAATGGAACGAGGCGAAGCAATTGAGCATCCATGGGTTACTCGTGCTATAGAAAATGCGCAGCGCAAAGTTGAAGGTCGAAACTTCGACATGCGTAAACAACTTCTTGAATACGATGATGTGGCTAACGATCAGCGAAAAGTGATTTACGAACAGCGCAATGAATTGTTAGATGAAGGTGAAATCAGTGAAACCATTGATGCAATCCGTGAAGATGTTGTCACGGGTGTAATTGATGATTATATTCCACCACAATCACTCGAAGAAATGTGGGATGTTGCTGGCCTTGAAGAACGCATAAAAGGCGATTTTCTATTAGAGCTTCCTATTCAAAAGTGGTTGGATGAAGACGACAAACTATTTGAAGAAAAGCTTCGTGAACGTATTCATGACGGTGTGAAAGCTGCCTATAAAGAGAAAGAAGAAACTGTGGGTCCAGAGGTAATGCGTCAGTTTGAAAAAGCTGTGATGCTACAGAATTTGGATAGCTCGTGGAAAGAACATTTGGCTGCGATGGACCACTTACGTCAAGGTATTCACTTGCGCGGTTATGCTCAGAAAAACCCGAAACAAGAATATAAAAGAGAGTCCTTCCAACTGTTTTCTGAAATGTTGGAAAACCTCAAAGTGGAAGTGATTAGTATTCTTAGCAAGGTTCGAGTAAAAGCGGAATCAGATGTTGAAGCAGTAGAAGAGCAACGTCGTCAAGCTGATGAAGTGGCAAAGAGCTACGATCATGATTCACCTAATGAGCCAGAACAACAAGCCGGTACAGGCCCTAAAACTACCGTGCGTGAAGGGGCAAAAGTAGGCCGAAATGATCCTTGTCCTTGTGGATCTGGTAAAAAATACAAACAATGTCACGGCAAGCTTAGCTAAATTGACATTCAGTTTATAAAAAGGGCATTTTTGCCCTTTTTTTGTGGGAAAACAAAATGAAAATTATAGACGTAGCCGTTGGTGTCATTAAACGCGATAATCAAATCTTTATCAGCAAACGTGCTGATGAATTACATCAAGGTGGCCTTTGGGAATTTCCCGGAGGAAAGGTAGAGCAACAGGAAACAGTCGAACAAGCAACAGCCCGAGAATTGCTTGAGGAGATAGGTATTAAAGTACTTGAGCAATCGGAGTTTATGTTAATTGAGCACGATTATGGCGATAAACAAGTGCGCTTACACATTCAGCTTATCGATAAATTTCTCAATGAGCCTAGCGGTAAAGAAGGTCAACGTACTCAATGGGTCGCTATAGAAAATCTACATTTGTTAGCTTTTCCAGCAGCGAATAAAGCCATTATTGAGAAGCTCGAATCCGTTTTTTAAGGGCTAAAGCATAATCTTTTTGCTTAATAACTTCAGCCAGTTCCTGATTAATTGAGCGAATTAAAATGATTAAATCTCTATGTTGCCGAGAGTTATTTTTCAATAACTGATCTATTTGAGAAAGTGTCGTCAAACAACACTCTTTCACATCACGGTTATAATTTTTGCCAAGAAACTCAACTAACTGTGCTGTGTCATTGCCTCTGGCGCTGTAGGGTTGGTTCTTAGCTTCTTCAATCTGTTCTCGCAATTCTGCGGTTTTATCAACCGCCAGAATTAGCAGTGATTTGGCATTTTCCACTAATGCAGGATCTAGTTGTTCGATAAAATTTTCCAATTCAGTTAATTTAGTATCAGAATAATTATTGATATTGTTCTTAGCATAAATATCACGGGCAGCTCGTACATTTTGATTCGCGAGAATAATGGAATCTAGGTGTGACAATGGGGCTGATTTTACGTCTTGGGTTAACAATACAGCGGCTTTATCGAGTGGCACTTGAGCTTGATTAATCGTGGCTTCTCTAAACAACATGGTATCGGTTTTTGCAGGTTCTGGTTGGCACCCTTGCAATATCATTAATGTGCCAGTTAGCAGCATAAGGTTAACGCGAATGGTTCTAATCACTATACAGCCTTAAAGTGAATTCAGAGTGTTTTGCTAAGTATAAAGCCAATGGAGATGGCATTAATATAACTAACGGGTAATTTTCAGCAGAATAATACACATTAGAGCTATGGGGTTGCGCTATTATTTAGCGCTTACCGTAGGCCATATCTTAGCTGGAATACTGTGTATAGGTTGATTAGCCGAGCATACTTTATTACGTCCGCCATTTTTAGCTTTGTACAAAGCTTCATCAGCTTGAGCAATAATGAGGTTTAAACTACTTTTTTGATTGTCAGTACAATTGCCAAAACTTGCCGTTATCTTAATAACTTTTTTATCCACCTCAAAAATATGTTTCGCAATCGCCGCTCTTGTCCGTTCTGCAATGAGTTGGGTAATCGTCTTATTTGCGGCAGGAAGTAAAATGACAAACTCTTCGCCCCCCCATCTCGCAACAACGTCATTATCACGCAGTTGCTGTTGTAAAATTTTCGCCACTTCACATAAAACGAAATCGCCTGCACTATGTCCGTAAGTGTCATTGACGCTTTTAAAGTGATCAATATCGACAATGATGATGCTATTGTTTTTCCCTTTTTTGGCCACTTTATCGTATTGCCAAAACAATTGAGCTCGGTTAGGTAATTGAGTTAAAGGATCATTTTGGTGACGTCTTGCAAATTCTCCTTGTAGTGATCTGATCACTAAGTACACGATTAATATCCCTGTGAATATTGCAATCGTAACTATTATCGTTTGCGCTATGAATTTTTCGGTCGCGGCAGCTTGTCGAGTTTTCAGTGGATTAACCAAGAACATTTTCCAATTAAGCGAATCTAAATTAGCCTGTGCAATCAAAACATCCTCGTTTTCCACCTCGACTAGATAATTTTTAAGCTGACTATTATTTTTTTGCTGAGCAGAAAATGCCGAATACCAAGCAAGTTGCTCTAATCGCATTATGCGTTTTCCGTCTGCATTAAAACGATCATCAGAAGACAGCACAATGTTGTTATTGTGATCTACAAAAATAAAGTCGTAGCCAAATTGCTTTTTGAAATTATCAAACGCTTCCATAAAGCTGGTGAGCTTTCTGTTAACACCAACAAATCCTAAAAATGTTCCTTCTGCATTGTAAATTTTGACATCAAAATAAATTCGGATATCGTCTCTTTTACCTAACATGCCGACGATTTCGAGATCATTGTTCTTAGCATTGAAATACCATTCTACTCTGTCTAATTCAAGTGATAGCGTAGAGCCATCTGAATTGTATTGAGTACGATTTAGCTCGCTGGCGACAAAAAACTCCATATCAAACTCTTGAGAAATTTCGCTTAACTTTTTTTGAATTGCTTCTTGATCAATATCTGAAGAATTCATCTGAGTTTTTATGCTTGAAGAGCGTGCAATAGTTTCGGCAATATAAAGGGGTTTTAAGATTTCCTGAGACAATAATCCAAAGGCAGGTGTGAGGCTTTCTTGTTCCAATAAACTGTGTGTTTCGACTGCTTTAAAAAGTGAAATGATTGCACTTAAAGCAATAGCAAATACTAACGCAATTACGGCGACTACAAATTTGTTTTTGATATATCTTCGCCATGCTTGCAACATACAAAAAGCCTTTGAAAAAATAATTTTAGACTCTACTTTTATGAGGCTACAAACACTATTAAACTTTAGTATAAATTCTGAGCAGATGTAGCGGCTGAAAACCTCTGTATGAAATTGGCACTCAGGTTAATTTCTATCGCTTGGCAACTCTTTGTAGCAACTATTACGCTAAGTTGCGCTTTTTTATCTGGTAAATGGTATTATAACGATACTGCGTCCTTAGATAAGATGAATGTTGAAGCAATAAATTCACTCGAAGTCGTTTCACTTACTCTATGGTTACCCTTAAATTTCAGTGAAAATTTATACTAAGAAGACTATGGCAAAATCCAACATTTCTAAACTACTGGATAAACATGACAACCTAATTCATTCAGAAATGATGAAAGTGGTTTCCCATGTGCAACGAAAAGAAGATGACTGGATTGTGAATACAGTTATGGTAGAAGGATACGATGTCCCCTTTAAATTTCGTCGCAAAAAAGCATATAAAAACCTAAATGGTTGTCAGGTTAATCTCACTTACTACCCTATTGTTGAGACAGTGGCAGGTATTGAATTTGAGGCAATGAAAGTCGTTCGAATTAAAGTGGCTTAGGAACTCTATCGAGTGACTGAGCTTGCAACCATGCTCAATGGGTTGGTTATCCATCGACGACAATATCGTGAAACCAGTTTTATCGTCGACTTTTTCACCAAAGAACAAGGTCGAGTTTCGGCTGTTTGCCGCGGAGTCAGAGGCGGAAAAAGTGCAAAGGCGAATGAAAAAAAGAGTCTCTTGCAGCCGTTTCAACCTCTTTCGCTTACGTTCAGTGGGCGGCACGAATTAAAAAATTTAAATCAAATCGAAGGAAATGGCCGAGCGTTTCAATTGCACGGTGTGACATTATTTTCTGCCATGTATCTCAATGAACTTCTGAATAGAGTGCTACCTAAAGAAGTGTCCTATCCAGAGGTGTTTGATCTTTATTTGGCTAGCTTATTTCGAATGGCAAATAATGAAAATATGGAAGTCGTGCTACGTGAGTTTGAAATATGCTTAATTCAAAATATTGGTTATGGTATTGATTGGATTGTTGATTGCCATTCAGGTGAAAGAATACAGGCAAATAGCTATTATAGTTTTATCAATGACCAAGGATTTCAGTGTTTAGCCGCAAAAGAGCAAACCGCAAATTGCTTTTTAGGGGCAGATTTAATCAAGATCGCAGATTATCATTGGGACAAACAAAGTTTAACGGTGGCTAAACGCATTACTAGAATGGCATTTAAGCCAATTCTTGGCGATAAACCATTAAAAAGCAGAGAATTATTTACTAAATTGGAGCGGACTGAATGAGTGATATCTTTTTGGGTGTGAATATTGATCACATTGCCACATTGCGAAATGCACGAGGAACCCAATATCCAGATCCTGTGCATGCTGCAGATATTGCTGAGCGCGCTGGAGCTGATGGCATTACAGTGCATTTGCGTGAAGATCGTAGACACATAAAAGATCGTGATGTCAGTTTGTTGCGTGAAACGATAAACACACGTTTAAATCTTGAAATGGCAGTCACTGAAGAGATGTTGTCTATCGCCCTTCAAACTAAACCTGAATTTTGCTGTTTAGTGCCGGAAAAAAGACAAGAATTGACCACAGAAGGCGGCTTAGATGTGGCAGGCAATTTAGAGAAAATTACCGATGCGTGTCAACGTTTAGCAGAACAAGATATTCAAGTATCGCTTTTTATTGACGCAGACAATTCTCAAATCGACGCTGCCGTTCAAGCTGGCGCTCCTTACATTGAAATCCACACAGGTCAATATGCTGAAGCTACCAATGAAGCGCAAATGCATAAGGAACTTCAAAAATTACAATCTGGTATTCGTTATGCCCATTCTTTAGGTCTTAAAGTGAATGCTGGACATGGATTGCATTACCATAACGTAAAACCGATAGCGGCCATTGAAGAAATTATTGAATTGAATATTGGTCATGCAATCATCGCTCGCGCTGCATTTGACGGTTTAGCCAATGCGGTAGCAGACATGAAACGACTAATGTTAGAGGCGAGGGGTTAAATTGGCAGTTTTAGGTCTGGGAACAGACATAGTCGAAATTGCAAGATTAGCAAAACAGATTGAAAAGTCGGATCGATTACCGTTACGCATTTTAACGCCAATGGAAATGCAGGTATATCGTGAACACAATTTCCCCATACGTTATTTGGCTAAACGATTTGCGGCCAAAGAAGCTGCTGTCAAAGCGTTGGGAACTGGGATTGGAAATGGTGTTGGCTGGCAACATATCGAGCTAAGCAATGGTGATTTAGGGCAACCGATTATCCATTTTAGTGGCCAATTTGCACAATTGTGCGAACAAAAGGGAATTAACAATGCTTTGGTATCTATCTCAGATGAGCAACATTATGCAATGGCTACGGTTATTTTGGAGCAAATAAACAAGCATGGCTAATTTCTACACGCCTAAAAAAAACAAAAAAGCGGACGCTGCCAACAGTCATTTAATTGGAAAGCGGGTTAGTATTTCGATTTCCCATTTAGATCATTTCGCGCAAGGGGTTAGTGCTGATCATGATCCTCTAATATTCGTTGAAGGGGCATTGCCTGGCGAGATTGCTGAGGTCGAAATAACCGAACATCGAGGTAAAGTTTGTACTGCAAGATTGTTGAAAATCACGCAACCTTCAGTAAATCGACAACCCCCTTTTTGTGAGCATTTTGAAATGTGTGGTGGGTGTCAAACTCAACACTGTCAAACCAGTGCAATGCTAAAATTTAAACAAGATGCGATTCAAAATCTGATTTTGCATACTTCCCTAGATACTGAAAAAAATACGCACTCTCCCAAACGAGTCCTTAGCAAAGCGTCTCGCGGTGGTAAAAATATTAAGTTGGCGAAAGTGGCGGATAAACAGGCGCAAATTAATTGGCAGGCTCCGCTTCATTCTGAAGAAAAAGGCTATCGACGTAAAACCAGATTATCAGTTGATGCTAGAAACCCTGACGCGATTAAAGTGGGTTTTCGAGCTAAGGGAAGCAACAAAATATTCAACTTGAGCCAGTGTCCGGTACTGAAAGGTGAGTTGGAGCAGTTGATAGTGCCTCTGCAAAAAACGCTAGCAGACATGCAAACACCGTCCAATGTCGGCCATATTAGTTTATTGAGTGTGGATAACGGCACACAGGTGTTAATTCGCACAGTTCATAATTTGAGTCAACATGACAAAGCACTATTAGCCGATTTTGCTGAAGACAATGACGTGCAGTTAATACTCGAAGATAAACAACACAATCAGCAAACGCTTAATCAAGAAGCTAAATTATTAGCTTACAAGATAAATGATAAACTTGAATTAGATATCCATCATGATGATTTTGTGCAAGTCAACGCAGATATAAATCAAAAAATGATAAAGCAAGCAATACAATGGTTGCAGCTTGAAGCTAACGATTCAGTGTTAGATTTATTTTGTGGTATCGGTAATTTTAGTCTGGCGATTGCTGAACAATGTGAACGTGTGGTTGGAATCGAAGGTGTGGCCAAAATGGTGCAACGTGCCCAACATAATGCAACGCAAAACCAACTTGATAATTGTCAGTTTATCCACGCTGATTTAAATAGCACTAAATTAACTGAGCATGGTCAAACAGCGAAATGCAATAAAGTATTACTCGATCCTGCTCGTGAAGGTGCATTATCTGCGGTTAAGCAATTAGCTTCACTAAAGCCTTCACATATCGTTTATGTTTCTTGCAATCCGGCAACTTTTGCTAGAGATGCCGCACTTTTAATTGGCAAAAATTATCGATTAGACAAGTTGAGTTTGTTGGATATGTTTCCACAAACAGCGCACACTGAATTGATGGCATTGTTTGTGCCTTTGACTAAACGAAAGTAAATCTAACTGGGCTATTACTATGGTTTCAATCCGAACAGTTCATCAACCAGAACGACCTAATTTTGATCAATGGCTTGATTGTCTGAACCTACCCCAGAGCACAAAACAAAAGCTGCGAGACACATCTGAATCACCAGAAATTCTGTTGGTGGGGCAGGAAATGGTCGAAATTCTGCACGAACTGAACATGGACGATGAAACGTTGCAGGCATCGTTGGTGTACCCTTATTGCGAATTACATGGTTTAGATGACGAACAAATCGAAGAAGAATTTGGCAAAGGAATTCGAAATCTAATCAGCGGTGTACGCCGCATGGATGCAATTAAAACCTTGCATAGTCGCAGCAATAAAAAAGCCGACGAAGTTCAAATTGATAATATTCGCCGTATGTTACTAGCTATGGTGGAAGATGTACGAACGGTTCTCATTAAGTTAGCCGAGCGTATTTGTACGCTACAAAAAATGAAAAAGGCAGATGAAGAAACTCGCGTTATTGTCGCTCGAGAATGTTCAACCATTTATGCTCCTTTGGCCAACCGTTTAGGTATCGGGCAATTAAAGTGGGAAATAGAAGACCTTTCATTTCGATACTTGCACCCAGAAAAGTATAAACAAATCGCCAGCTTGTTGGATGAGAAAAGAACTGATCGCCAGCAATACATCGAAGATTTTGTCACCAATTTACAAGCGGAAATGGACGAAGCGAAGATCAACGTTAAGGTCTATGGTCGCCCTAAACACATTTATAGCATTTGGAAGAAAATGCAGAAAAAGCATTTATCTTTTGATCAGCTTTACGACATACGTGCTGTGCGTATTATCGCTGACCGCTTACAGGATTGTTATAGTGCTTTGGGCATTGTGCACTCGCTGTTTAAGCATATCCCCAATGAGTTTGATGATTATATTGCAACACCTAAACCAAATGGCTATCAATCTATCCATACTGTGGTTGTCGGCCCTCAAGGGCGCTCGGTAGAGATTCAAATACGCACGCAACAAATGCATCAAGATGCAGAGCTTGGCATTGCGGCACACTGGAAATACAAAGAGGGCGTCAGTTCAGAGCGCTCCGCTTACGAAGATAAAATTAATTGGTTGCGCAAAATTCTACTTTGGCAAGAAGAGGTGGCTGAGTCTGGTGATCTGGTTGAAGAGTTACGTAGTCAAGTATTCGATGACCGAGTATACGTGTTTACGCCTAAAGGAGATGTTATTGATTTGCCGTTGGGTTCGACTCCGTTGGATTTTGCTTATTACATTCATAGTAACGTAGGACATCGTTGCAATGGTGCAAAAGTAAACGGTCGAATAGTGACTTTCACCTATCAATTGCAAACAGGCGATCAGGTGGAAGTGTTAACCGGTAAAAACTTAAATCCCAGCCGGGATTGGATGCATCCAGGTTTGGGATATGTGCACTCTTCTCGCGCACGCGCAAAAATCCATACTTGGTTTAAAAAACAAGATAAAGAAAAGAACCTGCAGGCGGGTAAAGAGTTACTTGAACGTGAGTTATCCAGAGCAAACTTAGTATTGAAAGACGCAGCAAAAGCCTGTGAACGTTTTAACGTCAATCAAGTAGATGATTTATATGCTGCCATTGGTGGCGGTGATTTACGTATAATGCAAGTTGTCAATTACTTGCAACAATTAGATGCTCCACCACCAGAAATTGATCCCCGGGTTAGAACAACACAAAGCAAACCTACAAAAGGTGGAAAAAGCACAATTGTTGTGGAAGGTGTTGGTAATTTGATGAGTCAAATTGCCAAATGTTGTCAACCATTACCCGGCGATCCTATTCAAGGTTATATAACCATGGGAAGAGGTGTTAGCGTGCACCGGGAAAACTGTGATCAATTGAACCATTTATTAGATCAGCACCCTGAGCGTGAGATTGAAGTCAATTGGGCTAATGATCTTAGGGGAAGCTTCAAAACCGACCTAGACGTGCATACGTCAGACCGAGATGGCATCTTACGCGATATAACAACGGTACTGGCGAATGACAAAATTACCTTATTAGGGGTAAATAGTTTAAGCAATACTAAAGATCAAACTGCTCGAATCAGAATCACTTTAGAGCTGAAAGATTTGGCAAGCTTATCTAAAACGACCGCGCGATTGTTGCAAATTAAAGGGGTAATCGACGTTGTCAGACTCGACAAGTAAGCCGCAACAGCAGAGCGATTACCCTCAAGTCGAACGGCTGTTGAAGATTATGCAAAAATTACGGGACCCTGAACAGGGCTGCCCGTGGGATAAGCAACAAAGTTTTAGCAGTATTGTTCCTTATACGATTGAAGAAGCTTATGAAGTTGCTGATGCTATTGAAAATGGCAATATGCAGGATGTACAAGATGAATTAGGTGATTTGCTATTTCAGGTAGTGTTTTATGCACAGCTTGGAAAAGAGCAAGAGGCTTTTGACTTCGAAGCAATAGCCAAAGTCATTAGTGATAAATTAGTTCGTCGCCATCCTCACGTTTTTGCAACTCAACAGAATATTTCGAGCGAACAAGTCAGTCTTAATTGGGAAGCTATAAAACGCCAGGAACGCGCTCAAAAAGGTGAAGACGCGCAAGCCAGTGTTTTAGCCAATATACCTGTCAGTATGTCACCTTTGATGCGTGCACATAAAATCCAAAAAGCTTGCGCAAAAGTAGGGTTCGACTGGCCAGAAGTAGGACCCGTACTTGATAAAGTACAAGAAGAAGTCTCAGAGGTGATGGAAGAGCTCGAGCAAGAGCCAAAAAATCAGCAACGCATCGAAGAAGAAGTCGGTGACTTGTTGTTTGCGGTGGTTAATTTAGCTCGGCATTTGGATGTAAACGCTGAGACGGCTTTGAGAAAGGCGAATAAAAAATTTGCTGGACGTTTTGAAAAAGTTGAACAACATTTTGCAAAACAAAACACCAAATTGTCTGACACCACATTGAGCCAGATGGAGTCCATCTGGCTGCAAGTCAAACGTTTAGAAAGCGAATCGACGCAGTCCTAAACTACCAATAAGAAGCAATAATAACCATGCAACAGAACCTCCACCGCCAGAATTGCTGCTTGGTGGCGTAGTTGGGTTGCCGCCACCATCAATTGATGTAAAAACAAAGTTTCGTACTCTGCCTTGGTCGTCCCCTTCATCGACGTTGCGGTCCTTGCGGTAACTAATTTCGACTAAGTTGGTTCCGGCCGGCAATGATATGGTTTGGCTAGTAAAGTTGACGTCGCCAGAGATAAACTCGATTTCTTCACCATTCACGATCAAATATAACGCATCAAAAGGTTCTGTTGGTTCATCAACATTCTCTTCTGATGAAACCGACCACTCAAAATTTAATGTCCCTTCACCGACAATGCTAGCAATTAAAATACTTTCTTCATTGCCTGAAATATTGCCGCTAGCAACGCCTCCCAACGTATGGCTAGTCCAACTAGCGTCGCCTCCGCTGTACAATGTGACAGCAGAGTTTACTGTGCCTATTTGGCTCTCCAAGCCTGGCGTTGCTGCTACCGCGAAACCCTGAACGGTGATGCCATTTGTGGGGGTATCTTGTATGTCTGTACTAAGTGCTATGGATGCAGTTTTAGACCCTTGAGTTTGGGCATTAAATGTAAGTTCTACCTGACAACTTTGTTGCGCAGTTAAAATCGTACAGTCACTTGTATCTATACTAAAATCAGATTGATTACTCAGAGTAATTGTAGGTACCACAGTATTTTCAGAATTATTGGTGATCGTATATTGTTGTACGAAGCTCACGTTTACAGGTGAGTTGGTGATATTGGCTTTACCCGAAATACCCACACCAAAACGAGTTGCATTGATAAAGCCAAGCAATGAACTTACTCTTGCGTATACCCCCGGATAACCCTCAGCAGCACAACCTATGCCCCAACTGGTTACACCCAATTGTTGTGCTCCACTATTTGTTTGTACGAACAAGGGGCCACCGCTATCACCTTGACATGCGCTTGCGCCTCCAGAATCTAATGCCGCACAAATCATTTGATTGGTAATCCCAGTGTTGTTTGCGCTAATTCCTTGTGAGCTTGCTAATTCATTGCGGCATTGAGTGTTTGTAAGTAGGCCTAAATCTACTTCCTGAAGTATGTCAGGGAAATTCCCAGTAGGGCCTTCACCCGGCAAGTAACCAGTGCGTCCACCCCAGCCAATAGATTTTGCGATAGCATTCTCTATGGTTAATTGGTTTGTCGTAGCTGTATCAGCCAACTGAATTGGGGTTGCATCGACGCTTTCAACTAATTCGATAAGTGCCACATCGTTATCAAAAGTATCAGAGTTATAGTTGGGATGTGTATATATGCGCTTAATCGCTATGGCTTCATCAGCGCCGTCTCTTAAATCATACTCGCCTATATTTACCCTATATTGGTCAGCAAATTCTGAGTCTACACAATGCGCTGCGGTCAGCACCCAACGATCACCTAGGAATGACGCACCGCACACTGAATCTTGCATCGTACCGGGTAAGGTATTTACGGCGATGCTGGCGGTCGCATTTTCGAGCTGGACTAAAGCGGCTCCATCTTGTTGAGAAATTGCGACCACAGGAATATTGCCATCAAAATCATTACCCAATGTACCTGAATCTAAAGGGCCTTCAACATTATTGTAAATAATTGCGCCAATGCCGCCACCGGCTTCACAATTAAGCGCTTTGTCGGAGAAATTAAAATCGCCGCGCTCGATTAAACATATACTATTGGCTACGCCTGTACATTCCGTACCTGCTAATCCGCAATCGACTAAAGTGCCGGTTGCTTGGCCATCAGGACCGAAACTAAACGAATCGGAATCATATCCAGTATTGTTTACAGTGACGCTTGTTTCTACTGTCGAACTGACTATGACAAGTGCCGACATAAATGGATAATCACCTTCATCTGCATTTTCTCCACCAACAATTAGTGGGCTCACAAAATCGTTTTTTGTCTCAGTATTACGTTTTTTGGCGTTGGCTATTTGTTCGGAACGCAAACTAGTTGCAGACGCGATACTCAAATGCGCGGCTACGACGACCAACAGAACCCACACTAAGTGCTTCATCTATCTACTCCATAAATAAATTCGTTGTTACTCAAACACCTTATCGTTATGTTTTAAAGGATATGAGTTTCGACCATACAAAAGGTGTAACGGTCGTATTGTTGAGCAATATATCCCAAACAATTAAAATTAACTAATCACCTTTCTATTACATTTAAAACGTATTTCTGTGCGATTTAGATGCAAATTAACAAAATTTAGTTCGATATATCTTGGATAACAATGCATTAACTGAGCTGAATCGAATCTGAATTGTTAGTAAACAATGGCCTGATTGACTAAAAAACTTGCAATATACCCTCGCGTTTTATGAAAACTTCTGTATAATTCGCGCCCTGCCCAGTTACGCCCACTTTGGGAAAGTGGAAGAATCAATCGACTCGAAGGGGTCAATGTGTTGATTTATGAGGTTTTCTGGATTGTCTAAGATGAGTAAGCTTGCTGATTTTAACGAATGCAGAAAACAAACGAGTAACAATTTACAAATTTCGGGTATTTTAAAATGAAAACTTTTGTTGCAAAGCCAGAGACGGTAAAACGCGACTGGTATGTGGTTGACGCCGCAGACAAAACATTAGGTCGATTGGCCACAGAAATCGCGCTTCGTTTGCGCGGTAAGCATAAGCCAGAGTATACACCTCATGTAGACACTGGAGATTACATCATCGTAATCAATGCTGAAAAAGTCACTGTTACTGGCCGTAAGGCACAGAACAAAATGTATTATTCTTACACTGGTTATCCTGGTGGATTGAAAGATACAACATTTGAGAAACTTCAAGCCCATAAGCCTGAAATGATCATTGAGAAAGCGGTTAAAGGTATGTTGCCTAAAGGTCCTCTTGGACGTGCTATGTTCCGCAAGATGAAAGTGTACGCAGGTACTGAGCACTCACATGCTGCTCAACAGCCTCAAGTTCTAGACATTTAAGGAGCGAGAATAATGGCAGATACTCAATACTACGGCACTGGCCGTCGCAAAAGCTCTACCGCTCGCGTTTTTCTTCGCCCGGGCAGTGGAAACATTGTAGTTAACAAGCGTCCTTTGGATGTGTTTTTTGGTCGTGAAACCGCTCGTATGGTTGTTCGTCAACCTCTTGAGCTTGTTGAAATGACTGATAAGTTTGACCTATACGTCACCGTAGCCGGTGGTGGTATTAGCGGTCAAGCTGGTGCAATCCGTCACGGTATTACTCGTGCATTGATGGAATATGACGAAACACTTCGTCCAGCGTTACGTAAAGCCGGGTTTGTTACTCGTGATGCACGTAAAGTTGAGCGTAAGAAAGTGGGTCTTCATAAAGCACGTAAGCGTCCTCAATACTCAAAACGTTAATTTTTACGTTACGAATATTTCAAAAAACCCAGCATTGCTGGGTTTTTTTATTGTCTGTAATTTACGCTAAATTGATGGCTATCTTTTTGCTTCAACTGCAGATACACAAATTATTCCCATAAAACATCGCTTTATTTACTTAATTCCTTGTCTTTATTAGGGGTTTTCTTTTATCATTTCATGTTAATAGTTAAAATCAACAAAACCGTAATTTCTTGTGCGAGTTAACTGCTAGCAAAACGCTACCGGAACCAACTTTTTATGTTCAAGAAGTATCACTAAATCCGAACTTGGAGAAGAGTGGATGAGCAATGTGTCTGTCGATACGAATGATTCGTCAGTAAATGACAATCAGCCTCAAGACAACCCTAGACGCCGATTCCTAACAGTCGCAACCTCTGTTGTAGGGGCCGCGGGTGTAGTTGGTGTTGCAGTGCCTTTTATAGGTTCTTGGAGCCCTAGCGAAAGGGCAAAAGCTGCTGGTGCTGATGTGCAAATAGACATCAGTAAAATTCAGCCAGGGCAAATGATTCGTGTTATCTGGCGAAGCAAGCCGGTTTGGGTTGTACGACGGACTCCTGAACTTCTAGCTTCGTTAGCAAAACACGAAGATAGTTTGAAAGATCCCAACTCTGAACAAGAACAACAACCTGCATTTGCGAAGAATCGCTATCGTTCTTTAAAAGAGGAATATCTTATCCTGGTCGGGATATGTACCCACCTTGGTTGCTCTCCTCAGCATTTGGCTAATGGGGCTTTCGAAGAATACGTTGAAGGTGTGGATGAAGGTTTCTTCTGTCCTTGTCATGGTTCCAAGTTCGACATGGCTGGACGAGTATTTGATGGTGTTCCAGCGCCATTAAACTTAGTCGTACCTCCATATCAGTTTGTTGATGACAATACCGTTATCATCGGTTCAGAAGCCGAGGGAGCAGCATAAGATGTTTAAAAATCTATTAGACTGGATTGAATATCGTATTCCAATGATGCGTGTTGCGAATATGCACGCCATTCAATATCCAGCACCCAAAAATATGAACTTCTGGTACATCTTTGGATTCTTGGCAACAATCGTTCTAATTAACCAAATCGTTACCGGTGTATGGTTAACTATGAACTTTGTTCCATCTTCAGAGGGTGCGTTTGCTTCTGTTGAATATATTATGCGTGATGTGCCTTACGGCGACATATTGCGATATATGCATTCTACTGGTGCTTCTGCGTTCTTTATCGTGGTTTATTTGCACATGTTTCGTGGCATGATGTATGGCTCTTACCAAAAACCACGCGAATTGCTTTGGTTATTCGGCATGTTCATTTACTTAGCCTTAATGGCAGAAGCTTTTATGGGGTACGTGTTACCTTGGGGGCAAATGTCTTACTGGGGCGCGCAGGTAATTGTATCCCTGTTTAGTGCGATTCCTATTATTGGTCCAGACTTAGTTGAATGGATTCAGGGTGATTATGTTATCTCTGGTGCTACCCTCAACCGATTCTTTGCATTGCACGTAATTGCATTGCCTTTAGTCATCGTTATTTTGGTATTCCTACACATAGTTGCTTTGCATGAAGTTGGCTCTAATAACCCTGACGGTGTTGAAGTTAAACGCAAAAAAGGTTCGCTAACTGAAGAGCAAAAAACCAAGTTTAAAATGCACGAATACTACACAAGTAAATACGACATCATCGATGATGTAGTGCCGTTCTTCCCGCACATCGTCTTGAAAGATTTGGTCGCGTTTGCTGCATTCTTATTTATATTTTGCTACATCATGTTCTTTGCACCTGGAATGGGCGGCTATTTCTTAGAGCATCCAAATTTTGAGATTGCCAACCCGTTGAAAACACCTGAACACATTTTCCCTGTTTGGTATTTCACACCTTTCTACGCAATCTTGAAAGCTGTGCCAGACAAGCTAGGTGGTGTTATTGCCATGTTTGCCGCAATAATTGCGTTATTCTTGTTGCCTTGGATTGACCGAGGAAAAGTGAAGTCTTGGCGTTATCGTTGTGGGTTCCATCGTTGGAATCTATTGATATTCGCTGCGGTCTTTATCTTCTTAGGTTATTTAGGTGGTACACCTCAGGAAAACTGGAAAATTATCGCATCGCGCATAGGCACTATCATGTACTTCGGATTCTTCTTATTGCTATTTATTTACAGTAGAAATGAGAACACTAAACCAGTACCAGAGAGGATCACGAAATGAAGAAGTTTGTATTAGTTTTAACTTTATTATTTTCGGGACTAGCTGGTGCTGCTGGTGGCGGAATTGAAAACGATCACATTGATATTGATTTGAGCGATCAAGCCTCACTACAAAGCGGCGCCAAGTTGTTCAATAACTATTGTTTGGGCTGCCATAACATGCAGTACCAACGTTATGAGCGCAGCTTTAAAGATTTAGGTATTCCAACCGAATTAGGTCAGGAGTATTTACAATTTACTGGTGAAAAAGTTTCAGATCATATTAAAAGCGCGATACCTGCTGAAAATGCGGCAAAGTGGTTTGGTGCTCCGCCGCCTGACCTAACTTTGGTTGCACGTGTTAGAGGTGCTGATTGGTTATACACTTATCTCCGTACCTTTTATGCTGATGACAGCAAAACATTTGGCGTGAATAACAAACGTTTCCCTGACGTGGGTATGCCGCATGTTTTGCAAGAATTGCAAGGTACGCCTCGCGAAACTTATGAACAAAGAATGGTCGACGGTGAAATGAAAGAAGTTTACGTTGGCATTAAAACGGACGGCACAGGTGAGCTGAGTCCAGAAGAATATGATGAAGCAATGTCAGACCTTGTACATTATTTAGTGTACGTAGGTGAGCCAGGCAGACTCAAGCTGGAGACAACCGGTAAATGGGTTTTGGCCTTTATTGTGATATTGTTTATCTTTGTTTACTTGCTGAAGAAAGAATATTGGCGTGATGTTCACTAATTCACCCAAATCTAAGGTATAATCCGAAAAGGGGCGGTTTTGCCCCTTTTTTTAATGAGCCTAACGCCAAATTGGTAGTAGGCAGACAATCAATTTTATGAAGTTAGATTTACGATTGATTGATGTGTTTTGTTGATTCTGGAGGATAGTTAATGGCTGTAGCCGCGAATAAACGTTCAATCATGACGTTGTTCTCAGACACAAGTGATATTTACAGTCACCAAGTGCGCATAGTACTTGCGGAAAAAGGAGTGGGCGTTGAAATCAGCTATACTGATCCAACCAACCTTCCTGAAGATTTACTTGATTTAAATCCCTATGGCACAGTGCCTACACTGGTCGATAGAGAACTCGTTTTGTACAAGTCCCATATAATAATGGAATACTTGGATGAGCGATTCCCACATCCTCCCCTTATGCCTGTTTACCCAGTTTCTCGTGGTCAAAGCCGTTTGATGATGCACAGAATAGAGCAAGATTGGTACTCTGTTGCAGATAAAATTGTGGCCGGAAAAGGGGACTTAGAAGCTGCACGTAATGAGTTACGCGAAGCACTATTAAGTCTTGCTCCACTATTTGCTGAAACTCCTTTTTTCATGAGTGAAGAATTTAGTTTAGTTGATTGTTATTTGGCGCCACTATTATGGAGGCTGCCAGCACTTGGTATTGAACTTACCGGTGCAGGTAGCAAAGAAGTACTTGCCTATATGAATCGCATATTTGCTCGTAACTCCTTCAAAGCATCATTAACTGATCAAGAAAGAGAGATACACGATCCACTTTAAGTGGACTAGGTAGCATATTATGATGACGTCAAATCAGCCTTACTTACTTCGCGCATTCTACGAGTGGATCGTAGATAACGATTTAACACCTTATTTGGTAGTGGATGCGACCATGCCAGGCACTATTGTGCCACAGGAACATGTACGCGATGGACAGATTGTCCTAAACGTATCTCCAAGTGCATGTGTTAAACTGAATCTAAGTAATGCTGATGTTAGCTTTGAAGCCCGTTTTGGCGGTGTTGCGAGACAGTTAGTGGTTCCCACTAATGCTGTTTTAGCTATTTATGCAAAAGAGAATGGCGCTGGTACCGTATTTACGCCGGAAGAAAGTATTCCTCAAGAGGAAAAAGGAGAGGGTGTTTCCAAAACATCATCTACACCTAAACCGGATAAAAAAGGACCTCCAAATTTAACGGTCGTTAAATAAGTCAAATTAGGCGCTGCACAGCGCCTTTTTTATTGGTAAATTGACAAACAGTAAAATTAAACAAATTCTAGGAAAGATAAACATGCGATATTGGCTGATTGCACTTGGTATTCTTTTATCTGGTTGTGAAAATGATGGTGTAGCGGATGCTTCAATGTGGCAGATATGTGATACCTATCAGGATATTTGTGACAATACGCATTCAGGTGCACTATGTTCAATCCCAAGAAGTGAAGTTATACGAGATCTCGCACGCCAACGCGAGCAAATCAGCTCTATCAATACCTATATCGCGCTAAAAAGTTTAGACGCTTATAAAAGTTGTTTAGAAGATGCATTTGTATCAGAAGCGGTTAGGAACAAAAGTGATAAACAATCACAGATTACAACCATAAGAAAAATTCCCGAAATTCAAAAAGAACTCATCGCCAGTACACGATCTATGTCGCGCCCGGAAGTGAACTTGTGGCTTTGGACATATTCTCAAAACCAAGATAATTGGGAATCAATGGTCAATGGCTTTGAAACTGCGCAAGAGGTCCATGTAGACGTATATGTCGCGCTAATGACTAAATCAGCTAAAAGCAATATGTCTGAAGGGGTGAAGTACGCACGTATGGCGTTGGAAAAAGCAGACCTGATCAAAGACATTCAGCCGTCTGTTTATGAGTTCTATGTGGGATATTATTTAGATAAAAATGACCTTCAAAAAGCGGCTATATGGCAAGGACTTTACAGCGCATTAGATAAAAACAAAGCGGAAGTTAATGCGCAATACTTTAAGCTGTTTGAAAAAATGTCACCATCACAAATACATATTGCACAAAAAAAGGTCGATGATTTACTGTTTGATGCTAAATGGTTAAACAAAGACATGAGTACATTTCCCGAAAACTTAAAATAAATCAGTTAATACTGGGAATTAGTATTTGCGGTAAGTTTGTAAATAGTCAGGCGATGCTGACGACTGTTTAAGCGGTTGTTATTTCAATCAGTCTAAAATACACGACTAACTTTTAAATTTGATTTGAAAGTCTAAATTACTGGTTTCGAAGCCTTGTTTAGCAAGTATTTCGAAACCTTGTTCGGGCGTTTCCACAAAAATAAGTTTCACCGTTTGTGGAACAATAATTTTCATCATCCATTCTGAAATAGCTAAGCCATTTACGCAAACCACACAATGTGTCAATCCCATATCAACCAATTCATGTGCAGAGTTCGCGCAAAAACGGATTTGTTCGGGCCCTTTTACCGGACAATTACGAATGTCATCATAAAATGCCCAACCGGAAGTAGGCATATATTTCGCAATTTCAAATATTTTTTGGGTCAGTAATTTGGGTACAGCTTTTTGCAGCCAATATTTTCCATATTGAGCAGCAATAACATTGCTTGAGTATACAATTTCAAATTGGTCTGACATTTTATGCCTTGTCTCGAGTTCTTATTAATTATAGACCACGATTAAAAAAGCTAGGGTGGATAATATAACCGCTTACTATAATAAAGACATCGAGATAAAAGCAGGCTTATTGATTTTCGAACGCCTTGATGACTCTAGTGACACCATTTACATTTCTAGCTATTTCAACCGCAATATCGGCTTCGCTAGGTTTGACCAAACCCATTAAGAAAACTTCTGAATCTTCAATTTCAACAATAATATTCAATCCGTCCACGCGTTTATCGCCAATTAGTGCGGTTTTCACCTTGCTAGCAAGCCATGTATCATTTGCTATAACAGTTGCAGGAATGGGTTCCCCTATGCGCATTTGATTATGGATCTTGCGCAAGTTTTTGACCCTTTGCGCTGTGGTTGATACTTCTTGACGAATTGCTTCAGTCGGAGCTTGGCCAACCAATAATACGATACCATTGAAGACAGTTATATCGATTCTGGCACGATCTAGCTTTGCATTGTTTGCAAATTCAGATGCTAAACGAGCCGTTGCAGTTTTGTCGTCTATTTGCGTGCCTAATGTACGTCTGTCGTGGGCAGCAGACGCAGCTCCCACGCCAGCTCCAACTACGAGTGCTGCACAACCTTGTAAGCCTAATGTGGTTAAAATAACAAGCGCAATTAAACTATTGGTTTTTGAGAACATACTGATTACTCCGCATCCTGCTCAGGAAAAAGACTATCGTCGATGCATTCACACAGATTGTGAATAACTAATAAGTGGACTTCTTGAATGCGCGCGGTTCTACTGGAAGGCACACGGATTTCAACATCATTAGGACCTAAAAGCCCCGCCATTTCACCACCGTCTTTACCGGTTAAGGCAACAATTGTCATGTCCCTGCTCAATGCAGCTTCCATGGCGTTTATCACATTTCGTGAATTACCACTGGTGGATATTGCCAATAATATATCGCCAGCTTGTCCAAGCGCGCGGACTTGTTTAGAAAACACTTCATCATAGCTGTAATCGTTAGCAATTGAGGTAATTGTTGATGAATCAGTGGTTAGCGCCATAGCAGGTAAGCTTGGACGGTCTCGCTCATAACGATTGAGTAGTTCGGAAGAAAAGTGCTGAGCGTCTCCTGCAGAACCCCCGTTGCCACATGACAATATCTTGTTGCCATGAATAAGTGCGTCTACCATCATCTGAGAGGCTTTAAATATAGATTCCGGAAGCACTTCCCCTGCGGCAATTTTCGTCTGGATGCTTTCGGTAAAATTCGCTTTTATTTGTTCAATCATGAAAATCTCAATAATGTTATAAAATAATTTTCAATGGCATGTAGTTTAGATAGATTTAAACCATTGAATTTGATCTCCGTCTATTGCAACCAAATCGATACGGTGTGCCACCATAGCGGGGTTTAGACGATGAAAATGCATAAAATGTTTCACTGCGTGTGTAAATTTTTTTCGTTTTGAAGCATGGAAGAAGTCAGCAGCTGTACCATAATCAGAACGGCTTCGAAATTTCACTTCAACAAACACCCATTCCTGTTCATCTTGCATGACTAAGTCAATTTCACCCGTACGGCAGTGATAATTACTTTGAATAAAACGTAAACCATTATTCTCAAGGAATTCTCGGGCCTTATTTTCCGAGATTTGTCCTGTAAGTCTTGAGAAACGTTGCTTAATCCAATGCAAGCAATATAACCTCGCTTTCGGTTATTTTGCCAAAAGGTAATACACGGATAATATTGCCATCCTGATCTATGGAAAGAGTGCCAGTCAGTCCTTTTACACTAACTTGAGGTAATGCTGATAAGCCCGGTAAATCAGGCACTAAGGAATAAGCATCGAAGCCCAATGCAAATAAACGCTTTAAAGTATCATCTTGTTTTGGCCAGATCTTGGCGACTTCATTCTTAAGGGCCTTATGATCTTCATCCGGTAACATCCAAGGCATATCGGTGAATGTGATATTGCGCAGATCTCGTAAGCTATTATTACTAAAGTTTTGACTATAACTTCTAGATGACGCAAATACCGGAACCGCCTTGTCATTAAATGGGCTCAAACTGGTTTCTACGATAGGGTTAAGTAATTCTGTTTGTTCAGGTGAGGCAAATAGTACTATAGCATCTATATCACGACGGTTTCTTGGTACAGAGTGAATTTGCTCACTAGTCAGGTTTTCCAGTTGATCTATACGTGTTTTGCTTTGCGCTACGTCTAATAATGAAGTTAGGCTGGTTCGCATACTTTTATTGTCTGTGAAAGTCGCTAAACCTGGCGCTGGGGCATCTTCACCAACTAACATTTGCCATGTTTGTAGAAACGTATTTGCCATGCGCATAGGTGCGCCGCTTTGTTGAGTCACAACGATTGGGCTGACAACGCCGGTGTTAAATACTTTATTTGCTAATTGCACAGCTTCATCTTCTGGCGATAACGCGAAGTAAACTCGAATACCAGGTACAGTGGTAGTTTCTGGTGTCGATGTTTCAGGTACTTCGTTGCTATCTAGTGATGTCAGTTCTTCAGGTTCTGCTGAAATATCCAGTCTATTTAGTCCGATAATATTGAGATGTGCTGGGGCAAGCGCACTAAATTCAGCTAGTTTTTCTTTTATCAATGGCCCAATGACGACATCGTATTCTGATACATCTTCTACCAATTTGGGTACATTGTTGATTTCTGTATCGAAAAAATGCAGCACTGTGGAATTCTCAACGACGTCAGTAGACATCGCCTGCTGTTGCGCGTAATAGGCTGATAGCAGGCCTTCTTTAATGGCTAAACCTTGTTGTGCTAACCTTCCCGATAAAGGCAATAGGACAGCTACTTTTTGCATTTCGATTGGTTTAACCGACAATGCTAGTTGAACTTCTTGCGGTAAATTTTCACTCAACAAATGGTCTTGATAACGTGTTTGCCATTCATTAACGGCCGTCTGCAATTTGGTTTGTTGTAAGCCGAATCGTTTGACAATTAAACTTAACTGCAACCATGGCGCTAATTGTGAGTGAGAACGCAATGCATTCCCTAAGTCTTGCTCATTTAACCTTTGTAACAAATACCAAATCTCAGTCGTTTGTAGATTGTCAGTTGGCTCTATGGCAAGTAAAGTCGATGCGGCATTCAGCCATTGGTTATGATGAAGTTGCTGAGAATAGCTAATTTTCAAAGCACGGTTTTTATGGCTTACGGCAGGATCAATATATTGTTGATATTCTGATACTTTCAACCAATCTATAGCGCGCTTTGTTAGCTCACATTCAGCTAATAATATGTAGCTTTGATTGCGCAAGATGGGATCTTTTATTTCGGACAAAGAAATGTGCAATACTTTTTCGCTTTGTGCACAAGCATTTTGTTGCTTATATGATTCAGCTGCCTGCACTATCCAATAATTTCTTTGATTGATGTCTGCAGTTTCCGCAAAAATTCGTTGCGCTTCATTGAGATAATACATGGGATTTTGAGGTAGGTCGGGTTCTTCTTGTATTGTTTGCTTGTTCGAAACATTGTTTTCTGCACGCTCGCTTTTATCCGGAGTAGATCCACAACCGTATAAAAGTGCGCTTGCACACAAAACTAACAACCATTTCAACTGATCCATCGATACTCTCAAAATTTTCCAACCCATTTATCTTCAGGTAGTTTAAAATGCCTAATGACGTAAAACAATCAAAGGCTGATCATAAGTGGTAAAAACTGGCACATTATTCATTGTTTCTACACCAATTGGAAATTTGGATGATATTACTCATCGAGCAATAAAGGTGCTTAATGAGGTGGATTTAATAGCCGCTGAAGATACGCGTCACAGCCAAAAGCTATTGCAGCATTGGGGGGTGAGTACCCGCATGACCGCAGTGCACGATCATAACGAGAAACAAATAGCTGATCGTTTGATTGAACAATTAAAGAATGGATTAAACGTAGCCCTGATTTCAGACGCAGGTACGCCGCTAATCAGCGATCCAGGATATAATCTGGTAAACCGGTGTCGTGAACATCAAGTACCTGTAGTACCAATTCCTGGGGTTTGTGCAGCAATAGCAGCATTAAGTGCATCAGGCTTGCCGACCGACCAATTTTTATTTATCGGCTTTTTGCCGGTTAAACAAGTCGCTAAACATACCCTATTGGAGCGCTTGAACGCTGAAACTGCTACCACTGTGTTCTATGAATCACCACGGCGTATTGCAGATACGGTAAAAGCGATTGTTGAGGTGTTAGGTGAGCAACGTAGAATTTCAATTGGTAAAGAAATTACTAAAACCTTTGAAACGTTTTACGCTGGGACGGCTGCTGAAGTCTTGGCTTGGTTGCTAGAAGATGCAAATCACCAACGCGGCGAATTTGTGTTGATGGTCGCAGGTGCGCCTGAAAACGATTCCGAGCTGCCACCAGAGAGTTTGATATTACTCAAAACCCTGATGCAGGAGTTACCATTAAAAAAAGCCGCAGCGATCACTGCACAGCATTACGGATTAAAGAAAAACGCTTTGTATCAATTAGGGTTGACGTTAAATGACTAAAACGAGCTTAGTCAGGACAGTTGTTGTTTGCTTACTCTACTGGTGCGTTTTCCAAATCCCACAGGTGGCTGCCCAGACTGACGGCTCAGGCGCTTGGTATTCAGATAGTCGTCCCATTATGGGAACCAATATTCGTACCGAAATATGGGCTGAATCGCCTACATTAGGTCTGGCCGCGGTTGAAGCTGTGATGACGGAAATGGAGCGTATAAATCAGCTAATGAGTCCTTATATACAAAGCAGTGAGTTATCGAAAATTAACCGATTAGCCGCTCACTCAAACGTGGAGATTTCCCCAGAACTATTTGACCTTTTACAGTTATCGATAGGTTTATCATCAGAAACTCAAGGAGCTTTTGATATCACCTATGCCAGTGTAGGGTATCTATATAATTATCGCGAAAAACAACGTCCCGATGAGCAAACCATTCATCAATTGTTGGAGGCGATTAATTATCGACATGTTGTACTTAATGAAGAAGACAAAACAATTAAATTTAAACATCCTAAGGTGAAAATTGACTTAGGCGGGATTGCTAAAGGTCATGCGGTCGATAATGCATTAGCGATTTTAACAGACATGGGAATTGAACATGCGTTAGTTACCGCCGGTGGAGATACGGGTTTACTAGGTGACAGACGTGGGCGGCCATGGAAAGTCGGGATACGTGATCCGCGCCATCGCGATAAACAAGCAGTGGTGATACCGTTAGAAAATATTGCGATGTCAACGTCCGGCGATTATGAACGTTATTTTGAAGAAGATGGAAAACGCTTCCATCACATTATTTCACCTCAAAGCGGTGAATCAAGCTACGAAGTTCAAAGTGTGACAATCATTGGCCCGAAAAGCACGCTCAATGATGGACTTTCAACTGCAGTATTTGTCTTGGGCGTTCAAAAAGGCATAGATCTGATTAATCAAACTCGAGGCTATGAAGCGATTATCTTAGATAATCAAAGACGACTTCACTACTCAAAATCATTTGAAGCCGTCAATGCCGAAAATTGATTCAGGAATTATACTCGTCGTTTTAGGCACGATATTGTTTTCTAGTAAAGCCATCATGATCAAATATCTGTATCAATTAGGTATTGGCTCACTAGAATTGCAAACACTTCGTATGTTGTTTGTATTACCTTTTTATATAGTGATTTTGATTTGGTCTTTACAGAAAACAGGGTGGGGAACGTTAAGTCTAAAAGAGTTGCTGGGTTGCTGCGCGGCAGGTATTGCCTGTTATCACTTTGCTAGCTATTTTGATTTGCTCGGCTTGCAGTTTATCACTGCGGGTTTAGAAAGAATTATCTTATTTTGTTATCCAGCAGTGGCTATATTATTTGGTTGGTGGTTTCTAAACGAAAAGCCAGTAACTAAGATTTGGCTAGCGTTAATCTTGTCTTATGCAGGTATCATCGTTTTCTTTTATGCAGATTTATCATTTGGCGGTGACAACCTCTATTGGGGCAGTTTTTTAGTGTTTATTGCCAGTATTTTCACTGCTTGGTATTTAGTGGCTACCCAACGTTTTTCTCGGCAGATTGGCAGTCAACGATTCGTTTGTTTGGCTATGATTTCTGCTTGTATAACATTGTTGCTGCATTCTTACTTTGCAGATGTGGAGGATTTGACCCAATATTCAGCAAATCATTATTGGGGAATATTGATTGTCGCGATTTTTATGACTTTGATACCTTCATTTATGATCAGTGCAGGGGTGAAACGAATTGGCGCAAGTAAAGCTTCAGTGGTAGGAGCCGTAGGGCCTTTGTTTACGATTATTCTGTCTAATCAGCTTCTAGGTGAGCCAGTAACTTGGTTACATTTATTGGGGTTATTAGTAGTTATATTTGGCATGCGACAACTAAAAAACTAGCCGTCGCATTGCCTAAATTGATGTTCGATTAGAGTAAATTAAGACAATCTATGCTTAAAATCTTCATACTCAAACTTTCGAATTAATTCGAACTCGCCTGATTTACGGATGATGCCGATAGATGGGTGCTCTACACCATTGAAGAACGTGGTCTTTACCATAGTGTAATGGATCATATCTTCAAAAATAAGCCGCTCACCAACGACTAAGTCATGGTCAAAACTGTAGGTATCAATCACATCGCCAGCCAAGCAGGAGTTTCCACCGAGTTTAAAATCGAAAGATTTTTTACCTGGCATACCGGCTCCCGTAACCACTGGGCGATAGGGCATTTCTAGTACATCTGGCATGTGCCCTGTGGCGGATATATCCAAAATCGCTATCTTTCCATCGTTTTCTACCAGATCTACCACCTCTGATACCAAACTACCCGTTTGCCATGCCACTGCAGAGCCAGGCTCTAAAATAATATGGATATGTGGATGACGTTTTTTAAATTGGGCTAACGTATCGATAAGGTGCTCTAGGTTATACCCTTTTTTCGTCATCAAATGGCCACCGCCTAAGTTCAACCACTTAATATCGGGTAACCATTTAGCAAAACGTTTTTCCACTGCTAAAAGTGTGCGTTCAGTAGCATATGAATCACACTCGCATAAATTATGTACGTGAAAGCCCTCAATGTTGCTTAGGTCAGCGCCTTCTAGATCGACGGCGCGAATACCTAGCCTTGAGCCCGGCGCACTTGGATCATAAAGTTCGGTTTCGGCTTCTCGGTGTTCTGGGTTTAATCGAATACCAGCTGAAATACCCTTCGCAATAACCTGATCTTTATAACGCTGCCACTGGGATAAACTATTAAATGAAATGTGATTCACCAATTCTAATAATTCAGTCATATCGGCGGGTTTGTAAGCCGGTGAAAACGCATGTACTTCTTTGTTCATTTCGAACTTGGCAAGTTTGGCTTCCCATACTGAACTTGCGGTGCAACCTTTAAGGTATTTACCTACAAGGTCAAACGTAGACCACATAGCAAAACCCTTGAGCGCAAGAATAATATCCACACCAGCTTCTTGTTGAACTCGCTGCATTATTTGCAAATTTTGCTCAAGTTTAACTTCTTCACAAACATAACAGGGAGAAGGAATATTTGGATTTAACATCTCATCGCTCAAGGTGGTACTCCTGATTAGCGTTTAAAAGGACTTTGTTCACATTCCAATACGTCCCACGGTAGACCATGCTGGTTTAGCATATCCATGAATGGGTCAGGATCAAATTGTTCCATATTCCAAACACCTGCACCTTTCCAAGTACCATTTAGCATCAGAGCCGCGCCTATCATTGCTGGCACGCCTGTAGTGTACGAAACCGCTTGAGCACCAACTTCCTCGAAACAAGCTGCGTGGTCGCAGTTATTATAGATAAAGATGGTTTTTTCTTTGCCATCTTTCACACCAGTAATATAAGTACCGATGCAAGTCATACCGGTATAGCCTTCAGCCAATGAACCTGGATTTGGTAAAACGGCCTTTAGAAATTCCAACGGCACTATTTTTTGGCCTTGAAAATCAATAGGCTCAATGCTTGTCATGCCAATGCCTTCAAGAACTTTAAGGTGATTTAGATATGCATCACCGAAAGTCATCCAGAATCGTGCGCGTTTTAAGCTTGGGAAGTGCTTAACAATTGATTCTAATTCTTCGTGGAACATTAGATAAGAAGCACGTACACCAATGTTTTGATAGTCAAGATCTTCTCTGACACTTAACGGATCAGTTTCCTTCCACTGGCCATCTTCCCAAAAGCGGCCACGTTGGGTAATTTCACGAATATTGATTTCAGGGTTGAAGTTGGTTGCAAATGCCTGACCATGGTCACCACCATTGCAGTCCACGATGTCTAGGTAATGAATCTCATCAAAGTAGTGTTTCGCAGCATAGGCGGTATAAACGTTAGTTACACCTGGATCAAAACCACTACCTAACAAGGCCATAATGCCTTTGTCTTTGAATTTATCTTGATATGCCCACTGCCACGAATATTCAAACTTAGCTTCGTCTTTGGGTTCGTAGTTAGCGGTATCCAAATAATCTGTACCCGTGGCAAGACATGCATCCATAATAGGGAGATCTTGATAGGGTAGGGCAAGGTTAATCAGTAAATCAGGTTTTACTTTATTAATTAACGCTTCTACTTCTTCAGCATTATCTGCATCTACCGCATATACGGCCTTGACTCTGTCTGCGCCAACTTCTGCTTGTAGTGCTTCGCATTTTGACACGGTTCTGCTGGCCAAATAAATTTCATCAAAATGCTCTGGCAAGCGTGCACATTTTTTTATAGTTACAGCGGCAACACCGCCCGCTCCGATGATCAAAACACGAGACATATTAGCTTCCTTTTATCTAAGCTGAAATTTTTGCGCATGCTAACACTGCTAGCCAAAGACGCAATAGTCGAATGCAAAAAATTTAATGACAAATTTCGCATCCAATATATTACATCATTGTGGTATTTTTTTGATAAATTCTCCACCATTGATATTGACCGATACTGGCCATAACCAATAGACACAAGTAAAGCGCTGATGTGGGGTATAAACCTTTATGCCAATAAATCCAAATTGCCACCACATCAACAACGATCCAGAAACTCCAGTTAAATAACTTTTTATGTGACATAAGCCATTGTGCAACTAAACTGGTACAGGTGGTAAACGCATCGAAATAGGGCAAACTAGCATCCGTTTTGGTGGCCATTATCCACCCCAAAATTAGGGCTGCTAAAATCGCAATAATCGTCATTTGCAGATATAGAGCAGGTCGCCCATGGTGAATAACCACATGACCGTTATTGTCTAGATCTTTCGACCACATCCAGTAACCGTATACTTGAAAGCCTACATAAATTAAATGTAGGAGCATGTCAGAATAGAGTTTAACGTCGTAAAAAATCCAACTGTATAAACTGACTTGAATAAAACCGAAGAAAAAGCACCATATACTGCGTTTAATAATTAAAAATACGCTTAAAAACCCACTTAAGGTGGCGATCCACTCAATCGGTGAAGCACCGGCAAATCCTGCAAGCCATTCAGACCATTGCATGCTGTTTCCTTATTTCATTCGAATGATTCAAGGCCTAATACCCTGTAAACCACCAGTGTGAAGCGCCAAAATCTTGGTGTACTTAGGGAAGTAATTTTTTTCAATTAGTTGGCTAAGTGCAAAAAACAATTTTCCCGAATAAATCGGTTCTAATTCAATTTTATTATGTTGTTGAAAATTATTGCAAAATGCCAGTAATTCCGCAGGTTTTTTAGCGTAGCCACCAAAATGGAATTCCGAATTTATCTGCCATTTTGCACTCGCACCCGTTTCGTCTGAAGCTGTTTTCATTTTTGCAGGTAAAAATTGGTTAACTAAATCGTATAAATAGTCGTGTCCTTTTAGAACGGCTATACCAAGAACAGAAGTATCCATATTGTGCGATGCATGGATTAACCCTGCGATCGTGCCGCCACTGGCCACGGGAGCGGCAATTAAATCATAAGGTTGTGTGAGTTCATTAATAATGCTTGAAACGCCTTCTAATGCAGCCTGTTGTGATCCTCCTTCGGGGATTATCATGGAGTTAGGATATTGTGCATTTAACTGTGAAATATAGGATGGCTCTGCGCGTTTGGCGTAGGTGACTTTGTTTACCCATTCGATTTGCGCTCCCCAGCGGCTTATATCAGTTAACATTGGCGTCATATTTTGCGCATAATTTCCCCGTATATAAGCTAGAAACGGTATTTTTAAAACGTTACAGCAATATGCGAGAGCATGAATATGATTAGAATAACCGCCGCCAAAGCTGATAATTTTTGCTGGCGGAGATTGCAATGCTATTCGCAATATATTGCTTAGCTTTCGCCACTTGTTGCCGGAAATTACGGCGTGGATCAAATCGTCTCGCTTAATCCAGATTTCTACCTGATTAGCATTTTTGCAGTCAAGATTGAGTCGTTGTTCAGGCGAGGGTAGTTGAATCGACAAAGTACGAATTAATGAGTCCATTTCAGTGCTTTTAGTCATGCGGGCAACCTTAAAACGTCATGGCTGGTGACGAAAGCGTTGCGCTTCGCTGTAGGGGGTAAAGTGTTGCACTTCACCCGTAGCGGCACGCTTTTGTGCTTCAATCCAATATTCTGCCGTCATCAGTTCTGGGTGGAGTTGCTTGAGTAAATCTTTTAAGTGACGTTTACCCACAATAAAATGTTCAAACTGTTCAGGGAACACATCTTCTGGTGACACTGACATTGTGTCTATGGCAAATGGATCATCCGATTTCGGCAGCTCTCTAAAGGTGCGTTGGTGCATCAGGCAAATTTCATCATAATCATAAAATATCACGCGTCCATGTCGTGTTACCCCAAAATTTTTATGTAGCATGTCGCCGGGGAAAATATTTGCTGCAGAGATTTGTTTTATACATAAGCCTAAATCAGCAATCGCGTTGTGAATTTTACTTTCATCAGTTTCGGTTTGTAAAAAGATATTCAGCGGCGTCATTTTACGTTCAATATAGAGGTGTTTAATAATCACTTCATGGTCGTTTACTTGAATGTTCAAACTGGCGACATCTTGCAGTTCCTGTAAAAGGGCTGGCTCGATTCTATTACGAGGAAGCCTGAAATTGACGTATTCATGGGTATCCGCCATGCGTCCAACTCGGTCAGACATTTTCACCAAACGATAACATTCTTTTACTTGTTCACGAGTGACGCGCTTACTTTCCGGAAATTCGTCTTTGATGATTTTAAACACCACGCCATAAGAGGGTAGATGAAATACGGCCATAACCAGCCCTTTTACACCTGGCGCCACGGTAAACTGGTCGTCTGAGTGCTCTAAATGCTGCAAAAAGTTTCGATAGAATACGGTTTTACCATGCTTGTAATGGCCAATCGACATATACAGCTCGAAATTCTTTTTGTTCGGCATGAGTTCTTGTAAAAAAGCAACGATTTCTGCCGGGTACAGGGTTTCTGCCATGAAATAAGAGCGTGCGAAACCAAAAATTGCACTCAGGTCTTTGTTGCTGGTCAACAGAGCATCTACCTGCAATTGTTTTTGTTCGTTTACTAGCAACGCTATAACAAACGGTAAGGTTTCATTCGGCATACAAATACGCCCGATTAAATAGGCCGCTTTACCGCGATAGAATACGGGTTTCAAAATTTCAACGGTATGTACACTAGCCAGCTGAGCTTTGTTTAGTCGTTCCCTTAGAGCCTGATCAAGGTTAGATAAGTCAGTGGCTTTATCTTTAAAGTCGATATTAAACCGATACATCGATAAGATGGCTTGCATCATTGAACCTACAGTGCCACTGGTATCAAAACTATTCACAATCTTTTGTTTATCTTGGCCGGAGATATAACACCGACTAGGCAAAACAAACATAATATTTTCATCAATCTTACTATGTTTAAATAATCTGCCGATGACGGAGTTGTAAAAGGTTTCGGCAAGTTCATATTGCGGGTGTTGATTCAATTGTTGTGCGAAATGGACTTTAACTGCATGCCAAAATTCGCTGTCTTGTTGGCGCGGATTTATCAACGCATATAGCTCGGAAACCGTATCTGCCAAACTTTGTTCATAAATTGAAATACGTTCTTTAACCGCGCTATGAGTCGCTTGCCACTGTGCTTGTTCGAAACGTTGTTTTGCTCCAGAAGTGATTCTACAAAACCAACGATAATTTTTTTCGAAGCCAAAAAGTATCTGATAAGCGACTTTTTCTTGAACTATGGGCATAACTTCTGTCAAAGTAAGGGGTTAACGAAAGTGTTATTGAACCACAAATAGCACCAACAATAATAATAATAAAAGGTAAGATCTTGAGTTTCCCAGTATTAATTTGTGATGATTCCGCTATGGCGCGCAAAATGGTTCAGCGTAGTCTTCCAGAAAATTTCGCTAGCGAAATTGACCAAGCCTGTAACGGGCAAGAAGCTATTAGTAAGCTGGCTGAAAGTTCGTTTGCACTGTTATTTCTTGATCTGACCATGCCAATTATGGATGGCATTGAAGTTCTAGAAGAAATAAAAAAACGTTGTATTGAAGTCTTTGTCATCGTCATATCTGGGGATATTCAGCCCGAAATGAAATCTAGGGTGGCTAAGCTAGGTGCGCTAGATTTCATCGAAAAACCTGTAGATAAAAGTAAACTACAAGACGTTCTCACACGTTTCGGACTGTATTAAGTTTCTGCTTTTTATTGGCTTATTATTTATTGCTTAACTGGAATATCTTCTAGAAGATTTACAATATGACTTTTATTATTTAGCTTGGCTAGGTCTATTAGATAACTTTTTTCGAGTTCTTGCATGGGTTGATTAGGGAGCAATTCCTTTATCGACTGTTCTTCACCATTAACAATTGCGGTTTTCAACGCTGCAAAATTTAAAATACCATGCTCATTTTGATTGGATTCATTGTTACTCATTGATTGCGCCTCCTTGAATATAGGTAACTACACATAATAGATACCTGTCATTTAAAAACAAATGTGAATTTCCCTCAATTGACTAAACGCTTGTTTATAATCTTAAATTTCTTGCGCGAATGTTATCGTTTGTCGTTGACACTTAGGTAAATATACCCTAGCGTTAACTGGTTATTTATTATTCAGAATATGAATCTAAAATCACTTAATTTTTGTCTTAGAACAAAACATAAGTTGTTGATTAATTTTGTAAATTCATTGCAGTACCTGAGTGCTTTACTAATAAAACGTTAATCATCTCTCTACAACATTAAGTGATGCCATGGAAAAGCTAATAGTCTATTGTTTTGCGTTGTTTTTTACTCATACGATATTCGCACAGAATAAAACGTTTTTAAGAATTGAAACAGGCGCACATACCGCTCCTATTAATCAAGTGTTGGCAACGTCAGACGGCAAGTTTCTGATCACTGCGGCCAATGATAAAACCATTCGTGTCTGGGATATCGACAACGAAAAAGAGTCGAGACGGATTCTTGGCTTTATCGGAGAAGGGCCAGATGGCATGATTCATTACATCGGCTTAAGTCCTGACAATAATTTGTTAGCCGTGGCTGTACATCGAGGTGAATCGCATAATAAAGTCGCTGATGATCAAGATGTTATCCGAATATATGACTTTCATAGCGGCGACATTATAAAAGTACTCGATCCGCAAAATACCGATGACCTACTAACCGTTAACTTTAGTGATGACGGGAAATATCTGATATCGAGCTCAGAAGATCACAGCATTCATATCTGGGATGTCGAGCAAATTCTAAATTCTGACCATTCGCGCCCTATGCATACCATCGTTGATAATAACTACTATCAACGCCCAAAAGCCGTAGAAATGTTTAAATTTGCGGATGATTACCGAATCGTGTCTGCTGATTACGGTTCTCGTTTTAAAGTTGTGAGCTTGTATTCGCTTGCGCAGAAAAAAGTGATTAATTCATTTAAGGCAAAAGATAGATTAACCCATTTGGCTATGAGCGATCGCTTCATAGCGGTGACCGGCTATGAACAACAAATCATGATTTTTGATCATGATTTAAATCATGCGTTGAGTATACCTACAGACACTCAACCTACCGGACTACGCTTTTCCAATAATGGTGATCTATTACTTGTAGGGGCTAAGGAAAGCACCGAGGAAAAGCCTGTTTATGTGGCAGTCTTTGATGTGAACAATGATTTTAATAGGCTAAATAAATACTCCAAACACGGTTCAAGGGTGAATGATGTGACCTTCACTAACAATGGAATGGCCGTCAGCGCAGGAGGAGATAATAATGAAATACACATTTGGTCGCCAGTAACTTCAGAACTTCTTAAAACGTTTAAAGGTGTAGGTAATAACGTTTTTGCAGTGGGTATTGCAGACAAAACGTTAGCATTTGGCAATACTCAGCGTTTTCGAATGGATGTCAACAATTACGCACCACTGGAGCATACGTTTGATTTGGTCGAACGTGACTTAATCCCGAATACGCCTGAAGATGAACTCACAAAGTTTAAACGTGCGCAAACAGAGTACGCCGATAGACGTTTAAAAATTCTACCCCAACAAGGATGGGATTTAGCTGTTGAGGATTCGGTAAATCAATATCAGGTGTTGCGTAACGGTTGGTATTACCATGAAGCCTTTGGATTTGCGGACGACGGTACCATACTGTCAGGTGGACGAGGAGGAGAAGTAAGGGCGTATAGACTAGAAAACAACGACTTTTTTGCTCGTTTGACGACAGATTTTATCGGCCATCAAGGTAAAGTGTGGGACTTGGCCAGTGAAGGTCAGTATGTTGTTACCGGTGGTGACGATCAAAGTGTAAGGATATGGAACTTAAGAGCAGTACAACAAAAACAAGTTCGTGCTTATCCTATGTTAAATCTGTTTGTGTCGTCACAGGGGGAGTGGATTGTTTGGAGCAAAAGTGGTTTCTATGACGCGAGTACTTTAGGTGATTTACATGTTGGCTATCATGTTAATCAAGCAGAAGACGAAGCCGCATTGTTTTATTCCAGTGATCGATTTCTTAAAACACTTTACCGTCCAGATGTGATAACCGCTATTTTAGAAACAGGCAGTGAAGACGCAGCACTTCAACAAATGGCGCTTCAAGCACAAGCCGTCGATTCCATTTTACCGCCTAAAATCCAGTTATTAACAGAAAACCAGAAAACCCAACAAGCAGAAGTGACACTTTCCTTTGATGTTGAATTAGCGTCTGATCCGATTCAGCGAATTTGGTTACTACGTAATGAAAAATTTTATCGCCAGTATCAAGGTAGTGACATTGCGCATGGTGGACGTTTTGAAAAAACAGTAGAACTGCTTCCCGGTATTAATAATTTTACGTTATTTGCTGAAAGTAAAGTGGCGAAAAGTATCGCAAGCCGTGTATCAATTGAACTAGATGACAGCGAGTGGCAAGCGCGAGGGCGCATGCAGGAATCTTCGTTAATAAAAATTAAAGATACGCCTCCAGAGTTATTTTTGTTGATTGTTGGTGTGTCAGATTATGCAAATGCGAATAGCCAATTAAAAAGTATTAATTATGCACACATAGATGCAGAATCAGTGGCGAAAGCGTTTCAACTGCAACAAGGTAAGGCGTTTGCCAAGGTGGTTTCAAAAGTATTGTTAAATGAAGATGCCAATCGTGATTCTATAAAACAAGGCTTTAATTGGCTGCAACAACAAGTTGAGCAACGCGTTGCCTATAAAAAGAAAAACAATCTTAAAAGCGAAGACATTACTCTTATCTTTCTCGCTGGACATGGCGCAAAAGTTAATGAGGACTTTTTCTTCCTTGGCAATGACGCAAAAATCGAGGATATCGCCAATACAAGCGTAGATATTATGCTCGAAGCAGAGGTGTTTACAGCATTACCAAATCAATTAATTGTTATGACGGATGCTTGCCACTCGGGCACGATGGGGGGCGGTGTATTTAAAAATATTGATTCTAGAGAGTTGGGGAAGCGCCTTATATCACTGAATGACCGCGCGGTTTTTATTATTAATGCAACTCAAAAAGATAAGCCATCTTATGAAAGTTCGGAAATAGGGCATGGCATTTTTACCAAAGTCATGCTCGAAGCTCTGAAAACTGACAACGAGGTGTTTATTGAACCATTTATTACCTTTATTCGTCGCAATGTTAAACGACAAACCGAGCATTTAGAACAAGGCCCACAAAAACCCCATACCGTTACGTTTGGCAGTGTGGATGACTACTTATTACACAAAAACTAATCCACTTAGTATGCGTTTTTTTTGAAAAGGAACTGAGAAAATGAGTGAAAGCCAAACCATTGTGTCGATCCTTTATTTAGGAATATTTAGACTATCTATCATTACCGTAGGTGCGATAAGTATCTATTTAGGCTACAAACTTTTTATTGCCGGAATTGGCGCTAACCAAGGCAATGAAGGTTCAGGTATGGAAGCCTCGATGGGAGGCACGACATTTGCCGTCAAAAATGCAGCCCCCGGAACATTTTTTGCGCTGTTTGGGGTGGTGCTAATTAGTGCAATGTTAATTAATGCGCCAGCAGAGGTGACTTATCAAAGCCCGGGTCAAGCTACTCCAACAACAGACTCTACTCAGATATCGGGAGAGTCCATCAGCTTTAGAGGCAATGGCGAAAATGACGTCAAAGCGGATGATAAGGCGTTAGCGTCTCGTATTAACAATTATGCTTGGGATTTGTTTGATAAAGGTGAAACAGAAACCGCGTTAACATTCGCCTTGCTCGCTAACCGTACGCATCCCAAAGAAGGTAATATTTTAGATTCGATAGCTGAATTTTTGTATGCGTTAGGTCAATATGAAGCGGCATTGCAATTTAAGCAAGAAGCGATTCTACAAGATGCGAGCCTGGCAACAGATTTACAAAAATATCAACAAAAGGTGCAAACAGCACCTTAGTTTACTTGTTGCGTTTGTGGTGTTTACTCCATCGCGATAAGCGCTTGTTCTATCGCGAAAACATGTTCATCTGTTTCATTATGTTCTCTTAGTGCATGAGCAAGTTGGTATACGTAATCACGGTTCTTGCCACTGGGACCAGTTGAATTAAATATTTGTTTGGCGATACTGGAAATACTAGCTTCACCTAGGTATGCAGCGTTGTCTGGGCTAGCAATATAAACTAGGCCACAGACTACTCGGTTGTTGGTTAACTGAATGGCTATTTCATCGCGTAAATAGCCGTTTTTTTCTCGGTGATCTAAATGTGCAAATACATCATGACTGACTTTAAATGCTCTGCCAAAACAACGTGCGCTTTTTTCTGGAATTAATGTAAGCACCCTGCCTGGATTGTCAGGCGTACCTCGGTGATCATGGCTGCCTTGCCAAAAACGGCGTGCATAATTTTCGATATATGCGAATTCACTCGCTTCATATTCAAAGTCTACTTTATAAATGAGCGAGCCATAACCAAAAAGCCAAATCTCATCGTAATCAGCTAGGTTTTGTCGTTGTTTGTTTAGAGCTTGGGTATCAAAAGGCATGCATTAGAACTCAAACTTTTCATTTTTCCGTCTTAGCAATTCTGACTAACGAAACATCACAATCAGCATAATTTGCCACACCGTTGGCGGTAGAACCAATCAATGCTTGAATTCCTTTTTTAGAATGTGTTCCCAACATAATTAAGTCTGCTTTCCGTTTTATCGCTTCGTTACATATAAGTTCGTATGGCTTGCCCACTTTAATAATTCTATTTTTTTTGGTTACACCAAAATCGACGCAGAGCTCTTCGATTTTAGGCGTGACTTTTTCTTTTAATTCTTTTTGATAATCCTTTGGCAGTAACTTGTATGGGAGAACATGCATAACAAGTAATTTACTGTTATACAATTTGGCCATTGCAGCCGCTTTTGCGAGTACAAGTTTACCTTCTGTGGATGCCTCAATTGCACACAAAATAGTTTTATACATAATCGGTCTCTCATGTGACATAAGTTAAAATATTTATCGCTTAATACTACTGTCAAGTTAACTGAAAATATATGTTTTGGTGTGGATTGTTTACTCAAAATGCCACTTACTAAGTCACTTCAAATAATTTCACTCTAAATTAACGGATACCACTCTAACGCGTTTTGCGAGAAGCGGAAAATGACCTGTTGCATTTCGTATCCAACAAAGCGCGATTTAACAATAATCGACTTTATGGAGATGATTTATCCTAAATTGACGATAAACAAAGATATTCCCTTTCCTTTGGTAAATTAATTGGGCTCAACTTTTAAATTGTTTGATTTTTAGTCAGTTTGTCTTGTGGTTAGCCATTCTAAAGTCTATTGTTGAGATAACTTTATTGCTTGGACTGAAATTGTTATGGATACGTTTTTCAAACCTCTCATTGTTTTATTCTTGTTGTTCATGCATGGACCTTTGCATGCCAGTATCATCGCTGTATTAACTGAATCTACCGCCATGGGCACCTTTAGAGATGACGTAGATGGTAATCCCATAACTGTTAATTATTCTGGATCTCAAATCAATGAGACGGCTGAAATTGTAGATGGTTCTTCGGCTATTTTTGATAGTACATCTAGTCTTGGGGAAGATGTTATTTTTTTCCAAAACGGTAATGCTTCATACGGTAGTCAAGCGTTGTCAGTTTCGCGAACTGTGGTGGATATTTCATTTGAAAACACAGGTAGCACTTCAATTCGGCCAACTTTGAATTCTCAGATAACTCCAGCTGGATTAGGCATCTACGTATCTGGTTGTGGAGGTCGTGATCTGCGTACTTGTGAATTGCGAGATGATGGAGACTATGATTGGCAAGACGTAGGAAATGAAGTCGCACCGGGCGAGGCTGCAGTGGGTAGTTATTTTGATTTCAAAGTGGTTTCTGGTGAGGATGTATTATTCGAGTTAACTGGCGGCTTGTCATTGATTATTGGCGAGAATGGTAATCCAAATACGATTGTGCAAGATTTCGATGGTGTAGAAAACTTTCTAACCAATTTTCGACAAACATCGCCTGAAGGAACTGAGCAACAAATTAGTTTCGATTGGGAGGCTACAGACTTTCTTGTGGAGTTTCCTGAATGGCTGACACTTGATCCAGGTGAAACTGGAACACTATCTTACATTACCGAAGTGACGACTTTTTCTAACGCATTTTGTTATGGTGAAGGTCGTACGGCATGCCCAATTGCATTTGGTGCATTTGGAGACCCCATTGGGCGTGGCGGATCATCGGGTTCTAGACCTCCTGAATCAGAGCGGCAATTATTTGCAACTCAAACGCTACCAGATTCAGTTATAAATGGTATCGATATTGGTTTGTATGAATTCAACATCCCCAGTTTTGAAAACGGTGAAATAGGGTTTAAAGCGATTAGTGGGCCTGGAATTACACCCAGCGTCTCTGTTCCTGAACCTACAACAATAACGCTATTAATGCTGGGAACCGCATTTTTTACAATGCGTCGAAAACGTCCATTAAATTAAACTTAACATGACAACAAATCAGGACGATCAGGCAGCAGGACCAGCATATAGAGCATTCATTAGCTACAGTCATCAAGATAAAGTGGTTGCTAGTTGGTTACACAAGGAATTAGAACGTTACCGGTTGCCGAAAAAGCTTATTGGCAAAGATACGTCTTTAGGTGCCGTACCTGCGCGACTTTCACCGATATTTCGTGATCAAGATGAACTACCGGCTAGCGGCAATTTGGGTCATGAGTTACAAGATGCGTTAGCCCGCTCGCTTTTTTTGATCGTGATATGCTCGCCTGCTTCCGCTGTGTCCAAATGGGTCAATGAAGAAATCCGTCAATTTAAAGTAATCCATGGCGCAGACAGGGTGCTTGCCCTTGTGGTTGACGGAGTACCTAATGCTAAACCAGGCGCTAAGCAACAAGAGTGTTTTGCTCCCGCACTTAAATTTGTTGTTGCGGCCGATGGCACATTAACTGATGAACCAAGTGAGCCTATCGCAGCCGATTTGCGAAAAAGTGCAGACGGAAAAAAGCTAGCTAAATTTAAACTTATCAGTGGATTAACAGGTTTACGTCTGGATGATTTGGTTCAACGAGAAGCTGCACGACGTATTCGCATTCTGGTACAAATTAGTGTGGCATCTGTACTTGCCGCTATATTTTCGGTGGGACTGGCCATCTACGCAAATGAACAGCGATTGGAAGCTAACACACAAAGAGAAATTGCCGAGCAAGAATCTGCCACTGCGCGTGCTGTCTCAGATTTTTTAGTGAGCATCTTTGAAAGAGCAAACTCATTGGATGAGAACCCCAATGCCATAACTGCGAGATCGATTCTCGATCGAGGTTCGCAGCGAATCACGGATGAACTTGCCGATCAACCTCTGGTGCAAAGTCGCCTGTCAGCAACCATAGCTCGTGCGTATAATAATTTGGGATTGTTTAATCAAGCTATCGATATCGTCGATTCAACGTTGGCTACTTCAGGTGTTGAGAATTCTGCAGCATATTTAATAAAGGCGGAGGCGTTACATCGAAAAGGGGAACTCGAATTATCGATGGCGGCAGCAAAGCATGCTCAAAATTTAGTTGAACTAGAACATCTGGGAGAAACGACCCGAGTCGCAGCTAAAAAACGTGCAGATATCGCACGTATTCAAGCGGTTATTCATTATCAGCTAGGCCAACATGATGCTGGTTTGGTCGCCTTTGGCAACGCATTAAAGGAACTAGAAAGCGTACCTGAGCCGAATAAAGTGGAAATTGCTAATACATTACAAAATCGCGCATTGTTATTATCTGATGCAGGTGAAATGGTTTGGGCTGCAAACGATCTTGCCAGAGCAAAAGAGCTTGTTCTTGCGAGCGTCGGCGATCAAGATATTCTGCTAGGGCAAATTGCACTCGCACAAGCCCAAGTTAACTTTCTAAGTGGAAATTTAGAACCTGCACTCGACCAGATTAAAAATGCAATTGCCGTTTTGCAGCGAATTTTAGAAAACGACAATCCGACCCTTGCGGATGCTTACTCTATGCTGGGACAAATCCAGCATGCTTTGGGGGATTTAGATCAAGCGAAAACTGCATTGACTCAAGCAGTATCCATATATACAAAAGCCTATGCTGGGCGACATTATTTAAGTGGCATCGCAGAGGTTTATTTAGGATTGATTGCTGGCGACCAAAAAGATCTAGTTGGCGCACTTGCCCATTTTGAGGAAGCTAAACTTCACTATGATGTCAGTTATGGAGAGATTCATGCTAACCATGGTGACTTGCTTGTAAACCGCGCTACTGTACTTGCAGCGGCTGGCGATATAGAAAGTGCTGAACGAGATTGTAAATCTGGAATGGACATTCTGAATGCCACCTTAGGAAACAAAGCGGCGTTTACACAGCAACTTCAGGCTGTTTGTGATGAACTACAAAACAAATGATTATTGTTGAATGACTTCTAAGCAAGCGCATTTAATTGCAATATCTATTTAAAACGGCTTCAACATTATAGAACTTATAAATATAAATGCGTTTGGAAAGGTATTAAAAATGCTTGAATCCTCTTTTTTACTAAACAAAAATCCGGTAGGGTTTTTAGGCGATTTATTATAGTTATTTGTTTTAATTGAAGTTATTTTAATTGGGATAATTTACCTTATTAATAAAATCGATCTGTAAAAGTTAAATTATTCTTGTTTAGACGGTTGACATATAGACGTCTATACGGCAAATTGAGCCCCATGAAAATAATAATAAGCACCATCGGCATGATTATGATTACCACCTCAAACGAGTTGGTCGCTGGCTAGTGCTTAAAGAAATTTAAAAAAAAGCCCGCGACTCAAGCGGGCTTTTTTGTTATTTGCAGTAAAATTTTGTCTAATTTTCAAGAATTAACCAAATTTGAATGTGGGTCTAAAAGCAGCAAAATAGAAGTATACAGGAGCAATAAATGAAGGTGTTGAAATTCGGTGGTTCTTCGCTGGCAGATGCAAAACGCTATTTGTCTGTTAAGGATATAAGCTTGGCTAGCCACGAAGAGAACGGTGCGGCGGTTGTTTTATCAGCCCCAAAAGGCGTCACTAATGCGTTGTCATTGTTATGTGAACAAGCAAGCGCAGGAAATGACTTTGGTGAACTTTACGCTAAGTTAGGGATGACCTTGAACGGTATTGCTAATGATTTAGCCGAGCAGCTCCCCGCGTTCCGTAAAGCAAAATTAAGCAGCTTTATTGACACTATTTTATCTGAGTTAAAACAACACCTAGATGGCATTCAATTGTTGCGTTGTGCCCCTGACCAAATCACCGCTAAAATTTTGAGTATGGGTGAGTATGTTAGTGTGAATATTTTTAGCGAAATATTGACTTCTCTTGGCCAGAAAAACCATATAATCGACCCTGTAGAATATATTGTAGCTGAAGGTGAGTATTTAGATAGTATCGCTGATGTCGCGGTAAGTAAGGCGCGCTTTTCTGAATTCATGTTTGACCCAGCCGAACTACTCGTGATGCCGGGCTTTGTCGCGGTGAATTTAGAAGGCGAGAAAGTTACTTTAGGGCGTAATGGTTCTGATTATTCGGCCGCTATTCTTGCTGCTTGCTTAGATGCTGAATGCTGTGAAATATGGACTGACGTCGATGGTGTGTATAACGCTGATCCAAATCAAGTAGAAGGGGCAGTGTTACTTGATAAACTGACCTATCAAGAAGCCATGGAATTGTCGTATTTTGGCGCTAAAGTACTCCATCCCAAAACCATTGGTCCCATTGCTCAACACCACATTCCCTGTTTGATCCGTAACACCTTAAATCCTGCTGCTCCGGGTACGTTGATAGGTAAAGAATCCAGTGATATTTGGACCAGTGTAAAAGGTATTTCTCATCTAGATGACATGTCCATGTTCAATGTGGCAGGTCCTGGTATGAAAGGCATGGTAGGGATGGCTAGTCGTGTATTCGAAGTCATGTCGAATGCGAATATCTCCATAAGCTTAATCACGCAATCTTCTTCTGAATATAGCATCAGCTTTTGTATCCACAGCAAAGACGCGGAAAAAGCTCAGAGTTTGTTAGAAGACGCGTTTGCGTTGGAGTTAGCTAACAATCTGCTTGATCCCATCGAAGTACGCCACGAATTAGCTATCGTTACCTTAGTGGGTGATGGTATGCGTCAATCTAAAGGTTTAGCGGCAAAATTCTTTAGTTCATTAGCGCAAGCAAGGGTAAATAACGTGGCTATAGCTCAGGGTTCATCGGAACGTTCAATCTCGACAGTGATAGAAAGACACCGCGCCAAAGAGGCGGTTAAGGTTGTACATCAGAATTTTTTCTCGAATTCCCACTCCATTGACGTTTTCCTTGTGGGGTGCGGTAATGTTGGTAAAGAGTTACTCCAGCAAATGGCACGTCAGCAACAACCGCTGTTTGAGCGCGGAATCAGCCTAAAAGTGTACGGTATCGCGAATAGTCGTAAGCTGTTGTTACAAGCTGGTGGAGTTGATTTACATAACGGTTGGCAGCCTTTACTGGAAGAAGCGGATAAGTCGTTTTCTATTGAGAATTTAAGCGACTTTGTACAACAAAACAGTTTAATCAACCCTGTAATTGTTGATTGTACAAGTAACGAGCACATTGCCGGTCAGTATGCCGATTTTATGTCTGCTGGTTTTCATGTTGTCACACCCAACAAAAAAGCAAACACACGTGACATTGCTTACTACAAAAAATTGCGTTCAATGGCGCAGGAAACCAATCGTCAGTTTTTGTATGAGACCACTGTAGGTGCAGGGTTACCAGTCATCGATAATTTGCAAAAATTGATTTATGCAGGTGACGAACTTAAACGCTTTGAAGGTATTCTTTCTGGCTCATTGTCGTTCGTATTCGGTAAGTTAGATGAAGGACACAGCCTGTCAGAAGCAACCGAAATTGCCAAGCAAAACGGGTTCACTGAGCCAGATCCTCGAGACGATTTGTCCGGCATGGACGTGGCTAGAAAATTATTAATTATGGCCCGCGAAGCAGATTTAGAGTTAGAATTGTCTGATATTCAAATTGAATCTGTATTGCCCGATTCATTTGATGCCAGTGGCAGCATTGATGAGTTTATGGCTAAGCTACCAAGCTTAGATGCCCATTATCAGTCGTTAATTGAAGCGGCCAAAGCGAAAGGGCAAGTATTACGCTATGTTGGTTCGATTGAAAAAGGCCAATGTAAGGTAGCGTTAAAAGCGGTTGATAATACGCACCCTCTTTACTCAATTAAAGAAGGTGAGAATGCATTAGCCATTCATAGCCATTATTATCAGCCTATTCCTTATGTGATAAGAGGATACGGTGCTGGGGCAACAGTGACAGCTGCAGGCGTATTTGCGGACGTTTTACGTACTATGCCTTGGAAACAGGATATTTAATTGATGAACAAAAGCATTAAGGCATATGCGCCGGCTTCGATTGGCAATGTCAGTCTTGGTTTTGATTTATTAGGCGCAGCGTTAAGCCCAATTGATGGTACTCAACTTGGTGATCAAGTGGACATAAGTCCAGCAGAAACCTTTAGCTTGAAAGTTGAAGGTCGGTTTGCCAAAAAATTACCTTCAGATCCTAAGTCAAATATCGTATTTCGCTGCTACACTTTATTCACTGAAAAATTGCTAGCACGGGGGTTGCCTAGTGCTGAAGTTGCTATGGTATTGCATAAAAACTTACCAATAGGCAGTGGTCTAGGTTCAAGTGCAAGTTCAATAGTGGCGGCGCTGCACGGGCTAAATCAATATTTTGATGCACCGTTTGATGAAAACGAATTATTGTTGATGATGGGAGAGCTCGAAGGGCAAATTAGCGGCAGCATTCATTACGATAACGTTGCACCGTGTTTTGTTGGTGGACTTACATTAATGAATAACCAGTCTGAGCAAATCGCTTTATCTCTTCCGGTGTTTGAAGATTGGTACTGGGTGGTTTGTTATTCAGGTATTAGTGTCTCAACCGCCGAGGCGCGTAACATTCTGCCTAAGCAAGTAGCAATGGCTGACGCGATTACCTTTGGACAACAATTAGCTGTGTTTGTGGATGCTTGCTATCGAAAAGACGAAACGTTAGCAGCGGCAGTAATGAACGATGTGTTAGCTGAACCGTATCGTAAGTCTTTGCTTCCGAATTTTGATCAAAGCAGAGAGTTTGTTGTTAATAATGGAGGCTTAGCCTTCGGTATTTCGGGCTCAGGCCCCACTGTATTTGCAGTTTGTAATAATTTAGAGCAAGCACAAGGCATAAAAAATTGGTTGTCTGAAAATTATATTCAGAATGACACTGGCTTTAGTCATATTTGCCAGATTGATACGCAAGGTGCGGTTGTCTCATAAACCAGTCAAAAGATGCTGGTAAACCGATAAAATTAAGGTAGTAATTAAGTGGAATTGTTTAATTTAAAAGATGATAGCGACCAAGCGAGTTTTGCTGAAGCGGTAAAAAAAGGTTTAGGGAAAAACCAAGGGCTATATTTCCCAAAAGTATTTCCGAAGTTTGATAATATTCAAGCTATTTTAGATATGCCATTTGTACCGCGTTCTGTAGAGATATTATCGCGGTTAATAGGCGATGAATTATCAAAGCAGGAAATACAGGGCATTGTTGAAAAGGCGTTTAGTTTTGACGCACCTTTAGCGAAAGTTACCGATGGCGTTTACAGCTTGGAATTGTTCCATGGTCCTACCTTAGCGTTTAAAGACTTTGGTGGTCGATTCATGGCGCAAGTCTTGTCAGTCATTGCCAAAGGCGAACCTATTACGATATTAACTGCAACCTCAGGTGATACAGGAGCTGCTGTCGCGCACGCATTCCACGGTTTAGACAACATCAATGTCGTGATTTTATACCCTAAAGGCAAAATAAGCCTGTTGCAGGAAAAGTTATTTACCACCTTAGGTGACAATATCCACACAGTGGCAATTGAAGATGATTTCGATGCCTGCCAGCAATTGGTTAAAACGTCATTTGATGATCCTGAAGTACGTCAGGGACTTCACCTAAATTCAGCCAATTCAATCAATATCAGCCGATTGCTTGCGCAAGTTTGTTATTACTTTGAAGCTATCTCACAACTAAGTGAACAAGAACGTGAGAATGTAGTGATATCTGTGCCTAGCGGTAATTTCGGCAATCTAACTGCTGGCATGATAGCGAAAGTGATGGGGCTTCCTATCAAACGTTTTATTGCAGCCACAAACTCCAATGACACTGTACCTCGCTATTTAAAAACGGGCGAGTGGGACCCAAAAGCAACCGTTGCTACCTTGTCAAATGCAATGGATGTGAGTCAGCCAAATAATTGGCCAAGAATAGAAGCGCTTATTGAGCGCGGACTCATCGACAAAGCAATGCTGCAAGGCGATGCTATTGACGAAGACTATACGCAATTGGCGATGAAACAATTAGCACAACTGGGGTATGTAAGTGAACCTCATGCCGCGGTAGCTTACAGATCGTTAACTCGATTTATTGAACCGGAAGAAACCGGGATTTTCTTAGGAACAGCGCATCCTGCAAAATTCAGAGAAAGTGTCGAAAACGTGTTGGGACAACCAATAAGCTTGCCACAACCCCTTGCTGAATGTGCTGGTAAAGAAAGTTACTCAGTAGAGCTAGCAAATGACTATGAGCAATTGAAAGCACATTTGTTTGCTACGTTAAAAGCGTAAATGACAAGTTGGAAAGCGATAATTGCTGCTGAAAAGCAGCAGCCTTACTTTCAAGCTATTTTAACCTTCCTCAATGATCAACGCAGCGCGGGTAAAATCATTTATCCGCCTGAAGATCATATATTTTCTGCCCTTGAACTGACCCCTTTTGAAAAGGTAAAAGTTGTTATTTTGGGGCAAGACCCCTATCACGGACCTAATCAAGCACACGGCTTAAGCTTCTCTGTGGAACACGGTGTTAAAACGCCCCCTTCGTTAAAAAATATCTACAAAGAACTTGCTAATGATTTTGATGATTTTGTTGTACCTGCGCACGGCAATTTGTGTCAGTGGGCAAAGCAAGGTGTGTTATTACTCAATACCGTTTTGACTGTGGAGCAGGGCAAGGCCCATTCCCATGCAAAGATTGGTTGGGAAACCTTTACTGATAAATTAATCGCTACCTTGAGTGAACAACATGAAGGCGTGATCTTTATGTTGTGGGGTTCGCACGCGCAAAAAAAATCTATGCTTGTCGATCACCACAAACATCATGTGTTGAATGCTCCTCATCCATCGCCGTTGTCAGCCCATAGAGGCTTTTTAGGGTGCAAACACTTTTCCCAAAGTAATCAAATATTACTTGCGCAGGGACAAGCTCCCATCAATTGGCAGATTGATTAATTAGCGTTTAAACATTAAAAAGCCCCAACATATGTGGGGCTTTTATTTTGTTTTTTATAAGTTAGCTAATTCTGCTTCTAGCGACATATCCATATCTTCAAGCTCTTTTCTGAGTTTATAGCGATCTTGAATCGCTTCTATTTCTCTCCACTTACGCTTTTTGCTTTTAGTTTTAGAAGTGCGGGATTCTGTGTCAATCATTGACAATAATTCTTTTGTATCCACTTTACGTCTCCATTTATTGTTATTGGCGCAAATAAGGCTAGACAGTTAATCAGCATTTCCTAAGCTGGTTAATCTGACTGTGTAATTATTTACCACAGGCGGTATAAAAATAAAACTATTAGTTTTAGTTTTTGTTAATGAGAGATGAAGTTTTTATGACAATGGATAATAAAAGAGCGAATTCGCTCTGGTTAGTACAATAACTGAACAATTCAAAAGGGGAAGTTAGGATTGCTATTTTTTATTAACAACAACAATCCTAAATAGAATTATATGAGCTTACTTGTTAGCGGCTCTAAATGCGGCAATTAATTGATTAGTTGAACTATCAAAATCTAGCTGAGCGTCAGTATCAACCAATTTATCTAATACTTGATTTCCTAGCACTTTACCTAGTTCGACACCCCACTGATCAAACGAATTAACACCCCATATAGCCCCTTGCACAAACACTTTATGTTCATACATACAAACTAGAGCGCCGAGTGTTTTCGGGTCTAGTTGATCGAATAACATAGTGTTGCTAGGTTTATTACCTGGCATGGTTTTATGCGTAGCTAATGATTTTCGTGTTTCTTCGTCTAGATTGCTACCTTCTAAATCGGCATAACATTCTTGGTAAGTTTTACCTTGCATCAACGCTTGGGTTTGACCGAAACAATTAGAGGCCAACATTGCGTGATGAGTATCTTCCTGATTGTGTACGTTTAATGGGAACATAAAGTCAGCCGGAATTAGAACTTTTCCTTGGTGAATTAACTGATGGAAAGAGTGCTGACCATTGGTTCCTTCACTTCCCCAAATCACCGGGCCAGTCGCATAATCGACTTCTTCGTTAAGTCCAGCGACACCTTTGCCGTTACTCTCCATATCTAACTGTTGTACATATGCTGGAAAACCACGTAAATAGTGATAATAGGGCAACAGCACGTGGCTTTGGGCCGCATGAAAGTTGGTATACCAAACCCCTAACAATCCTAACAACATTGGCAGGTTCTGCTCAGGAGGTGCCTCTTTAAAGTGGCAGTCCATGGCATATGCGCCTTCGAGTAATTCCCGATAATTCTGATAACCTATGGTAAGCGCAATGGGCAAACCAATCGCTGACCAAAGTGAATAGCGGCCGCCAACCCAATCCCACATTGGAAAGATGTTGTTTTCATCCATCCCAAATTCGACAGCAGCTTTTACATTTGAAGATACAGCTACGAAGTGTTTTGCAATATCGCTTTGGCTGCCACCTTGGTCCAAAAACCACTGTTTAGCGGTTAGGGTATTTTGCAGCGTCTCTTGGGTAGTAAACGATTTGGAAGACATTACAATTAGGGTGTCAGTATGATCAAGATTAGCCAATACATCTTGGATGTGGCAACCATCCACATTCGCTACATAATGAACCGTTATTCCTTTATGCCAATAAGGTTTGAGTGCCTCAGACATAATTTTTGGTCCCAAAAATGAACCGCCAATTCCAATAGCTACAATATGTTTAATTGCCTTTCCGGTATAACCTACATGCTCCCCAGAGTGAATAGAATGGACAAAGTCTTTAATCTTATCTTGTGTAGCCAGTACTTCCGGCATGACATCTTTACCGTCAACCAAAACCGGCTCACCAGAAAAGTTACGTAGTGCGGTATGCAAAACTGCGCGCTTTTCAGTGTGATTAACAATCTCTCCTGCAAACATGGCGTCACGCTTTTGAGCGACTTGTTGGCTTTGTGCTAAGTCAAAAAGCGCAGTTAAAATTTCCTGATTGATCAAGTTTTTCGAATAATCCAGTTTAATTCCACAGCCTTCTACCGAATATTTTGCCGCTCTCGATTGATCCGCATCGAACCAATCTCGCATGTGTTGGCCCGCTATCCCACCGGCTAGACTTTCTAGGGTTTTCCATTGTTCACTTTGGTTTACTAAAGACATTGATTTACTCACTTTTTCTATTGGCGGATTGACTGTGCTAAAAAACCTGAATTTTATTATATGTATAAGAAAATGACATGATTAAATAAAATCCAGGTAAATTAGTTTATAGAAGGTCTTTTAACATTAATTCAAGTTTATCTTGGTCTTTAGCAAAGTTACGAATGCCTTCAGCTAGCTTTTCAGTGGCCATTGGATCTTGATTATGTTCCCATCTAAATTGACTTTCGGTTAGTTTTTCACCTGGTTTTTTTGAAGCGCCCTGATCAACAAGCTTAGTTTCTAACCCACCTTCTGTTTGAGATAATTCTTCAAGTAGGTTTGGACTTATGGTTAATCTGTCACAGCCGGCTAATTCGATAATCTCTCCGGTATTGCGAAAACTTGCGCCCATAACAACTGTTTTGTAACCGTGTTCTTTGTAGTACTTATAAATATTGGTTACAGACACAACACCCGGATCTTCATCTGCAGGGTAGCTGTCTTTACCTGTGCTGGCTTTATACCAATCAAGTATTCTGCCTACGAAAGGAGAAATTAAGAATACACCAGCTTCGGCACAGGCTCTTGCTTGAGCAAAGCTAAACAATAAAGTTAGGTTACAATTAATACCTTCTTTTTCCAGTACTTCAGCAGCACGAATACCTTCCCAAGTTGACGCCAGCTTGATTAGCACTCGATCTTTACTAACGCCAGCTTGATCATATAGACCGATTAACTTTTTCGCTTTGGCAATACTGCCTTGAGTATCAAATGATAGTCTAGCATCCACTTCTGTGGAAATACGACCAGGTACGATATCAACGATTTCTTTACCAATTTTAACTGCCAGCATGTCGCCAGCATCTTCAATTTGTTGGGTTAAGTCGTTTGATTGAGTTTTCGCCCAAGCGACCGAATCTTCAATTAACGAGCGATACTGAGGTAACTCAGAAGCTTTAAGTAATAATGACGGATTTGTTGTTGCATCTACCGGTTGGTATTTTTTAATGGCTTCGATGTCACCAGTATCAGCGACAACCGTTGTAATGTCTCTTAGAGCGGCTAATTGATTTGTCATAAAAACCTCTAAAGGAAATGTAATTTTGCAATCGTCGTTAGCAATCAACTATCGAAATTGCGTTATAAAAAATGATAATTATTTTTGATGGCACATAGGGTATAACTGTTGGACGTCGGTTTCTACACCAAGCAGCCAGTAACTATTATTATTTTTGGTAATATTATAAGACAAAAAGAGATAAATTATAACGCTTATCCAAATTACTTGGATTAAACACCTAAGATAACTTGAAATCCCACCAAAACAGGCCAATCGAAAATATAAATTGAACTGTTAAATTTGTGCTTGTCAGAATATATCGAGGGCATAAATTAATGGTATAATTTTACCAGTTCTATTACTCATAACCAGAAAGGATCTTTAATGCTAGTTGTTGTATCACCGGCGAAGAATTTAGATTACGAAACACCAGCAACCACACAACTTTTTTCCGAACCCGAATATTTAAGCGAATCAGAACAGCTAGTAAAGATTTGTGCCAAGTTATCCCCAGCGAAACTCTCCAGTTTAATGCACATCAGCGACAAATTAGCTGGGTTGAACGCAGCTAGGTTTTCCAGTTGGTCGCTGCCATTTACGCAAGAAAATGCCAAACAAGCTATTCTTGCATTCAACGGTGATGTGTACACGGGGCTTCAAGCAGAGACCCTTAATCAAGATGATTTCCAATACGCACAACAGCATATGCGAATTTTATCCGGACTATACGGCCTGCTCAAACCACTCGATTTAATGCAACCATACCGATTAGAAATGGGAACCAAGCTTAAAAATAGGCGTGGGAAAGATTTGTATGAGTTTTGGGGTGAAAAAATAACACAAGGTGTTAACCAAGCTTTAGCAGAGCAGGGTGATGATGTCCTGATTAATCTGGCGTCCAATGAATATTTTAAGGCCATTAAGCCCAAAAAATTACAAGGAAAAGTGTTAACGCCCGTTTTTAAAGATAAGAAGAATGGTGAATATAAGGTGATCAGCTTTTTTGCCAAAAAAGCACGTGGACTGATGGCGCGTTATATTATTGAAAAACGATTGTCGGATCCTGAACAAATTAAGCAGTTTGATATGTCTGGATATCAATTTAGCGAATCATTGAGTAATCAAAAGCAATGGATATTCACTAGAGAAGAGCAGTAAAAAGGCATTTTCAATCATACAAAATGTATATGATTACAAGTGAAAATGAAGAGAGTAAGCTTACGTTGGAGTTCTCAATGCGAAAAATAAACATGATTTCAGTAATAATGAAAAAAACAGTAACAGCTTCTTTCGTGTTATTCACTAGTAACTTATTTGCACAAACTACACCGAGCATTGAGTTGACCGAACAGGTTTTCAGTCAGTGCGTAAGTAATATAAAGCAAAAAGCTGAAACCGCTGGGATTGACAGTAACGTCATTGGACATGCTTTGGATAACGTTAAACTCATCGAAAAAGTCTTAGAATACGATCGTAATCAACCTGAATTTGTACAAACATTTCCAGCCTATCTAAATAAACGAGTAACCCAATGGCGTATCGATAAAGGCAGGGAAATGCTGCAAAAGCATAAAGCACTATTGAATGAGTTAACTGATAAGTACGGAGTACCTGCACATTATTTGGTGTCCTTCTGGGGCTTAGAAACTAACTTCGGAAGCTACAAAGGTAAGATGCCTATTATTGATTCTTTAGCTACCTTGGCGTGTGACCAACGCCGCAGTAAGTTTTTCACCGAAGAATTATTAACTGCCTTAAAGTTAATGCAAAGAGAAAATCTCAATAAAGAAAAAATGCTAGGGTCTTGGGCAGGAGCGATGGGACATACCCAGTTTATGCCTTCAGCTTACATCAACTATGCGGTCGATGGTGATGACGACGGCCTGATTGATTTATGGGATAGTGAACCTGATGCGTTGTCGTCTGCTGCCAATTTTCTAAACAAGTTAGGTTGGAAAAAGGGGTTTATTTGGGGCCGAGAAGTGACTCTCCCAGAGAATTTTGATTATAGCTATGCTGGAAAAGACAGTTCTAAATCACTCACAACCTGGTCTGAGTTTGGCGTTCTTAAAGTTAATGACGCGCAAATACCAAAAAGCGATATCGATGCTTCCTTAATTTTACCTACCGGAGCAAAAGGTCCAGCATTTCTCGTGTATGATAACTTTGATGTGATTATGCGTTGGAACAACTCAGAATCTTATGCCCTTGCAGTAGGTTATTTAGCAGATCGTATCATTGGTAAACCTGAGTGGCATAAAGCGTTACCTGATTTACCCAATTACCCGATTAGCGACATGGTTGATTTGCAAAATGGATTAAATGAACTTGGTTTTGATGTGGGTAAAGCGGATGGGATTATGGGACCTGCTACCCGAAAAGGCATCCGTCAGTTTCAACTTTCCAAAAATCTATTGGCTGATGGTTATCCAGATGAAAGCGTATTTACCAACGTTAAAGAGGCGGTAATTGATACGCAAAAGTAGAATTACCATTGAAAAGCTTGATAATTTATATGGTATGAATTTCCATACCAAAGTATTGATGCGCAGATTTTAACCAAGATTAAACTTTAGTCTAATGACCTCAACAGCGAACGCCGCTGATATTTTTTTCAATTAGATAAAATTAATGAGGAATTAGCCATGTTGAAAATTGTTAAAACTTCAATTCTTGTAGCCACAGCTTCTCTTGCTATTAGCAATGTAGCTCACGCCAATATTAACGATGCTTTACAAAATATCTGTACCATAGTGCAAACTGATGACAAGGGTGAGCTGCGCAAAAAAATGAAAAAGGTGCAGTCTGACTACCGTATGAAACTGAAGGATTATTATTCAGGTGTAACCTGCGGTGGTAACAGTTTAATTCGTACAGCAATGCTTAACAATGCAGTAGAAACCGGTACTTTATTGGTTAAAAAAATGCCAAAAAGTGACCTTACTACCCCAGAGCAAGACGGAAAGACATTACAGGCTTGGATTGCTGAAAATGGCTTAGATGCGTCACCTATTTCTGCGGTACTAAAAGACCGAATCTAAATTAACTAGGTTCAACAAATTAAAAACCAAGAAACAGCCTCAATCGGCTGTTTTTTGGTTTTTAGGTAGATACTTACTGAGAACATTTCCTAACGTTTCTGGTTTAATTGGTTTGGTGATGTAGTCGTTCATACCTGTTGCATAGGCTGCGTCGTAATCGGAATTCATTGCGTTAGCTGATAAACCACAAATAATAAGATCATCAAATCCTTGTTTTCGTAACGATTTAGTCGCCTCATATCCATCCATAATCGGCATTTGGATATCCATCAACACTAAATCATATTGCGGAGAGTTGATTATCTTAGTGACTGCTTGCTGGCCATCTTCTGCAATATCATATGTGAGTCCTAGGTTATCCAGCATTTCACACGCCACAATCTGGTTAATGTGATTGTCTTCTACTAACAACACATGTCCATCCAGCTTTTGCGGTACATATTCGTTTTTGGCAATGAGTTCTTTATTGTAATGCAATTCGATATCTAAGGTTTGCAGTATGAACAATTTAAACTGCCTTGGCGTAAAGGGATGTGAAATAACTGGAATATTCCATTTTTGTCGTAACAAGGAAGGCAGTGTACTTGGTTGTGTATTAGTGACTAAACCAACTCTAACCCCGTTTTGTATTGCTTTAGCAATGTGTTCGTTTAACGATTTATGCGTTTCAATGTTATCTACGTCCAACAGCAAGATTGCATTTTCAGCATTTTGCGTGTTGAAATTATCGATTTCTGCTAACGATAACGTGGCATATTGGGGATCTAATTTGTGCAAATAAGACGCTGGAGTGAGACCCGATTCACAGATTGAGACGTAGCCAATTTTTACGGGTAATTCCAAATCCATTATCGATTTCGCGTCGCTTTGTGTTTCCAGCATCATATCGACATAAAACTGACTGCCTTGGTTTACTGTTGATTCAACGCGAATATGTCCACCCATTAATTCGACTAGTTGTTTAACTATGGATAGACCTAAACCGGTGCCACCATATTTTCTGCTGGTCGTGCCGTCAGCTTGTGTAAAGGGAGAGAAAATTTTTTCTAATTGGCTTTCACTCATGCCAATGCCTGTGTCCCGTACACTGATTTTTAAACAGATTTTACTTGCTTCCATTGGCGTGAAGTCAATTTCAACTATAACCGCTCCGTTGCGGGTAAATTTGACTGCATTGGTGCATAAGTTTAGTAAAACTTGGTTTAGCCGCATTGGGTCGCCAATGAGTTCTACAGGCAAGTTGGGATTAACTATGAACTGTAAATTAAGATTCTTTTCGTTGCCTTTTACAGCAATGTTGGCAAGTAAATTTTCAAACATCGATTTAGGCGAAAATCTTACATTTTCGATATCAAGCTTACCTGCTTCAATTTTAGAAAAATCCAAAATGTCATTAATTAGGTTTAATAATATGTGGGTTGAATAAGCTACTTTCTCTAAATTAGCTCTTTGATGTTTATCTAGGTCTGTTTTTAAAACAATGTCTACTAAACCGATAATACCGTTCATTGGTGTGCGTATTTCATGGCTCATATTAGCCAAAAAGATACTTTTAGTGGCAAGTGCTTGTTCCGCTTTTTGCGACGATAATGCCAACTCATGGTTCATTTTTTCTTGTTTAGCATTTAATTGTTTTGATTGCTCAAGTAACTCTTGAGTTTGAATGTTTTTTTCATGAAACACTTGTGCCGCATCTGCTAAGGCACCTATTTCGTCATTGCGTTGATTTAGCTTTTTCTTTTCAATATCTTTTCCACTTGCTAGATTTCGAAATAGCTCTGTCATAGTCGATATAGGTAACATAACCCGGTAGGTGAAAAACAATGCCGCTAAAAACGCTAACGTTACGCTGATAAAAGCAAAAAGACTGTTTCTACTTTGTGCATCTTTACTGTTTTGAATCACTTGCTGATTGGTATTTTGCTGATTATTGGTGACTAATTGATTCAGCTCACGAGTCAGATATAAAAACTCATTTGCAGAGCCTGCCATAACTACATTAATTAAAAATAAATAACCTCGTGTCACCTGCGAAAGTTGCATAAAGTCCCTATTTAATGCATCTAATTCATCATTTAGCTGACTAAATTGAGCATGTTCATGAGAGATACTTTTTAATTTAGTTTGTACTTGCGATATAAACTGGCTGAATTCACCCGTGTATTTGGGGTCTGGATTGATTAAGTATTCCAACGATTTAGAATGCGCGAACGATAAATATAAATTGGCTGCTAAAACATCTTCGCGCGTCGCTTTAGGAAAGGTAAGGTCTTGCTGATATTGCTGTAATCGGGTTTGCAAATCGACAATTTTTCTTTCTATATTGTCGTTAAAAAGTGTCTCTCTGCGGCTGCGTCCTTGTACTACACCTTCAAAGTTATTTTTGTAATCAGCCAAATGGTTGCGCATACGAATCATTATGCTGGAATATTTTTCTGCCTGCTCATCCGCTTCAACTAAGGTGCTTAAGGTTTCTAAATTAGCATTAATTTTGTCGTGTAAAGAATTAAAGCGCGTAATAACTGAGTTACTCGCGGTTTGTTTGAAGATTAGTACGTATCGTTGAATATCAAGCACATCTTTTTCAAGATCTCGCACTAAGCCAACTTTTTCTACGGTTCGCTGCGTGAGCGAGATAGCAGAGAAAAAGGCTTCTTGGTTTTGTTTAGACTGATAAGCCTGTGCGATTAGAAAAGTTATCAGTGCAGTTAAAACCAAGATGATTTGGAACTTCAACGACTTAAACAAAATTGTTAAACCTTAAATGTGTCTAAGAGCTAATAAACTCGTACCATTTTTGTAGACTATAGTCATAAGTGGGCATAACACTATTCCATACCGCGACATTGGAAAATCGCGTTTCATAACTTCCGCCTGTTCGTATATCACCTTTTTTCACCGATAATTTTCCATCGGTGCCGCGTAAATCTTCCGCAGCTGCTTTACCACGATACCAATAATCCCATTCAGCCTGACTCAAATAATCAGCAGAGCGTTGAGGATTAGAAATATAATAGCCTTGCTTGGCAATAAAAGCACCCGGCCAGCCAGATAACCACCAATTCATGTAATCGTAAGCCGCATCAGAGCGTGATTTATCAATGGCTGATGATAAACACATTACGCCATGCCATCCTCTGTAACCCTCTTTAGGCGCTGCAAAAGTTACTGGTACATTTTGACCATTTAATGCTGACACAGCGGGTGAAAACATGCTCTCGATGTGAACTCGGTTGGAACGCATAAAATCTACTGACTCAGGAACCGATGTCCAAAAACCACTGAAATGATTTTGATGTTTGAGGTCAATTAGATAACTAAATAAGGTATCTAATTCCTGTTTGGTCATTGCACCTATATCATTGAAAGTAACAACGCCTTGAGCTTGTGCAGCAAGCGCTAGATCAAATAGGCCAATGGTAGGTGCATTGACAATACCTACTTTACCACGATGTTTACTATCTAATAACCAACCCCAGCTCTCCGTTTCGTAAGGTATACCCCGTGGAATGATTTCGGTGTTATATCCAAACGAATCAACATTGTGTACATAGGGTAGAAAACTCAGTTGGTCTGTGTGGTCAGCCCCTAAACTACCGTTTTCTTGGACATGCAAAATTTTATAGGGAGCATCGCCAGCGCCAATTTTGGCGTTTTCTGATACTTTACCTGTTTTGGTCAGTGAATTTATTTCATCCCAATAAGTCAGTTTGTTTTTGTCTATTGCTTGAATAGCTCCTGCGGCCCAAAGCACATTGATACTATTCGACCATTGTTCGTATAAGTCGAAAGAAGAAGGAGCCATAGATGCTTTTTGCAATACAGCTGCACTGCCTTTGGCTTCAAAAAGAAGCTCGATACCTAAGTCTTGCATAGCTTGTTTGCGTAACTCTTCTTGCAATGTTACGTGCGTGCCGAGAATACGAAGGGTTACTTTTTTGCGCGCAAAAACATACGGTGCTTTGCCTGCTAGTAAAGCAGTCGCACCGCCTACGGCGAGTGTTTTTAAAGTATTACGTTTGCTTGAATTCACAAGCTTATGCGCGTTTTGCATGAAGACTAATCCATCAGAAAAGTAGAACCAACACTAAAGCAGATTAACTGTATTTACCATTAGTCATTGGTATAAAATTCATACTAACCTGTAATCGTATTTATTCCTCTCGATATAACTTTTGCTCGAATTTGAGGGTTTGTGTCGTTGTGCTTTGTGTAATTACAACACTAAACCGATAGTGATCTTCGTGTTCAAAAGGCATTGCCGCCAAATAATAAATAGCGTCCCCTTCAACTACTTGTTTAAATTGTAATTCGGTTGTTGTACCTAGGAGGTTTCTGGCTGTCCCTGTGATATCGACGTGTTGTGCTTGTTTCGTGTTTCTGTCAATAACAGAAATATTGATCAATGTATTATTAGGACTGCGAACGATATTGTTCGCGCGGGCAATTTCAGGCGTTAAAAATGTGGTATTGAAGGCGATGTAATGCACATCCCAATCACCTTTTACCTGCTTTTGCTCACCAAACGCCATAGAGCTGGTAAGCAAAAGTAAACTACATAACAGTTTTGAAAACATCTTTATCCCTTAAAACAAGCGCATCAAAAACAGTAAAAAGATGATCAAAATCATTGGTGATAAATCAAGACCACCAATCGGGGGCACTATGCGTCTTATTGGGCCAATCATTGGTTCGGTTAGTTGATGGAATAAATATTCCAATGGGTTATTTCCCTGGCTAACCCAACTCAAAATTGCACGGATAATCAGAACGTAAATAACTAATTGAATCCCTTCAACTAACAATAACAACAAGGCACTTTTTAGAATCCAGAAAATATCTGTAAGCATAAATCCTTTGATAAAGGTGACAACCCAAACATTTGCGGCCGCGATAATAAATGCGAATAATAGAGTTGCCGTGTCTAGTTTTCCTATCGAAGGGATGACTCTGCGTAACGGACCAACCACAGGATGGGTTACTTTCACCACGAATTGACTCAATGGATTATAAAAATCCGCTTGGGCCAGTTGCAGCCAAATACGTAACATGACAACCATTAAATACAGTTTAAATATTGTTTCAACTAAAAAAGCCACGGCTTCCATAAATATTGTTACCTTTAAAATTGTTTAGACATTTGTTGAGCACGGCTAATCGCCGCATCCATTGCTTTGGCAACGATTGATTGCAAATCACTGGCTTGGAAGCTTTCAACAGCTTGCGCAGTAGTGCCACCTTTAGAGGTAACTTGGGCTCTTAACTCGCCAATTTCAAGATGATCATTGTGACAAACCATTTCTGCTGCACCTAACATGGCTTGTTGTACCAGTTTTCGACTATCTTGTTTGCTCATGCCAAGTTCAACGGCGTGGTTTTGCATAGATTCCAGAAACAAGAAGAAGTAAGCTGGGCTGCTCCCTGCGGTAGCGATGACTATGTCGATATCTGATTCTTTGGTAACCCACAATGTATCACCGACGCTTGCCATCATATGCTCGACGAGCTTTTTGTTTTCAGATGACATAGAGTCAGGCGCATATAACCCTGTCATCCCTTTGCTAAGCAAACTAGGCGTATTAGGCATAGTTCTAACCAAATCGTATTGACCACCAAGCATTTCCAACAGTCGAGCATGATTAATGCCAGCAGCAATAGAGACAAATAATTTACCATCTAAAGCTTGCTGACTAGCAAGATCCTGACAAACGCCTTCCATTAACTGCGGTTTTACTGCAAGCACAACCACATCTGCTTCTTTTACTGCTTGGTGATTGTTTTGTGTCGTTTTAATATTTAAATCTGCGCGCAAACTATCTAACTTGCCCACAGATGGGTTACTGGCAATAATTTTATTTGGGTTATAGCCTGAATTTATTAGTCCTGAGATAATCGAACGGGTCATGTTACCTGCGCCAATAAACGCGATGGTTTTTTCACTCATAAATTATTGTCTCTCATGTTGTTGTGTTGCGGGGACCAAAGATGGCCGTCCCGACTCTTACCATAGTACTTCCATTCAGTACTGCCGGTTCAATATCTGCACTCATGCCCATTGATAAAGTGTCAACTGTTTCGAAAGAATGCTGCAAATTGACGAAGAGTTGATGCATGTGCTGATAGGTGTTAACCAGTTCTTGTGCAGATTGTGAAGCTTTAGGAATTGTCATCAATCCTCTAAGCGTTAAGTTAGGTAGTGTATCAATTAGCGCCGCTAGTGTCTCAATTTCATCAACTAAAACGCCAGCTTTACTTTCTTCTGTGTTGATATTCACCTGAATTAATACATTTAGTTTTTTATGAGGAGTGTGTTGATTGCTCAACCGTTTAGCTATTTTTGCACGGTCTACTGTGTGAACCCAATCAAAGTTTTCAGCGACAAGTTTGCTCTTGTTCGATTGAATGGGACCAATAAAATGCCACTGTATATCGTTAAGCTCTTGCAATTCTTGAACTTTTTCGACACCCTCTTGAACATAGTTTTCACCGAATAGACGGTGTCCTGCTTCATACGCAAGAACAATATCAGATACCGGCTTTGTTTTGCTTACAGCTAGTAATTGAATTGAATTTGGCGCACGATTAGCTTTTTTTAATGCCATATTCAGGCTTTCATGTGCGCTTTTGAGACGTTCTGCTATTGTTTCCATAAGCCATTATTTAGACGGAGAATAGTGTTTTGGATATTACCGAACTTTTAGCTTTTAGTGTTAAGAATAATGCATCAGATTTACATCTATCCGCCGGTTTACCACCGATTATTCGTGTAGACGGTGAGATCCGCCGTCTAAATGTACCAGAGCTTGACCATAAACAAGTTCATGCATTGGTATATGAAATCATGAACGATAAACAGCGTAAAGAATATGAAGAGAATCTAGAAGTTGATTTTTCGTTTGAAGTAAAAGATTTATCCCGATTCCGTGTCAATGCATTTGTGCAAAATCGCGGAGCGGCAGCGGTGTTACGTACCATTCCAAGCAAGGTGCTTACCTTAGATGATTTAGGTGCACCAGCGATTTTTAAAGATATCATCAATCAGCCGACCGGAATTGTATTGGTTACGGGGGCAACGGGGTCGGGTAAAAGTACCACATTGGCAGCGATGATTGACCATATTAATACCAGTAAGCGTGAGCACATCCTCACCATCGAAGACCCCATCGAATTCGTACATCAAAATAAGCTGTGCGTGCTAAACCAACGGGAAGTGCACCGAGATACCCATAGTTTCAATAATGCGCTGCGTTCAGCTCTGCGTGAAGATCCTGATGTTATATTGGTGGGTGAATTACGTGATTTAGAAACTATCCGACTGGCTATATCTGCGGCTGAAACTGGACACTTAGTATTTGCTACTTTGCATACCAATTCAGCGCCAAAAACCATTGACCGTATTATTGATGTGTTTCCTGCCGAAGAAAAATCCATGGTACGTTCGATGCTGTCGGAGTCGTTGCGGGCGGTAATTTCACAAACATTATTGAAAAAAGTGGGGGGCGGGCGTATCGCTGCACATGAGATTATGATCGGTATTCCAGCCATTCGTAATCTTATCCGTGAAGACAAAGTGCCACAAATGTATTCAGTGATCCAAACTGGTCAAGCGCATGGTATGCAAACCATGGATCAATGCTTACAACGCTTAGTAGCTCAGGGTGTGATTACCGCTCAGGATGCAGCTGCTAAGTCAGTCGACAAACAACCTAAAATTGGTTTCTAGGAGTCATCTGTGGACTTAAATCCTTACTTGAGAAAGATGGCGGAACAAGGTGCCTCTGATTTATTCATAACGGTGGGTTTTCCCATTAGTGCAAAAATAAATGGTCAAATGACGCCGATTACGGATGAGCGATTAACCGAAGAAGCTGCGTTAGCATTAGTACATAATGTTATGAGCGAAAAGCAGCGTGATGAATTCGACAACAGCAAAGAGTGTAACTTTGCGATAGCCAGAGATGGTATTGGTCGTTTTCGTTGCAGTGCTTTTTGGCAGCGCGACATGGCTGGGATGGTGGTCAGAAGGATTGTTACACAAATACCTAAAGTGGATGACCTTGGTCTTCCGAGCGTGCTTAAAGATGTGATTATGTCTAAGCGCGGTTTGTTGCTGTTTGTAGGGGCCACCGGCACAGGTAAATCGACTTCTTTGGCGGCGCTGATGGGGCATCGCAATCAAAATTCCCGGGGTCATATATTAACTATCGAAGATCCCATCGAATTTGTGCATGAACACGCAGGTTGTGTGGTGACACAACGCGAAGTCGGAATTGATACTCGCTCATTTGATGACGCATTAAAAAGTTCATTGCGACAAGCGCCTGATGTGATCTTAATTGGTGAAATCCGCTCTATGGAAACCATGGAATATGCGATGTCTTTTGCAGATACTGGACACTTATGTGTGGCTACTTTACATGCTAATAATGCCAACCAAGCGATTGAGCGTATTATGCATCTAGCCCCACCCGAACAACACGAAAAGCTGCGTTTTGATTTAAGTTTAAATTTACGCGCAATTGTCGCCCAACAACTCGTCCCCACGGTTGATGGAAAGGGGCGTGTTGCTGCTATCGAAATCTTATTGAACTCTCCATTAGTCACTGATTTGATTCAACGAAATGAAATTGGATCGCTCAAAGAAGCCATGAAAAAAGGCAGGGAAATGGGTATGCAAAGTTTTGATATGGCCTTATACGAACTGTATAAACAAGAACGTATAACCATGGAACAAGCAATCCATCACGCGGATTCGCCAAATGACCTTCGATTAATGATAAAACTGGATACAGAAGAAGGGACTGGCTTAGGTTCGTTGTCTAATGTCTCAATTGATATGGATTAAGGCATCATTCAATATGATGAAAATTTACTGGCACAATGATCGTTTTAGAATTTATCAAATTAAGCAATTGTTAGATGATAATCAGGTGCCGAATTTTATTAAGAATGAGTTTGCCATCGGTGCTATTGGCGAATTATCTCCTTTAGAAGTGATGCCAGAAGTGTGGCTGACTGATGAAAGCTGGCAAGGGAAAGCCACGCAACTTATCGAGCAGTTTAATCAACAGCCCAGTAACACGAGTAACTGGGTATGTGAGCAATGCCACGAAGAAAACGAAGGAAATTTTAGCTTGTGTTGGAACTGTGGCAATAGCGCAAATGCGGATGAAAACGCTATTCAAAAGACATAAAACTTTCTAGAATTAAACATGCGGAAGCACTATCCACTTTGCCTTTGCTAAGTTTTTTATACCCACCCATTTCAAATAATCTGGCTTTTGCATCTACGGTCGTCAGACGTTCGTCCAAGGTCTGTACTGGTACTTTGAATTTGGCATGAAGTCTGTTGGCGAACTTTTGCGCTTTGAAAGTCATTTCTTGCTTACTGCCATCCATATTTAGTGGTAATCCCACAACGACCAAACTCGGGCCCCATTGCGCATAAACTTTTGCGACCAAGTCCCAATCTGGAATACCATCTTTGGCTTTAATGGCCTCTAATGGAGAGGCAGTCCCCGTAATTTCCTGACCAATGGCAACGCCAATACTTTTTGTACCAAAGTCAAAGCCCAATAAGGTTTTAGAAGTAGAAACCATTTTATGTTATCGCCTTTTACGCATGACCTGCATCTGGACCAAGTTGCCATACATCGATGCCTAACTTGCGAACGGCTTCCTCCCACTTCTTATGAATAGGTACATCAAACAAGAGTGCTTCGTCTGCCTCGACGATTAGCCATGCGTTATTTTGGACTTCTTCTTCAAGTTGTCCCGCGGTCCAGCCTGCGTAACCGAGTGTTACCAATGCTTTTTCAGGTGCGTTTTCATTTCCTAAAGCCGACAATATATCTTTTGACGTGGTGATCATAATTTCTGATGTTAATTGTAAGCTTGAGCTCCAACCGGATTGCGTCGTGTGTAATATGAACCCTCTATCCTGACTCACAGGGCCACCAGCTAAAACAATATCATCCGCTTTTTCTTTTAACACAATCGCGTCTTTATCTGCTTGCGAGATCAATTCTTGCAAACTCATACCAATGGGTTGGTTGATGACGAGTCCCATCGCGCCTTTTTCGTTATGCTCACAAATATAAGTTAAAGAACGGGCAAAATATGGATCATCTAGACTTGGCATTGCGACTAACAAATGGTGCTCAAAGCTTTGCATAGTTTTCACCTAAACGTTTTTCTATGGCATCAAATAGCATACCGGTAATATTTACGTCAAAAGCCGCTTCTATTTCTTGTACACATGTTGGGCTTGTAACATTTATTTCAGTAATTTTGTCGCCAATCACATCAAGACCAACAAATATTAAGCCTTTTTCTACCAGCAGAGGCGCTATTTTTTCGGCAATTTGTCTATCTGTATCTGAAAGTGGTTGTGGTCTGCCAGTTCCGCCAGCGGCTAAGTTACCTCTGGTTTCGCCTTTTGATGGCAATCGCGCCAAACTGTAGGGGACAACTTGTCCATCCACAATCAAGATACGTTTGTCTCCATCTTTAATTTCCGGCATATAGCGCTGAAACATAGCATAACTTTCGCCATTTTCGGTCAAGGTTTCAATGATTACACCTAGGTTAGTGCCATCTGGTGTCACTCTGAAAATAGATGTGCCACCCATTCCGTCTAGGGGTTTGCATATAATGTCTTGATGTTTCTGATGGAACTCGCGGATGAGTGCGGGATTTCGAGTGACCAGGGTATCTGGAATCAGATCTGGAAACCATGAAGTAAATAGTTTTTCATTAAAGTCACGTAAACTTTGTGAGCGATTAACGACCAAGGTACCGGCTTGCTCAGCGAGTGAAAATATATGTGTCGCATATAAAAACTCACGATCAAAAGGCGGGTCTTTGCGCATTAAGATGACATCCAACTCAGCTAAACTAGCGTTTGATTCTTCACCTAACTCAAACCAATTCTGGGGATCTTTGATGACTTTAAGGGGACGCATTCGCGCCATAGGCGCTCCATTATCGATGTATAAATCAGACATTTCCATGTACGTGATTTCGTAGCCGCGTTGTTGAGCGTCTAATAACATCGCAAAACTAGTGTCTTTTTTGATGTTAATCGATTTAATTGGATCCATCACGATCCCAAGTTTAATAGCCAAAATGAATCCTTGCTGTTTTTCAATGTCTTATCATACCTAAGATCTTGTGGTACGACTAAAATTTTCAAGGTAGGGCGATCGCAAAAAATAACTGCTATGCTCGAAAAATAGGACTATCTAGGAAGTGAAATGGCCATTAAGATTCAAAAGGCGGCGTTAAATCAAGCTGCCAGTCTAACTAAACTCGCTATGTTATCTAAATCCTATTGGGGATATGACGCCGAGTTTATGCAATTAGCCGCACAGGAACTTTTAGTTACAGAACAGGCATTATTATCGCCACTTTTCGACTACCAAATTGCAATTAATCCATATAATGTCATTGAAGGGTTTTGTGCGCTGAGTTTTCAGCCACAGTTGTCTACAAAGTGCAAAGCGAGTTTAAAGTTAGATAATGCTGATTTTGAAACTGAGACTATATTTGAGCTGGAGGCTCTATTTGTAGATCCATCCAGCTTTAGAAAGGGAGTTGGTAAAGCTTTATTTAAACATGCTATCGATACGGCAGAACAATTAAACTGCAACCGAATCCTCATTCAAAGTGATCCATATGCGCTGGATTTTTATCTTAAACAAGGCTGTGAACAAATAGGGCTAAGTCAATCAAACTCAATTGCAGGACGCACTTTACCGCAGCTACAGTTTACACTTTGAGATATTAAGTGATACTCATCGTGGCTTTGCGCGGTAAAGTAAAAGTTAAGGTGATGACAGATTATTCGTATTCAGAAAATAAATCAGTACTAAAATAACGTTCTGCAGTATCAGCAAATAAAGTCACAATACGCTTACCTTTATAGTTAGGCTGTTGTGCTAATCGAATAGCGGCACAAACGGCTGCTCCAGAAGAGATTCCCACAGGTATGCCTTCTGATTTTGCCAGCATTCTTGCATGTTCAACCGCATCGTCATCGGTTACCGTTTCTATTTGATCAATTAGCTTCACATCCAAAATATCAGGAATATGACCCGAACTTAGTCCCTGAATTTTGTGCACGCCACTTTTGCCAGCGCTCAACACTGGACAGGCACTTGGCTCTACAGCAACAATTTGAATGTTGGGATTCAGCGTCTTCAATGCTTTTGCTATGCCGGTAATGGTGCCACCGGTGCCCACTCCTGCAACAAATACATCGATATGGCCACCTGAGTCACGCCACAGCTCTTGGGCGGTAGTATTGAAGTGGGTGTCGACGTTAGCTTGGTTAGAAAACTGATTCAAAGACACCGCATTTTTACGCTGAGCTACGAGCATTGCAGCGTGATCAATTGCACCTTTGGTGCCCAATTCTTTTGGTGTTGTTATGACTTCAGCACCGTATAAGCGAATAAGTTTTCGACGCTCTATCGACATATGCTCAGGTATCACAATGGTTAACGGAATTTTTCGAATAGCGCAAATCCATGCACAAGCAACCCCATTGTTACCGGAAGTGGCCTCAATTATGTGGGTGTCCTGATTAAAGTTATCTGACGCCATCAGTGCATCGATCATTGCTAAGGCAGGTCGGTCTTTAACCGAACCAGCAGGGTTGAAATATTCAACTTTGGCAACTAGGTCACAATCGAGCTGATAATTTTCGATTATACGAGACAATCTCACCAGCGGGGTATTGCCGATGGTCTGCGTAATGTCAGTATGAATCTTCTCACTAGTTAGAATGTCAGAAGAAATTGGATGTTGTCTAGCAAGCATAATCTTTCCGCCCTTAAATGTTTTCACTAGCTTGCCAGAGATAAATGGTGAAAAATTCTAAAGAATTTTGTAATTTTGCTATATATTAGAATTATATTCTAATAAATGAGTTAGGCTGAATGTATGGATGCTATAGATAAGCGTATTTTGCGATTGTTACAACAAGACGTGACCTTGTCGGTAAACCAAATAGCAGAGCAAGTGGGGTTGAGCAGCACCCCCTGCTGGAGACGAATTCAGCTTTTGGAGAAACAGGGCATCATAGATCGTCGTGTCGCTTTATTAAATAGTGAAAAAGTGGGGCTGAACGTGACGGCTTTTGTGCAAGTGAAAGCGGGTAAACATGATGACAAATGGCTGAAAATGTTTGCTATTCACGCCAGCAACCTAGAAGAAGTGGTGGAGTTTTACCGGATGAGCGGTGAATATGACTACATGCTCAAGGTAATGGTCAAAGATTTAAAAGCCTTTGATATTTTTTACAAAAAGTTGGTATCAGGCATCGACTTATCTGACGTCACATCGAGCTTCGCGATGGAGCAAATTAAATATACAACGGTGTTGCCAGTGACATAAAACGGCTTTAAAACCGCTGATAATATTCCGCTAGCTGCTATTTCATCGATTTAACTATAAAAGCGCGCTCCATTTTACCAAGCGGGAAAAAGATAACATCTTGTTTATAATTAGCGTGGATTGTGGAACGGCTATTCAAGGTATGTTGTTAGGTTTTGATTGTGGCTTTGTTTGCCTCGGCATATCCCGCGTACTGATTTAGGTATTTTTTAAAAAGGAAAGTTAGATGAAACAACACTATTTTCTAAATGTGATGGTAGCGATATTCGTGTCGTTGGTGTTCAGTTATCCGCTGCAAGCCAAGCAGTTTAAAATATTAGTATTTAGCAAAACCGATGGTTTCCATCATGTCTCAATTAATCAGGCAATCACGAGTTTAAAAGATATGTCTGAAAAACATCATTTTGCTATGGATTGGCAAGAAGATGCTCAGGTTTTTAACCCCGACAATTTAGCTAAGTATGACGCTGTTATGTTTTTACTCACCACCGGTGATGTGCTCAACCTACAACAACAGGAAGCGTTTGAGCAATTTATTAAATCAGGTAAAGGATATATAGGAGTCCACAGTGCCAGCGATACGGAATATGAGTGGTCATGGTATGGCAAGTTGGTTGGGCGACAATTTCATATTCATCCAAAAATTCAAACCGCTGAATTATCAGTGATTGACCGTTCATTTCCGGGGGTAGAAACAATTCCCGACGTATCTTTGTGGACTGACGAGTGGTATGAATTTGGACCCGAACTAAGTCCTAATCTGAATTATATATTGAGTATCAATGAAAAAACCTATTCTGCTCAAGCTGATTGGGGACGAGTAAAAGGGGAAGGAATGGGGGATTTTCATCCTATTGCTTGGTACCAAGAGATAGACGGCGGGCGAGCATTTTACACAGGTCTTGGTCACCTCGCTGCGATGTACAAGAATACTGCGTTTCAAGAGCACTTGTATGGCGGTATCTATTGGGCGGCTACAGGCAAAGGTATCCGCAATTAACTGGCATTATCTCCAATAAAAAAGGCCTCGTACGAGGCCTAATTATTGAATTTTTAGAATTTAACCGTAAAGAATGCGATTGACTTTATTTTCTAATAATTCCTGCTGACCACTAACATGTTTTGGATCTAGCGAATTATCAACAGTGTATTTGGCTAGTGACTCAAGTGTATGATCGCCACCGATGATGTCTTTTCCTAACGGTTTATTCCAGCCTGCGTATCGTTCTTTTACCTTGCTTGCTAAGAAGTCATTATTAATAATTTCTGCGGCTTTTTTAAGGCCCAAGGCCATATGATCCATTCCGCCAATATGACCATGAAATAAATCAACAGGATCTGCACTTTGGCGACGCAACTTGGTATCAAAGTTTAAGCCACCTGTAGTGAATCCGCCCGCTTTGAGTACTTCGTACATAATCAAGGATAATTCTTCTATAGCATTGGGGAACTGGTCAGTATCCCAGCCGTTTTGCGCGTCGCCGCGATTAGCATCTATGCTACCAAATATGCCGAGTGACACGGCAGTGGCAATTTCATGATGAAAAGAATGACCAGCTAATGTCGCATGGTTCGCTTCAATATTCATTTTGAACTCTTGTTCTAAACCATATTGTTTTAAGAATCCATAAACGGTAGCGCTATCATAGTCATATTGATGTTTAGTCGGTTCTTGAGGTTTGGGCTCAATCAGCAAGGTCCCTTTGAATCCAATTTTATGTTTATGCTCAACTACCATTTGCATAAAGCGACCTAATTGCTCACGCTCTTGTCGTAAGTCGGTATTTAATAGGGTTTCGTAACCTTCACGTCCGCCCCAAAGAACATAGTTTTCGCCGCCTAATCGTTTAGTCGCATTCATGGCATTGAATACCTGAGTTGCGCCGTAACTAAATACCTCTGGATTTGGGTTGGTTGCACCACCAGCTGCGTATCTGGGGTTACTGAATAAATTTGCTGTTCCCCACAGTAATTTAACACCAGATTCTTCTTGTTTGGCCTCTAAAACATCCACCATTTGTGCGAAGTTATTGATGTATTCTTTAATTGAATTGCCTTCTGGGGCTACATCGATATCGTGGAAACAATAAAACGGAATATCCAGTTTGCTAAAGAACTCAAATGCGACTTCGGCTTTTTGTTTAGCGCGTTCCATGGGATCCCCAGGTTTTAACCAAGGTCGGCCAAACGTGCCTTGTCCAAATACATCAGCACCATCCCAACAGAAGTTATGCCAATAGCACGCAGCAAAGCGCAAATGATCTTTCATGCTTTTGCCAAGGATTATCTGTTCCGGATTGTAATGATGAAATGCAAGTGGATTATCAGAATCCACACCTTCGAATTTAATTTTTTCAATGTTTTCGAAATATTGGGACATTAAGGTCTCCTGCAGCGGACTATTTTAGACCCGCGATTGATGAAAGGTTGAGATAGTGAATGTTTAGAACATTCGCAACAATTACGATTTATGCTTAGGTCATTGTGCTTTTTTCTGACCTTGAACAACAAAGCGTGTATTGAAGAGTGACATCTAAAACAGACTCTTCAATAAAGGGTAAAGCTGCCTAAATTTTTCTCTACGCAATTTATAAACTTTTACCATGTCCTGGTTAGGCTGGTGGATTTGGACGACTTCAGGCTCGGGACAAACATCGTCTACATTAAGCTCTGGGTTCACCGCCAATCTGGCTAATCTAGCTGCACCAAGTGCCGGTCCAACGTCACCGCCTTGTCGAAAGGTAATTTTGGTATTTAAAACGTCCGCTAATAACTGTCGCCAATAAGGACTTCTTGCACCACCTCCAATCAAGGTGATTTCGTTGGCTACCGCACCTGAGGCATGCACTGCGTCAACGCCATCGGCAAACGCAAAACTCACGCCTTCCAATATCCCATGAGTTAAACTTGCTTGGTCACTGGCATGAGTCAAACCAAAGAAACTACCTTTTGCGTGAGGGTTGTTATGAGGCGTTCGCTCTCCGCTTAAATAGGGAAGAAAAATAGGTGCATCTGCAACTGCAAAAGAGCTTGATTCCAGCTGAGCAAGTAAATCAGGTACGTCCAATTTAGCGATCTCATCAGCGAACCATTGTAAGCAACTTGCTGCACTTAACATCACCGACATTAAGTGCCATGTGCTTGGTAACGCATGACAAAAACTATGCACCGCCATCTGGGGGTTAGCGTTGAATCCTTCAGAAACCAAAAAGTAAACACCTGACGTCCCTAACGAAATCATTGCTTGACCGGGGTTTACTAAGCCGACTCCAATAGCACCTGCAGCATTGTCACCACCTCCTGCGATAACCGGTATTTTTTTGATATTCCAACGCTCACACAAGTGATTGCTCACGTACCCAGAAATGGCGTTTCCTTCGAACAATGTTGGCATTTGCTCGATTGTTAAGCCGCAGGCTGCCAACATACGCTGATCCCAAGCTCTGGCGTTGACGTCAAGCCACATAGTGCCTGCGGCATCAGACATGTCAGTAGCGAAATCGCCTGTGAGTAGAAAGCGTAAGTAGTCTTTAGGTAATAATACTGTTGCAATCTGAGAAAATAATTCCGGTTCGTTTTGTTTAACCCACAGCAGTTTAGGAGCAGTGAATCCCGGCATTATCAAATTGCCGGTAATTTGATGACAATCTTTTACCTGATTCTCTATTTCTTCGCATTGCGCTTGGCAACGGCCATCATTCCACAATATGGCTGGACGAATAATCTCGTTATCTTTATCTAACAAGGTCGCACCATGCATTTGTCCTGACAGTCCAATACTGCAAACTTGCTGTAAATCATTTCGATTCGTCAGTTGCAACATCACTTTGTCAAATGCGTTCCACCAATCTTGTGGGTTTTGTTCTGACCATAAAGGGTGTGGACGAGAAATATGTAATGCTTCGGATTGACTATCTAAAATCTGACCCGAATCATCCATTAGGATGACTTTTATACTAGATGTGCCTAAATCAACGCCAAGATACATGTCGTTCTCAAACCGTAAATAAATGATTATTTATCTTTTACGACTGACAATTTTCTATCAATTATGATATTTAGTTATTTAATTTCGTAATTTTTTATCTTGGTTTTATTAACCCGATAAGCGATTAAGATACGTTCACTTTACTAGCTCCTTATTCAGGTTTTTGTAGAACAAAAGGTGTTTCATGTTTAAAGCAAAGCACAGTATTTCGTTATTATTCAATGCGAATAAAGTGTACGATCGCCACGTTATAGAAGGCATTGGTCATTATTTGCAGTCTTCCAAAGTCGATTGGGATATTTACCTCGAAGAAGACTTCTTAACGCGAATCGATAATATTCAAGATTGGGTAGGTGATGGCATTATTGCTGATTTTGACGCACCTGCTATTCAAAACGCCGTAGAAAATATCAGTATTCCAATAGTGGGAGTAGGCGGCTCTTATGAAAACGCTGAAGATTATCCAGATGTGCCTTATGTTGCTACAGACAATTACGCATTGGTTAAATGTGCCTACGAACACCTAAAGCAGAAAGGCATAGAACGCTTTGCGTTTTATGGATTTCCTCCTGACGATAATCACCGCTGGGCGACTGAACGAGAGAAGGCGATTATAAAGTTGTGCAAAGAAGATGGCTATGATTGTGCGGTATATCGTGGTCATCCTACTCGCCCGGAAACATGGCAATATTCAATGAACCGGCTATCTGACTGGCTGCAAGGGCTACCTAATCCTGTTGGTGTCGTATCGGTAACGGATGCGCGTGCTCGTCATTTGCTGCAGGCCTGTGATCACATCGGTAAATTGGTGCCAGACCAAATCTCTATTGTTGGCATTGACGATGATGATATCGCCCGTAATTTAAGCCGAATTAGCCTAAGTTCAGTCACACAAGGTTGCTTTGAGATGGGCTATCAAGCAGCGAAGCTCTTGCATCGCCGCTTAGAGAATCCAAAGTTAAAAAATAAAATTGTAATGGTACCTCCAATTGGCGTAGCGCAACGTCAATCTACCGATTTTAAAGCGCTAAAAGATCCCTATGTTATTCAAGCTATGCATTTTATTCGTCAAAACGCGTGTCGCGGTATAAAAGTTGATCAAGTTCTTGATTATGTGGGAATTTCTAGGTCAAACTTGGAGAATAGGTTTATTCAAGAGAGGGGGCATAGTATTCACCTTGAAATACATAACGAAAAACTTGCCAAAGCCTGCAACTTACTTAAAACGGAAGACATGCAAACCTCTGAGATTGCACTAATCTGCGGTTACCCTTCTTTGCAATATATGTATGCTGTATTTCGCAAGCACTTTGATTTAACGCCAAAACAGTACCGAGAAAAGCATGTGCCGAATAGTTAGAACGATTTAGCAATTTAGTCAGTAGACCAATGACTTTTGGCATATAGTGTTCATGCCGAAAATTAGCGATACTCGATTTATCGATTAAGCGCACGTTCGACTATTTAGATAAACACCTGGTGGTTAATGCAAACCCTAAAAAGCTTTTTTAGTATTGAAAATTTATCTGCTATTTTTCCTTGGGCTGTTGTGACCGGGGTCGTCATGTATTTGATGACTCAGTCAAATCGTTATTCAGCAGAAGCAATAGCAGGGACCGCAATTGCTTTGGTCATTTACATTGTTTGTTTTATTGTCGCTATATCAGATAACAAATATCGTTATGACCTGCCTTTAAGACTTGTTTTGATTGCGATTCAATACCTTGCCGTTTTGATAGCCGCTTTGCTTGCGCCTTTTGGCTTTTTAGCTATTTTAGTGACAATTTGGAGTGCGCAATTACCCTATTTTACTTCCTTTAAGAATACGCTTATTACCTCGCCAATTTGGTCTGCGCCATTTTGGATAATTATGTATTTTTATTGGCAAATTGATTCCTCAGTGTTATCAGCGTTGCTGTTCTGGACATTTAATATCTTTGCATTAGTGATGGTAAACGGGAACATAAAAGAAAAGCGTGCGACAGAACAAGCAATGGAGTTAAACCGCGAGTTAATGGCAACGCAGGCTTTGTTAGGAGAAGCCTCAAAACAAGCAGAAAGAGTGAGAATTGCGCGCAATATTCACGATCTTCTCGGTCATCATCTCACGGCGTTGACTATTAATTTACAGGTTGCGGCTAGAATCTCAGAAGGTGAAGCTCAACTCAAAATCAAACAATGTCACGATTTAAGCAAATTATTGTTAAGTGACGTGAGAGAAGCAGTATCTGAAATTCGAGAAAAATCGCATATTAAACTGCATCACGCACTGCATGCACTGTCTGACAACGTACCCAATTTACACATTGAAATGGAATTAGAAGCAAATTTGAATATAGTTGACGTTAATATGGCGGAGGCTATTTTGCGTTGCGTTCAAGAGTCAATTACTAATACATTGAAGCATAGTGATGCAACATGCTTTCATATTGGGCTCAAGCAAGAAAATGAAAAATTTCAGTTAACTATGTATGACAATGGTACACCTAAAAAATACAAAGCATTAAACGAAGGTAATGGCTTGTTAGGAATAAAAGAAAGAATTCATAATTTAGGTGGCGCGGTGAAAGCAGAATTTACAGATAACGGTTTTCGCACTTTCATTGAGTTGCCGGAGCTAATATGAAGATAAAAGTTATGTTAGTCGACGATCAGACCTTGGTCCGTGAAGGCATCAAAAGCTTGTTGTCTTTAGCGCCTGAATTAACTGTTGTGGCAGAAGCTGGTGACGGAATGGAGGTGGTTGATATTATAAGCAAACACTCACCAGACATAGTATTAATGGATATTCGTATGCCGGTGATGAATGGAATAGAAGCCGTTAAAGCGATGCATGCATCGCATTTGGAAAATATCCCACCGGTGATAATGCTAACCACATTTGACGATCATCAACTGGTTTTGCAGGCGATACAAGCAGGAGCAAAGGGGTTTTTGCTTAAGGATGTGGCACTAGAAAGGCTAGTGGACGCTATCGTCGCTGTACATAGAGGCGAGACGCTGATTCAACCTAGCTTAACGCAAAAAGTATTGACGACACTGCAAAACAAAAAAAGTGACTTTGAAAGCTCTGCAGAACCAATCCCATTAAGTGTTAAAGAAGTAGAAATTTTACGATTAATTGCAGCGGGATGCAGCAACCGCGAAATTTCTGAAATGATGTTTAAGTCAGAGGGGACGGTAAAAAATCAGGTATCGAATGTGTTAGACAAGCTAGGTGTGCGAGATCGAACGCGTGCGGTTTTAAAAGCTATCGAGCTTGGGTTTATCTAAACTTATTGGAAACTTCACTATAAACTCGACACCTTTACCTACTTTAGATTTACAATCTATATGGCCAGATAAAACTTTGACTACGATATTGTAGCAAATGTGCATTCCTAAACCGCTTCCGCCTGAATTTCTAGCACTGGTAAAAAAGGGTTTATAGAGATTTTCAATCGTATGTTCTGTCATTCCACAGCCATTATCTTTGTATTTAATCTCTAGTGTCGGGTGTCCTGCTACTTTTTCGATGACTCTAAACTTAAAAAAGATGTGACCGGATTGATCTTGTTCAAAGCCATGTTGGACAGAATTCATAATCAGATTAATCAATAATTGGCTTATCGCCCCTGGATTACTATAAATTTCTAAATCAGGGTCAACATCAACACAAAAATGATGCTTTGTTCGTTTCAAACGAGGTTTTAAAGAAAGTAAAATTTCGTCTAAATAACCACTTAGGTTAATTTTTCGTGCTTCTTGGCTATGCTGATCTAAAGATAATTGCTTAAATGTTTTTATTAATTGCGTAGAACGAAATAAATTGCGTTCAACAATATCGACACTTTCTTCAGTCTCTTCCAGAAATTTTTGCAATTGCGAACGTTTAAGTTGGTCATCCTTAAACGCTTTCGTGGTTGTTTCCAAAATGCTACGAAGGTAAGAAATGGCAGTAATAGCCACACCTGTTGGCGTATTGATTTCGTGAGTTAGACTAGACATCATGGTGCCTAATGCCGCCATATTTTCCAATTCAACTAACTGTGTCTGCACATCGTTACGTTGTTCTAATGCTTTTTTGAGCATCAAGTTGGCGCTACTTAGTGCTTGGGTGCGTTCTTCAACGCGCTTTTCTAAGTTGGCATTAGCTTCTTTTAACTGCCTGATATTATTGAAGCGTTCTAAAATAAGTGACGCAATCTGCGATTCGTAATTAAGTGAATCTATATCATCTTGATCGGGAACACCTGCGGTAGAGAAAAACATACAAAAAGTGCCATACACTTCTCCATCAGGAGAAATTATAGGTTGGGACCAACACGAACGTATACTGCATGCAGATGCGATACTTCTGAATTCATGCCAACGTGCATCTTGCATAACATCTTCACAAATCGTCAGTTCTCGATTTGCTATAGCCGCAGTGCAAGTTGAAACAGCAGGAACAATTTTTTGATTCTTTAATGCGGTTAAAAAAGGTTCTGGTAGACTAGGACCAACAAACGGGTTTAACACTGTTTGCGTATCATCTAGTAAGTTAATTGAACATTTTAATCCTGGCGTGGAAGATTCTAAACTCGCGATCAATTCACACAACACTTCATCCAAGGGATTGCCATTAACCATCAACTCTAGGGCATTAACGCGACCATGCTCAATAGCATTGTGGCGTTTTAAATGAGCAAATTTACTTGCTTCATTGATGTTGACGACATTCGATGAATTCATATTATTTTTGTTATTTTTATGTTGAAAGTATGTTTAAAATTCCATCACCAATTTACCATAAAATAAACTGCTGTCTACGGCAATATATTTACCTATAGGTCTCCATGGATCGCTTGTAATACCGCAATAGTGGCAATAGCGGCAGTTTCAGTCCTTAACACTCTAGGGCCTAATTGCACGGTTTGAAACCCAACTTGTTCCGTTGCATATATTTCAGTTTCTGAGAAACCGCCTTCAGGGCCAATGAGCAATTTCACACCTGCCGGAGGAATTGCTAAATCTTTGATGCTTTTATCTGCTTTTGGGTGCAACGTTAATCGAAGTTGGTTGGTGGATTGCCTCGTCCAATCATGGATAGACATGCAAGGGTGCAAAATAGGTATTTGGTTTCTTCCACATTGCTCACAAGCTGAAATTATCAATTTCTGCCATTGAATAGATTTCTTTTCCCATCGTTCAGCAGACAATTTCACACCACACCTTTCAGTGATTAAAGGTGTTATTTCTGTTACTCCAAGTTCCACTGCTTTTTGAATCGCAAAATCCATTCTGTCGCCGCGAGAAACCCCCTGTCCTAAATGAATGTTTAAACCGGATTCAACGCTGATAGACAACTTAGCGTCTACTAATGCGCTGGCTTGGCGTTTTTTCACAGAAACTAATTCTGCACTATATTCATTGCCATCACCATTAAACAATACTAATGGATGGCCTTCAGATAGGCGTAATACACTGACGATATGATTCGCAGCATCAGGGGTAAGATCGATAGTACGATCAACAATTAATAAGTCAGGATGATAAATTCTTGGAATGCGCATGTTCAGATAAAGTCAGTTAACAATATCCGCTATGGTATAACAATTAATTAGATAAAATCACGAGTAAGAGTCAAATGCTGTGAATGTATCACGGCATTTGACTCTGTAAACGAACTTTTTAAATGCAATTGATTATTCAGTTCGCATTCAAAGTTTTCGAAGAGTTAATGCTATTGTGACTTGTGCTGATATCTAGAGAGTCATGTGAGCTTGCATTGAAGCCATCCTTGCGCGCATGTGCAGTATGCTCACCTGTATCTTTAGAAAGGCAAAACACTAATAGAATTATCAAACTAACGAAGATTATCGAGAGAATTAACATTTTCAATTCCTTTAAAAATATTACGTAAAACCCCTTAATCGGGCCAATAAGAATAGCACTTCTTTTAAATAAAGTAGAGTTTAATGTGACTAAAAAATAAACATTATCAAAACTCTATTAAATTCAGTCGCTTGTAAAAAGTTAAAACTGCAAAGAAGTACTTTTCTGTCTGTACGCAATAAACCTTACTTAAAAAGCAAGTGTCACCTAAATAAAAGTCAGCCTGTTTTGAAATTGAAAACCGTCTGATCATTAACTTTTATAAACAGATATGTGCTGCAAAGCAGAACAAGCGAGGCTTAAATTAACTTGAATTTTTGACAATTAAATGACAACTAACAAAAAATTTTGAATTTTAACGCTGGGTATAGACATTCGTCGGTGACGCAAAATTGAGACATATACGTTAGTATAATTTGGCAAAAAAAAGGGTGCATATATTGTTGATTCATTTATTATTTCTATGTCCCACTGATTACCTAAGTAGTGATGATGGCCAAAACAAAATGAAAAGGCTTTCGTTTGGTGTAGGACTATCGCTATTCAAAGAATGAAAAACTTCCCGGAGAAAAAACATGCTTGAAGATATTAATGTTTCAGAGTTAGTTGAAACTTATTTAATTCCATGGGGGCTGAACATTTTGTTCGCCATCATTATTTATATCGTTGGTAAAATCATTGTGGGGATTCTTGTTAATTTATTTGGCAAGGTCATGGCGCGCTCTAAATATGATGATATGTTAGTCGACTTTTTGAAGTCTATACTAGCCGCAATTTTGATGCTGTTTGTTATCGTTGCATCATTAGACCGATTAGGGGTAGACACAACTTCGCTAGTCGCAATTTTAGGTGCTGCAGGTTTAGCCATAGGTTTGTCATTACAAGGTTCATTGCAGAACTTTGCCGCTGGTGTCATGTTACTTGTTTTCCGCCCATTTACTCGCGGAAACTTCATTGAAGCAGCCGGAACAGCTGGTGTCGTAAAAGACATTACTATTTTTACAACCGTTATGACGACGCCAGATAACAAAGAAATCATCGTACCAAATGGTGCTATTTACAGTGGTAACATTGTTAACGTATCAGCCAAAGAAACTCGTCGTGTTGATATGGTTGTTGGCATTGGATACGACGCAGATTTGAAACGAGCGAAAGAAGTATTGCTTGAAATGGTCAATGCCGATGAGCGTATTTTGAAAGATCCTGCGCCTACTGTAGCTGTATCAGAATTGGCCGATAGCAGTGTTAATTTTGTGGTTCGTCCTTGGGTTGCCGCTGCTGACTATTGGGCAGTTAAATTTGACTTTACTGAAGCAGTTAAATTGCGCTTCGATCAAGAAGGTATTAGCATTCCTTTCCCTCAAATGGATGTACATTTACACAAAACTGAAGAGTAATTTTCAAAAAGTGTAAGCTAAAAAAATGCCGCAATTGTTATTGCGGCTTTTTATTTTTCAGCACATTGCTTTTTAAGCAACTGACTACATTTTACAGTTTGGTTTACCCAATGCCTGATTAGCAAGCGCTTGGGCCGACGACATATTCGCAGTGAGCGTTTCTATACGAGTTGAAGGAGACGGGTGAGTAGACATGAACTCAGACGGCCTTTCACCACCGCTAGCCTTATCCATATTTTTCCATAATTCAACAGATTGTGCAGGATCAAATCCAGCCCTTGCCATTAATTCTAGACCGATTAGGTCAGCTTCAGTCTCATGAGTACGACTAAAAGGAAGTTGCACGCCCACTTGCACGCCCAAGCCAATTCCGGCCATTATCATATTGCTATTAGCAACTTGTTTCGCACTGAGAATTTGATTTGTCGCTTCCATTCCGATACCTATCAGCGCAGAGTTAGACATTCTTTCGTTACCGTGTTCAGCGATTACGTGTCCAACCTCGTGGCCTATTACAGCTGCTAATTGATCTTGATTTTGGGCCACGTTCAATAAACCAGTGTAAACGCCAATTTTACCACCGGGTAAAGCAAAGGCGTTGACTTGCTCATCTTCAAATACTACCAACTCCCATTGACCATCAAATACGCTATTGGGGACATGCTTGGTGATGTACTGTGCCACACATGAAACAAACTGGTTATCTACGCCTTGTTGAGATACTTTTAACTCAGTTTTCATGCCATCAAAGGCTTGTGCGCCCATATCTGCCAACTGATCTTTAGAATAGAGTTTTAATTGTGATCTTCCCGTTGGCGAGGTCGAACAACCTGTCACTAACAACGCACCGATAGTTGCTGCTAGAAATGTTTTTGAGATGCTTTTAAACATAAATAATTTCCGATTTCCTATTAATTTTGCATTATCAATATTGTTAAGCTTAAATTCAGTTTTGGATCAGTATGCTTGATTAACTCCACAAAGAGATATGTCCAAATGAAAATGACCTATGTAATTTTAACCGCAATAGGCTTGCCATTTTTGCTTTCATCTTGTGCCACTCATCATACGCGATTTTCTGATCGTAACCAATTTGTGACCGAACTATATGCCAGTGTAGACCAAATATATGATGTTGAATTTGAATCTCATGTGGGTGAGGCTGCGGCTACTTGGGGGCTTTGGGGAGCGCTGGAAAATGCCTACGGTAGTGATCGTCAGATTATAGCGGGTGCGCTAGTGGGGGCATTTTTTGGTGGTCTATTGATGGCTATTGAAGAGGGGCCAAGCCAAGGGTATGAATATCACTTAACGGCTACAGATGGTGAATATCTCGTTGTGGTGTTAGATTATTTTCCGGCTGACGAAGGGGATTGTGTAAGAGTAAGAATGGCGAGTCAGGTTGACGTATTTTCTGCAAATCCAGCGTTTTGTCGCAATTCTGATTTGTCAGTAGTTAGAAAATAAACGCAGCGCCCTAAAGACGCTACGTAACTATTCTTAGTATTAAAGCGCGGCTTTTAACTGCTCAGCTTTGTCTGTCGCTTCCCAAGGAAATTCTTCACGTCCAAAGTGACCGTAAGCGGCGGTATTCTGATAAATAGGACGTTCAAGATCAAGCATCTGAATTAGGCCATAAGGTCGTAAATCAAAATTCGCTCTGACCAGTTCAGTCAGTTTTTGATCAGATATAACTCCGGTGCCAAACGTTTCGATACTAATTGATGTTGGTTCTGCCACGCCAATCGCGTATGAAACTTGGATTTCACAGCGTTTTGCCAGGCCTGACGCGACAATGTTCTTCGCAACATAGCGGCCAGCGTATGCAGCAGAGCGGTCTACTTTTGAAGGATCTTTACCTGAAAAACAACCGCCACCATGACGTGCCATGCCACCATAAGTATCCACTATAATTTTTCGACCAGTTAATCCACAATCACCCATTGGTCCACCGATGACGAAACGACCCGTTGGATTAATAAAATACTTCGTTTTGGCAGTTAGCCATTTCTCAGGCAATACTGGCTTAATGATTTCTTCCATTACGGCTTCTTTGAGATCAGCCGTGCTGATTGAATCGCAATGTTGGGTAGACAAAACTACAGCATCAACCCCTACAGGTTGATCATTCTCGTATATGAATGTGACTTGGCTTTTAGCGTCGGGACGTAACCAAGCAAGCGTTTCATTTTTTCTGACTTCAGCTTGACGCTTAACTAAACGATGTGCGTAAGTAATCGGAGCAGGCATTAATACGTCGGTTTCGTCACTTGCATAACCAAACATGAGGCCCTGATCACCAGCACCTTGTTCTTCTGGACGGCTACGGTCTACACCTTGATTTATGTCTGGCGATTGTTTGCCTATGGCATTAAGCACGGCACAAGAATCTGCATCAAATCCCATATCAGAATGAGTGTAACCAATTTCGCGTACGGTTTTACGAGTTAATTCTTCAATATCAACCCAAGCTGACGTCGTGACTTCACCACCAACCAAAACCATACCGGTTTTGACAAAGGTTTCGCAGGCAACGCGTGCTTTTGGATCTTGAGTTAAAATAGCATCTAATACCGCATCAGAAATTTGATCAGCAATTTTATCCGGATGTCCTTCTGAAACAGATTCTGAAGTAAACAGGTGTGATGTCATGTATTTATCCTTACTTAAATTCGCACTAAAAACTTGCGCCAAATTTCTATCTTCATCGGCAATAGGTACATTTTAACCAATATTTCTGAAAATACCAGTCTTTCCGTCTAGACGTCCAAATGGCTATATGTTCAAAATGCTTTCCAGTCACAACGATGCGCAACTAATTCCAGAAGGTGCAACTCAAAAAGAATAGAACATAACCAAAAAAAGCATAATCAATAATGAATAAGCGTTGCAGTTCGTCGTAGGCTGATGGAAAATGACCAGCCCCAAATGAATACAAGCAATTGAATCAATGTCTTACTCGTTTCGTTAGGCTTTGAGCATGCTTTAGGCAACTATTTATAGCAGGAGACACTATGCCTTCACGTCGAGAACTCGCCAACGCCATTCGCGCTTTGTCAATGGATGCAGTACAACAAGCTAATTCGGGACATCCCGGAGCACCAATGGGAATGGCCGATATTGCCCAAGTATTGTGGGGGGATTTTATGCATCACAACCCCACCAACCCAAATTGGGCAAACCGCGACCGTTTCGTGTTGTCAAATGGCCATGGCTCGATGTTGATCTATTCGCTGTTGCATTTAAGTGGTTATGATTTACCCATAGAGGAATTAAAAAACTTTCGCCAATTACACTCTAGAACCCCTGGACACCCAGAATATGGTTACGCACCAGGTGTTGAAACCACTACCGGTCCACTTGGACAAGGTATCAGCAATGCTGTAGGTATGGCCATTGCGGAAAAAATGTTAGCTGCGCAATTTAATCAGCCGGATTTCGATATAGTCGATCACTTCACATATTGCTTTTTAGGTGATGGTTGTTTAATGGAAGGGATTTCCCATGAAGCTTGTTCTTTGGCTGGCACTTTGGGATTAGGCAAATTAGTTGCATTCTGGGATGACAACGGCATTTCTATTGACGGTGAAGTAGAAGGTTGGTTCACTGACGATACTCCAGCACGATTCGCATCATATGGGTGGCACGTAATTGCGGGCGTTGACGGGCATGATCCCGAAGCAATAAAGGCGGCAATCGAAGCGGCGAAAGCGGAAACTTCGAAACCTACATTGATCTGCTGTAAAACTGTGATTGGCTTTGGCTCTCCTAATAAAGCAGGTAGTCATGCGAGTCATGGTGCACCTTTAGGCGATGATGAAATAGCTGCAACTCGTGCACAACTTAACTGGGACCATGCACCTTTTGTTATTCCAGAAGATATTTATTCTCAGTGGGATGCAAAACAATCTGGTCAGGAATTAGAACAGCAGTGGAACGCGCAATTAGAAAAGTATTCTCAAGCTCACCCGCAACTTGCTAGTGAATTAAAGCGTCGATTGAAGGGTGAATTACCGGCAGATTTTAGTCAAAAAGCGCAAGCATATATTGAACAAACCCAACAAAAAGCAGAAAACATTGCAAGCCGTAAAGCGTCGCAAAACGCTATCGAAGCATTTGCTAGTTTATTGCCTGAAGTGGTGGGTGGCTCAGCTGATTTAGCGGGTTCAAATTTAACCTTATGGTCTGGCTCAAAAGGGATTACAGCTGATGATGCCAGTGGTAACTATATTTTCTATGGTGTGCGCGAATTTGGCATGAGCGCGATTATGAATGGCATCGGGTTGCACGGTGGGTTTAGAACCTATGGCGCAACATTTTTGATGTTCATGGAGTATGCACGTAATGCGGTTCGTATGTCATCTTTAATGGGCATTCCCAATATTTTTGTTTATACCCATGACTCTATTGGGCAAGGCGAAGATGGGCCAACACACCAGCCGATTGAGCAAGTAGCAAACTTACGCTTAACCCCTAACTTAACTACATGGCGTCCTTGTGATGGCGCTGAAACGGCAGTGGCTTGGAAAGCGGCAATTGAACGTACAGACGGACCAAGCGCGCTAGTCTTTAGTCGCCAAGGTTTGCCGGCACAATCGCGCAATGCACAACAACTGGCCGACATTGCTAAGGGTGCTTATATACTTGTAGATTGTAATTCAACCCCAGAGGTTATCTTAATAGCAACGGGTTCAGAAGTGGGGATTACAGTAGAAGCGGCCGAGAAGCTGAGTGCTCAAGGTAAAGCTGTGCGTGTGGTTTCTATGCCAAGTACGACTATTTTTGATGCCCAAGATGCTGAATATCGTGAATCGGTACTACCTAGAAATGTGACAAAACGGGTAGCTGTTGAAGCTGCACATGTCGATTTTTGGTATAAATACGTTGGATTTGAAGGCAAAGTTGTGGGCATGACCACATTTGGTGAATCTGCCCCAGGTGGCGCGTTGCTGAAACATTTTGGTTTAACTGCGGATGCCATCGTTGAAGCAGCCAATTCATTGTAAACTAGCATTAACCTAATAGTGTGAGTAATCAGTAAGTCAGATAAACTCACCTACTCAATAAAGACGGGCGCAATCTTTAAAGGTTGCGCCCATTTATGTATAAAGAGTGACATGATTCGAATCGCAATAAACGGCTTTGGCCGAGTCGGACGCAATGTTTTACGCGCCTTATACGAAAGTGCTCGGTACAATCATATTAAAGTTGTCGCAATTAATGAAATTGCCGACCCAGAAGGCATAGCACACTTACTCAAATACGATACTGCACACGGTCGCTTTGGTTTTCCTGTTAATTTAGATGGAAATTGTTTACGCGTTGGCGAAGATGCAATCCAGTTATTACATTGCGCCAACTTAGACCAACTTCCTTGGACTGAATTAGATATTGATTTGGTGATGGAATGCACTGGGGTACACAACGACAGAGCTGACGCTGAAATTCATATCGCCCAAGGTGCAAAAAAAGTATTGTTTTCACATCCTTCAACCCCTGATATGGATGCTACAGTCATCTTTGGTATCAACGATGATTTACTGCAAAGTGATGATCGAATTGTTTCCAACGGCTCATGTACAACAAATTGTATTGTGCCCGTCATTCAGGTTTTGGATGAAGCATTTGATGTATTGAGTGGCACAGTAACGACAATTCACTCTTCGATGCATGATCAACAAGTGATAGATGCTTACCATCCAGATTTACGCAGAACGCGTGCAGCTAGCCAATCAATTATTCCAGTAGATACTCGTTTAGCAGCAGGGATAGAACGAATTTTACCTAAATTTGCAGGAAAATTTGAAGCAATTGCAGTCAGAGTACCTACAATCAATGTAACGGCAATGGATTTAAGTGTCACTGTCGACAAAAAAGTGTCAATTAATGATATCAATCAGGTGCTCAAACAAGCAGGTCAGGGCAGATTGAGTAGAATTTTAAGTTACACTGAAGAACCTTTAGTGTCGGTAGACTTCAATCATGATCCGCATTCTTGTATCGTAGATGGCACCCAAACTCGAGTAAGTCATAAACAGCTTGTCAAAACCTTGGTTTGGTGTGACAACGAATGGGGTTTTGCGAATCGAATGTTAGACACTGCCGAGGCTATGTTTCGCATTTGAACTATAAAGGTAATTAACGTAAATATACTTAATGCCTTTGTAGATAAACAATTAATAATAGCAAGATTAGAGGAACCTATATGTCAGTACTAAGTATGGCTGATTTGACGCTCACGGAGAAGCGAGTGTTGATCAGAGAAGATCTTAATGTCCCGGTTAAAGATGGAAAAGTTACATCTGATGCGAGAATTAAGGCGGCGTTACCTACCATCAAATTAGCCCTTGAAAAAGGGGCAAAAGTCATGGTGATGTCTCACTTAGGCCGACCTACAGAAGGCGAGTACGAAGCACAATATTCGTTGCAACCTGTAGTGGATTATTTAACCCAAGCGTTAGATTGCCCAGTTAGATTAGCGGGTGATTATCTCGATGGTGTAGAAGTCGAATCAGGCGAAGTCGTAGTGTTAGAAAACGTGCGATTTAATGTGGGGGAGAAAAAAGATGATGAAACCCTCGCAAAACAATATGCAGCCTTATGTGACGTATACGTTATGGATGCTTTTGGTACGGCTCACAGAGCGCAAGCATCAACGCATGGTGTCGGTAAATTTGCTCCTGTAGCTTGTGCGGGCCCTTTATTGGTGAACGAATTAGATGCGTTAGGCAAGGCATTAGATAACCCAGCAAGACCATTGTTGGCGATTGTTGGTGGTTCTAAAGTGTCCACTAAACTAACAGTATTAGAATCCCTATCGGGTAAAGTTGATCAATTAATTGTGGGTGGTGGCATCGCCAACACATTTATTGCAGCACAAGGCTATAATGTAGGTAAATCTTTGTATGAAGAAGATTTAATCCCAGAAGCAAAACGTCTCATGCAAGCAGCACAAGACAATGGTGGCAATATTCCCGTGCCAGTAGATGTCGTTACCGGTACTGAGTTTTCAGAAACTGCTAGTGCGAGCTTGAAATCAGTTACTCAGGTGACTGATGAAGATATGATTTTTGATGTCGGCCCACAAACCTCCAATCAATTGGCGGCGTTAATTAGACAAGCTGGCACCATTGTCTGGAATGGACCTGTAGGCGTTTTCGAGTTCGACCAGTTTGGTGAAGGAACTAAAGCAATTTCGTTAGCAATTGCACAAAGCGAAGCTTTTTCAATTGCTGGAGGTGGTGATACTTTGGCAGCCGTAGACAAATATGATATCGCTGATAAAGTATCTTATATATCAACAGGTGGTGGTGCCTTCTTAGAGTTTTTAGAAGGTAAAATTTTACCTGCGGTAGCAATGTTGGAAGCAAGGGCAAAAGAGTCATAATCGACAGATTAAAGCTCTACATATAAGAAGTGCTATTAAGCACCGCTAAGTTTTGTATTCTACTAAAAAATTAAGGAGTGTTGCGAATGGCATCACAAGCACAACTAGACATGCTAAAAAAGATTGAAACTGATAATGGATTTATCGCTGCGTTAGATCAAAGTGGGGGGAGTACCCCAAAAGCATTGAAACTATATGGTGTGACTGAAGACCAATATAGTGGTGACGAAGAAATGTTCGGTAAAGTACATGAAATGCGTACACGAATTATCACTAACAGTGCTTTTAATGGTAAACGGGTACTAGGTGCTATTTTATTTGAAAATACCTTAGATAGAGATATTGAAGGAAAACCTAGTTCACATTATCTGTGGCAAGAGAAACAAGTTGTTCCTTTTCTTAAAGTAGATAAAGGCTTGGAAGCTGAAGAAAATGGCGTACAACTGATGAAAGCAATGCCCGGATTGGATGACGTCCTTGATAAAGCCAATGCGAAAGATGTATTCGGTACCAAAATGCGTTCTGTGGTTAAATCTGCAAATGCCGCTGGTATTAAAGCTATAGCTGAACAACAGTTTTTAATTGGGAAGCAAATATTGGCTAAAGGCTTGGTTCCAATTATCGAACCTGAAGTAGATATTCATGCACCTGACAAAGAAGAAGCAGAAGCGTTGCTTAAAGCTGAAATCTTAACGCAGCTTGATGCCTTACCGGATACTCAGGTTGTCATGTTAAAACTGACGTTACCTGAGGTTGAAGGATTTTACTCTGAACTCGTAGCGCATCCTCGCGTATTAAAAGTAGTCGCCTTGTCTGGCGGTTATTCTAGAGAAGAAGCAAATGCACGTTTAGCCGCTAATAACGGTATTATTGCTAGTTTCTCGCGAGCGCTGTCTGAAGGACTATTTGCACAATTGTCAGATCAAGAGTTTACTGAAACCCTTGATGCGTCAATTGAGAGTATTTATCAAGCCTCAATTACATAATTAAAGTGTGAAGTTTAAAAAGCCGGGCATTGTCCGGCTTTTTTGTTAATGTTTGTTTATTGTTTGAATTTGGGGCTTCCATGGAATATGACCTACCGTTACCTCTATACAAAAAACTTACCGTCACTTTCCGAGTTGAACCTGGGTGTTTAGGCCCTGATGGTGCAGATCATATAGTCGGGTTTTGTAAGCATGCTAAGCAAGCCGTTGCAGGGTTAGATTCTGATTTTGTACGGTGGGTCATTACTCCGCGTTTTGACAAATCATTATTGGAAACTGAATATCGAACCAATGGTAAACGACTAAACCAGCAACAAGCCGCATTATATTTAAGTGCTTTTGGTAAAAGTTTGGATGATTTTGAAGAGCATTTACAAGATAAACTGTCGGAGCTAATCGATACCTATCTGGGACGGTAGCGCAGTGCAATTGCCGAAGCTGACTAACTAAATGATAGTTTATAATCCAATGCAGTTAAATAACCAGCCTCACTCGCTAAATCTGCGCTAAATATGGGTTTCCCCTCTAGCCAGTCTTTAGGGAAGGTGATTTGCATAAATTGCTCATCTACTGAAATCGTAAATTCAGGCAATATATTGTCTTGCCTCTTGATATTTAGTAATACACCCATTCTTAATATTATGATCAGTTTTTTCACTGCATCACTGTCGAACTGCCAAAATTCATGTAGCTCTTCTGGTCGTAATTTTTTGCGATGAAAGCGTGCTAAAACAGACAGTAGAATCTGTTGCTCTTGGTTGAATCCATGTAAATCCACATTTTGCAATATATAACCTGAGTGACGCTGGACGCCGCGCGAGTTTATCTGCAAGCCGACTTCATGTAAAAGTGCCGCCCAACTGAGCATATTGCGGTGCTCCCGGCCGCTGATTTTCCAACTTTTTTTGCATTGCTCGTAAACAAGCATGGTGATGTCATGGACACGTTTGGCCTGATCAACGTCTACGTCATACCGGGTTGCTAAACTTTGCGCTGTTCGTTCACGAATATCATGGTGCGCTAATTGCTCCTCCATTTCGTAAATCACACCTTCACGCAATGCTGCTGCAGAGTACTCCATGGTTTGAATTTTAAGGCTTTTGAAAATCCCGATTAAAATGGAAAGACCTGCTGCCAGTACTGGAACTCTATCTTCAGTCACTGCCAGCTTTAGATCTTTTATATGCCCTGCGGAAATACATTTATTGCGCAATTCTTTTAAATTGTCTAAGGTCACAAACCCTTCGGGGTTACCCTCGCTTAACGATTGTGCCAACAGCACAATCGCTTTGATAGTGCCTGACGTGCCTATGCAATGTCGCCAGCCAAGTTTTAAGTACTTGGCGTCAATTAATTCCAATTCTTGCTGTGCTGCCGTTGCCGCCTTTTTAAACGCGACACTGCTTAACACGCCATCCTCAAAGAAGCGCTTGGTATAGCTCACGCAACCCATTTGAAGGCTACGCATCATTTTACTTTCAAAACCATCGCCAATAATAAATTCAGTTGAACCACCACCTATATCAACGACTAAACGTTGACCATTATTTTGCACCGTGTGGGCAACGCCTGAATAAATTAATCGTGCTTCTTCAATGCCAGAGATTATTTCAATTGGATAAGGAAGGATTTTTTTAGCCGCGCGAATAAAGTCTTTGGCATTCTTGGCTTTACGAAGGGTATAAGTGGCGACAATTCTGACCGTATCTGGCTCAAAACCTTTGAGGCTTTCTGCGATTATCTGCAAAGTATCTAAACCGCGTTGCATGGCTTCTTCGGACAATCGGTTTTGCGCGTCAAGACCGTCTGCCAAACGCACTTTTTGCTTTACTCGATGCAAAATCTGTACGCTACCAGCAACAATTCTAGCAATGACAAGATGAAAACTATTCGAGCCAATATCCAAAGCAGCCACCTGCATTGTTGGACGTCCTTCTATGTTACTGAAGGCTTCACTGAATTCTGGCATGGTTAACTTTCATCCTTTGGCGACGGCACTCACCCTATATAGTGTATTATTCTAATGATTTTAGATAGTGGTAAATTTCAACTTGAGAACGCAGTTTTTTGCGATTTCCGCGTTTGACATATTTATTGATTTGCTCTGCATCAATGACTCGAGCTTTAATCGTATCTTTTAGTTGAATTTCGAGAATATGAATAATTTGCTGTTTTAAATCGTTATCATAAATGGGGCAGCCAACTTCGATTCGATTATCCATATTTCGTCCCATCCAGTCTGCGGAAGAAATAAATACTTTAGGTTGCCCAGCATTTGTGAATACCATGACTCTAGGGTGCTCTAAGAAACGATCAACGATACTTGTAATGGTAATATTTTCACTAATGCCCGGGATGTTTGGGATAAGTGAGCACATGCCTCGTACAATAGCTTTAACCTTTACCCCAGCTTGACTGGCTCGATACAAATCATCAATTAGCTGTTGATCAACTAAGTTATTTACCTTCAACGTAATCCCAGAAGGTAATCCTTCATTGGCATTTTGAATTTCTTGACGAACCAGTATTTGTATCTTTGTCCGTGCATTCAGTGGCGATACTTGTAAATGTTGGAACTTATTTCGTCTGTAAGGTAATTGAATGAGGTCAAACACCCAAATGGCTTCTTGTGCCAATTCTTGGTTGCGGGTGAATAAACTAAAATCAGTATAAATTTTAGCGGTCTTTTCGTTAAAATTCCCGGTACCAAAGTGCGAATAATGTACCAACTCGCCTTTTTCTTCTCGGCTGACGACACAAAGTTTACTGTGAATTTTGAATGATGGAGAACCTAACACTACGCGTATTCCCGCATCTGTCATGGTTTTAGACCACTCAATGTTCGCTTCTTCGTCAAAGCGAGCACGCAGTTCCACTACAACGGTTACGGTTTTACCATTGTCCACAGCGTCAATTAGTGAGCTAACAATACGCGATTTAGTTGCAACCCGATATATATTCAAGCGTATGTGTTTTACGCTTGGATCAAATGCCGCTTGGCGCACAAATTCAGTAAAATGCAAAAAGCGATGATACGGATAATAAAGCAAGATATCTTTGTGAGCGATGGCATCAAATGCGGTATCAAAATCGGTAAAATGACGAGAATTAATAGCAGGTAATGCGGGGTTTTCTAAATAACTTCGCCCTACATTTGGGAAGCCAATGAAATCTTTGAAGTTTCGATATGCACCGCCTGCAATTAAGCTGTCGAATGAACTTATTTTGAGTCGTTTTTTCAGGTTCTTTAGCATTTCAAGCGGCATATCCGCATCATAAATAACTCTGACTGGCTCAGCTATCAAACGCTGCTTCATACTTTCCGACATTTTTTCAACGAAACTTTCATCGATTTCGTCGTTAATCGAGTACTCAGAATCTCGGGTCACTTTGAATGAATACGCTTCCATTTCATCAAATTCAACAAAGCCTTTAAAAATGATATTCAAACAAAGCTGAATTACGTCATCAATTAAGATGATGTGCTTTTTCTTGCGACTTTTTTCAGGTGGAATTTGAATAAATCGCGACATGGCTTCTGTGGGTAATTCGATCGTGGCATATTTAGTGGCGCGATCTTTTTTATGAATTGCCACATAAAGGTAGGTACCGAAGTCATTTAAGCGATCGACCAGGTTTACTTTTTTATGTAGTAAAATTGGCGCAATATGACGTAATATTTTGTTTTTAAAATAGTTTATTAACCACTCTTGTTGGTAAGGGGTTAATTGATTTTTGTCTACGATATGGATGTTGTATCGTTTTAAGCCAATCAACACATCGTCATACACTTTTTCAAACGACTCTGTAAGGGTAATGACTTTTTGTTGGATTTTTTCCATCAACAGTTTGGTATTTACTGCTGCTTGTTCGTTCCCTTCTTCCAGATGAATATAAATTTGCCGTTTTACTTCTGCAACCCTAACTCGATAAAACTCGTCCATATTACTCGAGAATATGCCCAAAAATCGGATTCGTTCCACAATCGGATTGTGTTTGTCCGCTGCTTCTTGCAAAACTCGTTCATTAAACGAAAGCCAGCTTAACTCTTTTGGATAATAGATTTGCTCTGGATACATTTGTTACCTGATATTTCTCACGCTTTTTCAATAGGATGGAATGTTCCATGGTTTGTATGACAGTTTTGTTAAAGTTCGCAATTTCATTGCGAATTACTAACGTAAATCCACATCCACCACTAAATCATTGGCAATATTTTCTAATGCATCGGAAAGTTCATCTAGATGAAACCCTTCCGGAATAGCCACAATAGCATGGGCTTTGAATAGCAAACTCCCCCAATTTGGAGCGCTCTGGCAACTAGACTCAAATTTAACAATATTGATATTAAAACGGCTCAAGGTTGAAGTAAGTTCTTGTACGATGCCGGGTTTATCATTGCCCATGATATCAATTTCCACGATATCGGATTTTTGGTTAGCATCCACATCGGCACTGACCGAATGTATGGTTAGGTGAGGGTGCTTGTGCAGATAATCTATTAATATTTGATGATTGTCTTCGGGAATATCTACTTCAACGAAGCCAGCAAAATGACCAGCCATATAAGAAAAATTACTGGATAACCAGTTACCACCTAACGAATATACTTTCTGAGCTAGCGATTCTACCAAGCCAGGTTTATCTTTTCCTATCAACGTTAAAATTATTGGTTTCATTGGTTTCATTGGTTTCACCTTCTGCCTGTTAATTCTAATAAGCCTAAACTATTTCTATTGCGCCAACTAGAGGGAGGTGGCAAGTTTTCATAGCTCAAACAATTGATAATTCGTGTATTAATCATAGCGTTGATTTTTCAGCATATCACTAATAAGCGTAGATACGACTATACAGATTGTCGCTTGCTAGATTGTCTATATCCATTACACTAAGCACAATTTCAAAAGCAGGGTTAGTTTTGTGAGTCAATCATCTGTTGATGAATCAACATCTAGCAACTCCCAAACGGCGAGGAACGTTCGTTTAAGGAAATTTAAGAATCGCCTAGTTGCTGGTGCTATCACCATGTCCGGTTGGCTAGTTCTGCTGACCTTGGCGTTGTTGGTTTGGCATTTAATCGCACAAGTTCTACCATTGACTCGCGATGTGTCAGTTAAGCCCCATTATCAATTTGCTATTGCCTCCGATGAAACTATTTTGCATTTGGGGGATGTCATTAATCGCGTACCTGTCATAACGTTAGACAAAGACTGCCGGGTAAATTTTTATACGCAGGCTGATAATGATCCCTCCCCTAAACTAACAAAAACTAAAATAATGCCATTACTTTGCACTGATCAGGTAAAAGTGAAAGTTTACGAAGGGCAATTATATTTAGCGATTTTAAGCCACGCAGGTATTTTGCGAATCGAAAAACTCAACCAAGTTGATAAACAACTTTTTCCTGAACTGGAAATGACGTTGGCGGTCGCGGAAGCTTCTTTGTCATCGACAATTAGTCAGTTTGATTTTCAGTTATCTACTAATTTAATTATGTTGTCGGTCAGACAGGAGAATACTTGGAAAGTTTATAGTGTCGATGGTCGTAGCAAAGAAGAAATTAATAGCACTCAAATCAGTGATGCGAAGCATCTAAAACTGCTGCCTCGAATTGCTAAATTTATTTACGTAAAAGATAAAAAACTAACTACTCAGGATGTCTTAACCGGTAGTGTAAATAATATTGCGTTCAATCGAGAGATAGCGAACCTAAATGTATTTCCGAGTCAACGTTCTTTGTTTATTGGACTGAAGGATAAGACTTTGCAAAAGTGGGGGATTGTAAATAATCAAGGAACATTAGTTTTTCAGCCCATCTACTTCATAACTAAAGAAACTTATGCTCGTCATATTTTAATCCATCAAACTGAGAATGCCGCCTTTATCCTCAATGAAAAAAATCAACTGGAAATAATGAATCATGTAACCGGAGAACAAGTTAGTGATGGTTTCATAAACAACATGGGATCATTGATTCAGTTGAGTCAGAATTATGTTTACACAAATAATCGCAATGCAATTGATACTTGGAAGATTGAATCAATTTCTGGCGTGAATACGTTTCAATCTTTGTGGGGTAAAAACACCTATGAAGGATACTCAGAGCAGGATTACGTTTGGCAAACTACCTCTGCAGGCGATTATCAGGAAACCAAATACAGTTTGGTGCCACTCGTCATAGGGAGTTTAAAAGCGTCATTACTCGCACTACTCATTGCCGTTCCATTGGCATTAAGCGCCGCAATTTATACTGCTTTTTTTGCACCGGTAAAATTACGTAACTGGATAAAGCCTAGCATTGAAATACTTGAGGCTATCCCATCAGTTGTTTTAGGTTTTATTGCAGCAATTTGGTTAGCGCCGTTAGCAGAGCAATTTATTCTGTCGCTGCTTTTATTTGTAGTGATGATTCCTTTGGTACTGTTTTTATTCGCTCTACTGCACCATCCTCTGGTAGAGCGTTTGCCTCAGCAGTTTAAACAAGGCTGGGAATTACCTATTGCTTCTATTCTACTCGTCGCATTAGGTTTCTTCGTTTATATGGTGACCGACTCGATAACTGTAGCTTCAAGCAATTTGCAGGATCATTGGTTAATCCCCATCGATAAACTGGAAAATATGAATAAAAGTACCATCGTGGTCGCCTTGGCACTGGGTATTGCTATAGTTCCGAGTATTTATTCTCTTGCTGAAGATGCGATATATGAGGTACCACACAGTTTGAAACAGGCCTCTTTGGCGTTAGGTGCGACTAAGTTACAAACACTTCGAAATGTGGTGTTGATACTGGCTTACCCAGGTATATTGAGCGCCGTTGCATTAGGCTTAGGACGCGCATTTGGGGAAACCATGATAGTACTTATGGTAACTGGAAATACGCCGGTGGCGAATTGGGATTTTTTATCTGGCCTGCGCACGCTAACAGCTAATTTAGCGATTGAACTGCCTGAATCTGAAGTGGGTAGCAGCCACTATCAAATTCTATTTTTAACGGCACTTGTGTTGTTTTCGTTTACGTTTGTTTTGAATACGCTGGCCGAGTTGTTACGCCAATGGTTACGGAAAAATTATCAGCATGGATAAGTGGAAGTTTAACCTAGCACAAAAACAATCGATGATAACCAGTGCAACTGCAGCGGTTGCCGCGTTTTTAGTGCTGGTGCTGGTGGCACTATCGTTTTTCATTTTTATTCGAGGTGGGAATTTTTTCTGGCCGCAAAACATTCATACTATTGTTTACAAGAGGCAAGATGAAACCTTGCAAACTCATTTTGTTAGGTTAGACGCGAAAACCATGCGTGTAGACGAGGAGCTGTTGCATTTTCGTTATTCCTCACCCGAACAGCTCTTTGATGGGCAGCTTACTTTAAATGAATCTAACATTATTAGTAGTGAAGCGGCTCCTAGCGTGGCGGTGGTTGCGTTAAAAAATGGTGGTTCGGTAATCGCAAAAGTTACCTCGATAACTGATTTTCAAGGCAAACGAGTCGGTATAGAGCAATTTGCTAAAGTCACTGAGCAGATTGATGAGTATCTTCAAACCATAAATTTTGTGCGCCAAGGCGAATTGGCAGATATTCACCGTGGCCTTGCTGCAATGGATAAACGTGGTGTAGATGAAGATGCTCCCGCCAGAGTAAAGTTAGCCAAGCGTTATTATCAGTTGCAGGACGTGATCGAGAATGTTGAACGAAAGTTGGATGGCTACGTGTTATCAGTCGAATTCGCAGACAACACGTCTTATCCACTATTCATGCAGAACGTTAGTGAGTTTTACTATCCGAATGAAATGAATGTGGGAGAAAAATTCCTTTTTGCGTTGTCCGCATTTGGTTCGTTTATCAGTGACGCTCCAAAATTGAATAACACTTCGGGTGGGGTTTTTCCGGCGCTGTTTGGGACCATTGTCATGGTTCTGCTGATGACTATTTTAGTCACACCCTTTGGTGTATTAGCAGCAGTGTATTTATATGAATACGCGCCACAGAATAAAACAACTGCACTGATTCGAATTTCAGTCAATAACTTGGCGGGTGTGCCCTCTATCGTTTATGGTGTATTTGGACTTGGTTTTTTTGTTTTTGTTGTCGGCGAAAGTATCGATAACATTTTATTTGGCGACGATCTCAATTCCACGACTTTCGGCGCGCCTGGCATTTTTTGGGCGTCATTAACAATGGCTATATTGACACTACCGGTCGTGATAGTAGCCACTGAGGAAGGATTACGAAGAGTACCTCAGTCATTGCGTGATGGCAGTTATGCTTTAGGGGCGACTCAAGCCGAAACAATATTTAAGATGATTTTACCCATCGCAAGTCCTGGCATCATGACCGGCGTCATTTTGGCTATCGCCAGAGGAGCGGGGGAAGTTGCACCTTTAATGTTGGTCGGGGCGGTAAAGTTTGCACCAGCTTTGCCTGTAGACACTGAATTCCCCTTTGTACATTTACAGCGGCAGTTTATGCATTTGGGCGTCCTAATATATGACGGTGCTTTTCATAGTCAGAATATTGGAAATGGCTCATCATTTATATTTGCATGCTGTTTGTTGTTGCTGTTAATTGTGTTGAGCCTGAACTTAATCGCGATTTTTATTCGTAACCGACTTCGTAAACAATACGCACAAAATTAGAATGTAGGAATGCATGTTAAAACTATTTGAACATGACAAGTTAGATGTCAATAATCTGAAACCGGAACAAATCGCAATAGAAGTTAAACAACTCAATTTGCATTTTGGTCAAAAGCAGGTGCTTGAAGATGTCAATATGGCGATCCCTAAAAATCAAGTTACTGCCCTAATTGGTCAAAGTGGTTGCGGAAAGTCGAGTCTTATTAGTTGTTTTAATCGTATGAACGACTTACTTCATGATTGCGAAGTCAGTGGACAGGTTATTATTTCAGGGCAAGATATTTATCATCGTAAGCAAAACGTCGCGACGCTGCGGACACAAGTTGGAATGGTGTTCCAAAAACCGAATCCGTTCCCTATGTCTGTTTTCGACAATGTTTCTTATGGGTTAAAACTGCAAGGTGTAAATGAGCGACGTAAACTTGATGATGCAGTTGAACAAGCTTTAAGGGAAACTGGTTTGTGGACTGAAGTAAGGGATAGATTATTTGAATCAGCTCTGACTTTGTCTGGTGGGCAACAACAACGTATGGTTATCGCTCGCGCTTTAGCTTTAAAGCCCGAAATATTGTTGCTGGATGAGCCCACTTCCGCGTTAGATCCGTTAGCAACTTTGCATATTGAAGAGCTATTGAATCAATTGAAAGCTCAGCACACTGTGATTATTGTTACCCATAATATGCAGCAAGCCGCACGTGTATCAGACTATACTGCGTTTATCCATCAGGGTAAGGTGATTGAATATTCAGACAGCGACAGTTTATTTACTATGCCCAAGCAGAAACGCACAGAATCATACATAACCGGGCGTTACGGATAGAAGTTTATGGCCTATATTGAAATTAATACCCATATTTCTGTTGGATTTAATAAAGAGTTAGAGAATTTAAAAAACTCTGTGTTGACCATGGGGGGATTGCTTGAACAGCAACTCAACGACACTTTACAGGCATTAAAAACCAATAATGCTGGCCTTGCCGAAAAAGTGGTCATCAACGATAAAGAAATTAACTCTATGGAAATACAGATTGACGAAGAGTGTATGCGCATCATTGCTCGTCGTCATCCAACTGCTAGTGACCTACGTTTGATTATGACTATTGCTAAGGCAATTGCAGACATAGAACGTATGGGCGATGAAATTGAACGGATAGCGAAATTAATTTCAAGTTCAAAAGTCCCTGATTCTGATAGTCTTAAATCGAATATGTTGGTAATTGGCGAACATGTACTGGCTATGCTAAAAGATACGTTAGATGCTTTTGCGCGACTAGATTTAGAAGCCGCGCAACAAACGTATCAAAATGACGAAGAGATTGATGCGCAATACAAAGATTTACTAAGTATCACTATTTTAGAAATGCAACAGCATTCTGATGAGTTAGAAAACTGGCTTGAAGTGCTTTGGGCGTTGCGTTCTTTTGAGCGTATCGGTGATCGCTGTAAAAACGTATGTGAGTACGTTATGTTTTTAGTTAATGGTTCAGATAATCGACACACCTAGTCGAAATAAACGGGTAATTTTTTCGCTTTTTTAGGTGCTTATTTGAGCACTTTCGATTTTGTGACGATTTGCTTGGAAGCCAATAATATAAAGGGCTGAAAGTAGTCATAAAAATGTCATATAAACAGGATAGTCTTTCGCGTATGATCTACGCTTCAGAAATGGCTAATTCAATTTATTACGAGAATATAATGTCAACAAACTCTTTTCTTGGTGTGTTTGCTAAGTCACCACTGAAGCCCATAGAAGATCATATAGATCTGGTTGATCAGTGCACTCAACTCCTTGCTCCTTTTTTCGAATGCGTTTTTCAATGTGATTGGACGCAAGCTGAAAAAGTGCAACAACAAATATCGCAATTGGAAAAACAGGCCGACAATGTTAAGCGAGAGCTTCGCGCTAATTTGCCGACTGGGTTGTTTATGCCAATTCAACGTCAGGATATTCTGACGTTAATAACCGAACAGGATAAATTGGCTAATAAGGCTAAAGATATTTCTGGACGTATCATTGGTCGACAATTGCAGATACCTGAAGTATTGCAAGAATCGTTTAATGCGTATTTATTAAAATGTTTAGCTGCGTCAACCCAAGCAAAGGAAGTCATCAACGAGTTAGATGAGCTTCTCGAAGCGGGTTTTAAAGGCAGAGAAGTTGATTTAGTCGAAAAAATGATTTCGCATCTAGATCAAATAGAAGATGAGACTGATAGTATGCAGCGCGAGATTCGCAGTTCTCTACTGAAAATTGAGTCAGGCATAAATCCTGTAGATGTTATGTTTTTGTACAGCATCATTGAATGGGTCGGTCAATTAGCTGACACCGCAGAGCGTGTCGGAGCGAGACTTGAATTGATGTTAGCAGGTTAAATAAGGCGTATACCTCTATGGAAATAATTAATGACTACGGCTTTGTCCTAATTGTTATGGCGGCTGTTGTGGGATTTTTGATGGCTTGGGGGGTTGGTGCCAATGACGTCGCAAATGCGATGGGAACATCTGTTGGTTCTAAAGCTCTGACTATTAAACAAGCAATATTTATCGCTATGGTGTTTGAATTTGCTGGTGCATATCTCGCGGGAGGGGAAGTAACCTCAACCATTCGTAAAGGCATTATAGATACAAGTTACTTTATAGATACGCCAGATTTACTCGTATTTGGGATGATAGCAGCATTATTCTCAGCCGGTGTCTGGTTAGCAGTCGCATCGTATCTTGGTTGGCCTGTGTCGACCACACATTCAATAATTGGCGCGATAGTCGGTTTTGCAGCTGTAGGTGTAGGCTCTGAATCAGTGGAATGGGCCAAAGTCGGTGGTATCGTCGGAAGTTGGGTTGTAACTCCTGCGATTTCCGGGTTTATCGCGTTTCTGATCTTTATGAGTGCACAACGTCTGATTTTTGATACTGATAATCCGTTTAAAAATGCAAAACGTTATGTTCCTTTTTATATGGCATTTGCTGGCTTTGTCATGTCTCTTGTTACTATTACCAAGGGTTTAAAGCACGTAGGGTTAAATTTTACCACGCTTGAAGCAAATGTTATTTCAGTCATTATCGCTATTGTTGTTGCAATAATAGGCCGTGTTTATATTAATCGAATTAAATTTGACGAAAGCTTAGACAGATCAATGCACTTTAGTAATGTGGAAAGAGTGTTTGCAATTTTGATGATTGTAACTGCTTGTTGTATGGCTTTTGCGCATGGTTCAAATGACGTTGCAAATGCTATCGGTCCTCTGGCTGCAGTTGTATCTGTCGTTAATAGCGGTGGTGAAATTGCTGCAAAGGCAGCACTAGCATGGTGGATTTTACCTTTAGGGGCGATTGGTATTGTCTCTGGGTTAGCTTTGTTCGGACACCGAGTTATCCGTACCATAGGTAACGGTATTACCCATTTAACCCCAAGCCGTGGATTTGCGGCAGAGCTTGCTGCAGCGACCACGGTTGTGCTTGCTTCTGGTACAGGTTTACCCATTTCAACTACGCAAACTCTTGTGGGTGCAGTATTGGGAGTGGGCATGGCAAGAGGTATTGCTGCATTAAACCTAGGCGTAGTGCGTAACATCGTTATTTCATGGGTGGTCACTTTGCCAGCGGGTGCAGCGCTATCTATCGTGTTCTTCTTTATGCTCAAAGGAATTTTTGCTGGCTAGCCAAAATTTGTTTTGAACATATAATCTTTTTGAAAAACGGCATCAATGCCGTTTTTTATTGACTTGAATATTAAAAAAACTGATTTAAACTGGATTTTGTAATCAATTTTTTAGTAGAAAAATATGAAGTGGCCTAATTTAAAACACCTCCATTATTTAGTCGTTTTACACGAAGTTCAGCATTTTAATAAAGCAGCACAGCTGTGTTACGTTAGCCAATCTACATTAAGCACCGCGATTCAAAATCTTGAAGAACAATTTGGCTGTCAGTTATTAGAACGAGATCACAAAACATTTGTCTTTACACCCTTTGGTTTAGAGTTAGTTGAACGCAGTAAAAAGATATTAAATGATACGAATGAGTTAATAGACTTTGCGCAGACCGCAGGCAACTGGCAAGCAGGAAAATTAAAACTCGGCGTAATTCCAACTATCGCACCATTTATCTTTATGGGCGTGTTAGATGTCGTGAAGACCAACTTTCCGGACCTGCAATTAAAGCTGCAGGAAGACACAACTGAAAACTTACTAAGGCAATTAAATGACGGTGTATTGGATCTGCTTATTCTGGCTTTACCTATGGAAACCCCAGGCTGTAAGCAGCTTGTAATTGGGCATGATCCTTTTCATTTAATTGCCCATAGTGATCTTGTCAGCTCTCTTCCTCAGCCCATGGATGTGGCGGCGTTACCTAAAGAAAGTGTGTTTCTTCTACAACGCGAGCATTGCATGACAGGGCATGCCGTGAGCGCATGTCGTTTGCAGAATTCAGAACAAGTAAATTCGTTGGCCGCCTCGAGTTTGCATACACTAGTGCAACTGGCAAATAGCAAACAAGGGTTTACATTCATGCCAGAGCTAGCAATTAAACATCACATTTTGAATACTTCGCAGTTAGTGTCTATGCCCGCAGAAGATAACGCATATCGAGAAATTGGTTTGGTTTGGCGCACAGGAACAACACGCGTTCGATTATTCCGAATGTTAGCAGAGTTGCTAGCACCATTAATGCCGATTCCCACCTTATAAAATAAATTTCATTTTATTCAAACTATTTAAAACGTTACAACGACTTTAATAACAAGTAGATAAATGGAACCTAAATAAGTGTTTGAAAAAAGCGACGAGCAGTTGATAGCTAGCGCACTGAAAGGAAGTAAACGTGCCTGGCTCAATTTGATAAAACGCTATGAATCACAAGTGTTTAATTACGGTATTCGAATGACGGGTACGCGTGAAGATGCTTTAGATTTGATGCAAGAAGTGTTTATTTCGGTGTTTCGTAATTTAAGTCATTACCGTGGAGAAGGCAGTTTTAAAGGCTGGTTATTTAAAATTGCCCATTATCGTTGTATTGAATTTTATCGCCGTAAGAAACCCAATCAGGCCCTGGAAGATAGTCCTGAAATTGAAAGTGCAGATCCGTGTCTAGAGTCCTCAATGGTCACTTCTCAGAACGCGAATCAATTAGTAAACGCCATGCAACACTTGCCATTGGCACAAAAAGCTGTGATTGAACTGAAATTTTTTGGTCAATTTACATTCGAAGAAATAGCTGAGCAGTTAGGGATTTCGTCCAATACTGCAAAATCTCGGATGTACAGTGCTTTGTCAAAGCTAAAAAATTTATTGGAGGTTGAATATGCCTAAGTTAAACGAATCTGAGTTGCTCGCTATCTGGATGCAAGGGACATTGACCGCTGAGCAACAACAGCAATTTGAAAAATTATGTACCGAAAATGCTGAGTTTGCATCTCAGGTGGAAGTGGCGAATCAGACAAGCTTGTTAGCCCAAGATTACCCCGCAGCTGAAGTACCTAATTGGAATAGAAATGCCAGCTTTGATTATCAAGCTCCTCCTAAATGGTGGCAATGGCAAGGGCTGCCGGCATTTTCAAGTGCGCTGTCAATAGTGGCGATTTTATTGGTGTTTAGCGGATTTGAAGCGAGTGTGGAAAATGGCAAAGTCACGTTTGGTTTTCAATCTACAAACACCGATGTGGAACAAATAGTAGCGCAACGATTGGCGGAGTTTAAGTCTGAGCAAAATGAAGCACTTAGCCACTACGCGATGTCGTTGCGAGAGCAACAATTAGATGCTAGCACGCAATTAACCAAGTATCTGTTGGCTTCTAGTCGGCAAGAACGTAAAGAAGATTTTGGCGAATTGATTAAATTTATTAACGAACAGCGCAACGACGACCAAATTTTCTATACACGGCAACTAAACCAACTGCAAAACGCTATTTATCAAGGTCCGAATGATAAGCCGTGGCTACCCATTAACAACGACACAAATTTGCAAGATTAAGAGGTAATCAATAATGAACATTAAATATCGAGTAAAAAAATTGAGTTTGCTAACGGCGATTGCGACAGCTTTGTTAGGCGCATCTTCAAGTAATGTTTGGGCAAAAACCAATTTACCTGAACTGCAAAAAGAATTGCAGATTATGAGTAGTATCATGCAGACGTCTCTGCTTCAGAGCACTGATAAGAAAGGCATCAAGCTAAGAGGTATAGACGTGACGTATCTTTCAGGTCAAGGCGTTGTGTTTGAACTTACAAGCAGTGCGCACCATCGAGAATTTGCATTTTCGTTTAACTCAGATGGGGGGATGCCTGAAATTGCACCAATTCCTCCTTTGCCACCGTTGCCTATTGCTGGCGATCATGATCAGAATGTGTTTATTGAATTTGATGATGAGCAATGGAGTGAAGTGGTTGAAGAGTCTTTGCGCTTAGCCAATGGCGCAATAAGCGAAGCAAGAGAGAAGTTACGTGAGTTACACCATCAAGAACGCGAGTTTGCTTGGGAGGAACGCGAGTACAAACGCCGATTACGTGATATCGAGTTTGAAATGCGCAGTGCTGACGCTGAACACAAAGAAAGATTAAATGAACAAAAAGCGGAGCTAGAAGCAGAAATTGCCGAACTTAAAAAACGTCAAAAAGATGTGGATAAATATTCTAAGCAATTAGAGGCTGAACAAAAGCAACAAGCTGAACAAAAACTAGCCCAAAGAAAACAGCAGTACAGTGCTTTTTTGAGTCACTTTGAAGACAATGTAGCGAGCACGTTATGTAAGTATGGGAACGGTATTAAAGCGCTGCCAGATGATGAAAATGTCAGCTTTATTTTGTCGAAACTTGGCTCAGCTGAAAAAAGCGGAGCTGAAGACCGTATCTATGTATTTAAAAATAAAGATATACAGTCTTGCGTAAAAGATAAAATGAGCCCTAAGCAACTACTATCTAATGCTGAGGCGTACATGTTCTAAACTCATTGCGAGTCTATAATCTGTCTAAAAATACCGCACTTGAAGCGGTATTTTTTTGCGTTTTAATCCATCACACAAATTGCACACCTATGTACAATGACATTTGACTGTGAAAACGCTAAGCTTAGACAGTTTATATTTGCAGTAGCAAGACATTGGATTTTATTACATGACTAAACAGATCGTGATCAGTGGTTCAGGGTTGTGGACACCCCCTAACAGTATTTCTAATAGCGAATTAGTAGATAGCTATAACGCATATGCAGAAAAATTTAATCGAGATAATGCCGCCCAAATTGAAGCCGGAGAGGTAGATGCAAAACCATTTTCTAGCGCAGAATTTGTTGAAAAAGCATCTGGCATTAAAAGTCGCCATATTTATATTAAAGACGGTGTATTAGACATTGAACGGATGCGACCGAATATACCTGAACGCAAAGATGATGAGATTTCCCATCAAGCTGAAATTGCCCTAGATGCAGCTAAAAAAGCCTTGAAGGCAGCAAATAAAACCGCTGCTGATATCGATGCAGTTATTGTTTCCTGTGCGTATACCCAACGCTCATATCCCGCCATTGCCATTGAAGTGCAGGGAGCTTTGGGAATCAAAGGGTTTGGATTTGATATGTTAGTGGCGTGTTCTGCGGCGACTTTTGGCGTGCATAGAGCTTACGAAATGATTGCGGCTGAAACCGCAAAATGTGTATTGGTTATTAATCCTGAGTTAGTTTCTCCGCAAATTAATTATCAGGATAGGGATAGTCATTTTATTTTTGGTGATGTTGCCACTGCTTTGGTCGTCGAACATCAGAATACTGCAACCAGTGAACACCAGTTTAATATTTTAAGCACAAAAGCGGTGACTGATTTTTCCAGTAATATTCGTTCTAATTTTGGTTACATGAGCCGAGCGTTTGATACATCACCTTATGGTCCTGATAAGTTATTTCATCAGGAAGGTCGTAAGGTATTTAAAGAAGTTTGTCCGATGGCAGCAGCGCACATTGCCGATCATTTAGAACAACACGAATTGACGCCAGTTGATGTTAAACGCTGGTGGCTGCATCAAGCAAACATCAATATGAATACTCTAATTACCAAACGGTTGTTAGGCAGAGACGCGCAGTTAGAAGAAGCCCCTATCGTTTTAGATCGCTACGCCAATACCGCTTCTGCGGGATCAATCATAGCGTTCCATTTATATCATCAAGATTTACAGCCTGACGACTATGGTTTAATTTGCTCGTTTGGCGCAGGATATTCAATTGGTAGTCTGGTATTGAAGAAACGTTAATAACGCAAAACATTAAATAGTCAGCATTCATAGCGAAGCTGTAGTTGCAATTAGTTAAATGGTGAGATGCGTGCATGGAAGTTAATAAATCATGATTGCTGATTTCGGGTTTGGATTAGGTGTCGTTAGCTACAGCTTGTTGTTGTTGCTGTTATTTACTGTTCGAAAGGCTGGGCTTGTCAAATATCTACTCATTTTGGCGACTGCTGGCACGGCTGCCTGGTCTTTATTTCATATCAATTTGTTGTTCGGCCCAATAGAGTTAGAAAACTTATTTTTGTTTGACTCTATCAAACAAAGTATCTGGCTCATATTCTTACTTGCCTGCATTAAACACGATTTTCGTAGTCTAAAGGACGTCTTAGTTCGTCCGTTTTCAATTGTGATGTTGTCAGTTCCCGTTGCATCTATTTTATTGCCATATTTAGTGCCTATTGATGTAAGTTGGCGTTTTTTGGCACAGACAATAATTGCGCTGCAAGTCTTAGTCATTCTGGAATTACTATACAGGCAAGCGGGAGAAAATAAATGGGCTTATAAACCATTGGTACTGTACTTAGGGGCAACCAATTTATTCGAGTTTGTCACTTATGCCAATGCCACTATGGTCGGTGGATTAGAAGTTAATTACATTGCTGCTAGGGGATATGTCTATACCGCGTTGTTGCCATTTTTAGTGTTGGCGATCAGACGTATCAAACATTGGGGAGTGGATATATTCATTTCGCGAGAAATCGTGTTGCACAGTTCCTTGTTAATGGTTGCAGGAATTTATCTGTTTATCATGGCCATGTTAGGCTATTTCGTGAAATTTGTTGGTGGAGAGTGGGGCGTCACCATTCAGATTCTGTTGATTGTGTTGTCGACAGCGCTTTTGATGACCTTATTCTTGTCTAACAGCTTGCGGATTAAAATTAGGGTCTTTATAACCAAACATTTTTTTGTTAACCAATTTGACTATCGAATCGAATGGTTAAAATTAACAGATGCACTCGCTTCCAACGAATCTAGTATCCCTAAAGTATATGAAAATGCCATCAAGGGGTGGATTCAGGCAATCGAATATCACTCTGGTATTCTGTTAAAAAAAGAAGGGCATTCACTGAATATTAAGGCGCAAATCAATCATCCGGATTTAACGCCTAGAGAGTGTCAACTACTAGATGAGCTTGCTATTTATTGTCAACAAAAAGACTGGGTAATCGATATTGAAGAGTTACGTTATCAGCCATTTATTTACGAAGGTCTCAAATTAAATCATGCATTATTAAATGAGTGTTCATTTCAAATCGTATTGCCCATATATAAAGCTGAAGCGCTTTGGGGTCTAGCGGTGATGAATAGCGATCAATCGGTACGCAAGCTAAATTGGGAGTTACGTGATTATTTAACTGCCGTAACAGCACAAATCTCCAGTTATGTATTCCATCATGAGGCCAGTAAAGAGGTAGCAGAGAATGCGCAGTTTGCGGCATTTAACCGAATGTCTGCATTTGTCCTGCATGATTTGAAAAATGTGTTAGCGCAAATCGATTTAATTTTAGCTAATGCTGAGCAACATAAAGATAATCCTGAGTTTATCGACGATACATTCGAAACCTTATGGCACACTAAAGCACGTATGGACAAGATGCTTCGTCAACTTACTGATAAGAAAGAAGCGCAAAGAAGTAGCGAAAGACTGTGTGACGTTTCTACCAGCATCAGTACCGTAATTGATAAAAAATGTGCAGGAAATTTACCCACACCTAAATTAAATGTCATTGACGAAAAACAACTGGTGATAGATGAAGAAAAATTCTGTAATGTTATGTATCACCTTATCAGTAATGCACAGCAAGCAACTAGTAATGACGGGAAAGTTAACATTAGTGTTGATATGAGCGTTGACCAACGTTTTCTTGTTGTTACTATTGAAGACTCGGGTGAAGGGATGAGTCAAGAATTCATTGAAAATCGCTTATTTAAACCATTCGACACCACCAAAGGTAATGCCGGAATGGGAATTGGTGCTTACGATGCCAAAAATTTCGTAGAAAAATTGGGCGGCAGTATTAAAGTCCAAAGTGAGGAGCAAAAAGGAACAGTATTCACACTGAAATTTCCTGCAGAATAATCATTTAAAAAAGGGACCCAAAATACGTGGATAGAATATTAGTAGTTGATGATGACTTAGGTATCCAAAAACAGCTTAAATGGAGCTTAAGCGATTACGAAGTAGTTTTTGCCGAAGATCGTCAATCAGCAATCAACCAATTGCGCCGATTCGAACCCAAAGTAGTGACACTCGATTTAGGTTTACCACCCGATCCGGCTAATGCCTCGGAGGGACTAGCGGCCTTAGAGGAAATTCTGGCGCTGTCCCCGCAAACAAAAGTCATCGTGGTCACAGGTAATAATGACAAAGAGAACGCGCTTAAAGCAGTAGCTTTAGGCGCATACGACTTTTATCAGAAGCCAATCGATTCTGACACGATCCAGATATTAATTAACCGTGCCGCAAATTTATATAATCTCGAATTGGAAAACAGACAACTTGCCAAAACGTCATCTTCGATGAGCAAAATTATTGGCAATAGTGAATGTATCCAATTGGTTAGCCGTAAAGCGGAAAAAATAGCACAAACGGATATTAGTACGCTTCTATTGGGTGAAAGTGGTACTGGTAAAGAAGTATTTGCTCGCAGTATTCACGATCACAGTTTACGCAAAGACAAACCTTTTGTTGCGATTAACTGTGCTTCGATTCCAGAAAACTTGTTAGAAAGTGAATTGTTTGGATATGAAAAAGGGGCATTTACCGGCGCAAACAAAACCACGCTTGGTAAAATCGAAACGGCCCAAGGTGGGACAGTCTTCCTAGACGAAATCGGAGATATGCCACTTGGTTTACAAGCCAAAATGTTACGTTTTTTGCAGGAGCGAGTAATTGAACGAGTAGGGGGAAGAAGTGAAATTCCGGTCGATATTCGCGTTATTTGTGCAACCCATCGCAATCTACAAGACATGGTGACAGAGCAAACTTTCCGAGAAGATTTATTCTACCGTGTGGGGGAAATTATCATTAGTATCCCGCCTCTTCGAGATCGGGAAAATGACGTAATTCTGCTCGCGAAAACCTTTTTAAACCAATACAACGAAGAGTTTGGAACTAAGGTAAAAGGGTTAAGTGATGGTGCAGTGAAAGCTATGTTGCAGCACAAATGGAAAGGAAATATCAGAGAATTACAAAACAAACTTAAGTCTGCCGTCATTTTAGCTGAAGGGAGCACAATTCAAGCTGATGATCTTGGCTTAATGGTTCGTGAAGATGGTGATGACGCGGTAGATAGTTTGAATCTTCGAGAAGTACGGGAGCTAGCCGAAAGTCGTGCAATTCGTCGAGCTTATTATCAATCAGAAAAGAATATGTCGAGAACCGCCGAATTACTCGGTGTCACTAGACCAACCTTGTATTCATTGATTGATAAATACCATTTAGATGATATTAAAACAGGTGCGTAAGCATTAAAAACGATTAACTAGATTACCTCAGTAATACCATTCTGAGGGGATCTGGCTTAATTCAAACGCTGTTCTTATCACCAAACTAATTGGGTAAAGTGTTTACGGCACATAGACTCATAGGTGTCATTGCCACCAACCTGAACTTGCGCTCCTTGTTTTACCGGGTTTCCATTTTCGTCCCAGCGAACAACAAAGTTTGCCTTCTTACCGCAATGGCAGACGGTTTTTAGTTCGAACATTTTATCAGCCCACGCTAGCAGATAATGACTGCCTTCAAATGTTTCACCTAAAAAGTCAGTACGCAGACCATAGGCTAGTACGGGGATTTTGAGTTGATCCACTACTTTGGTTAACTGTTTTACTTGGGACTTGGTTAAAAATTGTGCCTCATCTATGAATAAACAATCTATTTTTCCCTGCTCTGTCAGTTGGCTGATACGTTCAAATAAATCACTTTGTTGATTAAAAAGGTGTGCATCAGCTTTTAATCCGATTCTTGAAGCTACTTTGCCAATACCGTATCTGTCGTCAAGCGCAGCGGTGAAAATTTCAGCACGCATGCCGCGTTCTTGGTAGTTGTAAGCGGACTGCAATAATGAGGTCGATTTACCTGCATTCATCGCTGAATAGTAAAAATATAGTTGGGCCATAACGCTGCTCTAATCGCTATAATTGAAAAATAGTTTGGTTAAATACTCGAGTTATTACATATTAACTTAGGTGCTTAATCTTGCGGTTGTTGGGTATCTATTCTTTCTACCCATTGGCGTAAATCATCATTTATCATAGGTTTTGCAAAAAGAAAACCTTGAAGATAATCCACTCCCATCTCACTTAGCTTTTCGGCTTCGTGCAGAGACTCTACGCCTTCAGCTACTGTCTTGCTGCCAAATTCGTTAGCAATAAACAGAGTCGCTCTAATAATAGCTTCACCACCTTGCAACATATTAAGTACAAAGGAGCGGTCTATTTTTATCGTATCAAAATTTAATGTTTGCAGCTGGCTGAGTGATGAATAGCCGGTGCCAAAATCATCTATTGAAACCTGAACGTTTCTATCCTTAATTGCATTTAAGCGCTCTTTTACCTTCACTTTATTATCGGCAAACATAGATTCGGTAATTTCAAGGTGCAAACGCTCAGGTGCTAATTTGCTGGTTTTCAGTGCTTTGTCCAAGATATAAATAAAGTCATCATCTAATAATTGAATGATTGAAACGTTTACTGAAACTGACGCATTAGGGCTATGTTGCCATTGACTGGCATCAATACATGCGCGGTTTAACACCCACGCTCCAATCTCATGGATTAAGCCTGACTGTTCTGCTAACGGGATAAATATATCAGGGCGAATTAACTCACTACCAAACTGCCAACGCAACAGTGCTTCGAATGACCAGGGTTGCTTGGTTTTACATTGCACAATAGGTTGATAGCATAAGTAAAGCTGCTTATTGTTAATCGCATTTTGCAAACCATCACGCAAATTTTCGATATTTTTAAGATTTTCAAATAAGTCGTGGGTAAACATTCTTGGCGACGTTAAATGCAATTTCTTTTGCTCAAACATGGCGAAGTCGGCCAATTGAATTAGCTCAGTTTCGTTCGATGTATGCTCAGGCAACATGGCTATGCCAATAGTCGCGCTTAAATGAAGCTGGTTGGACATTATGTCTAATGGTTGCGATATTCGTGCTTGCAGCGCATTTGCCACCGAAACAGCGGTTTCTTTGTCGGCGTAAGGTAACGCCATTAAAAATTCGTCCCCTCCCCAGCGACCTGCTTGATAGTCATTTGCGAACGCACCAATACGTCCCGCTATTTCAACTAAAACCGCATCACCAATTTTGTGGCCAAGGGTATCATTTACTTTCTTAAAGCCATTAAGATCGATAAATAACAACGCGACCGAGTGTCCGCTTTGTATGCTTTTAGTTGATATTGTGGATAACTGCTCAATGAATGCAGAACGGTTAAAGAGTTGCGTAAGGGGATCAAGACTGGATAAGGCCCGGATTTCTTCCGTGCGTCGAACCACTTCTTTTTCTAGCGATTCGTTAGTCACATTTAACCGGCTATAGGCTTCAGATAATTTTCCATGGACTTCATCAACTTGCGCTATTTCTTCGTGCATTTTCTCAATTAACTGAGTATTTTCATTGCGCAGTTTTATTGTGTCTTCCGTCATTCTTGCGGCTCTATATGCTGAGACGACAATTACAACGTTGTATAGCAAGCCCAAACAACCAATATAAAAGTGCAGATTTTCGCCAGAGAAAATAGCCATTAATGAGACGGGAGTTAACAGTAGCACTGAAAATAATATTGCAGCTTTTTTATCACCCGCAATGACAGTTATTGCGCCGTTTGAGAGCGTACACAATACAGTGAAAGTGACAACTAATTCCAATGTATCCATACTGTCATAAAAGCCGACAGAGTAGATACACCACATCAATGCCACTGCGGTTATTCCTAACACTACCCGATTTTTAGCCGAACGTGCATCATAGCGGGTCTTGTTCAGTTTGAAGTACCAGTAAGACCAATCAGCTAATCTGATTGTTGTAAGAATGGATACAGCTATAAACCAAATGACTTTTAGACTAAAGGTATTAGGGGCTTCTAAAGCAAAAACCAAAAAAGCGGCAGTACAAAAACTACCAAATAAACCAAATAGCACGTTTCTGTAAATTAAATCAGTTTTATCACGTAAGTTTGCTTGGGTGATCTCAAAAACCTTTTTAATAGTAGAACCCCTTGTAATATATCAACTTAACATCTCGAAACTGCACGGCATTTGACTTAATTATAATATGATTTTTGCGCTAACAGGACTATAAAACTTAATACCCTTGAAACAAAGTCTAAATTGCTGCGTCGAACTAATTATTTTTTCTTTTTAGGTCGTTTAATTTTCTTTTTCTCTGACTTCGGCTTTTTCTTTTTAACCGGTGGTTTCGCTTCTTTATTTTTAGGACGTAAATCTTCAATAACACGGCGCTTTAAGCGCTGTTTGGTATAACGTTCAATCTTGGCAATGATACCCATCTCATGTGCTTCTGCTAATGAAATTGCAGTGCCTTTTTTGCCTGCGCGGCCTGTCCTACCAATGCGATGTACATAAATATCTGCGCTACGCGGTAAATCATAATTGATTACATGACTGATGTTATCTACATCAATACCTCTAGACGCCACGTCGGTTGCTAACAATATGTTGATTTCACCGTCTTTGAATCGTTGTAATGCACTGTTGCGTTTATCTTGAGGCATTTCCCCTTGTAGCCAAGAGATAGAAAAGCCGTCTCGTTCGAGCATTTGTTTGAGTTGATTAAGTCTGTCTCTGGTTTTAACAAACACCACTGCTGACTGGATTTGATTGCTTAATATGCTTTTCAGCAAGTTGTATTTATGCGCGGGATCATCGGCTAGATGAATCCACTGTAAGATTTTAGCGTGCTCTTTTCGGCTTGGGTTGGCTTCCAATAATACTGGATTGGTTAGTAAATCTTTGGCAAATCTTGCAATACCAGCACCTTCAAGTGTTGCAGAAAACAACATGGATTGTTTACGCCAACGGGCTTCTGCCGCAATTTGATTTACAATTGCTGAAAACCCCATATCTAGCATACGATCAGCTTCATCTAGAACGAGGCTTTCAATATCTCGACAATCAAAACTCTCTTTTTCAATATGTTCAAATAATCTGCCTGGTGTGGCGACTAAAATATCTAAGTTCTTTTCCAGTGTTTCCCTGTCAGTGCCATAATTGATGCCGCCGGTAATTACACCACACACTAAATCAGTGTGTTTTGTGATTTGTAATGCTTGCTCATAAACCTGCAGCGCAAGTTCTCTTGTTGGGGTTAGAATTAGTATCCTGCAGGAGCCGGGATGTTGTCTTGGGAAGTCCAATAAAAATTGACAGGCGGGTAGTAAAAACGCTGCTGTTTTTCCAGTGCCTGTTGGGGCATTGGCTAGAATGTCTTGTCCTTCCATTGCTGGTGGAATGACTAAAGACTGAATACTAGTTGGGGTGGAATATCCCATTTCGGCCACTGCTTGACAGAGTTTTTCGTCAAGTTCTAATTCTTCAAACATATTTTTCCGTAGGTGTAGAAGGCGATAAACGTAATTGCTGCAATTATAGAGGACTAATCTAGTTTAGGGCAGCGTTTATTCGATTAACCTTTGTTGGCGGCGATGGAATGTATTGGTATAGCCTTTACAAAGCGACATAAGATTGCTTAAAGGTCTTGATAGCATTGATACGTTGTTCATCTAGCCGTAATTTGATGTTCTTACCTTCTGCGCCCGCTTGAATTATTGATTTTACGTCTACCTTGTTCGCTACCTCGTAAGCTTTCCACATAAAATCTGCTTGAGGGTAGCTGCGGTCTTCCAATCCTAATCGCCCTTTTGCGTCAGCAATACAAGCGGTTAATAAATCTTTAAAACGTTGCGGTTTACGCCAAGCGTCACAACGATTAAACACTTTTAATACCGTGGCAGCGCGAAGCTCAAGTGCGCGATGGATGTGGGTATGATATTCACTGGTCATTATTGCCAGTTCTTTACAGTCATTGGGTACTTTTAAGCGATCACTTAAGGCCTGAATTGGTGCGACCCCTAACTCTTCATGTTCTCGATGGGATGGCCATTGAACTGGATCTGTGAGAGCTTTACCCAAATCATGTACCAATGCCGCATAACGCACCGCTAGATTATCACTTATTTTTGCTACTTGCTGGACCACCATCATAGTATGGATCCCAGTGTCAATCTCAGGGTGCCACTGAACAGGATTAGGAATACCCCATAATACGTCTAATTCCGGAAACCACACTTTGAGCGCACCACATTCTCTTAGCACTTCGAAATAAATATCTGGTGTATCTTCTAGTAGTGCCCGTGACGTTTCTTTCCAAACCCGCTCTGGAATCAAATGATCAAGTTCTCCTTCACTCACCATGGCTTTCATTAACGTCATAGTTTCTGGGGCGATTTTAAATCCATAGGGATGATATCTGGCAGCGAATCTGGCAACTCTAAGTACACGCAACGGGTCTTCTGGAAAAGCAGGAGAAACATGACGCAACTGACGAGTTTGTAAATCATTTTGACCATTAAATGGATCGATCAGTTCTTGTTGTTGATCTAATGCCATTGCATTAATGGTTAAGTCACGGCGCTGGAGATCCTCTTCTAGCGTGACTTCTACACTGCTATCGACATCAAAGCCCGTGTATCCTTTGCCATTCTTGCGTTCAGTGCGAGCCAGCGCATATTCTTCTTTGGTTTTGGGATGTAAAAAGACCGGGAAATCATTGCCAACTTGGGTAAATCCAGCTGCCAACATTGAATCGACAGTTTCACCAACCACCACCCAATCTTTGTCATGCACTTCGCGGCCAAGCAATTGGTCACGTACAGCCCCTCCCACCAAATAGCACTTCATGGCATTATTACTCACTATTTATTTAAACTTAATATTACCTATAGTAAGCAGTCTTTGAGTTAACCACAAATAGTGTTACCTTATTCATCGCAAATATGGATTGGTCTATTTAAGTAAATATGTATCTTAATTATTTTGGATTGTCTGACAACCCGTTTTCTATCGCCCCAAACCCTGACTATCTTTACATGAGTCCCCGCCATAAAGAGGCGCTGGCCCATTTAATTTTTGGTCTACGGGAGAGTGGGGGATTCGTGATGCTTACCGGCGAAGTTGGCACCGGCAAAACCACTGTGTCACGAAAGTTATTGCAGCAATTACCTGATAATACTCATGTCGCGATGATTTTAAACCCGACACTTTCAGCAATCGAATTATTGGCTACCATCTGTGATGAATTAAATATCCGTTATCTGAAAAAACAAGCCAGTTTAAAGTACTTTACCGACAAAATACTTACTAAGCTTACGACTAATCATCACAATGGAATTAATACCGTTCTAATCGTTGATGAAGCACAACATTTATTACCTGAAGTGCTTGAACAACTGCGTCTATTAACTAATTTAGAGACAAATCGAGAAAAACTGCTCAAAGTGGTATTAATTGGTCAGCCTGAATTACAACAATTGTTAAAGCGCAATGAGCTAAGACAATTAGCACAGCGCATAACAGCACGATATCACTTGCTGCCGTTATCGTCCGTTGAAGTTAAAAATTATATTTCTCATCGACTGTCAGTGGCTAATGGACACGATCGAATTTTCAGTCAGCCAACCTTGCAGGCCATATATCAAATAACCGGTGGTATTCCCCGAGTCATCAACCTGTTATGTGATCGCGCGCTGACGCTCACGTTTACTAAACAACACCCTATCGTTCGTCGACATATATTTATCGCTGCAGCTAGGCAAATTTTAGGGGATGATGTTGTTAAACAAAGACAAGGTAAGCAGTGGACGTTCATATTAGCCAGTAGCTTCGTAATAGCGATAGTTTTGGGCTATTTGGTGGGGCGCTGAGATGACCAAAATAATCAATATAGAACAACTTAAAACGGGCATGGTGATTATTAAAGTCACCGCTCAAAACGGCCCAGTGAAAATAAAAAAATCAGGTTTGGTTAGCAGTGATGAGATGGTCAAAGCACTGGCAGAAATGGGCGTGCAGGAAGTTGAAGTCGACCCAGATATGACGGTTGAAATCAAAAAGCCCAAAATTGCCAAATCTAAAACTCAGCAATTGGTTGAGGACACCAGTACATTAACCCAAAACATTGATCAGGGTATTTCTGAACAGTTTAATCGCAGTTTGTTTTTGCCATCAGTGCAAGAGTTGCCCGAAGCTTGGCAATACTATGGAAAAAAATCATTTGTTGTCAGCTTAGTCGTTATAGGCGGTTTTTGTTTAGGTTTAATCTTAGCTAACATTAATAACTATACACATTTGCTTAGTACTCCTATCAACAATGTTGAGAATGTTGCAAAGGTTGATTCCGAAACATCAACTAATGACCCTCAACAAGTTCAACAGCAACAAGCGACCGATAACGGAAGCAATGATATCGCAATGCAAACCTCTGAGCCTATCATTGAGAACGACATCAATGACTCTGAGCAGCTGCAAAGTGAACAGCGTTCTAATGACGTTATCCAAGCGCAACAATCAGAAGATCAAACTGAGCAATTACAAGCGCAACAACGAGAGGAAAAGGAACAGCTGGAAGCTGATGAGGAAAAGAACATCCCACCTGAACTGTTGCAACGATTCAGAAATGCCCTAGCCTCTATTGGTGATGAAACGCCTACAGACCCGACAATTGATGCCGAACCTATTCGAGATGTGCCCGCCGTTAATGAACTGCCAGCTTGGGTATTAACAGAACTACCTAGCTTAGCTTTTTCTACTCATATGTACGTTTCAACGCCAACAGAAAGATGGGTTAGAGTAAACGGAAAACGAGCCGTAGAAGGGCAGGAGATAGACGACGGACTTATTTTAGTAGGAATCGAACCTCAGCATGTGATACTTAAATTCAAAGGACAGGAGTTTAGTATGGATGCATTGTCAGATTGGTAAAATTACGGGGTACACTCAGCTAGTTCATTTGTTTCCGCCATTCCTGCACAGGCAGGGATGACGGAAGTCGATGTTTACCTGACTCTTGCTATTGTCTGCACGCTGATATTTTTGTTTTAGAACAACATTTCCTAATCAGAAGTAAGATTATTAATCAGTATCTCTTTTAAAAATTTAGTTAAGTTTAAGCCAAACTCTTCAGGTCTAACCGCGCTTTCAATTTTTACACTCACCTGATTTAAATCGTATTTCTTCACTTCTGAATAGCTACCGCTCTTTAAATTGTAAAACGCTGCAACAACAGGTTTACTCGGCGCATTCTTATTAGCTCGTAAAACAATTGCTAACTTGTCGTTATCGAGCTTGACCAGCGAGCCTGTAGGATGTACGCCAAGACATTGGATAAATTGAGCAACTAAACGTTGATCATAGCTGTCGTCGCTAAGCAGTTTTATCAGGGCTTTGGAGGGCGTAACTGCTTTCTGAAATGGTCTGTCATTGATCATTGCATCATAACTATCGACAATTCCAGCCATCTGCGAAAATTCGCTCACATCGTGGGCGCTTTGTGCGTCAGGATAACCTGAACCATCAACTCTTTCATGATGATTAAAGATGACATCTTGTACACAAGCAGACACTTGGCCACAGCGATCCACTAGATCCAGTCCAATATCCACGTGGGTAGTTATTACTTCTTTTTGCTGAGGAGTCAGCTTATTCGGTGATTGAACTAGCTCACTTGGCATGTTGGTCATACCTACATCCATTAGTAAACCAGCCAAACTTAAATCTTCAATCGCTTGTTTACCCATGTCTCTATGTTGGGCGAACATCGTCAATAAAATCGAGCAGTTTAACGAATGTTCCATCAAGTATTTACCTGATTTATTTAATAGTGTTAAACAGCTTAAGCCGTTAGGCATGTGAATGACGGATTCAATAATATTCGTGCTCAGATCTTTTACAGCGGAAAGTGACGGGTTATCTTTAGCTGCTAATCGCTTGAAAAATCGACTCTGTATAATCAACGCTTCATCGTATAGCTTAGTGGCAGCTTCAAGTTGCTCTTTATCGCTATAAGATCGATTTTTGATCTCAGGTGGTGGAACTTGTTCCTCTACGACTTTTTTAGGTGGCGTAGGAGGAGGGGGAAGATTACTACGAGAAATATCAATTTGTACTTTAATAACACCTTTGGCTTTCAAAGCATCAATTGATTTGTCAGATTTAACTAATCCTTTCGTTTTTATTTTTAATTTGCCGTTTTGTTCGATAACATCATTAACAAACATGCCTGGCTTTAAATCGTCGATTTTGATTGCTTCGAGCATCGCTAACCAACTCTCCTAAGTGATATTTTATTATTTTTATTTTTCGCTATTTTAGCCTAATACAGATTGTAAATCTTGTTTTACATGACAATTAATCCGTTATAGAAACACTCTGGTACTGACATCTTGTTGTCAGTCCAGAGTACATTGTTTTTTAACGCTTTATCTTAACCACGTAAGTGCATTTTCTTCGTATTGAAGTATTTTGTCATCTAATTCTAAGGTTTGCCCGATTGCATCCAAACCTTTAATTAAGTTGCTTTTATGGTGTTCGGCAATGTCGAATTGAAATTCAGAATCTGCAAATTTAACTTTTTGATTCGGTAAATCAATATAAATTTGCGTCTCAGGATTTTCTTTCACCGCATTAAAAAGCACATCCATTTCTGAATTCGGTAACGAAATGGGTAAAAGTTGGTTATTGATACAATTGCCATAGAATATGTCGGCAAAGCTAGTTGCGATGACCACGCTAAAACCAAAATCGTCGAGCGCCCAAGGTGCGTGTTCACGGCTTGAACCACAACCAAAGTTTTCACGTGCTAATAGAATGCTCGCCCCTTGGTATTCAGGTTTGTTTAAACTAAATTCTGGATTGAGTTCCTGCTCATGTAAGTCCAAATAACGCCAATCGTGAAAAAGGTGCTTGCCATATCCGGTGCGAGTCACGCCTTTTAGAAACTGTTTAGGAATGATTTGGTCGGTATCGACATTGGCCTGATCAAGTGGGGCCGCTGTACCTAAATGCGTTGTAAATCCTGTCATCATTTGCTCCTATAAATCTCTAACGTCAGTGAAGTGGCCAGTAATCGCTGCGGCTGCGGCCATTGCAGGGGAGACCAAATGGGTTCTAGCTCCTCTACCTTGTCGTCCTTCAAAGTTTCTATTACTGGTTGATGCACATCTGTCTCCAGCTTTAAGAATGTCATCATTCATACCTAAACACATCGAACATCCGGGGAGTCGCCACTCAAATCCAGCATCGATAAAAATCTGATGTAAATTTTCATCTTCAGCTTGTTTTTTAACAGTAACAGAGCCTGGAACGACTATGGCTGTTACGCCTTTAGCAACTTTGCCTTTCTTGGCAATCACCGCGGCTGCGCGTAAATCTTCGATACGGCTGTTGGTACAAGAACCAATAAATACGTTATTCACGGAAATATCAGTTAATTTAGTTCCCGGTTTTAGATCCATGTAAGCTAGTGCTTTAATGGCTGATTCTCGATCGATGGGATCGCTAAAATCTTCCGGAGCAGGTACTGTATTTGTTACTCCCGTTACCTGACCAGGGTTGGTGCCCCAAGTGATTTGTGGAGTAATGTCTTGAGCCGCTAGCTCAACAACCATATCAAACTGTGCCCCGTCGTCTGAATGCAATGTTTTCCAATAAGCAATGGCTTTTTCCCAAGATTCACCACTAGGGGCATATTCACGACCTTTAATATATTCAAATGTCGTGTCATCAGGTGCGATAAAGCCCGCTTTTGCACCTGCTTCGATACTCATGTTGCAAATGGTCATACGCTCTTCCATCGACAAGTTACGAATGGCTTCACCAGCGTATTCGATAACGTAACCTGTTGCACCAGCGTGACCAATTTTACCGATAATGGCGAGAATAATGTCTTTCGCCGTAATCCCGACAGGTAGTTTGCCGTCAACATTAATCAACATGCTCTTGGCTTTGCTTTGTTTCAAAGTTTGAGTTGCAAATACATGCTCAACTTGCGAAGTACCAATACCAAACGCTAGCGCTCCAAATGCTCCATGGGTTGCAGTATGAGAATCACCACAAACAACAGTCATACCGGGTAAAATTAGCCCTAACTCTGGACCAATAACGTGCACGATACCTTGTTTTTGATGTCCCACAGGGAATAGTTCTATACCGTGTTCTTTACAGTTGTTGGCTAAGGTTTGTAATTGCAATTGATTTTCAGGTCCGCAAGCATCAATCGCTAAAGAGCGGGTTGAGATACTGTGATCCATGGTTGCAAAGGTTTTTTCTGGGCGTCTCACTTTACGGCCTTTTTCGTTCAAACCCGAAAACGCTTGAGGCGAGGTCACTTCATGAATTAAGTGTCGGTCAATATAAATTAAGCTGTCATCACCCAATTGATCTACTACATGGGCTTGCCAGATTTTGTCATACAATGATTTTGCCATTATTAATTCCTAATTTTATATCTATGCCGTTTGACCAGTACTGGACAATATATGCTGGCAAATTGCGTCGCCAACTTGTGATGTGGTTTTTGCTAAATGGCGTTTGTCAGCTGACAGTAGTTCACCTGTCAACACCCCATCTGCCAGCGTTTTAAGTACAGCATCATCAATCAAGTCAGCCGCTTCTATTTGATTTAAACTAAAACGTAACATCATAGAAGCAGAGAGTATCTGGGCAATAGGATTGGCAATACCTTTGCCTGCAATGTCCGGGGCCGAGCCACCGGCAGGTTCAAACATACCAAAACCGGTTTCATTTACACTTGCGGACGGAAGTAGGCCCATAGAGCCTGTTATCATTGCACATTCGTCAGAAATGATATCGCCAAACAAGTTTGAACATAACATCACATCAAATTCATTGGGTGTACGCAACAGTTGCATAGTCGCGTTGTCGATATAGATATGTTCAAGTTCAACTTCAGGATAATCTTTGGCAACTTCTTCAGTGACTTCTCGCCATAGGCGCGAGCAGACTAACACATTCGCTTTGTCTACAGAGGTGACTTTTTTGCCACGTTTCATTGCGGCTTCAAAAGCGCTTTTGGCAATGCGACGGATTTCACGTTTAGAGTAACGCATGGTGTCATATGCAAATTGCTCTTCACCTTCGCCTTCTAAACCTTTTGGTTGCCCAAAATAAATACCGCTAGTAAGTTCTCGAATCACTAGTACATCAAAGCCACTGGCAGCGATATCAGCACGAAGCGGTGATAGCGCTTCTAACCCAGGGTATATTTTAGCTGGGCGTAAATTACTGAATAAGTCAAAATGACTACGCAATGTCAGCAATGCCGCTCTTTCTGGGCGTTGTTCAAGGGGCAGGTTATCCCACTTAGGGCCACCTATAGAACCAAATAGTATGGCATCGGCTTGTTCACAGCCTCGCAGGGTATATTCAGGTAATGCTTGTCCATGATTGTCGATGGCCAAGCCTCCCACGTCATATTCGTTAAGAGTAAAAGATAATCCGCATGTTTGTTCTACGGCACTGAGGACTTTTTTTGCCTCAGCCATAATTTCTGGACCTATTCCATCTCCTGCCAAAACGGCAATTTCATAATTTGACATGTTTTTTCTAAACCCCTGCTATATTAACTTGTTGTTTTTTCTGTTGGTCAATTTGGTCCGCTAAATGCGTGTTATTCAACACATAAATTAAAGCCTTCACACCAGATTCGACGATATCTGTGGCTAACCCAATACCGTTAAACCGGCGACCGTTGTACTCTGCAATTACGCTCACTTGAGCTAGCGCATCGGCTCCTTCACCTTTTGAATCTAGTTTAAAATCGACAACGTCTACTCGATTGTGGCCTATGGCTTTCGTAATCGCATTAAATGCTGCGTCTACAGGGCCATTTCCAATCGCCGATTCCGTGATTTCTTTTTCCCCAATTCGCATTTTAACGGTTGCACTAGGAATGATTTCTCGTCCTGAGTTAGCTTGTAAATACAATAATTCGAAATACGCCTCATCTTGCTTTTGTTGATCAAAAAACAATAGGGCTTCGAGATCATAATCAAATACTTGGCCTTTTTTATCAGCCAATTTCAGGAACGCGCTGTAAATGGCTTCCAAATCATAATCAGTTTGTTTGTAACCTAACTCAGTTAAGCGATGTTTAATCACATGGCGACCTGAACGAGAAGTTAAGTTAAGATTGTTCTTATTGATACCAACACTTTCAGGCGTCATGATCTCATATGTATTTTGCGCTTTAAGTACGCCGTCTTGGTGAATACCCGAAGAATGGCTAAATGCATTTGCACCAACGATGGCTTTGTTCGCCTGAACAGGCATATTGCACAGTTGGCTAACTAATTTTGAAGTGCGAGAAATTTCATGAGAATTGATATTGGTATTAAGGCCCAACATGGCTTGTCGGGTTTGCAAAATCATCGCGATTTCTTCTAACGAGCAGTTTCCTGCACGCTCACCAATACCATTTATTGTCGCTTCTACTTGGCGCGCACCATATTCAACCGCAGCTAACGAGTTGGCAACAGCTAAGCCTAAATCATTGTGACAATGCACAGAGATAGTCGCTTTATCAATATTAGGGACACGGTCGAATAAATTTTTAATGATGCCGCCAAATTCTGTTGGCGTTGTATAACCAACCGTATCTGGGATATTTACCGTGGTTGCTCCCGCGGTAATGGCGGCTTCTACCATGCGACAAAGATAATCAATGTGAGTTCGACCTGCATCTTCACAGGAAAACTCTACATCATCAGTGTAACGACGAGCGTGTTTAATCGCCCGAACAGCCATTTCAACAATCTCTTCCTGAGACTTTTTAAGCTTAGCACCTACGTGAATATCTGAGGTGGCAATAAAGGTATGAATGCGAAACTGATTGGCGACTTTTAACGCTTCGCCACATGCATCAATATCTTTTTCTAATGCTCTGGATAAGCCACATACGGTCGCATTTTTAATTTCTCGCGCAATGCTTTGTACTGATGCGAAATCTCCCGGCGAAGATACCGGAAAACCTGCTTCAATTATATCAACACCTAATCTTTCAATAGCGAATGCGATTTGCAGTTTTTCTTTAACAGTGAGACTTGCAGGTAGCGCTTGTTCGCCATCACGCAAAGTAGTATCAAATATTTTCACTTGATTAGACATATTTTTTCTCCTGTTAAGATATAGCCCATATAAAAAAACCCGTGCGTTGCACGGGTTTTAAAATCAGTTGTAACATTTACAACCTACCCGTGCAGTCTCGCTGCCAGAAGGAGTAGAATGTGAAGTAAAGTTACTTTTTGAATCGTCACGTCGGTCTCAATTAACCATAAAATAGATAAAATCTCTGTTGGTGTATTTGTATCCTTTATCTTCCCTAGCGTCAACCTATGTTGATAATTCCTCATATATCGGTTTGGAATAACTAAATTTTTATTTATAGGTTTTCCAATTAATGGTGGTCGACAGAAGTAATTCTCGAAGGCTAAGAGCTCTGGGCATGGTTTTACCTTTATGATTCCAACTGTGTCCACAACAAGCGGCCGTAATGTTTACTTTATTAGGAATTAATAAGGTTTTGTTTTGCATAGCATGTTCGTACTCACCTAAATATTTACCATCGAATCCAAACCAACCATGTTTATTGAAGTGTAGTTGATGCGTGTCTTTATCGATTCTGTCTACGGAATCCAGTTCCACGGTTTGGATACCCATATCACTTATACAAATCGGTGAGGGTAAGCCCATTCTCGAATGTGATTCAAACCAACTGACTGATTTTTCGGGATTATATTTAGATACAACACATTTGGCTGCTTGTTTTGCCTGCCAACTGCCATTGTGCACATCGACGTCAATTGGAAAGTCGTGTGCTAAAAGATACTCTGCAGCGTTTTTAATGTGGTAAGACAAACCTGCCAAACGGCGCTGTAGTAAGCGAATGTTGTTAGGTGCTTTTTTGCTTAATGAATGTAATTCTCTTTCGTACAGGGCATTACACAGCTCGGCAAAATGGCGCTGTCTTTGATCTGAGGCGAATATATCAACTTGTTGTTGATGATTGGTATCGGACATCATCTGATTTATATCAGACAATCAACGTGGTTGTAAGCATGTACCAGATAAAATCTATACTGGCACATGCCCATTAGCTTTATTGACCTTTAATTTCAGCGCGACCGCCGTAATTTACCGAATCACCCAAAGCTTCTTCAATGCGTAGCAATTGATTGTACTTAGCAACACGATCTGAACGGCAAAGTGAACCCGTTTTGATTTGTCCTGCTGCAGTACCTACCGCTAAGTCGGCAATTGTTGCATCTTCTGTTTCGCCACTTCGGTGAGAAATAACCGCTGTGAAACCTGCATCTTTTGCCATCTTAATTGCATCTAAAGTTTCAGAAAGCGAACCGATTTGGTTAAATTTAATTAGGATAGAGTTACCTACACCGTTATCGATTCCACGCTTAAGGATTTTAGTATTGGTAACAAACAAATCATCACCTACCAATTGAACCTTGTCACCAATTTTGCCAGTCAAGTAAGCCCAACCGTCCCAATCACTTTCATCTAATCCATCTTCTATGGAGATAATAGGATATTTAGCAGATAAATCCGCAAGGTAATCACCGAACTCTTCTGAGCTGAAGACTTTACCTTCACCTTTCATGTTGTATTGTCCATCAACATAAAATTCTGATGAAGCACAATCCAACGCTAGTGTAACGTCTTTGTTCATTTCATAACCGGCACTTTCAACTGCCTGAATGATTACTTTTAATGCTTCTTCATTAGAGCTCAAATTTGGTGCAAAACCGCCTTCGTCGCCAACCGCAGTATTTAAACCTTTAGCAGATAGCACTTTCTTAAGGCTATGGAATATTTCAGCTCCCATGCGCAGTGCTTCACGGAAATTAGGTGCACCTACTGGCTGAACCATAAATTCTTGAATATCTACGTTATTATCAGCGTGCTCACCACCATTAATGATGTTCATCATTGGAACAGGCATTGAATACTGCCCTGGCGTGCCGTTTAATTCAGAGATATGTTGATATAAAGGAACTTTCTTTTCCATAGCAGCCGCTTTTGCAATCGCTAATGAAACTGCCAAGATGGCGTTGGCACCGAATTTTTCTTTGTTTTCTGTACCATCTAAATCAATCATAATTTGGTCAACAGACCGTTGGTCCAAACTGTCTTTACCGATCAATGCAGCTTGAATATCATCATTGATAGCAGCAACGGCTTTTAATACACCTTTGCCTAGATATCTGGATTTGTCACCGTCGCGCAATTCCAAAGCTTCGCGTGAACCGGTTGAAGCGCCAGATGGAGCACAAGCTCTACCCCAAGCACCACTTTCTAAGTATACGTCTGCCTCTACTGTTGGGTTACCGCGTGAGTCCATTACTTCGCGGCCAATAATCTTGCTGATTTTTGCCATCTTTGTTGCCTTATAAAAATGATTAATTTACGTTCTAAGCACACGCACAATTTAGCCTTTTTGCGGCTTTTATTAATGATTATGCGATTAGGCGCTTGGTTTTTCTTTAATTATTATTTTTATGGTATTCACCAGCGGCGTGCACAAACCCAGTAAATAATGGGTGGCCGTCACGGGGTGTAGAGTTAAATTCAGGGTGAAATTGGCCAGCAATAAACCATGGATGGTCAGGTAACTCGATTACCTCAACCAAACGTTTATCGGTTGACAGGCCAGATACGACCAAACCTGATGCTTCTATTTCGTCGCGAAGGTTATTGTTCACTTCATAACGATGTCTGTGGCGTTCGAATATTTCCGCACTGCCATAGGTTTGGTGAACTTTTGTACCTGGAATCAAATGACACAATTGACTACCTAGACGCATTGTACCACCAAGATCGGAGGTTTCATCTCGGACCTCTGTACTGCCGTCTGATTCTAGCCATTCGGTGATTAAACCCACAACCGGGAAGGCTGTGTCAGGATTAAATTCGGTACTGTTTGCGTCAGTCATGCCAACTACGTTTCTGGCATATTCAATTAACGCCACTTGCATACCTAAACATATCCCTAAATAGGGTATTTTGTTTTCACGTGCAAATTTAGCGGCGGCAATTTTACCTTCAATACCACGCTCACCAAAACCGCCAGGTACCAAAATTGCGTCAAGGTTTTGTAAAACGGCTTCGCCTTTACTTTCAACATCTTGCGAATCAATGTAACGGATGTTTACTGATAAGCGATTTTTGAGACCGGCATGTTTTAATGCTTCATTTACCGATTTATACGCGTCGGGCAACTCAACATATTTACCAATCATACCGATGTTAACTTCATCAGTTGGGTTTGATTCAGCATAAAGAACTTGTTCCCATTCTGCTAAATCAGCTTCTGGACAAGTCAAGCCAAAACGTTTAACCACTAATTCGTCCATACCCTGTGCTTTCAAACCGGCAGGAATGCGGTAAATACTATCAACATCTTTGAGCCCAATAACTGCTTTGTCGGGGACGTTAGTAAATAATGCTATCTTTTGGCGCTCATTTGAAGGCAATGCACTTTCAGAGCGACAAACCAATATATCAGGTTGGATACCGATTGAGCGCAATTCTTTAACTGAATGTTGTGTTGGTTTGGTTTTTACTTCACCAGAGGCGGCCATGTAAGGGACTAGGGTTAGGTGCATATACATTGCACGCTCACGACCAAGCTCTGCGCCTAATTGACGAATGGCTTCCAAGAAAGGCTGGGATTCGATATCACCCACGGTGCCACCAATTTCGACAATTGCAATATCGACGCCTTCCGCACCTTCAATTACACGGCGTTTTATTTCATTAGTAATATGCGGAATAACTTGAATTGTTGCGCCTAAATAATCACCACGTCTTTCACGCTTGAGTACTTCTTCGTAAACACGACCCGTAGTAAAGTTATTGTGTTTGGTCATGCGGGTGCGAATAAAACGCTCATAGTGACCTAAATCTAAATCTGTTTCTGCACCGTCATCAGTAACAAATACTTCGCCGTGTTGAATGGGGCTCATAGTGCCAGGATCGACGTTGATGTACGGATCCAGTTTGAGCATCGTTACTTTCAATCCTCTAGCTTCGAGGATTGCAGCCAACGAAGCTGCAGCAATACCTTTTCCAAGTGATGAAACTACACCACCTGTGACGAAAATATAATTTGTCATGTGTAACCTAAGACGTTTGGAGTTGAAAAGAATACTTGACCAAGGTACCGACAATTTTCGGCGTATGGACGGCTCAACAGTATACTGAAAGGTGCCTGTCCATACAACGAACTTTTTCGATTAAGGTATATAAAAGTTGATATATAACAATCTGAAAAAGTTCGCTTATTTGGTTTTCATTTTTGTCGCAGGGTTAGGATATTTCTTTTAGCGAATATAGTAGCGCTAGGGCTTCTTTTGGGGTTAACTCATCGGGCTCTATTTGTTTTAATTTAATGCGTAATTCATCGACAGAATCGAGCAAGTCCATTTGTTGTGAGTGGGTACTTACTGTTAGCTCTTCCTTATCGATTTTCGGCTGTTTTTCCAATATAGCCAATTTTTGTTTAGCTGAATGGATAACGCTTCTGGGTACACCGGCTAATTGTGCTACTTGAAGTCCATAACTTCTGTTGGCAGGCCCTTCTTGGACTGCATGCATGAAGCGAATTTCGTCATTGTGTTCCACCGCATCTAAATGAACATTTGCTAAACTTTCCAACTCATTTGCCAATTGAGTAAGTTCAAAATAGTGGGTAGCAAATAGGGTATAAGCATTAATTTTACAAGCCAGAAACTCCGCACAAGCCCATGCCAGTGAAAGCCCATCATAAGTACTAGTACCGCGCCCAATTTCGTCCATCAATACCAAGCTATTGGCTGTGGCGTTATTTAAAATGTTGGCGGTTTCAGTCATCTCAACCATAAAGGTCGAGCGTCCAGATGCTAAATCGTCCGAGGCGCCGATACGGGTAAAGATTCGGTCGATTGGTCCAATTACAGCGTGTTGGGCGGGGACAAAAGAACCCATGTAAGCCATTAGCACGATCAATGCAGTTTGCCGCATATATGTGGATTTTCCGCCCATATTTGGCCCTGTTATGATCAACATGCGTCTTGAAGGAGTCATCGCCAATGGATTTGCTATAAATGGAGATTTCATCACATTTTCCACTACTGGGTGTCGACCTTGCTCATAAAACAAGCCTGTTTCTTGGCTCATTTGTGGGCAATGCAAATCCAATGATTCAGCTCTTTGCGCCAGGTTACAGATGACATCTAGTTCAGCTAATCCCATTGCAGAAATCATTAATTCATTCAATTGTGGAAGCAGTAGATCAAACAGTTGATCATAAAGCTGCTTCTCCAAAGCGAGGGCGCGCCCTTGGCTGGTAAGCACTTTATCTTCATGTTCTTTTAATTCCGGGATGATATAACGCTCATTATTTTTTAACGTTTGCCTGCGCACATAATCTGCTGGTACTTGATCAGCGAAACTTCGACTTATCTCAATGTAATAACCATGGACTTTATTGTAATTTACTTTGAGGCTGGAAATACCAGTACGCTGCTTCTCTCTTAACTCTAGTTGTTCTAGATAATCTGTTGCCCCTTTGGCGAGATTTCTCAGTTCATCTAATTCTGCGTTGTAGCCGGGTGCAATCACGCCACCATCGCGAATGAGTACAGGAGGATTTGCAATAATAGCTCGGGATAATAAATCGCTAAATTCTGGGAAGTTGTTGATATCTTCGCTTAACGTTGCAAAAATATTACCTAAATTTGATAATCTAGATTGGATGTCTGGTAGTATTTCAAAGGCGTTGCTCAAGCGTGCAAAGTCTCTTGGTCGGGCTGAACGTAATGCAAGTCTTGCCAAACAGCGTTCCATATCTCCCACCGATTTTAGCCAATCTCGAAGATCCTGATAATCATTTTCAAGCAATGCTTTTATTCGGTCTTGTCGCACACTTATGACATCGACATCACGAATAGGTGTTTGAATCCAGCGTTTCAATAGGCGACTACCCATAGGTGTCACCGTATGATCTAGAATACTGGCGAGGGTATGGTCAACACCACCTGATAAGTTAAAGGTCAATTCGAGATTACGACGTGTAGCGGCGTCCATCAACACGGTTTCATTTTGATTTTGTAGTTGAATTTTCCGAATGTGAGGGAGGGCAGAGCGTTGCGTGTCTTTGACATATTGCACTATACAACCGGCCGCGCATATGGCTACCTTGGCATCTTGAATGCCAAATCCATTCAATTCTTTGGTGCCAAATTGTTTATTTAATTGGGTACAGGCAGTTTCAAAGTCGAATTCCCAAACTGGGCGACGGCGTAAGCCAGCCCGAGCATCAATTAAGTGTAGGTGAGTGAATCCTTCTGGATATAATAGTTCAGCAGGATTGCATCTTTGTAACTCGGCTAAAAGCGACTCTTCACTGGATAGCTCTACAACGCTAAAACGACCGCTGGTGATATCAATTGTGGCAAAACCGAACACCTCTTTGTGTACAAATACTGCGGCTAAAAGATTATCTTGTTTATCTTCCAGAAGAGCTTCGTCGGTTACCGTGCCCGGTGTCACAATGCGTTGTACTTGTCTTTCTACTGGGCCTTTGCTGGTAGCCGGATCACCAACCTGTTCAACTATGGCGACGGATTGTCCCATTTTTACTAACCGAGCTAGGTAGTTTTCAACTGCATGATATGGCACGCCAGCCATAGGAATGGCATTTCCGCCAGACTTGCCTCGTGCGGTCAGCGAAATATCTAATAATTCAGCTGCTTTTTTCGCATCGTCAAAGAATAACTCGTAAAAATCGCCCATTCGATAGAACAGTAGTATGTCTGGGTGCTCCGCTTTAATGCTCAAATACTGGCGCATCATCGGAGTGTGGTTTTCAAGATCAGGCTGTTTGACGCTGTTACTCATTGCGATTGCTGTCTCTTTGCAAGTTGAGGCTTTGCTAGGAATAAATGATTTATTCGAATTAAGGCTATTAAAAATCTATGGGCATTATAAGAAGTATGGGTTTTTTTTCTAGCTGTTGTTAGAATCTGCCCCCTAATATTTTCTGAATGGGCAAGTTCTTACAAATGTTACCAAATAAAATTGATTCCCTCGCTAAAAAACTTGGTCAACAACTTAAACAAAAGCAATGGACAATAAGTTGTGCTGAATCTTGCACCGGTGGTGGGGTGGCTTTTGCAATAACCAGTGTCGCTGGCAGTTCAGATTGGTTTAAACAGTCTTTTGTCACTTACTCAAACGAGGCTAAACAAGTATTGTTAGGTGTCAGACAGGAAGTACTTATGTCTTCTGGAGCTGTGTCTGACCATACCGTGGAGCAAATGGCGTCAGGTTGTGCGCTAAAATCTGCTGCGGAAGTGGGGGTGTCAATTAGCGGTATTGCAGGCCCTGATGGCGGAAGTGATGATAAACCCGTTGGTTTAGTTTGGTTTGGATTTTTTGTGAAAGGGAAGGTCACGACTAAAAAGCAAATCTTTAATGGAGACAGGCATCAAGTGAGGGGGTTGGCAATTGAATACGCTTTGCAACAATGCTCTGAACTAATAACAGAACACGAATGAATTCAGTTTTACGTTTAGAAATATACAAAGACTTGGATGAAGAACGGTCAAAAACTAAAAAAAACAAAAAAACTCAAAACTGTACTTGTAACTGTATAATCATACAGTATACTTCTCAGCACTGATTTAAAAATCAACTTTAATAAAAAATAAGTTTGTTGAACCCTAGTTCAATTAATCACGCTATTTTCGAAGGATATTCCGATGGACGACAATAAATCTCGCGCTTTATCAGCTGCTCTTGGGCAGATTGAAAAACAGTTTGGTAAAGGGGCAATTATGCGCCTGGGTGATAACCAAGCATTAGATATTGATGCTATTTCAACTGGTTCACTGACCATAGATATTGCCTTAGGTATAGGCGGATTGCCATGTGGTCGAGTGGTTGAGATTTATGGTCCTGAGTCCTCAGGTAAAACCACACTGACATTACAAGCAATCGCAGAAGCGCAAAAAATGGGTAAGACCTGTGCGTTCGTTGATGCTGAACACGCATTAGATCCAGTCTATGCTGCCAAACTGGGCGTAAATATTGATGATCTGTTGGTTTCACAGCCAGATACCGGTGAACAGGCGCTAGAGATTTGCGACATGTTAGTGCGTTCTGGTGCGGTTGATGTTGTGGTTGTTGACTCGGTTGCGGCGTTAACACCAAAGGCAGAAATTGAAGGTGATATGGGTGATTCGCATGTTGGATTACAAGCTCGCCTGATGTCTCAAGCTCTACGTAAACTAACTGCCAACATTAAACGTTCAAATACTTTGGTGATATTCATTAACCAAATTCGAATGAAAATTGGGGTTATGTTCGGCAGCCCAGAAACAACAACCGGTGGTAACGCTCTTAAATTTTATGCTTCTGTACGACTTGATATACGTCGTATTGGCGCGATTAAAGACGGTGACGAAGTAGTGGGTAATGAAACCAGAGTTAAAGTGGTTAAAAATAAAGTTGCTCCTCCATTCAAGCAAGCTGAATTCCAAATTATGTACGGTGAAGGAATTTGTAAACAAGCAGAGCTTATTGATTTGGGTGTTAAGCAAAAATTTGTTGAAAAAGCCGGCGCTTGGTACAGCTACAATGGCGAACGTATTGGCCAAGGTAAAGCAAACGTCGTTAAATATTTAAAAGAACATAAAGAAATGGCAGACGACATTGAAAAGCGTCTTAGAGCGGAGTTGTTGTTGTCTAAAACCGTTAAGCCAGAAGAGCCCCTAGCATCTGAAGACGTGCTATAGCCTAACCATATAGTGCGTTTCCTAAGCGTGAGTTCCCCGTTAAGTTTCTTAGCGGGGTTTTTTTTAAGTTTCACTTACACTGCTTAATCCTCAAATGTAATCTTTCCATTAAATGCGTAAAATTTTTACACGCAATCATCAATAACTTTAGTTGCAGACGGCAGTGCTATTGTTAGTTTGTACAATGGAAATTTTTTAAAGTTTCCCTATCTTATTGATTATTCTCTTAAAATATTTCTGTCTTGTTTTTTTAAACGACTCCTTATTCGCATTTCTAGCAACTGGCTCAGTTTCTGCACTCACTTCACATGAGACCAATGTGCAACATTGGTTATTTTCGTTAAATCATTTAAAGGAGATTTTTATGAGTAATGACGTAAAACAAGTGAATAAGGTAACTGATGTTATAGCTGTACTTAGAGCAGGTGCTGATTTTTATGAGGAAAGCATTAGTGAAGCTGAGCATGAATCAGTGAAGCAAATCTTCGCTAAAATGATGTTTGAAAAAAAAGCAGCAGTCGAAGCTTTACAGCCTTTTGCTATCGCTGAACAAGGAAAGAAAGAAACGGGCGAATCAATTGCCGTAAATGTACGTAACATGTACACCAAATTGGCAGGTATGTTGTCGTTCGATAAAGAACATACTTATGTAAGTCAATTGGAAGAGGTTGAGGATAAAACTCTTGAGGTTATCGACGAAGCCCTCGAAGAAGACCAACCTGAAGTGTGTGCACGTGCGTTAAATGAAATCAGAAGCACTATGCAGGCTTGTCATGACCAAATGAAAGCACTGCAAGAATTAACCGCATAAGTACGCGTTTAAAGAAACTGTAGCCACTCATAGAGTGGCTATTGAACGTTTGGTTTATTAGGAGATTTAATATGGATATCGTTAGGTTGATATTTGCGATTCTGTTACCACCTGTTGGTGTATTCCTTCAAGTAGGATTCAGTGGCGCATTCTTTTTGAATATATTACTGACTATTCTAGGATATATTCCCGGCATCATTCATGCTGTATGGATTATCGCTAAAAGATAATGTGTAAAGTCCGCAGTGTTCCGTTTTGAACGGCATGCGGACTACTCTCCAGATTGTCGATGAACTTCCCAACTACCTTTTACATGCTTTTAGATTACATTTTTATTCGGGGGAACGTAGCACAAGTTCTGTCAGAAATGGAAAGTGATCAGAGTCAATTGAAGGTAAGCGCTTGATATCTCTGAGTACAAAATTATCAGAATGGAATAAGTGATCTAGCGGCCACCTTGTGAGTACGTAGTCTGCGTGAAAGGTATTGTAAAAGCCTCTACCTATACGAGGGTCTTTCAAGCCACTTTTCTTCCGGAATTCACGGGTTGTAGGTGACCAGGCCACATCATTCAAATCGCCTGTTACGATAGTGGGTACTTTGTGTTTTTTTACTTCTCTGGCAATTAAAAGTAACTCTTTGTCTCTGGGCTTTGCAGTTTCATTTTCGGTAGGTGAAGGTGGCGCAGGGTGCACAAAGTGAAACTTTATTCTAATGTTCTCTGCAAACTTTATATAACAGTGTATTGAAGGTACATCTTTTTCAATTAAATCCCTCACCTCCAAGTCTTCAATTTCATATTTACTATATAGGTGCATGCCATATAAATTTTCTAGCGGTCTATTTACCCTAAATGGAAAATCTTGATGTAATGGTTCGAGTGCATCTTGCCACCATTTGTTCGATTCAAGGGTCACTAAAATATCTGGTTTGTGCTGGTTAACGAGCTCAATTAATTTGTGTGCAGACTTATTTGTCATTAAAACATTAGATGTAATCACCTTAATATTGACACCGCTTTTATTCTGGTTGCTATGCCAGTTGGGGACTTCTTTCGGATAAATAAAAGTGTAGGGAATAATCCAAATACATTGATAAAGAAAAATTGCTAGGTTAACAAAAAACAATATGTACATTAGCCAATTATCGGCGAAGAAACTTATCAGAAGCATGTTGCCGAAAATTAAGATGGCTATTTGTACTCGAGGGAATTCCCAGACTCGACAAATCCAGTGATTGCTGGGAAATAGAGGTAGAAAACAAATAACAAGTAGTAGGGCGCTAGTAGCGATCAATCCATATTCAATCATGTCTGCAAATTGCTTTGATGTAATTGTTGCAAAGAATAACAGAACTATTTACATCTTTATCCTTATTTTTTTAAAGTTGGTTTTATTGCGTAATGTTAACTATCTGATTTATAACTATTATATTTGGTTGTTTTGATTGGCATAGAGGTTGCTGCTTTAGAATCACTATTCTGTTAATTAAGAGCAGGTAGCATTTAAATTTTACAAAGGAGAATATTATGGCTAGTCAAGCACCGTCAGTTTCGAACAAAGTAAAAGAGAATGTCACTGAATCTGGGACTCCGATTGCTGATAAAGTAACCGATGCACTTCACCACTCAGTCGACTCCTTATCCAAGCATGCAGCTAAAACTGAAGAAAAAGTTCGTGATTCAGCGTCAGCTTCTGCTGAAACTATTGCTGAAAAACAACAGCAAGCGATCAAGTATTGGGACTCATCTGCTGTAGGCAAATTTACTAAAGAGAATCCAGTTGCTACTGCCGGTATCGCTTTTGCTGCTGGAATGGCATTAGCTGCATTCTTAAAAAGAAAATAATCAAATCATGATTGACGAAGGTTCTCAATATTCAGAGGAATCTGTAGCGTCTGAAAATGACGCTGCAGATTTGGCTGACGTTCAAGCTTCATGGTTGCGGGCATGGGAAGCGCAAAAGGAACAGTTTAGCAAAGCGAAATCGTTGGCTTCTGCTGAGATATCTCTTTGTTTCAAAGCGATAATCTTGAGCGCCCTGTGTGTACTTTTGTTGGTCGGTGTGGCGCTATTAACTTGGGCTACAATATTGCTAAGTGCAGGCTATGCGGCTCATGTTGCCGGTATTCATTGGGCAGTGATTGCAATTGCAGCAATCGTTTTGAACTTGATGTTGTTTTGGATTGTAGGGCGGATTTTCATCAATGCAAAACGTTCTATTAGCTTACAGACAACACTTGATGCGATTTTTAAATCCAAAGATTCAAGCTCAAAGAAGCAATCATCTTAGGAGGTATCATGTTAGATTTACTCGCCAAACAGAAAAACCAAGTTGATAATGCGGCAAATTTATATCGTGCAGCTTATTTGAATAAACATCACATACTTGATAAAGCGCAAGATCAATCTAAACAATGGATTGGATCCCCTAAAGGTCTTTTAGTTTCTTTTGCTGCAGGGACCTGTTATGAATTGCAGTCTAGCTCACAAGCACATTCGAGCAGGACCTTAATGACGTTATTGTTACGTTTTATCTAACCCTAATCCGCTAACAGGTATTTCTTGTAAACGTTACTAAAATGCCAGCGAATATTTGCAATGCCGGCATATTTCGAACTTCATTAGCCCATCAAATTTAATAGCCTTTTTGCACATTCGGAAAAACTTACACTCGGGTAAGCAATTTTTTTAAAATCATATCTCTACTACAACAAAAAATGAAAAACCTCGTGCAAAATAAAGTGATAAAAACCCTTTATTTACAATGGCTTGAATATTTTTTCAGCTCTAATTACTTATCTTTCATAATTGGTACTAAATCTGCAAAACAATCCTTATAGAAATAAACTTTTTAAATCTGAAGGACCAAATAATGAAGAAGTTAATCGTTTCACTGACTGTAGTTGCAGCAATTTTAAGTTCAGCCGTGGTGATTGGGCAAACCGAGCAAACCGAGCAAACAAAAATGACGGACCACGATCCTGTGTCAGAAGTGCTAGAAACGTTTGCACAAAAGTTACAAGAAGTTGATCGAACAGTTAAAGACCGTAATAGTCGACTAAGACTAGAGCGTGCACTTTACTATTATCAGTCTTCTATCCAGTTTCACCAGTCTAATTGGAATCGACAGGCATTAGATCATGCAAGAAGAGGTTTACGACTTTTAGAACTGAGTCAGCAGCAGAATTCTCTAGATGTGCAAATCGCATCGCGCTAGATAACCGTGACTTGTTATTGTGGCTTAAACAACACCGATATTTAGTGGCGATTTATTCGCTATCGATGAATATGAAATTGCCAGACGGCCACGCCAATGATCGCAAGCTTGTTCATGGGCGGTCACACTTTTAATGACATTTAACATTTGCAGTGTTGCATCACTCATTCGCATACTTTTATTGGTAGTTGCTAATACCAAACGCTTCATTTCTGGTTGTTCAATTTTTAACGATTTTACTACGTTACTCTCCTCTAAGTGATACATAGCTGAGGAAGGCAAAATCATCAGCCCTTCGCCTTGAATCACTTGCCGTAAGCCAGTCATCAATTGCCCCGAATAGGCTTTATCGTGTTTTAGCGCTACTCCTGTCTTTTGTTCGTAAATATTGATTAGTTGTCCAAGGGCATCTTTTAAACTAGGCATTAAAAGTTCAAATTGGCTCAATTCCCAAAAATTAACCGAATCTCGATTGAGTAATTGATGATAATTGGCTGAATTGTCGTTACAACCCACTACTAAATACATATATTCCTCGATTAACGGGAAAGTACTCATAAAATCATGATCGATTTCTTGTTCGTAGGTTAACGCGATATCCAATTGGTTGGTTTTAAGCCACTCCTTTACTGCATACGAAGGGCCTGTACTTATGTCTAACTTAATGTGTGGATGGTAACGATTCACTTCGGCAATCAATGGCATTGATAGCACATTGCCTATCGACGGTAACATTCCAACTCGAACGGTTCCGCTGTGATTGCTGATTATTTGTTGAAGTTCTAGTTTTGCTTCATTGATATTTTTGGTGATAGTTTCAGCGTGTTTTAAAAAAATCTGGCCTGCTTTAGTCAGTGATACACCTCTAAAACTGCGCTCGAACAATACCGCCGACATTTCACGCTCTAAATTAGCTAACTGCTGGCTGATTGCGGGTTGGGCAATATCTAATTCTCTCGCTGCAGCAGCAATGCTGCCTTTTTGCACAGTGATTAAAAAATACTGTAGCTGCTTAGTGTTCATAAAACACTGTACCTCTTTTCTTTAAATTAATATTGAGATCATTGTTAGCCTCCGTTGCACTATATTAGTTACATTCCTCTTGCGAACATTATCCTTTGCACTATTACTGTAATTTGTTGTTTATTAAGCACTTTTTGTACCATCTTTGTGGTTTGAAGTGCGTTTAATTGTTAATGAACTGTTGCTCTGGATTTTGTCACAATGTTTTTTTCTTTCATATTTTTCTTGTAACCCTATGTAATTTATCACTAAAAATTGCAGCTCAATATTTTTGATATAGCCCTCCATAATCTTTTTTCTTCCGCCTCATCAGAACATTTCTTAGTCTCTTATGCGTTAGTCAGTTTAGGCGATTCATGAACAGAATCTCTATGTTTGCTTGAAGTTGGTGCTTGTAAGTCCTTTAACAGGGCAAGGCGTTTTAAAGCATCAACCTGCCAAACGACTTTTGCTAGCACAATAATAAAAAACTACAACAAGGATAAATATTGCAAGGATGTAAGTAGGCAAAACACATAATAATTAGGGAACACTCAATGAAACTTAATAAAATAAATGCTGCAATCATCGCGGGTCTGTCCGGTTGCGCAATTTCTATGCTGAGTGCACCTTTAGCGTTAGCACAAGAAGCCACACTCGAAGACGATAACCTAGAAAAAATAGCCGTTGTAGGCGCGCGCGGGGCTCCACGTTCAGTGACCAGTTCTCCGGTGCCAGTTGACGTATTAAGTGCAGATGACTTAAATGCTGTGGCTTTTTCCGACATGAACGATGTGTTGAAGACCTTGGTACCTTCTTATTCTATTTCAAGGCAACCGATTTCTGATGGCGGTACGTTTATCCGCCCAGCTCAGTTGCGTGGTTTACCAACTGACAAAACCTTGGTTTTAGTCAATTCAAAAAGACGTCATAGAGCTTCGTTAGTATCCATTGGTGGCTCTGGGACACAAGGTCCTGATCTTGCGACCATTCCAACCGCCGCCATTGGAAGTGTAGAAGTACTTCGTGATGGAGCTGCTGCACAGTACGGTTCTGATGCCATTGCAGGTGTTATTAACTTTCAATTAAAAAACAATACCGAAGGTGGCATGTTTTCAGCAGAGTGGGGTCAACACTTTGAAGGAGATGGTGATCAATTAACCATCAGTGGTAACAAAGGTTTTGCCTTAGGTGATGATGGCTTCTTTAGTATTTCAGCTGAATATTCAGATTCTGAAGCCACTTTTAGAGGAACTCAATATTGTGAAAGCTGGTTTTGTGTAAACGATCAATCTGCTGAATATATCGCCGCAGCAGAAGCGCAAGGACAGACTGTACATGGGTCTTCTCAGGTGCAGCCGTGGGGACAACCCAATTCAAGTGGCACCAGAATATTCTTTAATACTGGTTATTCAATCAACTCAGAAGTCGAACTTTACGGTTTTGGTAATTATTCAGAAAGCGAAGGTGACGGAAGCTTTTTCTATCGTTATCCGGGTAATGGAACAATCGAAGATTTACGTTTAGAAGATGGTTCGATTTGGAATCCTATTGAATTTTTCCCTGGAGGCTTTACACCTCGATTTTTCGGTGAAGTCACTGACTATTCTTTAGTGGGTGGACTTAAAGGCATGACTGGCGCGTTTAGTTATGATTTAAGTGCGCGATATGGTTATAACGAAATTTCTTACACGTTAAGCAATACTATTAACCCTTCTATGGGAAATATGTCTCCTACTTCTTTTAAACCGGGTGATTTAAGTAACGAGGAAACCCAATTTCAAGCCGATTTTGCTTATGACATGGCAGAATATGTTCTTGCTTTTGGTTTAAGTTATTTGGATGAATCATACGAAATTTCAGGTGGTGAGGAAGATTCCTACTTTGCTGGTCCTTACGCAACCTCTGATCCTTGGGGATTTTGTACTGACAGTTACACTCCTACTGAAGCTGGAGCAGCAGTTATTGCTGATGGTTCTACACTGGATTGTGGCAACTACACAACTAACGACGTTGATGATGACGGCTTTGAAGATGACGGTATTTCGGGGTTAGATCCGGTTTATCGAGTTGTTGGCGTGGGATCTAATGGATTTCCCGGTTATTCACCTGAGTTCTCTGGTACTTACTCGCGAGATTCTTATGCGGCATATGTCGATATTTCAGGAGATATATCTGACAAGCTGTTTGCTCAAGGTGCTTTGCGCTACGAAGATTACTCAGATTTTGGCTCAGAGGTAGTATATAAAATTGCAGCCATCTACCAATTCACGGAAGAGTTTGCAGTACGTAGTTCATACGGGACTGGATTCCGCGCACCCACGCCCGGACAGCAAGGTACAACGAATGTATCAACTCGCTTACCTAATGGATTTCCGGTCGCAACCGGGTTATTCCCAGCTGGTGGTCCGGTAGCGCAAGCACTGGGCGCGGAAGAATTACGTCCTGAACTTTCTACTAACTTTACATTAGGTTTAACCGCTTCTTTAGGTGATTTCACGTTAACGGTTGATTACTACAACATATTGTTGGAAGACCGTGTAAATGCAGTATCAACTATGGACGTTTCAACCGATCCATCTTCTGGAGGCGCATACGATAATTACTTAAATCTATCTGCTGCTGGCGTGGTAGGTGCTGAGTCAATTGGTGGAGTGTTCTTTTTCCAGAATGCGTTTGATACGGTAACTGAAGGGGTTGATGTAGTGGGTACTTACGCGCTGCAATCAGACTTTGGTGACACTATGTTCACAGCGTCAATTAACTATAACACGCAGGAGTTTGATTCAGATCCAAGTGAATATTTTAACACCGAAGATCAATTTGACTTTGAGAATGGCTTACCTGAAATGCGCGGTGTGTTTTCTGTTAAACACAGCTATGAGGATTGGATGGTTACCACTCGCCTTAGTTACTACGGAGAGTATGAAAACGCCAATGACAGTCCATTAGAGACCATTCAAACATTTGGTTCGGAATTCTTATTTGACGTAGAAGGTGCATATCAGATTAACGATATGTATACCGTTTCAGTGGGGGTGCGCAATCTGTTCGATAGCTATCCTGACCCTGGCACCATGGGAGAAACCTGTTGCGGTCGAATCTACCGCTCTGATTCTGTGGTGGATTGGCAAGGAGGATATTATTACGCCAAATTTATCGCGAATTTCTAATTCGATAAAAGGTTAGATGCAAAATTGATAGTGCAGTTGGGGCGAAAGCCCCCTGCGACTATTTGAAATTCATTTTTAAAGTTGAGTATACATAGTGTTAATTTTCTTTAGTGGAGCGATGTAGTGATGGAGATTGAATTACTCTGGTTCGTTCTAACGTTGTGTTTTGCTGGCGCTGTGGCCGGTATTACGGCTGGATTGTTTGGGAACGGCGGTGGGTTTGTGGTTGTTCCTGCCTTATTGGCCGTTTTTCCGTTTTTCACACCCAATTCAGATGAGTTGGTAAAAGTGGCAATTGGCACTTCCCTGGCATCCATTGTTGTTTCCAGTGCACGCTCAGTGATGGCTCACAGAAGACGTGGAGCTGTGGATTTTGACGTTCTTAAATCTTGGTCGATATGGATCATCCTAGGCGTACTAGGAGGAATAGCTATTGCTAATCACACCAGTAGTGTAGGGCTCACAATTGTCTTTGCTGCAGGCGTGTTGCTTTATTCGATCTACTTCTTATTCCCTGATTTTGTGGTGCGCCCCGGTGTGTCTTTTTCAATGCCATCAGGTATTGGCAAAGCGACTTTGGCATTCGTGTTAGGCGGTTTTTCAGCACTGCTTGGCATTGGCGGAGGTACGCCCACGGTCATAACAATGGTGATGTGTAGACGGACGATTCAGCAAGCAGTTGCAACCGCTGCGGGGGTCGGCTGCTTAATCGGTTTGCCGGGCGCACTTGGATTTTTGTTTATGGAGAATAGTAGTCCAGCAAATATGCCTTTCGGTACGGTTGGGTATATCAATTTGCCAGCACTAATCGCGATTAGTATCGGCTCAATATTAACAGCGCCCTATGGTGCTTCAATGGCCCACAGTTTTAGCGAAAAGAAGCTTAAACGCCTTTTCGGAATTTATTTAGTGATTGTGTCGACTGCGATGTTTATCAAAGTTTTAGCCTGATCACATTTTAAGAAAAAGAGGAAAACAATAATGACTTATAATCCATCTAGACGCTTATTCTTAGGTGGCACCATTGCCGCTTCAGCAGCCGGTGCATCAGGCTTAATCGTTCCTGCCGGAATTGCAACCGCAGCAGCAAAGCCTGCACCACAAGTAACTTACGGCCCAGCTCCAGGGATTGCAAAACTCAATGCAAATGAAAACCCTTATGGCCCGAGTCCTGAAGCGTTAAAAGCCATCGCTCAGGCCAGTAGCCAAGGCGGTGCGTATTATGCCTATAATGCAGGCATGTATTTACGCGATATGATCGCTGAAAACCATAGTTTAAAACCCGGTAATATTGCTATTACCGCTGGCTCGAGTTTGATACTAGCTTTTGCTGCAATGGCCGCAACCTCTAAAGGCGTCATTCTAGGACCAGACTTGTTTTGGGATACCACTTCTAGAGCTCCCATTAGACAAGGTGGTCCTGAAATACGCAGAGTGGCGAATACCGCCGATTTAGAAATTGACCTAGACGCACTTTATGCTGCCATTGATGACGACGTGGCTATGGTACATGTCTGCAATCCAAATAATCCTACCGGGCGAATTGTTGATCCGATGAAACTAAAAGAGTTTTGTATCAAGGCGTCAAAGAAAACCTTAGTGTTGGTGGATGAAGCATACAACGAACTTATCGAAGATGGCCCTAAACACTCAATGATTCCGCTTATCAATGAAGGTCATAACATTATCGTTGCCCGCACATTCTCAAAAATATATGGACTTGCCGGTATGCGTGTAGGTTACATGTTGGGTTCTGAAGAAAACATGGAATTCATCAGTAAATATGGATTGGGCGGCTACTCCATAAATCAGGCTGGACTGGCAGCGGCGATTGCTAGTTATCATGATGAAGGGTTCAAAACCTTCTCAAGAGAAAAAGTGAATGAAGCTAAAGGAATTATCCTTTCTGCGGTAAAAGCTAATGGTTTAACTGCACTGCCATCGAGTACCAATTTCGTATTTGTAAATCTTGGCGAGAACGGTGATGCTAATTTGTTTAGGACCGCGATGGAAAAACAAAATGTATTAATTCGAGGGCAATATCGTAGTTACAAACCTTGGTCGCGAGTCAGTACGGGTATCATCAAAGACGTGCAAATGTATGCCAATGCTATGCCTATGGCGCTCGATGAAATGTATAAACAGATGAAATCATAAACTTGTCATTTTTCAATCGTTTCATAAGGCCGCTTTTAGCGGTCTTTTTATTACCTTTAAATGTTATATGTTCGAGCGGTTTCTCATGCACTAAAAATATTACTGTTTTATAGCGGTTAGTTTGTCTTAATAAATAGTCCAATCCATATCGACTAACATAAGGAATTTACTGTGAGAAACATTTTGGTACTGGCGTTGTTGCCAGCACTTGTTGGCGTAGATGCACAGGCCGCTAATAATCTGAAGTTAAATAACGAATCGCAAGTCTCCCATAGTAACTTATCCCAGCCTTATGATGGCACTTGGCGTTCTTTGCAAAAAATGCCAGTGCCCGCTTGGTTCGATGACGGAAAAATTGGGATTTTTATTCATTGGGGTCCTTACAGTGTGATTGGGCATAGAAAAAATGACCGGGGCTATGCAGAGCACACCCCAAAAATGATTTATGAAGACCCAGATTATTACTATCCTTATTTAGAGTCCCGCTGGGGAGCACATCCCCCCGAGTTTGGTTATAAAGATATCATCCCTGAGTTTACTGCTGAACACTGGGATCCAGACGCTTGGGCAGAATTATTTGAACAAGTTGGAGCGAAATACGTGGTGATGACTGCGGAGCATCATGATGGTTGGGCAAATTGGGATTCAGAACTGACACCTTGGAATGCTGTAGACAAAGGTCCAAAACGTGATTTAGTTGGTGATCTTGGCAAAGCACTACGTAAGCATGGATTAAAATATGCGCCGTCATATCATCGCGAGCGTCATACCGGTTTTTTTGCTAAACAAAAATACGCTGTGCACAGTGAGGCCCGCCCAGATATTTTAGAAGAAATTCGTCGTAATCCTGAAGCCAAAATGCTCTACGGCCCTGAATTTAGTTATAACAAAGCGTTTGTGGATGACTATGTTGCCCGCTGGAAAGAAATTCAAGAGAAATATCAACCAGACATGATGTGGTTAGATGATTTTCCTATTTATACTCGCGATGGCAACAATGTCAGAGCAGGCATTGCTAAACCTGAAATCCAATATTTAGATGATCAGATGCGCGCAATGATCACCGACTATATGAATAATGGTGCAGCGCAAAATCAGGCTGTGTACGTTAACAACAAAGGTGGAAATCGTAATTGGCCAGACGGTGTTGGCAATTTAGAAAAAGACAACCTAAAGCTCAAAGTGATTGGTCCTAAATGGCAAAGTTGTACTACTTTCGGCACCTCTTTTGGATATCTAGCCGCTGAAGAGGCGCTAGATTACCCACATAAGAAAAAATCGGTTGAGGAGGTTATTCATGAAATGGTTGAAATTGTTAGCCGAAATGGCAATTTTCTTATCAATATAGGTCCTAAAGCGGATGGTACGATTCCGGAGTGGCAAGTTGAACGATTGCGTAGTATGGGGGAGTGGCTATCGATAAACGGCGAGGCTATTTACGCGAGCCGTTATTGGAAAGTGAATGGCCAAAAACAGGGACATCTAGCTTTTACGGTTAAAGATAAGTCGGTATTTGCCATTGCTCTTGAGAAACCATTAGCGCCTTTATTGATTGAAGCGACAAAAGGTTGGACACGCGCTGACGTAAAGTCCGTCAAATTGTTAGGTAGTAGTGTTGATGTAAAATGGCAGATAACTGAGCAAGGCTTGACAATCATTCCGCCCAAAGATTTATCGCACACTAAATACGCATGGACATTCAAAATTGAAACTGCTTCTCAACAACATGTCCCTAACGTTATTGAACACAATGTTGAACGCGTGTTGAAAGGCACCAAAAAAGTTGATTTAGAAGGGAATATGTAAACCCTAAAACGTGAGCTCTAAAAGCTTAGACTGCCTTAGAAGGTTAAAGTAAACAATGTATTTGTCGTGAACAACTTTATATCAAAGCTGGCATTGCAACAAATTCAAATTTGCTGACACTGTACTCGTACTGGATGAAGCAGTGCCATTGCCGTAAAAAGACTCGAGTTTAGCTAACTCGTTTTTGGCTTTGATTAATGCTTCCTCAGTGCGTTGCAGGTTTTGCTCAGCTTCAACAAACAATGATTCACAACGTTGTTGTAAAAACGCTTCTCTGGCAACTCTGCGTTGAGGAGATGCCGCAACTTGCTTTTCCCAGGCAATGCGTTTGGTTTTTAGCTGTTGTTCTCCTTCATCAATACAGCTTGAAAATACATCCAACTCTGCCGCCAATACTTGGTTAATTATGGCAATTTCATTAGCGGTGAGAGTTGTTTCTTTTTCGAGTGCTTGAATTGCTGACGGTTGCATTGAGACTGCGTGTGCGCTGAAGCGTATATAATCATTTTTACTGCCTAATTGGGGACTATAGTCGTCAGCCAGTACCTTCTTTTTATGCGCATCTAGTATCTTTAGAAATTGCACAAAATCGGTTTCGCGATTTGCATTAATGTCGTTAACGCTGAAGGTTTTTTCTGGTGTAATAATCGCCAAATAGGCAAGGACTAAAGCTTTAACGCCCCCGCTTGGGACATAAAGCCCATTGAACGTCCTAAAACTGCATATTTCTCTGGCAGCAACGGGGATTTGGTTTTCTTCTAAAACGTCATAAGGGCGCTTTTGTGTGCTATTAGCTAGTTGAATATTGGGACATTGATTGGCTTGGCTAATATCAAGTGTATTAGCTAGTCCTTCATTAGCGAGTTGACGATTAAAGTCGTTTAGGTTTGTATTTAAATTTCGCTTAATTGCACTGAGTTGATCGGATAGCACTGTGACATTATTGCGAGCAATAGATAAGTCTCTCTCAGCTAACAGAGACACGGTATTTTTTCTAACAGACTGTTCCCATTCAGGAAAACGGAAACGGGCAGTCTCGCCCAAACTCGGGTCGCGAATGGGAATCACCTGTCCCTTCGATTCCATATATAAACAAATAGGTGAGCTCCTATCTGGCGGTGAAGGCAACTGCGACAAGAGTTGAAAACTGCGAATATTAGCAGCTGATTGAGAGGCTTGATGACGAGAATGTCTTGGTGTTAGATATTGTCTTACATTTCGCTTGTTGCCATTGGTATCAATTTCGACATATTCAGCTACGACTATGATTGGATCCCGCTGATAGTTGGCCGCAAAAGGATGGTCGCTTTGCCATGCAAAAACCAACTGATTACCTTGACCACTCACTGTGGTCCCTAAGTTATTCCCTAATTTAGTGCTGCCACAAGACATAGTGAGAAAACAGAAACAGCAGACGATTAAAAACTTATAACTATTTACTTGAGGCAACATTAGTATATCCATATTCTCGTAAAGTAGACTGATTTAGAGAGCTAGTAGCTAAAATACTGCTTTCAAACATGGTACGTAGGATGCGAAGAGCGGGTTTGGCCCTTTTACCTAGTTGTTGTTGTTTTGCTAACGAATCCAAATAGATGAGTGAATACGCCATCGCTTCGCGTTCAAGACGCATCGCTATGTCATGTGTAGCAGCAATGCCTTCCTGAGCGCCACGATTTTCATCGACACTCAGATTGTTTAGTACGTACCGCTCATAATCCATATGAATTGTATTTTTTATCTGGTTAGTTAATTGGTTTTGAGAGTAGGTATTAAATACTTGAATGCGTTTTGGTGCTGGTGGATGCTGGATCATAGAGCGAATATATAAGAATAAACTCGCACTCCAAAAAGGAGCGTCTTGGGTAAACTGTTCTTGAGCGTATTCTCTGATAAATTTCCCTGGACTTACTTTTGCCAGTGACTCCTGTTCAGGACGCAAACCACTAAGTACTTTGGAGTAGGCATGCACTTGATAAGTCGCATCTTCATCGACGGTTCTTAGTACGCCACCTAAAAAGGCGATGGTACAAGCGCTGATACAGTAGTCGCCTTTTTTGACTCGGACGAAACTACCGAACTCACGCAAAACTAGCCCAATTTTTACGCCTTCATATAAATTTCCACCGCCTGAATGCAACCAAACTTGGGAATAACTTCGTTGTGATAGGGCGCGTTTAATATTTTGCGCATCACCTGTTTCAATACCGCTTTTACCGTCTTTTATATAAAGAACAGCTTGCCCGTTATTGGAAACCGTCGATAGCTGCAATCTCGCTTGAGCGCCACTGCACACTATCAACGGAATCAAAAACCATAAGAATCGCAATGTAGAATCCTTAGGCTGTTGTTGGTTGGTAGACTCCATTGGGCAGTTCCCGACAATACTTAACATAAATGGTTTCGGACTGGGTGCCATCGGCCAATGTGTCTTCCATATCCACACATTCTCTATTCATGCTTGTTTCTTGATAAGTGCGTGTAGGTGTAACTGTGCCGCTCAATGAGGGGTTAGATGGATCACTATAGGTAGTTGCGGTGCTTGACGCTGCTGCCGCTAAGACTTGTGCTTCTCGTTCTTTACGACCTTGTTCAGACAAGTTTTTATAGATTGTATTACCTGCGTAATCGGCTAATTTACAAAAACTGATAAATAATCCCAATTGAAATGCTTTGGTATAAGTATCAATTTCTTTTTCACTATAATTGCCCGGGCGGCGTTCAAAATATGCTTCAGCTAATTCTTTAGCAATATAAGCGCCAGCGATTCCACCTCCGGTGCAAATTACTGCGCGTGTCCCCCAGCCCAGTGTATCTTCACCGTTGCCATTGGATTGGCAGCCTGAAATAAGAGAAAGTGATAGTCCAAGTAGTAAAAATCGAAGTGAAAAGCAGTTCATTAACCTAGTCCTTGTCATTATGTATTCTTTAAAATACAACACTTTAAGAAGCTTACTTTCACCTACACAGCGAAGACAACTAAGTTCAATATATAAGATTATTTTGGGCCAATAGAATCATCGGCGTAGCCATTACAATATTAGCGATGCTGATTGTTTTTGCAACAACTTTAGTTTGTTATTTGATCAGTGGCCGCTAGGAGATGGAGTGTTTTTTTATTTATAAGGAGTGTTCTCTTTGCGCTGGGGTATCTATTCTGACAATGACAAAACCCACCTGATGGGCTATACCTATATGGATGGATAGCCTGTATTAACAGGCTTAAGCTCTACTCAGCACTGAGTGTTACCGAGACATCTTCGTACAAATTTGTAGTCGCACCAGGCGGATGCCCCTTTCTTTTTTTAGTTGTTAGTTAGAAAAGACAATAAACACTAAGTGACTGTCATCGAATAAGAAGTCGATTGGCGCGTAGCTTTGGTGAGCGCGCTTCATTGTGTTGCTGCAATAAGTCGTGCAGCCGATAAAGAAACTTAGGAGAAGATGTAATGGATAAACTTATTGCTGCGTTAATCGTAGTGCTACTGTTGTTAATTGCACTTGCGCTCTGGTTTTATAACAAATGGAAAACTTCGAATGCAATAAAAGCAGCCAAAGGCACTATTCCAAATGGGACAACACCTGGTCAGGCGACAATTATAGACGCATGGACAACGGCACCTACAACAGTTGCTGCGGGTGTTAACACCACTTTTGTCTTAACCGTGACAAGTAATCAGGTTACGGTTGTGCCCGTGACGGGACGTGAATATATAATTGCCGCGCCAGCGGGGGTTACAATAGTGAGTATCAATGGCGCCGCGCCAAATAATCCAGCTATTGGAACCACAACGGCCACAGGCACCATTACCGTTGTCATCAAGGCCGATCCGGTAGAACAGCCAACGGCGGGGGCGCTAGTAGCGCAGCAGACTTCAGCAGCTTCCACGACTGCTGTTTCAGCTGGATTTACGATTCAATAATCCGTTAAAAGCTGGGCTGGGAACTGGATATTCTATTGCAGCTTACAGATTTAGTGGGCCGTCACTGTGGTTGGGTTGGGCAATTCAGATTTAGCTAACTTCTTCACCGTCATAACGACGCGCTAGATCATCTAGTTCGGCACTAGTGCTATCAAATCCAGTATCTGAGTAGTGATAGGTCACCTGCACTTTAACAGAGCCGCGGTATAACTTGGCTTTAATGTGCGGTCTTTGTTCGGCGTTCACGTCATTTAAAAAACGGTTGGCAATTTGGCCGCTAGGGAATTGATAAATTATTTGATTCTGCATGGGTAAACGAATTTAGATATTTTTTGGAATAGTGCATGTTCACAGTATTTTTAGCAACAGTAGGGCTGAGTATATTTTACTACTTTGCCCTTTCTGTTAGCTGCATTCTTTGTTACTGCCGGTTAATTGTGCAAATGCGAATATATCACGCGCAAAGTTGTCATAATGGATTCTTTCACACTAGGCCAGAAAATTGAAATACTGTCTACTTCGCCTTGGCGGAAATCTGCCTCCAGGCGGGTAGCTACATCATCCAGTGGATCTGAATTTACTTTGCGTGCAATATGCGCCAGTTTTCTCGCTTGGGTGAGAATGGCGCTGTTGTTATCTTGGGTTACTGCATCATCCATTTTCTGCATCGCACCTTCCAATTCGTTCATCAAAGCACTTAAATCAATTGCCAGTGACTGTTTGGGAGGATTTTTTTGCAAATAAGGTAATAAGTCAAACCAGACATGTGGCTCTCTGGGCATATCCATTTTGGCAAACGCAGGTGTTGCTTTGACTTCGACCTTGGGAAGTTGCTCTTGAGCTTGTTTTAGCTCTTCTTTGTGCGCGGCGATTAACGCTTTTTCTTTGTCTTGCAGTTTGGCTTGGCTGGATTCTAATTGTTTTTGTGCGCGCAGTAGCTCGGTTTCTTTATCAGCTATCTGAGTTTTATTGTTATTTAATTCTTGTTCAAGTTGCAGCAGTTTTTGGTTGAGTTCTGACTGGTTACTGTCTTGCGCGTTCATACTCGCTTTCGTGCTGTCATATTCAGCTTGAATGGCTTGTAACTCGGTGGCAAGTTGCTGTTGTTCATTTTGCATACTTTGCACATTTTGCTCACTCTGTTGCAACGCTTTTTGTTGTTCAGCGAGTTGGAGTTGAAGTTTCAGTTCCTGTTGTTCTTGCTGTTTCAGTTTATCTTGTAATTCCTGTGCTTCACGTTTTGCCTGATCTAATTCAGCTTGTAGTTTTTGTTCTCCAGATTGCGTATCACTGACTTGTGATTCAGCTCGTTGTAGCTCTTGTAAACTCTGCTGTAGCTTTTGTTGCATTTGCGCATTTTGCTGTTCAGCATCACGAAGAGATTGTTGTAGTTGCTTTTTCTGTTGTTCTATTTCTGCATGGTGTTGACGCCACTGCTCATCACTACCTTGTAACATTTCTTTTTGTTTGGTTGCGCGGTTTTCCACATCGGCCAATTCAACTTTTAATTGATCAAGTTTTTGCTGTTGCTCTAGACGTTCGCGTTTTTCTAGATCCGCTTGGCGCTGATTGTCATCAAGTTGTTTGCGGGTTAATTGCAACTGGGATTGTTTAGCCTCTACTTCCTGTTTTAATTCAGCTTGACGTTGTTGCCATTGCTGATCACTTTCCTGCATTTCACGTTGCTGTTTGGCACTTCGTTGTTCCATTTCGAGTAGCTCAGACTGCAATTTTTCGAATATTTTTTGTTGCTCTTGTTTCGCGGCTTTTTCGGCTTCTGTTTGCAGTGTGGTTTTTTGCAATGCTTGTTCGGTTTCTAACAATTTTTGTTGTTTTGCTAGCAGCTCAGCTTGCAGTGCATCCTGTTTATCCTTCCAGCGGCGATCAGCTTCTTCGATAATTTGTTTTTGCTGCTGTTCGCTACGCTTTTCCATTTCTGCTAGTTCAGATTGCAAGCGTTTCTTTAACTCACGTTGTTGTGCTTTTTCAGCTTCAGTTTGTTGTTTTGCCTGATTTAAGATTTGTTCAGTTTCTTGAAGCTTTTGTTGTTTTTGTTCGAGTTCCTGTTGCCATTGGCGCTGTTGTTCTTGTAACCGCTGTTCAGCTTCTTCATTTTTCTGTTGTTGCTGCAACTCGCTGCGTTTTTGCATTTCAGCCAGTTCAAGCTGTAATTTTTCAAACACTTTTTGTTGTTGAGCTTTAGCTGCTTTTTCAGCTTCTACCTGCTGTTCTTGTTGCTGTAAAATTTGTTGAGTGTCTTGCAGTTTTTGTTGTTTATCTTGTAATTCTTGTTGCAGTTTCTGTTGTTGCTCGGCCCAGTGTTTATCCGCTTCAGCAATTTTTTCTTGTTGTTGAGCACTGCGGCGTTCAACTTCCATTAGGTCTTCTTGCAATTGTTCTAAGCGCTGTTGCTGTTGTTCTTTTTCAGCTTTATCTTGTTCAGATTGACGTTTGGTTTCATCTAAATCACGCTGGGTTGATTGCAACTGCTTTTGTTTATTCTCAAGCTCTTGTTGCAGCAGCGCTTGTTGTTTTTCCATATCGCCTTTTTGCTGATTGGACATTTCTTCAAACTTGTTCATTTCATGTTGCAAATGGTCTATATGACGCGCTTTGTTAGACAGTTCTGATTGCGCTACAAAACAGGATTGCTCTAGTTCACGTCTTTGCTTTTCCGCAATTTCACTGGCCTTACGTTGATTGATTAATAACTGACGCAGTTTTTCGCTAGCCTGACTTGAACTAGAAAGCTTGGATTGCAGTGCACTGATTTGCCCGTTCACATCAGAAATTTGTTTATCTTTTTGCTGAATAGAGGTTTTCAGTCCGCTAATTTCGCCTTCAAAAGCCTGCATTTTTTGCTGTTGTTCTTCACGCTCGATTTCTAAATTACGTGCCGTTTCTTCACTTTGCGCAAGCTCTTTTTGTGCGTCTTTATACTTTTTCTCACTGTACTGAAGTTCATCAGCAATTTGGTTACGTTGTTTTTCTAAACCATGGATGCGTTTACTTGTTTGTTCTAACTGTCCGGCAAGTTCTTCATTGGCTTGTTCGCTGCTCGCTAACGACTCACGGCTTTGCTGGTAGTCTTGCTGTAATTGATTGAGATGTGCGGTGACATTGTCATGGGCTTCTTGCAAGGTCGATAGTTCGTTTGCCTTGTCGGTGATATCTTCTTCAGCCGCTTTTAATTTGGTCTGGGTATCGGACAGAGATTTCACTTTACTCGCTAGCTGATCTTGACTGCTTTCTAGTAATTGCTGTTTCTCAACAATTAACCGTTCTGCCGCTTGGTGGAGATTTATTGCTTCTAAACGTTCTTGGTCAGCTTTTTTAATTGCCCTCAGGTCAGTCCAAATGCACAAAATGGAATCAAAGTCCTGCCCTTTGAACATGGGGACAAATGTGGCCTGACACGGCAGTTTATTATCGCCGCGGCTATGTTGCCAAGTTAACGAAAGTGCCTGTCCATCTTGTTTTATTTGTTCTATTTTTTGTTTAAAGTCATCTAAGTTTGCATCGTCACTATTGAGTTTCTTGGAATAAGGGAAATGCCCAAATAAATCTTCTTCATCCTCGACCGAGAAAAACTCGCAGGCAGCAGGATTAAGTTTGTTAAAACCTTGTTCCGTCAATACTGCCATAGGCATACTGCTGTGTAACAACAAGCTTTCAAATTTATCTTGCTGGTATTGCTCGTCACTGATATCAGAAATCCAACATAGAAAATGTTGTTTTTCACGGTCGAATAGTTCTATGTTTAGTTCACTCGGGTGTAGCTGCTCTTGTTTACCTTTCAAGTCAGCATGGAAACCTTCTAAACGGCCATTTTTGTGCAGTTTTTTGGCGGCTTTTCCAGAGTTTTTAGGATCATTAAATAACTGATAGAAAGACCCTTTCATCAACTCTTTTTCACTCAGTGCTAAGCGCTGTGTTAAGGCTTTGTTGGCCTGCACTATGCGATCATCATCATCGATCATGGCAATACCTAACGGTGCTTTATTGATGATATTGTTGAAGTGTTGACGTTCGTGATCGAGTTGCGCTTTGGTGTGCTTGAGTTCAGATACGTCTTCCATTAAACATACCGAGCCGGCAGGGTTACCAGACTCGTCTCGGAAAGACTGAATTTTCACTTTAAGCGTTTTTTCATCGCCTGAAGGGAGTTGCAAATCTATCTCTTGGGCGCTACCTACACTAGCTGAATAAGCCATGCTGGCAGATTGTCCCTCAGGCATTATGTCTTGTATCTGTGAAGGTAAGATTGAAAGCTGTTTAGCTGGCTGATTACGTAAATTTTCAACAGAAGTATTAAACATTAATTCGAATGGGGTATTGCAGGCTACGACTAAGCCGTTTTCATTTAACAGTAGCATAGGGTTACTACTTGAGCTGAGCATGCCTTTGACTATTTGCTTATTCGCCGCTAACTGATTTTTTAAATTAACAACAGGATTAATATTGGTAACAGTAATATGCGCTTTTAGGGTTTTATTCTTATCATCAAATGCTGTGGGAAATCCGATAAACCTAACATTTAATTCGTTATCGTGGCCATCTAGTTTGCATTCAATGTCTATGTTTTCGCCTCGCTCAAGGTCTTTATATGCTTGATTCCAAGCAAACTGAGTTGTTTGCTTTATATATTTTTCAAAGGCTTTTATCTCTCCCTCAAGTTGGCCTTCAGAACTGCCCAATAAGCTTGTGAAAACCGGATTGGCTTGAAAGGTTTTTTCACTAAAGTCGATAATCAATTGGCCAATATCGGTGGCATCAAGTAACTGATTGTTTGTTGCTAATGCATTACTTAAGTTATCTATTTGATTCTGAGGTGCGCTAAAATCAACAATAGAAATAACTGACGCGATATTTTGTAGGTTATCTTTTTGCGGTGCAAACTCTAACAATAAAGCGCGCTCTTTTACCGGCCCAACGCATTGTTCTTTGCATTGTATTTTTGCATTGATACCTTTTACTAAACGCTCTGAATCGGCTTCGTCAAATAAGGAGGTAAGCATTTTACCTTGCAGGTTTTCTGCGCGGTTACCTAAATAGTATGCAGCGAGTTTATTGCAATACTGTATTTCACCAGCATGATTTACATGCACCATACCGACATGGAAATTGTCGAGATATTGGTTGTTTTGGTCGAGGACCTGTTGATTTTTCGCCAGTTTCTGCTTGGCTCTTTTTTGGCTGAGTTTGAAAAATATAATGATGATTAACAGTGTGGTAAACAATATCGCCAAGCCGATTAGGCCAATTTCAATATTTTCGGCCGACTGATTTAAAACTTGTTCACCGATGGCGTACACGTTATTTGTCAGCAACAATAAACTCAAACCGAAGCAGATGTTAGCCACTTTTTTAAGCGCGCGCAGCGTCATTAGATTTTTCCCATTCAACATGTTATTTCCAGATTAACTTGTTATCGCTCTTCAACAAACCTTTTAAAAAACAACTAGGTGTAGAAAATAATACGCAATATAATTTTTACACGTTAGTTTTTTGTTGATGAAAGTTACACCTAAAACCATTGTTAATTTCAAAAACTTTGCATAAAAACCAACCACTCATTAATGTTAACTTGCTAAGTAATTAGGCTTTCGTTGCCACTTTATTATGAGACGCTGCCCAACTCTCAGGAAACTTGTCTTGTAAAACATACGAAAAGGCGATGAGTTCCGCAATCACATGATACAACTGTTCGGGAATCTCTTGTCCCAAATCTAAGCGTGCTAAAAATTCACTTAAATAGGGATCTTCGTGTACTAAAACACCGCTTTGTTTTGCCAGTGCAATTATTTCTTCAGCTAGATCACCAAAGCCTTTTGCAATTATCTTTGGCGCTTGTTTATCGCCTTCTTGGTACTTTATGCCAACTGCGCTTTTGGTTTTATTTTTATGTTTCATGTGTAATCGCTTTTAAGCCTGGGTTTCAAAAATTTGATAAGGGCGAGTTTGCAGGTGTTCGGGAATTTTTCCCAATTGACACTGCGCCTTGGAAACCTCTATTCCCAAGCTTTTCAAACGTTTTTTGAACAACGGTAAATACTCAAAAACAAGATTTTTGACCGCGTCATTAGAGGTGTACAAATCCAACTCAAGTTGCTCTTGCTGTAATTTGGCTTTAGTCAGTATTTGCCCGATTTCACCGATATCCATTTTCATCGTTAAATGCCAAATTGCATCTTTGTTATGTTGTTTTTCGTTTGTATTTTGTTTCTCTGGTTCGCGTTTAATTAGCAGCTCGATATCTTTTTTTTGTTCGCCAGTACCACTGGGCAACACGTAGTAAAAAGTTTCTTGTCCTTGTAAAGCTTGTTCGGCATTGTTCAATTTACTGAACTGATGCTGAGCAAACATTCTTCCAAGTTGTTTTAACAACTGGTGTTTTTGCTCCATTTGATTGAGGTCATTCAAACTTCTTTGGGTTTGCGAAGCCGCCGGCTTATTCTCTCCTGAGATTAAGCTGGTAACGATTTGCGCTATTTTTTCGCCGCTTTGCGGTTGATTTCGATTTAATCGTGACGCCAGGGTAATTTGTAGCATGGTCATTAAGCCGGCTACTATGCCTTGTGAAGAGATACCTTGGGTAAGTTGTAACGGCGATAAGTTTAGCGGCGTTTGACTCATAATCTGTTTAATATTTTCAGCGTCAGCTTCTTTACCTTGGGGCAACCCTTGTTGTATTTGTTTTAGAATAGTCTCTGCCAGAACTTTACTTTCTGGCGACTTAGTGAATGTGGGATCACGCAATGCTATCTCAATATTTTGCAAGGTCTCACTTGGACTCACTGCCTGAGGTAACACTCGGCGAATAAGCTCATTGATTTGCGTTAGTACCTGCTGTTTCACTTCCACTGGCATGGCGTCTAATTTGCTGTTCAGGGATTGCCAGGTTTTGCTCAAAGATGCCACATCTGTTTGTGGAATGTTTAGCGTAATGTCTTTTGAATTCTGCAGGTTATTTGCCTTATCTGTGGTCAATTTGGGCGCATGATTATTTATTCCGACAGACGTACTGGGCTGGCTTATCAGTTCTGAGGATTTCTTGTCATTTCCGGTGAAGAGTATTGTTTGTACCTGTTTAACTTGTTCTTGAGTTAAAGGTATTTGAGCAATAGGAGCTGCAACTTGGCCTTTTAAATCCGCTTTACCGCCGGCCAATAAATCAATATTTATATTTTTCACACTTGGATTAATTTGCAATAGCTTTGCTAAGATGTTGTCTTGCAATAATTGTGGTTGTTTGGTCAAGGTATCAATCAACGGTTGGCGAGGAACCAAAATACCCAAGTTGTTAGCTGGGTTGTTGAGTCGTGCTGAATCGGATTGTAGTAATTTGATGACATCTGCTTTTGCTAGGTTAACTAGTGACTCTTTGGTTATCGCGCCCGCACCGGATGTGTTTTCTTTTGCGGTTTGAAAAGTGGGAGATTGATTCTTTTTTGAATCATTTCCGGAAAGTTGATCTAGATTATTTTTGCTATCTACAGAGGAGCTGGAATGACTGTTCTGAACTGCATTAGATTGGCTGTCTGCAATTAATCTGACCTGCCATTGATTGCCTTTTGGAATGACTTGTAGTTGTACCAATTGATTAATTTTAAGGTCTTTCATATCAATTGGAATCTGCGCTTTTACGATCTCTGATTTGGCATTTATCTGCACTGATAAACTGGCAGTATTGGCGTCGATATTCACAACTTTTGCTTCTAGTAATTGCGGTTTCGCTTGCTTGCCAGGGGAAACCAAAGTACTGATTGCGTTTAATAAACTGGAGAATTGTTTTTGAGATAAAGAAGCAATAAGTGTTTGCCCGCCAGCTTTTGATTGGTTACTGAACAAGACTAATTCTGACGTGGCATTTTGATTTCCAGATGAACTAGTTTGATTTTGCAATTGTGCTTGTACAGTCGAGGCGTTGAATGCAGCTGGTAAATTATTGGGTTTTGGTAGCGTAATTGATTGCTGTTGTCTGGGTAGAGATAAGCTAATTTGATTGTTTGCCAAAAATTGCACGATCACTTGCGCAGCCTGTTTTGCAACAGGAGAGTTGTTCGATAACTTGGAAAGCTGTGCCAAAGCCTGAACAAGTTGTTGTTGCGAATTAAGTGATATGTCTGACATAAACAGCTTATCGGCAAAACCAGAGTAGAATAAACAATAACTAAGCATAACCTGTTGAAGATATAGAATCTAATAGCTGGAATTGGCTTTTTGCTATGGTATGATTTGCGCCGTTTTGCGGCTAGAAATTCAACCCACAATTTTCTAAATTGTTTATCCCTTTTGAATTTCTAAGTCGTTGTAATACAAGCTTTAACTGGAGAGTAGCAACACTTGGCACTATTAAGCGGGCAAAATTTAGCATGCGTAAAGCAAGATCGGATTTTGTTTGAAAACATCAACTTTTCTATTGATTCTTCAGAATTACTGTATGTACGCGGTCAAAATGGTGCAGGAAAAACGAGTCTTTTGCGTATTTTAGTGGGATTAGCTGATCCCGCAGAAGGTACGATTGAGTATAAGCAGCAAAATATTCAGCAAGCAAACGAGCTTTACTGCCAAGATTTAGTGTATTTCGGACATAAGTTGGGATTAAGCCTTAACCTCAATGCCATCGAAAATTTGCGATTCTGGTGCCAATTAAATCAAGTGACTACGTCAGAAAGTGAACTGTACGAATTGTTAGCTAATCTAGGTTTGGTTGGATTAGAAGATGTGATGGTTAGTCAACTTTCTGCTGGGCAGCAACGTCGCGTTGCACTGGCACGACTTTGGTTAAAGGCTTCTGCCAAGCTTTGGATTTTAGATGAACCATTTACCGCGTTGGACGTCCAAGGGATTGCTTTGCTACGGAACAAAATGATTCAGCATTTAAGTGAAGGTGGTGCGATTATTATTACCTCACATCAAACCTTGGACGTGGATTATCCCACTTCTGAGCTGGTGTTGGAATATCGAATATGACAGCTATGTTGATGGCGATATTTAAGCGCGATTTAGCGTTGGCGATTCGTCAACGGGCAGAGTTATTGCAGCCTATGATGTTTTTCGTTTTAGTTATTAGTCTATTCCCTTTAGGAGTTGGGCCTGGGCCAGAAACCTTACAAAAAATTGGCCCAGGTGTGATTTGGGTGGCCGCTATCCTGTCTTCGTTGTTGGGAATGGAACGATTGTTTCGTGACGACTTTCAAGACGGTACCCTAGAACAACTGATGTTAAGTGGTGCTCCCATGCCTTTGGTATGTGTAGTGAAAGTGTTAGTGCATTGGCTGGTGAGCATTTTTCCATTGATTTTGCTATCACCATTGTTGGGCGTGTTTCTGAATTTAAATCTAGCCATGTATTGGGCACTCCTTGCCACTTTATTGGTGGGTACGCCGCTACTTAGTTTAGTTGGAGCCGTAGCGGTTGGCCTTACTGTTGGCCTGCAAAAAGGCGGGGTATTGTTAGCCTTATTGTTGTTACCGGTTTTCGTACCCTTGTTGATTTTTGCAACTGCAGCGGTAGATGCTGCATCATTACAATTACCCTACACCGCCCATTTAGGTTTGATTGGGGCAATGTTATTATTAGCCTTTGCACTGGCGCCTGTTGCCATTGCCTATGCATTAAAAGTGAGTCAAAGTTAATGTGGAAGTGGTTACATCCTTACGCGAAATCTGAGTCAACTTATAAACTCTGCCAAACTTTATTACCGTGGTTTTCGTTAAGCGCTGGTATCACGCTGACAATCGGTATTATTTGGGGATTGATGTTTGCGCCAGCAGATTATCAGCAAGGTGATTCATTCCGAATTATATATATCCATGTACCAAGCGCCATTACCTCAATGAGTGCTTATGCCGCTATGGCATTAGCAGCAGTGATTGGGTTGGTTTGGCAGATTAGAACGGCGTACATGGCGATGATTGCGATTGCACCCGTGGGCGCTATGATGACCTTCATCGCATTATTTACCGGTGCTGCTTGGGGGAAACCCATGTGGGGAACTTGGTGGGTATGGGATGCCAGGTTAACGTCTGAACTGGTCTTATTATTTTTATATCTTGGCGTGATTTCTTTGTATAAATCCTTTGATGACAAGATACAAGCTGGTAAAGCAGCGGGTGTTATGTCTATCGTTGGCGTGATAAATCTACCAATAATCCATTATTCAGTAGAATGGTGGAACACCTTGCATCAAGGCGCCACAATCAGCAAATTCTCGAAACCATCAATTGCCCCGGAAATGTTCTGGCCGTTGATGCTCAATCTCTTGGCAGCAGTCCTATTAATTGGGGCAATCACCTTAAAGCGTTTGCAAAATGAGTTGTTACGTCGTGAAATTCATCGCCCTTGGGCGGTTAAAACGTTATTGAAAGAGGGCAAAGGATGAGTTTTCAATTTGATTCTTGGCAGGCGTTTTGGCAAATGGGCGGCTACGGATTTTATGTCTGGCTTGCGTTTGGGGTGTCGATGCTGGCAGTGTTTTTAGTGATTTACGAAAGCATTTGGTCTAAGAAACAACTAATCAAAGCGGTGAATGCCCAGATCGCTAGAAAAAAACGAATTAAACAAAACCAACAAAAGAATTTAAAACAGGCTGACGATCCAAAGCAAGATAATGCGCAGCCAACATCTGTTCAAGAAGGTAAGTCATCGTGAATCCAAGACGTCAAAAACGCTTAATCGGGGTATTGTCGATTGTATTACTTGTGGGGGCTGCGGTATGGATGATGCTCAGCGCGCTGAGTGAAAATATCGATCATTTTTATACGCCGTCTGAAATAATTAATGGTAAACAAGGCGTTACTCCCAAAGTTGGACAACGACTCCGAATTGGCGGCATGGTCGTTCCTGGCAGCGTAAAGCGTGATCAAGAAAGTTTATCGGTCAGTTTTGACTTGGCCGATACTGGGCCGGTTGTTACCGTGAGTTATGCCGGAATATTGCCAGACTTATTTCGTGAAGGGCAGGGCATAGTGGCTACCGGCCGTTTGGCTGAAAACAATTTCATCGTTGCTGATGAAGTCTTAGCAAAACATGACGAAGAGTATATGCCGCCAGAATTGGCTGAAAAAATGAAAGGCATCAAGCATGTGAAGCCAGAAAACTTAAACACAAATCAAAATACCGGATCAGGGCAGTAGGATTAACTATACATGTTTGCAGAAATAGGGCACTTTTCGTTGGTTTTGGCATTACTTATGTCATTGCTACTGTCGGTATACCCCATGTGGGGAGCCTACAAAAACCAACCACAGTTAATGGCATTAGCTAAACCTTTAGCTATCGGCATGTTCTTGTTTACCGCTATTGCATTTGCTGCGCTCGTCAACGCATTTTATAACGACGATTTCAGTGTGGCCTATGTAGCAAACCACTCTAACAGTTTGTTGCCTTGGTATTATAAAATTACCGCAGTCTGGGGCGGGCATGAAGGCTCCTTTTTATTGTGGATTTTGATTTTCTCAATGTGGACGGTGGCGGTTGCCGTATTAAGTAATAGCATTCCACAGGCAATGGTCGCCAGAGTGTTGTCTATTTTGGGCATGGTAGCGGTTGGCTTTTACTTGTTTGTGATAATTGCGTCTAACCCGTTCGAAAGTCTTTTGCCTTTTTACCCAGTTGATGGACGAGATCTCAATCCGCTGCTTCAAGACTTCGGAATGATCATTCATCCCCCTACGCTGTATATGGGATACGTTGGATTCGCCGTGGCTTTTGCTTTTGCGATTTCAGCGCTTATTTCAGGACAACTTGACTCTACTTGGGCACGTTGGTCACGACCTTGGACATTAGCAGCATGGTGCTTTTTGACGGTTGGTATTGCCCTGGGATCATGGTGGGCTTATTACGAATTAGGCTGGGGAGGCTGGTGGTTCTGGGATCCGGTAGAAAATGCATCATTTATGCCTTGGTTGGTCGGGACCGCATTAGTACATAGTTTAGCGGTAACCGAAAAACGCAAGATATTTAAATCTTGGACAGTCTTACTCGCTATTTCCGCTTTTTCGTTGAGTTTGTTGGGAACATTTTTAGTTCGTTCTGGTGTCCTAGTATCGGTACATTCGTTTGCAAGCGATCCCACCAGAGGCTTATTTATTCTGGCTATTTTAGGCGTTGTAATTGGTAGTTCATTGACCTTATACGCAATTAGAGCACCGCATTTAAAAAGCGTTGGACGATACGAATGGTTTTCCCGTGAAGTCATGTTGATGGGTAACAATTTGTTATTAACGGCAGCAACATTAGTGGTGCTGTTAGGTACATTGCTGCCATTGGTGCATAAAGAAATTGGCTTAGGGTCGATTTCCATTGGCGCGCCATTTTTTAATGAAATGTTTGTGTATCTGATTGTGCCCTTCGTGCTGTTGTTAGCGATGGGGCCATTGTCCCGTTGGAAGAAGCAATCAGCAAAAGCCATTCAAAAGCAATTAATTAGTGGTTTTGCCTTAAGCGTATGTGCGGCACTTCTGGTACAAGCAAGCTATAGCCAAATGACCTATATGGCAACATTGGGAATGATTTTAAGTGTTTGGGTTCTTATCGCTACTGTGCAGGAAATCATGCAGCGCATTGCCGATAAATCTCAGTCTTCAACAATGCTAGAACGATTGGCTAAGCTTACGCCGAGCCATTGGGGAATGGTGTTAGGGCATGTTGGGTTCGCAGTGATGTTAATTGGCATTACTTTGGTCAGTAACTACGAACAAGAAAAAGATGTCAGAATGCGTGCCGGTGACGTGATTGAAATAGGCGGGTATGCATTCCAGTTTAGCGGTGTTCGTGACTTATCAGGACCGAATTACGACGGCCATGTGGGCATAGTGGATGTGTATACAGATTCAACTTTGAGCGAAAAAGTGACACATCTAGAAGCAGAAAAGCGCTTTTATCCGGTACAACGCACTAGCATGACCGAAGCCGGTATAGATAGTGGCATAACTCGGGATTTATTTGTGGCATTGGGTGAACAACTCAATGATGGGGCGTGGGCCATTAGAATTTACATCAAGCCATTTGTTAATTGGATATGGGCCGGTGCACTTTTCATGGCATTAGGCGGGATCATGTCGATTTCAGACAAACGTTATCGCATGGCTAAAGTTGCTAAAGCAAAACAGCTTAAAAACGCCGAGGCCGACAAGCCTTTAGCGAATCACGTTGTCGCCAGCAAAACACAAGGATAAGCATGAGAAAGGCATATATTTTTTTGATTCCGCTCACTCTGTTTGTGGTGTTATCGGTATTTTTATATAAAGGTTTATATGGTGATCCTCGTCAATTGGATTCCACCGTTTTAAATAAGCCAGCTCCCGATTTTTCGTTGCCAGATTTGATGCAGCCAGACCTTACCTACGATCCGCAAATCTTTAAAGGACAGGTTACTTTGATGAATGTGTGGGGAGTTTGGTGTGTTACCTGCGCCGTAGAACTGCCTTATTTGACTGAGTTGAGTCAACAAGGCGTGCGTATCATAGGCCTTTATTACGACCAAGACACGGATCCTGACTTTGGTATTAAGAGCATCCCTACAATTCAAAAAGAAGTGACTGCAAAACTTGCACAGCTAGGTAATCCCTATGAATTTAATATCTTTGATGTAAAACGGGATTATTCTTTGGATCTAGGTGTGACCGGTGCGCCTGAAACCTTTTTAATTGATAAACAAGGGATTATTAGAATGCATCATATTGGCGATATTAATACGCGGGTTTGGCGCAATAAAATTGCCCCACTTTATAATGAGTTAATGGCGCAATGAAAACCTTAACAACTTTAATTTGCTTATTAGTATTAATAACAAGTCCAGTATTAGCCTTGGAAGAAGCCTATGAATTTGATGATCCAAGTAAACAAACTTTGTTCATTGAATTAACCCAAGAGTTACGCTGTCCACAGTGTCAAAACCAAAATATCGCCGATTCCGATGCGATGATAGCCCATGATCTGCGTCGCAAGGTCTACGAGTTAATCAACCAGGGAAAAAGTCGAGACGAAATAGTGGCCTTTATGAAATCCCGTTATGGCGACTTTGTTTCTTATAAGCCTCCTGTGACTCCACTAACCATATGGCTGTGGCTATTACCTGTGATTTTTGTGATTGCCGCTGCGATTTTCGTATTCAATCAACGCAAAAAACAAAGCAATGAATTTGACGAAGATGTGTTAGCGCAAGCTGATTCGTTATTGGAGAAAGAAAAATGAATAGTTACTGGCTGGGTATTAGTCTGTTGTCGGCCTTAGCTATAGGAATCTTAATCATTCCTTGGTTACGAAAACGTAATCGGCATCAGCAAGATGTACTGACAAACACGCAAATAATCAAGCAACGAATGCAGGAACTGAATCGTGAAGTGCAAGAAGGGCTAATTTCTGCTGAAGATAAAGAGATAGCAGTTAAAGAATTAAAGTTAGCTTTAGTGGACGAGTCGGTTGTTGGAAGTGACAATCAAAAAGCTGCATTGTGGCCTCTTCTGACTGGAATAGGTGTCGCAATATTATTATGTGGGTTTCTTTATTATAAAAGTAACGAAATAGCCGATTTACAACACTGGGAACGAGTAAAGTCACAGTCTTTAGAATTAGCCAGACGTATTGTCATTGAGCCAGATCCGAGCATCACGGTTGACGATTTAAGTGATTTTAGTTTGGCCATGCGAAGTAAGTTAGTGTCATCTCCAGATGATTATATAGGCTGGCTGTTACTGGGCAGATTACATGCCTCGTTAAATCGTATAGAGTCGGCGTTGCAGTCGTTCGAAAAGGCCTATGCGTTAGCGCCGGAGCATGACGGTGTATTATCTAGTTACACTCAGACACTGGTAATGACTGGACAAGAGAATTATATTCGCCAAGCGCAACAATTGTTGCAGCAAATGTCACAAAAGAATCCACAGGATCTAAATGCTTTGGGTATGTTAGCCGTTGCATCTTCACAGTTAGGCGACACACAAACTGCATTGGCTAGTTGGCGGAAGTTAAAAGCAATGTTACCAGCCGATGATCCCATGGCCTCTGAAGTCGATAAAAGAATTGTACAATTGACAGGGCAAACTAGTAGTCAACAAAGTGATGATAAACCCGCTAATTCAGGTACGTCAGTATTAATCACAGTGTCGATCACACCAGAATTGGAAGCGTTAATACCGGAAAATGCCTTCATTTTTGTCTTTGCTCAAGATGCAAGCGGTGCAGTTCGAATGCCTGCTGCTGTGGTGAAAAGTCGTTTAGCTGAATTGCCTTTACAAGTTGAACTATCTGATGCGAATGCAATGATGCCCACATATAAGTTATCTCAGTTACAGCAAGTGCGTTTAGTCGCTAGAATTTCTTTAGACGAGAATGTTGCACAAGCGCCTGGGGAGTTACAAGGTGAAGTGGAAGTTACCCTGCAACCAGGAAACAAAATGAGTCAATCAATCGTGATAGATAAGGAACTGAAGTAATGAACCGTAAAGTTTGCTTACTCTTGTTGGCAACTATATTGCTCGGCGGGTGTGCTTCAAAACAGGCGGCATATGATCAAGCCGAGAATGTTGAATATAATGATCCACGCGATTCCTTAGAAGGATTTAACCGCGTCATGTGGGACTTCAATTATGACGTGCTTGATGCTTATATACTGAGACCCACAACCGTTGTTTACGTGGATTATGTGCCTCAGCCTGCACGGCAAGGGTTATTCAATGCGGCATTAAATCTCGAAGAACCTTCGAATTCAGTGAATAATCTTCTACAAGGAAAAGTGGGCGGTAGTTTAACCAGTTTGGGACGGTTCGTGCTCAATTCTACTGTTGGTATTTTAGGATTTATTGATGTTGCCGAGAAGATCGGCTTGGAACGAGAAGAAGAAGAGTTTGGTGAAGTATTAGGAAAGTACGGTGTTGGTACCGGTACTTATTTAATGATCCCAGCAATGGGACCTTCTGATATTCGCTCAATTGTCGGTGATGTGGTTGATTCATCCTATTTCCCATTACAAGACCTTTCGTTTTATGCGGCCGCTGTTCGCACCGGTATAAAGGCATTAGAAGCAAGAGCTCAGTTGATAGAGCAAGAAGGGCAATTAGAGCAATCATTGGATCCTTACGCGTTTGTAAAAAATGCGTATTTTCAGAATCTTGAATTTAGGGTGACGGACGGGAAAGTGCCACCCTCTGATTTAAACACTGATCCGGAAGTGGAAGAAGAGAACTTTGAGGACTTTTTAGACGATTTATAAAATCGTCTAAACCATTAAGGACATCGTTTGTTGTCTCACCAAAACAACGCAGCAATTGGCATTTTTGATTCAGGTATCGGAGGAATATCGGTCGCTGCGGCTATCCGCAAAATGATGCCTGAAGAAAATATCCTTTATGTGGCAGATAGCGCAAATGCCCCTTATGGCGGAAAGTCTGAGCAATTTGTATTGCAACGTTGTCAGCGCATTGTTGAGTTTCTTATTCAGCAAAAAGTCAAACTGATCGTGGTTGCATGTAACACGGCGACGTTAATTTGTATTTCAAAATTACGCGCTTTATATCCAATTCAATTTATCGGTGTTGAGCCAGGTATTAAACCAGCTTTGTTAGCCAGCCAATCAGGTGTTGTCGGTGTTCTTGCAACTCAAAATACCGTCAATAGTTTGCAATATCGACAGCTAGTGTCGCGTTTAAGTCAACAGAGCCGAGTGCTATCTCAGGCTTGTAACGGACTAGTAGACAGAATTGAGGCGGGCGAAATCGAATCTACAAGTACCCAGCTACTCATCAAACAATTTGTAACCCCGCTAATCGACCAAGGTGCTGATCAGATTGTTCTAGGCTGCACACATTATGGATTCGTTAGCCGTCAAATTCATGAGATTGTGAAGGACAGAGCTAGTTTGGTGAACACCAGCGATGCTATAGCAAGACAGACGTTGGCGGTACTAAACCGAGAAGGTCTTAAAAGTACGGATACACAACAAGGAGAAACCGTGCTTTTTTCCAATCAGGCAAATCCAAATTCTTTGAATATCGTTGAGCATTTGTGGCCAAATGAAGTTGAAGTAATACACCCATTTCCTGTGGATTAAAACAGTTTTTTATTTGGAAATCGTGTTGGTTCAGACTATGGTTATTCGGACTTTTATAAACTTGGAATTCGACAATGCGTTACCTAATCATTGCTGTTAGCGCACTCATTCTCACAGCCTGTGCCAGTCACAAAAACGTTTATCAGGGCGAGCACTTGGTTGTCCCGTCTATTGCAGAACTTAAAAGTTGGCAGTTATTTCATAAAGAAGATAAAACCTATCGATCTGATATGTGGCAAAAACGTGGTGAGCGTTGGGCTGATACTTTTGCGGTGAGTATATATTATCATCAGATAGCTGATTTAACTCAGAAGCGATTGCAAATGGATGAGCCAGGTAAGTCGCATTGCCAAGAATTTCAATCTATCGATATGTCACACCCTAAAATGTCAGGTCAGGGCGTGAACTTTTGGCAAACTCGATGTTTCGTCGGGGAGCGGGAAGTTGCGCGAATGCTGCATTTGATGATGCAAGGTCAAGAGAGTTTTTATCACATTCAAAAAGTCTGGGCTTTTGAGGTTGAAGAAAGCACTTTTGAGCAATGGAAACAACGTATGGAAGATACCTTTCTATGCGATATGGGGGCACAAAACAATACTTGCCCGCAGTCTTAAGAATTCATATTTCGCTACAGTCACTTAGCAAATTAGAGTTAAATTCCATAGGGTTTAGCACCCAGATTAAATCTCCCAGCACCGCTGAGTGTGGCGTAGACGAGCACGCTAGCTAAATATAGAAAAACTACATTTAGCTATGAAATTAATTCACTTTAGACGTGTTTTGATATCATGCTTTCTAGTTTGTTAAATTAGAGTTTTTATATAACTAATTGATTTTAATATAAATTAACGTTGCACTCCATTTTCCAATTAAGTGGCCTACACTTTGCTGTATACCATTGATATAAAAATAATAATTGGAAAATACGTTGAATACTCAATCGACAGAATTAAAAACTGTTTATTCTGCGCCTGTATTTTTGGGGAGGTTGCATGACAGTTGAATATCGTCCTTCTATTGCCGTTACAGGGCCGGATAAATCTGGTCTTACGGCTTGGCTATTTACCTCGCTTAATGTACGCATTGCAGGCGGGTATCCGGTACGAGTCACACCAAGTCGTTTCGAAGGGAGTTTCCATTTTGACGGCGTTATTATTGGTGGTGGTTCAGACATCCACCCAGATAACTACACTGCACAGAGAACTCCAAATGTGAATCGTTCACTATGGCTCAAGATTAAAGAAGTATTATGTTATCCGATGGAACTGTTGAGTTACTTTTCAAAACCTGCATACGATAAAGAGCGAGATGAAATGGAGAAGCAGTTTATTGATTTCGCAATTGAACACGATAAACCCATTTTAGGGATTTGCCGCGGGCATCAACTTTTGAATGCTAAATTAGGCGGCACTATGTATCAATCTACCTTACCTTTACTGCAAAAAAAAATGCGGATCCGTAGCCCCTTTCCTAGAAAAAAAGTTATTTACACAAAAGATGAATCACTGATTTCAGAGATCGCTGGAGATGATCCTATTGAAGTGAACGCGATTCATTCACAGGCAATAGCAAAGCCCGCAGACGATTTAGAGGTGACCGCAAAAGAGAAAGCTGGAATTAGTCAAGTAATTGAAAGTAAAAGTAGTGACAAATTGCTTGGCGTGCAATGGCATCCTGAATATTTGTTTTATATGAAAGCACATAGAAATATATTCGAATGGCTGGTGCAAACAGCTAAACAAGATAGCAAAAATATGGGTGATAATAATGGCGAAAAGTAACTACATAAAATTGGGTGTGATTGTTACAATATTAATTGCTGCAGTTATTGCTTATTTTTTCACTCCACTTGGAGACTATTTGAGTATCGAGAAAATAACAGAATTCACAGACAGCGTACCTCAGAGTTTTACCACTGCACTGGTCTTTTTAGGCGTTTTTTTTATTGGGGGAAGTCTTCTGGTCCCAATTCCATTGATGGCTTTCGCAGTGGGTCTAGTCTTTAATCTTTGGATCAGTATTTTAATTTGCATTCCCGGCTTTTTATTCGCCAGTTTAAGTGGTTATGGTGTAGGTAGATTCATCGGCGTAGAAGTTTTCGGTGAAAAGATTGGTAAGAGTCTAGAAAAGGTCAAAGATAAAATGGATGATAAAGGAGCTTGGGCTGTCCTTGCTTTGCGACTTGCACCAACTCCACCGTTCACTGTCACTAGTATTATTGGTGGTTCATTGCAGCTTAATATATGGAAATATGCTTTAGGTTCGACGCTTGGTATTATGCCTCTTGGGTTAAGTGCGGTGTTTTTTGGAGAAGGAGCGTTAAAAATGATGAAAGAGCCTTCGGGCTTAGCAGCGACCTCAATCGTTGCTGCAGTGATTTTATTTATTGTTTATCGCATTATGGTTAGAAAGCAAACTGAACAATAACCCAATCAACTCAATGGATAGAATTTAGGCCAAGTATGATCCCACTGGTATTTCACCCGATTTATTCAATCTTAGATTTACCCGTGCGGCATCGCTTTCCGATTCAAAAGTATCAGGCAATCTATTCGCAATTGCGGGAACTGGGTGTTCCTGAAACTCAATTTTATCAACCAGAACCTGTTGCTATCGATAACCTAAAACAGGTTTTCAACCCGCTTTACATTCAAGAACTCACCTCCGGAAAACTTGATGCGAAAGCAATGAGACGTATTGGTTTTCCATGGTCAGAGCAACTGATTACTCGTACCTTGACGGCTGCAGGAGGAACCTTGTTGGCGAGTCAATTGGCATTAGAGTATGGAAAAGCAATTAATCTCACCGGTGGATACCATCACGCATTTGCTAATTTTGGTTCTGGGTTTTGTATGGTCAATGATTTGTATTTAAGCGCACTACAAATGTTACGACATCCGCAAATTGACCGCGTTTTGATATTTGATTGTGACGTTCATCAGGGCGATGGTACTGCAAAGTTGGCGGAGAATAATCCGAATATAAAAACAGTTTCTATTCACGGTGAGAAGAACTTTCCGCATCGCAAACAACAGTCTGATTTAGACTTTCCGCTACCAAAAGGCACAACTGATTTCGACTATTTGGACACTGTCGATTGTGCGTTAAATTTAGCCATTAATAGTTTCCAACCCGATGCTGTGATTTATGATGCAGGTGTGGATGTCCATGAAAATGACGATTTAGGCCATTTATTGATCAGTACTCAGGGGGTATATTTACGCGACAAATTAGTTTTCGAACTTTGTGAGCGCAAAGGTTTACCTGTCGCTGCTGTTATCGGCGGAGGTTATCAGCGCAATATCGATGCCTTAGTAGATGTGCATTTACAACTTTTTCAAGCCGCGGGCGTTTATCAAAAATAAGTAACATGGCCTTAGCCCATGGTGTTTGTCTCTGGAATCGAGGATAAATCCCCGCGCTACGGCATCCTCAAATTTTCGCTGCTAATTCAGCACCTTGGCGTATCGCACGTTTTGCATCTAACTCTGCAGCTACATCTGCACCGCCAATCACATGCACTGACATACCCGCATCAAGCAAACTACTTTCGAGCTCTCTAAACGGTTCTTGTCCAGCGCAGACAATTATATTGTCTACCTCCAATAGCTTAGGTTTATCACCAATTTTGATGTGAAACCCTTTGTCGTTTATTTCTTCGTAGGTCACAGAGTTGATCATGTTAACTTTATGATGGGCAAGAGAAGTACGGTGGATCCAGCCTGTGGTTTTTCCTAAACCTGCACCGACTTTGGTGTCTTTACGTTGAAGTAAAAATACTTCTCGCTCAGTGGGTGTTATCTGAGGCGGCATCAGCGCCCCGGGATTTGCGAAATTTTTGTCAATGCCCCAATGCGATAACCATTTATCTAGGTTAGTGGTGAGGTTTTCCTGTTCAACTAAATATTCTGCAACATCAAATCCGATCCCGCCAGCGCCAATAATGGCGACTCGTTTGCCTACTTTCTTGTGGTCACGTAATACATCTAAATAACTCATTACACTGGGATGGTCTATGCCCGGAATGTTCAATTGACGCGGTTTTATGCCGGTGGCCATGACGACCTCATCAAAGCCTTGCCCTGTTAACCTAGTCACGTCAACATTAGTATTTAAGTGCAAGTTAACCCCTAATACATCAATGCGGCGAGCGTAATATCGTAAAGTTTCATAAAACTCTTCTTTACCAGGAATTTGCTTGGCGTAATTGAACTGTCCTCCAATTTCCGCTGATTTTTCAAATAAGTGTACTTCATGACCACGTTCAGCGGCATAAGTAGAGAACGCCAATCCGGCTGGCCCTGCACCTACAACCGCGATTTTCTTAGGCGATGCCACAGTTTTGAAAATCAACTCTGTTTCATAACAGGCCTGAGGATTAACTAAACAACTCGCTCTTTTTTGCGCAAAGGCATGATCTAAACACGCCTGATTGCATGCAATGCATGTGTTAATTTGATCTGATTCATTTCGCATTGCTTTAACAACAAAATCTGCATCGGCTAAAAATGGTCTCGCCATTGAAACCATATCTGCATCACCATTTGCTAAGACCGATTCTGCAACTTCGGGGGTATTGATGCGGTTTGTGGTAATAAGTGGAATGTTGACTTCTGATTTTAGTTTTTTGGTAACCCATGTGAAGGCTGCGCGTGGTACCGAAGTCGAAATGGTGGGGATTCGTGCTTCGTGCCAGCCAATGCCTGTATTGATAATAGTTGCGCCGGCTTTTTCAATCTCTTTGGCCAAATACACCACCTCTTCCCAAGGTGCGCCGCCTTCTACTAAGTCGATCATGGATAAGCGATAAATAATAATAAAATTGCTACCCACTTTTTGGCGTGTTTGTTTAACTGTTTCAATCGCTAAACGTGCTCGGTTTTCTAGACTGCCGCCCCATTCATCATCCCTCTGATTAGTTCGTTCGCAAAAGAATTGATTAATTAAATATCCCTCAGAACCCATAATTTCAACACCGTCATATCCAGCATATTGGGCGTAGCTTGCACAATTAGCGTAATCCTCAATGGTTTTTTGTACACCTCTTGAAGATAATGCTCGTGGTTTAAACGGTGAAATTGGCGCTTTTACTGAAGATGCTGATACGTTCAGTGGGTGGTATCCATATCGACCGGAATGTAATATCTGCATGCATATTTTACCGCCCTGAGCGTGCACAGCTTGGGTAATCACTTTGTGTTTTTTCGCATGTCGACGACTGCTCATACGGCCTGCAAATGGCGCAACCCAACCGGCGATATTAGGGCTGATACCGCCTGTGACGATGAGTCCAACGCCACCTTCTGCGCGTTTTGCATAAAACGCGGCGAGTTTCTCAAAACCACCTTTTTCTTCTTCCAGCCCCAGATGCATTGACCCCATTAAGGTGCGATTTTTTAATGTTGTGAAGCCAAGATCTAATGGCGCTAATAAGTGTGGAAATGGAGAGGCGGTTGTCATATCGTTGTCCTTAATGCTTATTCGCAAAGAGTAGAACGCCTAACGCTGGTGTGCAACTATTTGCACTTATTAAGCAGTCTGTTTTTCATTTTTTAGGGTCGCAATCTAGTTATGAGTCAACACTACCAAGTCGTTATATTGGAGCTATTACAACACTATTTTTCTGATAAAAAGGTGAGCAAAGTTGAGGCTATTCAATCATTATGGAGCGGCTACGGTGAAATCGCGCGCTATTGGGTGCCATCTAAAAAATCCTCGTATGTTGTAAAAGCAGTCAACCCAAACGCGGGTTCACAGCACCCAAGAGGATGGAATACTTCAATATCTCATCAGCGAAAGATGAACTCTTATCAAAACGAACAGCTTTTTTATCAACATTACAGCCCTATGACTAATGCCCTTTGTCGTGTGCCAATTTGCTACGCTGTGGGTAAGAGTAATCAAGTCAGTTGGTTAATTATGGAAGATTTAGATCAAAGTGGGTTCATAAATCGCTGTGACCACGCGCCATTGTCGATGATAAAACTCGGTATTCGCTGGCTTGCTTATTTTCATGCGCGGTTTTTAGAACATCAAACCACAAAGCTTTGGCCAATAGGCACTTATTGGCATCTGAAAACTCGCCCTGATGAATTTCAAAAGATGTCAAAAGGAGAGCTGAAAAATGCCGCCTTCGATATTGACAAAGCACTTAATGCTGCAAGCCATCAAGCTTTACTGCATGGTGATGCTAAGTTAGCCAACTTGTGCTTTACAACTGACAACGACAATTTAGCTGCAGTTGATTTTCAATATGTCGGTAAAGGTATCGGGATGAAAGATGTCGCTTACTTTTTGGGAAGCTGCTTGGATGAAAGGGGCCTGTTCGAACATGCAGAAGATTTGCTCAACCAGTACTTTGGTTTTTTACTTGAAGCCATTAATTATTACCAAATTAGCTATGACTTCGATAGTTTAGAAAAACAATGGAGAACCTTGTATCCCTTAGCATGGGCTGATTTTAATCGCTTTTTAAGTGGTTGGGCCGTCGAGCATTATAAACTCAATGACTACATGAAATTGCAAACTGAGCTAGCCTTACACTATTTATCAAACCAGCATAAAACAGGCAGCTAAAGCAGTAACCGCGATTATCAACCAGCGATATTGTTTGTCTGGAACCCGTTTGACGATATAAATTCCCGCCACGATTCCAAGCGCTATGAAGGGCAGACCAAGTAAACTTAAACTAAATGAATTGACTGTAATGGTGTCCCAACTCCATACGTGAAAGGGAACTTTAAACACATTGATAACCAAGAAAAACCATGCGGAAGTACCGATATATTCATTTTTTGGCAGCCTCATACTTAATAGATAAAGTGCCATAACTGAACCGGCGAGATTGCCAATCATGGTGGTAATCCCACCTAACATACCCATTAAAATAGCGAACCATAAGTAGTCCGGTATTTTGTCCTTGTTCGCTGTTTCCATCCACAACATGATGCCTAGACTTAGTATGATAATCCAAGCCATTACTTGCTTAAATATCTCATCATCGATGGTGTTACCAATGAATGTGGCGATCAAAACACCCAATGCTGCAGACGGGAACAATTTAATTAAAAAGCCCCAATTTGCATGCCGATGATAATATTTTACCGCAAATAAATCGGCCATGATGAGCATAGGTAACATCAAACCAGCAGAGGCCTTTCCTCCAAAAATTAGGGCAAGAATAGGCACTGCAAACATGGAAATACCATGCACACCAGCTTTTGCCATGCCGATAAAAAAGGCCACAACAATCAGTAATGACAGTTGTTGATAAGTGAGGCTGTATGTGAATAGTTCAAACATCGAATTGTGCAATTAAGTGGACTTTACAAGTTAATGAAAACACGCCATTTATCCAGATTTAAAAATTAAGTGCAAGGAGAGTTTCGGATGCATGATGATTTAGTGCATTTAATAACGAAGCGGTTAAAGCAACTCCTGTAGTTTAGACAGCCATCTATTTAAGGTTATTTTAGATTGCTCCAGTTCTGAAATCTTCTCGTCGATACGCTCGATTTGTGTGCTTATAGCGTCTTGAAGTAGTAAGCAGTTAGGTTTGGAGTTGGCTAGAAATGGAATAGCGGGCTTAATTTCTTTCAGTGTGAAACCCACAGACTGAGCCATTTTTATAAATTTTAACTCGTCTAAACAAGACTCTGGGTAATCACGATATCCGTTTGTTTTTCTCGGTGGAATCGTGAGCAAACCAATCTTTTCATAATAACGTAGGGTGTCTTTGCTAATTTCAGCTTTTTTAGCCAATTCATTCGCTTTCATTTTTGTTCCTGTTAAGCCTTAAAAAACACTTGACTATAGAGTGTACTCCATACTTTATACTGACGGTGATTAAATCGCTAATGAGGAAGGCAGTCATGTCTGAATATCAACCTGTTAATTATCTTGCGACTGATGGTTATGAGATTAAAGGACGCTTTTTTGCAACTGCAAATGCTAAAGCTATCATCGTGATCGCAAGTGCTACTGGTGTTCCTCAACGCTTTTATCGAAAGTTTGCTATGCAGGCAAATCAGCATAATTTTAACGTCGTAACATTTGATTATCGAGGTGTGGGAGAGTCGGCCCCCGCGTCTCTAAAGTCGTTTAAAATGGACTACCGGGATTGGGCCGATAAAGATCTTGAAGGCGTTATCAATCGCGTATCCGAGTAACCTTTACCGATTTTCGTATTAGGTCATTCATATGGTGGCCAAGCAGTAGGAATGCTGAATAATCATCAGAAGGTAACCGCAGCCTACACATTTGGTACCGGTGCGGGATGGCATGGATGGATGCCTATGCTGGAACGCCTAAAAGTATCATTCATGTGGAATATTATTGCGCCTATTTTAACTCGCTATAAAGGCTATCTTGGCTGGAGCGCGTTGGGCATGGGTGAGGATTTACCGTTGGATGTTTATAAGCAGTGGAAGCGTTGGTGTAGCTTTCCCCATTATTTCTTTCATGATCCGCAATACCCAGAAATGCATGAAAAATATGAGCAAATCAGCATGCCATTAAAAGCGGTAAATGCGATTGATGACAAATGGGCTTTGCCGCACTCGCGAGATGTTTTTATGGCTTACTATAAAAATGTTACTTTGCATACCGCAGACATTGACCCTAAAGAATTTGGCTTAAATGAAATTGGTCATATGGGCTATTTTTATGCTGCAGCATCTGGATTGTGGGATGATGTTTTTTCATTTTTCACCTCGCAATTGCCTAAAACGGCCAATTAGTTGGCCGCTTCAAAAGACACTTCAAAGTAATATAAACATCACTAACATTTGGGCTCGGGCACTCTTACCCAGCCTTCCATTAAGATCCTTGCACTGCGGCTCATAACGGCTTTTTCTACCTGCCATTTTCCGTTTTCCATCACTGCTTTTGCGCCTACTCGCAGAGTGCCTGATGGGTGTCCAAAGCAAACAGATTCTATGTCGCCACCGCCTGCAGCAAGATTCACCAAAGTACCAGGTACAGCAGCCGCTGTGCCGATAGCAACTGCCGCTGTTCCCATCATGGCGTGATGTAACTTGCCCATTGAAAGTGCACGTACCGATAAATCAACCTCAGACTTAGCCACACTTTTGCCACTTGATGCCAAGTAATCAGCTGGTGGTGCGACAAACGCCACTTTGGGAGTGTGTTGCCTTTGCGCGGCTTGTTCAAGTGACTCAATGAGCCCCATTTTTAACGCACCATGAGCACGAATGGTTTCGAATTTCACTAACGCATCCACATTACTATTGATGGCTTCTTGTAGTTCGGTACCTTGATAACCCAATTCATTCGCGTTTAAAAAAATGGTCGGGATTCCGGCGTTAATCAAAGTTGCATTAAGTTTGCCAACGCCAGGCACATCTAAAACCTCCGAAACTTCACCGGTCGGAAACATATCGCCTTCACCGTCTGCCGGGTCGATAAACTCAACTGGAATTTCCGCGGCAGGGAAGGTCACCCCATCTAGTTCAAAATCACCTAACTCCTGAACTTGTCCATTGCACATAGGTACATGAGCAATGATGGTTTTTTGAATATTTACCTGCCAGATTTTAATTGTGACTACACCATTTTCGACTAATTTTTCTGTTGGAATCAGTCCAGCATGAATTGCAAATGGTCCCACTGCTGCAGACAAGTTTCCACAGTTGCCCGACCAATCCACAAACGCTTTATCTATGGCGACTTGGCCAAATAAATAATCAACGTCATGATCGTGCTGCTCAGACTTGGCAACAATCACTGTTTTGCTGGTGCTTGAAGTCGCACCGCCCATACCATCTGTTTGCTTGCCATAGGGATCGGGACTGCCAATAACCCGTAACAATAACGCATCGCGATATGCACCAGCGGTTTGCGCTTGACTTGGCAGGTCGTCAAGCTTAAAGAACACCCCTTTACTTGTGCCACCTCGCATATAGGTGGCTGGAACTTTTATTTGTTGCGGGTAGTTACTCATGCGGTTTGTCCTTCAGACTCGAGAAAGTCTTGGGCAAAGCGTTGCAATACACCACCTGCTTCATAAATGGAGGCTTCTTCGGCAGTATCTAGACGACAATTCACCGGCACTTCTAAGCTTTCTCCGTTGCTACGATGAATCACTAAAGTTAAAGACGCGCCAGGTTGGCGATTGCCTTTTACGTCAAACACCTCACTGCCATCAATATTCAGCGTTTTGCGGGTTGTGCCAGCTTCAAATTCCAAAGGTAAAACGCCCATACCGATTAAGTTGGTACGATGGATACGCTCAAATCCTTCGGCCACTATGACTTCTACACCGGCTAAACGTACCCCTTTAGCAGCCCAATCCCGAGAAGAGCCTTGCCCATAATCAGCACCGGCAATAATAATCAGCGGCTGTTTGCGTTGCATGTAGGTTTCAATCGCATCCCACATACGCATTACTTTTCCTTCCGGTTCCAGTCGCGTAAGAGAACCTTGTTTGATATCACCGTTTTCCATCACCATTTCATTCAGCAGTTTTGGATTGGCAAATGTAGCCCGCTGTGCGGTTAGGTGATCACCTCTATGCGTAGCATAGGAATTAAAATCGACTTCCGGGACATCCATCGACAATAAATATTCACCCGCTGCACTGTCTGCCATTATCGCATTAGATGGTGAAAGGTGGTCAGTGGTAATGTTATCACCAAGTACAGCTAAAGCGCGCATGCCTTTCATATTGCGAGGGGCGGCCAATGCACCTTCCCAGTATGGGGGACGACGAATGTAGGTGCTCTTTTCGCGCCAATCGTAGAGTGGATCTATGTCTTCGCCGTAATCCACGCTCAAATCAAACATAGGATCATAGACTTTTTTGAACTGTTCTGGTTTCACACTACTGGCGACAATAGCATCAATTTCTTCGTCAGTAGGCCATAGATCTTTTAAGGTGATTGGGTTGCCTTGTGGATCGGTACCTAACACATCTTTTTCAATATCGAAGCGGATAGTTCCGGCAATCGCATAAGCCACCACTAACGGCGGAGAAGCTAAAAACGCTTGTTTTGCATAAGGGTGAATACGCCCATCAAAATTACGGTTGCCAGACAACACCGCAGTGGCATACAAATCACGCTCGATTACTTCTTGTTGAATTTTCGGATCTAACGCGCCACTCATACCGTTACAGGTTGTACAGGCAAAGCCGACTATGCCAAACCCGAGTTGTTCAAGTTCCGGTAACAAATTAGATTCTTCTAAATAAAGTTGTACGGCTTTTGACCCTGGCGCTAAAGACGTTTTGACCCAAGGTTTTCTAGTGAGCCCTAGTTTGTTGGCGTTTCTAGCGATCAACCCCGCTGCAATAACATTGCGCGGGTTACTGGTATTCGTACAACTGGTAATAGCTGCAATGATGACTGCGCCATCGGGCATTAATCCAGCTTGATTTTCTACTGTACCTGAAATGCCTAAAGCAGCTAAATCATTGGTAGAAACACGACGATGAGGGTTAGATGGGCCTGCAAGGTTTCGTCCCACAGTCGATAAATCGAATTGCAACACTCGCTCGTACTGAGCGTTATTTAATGTATCTGCCCAGAGACCAGTATGTTTGGCGTAATTTTCTACTAGTTGCACTTGTTCTTCATCGCGACCAGTGAGCTTAAGGTAATCGATGGTTTTGTCATCGATATAAAACATCGCGGCGGAAGCGCCAAATTCTGGTGTCATATTCGAAATAGTGGCTCGGTCACCTAAGGTTAAATTTGCCGCTCCTTCGCCATAAAATTCCAAATACGCAGAAACAACACGCTGGTTACGAAGAAACTCGGTAATCGAAAGGACTATGTCTGTTGCGGTGATACCCGGTTGACGTTTACCCGTTAGCTCAACGCCAATAATATTAGGTAAACGCATGTATGAAGCACGACCTAGCATGACACTCTCAGCTTCCAATCCTCCGACACCTAATGCAATTACACCGAGGGCATCAACATGAGGAGTATGGCTGTCCGTTCCCACTAACGTATCAGGGAAAGCAACGCCGTCTCTGGCATGCACAACGGGTGACATTTTTTCTAAGTTAATTTGATGCATGATGCCGTTACCCGGTGGAATAACGTCAATATTTTTAAACGCAGTTTTCGTCCAATTTATAAAGTGGAAGCGGTCTTCATTGCGGCGATCTTCAATGGCGCGATTCTTTTCAAATGCGTCAGTCTCAAAACCAGCATGTTCAACGGCGAGTGAGTGATCGACAATCAACTGAGTAGGTACAACTGGGTTTACTTTTGCCGGATCACCCCCTTTTAACGCAATTGCATCACGCAGCCCAGCTAAGTCTACTAACGCGGTTTGACCCAAAATATCATGGCAGACAACCCGAGCAGGGAACCAAGGGAAATCTAAATCGCGCTTGCGTTCGATAATCTGTTCTAATGCGGCATTGAGCATTTCAGGATCGCATTTACGTACTAAGTTCTCTGCTAGTACGCGAGATGTGTAGGGAAGCGTGTCATATGCGCCGGGCTTTATCGCATCGACCGCTTCTCGGGTATCAAAATAATCTAACTTGGAGTTGGGAAGGCGTTTTCTATATTGGGTATTCATCATTTTTTCTACCTTGCTATTGCGTGAGTAGAGTGGGCATCGATCATGCCCACTTGTTCTTTAGAAAAGTAAGCGCTTAGCGTTGCTCAATTGGCGTGACTTTACGTGGTTCTTCGCCGATATAGTCTGCACTAGGTCGGATAATACGGTTGTTGGCTCTTTGTTCCATGACATGAGCAGCCCAGCCGGTTAATCGCGAACACACAAAAATAGGCGTAAACAATTTAGTCGGAATACCCATAAAATGATATGCCGAAGCATGGAAGAAGTCGGCATTACAAAACAGTTTTTTGGTGTCCCACATAAATTCTTCACAGGCAACAGAAATATCGTACAAACTGGTATCACCAAATTCGCTAGCGAGTTTTTCTGACCATCTTTTAATAATTACATTACGTGGATCAGATTCACGATAAATGGCGTGTCCGAAGCCCATAATCTTTTCTTTATTCGCCAACATTTCTGCCATTTTTAATTTGGCATCTTCCGGTGAGCTGAATTTTTGAATCATGTCCATTGCAGCTTCGTTGGCGCCGCCATGTAGGGGACCGCGCAATGAACCGATGGCCCCTGTGATACAAGAAAACATATCTGACAAGGTTGATGCACAAACCCGCGCAGTGAATGTTGAAGCGTTGAATTCATGCTCAGCATATAAAATGAGTGATACGTCCATGACACGGCGATGCAATTCAGAAGGTGCTTGGTCTGTTAACAATTTTAAAAAGTGACCAGCAATTGAATCTTGATCTGTGTTGCATTCGATTTCCACATTATCGTGGGAAAAACGATACCAATAGCACATTATTGCTGGGAAAGCGGCTAGTAAACGATCAGCTGCCTGTTGTTGTTGGGTAAAGTCTTGCTCTGGCTCCAAGTTACCTAAAAATGAACAACCTGTACGCATGACATCCATTGGATGAGCATCGGCGGGAATACGTTTTAACACCTCTTTTAGTGCTTCTGGTAAGTCACGTTTTTCACTTAGGTTTTTTCGATAGTCTTCCAATTGTGTTGCATTGGGTAACTCACCTTTGAAAAGTAAGTAGGCGACTTCTTCGAATGTGGCATTATCAGCTAAATCTGATACGTCGTAGCCACGATAAGTCAATCCAGATCCGGATTTGCCAACTGTACACAATGCTGTTTCGCCTGCACTTTGACCACGTAGTCCTGCGCCACTTAGTTTTTTGTCAACCATGATAGAGTCCTGTTATTAATTTTAATCTGTAGGGTTATTTATTTTTGCCTTGTGAAAAAAGGCTATCTAGTTTTTGCTCGTAATCGTGATAGCCAAGATAGTCATACAGCTCCATACGGGTTTGCATAGTATCTACAACTGCTTTTTGATCTCCGTTGTTTAGAATAGAAGTGTAGACTGTTTCAGCGGCTTTATTCATTGCTCTAAAAGCGCTCAGCGGATAAAGCACCATAGCTGCGCCCCATTCACCAAGTTGTTGTTTATTCCATAATTCTGTTTTACCGAATTCAGTGATATTCGCCAAAATAGGGACATCTAAAGCATCAGCAAATGCACGGTAATGTTCTTCGGTTTGAACCGCTTCTGCGAAAATGCCATCTGCTCCGGCCGCAACATACGCTTTTGCTCTTTCAATAGCGGCTTCTAAACCTTCTTGGGCAAAGGCATCAGTACGTGCCATTATGAAAAAATCCGGATCCGTGCGCGCATCTACTGCCGCAGTTATGCGATCTGCCATTTCTTGAATCGAAACCACTTCTTTATTTGGACGATGCCCGCAACGTTTTTGCGCAACCTGGTCTTCCATGTGAACCGCGGCTGCACCTGCTTTTTCCATGTCTCTAATGGTCTTAGCAATATTAAACGCACCGCCCCAACCGGTGTCTATGTCGACTAATAACGGTAAATCGCATGCTGAGGTAATGCGCTGTACATCTACCAACACATCATTCAACGAAGTCATACCTAAATCGGGTAATCCATATGATGCGTTAGCCACTCCGCCACCTGATAAATAAATTGCTTTGTGACCTATTTGTTTTGCCATCATTGCAGAGTAGGCATTGATGGTGCCGACTATTTGTAAGGGAGAGTTGTCAATCAATGCCTGACGAAAGCGTTTACCTGGACTCATAATTTCCTCTTTTATAAATTCGGTGTCATAAATCAATTAAAATGACTGGAGTTTCTTTTCAATATTGTTTTTGGAATACAGAATGTGGCGACGCATTAACATTTCCGCCAGTTCACCATCACGATTAGCAATGGCTTGTACTATGTGTTTATGTTCTTCAAACGCGGTGGATACGCGAGGTCCCGCCATACCAAGTTGCACGCGATACATGCGTACTAAGTGATAAATGCCGTTTACCAGCATTGATATAAGATGTTCGTTTTTGCTTCCTACGATAATACGGTAATGAAAATCCACATCTCCAGCTTCTTGGTAATATGATTGACCTTGTTGGACTTCTTTAAAATGATCTGAAAGTAACGATTTCAGTTCAGCTATTTCACTATCGGTCATGTTAACCGCGGCTAATCTGGCTGCCATACCTTCAAGAGATTCACGCACTTGATAGAGTTGAACAAGGCCTTCAGGGGTTAAGCTAACTACTCTGGCGCCGACATTTGCTTTACGCTCAACTAGATGACACGCTTCCAAACGATTGATCGCTTCACGCACTACCGCACGACTGACGATATACCTTGTCGACAATTCTGTTTCACTGAGTTTGCTGCCAGATTGAATCTCACCTTCAACAATATCCTTGCGAAGTTGATAAAACGTTTTATCCGCCGCGGTTACCGGCGATTCAGATAAATATTTAACCAATGTTTGACGTCTTATGTCTATTGATAATGTCGACAATATAGACGTATATTGTCAGTTTTTCAAGTGTAAATGCAGATATTGTCGACAATTTCTGGATGTGTTTAATACTTGTTTAAACAACAGGGAGTTTACAAATGGAAGTGGAGCTAGGCGTTTCTAATAAAAAATGTGTCGCTAACCTATCCAACATTCAATAGGTTAGCGATCGGTAGATAATTTTAGTTAGGTTTATATTCAACCATTAATCTGTTTAAACGCCATAGCGGGGAGATTTTAACGGTGCTAGTAACAGATAAAATATCCATGCAAACCAAGAGATAAAGATGACGGCTAAAACCCATGCCGCTTTTTCACCTCCGCTTGTGCGGTTTGAGGTCGCAATTGCTACAATCGGAATAAGCCACAAGCAAAATATTACTAAGCCACATAAAAAACTAAACATCTGTAGTACCTCCATTCACCCTTTTTCAACTCATGTAGTTGGGTGGTTATTGTGAAAAAACAAATCAGGGTTCGTTTAATTCGTTCCTAATTCTTAATTACTTCACTGGAGCAAAATACATTCCAACCAGAAATTCGCTATATTTCAGATAGTTATGTTTTTATATGTCGATAGTTATGAAGGCTTTTGACCAAATAATAGTATTTTTAGCTAAAAATAAGTGGCGAAAACGTATTTAATATTCTGCTATGAATAGAACTTGGAACAAAAATGTAAATACAGAGGTTAAGGCTGTTATACTTTCACAAATAAAATGTAATTAAGTGTTTGATTACGTATCGATAATTTGGCGTACGTACGGATAGGATGGTTCCGTGGTGTGATGCCTTTTGGAACTTTATATGCGCGAAAAGTCAAAACTGACATCAGCTCAGTGGGTAGCGTTACTTGCCAAAGAAGAATTACCTGCAATTACCTCTATTGCGGGTATTTTGGATAAATTTTCTAACGATGATAGATCCTCAATACCTAGCTTAAGCAAAGTTATACTGCATGATCAGGCCTTGTCGTCTAGCTTATTGAAGGTAGCGAATAGTTCAAGTCGCTCGCCAATTAAGCGAGTTACGACCGTATCCCGTGCAGCCATTTTTCTCGGCATACAATCAGTTAAAAATATTTGTCTTACAGCAAAAGTGTTAGAAGGATTATTAAATAGTAAACATCTGGCTCCCGCTGTATATGAAAGATTGATGAAGTTGATGGCAAACGCATTTTTTGCCGGTCTATTGGCTAGAATGATGGTGCCAAATTACGACGAAAGTACCCAAGAAGAAGTGTATTTAGCGGCTATGATGTACAACATAGGAGAAACTTCTTTTTGGAGCACGGGTAACCCACTTACCCGTGAGCTCATCCAAAAAATAGGGATGCCGAAAGTGGCTTTTGAACAATATTGTGTTTCGGTAGCAGGTGTTAAGTTTAAAGAGTTAAGTATTGGACTCGCACGTACTTGGAATCTAGGTGAGCTGTTGATTAAATCTCTTGATCAGCCACAAAGTCGCACCAAAGAAATGAATATTATTCGCCTATCTAATCAACTAAGCGAAGCGATAGGATCTCCGCCAAAGAATCGAGCAAAGTTCGACAACTTACTTAAAGATATTTGCACTCTAATTAATGTTAAACAAAGTACGTTAAAACAAAATATCGAAACTACGCGCAAGTTAGCAGTCGAGTTATTAGGCTCTTATAATGCATCAGTGTTAGAAAGCTACATAAAACCACTACCGCAAGAAAAAGACTTTGGTGCGATTCCTAATTCTACTGAACTTGCCAATTTAAGTATTGAACAACAACTCATCATTAGTATCAGGTCACTCAATGCGTTGACTAAATCTAGTCGTAGTATCAACGAGTTTTTATCTTTAACTTTACAGCTATTATCTCAGATTTTTCATTTCCATCGTTGCAGTTTTTGGGTGTTTAACCAAGACAGAAGTGAATTGGAATGCAGACAAAGTGTAGATAGTGATGGTCAATCGACTCGTTTTCTTTATTCTTTTGCTATGGCTGAAACAGAAAATATTATGAGTTATGTCCTTGAACAAGACGAAGCAGTGTTTGTTGAAAATTATCAAGATGTAAAATGGCGCAATTATTTAACTTATGAATCTGAGCAATTGATAGAGTCAGGGGTACTTTGTTTGTCTCCGGTAAAAGTAAACGCTAAAGTCGTTGGTGTTATTAGTGCTCAATTCTTAGATAAGGCAAGTTATTTTACTGAAAATGAATTTATCCATTTTGAGTTAATAGCTGACCATTTGAATCTGTGTCTGTCTTATGTCTCAAAACGCATGCACTCTTAATTTTTATCAAAAGCATTAAAAAAGCCGTAAGCAAAAAATGCACACGGCCCAGGGAGTTCGACAGTTCACTACGCTGTCATTAAGTAGGACGTGCGTTACTAGCAAAAAGTTTAAAAAAACTTTTATTTTTTTCGTTCACTAATTGATAAGAGTATAGTTAAAATCAAATAGATGGCATCATTATGATTGCATTTTGTTTTTAATGCTCTTATAGTTAACAAAAAACGGAATGAGAGCGTAAAAATGCAAAGTGAATTAGACAATATGAATCATGGTCAACAAGAGCGGTTGGCCTTTATCGATTTTAGTTTGCAGTACTTTGGACATGTGGCAAGAACCGATTTAATCCAACGTTTTAAAACCGGTTTAGCCGCGAGTACTCGAGATTTTAGCGCCTACAAAGCGCTAGCCCCAAAAAATCTTATTTTAGTGCATCAAACCAAAAATTATCATCGAACTGCTGAATTTAAACCTGTCTTTAAACACGATCCTGAAGTGATTTTAACCTCATTAAGTCGTGGCTTCGGGAATGGCATATCAAACGGAATTCAGCCCTCTGAACAATGTTTTGATGCGGTTAGATTGATTCACCCTGATCAAAATATTATTGCCGCCCTTATGCGCGCAATTCATATTAAACAGCCTATAGAATGTGGTTACGTATCTATTAGTTCTGGTGAATCTACGCGTGTGATAGTGCCTCACGCAATTGTTAACAATGGGCATCGATGGCACGTCCGGGCATATGACAGGAAGCATCAAGGCTTTCGTGATTTTGTGTGTACCCGCTTCACCTTTGTGAATGCATTATCGCAGGATATAAATACCTTAGAAGCTGGACAGTATGATGAGCAGTGGAACAGTCAAATAGAGTTGATATTAATTGCTCACCCCAGTATTGAGCAGCCGAAAGCGATACAAATGGATTACGCGATGGTGGAAGGTAAATTGCGCGTAAAAGTGAGAGCTGCATTAGCAGCTTATCTGCTGCGTCAATGGCAGGTCGATTGCTCAAAAGGACATAAGTTTATTGGTCAGGGTTGCCAATTAGCACTGGCAAATACTGAAGTACTACAAAGTGTTGAAAATACTTCACTTGCCCCAGGTTATGCAGGCTAAAGTGAAATCACGGTTACCTGTCTGGCTTTTAATCGCAGCGCATTTTGTTGTTCATGTAATGCAAAAATAGTCAGGCAGGAAGCGCCATTTATTATTTTGAAAAGTAAATCGAGGTCGATCTGTTCGCTTGTGTCTGCATAGCTGCAGTTGCCTTCAACAAGAGCGTCAGCTTGCGCAAAAAATACAAGCGCATTGTAGCGATGGATATTTGCGTATAATTCGGCTAAATAGGTTTTTGAGATATTATTGATAAAAGTGCTAGTTAACAGTAATACGTTCTTTTGCGTTTTTTCGGCTAAATTTGCTAACCATAAACCCTGATTCAGATCCGACGTAGACAGTAAACCACAAGTCGAAATCGCATCTTTTTTGGTCATACTAATTAAGTGTGCAAAGTTATCTCTATCTTGATCTGATAATGGGGGCTCACGTAACGGATGAACAACGCTAGACAATACAAACGTATCTCTGTGGGAACCTTGGTTTTTTTCACTAAAATGCTTGGTGAAATTAACTAAATTCATCTAACTACTCTCGTTTATTTAATCTTAACAAGCCGATATGGATTCAATAACTTTCCCGTACTCTTGGCTATAGTGTAGACAAGTTTTATTCAAGTGTCCTTTTTCAGCCAACTTTTGTTGTGTGAGAACATGCCTGTTTTTAATTTTTTAGAGTTGATTTCATATGCGATGCAAGGCCTTCAGAAAACGCCTCTGTTTCATAGTAGACAGGTTTCATCGAGCCACAAAAACTAAGTCGCTGAATAAGTACGTTTTCCGCAGGCACTGTACTTTTCGCATTCACGTCAGTAATGCAACCAATGTTTTGAAACAACAAGATGATGTGATCGTAACTTGGAGCTCCTTGAATTTGATGCACGAGTGCTCGCACACTGTGACTTAATTCCACTTCGTCATATTTTTGCAGGTTATTGGGTTCACCCAGATCTTCTAGCATTCTAAGATACTTTTGCTCTGAAAAAGTGAGCTCTACTTGTTCATAAGTTAAACTTCCACCACGATCGAAATGGCCAATATACACATCAGCTTTAACGGTGACAGACTCTCCGCGCATTAACCTTTGAATATTAAAAGGTTCAGGTTTTATGGTAACTAAATCGGCATCTCTGGTTAAGAATACTAAGGCAGGATCTTTGGCTTCTAATTTATAAATTAACTGCACATTGTGTGGTTTTCTATAGCTAGGTAGATTAGAAACATATAAAGCAGAGGCGTGATTAAACACGACCATACCATGAATTCCCTGATAAGCAGGGTCTAATGGTTCTGTCGGCTCTGTGGCGTGAACTTTTTCGGCAAATACGATGCTTGAAACTACTAATAACAGCCAACATACAAATTTTCTAACCATAATAAACCTCTATTTCGCACCTAAGCGCAGATGATAACTCAAGTGCCAACAATTCGCGTATTATACTTACCTATTGGTAAGTTGTGATTGCACTTTAGTCTAAAAAATGGCTATTTCCACTTCCTGACGATAATCGGTATTTTATTTAACTCTATGGAAACATTGATCCCAGTATGGCTTTTCACCAAATCGAGAAATTAGATAATCAATAAACGCTCTAACCCTTGCCGTTAAGTATCGAGTTTGCGGGTAAATCGCGTATAAATTCATGTCGAACCACTTATACTCTGTTAATACGGGCACTAATAACCCTTCTGCGATTGCACGATGAGAAATAAATGTTGTCCCACATATAACGCCCAATCCAGCAATCGCGGCTTCATTCAATGCATCGCCGTTGTTGCTCAACATCCGTGGAGTCAAAGAAACTGAATGCGAATTTGCTTGTTGATCCTTATATCGCCATCGTGTGGGTTGCTTGATGTTGGAATAGCATAAAACAGGCATGTTTTTTAAATCATTAGGATGATTAATCGGACCATAGCGTTTAAGCAAGGACGGCGAACAACAGACTACATGCTTAATTTCTGCTAATTTTCTCGCCCGAAAGCTAGAATCCTCAAGCTGACCAATTCTGAGCGCTAAATCAAAACCTTCATCAATGATATCAACTTGGCGATCACTCATATCGATATCGAACGTGACCTGTTCATGTAAGTGCATAAATGCTGACATCGCGGATGATAGGTGGCCTATGCCAAAGCTTAATGGTGTTGCGACTTTTATTGTGCCGCTTAGTTCACCTGCAGCCATTTTGACTTGCGATTCCGTTTCATCTAAATCCTCCAATATTTGTTTACAGCGTTGATAATAAAACTCACCATCTTCTGTAACGTGCATGCGCCTTGTGGTTCTTTGCAACAGTTGCACGCCTAATCGCCCTTCTAGTTCTTTCATGCGCCGTGTAATGGCAGAAATGGCAATACCTAATTTATCTGCTGCTTTGGTTGAGGACTGACATTCCACCAAAGTGACGAATATACGAATTTGTTCAAGATGATTCATTATTATTCTGAAAAATAGAAAAGTTATTTTCAATATACGCTGTTTTTTCTAAATCCGTCAAATTTTACAATTGTTGCAAGTTTACATATTCCACTCACTAAATAGGGAACGAAAAAAATGAAACAATTATTACGAATTGACGCCAGTATGCGTAAAACCGGATCTGTTAGCCGCCAATTAGCCGATCGATTGATTACCAAGCTAGCTGACAAAAATAACTATGAAATTAAACTAAGAGATTTAACTGAATCTATTCCGTTTGTTAATGAGTCATGGATTAACGCAAACTTTACTGACCCTGCGGAGCGTTCGTCAGAGCAGCGTGCAATTTTGTCTTATTCGGATGCATTGGTTGCTGAATTGAAATCTGCAGAGGCCCTTGTTATTGCGACGCCAATTTACAACTTCGGCGTGCCTGCGGCGTTGAAAGCTTGGATAGACATGATTGCGCGAGCACGGGAAACATTTCAATACACTGAAAATGGTCCAGTGGGGCTACTAGAGGTTAAAAAAGCTTATGTGATAGTTACTTCGGGTGGAACACAACTCGGCTCAGAAATCGATTTCGTGTCATCATGGCTGCATCATATTTTAGGTTTTGTTGGAATTAAAGATGTACAAATTATTGACGGCAGTGGTTTGATGATAGATCAAGAAGCTGCGCTTAACCGCGCTGATGAGAAAATTGAAGCCGCTTAATACATCTAAGATTGACTCCAGAAAAAATTATCGCTTCTGGAGTCATCTACAATGCTAGGTTTTACAATTCATTTCTAGCTTTTCAATTTTTTCAAACAACGCTTCTGCCTCAGCGTTGTATTTTGTATATTTTTGCACATTTCCACTATGCTGTGCCTGCATGGCTTGGGCAAGTTTCTGGTCATATTTCTTACGTAATTTTTTAATTGGATTTGCTTTAAATAAACCAAACATAAATAACTAGTTATAAACTCCATTTAATACTATTACCTTAATCCTAGAAGATTCGATCATTTTTGCCTATTTTATTTTCAATAAAATTACTTTCGCTCTGTTTTTTCTATGACTATGGGTACTCAATACGCAATTTTTTTGCTGCTGTTTGAGTCAGCAAATAAGTGAAATCAAACACTTACGCCTTACTTGATAAAAGTTAGGGGGTTTGTATTTTATTTACTTAGATTTGGGGTGTTAAATTCATTTAATCCTCGCTAGAATCAGTCGCCGGACGGAATTCTACACCTGCATTTCAGCGTGTCTTACTTTTGCGTAAATGAATCCCGAGCTGGCTATCTCAATCATAATAATAAATAGGATGTTTATGCCTGGGTTACACCGCATTATTCTCATCGACACACACTTACCAGGTGTAGTGGAATTAAAATTAAATGGCCATACCAATATTTGTGGCACCAATGCCTCAGGCAAAACCACTTTACAGCGGTTAATCCCAGTATTTTATGGCGAATATCCGAGCCGTGTTGTTCCTTCGACACGCGATAGTTTCGAAAAGTGGTATTTACCCAGAGAATCCAGTTTTATCGTGTATGAGTATGCCCGAAATGAAGGGGATTTGTGTCAGGTTGTGCTCGCATCTTCAGGCAATGGGGTGAACTATCGATTTATTGGTAAGCCATTTGAATTATCTGATTATTTATAT
>NZ_BAEN01000058.1 GCF_000314975.1 Aliiglaciecola lipolytica E3
GTTGTCATTTTGGGATTTTGTAGCACGGGATTTATCCCGTGGAGGGTATCGTGGTCCTCAGGGGTAAAGCCCCTGCTACAGGTGATGTTATTCGGGGTTTTGTAGCACGGGATTTATCCCGTGGAGTGTTCTACTTCTGCTCTGAACAACCGTGTTTTTAGCCATCTAAAAGGCACTCTTATATCTTCTAAAATAAGATACATACAAGGAATCAATATTAAGGTTACTACGGTGGCATACAAAACCGCGTAGCCAAGAGCAATCGCCATGGGTATGACAGAGCGTGCCTGAGTACTGGTTTCAAACATGATCGGCAAAACACCTACAAATGTCGTAATAGAAGTTAGGGTGATAGCTCTGAATCGAGCACAACCTGCATCTAAAACAGCTTGTTTTAGATGGATACCTTCTTTGCGTCGGGAGTTAATAAAGTCTGTCATTAACAATGAGTCATTGATTACCACACCTGCGGCTGCGATTAACCCAAATGTAGACATAGTGCTCAAGTCGACCCCATATATAAAGTGGCCCCAAATTGCACCTGTAAAGCTAAAGGGGATAACCAGCAATATCATAAATGGTTGCATATAGCTCTTTAGTGGCACAGCGAGCAATATATACATCATGATGAGTCCAGCAATAAAAAACAGGACTTGTTCATTTTGCTGAGCTTGCGTTTCCTCGATCGAGCCACCTAATTGTGTTTTCACTGATGGATAGCTCTTTTGAATCTCTGGAAGTAAGCTTTCAGCAATTCTGCTCACCACTTCATTGGGTTCAACCGCTTCTTCATCAATGTTGCCAAACACGTAAACGCTACGGTATCCGCCTTCTCGTCTAATATAGCTAATTCCGGGTTTCTCGGTTAACTCAACAACGTCTCCAAGCATGACTTCTTTTCCTGCTGGCGTGGTGATCACCGCATATTTTAGCTCGGCAAATCGTTCCCTCGTCAACCTAGGGTAACGCACCATTACGCGTACTTCTTCACCGTCGCGAATTACCCGCTGCGCTTCGCCGCCGTAAAAGCTAGCGCCTACTTGTGAGGCTATCGTTGAGAGGTTCAAGCCTAAGTCATATGCCACCGGCAACAAGGTCATTTGAATCTCTTTGCCTGCAGGATCTATAGTTGAACTGATATCAAACAAGCCCTTTTCTTGTTGTAAAAGTTCGATAAACTTTCGACCTGCGGCATTTAACGTTTCAATGTCAGGCCCAAACAGTAAATAACCAAAATCACCGTCATTTCCCCCTGTCATGGGTTCATCACGAACGGTAAACGATTTCATTCCGGGAATTTCAGGAATTTCTGCACGCCATCTCCGCGCTAACTCGAAGGTATCGAAGTGTCGTTCTTCTTCAGGCACAAGGGCTATTAAAATCCGTCCTTCAGTGCGGCCTTGGTTAAATGACAATAAATCCCGAATTAAGCCTGTGCCATACTCCTTGGTCACTTCATTTTCAATTTTATAAATAACCTTTTCGATTAGTTGTAAAGCTTCAATGGTGGCTGAATCTGATACGGTTTCATTCATTTCGATTTGAATGCTTGGAAAGTCATGGGGTACCTTGGGAGAAGGCACCATGCGTACGAAGTTGCCTAACACTAAACCAATACTTATCATCAAAAAGGCGATAAACGTACCTAAAACTGCCCAACGGAAACGCGTGCACACTTCTACAAAATTGCGATAGGGGCCATTCACAAAACCGAAAAAACGTGTGTTAAATCTATCTCGCCAGCTACCCACTTTGATAGGTTTGAAGTTGGTATGTGCCAGGTGAGCAGGTAAAATCAGTTTTGATTCGATTAAACTAAAGGCTAAGCAAAATATGGCAACACCGGCGACATTCCACATCATTGTGCCTTGGAAACCACTTCCTTGAGTGAAAGGTAAAAAGACCGCTATGGTGGTTAATACGCCAAATGTTGCAGGCGTGGCAACACGCTTAGCACCTTTAACCACATTCTCTACGCCACCGCCATATTTTTCGATTTCAGTATAGGCACTTTCACCTATGACAATGGCGTCATCCACCACAATCCCTAACACCATAATAAAAGCGAACAATGACAATATGTTCACGGTGATACCGAACATACTCATTGATAAAATAGCGCCTAGAAAACACACGGGCAGCCCGATCATAACCCATAGTGCTAATCGAAATCGTAGGAATAAAGTCAACATAAACGCAACTAAAATTGAGCCTTGAAATAAGTTGCTTAGCATCATGTTCAGGCGGTCAGTCACGTACATCGTCATATCGATTAGGATCTCTAATCTGATCCCCTCTGGCATGGTTTTGTTGCGCTCTTCAACATATGCTTTTACCGATTCGGCAACTGGGATCATATTTTGGTCTTTAGTTGCATTTACTGACATGTAAATTGCATTTTCGCCAGAAAACTTAAAGTAACGCTCTCCTTCGGTGAACCCATCCTCAATTATGGCCACGTCTTCAAGCAGCACTTGTGCGCCATTAGCGCCAATTTTGATTGGTATGCGACGGAATTCTTCGCCTTTGTAAAATTGGTTTTCAACCCGCACGGAAATAATGCCGGAGTCGGTACGCAATTGCCCAGCCGAGTAATTGGCTGAAAAACGCCGAATTGCCATTCGCACATCATCAAGGGTAATGTTGTATTTACGTAATTCGTCGGGTTGGATTTCAACGGCAATTTCGTCATCGGGTGCATACAAATCAACCAGAGAAACATTATTCAATTGCAGTAATTCGTCTTCTACTTTCTTCGCCATCGGCTTCAAGTCACCCAGTGGGAAATCACCCACTACTGCCATTTCGATAACGTCTTGATTAAACTCTTCTTGGTAAACTGTGACTGGCTCCATTCCGGCAGGGAAGGTCGCTATACCATCAACTCGCAGTTTTACTTTGTCGAGCACATAGGCCAGATCTTCATCGGGATCGATTTCCAGAGTGACACTGCCGCTATTTCTGAATGCTCTGGAGATACTGCGCTTGATTTCAGTCACATCTTTAAGCGCTTCATCAATTTTTATCAGAATGCCTTCTTCAATTTCTTGTGGAGAGGCACCGGGATAATTTGCTTGAATGGTGATGTAGTTAATTTCTAAACTTGGGAACATCTGTCGAGGTAAAGAGGTATAACTTACAGCTCCCATGACCGCGATAAAAATCATCAGTAAGTTAGCGGCAACAGAATTATTCGCAAAATAGGCGATCAAACCAGTTTGTTTGGTTTCATTAGTCATCATATTTAGCCTACAGGTTAGTCTGTTGAACGACTAAATCGTCTTCTTTGTGTTCGCTGGATAAGCGTACTTCCATATTTTTCTGGGGATATTCAGGAACTGTTGTTACGACACGATCATTTTCTTGAAGACCACTTTTGACGATAAAGAAAGTGCCTTCTTCACGAATGATTTCAACCGGCTTAGGTTGCAATTTGTTGTATTTGTCTACTACCCAAACCTGCCTATTAGTCACCAAATCTTGCGGCAATCGATACACATTTTGCAATGTTTGACCTGAAATATTTACTTCTACGTAGCTACCAAATTTGAGCGCTGGAACTTGGCTTTTTAGGCCATAAGGATCGGTTATGCGCACCACTATATGACTCATTCGTGTTGATTGATCAATAACACCCGTGTCACGCGCTATTTTACCAACACGGGAAAAGGTTTTAACCCCTTTATTTATCACGATTGCTTCTTGGTTTTCTAACCGGGAGGGTAAAAACGCGCTGTCGAAACCTGCGATGGGGAATAAAACTTCGGCATATTCGATACTGTTAAGTCTACCGGCGACCATTCCACTGTTAACGAAATCACCAAGACCAATAGAGCGTTCAATTACTAAAGCGTCATAAGGTGCTGTAATGTCGCAATTATTCAGATCTCGTTGGGCGATTTTTATTCTAGCCTGAGCTGATTTAACGGAAGCTTGTGCACTTAACAATTGCGGTTTACGTAAATACAAATCACTAACTTGACTAGACGGCAGATTTTTTGCCTCCCGCTTTGCAACTTCGGCGCGAGCTTGTTCTTCTATTAAGGATGCTTGCGCTTGTGTTAGCTCGGCTTCAGCTTGCAATAGAGCGGCTTCATAAGCATCTTTTTCGATGCTGAATAGGGTTTCACCTCGTTTTATCAATCCCCCAGCGACAAATTTGGGATTCCAACTAACCACTTCACCGGAAACTTGTGCAGCTAAATTGGTGCTTTCTAAAGGCGTAACTTCGCCAAAGCTATGAATGAGTACCTGATAATTAATTGATTCGGCGGGAACTATTTTGACCAGCGGTCGCGTATCTATTATTTCGTTTTCTGTTTCTTCTTGGCCAGAAGCGCTGATGGTCATCATTGCGCCTATTCCCAAGACAATAATCACTACAAAAAGTAGCGCCTTTATCCATGGATTGTTCATACTAACTCACATCTTATTATTATATTTCATTGGTATTTTTTGCGGTTTACAGCGTTTGCTATGCAATACACGAGCATAAATTTGGCTCACTGATATTCCATTTCTTAGTTGAACCCATTCGAAGGAATAAACACGATAGCCTAAAATACCTACCACATTGTCTAATGTTACCTGTTCTAATTCGAATAAAGAAGATTTAACATTTTTTAGTTTGTTAAATAAGCAACTTTATTTCCTCAAGTCAGTTAGATAGGTGATATACAAACACATATTTTCGCGATTGATTGTTTAAATTGAGATTCATAAAACTGCATATAATAAGTTAGAATCCGGTAAGTGGGTTTTTCTGGGAAAAGTGCAATGAAAAAGCAATTTTATACTTTGGTTTTAATAATGGTCAGTTTGCAATGTTTTGGTAATGATGTATTTAAGTCAGGCCCTGTTATTCAAGAATTTGGCAAGCATGCAAAAGTTCAACTAGACCAAGAAGTTAGTAGCGATACTGAATTTAAAGTGGTATTTGATGTAAGTAAAATCAGTGGTGAAAAGACCCTCAACAGGCACATTGAAAGCTTAGCTAGATTTATGAATATGCTGGTGGCAAACGGTGTTGAGCAAGAAAATATACACTTGGCACTTGTCGTTCATGGTAAAGCGGGGAGTGATTTACTTAATCAAAAGGCGTATCAAGCGCGTTTCGCTACAGATAACCCTAATCACGCTATGCTAAATGCATTATTACAAAACAATGTACAAATCTTTTTATGTGGACAATCAGCGGCATACGACAAAATTGCAAACCAAGATTTAATCGGTGGAGTGCAGATGGCCTTATCCGCGATGACAGCACATGCGCTTTTGAGCCAACAAGGATATAGCCTTAATCCATTTTAACCCACGTTTTTTGCTGCAAATTAAGGTATATTTGCTGCCCGCGTTATCTCCGATAATTGTTTTTTGATTCGTTAGTGGTTATTTGTGACTCATATTTTTAGCATAAATTACAAGTGGTCTTGGTTTGCAGTTTGTATGTCTGTTTGCCTTATCGTTTTAAATTATTGGAATGGATTGATAGTAAGCCTTAACTTCGATTTGCATGAGACACAGGTAAGAGATCTAGGCGCTGCATTTGGTTTACCCATAATTGGCGGATTTACCTATTTTATTTTGCCGCATATTATTGCTATCGCGCATCAAGAAACACAGAAAAACGCTCTTAGTTGCGGATTAACTTCCGATGAATCTAGCCAAATTACAAAAAGAATCTGTGAAATTCCCATCTTAATTTTGGTTTTTAGTTTAGTCGCTGGTTTTTTAGTGACGTTTAGCTATTTGTACACCGAAGGGCTATTTTACGTGGAAGACTTGGGCCCCGAAGCCAATTTAAGGCGGACTCCTTTGGTGTTACAAGCGTGGTGGATGTGGACAGGCATTTGTTTAAGTATTGCGATTATTTTGCGTAATACGAAAATAATCGATGAATTTATCGTCAAACACTTAACCATAGAATTGTTTAAAAGCGCGCACGTTTTACCTTTTACTAATGCAATTTTCAGGAATGCATTATTTATTTCAATCGGATTGTCCTTAGTACCCATTTTATGGATAGGTGGGGAGCCTCAATTCAAAGACTGCATTTTTGCAATCGCTGTACTGTTAATTTTCATTAACTTGACGTTTTACCCGTTACTCAGAATGAAGCAAATTAAAAGTAGCACTATTGAAAGTGTTCAAGCTGTTAATCATTTTGAGTGGCCATTGCCAAATCCAGCAGTGAGTGACGGTTTTGAGAAACTAACCATGCAGGATCGTGAGTTGATCTTGAGCGATGCGAAAAGAATGCAAAAACAAACCTCAAAAAATTGGTCTAACGGCTTTCAATTTCTCACTCGCATCACCATATTAATATCTATTCCATTATTGACCTGGTCCGGTTTTCAATTATTGAATAATTCCCTTATTTAGACCGGTCTAGGCCGTCTGGATTCCAAAGAGTAAATTAACAAAATATTCACAACTCTGGTTTAGTGTTAAATTGTTCGTTATTCTTAATTTCAAAACTATTTTTACTATAGTGTTATCAGGAGAATAATCAGATGCGCAAGTTAGCGATTTTATCGACTGACGATTTAGAAGATTTCTTCGTTTATGATCATTTAGCGTACGAGCCTTTATTGAAGCTAGGTTGGCAGGCCGATGAAGTATCTTGGCATGCAGATAATATTGATTGGAATGACTATGAAGTGGTGGTCATCCGCAGCACTTGGGACTATCAATCTAAAGCCGATGAATTCGTTGAAGTGTTAGAGAAAATACACAGCAGCACAGCAAAATTAGAAAATAGTCTTGCATTGGTAAAGTGGAACATCAATAAAGATTACTTAAGAGATCTGAATGACAAAGGCGTCGGAATAGTACCAACAAAATGGTGTTATACCTTTGATTTTGAAGAGATTAAAGGTGCGTTCGAGTATTTTGGCTGCCGTGAAATTGTTATCAAGCCGCTTGTTAGTGCCAATGCCGATTACACTTATCGCTTAACCTTAGATGCAGTATTGGCTGAGGAGCAAGGACTTTCAGAAGTTTTTTCGACCCGTGGATATATGATCCAACCCTTTATTAAAAGCGTGGTTAATGAAGGCGAATACTCATTATTTTATTTCAACGGGAAATTTAGTCATTGTATTGTCAAAGTGCCAAAACATAATGACTTCAGAGTGCAAGAAGAACATGGTGGTCAACTAAGAAGTGTGGAAGCGGAAGAACCTTTGTTAGAAACGGCCAACGAAGTTGTTGCAGCTTTACCAGAGCTACCACTGTATGCACGCATTGACTTGGTTAAATACAAAGATAGATATGTGACCATGGAAGTTGAGTTAATCGAGCCTTCGTTATATTTCAACATGGATGCAAGCTCAGCTGAGCGTTTTGCTCAGGAGTTCGTAAGTCGATATGGTTTAGGTAAATAATGTTGAGCTACACGCTACATTAAGCGACTTGGATTACAGCATCTTACTGTAGGGGCCATTTTGTTTAATCATGCGTGTAGTTATTGACGTATTAAATCTTAAAACACCGGGCAGCCGCGATAGATCAACTCGCAACAATTCATCAAAATGATTGATGTCTTTGGCTAACACTTCCAGAACATAATCAAATTCGCCGGTAACCGCATGACATGAGCGCACCGAGACGTGATTTATTATCGATTGTTCAAATTTTTGGTGCTGCTCGATATTTATTACCACGTGCACCAAAGCACGTATATTCAAACCCAACGCCTGCGGTGAAATGTCTGCGGAAAACCCGGTTATTACATGGTTCTTCTGCAAGGTTTTAACCCGATTCCAGCACGGTGTTTTACTTAACCCAATTGACTCCCCTAAGGTTGCAAATGAAAGGCGGCCATCCTGTTCAAGTCTGGATATTATTTGTTTATCTTTATCATTCATAGATATTGCTAGGGTATCGTTCTTTATTAGGTTCGGTATTCTTAACTTTGTTCTAAAAAGTGATAAATATCAAGTTTTTGAGGAACAATGTTCATGGGCTAATCAATTAACATGTTGTTCGAATTAACTATTTGGACAGCAGCATGTACCGACAAAAATATAGCAGTATGTTAGAGAATCCAGAAATCCTTGATTACGGCGCATATTTGCAATGCGATACTTTATTACAATGTCAAAAGCCATTAAATAAACTGTGCAATTCTGATGAGTTACAATTTCAGATCGTCCATCAGGTAGAAGAGTTGTGGATGAAATTGATGATTTATACGCTAATTGATGTGTTGGAATATATGCAGGCTGAGCAAAGTCATCGAGTGATTACGGCCATGAAACGGGTTCATATGTTGCAAAAGATGATGATTGAACAAATGGACTTATTAGAAACCATGTCGCCCAAAGAGTACCAACAAATTCGTTTGCAATTGGGTAATGGCAGTGGGCAAGAATCACCGGGGTTTCGCATTCTAGTGAAGATTCCCACTGATTTGTGGGCTGTTTTTCATAAACAATATGTAGAAATGCGTAACACCAGTATCGAAGCTATTTACGACAGTGAATATCAACATGATGATAGTTACGTGATTGCTGAGAGCTTAGTCGAATTCGATGAGTTGTTGCAGAAGTTTCGTTGGCAGCACCTATTCCTGATTCAGCGTTCTATCGGTATTGGTTCACACTCACTTAAGGGACGTCCAGTGGATATGTTAAAGTCTGGCGCTAAACATCAATTCTTTCCGGAGCTTTGGCAAATTCGCGATCAGATGACTGATGCATGGGGACAGTCATATGGTCGAGTTCGAGATTCTATTGTGGAAAAAAAGGCTGTTAGCGAGTGAGCGCGGCTTCGTTATTTAATCTCCCTGAAGGTCACTATTTTCTTAGTCATTCAGTAGGGTGCTTGCCCAAAAAAGCAGAAACGAGTTTGGCAGAAAACTTTCTAACCCCTTGGAAAATGTCAGGAGGAGATGCCTGGCCTATCTGGTTAGACACGGTTGATGCGTTTTGTGCGTCTTTAGGTCAGTTATTGCATGGACAGGCATCGGATTTTTGCCCACAAAGTAATCTTTCTAGCGGTTTTACAAAGTGGTTGATGTCGTTACCGGAAACGCAATCGATTAAGACAGCCACAAAACGCAAAATTTTAATTCACCAAACTGCGTTTCCATCTATGGGATTTGTCTGCAATGCTATGCAGAAGATGGGATTTGAATTGGTGTTTATTCCAGCTTCGGAACCTGTCTCGAATAAAGAAACCTGGGAACAAGCTATCAATAAAGATGTTTTTTGTGTCTTGGCCACCCATGTGCATTCCAATACTGGAACGGTCGCTCCTATCGAACATATCGCAATGCTTTGTGATAAATACAATAGTTACTTTGCAGTTGATATAGCGCAGTCTGCAGGCATCTTGCCTATTAATTTAACTTCATGGAATGCCGATGCAGTATTTGGATCTTGTGTTAAATGGTTATGTGGCGGGCCGGGAGCAGGCTTCATGTGGGTTAATCCGCAAACAACCGAAATGTTGTCACCTATCGATGTAGGTTGGTTTTCCCATCAAAATCCGTTTGAAATGGACATTAATCATTTTCAATATGCGCAGGACGCAAAACGATTTTGGGGAGGGACACCCAACGTTGCTCCTTTTGCATTAGCCAAGGGAAGTGTGGAAACCTTGTTAGAAATCGGTCAGCAGAATATATTTGCGCATAACCGCCGGTTGGCTAATGAATTGTTGATAAACATTGAAGATTGTTTGCAGGCTTCTATCGACTTAGAAAATAATGGTGGGACTTTGTGTATTGAATTGCCTGATGCAAATATAAATATGCTTGAAAGTGAACTGCAACGGCAACATTGTTATTTTGATGTTCGTGGCAATGTCATGCGTTTTTCTTTTCACATTTATAATACGTTACCGCAGATTGAGTTATTAACAGAAGCAATTAGAACCTCAGCAACACGTTGAATTAAAACGTTGCTGACTCCGCATTCCGACTCGTTGGGTGAAATCAAACAGTTCCAATTGTAGTAACCTGTGTTGATTACGCTGAGGTTAGCTGCTGCTCGATGACGGCTAAGTATTCATCCATTTTTTTCTGTTGGTTAGGGGATAACGCAATGCTGTCTAACGTGTTTTTGCACTTCTTTAAACATGCTAGATGATTTTTATCAAAACTAACTTCGTCAACCAACTTAGCCATCACTTTCAAGATACTTAACGCCATATTCGGGTTTCTTGGTGCTAAAGTGAAAGCCTGTAAAAGTAATTCATATGCAGGTTCATAGCGTTTGTTTTTATAGTGGGAAGAAGCCATTTCACCTAGCTCTTTTGGAGAATAGCGAATATCGGTGCGCTCTTTGCTTTCTTGATCTAAGTATTCGTTGATAACCTGCCCCAAGAAGCTATCAGATTCAATTTTTGACTTTATTGAATCTAGCAGACGAATTGATTCTTCCCAGTAGCCCATTTCATGAAAGGCTTTTACTTTGTCCAAACTGTCTTCTACGGAGCTAGTTGATTGAGTGTGCATATGGTTTTTAATGATTTCTTCAGCACCTTTCTTGTCACTTTTAAGGTTCAGCATGCGCGCATTAATAATTGCTAATTGTTCTTTTAATTGGCTGTCATGTCCGAATTCCTGCACAAAAAAGGTAATGTCTCTTTCAGTTTTTGTAATAAGTTTGGCTGCATCTTCTCCGGTTAACGATGCGGCTAAATCAATTGCTGAGCGAATAACGTTGAGATTTAAATCTGGTGAATCATGGATAGAGTTCTTCGCAAACTTAGCCATATTCATAGTTGCAATGTATTGCCCTTTTTTATCGTGATTTAGTCGGGCTAAATTCCACGATTTTTTATTCCGGTCTAAGTTTCGTGGCGCTAATTTGGTAGCTTCTTGGATAATTTCATATCCTTTAGCATAGTCTTCTTTTTCAATATAATATTCAGCCAAAGCGTCGTAGGTGCTAAAGCGTGTATCGTCTCTTTCAAGTAATTGATCTGTTAATGCTAGCGCTTCGGTCATTTTGTCTTGTTTCAATAAGCTTCTAGCTAAGTTGACTTGCACCCAACCGTATTTATATCGCTCCCCCAGTTCTTTGTAGAAATGTTCTGCTTGAGAATATTCTTTTAGGTTTATAAGGCTTTCACCAATTAACCGGTTGATCATTGGGTAATACTGACTGAGCGAAGGGTCTTTTAACTGTCGTTCAGCAAAATAGATGGCCGTAGGATATTCGCCCTTATCGATACAATAAGACAACTTATAAAGTTTTTCTTTTATGCCGAAAAGATATGTAAAACGCTTCTCCATCTTTTTGCGGTCTAGTGGTTTCACCCAAAAGTCACTGGGTTGCAGCTCAACCACACAATTTACCAGTTCCATTGATGTATCAGCGCTTAAGAAAATAACCATTGTGGTTTTGCTGATATGACCTTTTAAGCGCAACTCTTCGAGTAAATTGAAGCCATCTTTATCACTACGGATATCAAAAGATATGAGGACGACATCAAACTTCGTTTCCTCACATAAACGCAAGGCATAAAATGCATTCTCTGCACTTTTACAGGTACTAATGCCTATTTCAGTTAATGCAGATTTAATCGTATCTGTAACCAAAGACTGACCGTCTATGACCAGCACATTGAGTTTATTTAGCGGTTTTTGTGGAGGTATCTGAATCAATTACAAAGTTCCATTGCTTCTAATTCTAGTTAGGAAGGTCGACTACAACTAATACCTTTTTCCCTTAGATAAGTGTTTTCTCGATAGTATGCGCGGTATTTTTTATGCCCAAAGCATTGTTTAGGTTAGATCCGATCTAGTGGTATCAACGCAGTTAAAATCCGATTCGCATATTGTTCGACCGAGGTTTAGGTTTTTATCTTCCCGTTTATCTTATGGAGTTGGTTAAAATTGACCACTAAACCGTATAATTGCCTATGCTGCATGGATTAGCAAGTGTCATCGAGGAACTTTGAAGGATTGGCTGCCGGTCCAATTAGAGTAGACCGGCAGAGGGGTAGGTTCGTTGAACGTTCTTAAACCGTTGCTGATTATCGCTCTCGTCTATTTCCCTTGTTAATCTGGCGATTTTGGTTCCTGTTTACTGTTCTTTGTACATTGCTCCGATTAGGAGAGTAACTTTTAACGTTTCGTTGCGTGCTATGTACTTTTTGATTCGAATAACGTTGCTTCGAACTCGTATTAACATTTGACTGTGACCGATTTGTATTTTGTACTTTCACGTCAGACGAATTGTAGTTGTTACGTTGCACTCGCTCTCTATTCGGTTCTCTTTGTTGCACATTGTCTTGAGAGCGATTTACTACGTTATTGCGAGACTGAGCTGGCACTTGACGAATGTTTTCACGTTTATTGTTATCTCTTTCGACACGCTGTCGCTGAGTCGTCTTGTTATTTTTATCAATATATTCGTTTCGTCTATTTGCTTGGCTCTGTAATTTTTGTTGAGTTCGCAAGGCACGATTGTCGCTTTTAATGTCTTTTTCTCTTTGTCTAACCTGTACCGGTCTCGATTTATCAAGGATGCGCGCTTTTCCTTCGCTAACATTAACCCGTCTATTATCGTGGCGATCTTGTACACGATACACAACTTTAGGAGTATGAGCGTTATATCTAACGCCTCTTCTATGATTAGGGTTATGTTGCCAGCGTTGATATTCATTAGAGTTCACTCTACGCACGCCATCGTCACGACGGTAGTTGCGATGTGAATAGTGATTATTAACGACTATGTAGCGATTACCCCAGTTGAAGCCGCCCCAAAATACACTGTGTCGAACATACACTCGTGGGCTCCAATAAAAACCTGCATGTCGGTAATAATGAGCGGGTCTATGCCAATAAATTGGAGGGTAGTTATGCCACCACCAATTACCGTAAACAATGCGTGTATCGTAGTAAGGCACATACACTACTTCTGTTTTCGTTGACTGAATAACAATGTCGTTGTCTTCTTCAACGACTTCAATGTATTCGCTATTTTCTAAACTGCCTTGAGCGTATGCTTTGTGGCGAAGGCCTTGAACACTGGATAGTACTTGTTCTTCATTAATTAAGAAGGCATCGCCCAAATCCTGTAGCCAATTCAGATCTTCGGTAATTTGCTGTAATAATTCATGAAATGGTACTAATGCTTTTACGCTAGGATCCCAATCCTGTTCAGCAATCGCTTCCATCACTTCTTCTTCATTGAGTGATTGGTTTTTGTCACGCCATCTGGCTGCTTGAACGACTTCCAGTGGGTAAGTTGAAGCAACTAAAATATGAGAAAGCACTGAATCGGGATACAGGGCTATAGGAGCGAGCATTTGGTCTAGCTCGGCTTGATCAAGTTCGTAATTAAACTCTTGTTCAGACTCATTTGTATTTTGATTCGATTGAGAATCAACAACTACAACGTCTTTAGACTCTTGCGCTTGTGCAAGATTAATGGCTAACAGTGCCGTTACGGTTAACACCGTCAGATACACCAAAGCGTATTTTGTTCTACTCTTCATAGTATTCTCCTCAAATATAGAATACTTATAGAATGACTGGCCTTAACCTTAGCTGAATCAAACATTAAAATCAGCGTAATTTAACGTGCTTTTAATTAAGTACAACTTGCCGCAGCGTGCAATAATTTGAGGGGTTACTTGTGGGGACCGTTATTTAATAAATGTAAATCGAATTGGTGACCTAACTTTTCCGTTTTAGTGCGCAAATACTTTCGGTTATCTTCGGTTAATCCATGATCTATAGGTGTGCGAGATACCACGTTAATGCCCATTTGAGTCAATGCGACTTGTTTTTTAGGGTTGTTGGTCATTAGCGCGACATTTTTCACTTTCAACGTTTCAAGCATTAACTTACAGATGGCGTAATCGCGCAAATCAGCATCAAAACCTAAATGTTCATTTGCTTCAACTGTATCAAGACCGCTATCTTGTAATTTGTAGGCGCGAATTTTATTGAGTAAGCCTATTCCTCGCCCTTCTTGGCGCAGATAGAGTAATACGCCACTACCATGTTCCACGATATTTTGAAGCCCCTTTTGCAACTGAGCACCACAATCACATCGGGTACTGAATAAGGCATCACCAGTAAGACATTCTGAATGAATTCTAATCGGTACAGTGTCCCCTTCCTGCCATTGACCATAGGAAAGCGCGACATGTTCTTGTTGTGTTTCAACTTCTACAAAGCCGTGAATTGTGAATAATCCAAATTGGGTTGGAAGGGCTGCAGAACTCACAAATTCAAATTTGTTTTTCGGGGTACTAGTCACCACAAAGGGCCTTTAAAAATATAAATCATGTATTAATTCACCAATATGGGCACGAATAATTCGATTGCAACCTTTAGTCGATAGTTTTACAAGGTGTAAATTCATCAAGTGCGGCAGGTTTTGCCACGCCGTAGCCTTGGGCAAAATCGACACCTATCTTACCTAATTCAACCATCACGTCTTTTGATTCAACAAATTCAGCGACTGTGCTCATTGACATCGCTTTTGCGACGTCTTTCATGGAACAGACCATGGCCATATCTACTGGATCCACAAGCAGATCCTTTACAAAACTTCCATCGATTTTGACGCAGTTAACTGGCAAGTTCTTTAAATAACTATAAGACGAAAATCCGCTGCCAAAATCGTCTAGTGCGAAAGTACAGCCAAGTCGTCTAAATGCAGTGATGAAGCGTAACGTCTCCTCCATCTTAACTATCGCCATACTTTCAGTGATCTCAAAGCAAATTTTATCGTGGGGAATTTCATAAGTTTCAAATGCTTGTATAACGTGGCGCTTGAGATCATTATCAGCAAGTGAATGGCCACTTAAATTGATATTGCAACGTTTCAATTGAGATAAGTGTTCAGGGTGTTGCGCTAGCCATTTGAACGTATGTAGGATCACCCATTTATCGATTTCAATGGTCAAATTATATCGTTCAGCTGCGGGTAAAAACGCTGCTGGTGGCACAATCTGACCATTTTCATCATGCATTCTTAAAAGAATTTCATAATAGTGACCGTCAGCAACTTTAGAAAGCGGGAAATAATGTTGGTAATAGAGTTGGAATTTATTTTGTTCCAGCGCCGTATTTATTTGAGACACCCACTTTAATTCAGATTCGTAGCGCTGCATTTTTAGATCTTCGCTCGAATACACATGTATTTGATTACGTCCATGTTCTTTGGCGACGTAACATGCGGCATCAGCCATGCTCATGAGTTGTTCTGGGGTTTCGATGTTTTCTTGCCATTTGGCTAACCCAATTCTCATGCCCATAGCAAAAATGCGGTTGTCCCAAATAAATCTAAACTCTTTCACGATTGCCAGTAATTTTTCAGCAATCTGAATAGCATCTAAGGCGTTTTCAGACTCTAGGATGACGCCAAATTCATCACCGCCCAGTCTGGCTAACATGCCTTTGTTCATGACTACATCATTCAACAATTGAGATAACTGTTTTATTAGGGCATCCCCAGCTTTATGGCCGCAGGTGTCGTTAACGACTTTGAATTGATCTAGGTCCATGTACAGAAGCGTTAATGCTTGTTTTAATTGTTTTGAACGGCGGATCCCCTCGCGTAGCTTTTGTTCAAACTGGCGGCGGTTATAAACTCCGGTTAATGAGTCATGGGTGGCTAAGTATTCCAAACTAATTGTCGATTGTTTCTTTTCGGTAATATCAAAAATAGAACCGAAAAAATATTTTTCATCGTCGTTGCCTGTGAGTTGTATTGAGATACAAAACCAAAACTCACTGCCATCTCTACGTACACCTTTTACTTCTTTACCGAGCGCCACACCTGCTTGATAAATTTCTTCCAATAATAGGTCTCGTTCATGGGGGTTAGCGTAAAGTAATGAAGTGTCTTTTACCTCCGACAACATCTGTGTTTCGTCTTTATATCCAAATAATTGGCACATTGCAGGATTTGTGGTTACTAACTTACCTTCAGGGGTTGATGTGTAGAGCCCTTCTGCTGAATTTCGGAAAAGATCGTAAAACTGGTGCAGGTTGTCAATCGCATTTTGCTGTTGGATTTGTTTTTCAAAAGCGACCGCTTTTTCATGACTTTCTATAGCAACGGCTATTAATAGCGCACCAGACATAATCACTAACGACATTAACAGTTCTAAATCGGTATTACTGACCCTTCCTGACAAGTAAAAGTGGACCTCTATTACCACTGTGGCGCTGATAATTAACCAACCAAAAGCGTACAGGCGATTTGAAATACTATATTGGCGATTATGATATATGACCGCTAACAACAAATGTAGCAGCACTGCTGCCGCGGCGAATGAGGCAGCACTTATAATTTGATAATAGCTATTCAGTAATGGTGCGATGATGATTAATGAGAGTGCCATCAAATATGAGAGGAAGCGCAAATAAATAGGCACTCTTGATAACATTGCATGGCAAACTTTTGCGGCTGCGAATATCAATATTGCTACGGTAACACTATTGATTTCAGACGTGTATGAACCTAGTGCAGCGAACTGACTGACAATACCCTGAATATTCAGGAACAATAGCAGCAAGCCTGCATTGGCGACGGCAAACCAAAATCTGATGGGGCTCCTCAGTAATACATAGGTTACTAAAAAGTAGAAAAACAAGATGGCTAACCCACCACCAATAACCCCTATGAATGCCAAGTTAAATTGTTCATCAGCAACAAATGCTGGCCCTTTCCATACATTCAAATTGTATACCGTGGGGCCTTCATCTTGAATGCGCAAATAAATATTAACTGTCTGATAGGGAGCAAGTGAAATAGGTAGTACAAAATTTCGATGATTGAAAGGGCGCGTTTCAAGGTCGCGTTTTGCACCTACTAAATAGGTTTCTAAAAGACGATTTTTATCGTCTAAAACATAGGCATCAAGGTAATCTATTGAAGGGTTGTTGATGGTCAGCAAAAACTGTTGATCGACGTTATCTTGATAGCTCAGCGAAAAGCGCTGCCATAGTGCTTGATCTTTGTTTAGAGGAATGTTGTTGGTTTGTTGTGACCAACCTTCCAATGCTTGAACTTGGGAAAGTTGGTTTCTAGAGTGTGTACGCAATAATTGAGCACTTGCATTAATATTTACCTGCGAAACTGTTTCATTAATTGCAATGATTGGAATTTGATCTGAATGTTGTGCATTCACACAGCTCACGAAACTCAGAAAAAGAAGACTCAGGAGACTGTATAATTTCACATCAAGTAACCATTTAACCAGTTTACACATACGCTTTCATCTGAACAATTTAAGTGCATACGCTCAGTAAAATAAAAGGGTATATTATTGAATTGTATCCAATTTAGCTAATAAATTTGAACAAGTGGTCGAATCAGCTTGTCCCGTCACTTCAATCCATAGAGCTTCGCAAGTGCCATCGAAACAAAATATAAAAGTGTCGAGCCCAGACATAAACTGGATTTGCGCACGATCAGCACCGAGACTAATATCAGAAATTCGGCAATCAATCTGGGTTAACCATTTTTTTGCAATATCTATTGCTCTCTCTTGTGACGGGAAGTGTTGACACTTCAATTCAATCGTCGCGTGATTCATCTGCCAATGATATTTGCCTAACTCGAACATGATATTTCCATAGATTGCCCCCAATCGGGCGGTGTTTGCGCATAATGTTGATATTCGTGCTGTTCTTCGAAAGGGTTTTGTAGCACTTTTAGTAAGCGCTTACATTCTTCAAAGCTACCGCCCTCTGCTTGCTGAATCGCATTTTGCGCCAAATAGTTACGCAGTATATATTTAGGATTAGCTTCGCGCATCATAATCAATCGTTCATTTTTAGGTAGAGACTCTTTGGCTATTCTTGCGAGATAAAGTTGATGCCATTGTGTCACGTTAGTTCGGTCAATAAAATGGTCGGCGAGCTTTTGAGTTGATAAATGTTCGTCACATAAGAGTCGGAAGCTCTGGGTGTAATCCCGCTTGTCCTGGCTTAACAAATTCAGCCATCCATTGACGAGTTGCATGTCGTCGCTGTTGATTTTTTTGAAGCCGAATTTTTGTCCCATAAGCGTCGCAAATTGGCTTTGTAATTGAATTTCGTATTGACCTAAAGCTTGTTTTATCAATTCAATGGACAGGTATGGCGTGAACGCATGCGCCAACGCATTCAAATTCCATAATGCTACACCTGGTTGTTGATCAAAGGCATAACGTCCGCCATGGTCAGAATGATTACAGATATATTCTGGATCATAAGCATCTAGAAATGCATAAGGTCCAAAATCAAAGGTGATTCCGTGGATGGACATGTTATCTGTATTCATCACACCATGACAAAAACCGAAGGCTTGCCATTTCGCAATCAAATCAGCTGTTTGCAATACGATGTGTTCTAACAGGGAGTAGTGTGGGTTTTGACTGTCCATAAACTGCGGATAGTGATTGTGAAATGTATAGTTGAACAATTTTTCCAATTTATCTAATTGTTTACTATGGAAGAAATATTCGAAGTGGCCAAATCTAATGTGGCTTTGACACGCTCTTATTAACATAGCGCCGGTTTCGGGTTTTTCTCGATAAACGGTTTCATTACTTGCAATCAAGCATAAGGCACGTGATGTTGGAATGCCGAGGTGATGTAGTGCTTCACTTGCAAGATATTCGCGAATGGTTGATCTGAGTACTGCACGTCCATCACCAAAACGCGAGTAAGGTGTTTTTCCTGCTCCTTTTAAATGCAAATCCCAACGCTGCTTTTTAGTCGTTTCTATTTCTGCTAGCAAAAGACCACGACCGTCGCCTAAATCTGGATTCCAACCTCCGAATTGGTGGCCACCATATTTTTGCGCTATGGCATGTTGGTTTAACTTCCCTTCGGCCTCGAATAATTCAGCAAATAAAGCGTGCTGTTGATGTAATTCTTTTGGGAATTCTATTTCATCTGCAAGCTTTTGATTAAATAATGCTAATTCAGGTTGAAGCAATGGTGTAATTTGGATCGGACTCGCCAAGTCAGATAATTGTTGAGCGTATGAATGATCGAAATACACGTTTGCACCTTATTAGTATTAAATTAAAGTATAGTTTATCCTGACAATGGGTTTGCTAGATACACTAGTTTGAAAAAACAGTATTAAAGCATTTGTGAATGTATATGAGGTTAAAATATGAAATTTAAAACAGTAACGTCAATTGCAACATTAATTATTGGCGCCTTTCTTTCTTGTTCTGCGGTTGCTGGTGATGCTGAAAAAGGGAAGTCGAAATCAGCAACTTGTGCAGCGTGTCACGGTGCAAATGGTATATCGATGATTCCAATGTATCCAAATCTAGCGGGTCAAAAAGAACAATATTTGATTTTACAAATGAAAGCCTTTCGTAGTGGAGACCGTCAAAATATGGTGATGGCACCAATGGCCAAAGGTTTGTCCGATGAAGATATTAATGATTTATCAGCATATTATGCGGGTCTTAATCCTGGTGGTTAAGCTGGTTTTTAGGTAAAGAGCAGCAGATATTTGGTATTTCTGAACTGTTGTTATATTGGGTTTCAGGAAAGATCTTTTTCTTTGTTCCAACGTACAAGACAAACCAACTTCTAGGAACCTAATATGATTATTTTACACCACTTAAATAACTCACGCTCGCAACGTATTTTATGGCTGCTTGAAGAGCTAAATCTTGACTATGAAATTAAGCATTACAAACGTGATGCTAAGACAAATCTAGCGCCTTCCACTTTAAAATTGATTCATCCTTTGGGGAAATCACCGGTTATCACGGATGGCGACGTCACTGTTGCGGAATCAGGGGCAATAATAGAATATTTGATCGAACAGTATGGAGAACATCTGAAGCCAGCGGCTAATTCCGAGGCACTGAGACAATATCAATACTGGCTGCATTTTGCGGAAGGATCTTTGATGCCCCCGATGGTAGCTAAATTGGTTTTTGATAAGGTTCGAGCAAATGCAAAACCATTTTTTATTAAAATGGTAGCTAATAAAATTGCAGATAAAGTAATGGAAGGCTATTACATGCCGATTATTACCAATAATTTATCGTACGTGAATGCTCACTTACAAAATTCCCCATGGTTTGCTGGAGAGGAATTGACGGGGGCAGATTTTCAAATGAGCTTTCCATTAGAAGCTAGCTTTTCAAGAGGCGGTGGTAAACAGTACCCTGCGATTGAGGCATATGTTAAAAAGATCCATCATCGCGAGGCTTACAAAAGGGCATTAGAAAAAGGCGGAGAATACGCCTACGCTTAAGCGCTGTGTATTTTTTAAAGTGTTTCAAGATGCTGGCTAATGAGTGCTAAAAAGCGCTCGCCATAGCGCTCTAACTTTGTTTTACCTACACCACTAATTTGTAAAAATTGTGACGAATTATTAGGTAGATACTCTGCCATGTCTGCAAGGCTGGCGTCACTAAATACAACAAAGGGGGGCACATCATCTTGCTCAGAAATTGATTTACGTAGATGTTTTAGTTTGGCGAACAGAACCCTATCATAATGTCGTTTATCATTTTTACCGCGTTTGGATGTTTCTAGCGCTAGACGCGGAACCGCAAGTGTTACTTGCACTTCAGACTTTAACACCGGACGGGCAGCTTCAGTTAGCTTTAACGTTGCATTTTGAGTGATATCAATTCTGATTAAACCTTGGTGAATAAGCTGGCTAATTACATTGTGCCAATGTGCCTCGGATTGGTCTTTACCTGCACCATGGGTTGGCAACTTGTCATGTTGTTGTTCAACTATACGTTTATGACTTTTCCCTCGTAATACGTCGATAACGTATTGAGTCGCAGCATTTTGTTCTAAACGGTAGATACAGGAGAGGACTTTCTGAGCTTGAATAGTTCCGTCGAATCTCTTGGGAGGGTTGACGCAGATATCGCAGTTGCCGCAGTGGGCTCCACTGTACTCCGAAAAATAGTTTAGCAAAACCTGTCGTCTACACGTTTGAGCGTCGGCGAATGCCTCCATCGCCGCGAACTTTTGCAATTCTACATCATGACGTTCAGTATTTTCTCCCATTGCAATCCATTGTCGAATGCGTGCAGCATCTTTTTCATCATAGAGCAAAAGTGCTTCTGCTGGCATGCCATCGCGTCCAGCCCGTCCCGTTTCTTGGTAGTATGATTCTATGCTACGAGGTAAATCGAAATGCACTACATAACGGACGTTAGATTTATTTATGCCCATGCCAAATGCAACGGTTGCAACGATGACATCAACGTTGTCTTGAATAAAGTCACGCTGAATTTTCTCTCTTATTTCTGGCTCAAGGCCTGCATGGTAGCCGGCACTATTTATCCCTTGTTTAGCCAACTTAAAACTGAGCTCATCCACTTTTGCTCGACTATTACAGTAAACAATTCCGCTACCTTCTTGTCCTTTTACATAGTGAATTAATTGATCAACGGCTTTGTATTTGGATAGCAGGTTATACCGAATGTTTGGCCGGTCGAAACTACTTCGAAAAACATAAGGAGTTTGTAAGTTCAATTGCTGAGTAATATCTGCTCGTGTGGCAATGTCAGCTGTAGCAGTTAAGCCCATTACGGGTATGTTTGGAAAATGTGTTTTTAATTGCCCAAGTAATCTGTAGTCTTGTCGAAAATCATGCCCCCAATGAGATACACAATGGGCTTCGTCCACTGCGATTAGGCTTAAATTTAAAGTATGTAAGCGGTCAATAAACTCAAGTTGCATAAGTCTTTCTGGCGCAACGTATAATAATTTAAATTTCCCGTCTTGCAATTGTCGGTAGATATTCAGCAATTGCTCTCGGGGAATAGAAGAATTAATAAAAGTAGCCGCTACTCCAGATGCCGTAAGCGCATCTACTTGGTCTTTCATTAAGGATATTAGAGGAGAAACGACGATAGTTATGCCTGGCAAGATTAGCGCTGGTATTTGGTAGCATAAAGACTTACCACCACCTGTAGGCATCAATACAAGGGCATCTCGTTGACTTAATACTTGTTCAATTACCTGTTGTTGCCCGTCTCTGAAGTGGCTGTAGCCAAACACTTCTTTTAGCACTTCTGCTGGTTTTGTGCTGTTTTCTATTGGGAGCGGTTTTTCTAGAGTCGGGCTAGACAAGTAATTTCCTCATACGAATATAAATTGATGATGGTTTCGAATTGCTTAAGTTGATTTTACTTAAAAAGCGAGTTGGGGTATATGCTATTAGTAATGAAGTTTAACTAATATGACACAAAATAATATGGATACAACTGTACCTTTAAATTCAGATGCACTAGCTGAACTGGTGACGCAAATGTTTAGTCAGCAAATGCCGTTTAATCAATTGCTTGGATTGAAAATTAAAAAACTGGGTTCTGATGAAGTAGAAATAAAACTGCCTTGGGACGATAAGTTAATGGGAAACCCTATTCATAAGATATTGCATGGTGGAGTGACTGCGGCAATTTTAGATACGGTTGGAGGATTGATGGCGATTTTGTATGCGATCAAAGATCTGGGCGAAATTAGTGTTGATGAGTTTCAACGCACTTTGCCAAATGTCGGCACAATAGACATGCGGGTGGACTATCTTCGGCCTGGTAGAGGAAAAGAATTCATCGCTACGGCACAAGTAATTCGCAAAGGCAAAAAGGTAGCTGTCTGCCGCATGGAACTGCATAACGAGACAGGCACACATATCGCTTTCGGGACAGGCACCTATATGATTGGGTAGCAACACTGTGTTCAACCACAGCCAATCAATTAATTAGACAGTCACTTTTCCACAAATTGGACAGTCATTATCAAATTTGTGTTGAATTTGTGTATTCTAGGACAGTCAATTAAATAATTTGTGGGTATGCTTTCTTTAAAAATGTTAATTTTTAGGTGTTTTACGCTACTTTAAGATCGGATTTTATATAAAAGAATATTTTAGGGAACATGGTCGAAATCGAGAGCATAGGAAGATTGAACTAGATATTATTTTTGAAAGTTTTACTTTAATGTATGAGTTGAATTGAAAAATTGAAAACTGTATCACCACTCTAAACATTTTTTGCTTTGAAAGTTCTACAGGTTTCTAAGGTTATGCACTAATACCAATTAGTCGTTTTCTGGATTTTAGTTTAAAGCGTTTAATTGAACCTTTCTCACCAGCAGCAATTCCAAAGTTAGCTTCAAAATGTTGACTTATTTTCTCCCAAAATAGATAAGGTATTGTATGCGTTTGCAGTAATCGCGGAGAAGGTCTTTTGGATTGCATTTTAGTTAAAGTTTTTTGATAACTAAAATATATTAATTCCAAATAATCGTTTAACTTAAATGGCAACCTATTCGTTTGAGGGTCAGAAATATCCTTCTGAAAAGGCATCAACGCTGTTGGCTGTCCTCGTTGATTTAGAGCGTCTATTCGCCGTTTTATGCTAGTGTGTTTAGATTTATCAGGAGTGTCAGCAATATTAGCTCGAACAGGGTTCAAATCCACATATACCATACAGGCGAGCAGCGCTTTTTCATCTAATAAGGCTTGAGATTTAAACCTGCCTTCCCAAAAATGACCAGTACAGTCATCTTCTTTGTTAGCTTGTCGTGCAATAGGTTCATTTAATTCACGCATAAACCAACTGATGTCATATAAACGTTGGCGGTATATTGAAACTGTAGAAGATAATGTAAGCCGATGTGCTTTGCTAAAATTTACAGATGAGTTTTGAATGTATTGCTGGGCCAAGCTAGATGGCCTATGTATTATTTGCCAACGTTTAATTACTTCCTTATCAGACAAAGAGAGCGCTTTGGCTTTATTGACATGTAATACAACATGAACATGATTGCTCATGACGGCATAAGCACATACATCGATGCAAAAAACCGAAGCAAGTAAAATTAGGCGGTCCTCGACCCATTGACGCCGATGTTCATAGTTTTGTCCTGTGTGTTTATCTTTACCACACAAATAAGCTCGTCGAACACACCGTGACACACAATGATAATAAGGGGTATCGACCAGGCTAATTTGACTCTTTCTTGGTAAAGGCATCTATCTCTCCATTCTTACTTTAACAACATAAAGTTTAACGCATGGAATGAAGATGACGGTCTAGTTTTAATGAGAATGTAGTGATGACTGTCTTGTTTATCTTTTATGCCTGTCTAGTTTCTTGGTTTCTTGACAAAGTGACTGTCATTAAAAAACGACTGTCATTAATAAACGTTTGAAGAGATGTATTTGAGACTATTCACCTTGATCTTCGGCTGTAGAAGCAGTGTTTAATGCTTTTATTTTTTTATTTACATTGTCAATTCTGAGCTTGATTGATTCTTTTTCTTTGTTATCTGCCTGATTTAAGTCATCATTTAATTCAATTAGTTGCTTTTGTAATAACTCTTTATGTTGCTCTTTTTGTTCTGCTTCTTCTGCTTTATCAAAAATTACATGATCAACTTCCGCGATTGCTTGATCCACTTCTTCCCGTGGTTTTATAGGAATGATTTTTGAATCATCAGGTAGTTTACGTTGGTTCATGAAGCTTGGAGACATAATTTCTATTTCGTTGCCATGAAGAACATTAAGTACTTCGCGATTAAGTCGAGTTTTCGAACTTATTAAACTTTTGACCTCCTCTAATTTGCCACTAATTTTATACACAACAGAAAAGTCGTCTAACTCAACTATATGAACAAAAGGATCGGACAGTTGACAATTCGTTGCGGCTTCAAGTAGTAAAGATTCGACTCTTGAATGGTGAACGTCATAACCCAAGGATAAAGAAGTGGAAATTATTGTGCCTGAAGTGCGTGTAACCGTTATGGGGTGAGTGATCATGAATGTATTTGGTAGCGCGACTAAATCTCTAACTTCTGTTTGCACCTCAGTATCAAGTAACCCTCGCTCTACTACTCGACCGAAAAACTCACCTACTTGCACAAAGTCGCCTGTTCGAAAAGGCTTGGTGATCCTAAGCATTATTCCGGCGAGCAAATTAGCAAAAATTGTACTCGATGAAAAAGCGAATACACCGGATATCACTAAACCGATTAGCCCAATTATTTGATTCCGCGAGCTTTCACTTATAGGTAATGCAAAAATAATGGCTAACAGAGCAACAAGTGTCAGACCTAACATTATTAGCTGTCGAGAAAATAATTTCTCATTACCTGCGTCGGCGTGTTTATTAATTAGCCAATGATGGGCTACTGAAAGGATTACAAAAACCATAATTAGCGTAATGAGCAAAGGTATGAACGACATGGTTTGTTGTAACAGTGAATCTATTGATGGCACAAACTGCTCCAATTTATTTAATTAGACGATGTTTTAAATAAGGTTTAAACATCGATCGTAAATCTACTTTTGCTCTTAACTTAGTGGCTAACAAAAATAAGCCTCCTAGCTTCCGATGCAAAAAGATAGTGTCCACGGGTGGCGTGTGCAAATAGTTTTTATCTAAACTCAGTTGTGTGCCTATTATTCTGAGACGTTCTAGCAAATCGCTACTAGCAAAATCATATCCGCCTTCAATGAATAAAGGTTCACATGAGTGGAAACATATTTCTGTTATACTCTCCTGAGTCTGCTCAGAAAGGGCTTCTGTGATTAAACCTAATTGCAATGCATGCTTTTTGATGGACTTTTTATCCCGATTAAAACCTGCTTGCATTAAGTCAAGGTAAGATTGTGCCATTGATTTGGAATATTGTCTTGTCGCTCCAAAGTCGAGTAAAACGACATTATCATCTTTTTCGTCATATAAAAAATTAGCAAAATTGGGGTCTGTTTGAACAAGTTGAAACTCAAATAATTCCTTAAAAAACAATGAAAATAGTCGTTTTACAATGCTATCCCGAATTGCTTGGCTAGAATCCTCTAGATTTTCTATAGGTTCACCATCCAAAAACGTCATTGCTAAAACAGTTTCACTGCTAAGATCAGGTATCCATTCAGGAATCACATAGCCTTTGTCGTTTGTAATTTGGGAAGCGTATTGGGTTAAATGTTGCCCTTCGAGTAAGTAGTTGGCTTCTTCATGTAACTGAGCTTTTGCTTCGGACAAAAGAGGTTTTAAATCAAGCCCTTTGGGTATCAGCCCTGATAGTTTTATTAGACTGGCAACATTATCAACATCGCTATTAATACTTTGTTTTATGCCAGGATATTGCACTTTTATAGCAAGTCGACGTAAATCTTTGTCAATGGCTTTATGTACTTGTCCAATCGATGCTGAAGCAATTGGTTTTAGATGAAACTGAATAAATTTTGATTGCCACCCAGCGCCCCATTGTGAATCTAAAATGGTCATTAACTCTGATTGAGGCATCGATTTAGCATCTGCTCTGAGTCTGGCTAGTAGTTCAGACAACTCTTTAGGCAGAACATCCCCCGCATCCATTGAAATCAATTGACCAACTTTCATAGCGGCACCGCGCATTTGAGCTAGTTGGTCAGAAACTCTTTTGACGTTAGCTGGAGTTAACAGCAAGTCCTTTACCTTAGGTCTATTGCCCTTGGCCAACTCAGACACGCCCTCGCTTATCATATTACCCGCAATTCGTGAGGCTAAACTTCCCATCTTTGCGAAACGAGAAACTCTTCCTTTCGGGATTTTGGCTTCATTTGAAGATGATTTGGTTGTCATACTTTTAATTATTTTGGGTTGGATAGTGACTCGACAGTTCTTTCTCGAAAGATAAGCATGCCGGTGTTTGTCCAGCATTTTGTATTTCGTCGCAACTCAGTTCAGTAATAGAGTCTATGCATGCAATAGCAGACTTTTCGAATTCTCTGTTTCCCTTTACAACATTTGTATTCATCATGTTTTGACACATGTTATCTACCATTCCATCTATCATCATTCGCATTTCAGGAGTTACGTCATCCGTAACTTTCATCTGTTTTGTAACGCACATTTTGATATGTTCACATAACCTTAGAGAGGCACTTTCAATATTTTCTGCATAGGTTTTAAACGACAAAGAAATTATAAATACTGTGAAAAATATAAATAAACGAGACATGTTTGCTCCTACTTAGTTTTATAGGGTGAGTTGTTGGGAAGAGGCTTTAAAAGAGATTGCCCAATCTGAATTTCACAAAAACAATCGATCTGGCTGAAAAACCCTTGTTAACTAAAGTAGACTGTCCACGCTAAGAATTCAATGACTGTCCACATTATGAATTTTATGCCTGTCCACGAAAAGAGCTAATTTTATGCCTGTCCTTTAAATGAGCTTTTAGTCCACGAAACATGCCTGTCCATGATTTGCCTGGTCCATGAATCATGCCTGTCCATAATTTGGAATCTATAATTGGGCATTTAAAATATCTACGCAACCAAGAGGGAAAGGATTTTATTTAGTTGCAATAATTTTATCGAACATGAGATATAATTACGGAAATTAATTTGTTTAGGAGTAGTTATGAGAATTTGCGGTGTGGAAATGAAAGGGAGCGAAGCCAATTTATGTTTGTTGTCTTTGGAAAATGATGTTTTTCATATTCCTGATTGCCGAGCGCGAAAATTGACTTTTCCTAAGAATGACTCTACTGAAGATGTGCGAGAGTTTCAGTTTGCGTTTAAGAAATTAATGGAAGACTACAAGGTTGACGCCGTAGCAATTCGAGAACGCCCTACTAAAGGTAAGTTTGCAGGCAGTGCTGCCGGATTTAAGATGGAAGCAGCCATTCAATTAATTGAAAAACTCAACGTGACTGTCTTAACTCCGACGCATATAAAAGAAATTCTAAAGCGAAACCCTATTCCAGTAGCGTTTTCTGAAACGGGATTAAAAATGTTTCAAGAAGTCGCTTTCAGCACGGCATTTGCCTCTTTGATGAAAGAAAAATACGGTATTGAAGAAGCTCCAACTGAATAACATTAAAGCAGCTAGCAAATAAGCACATAGAAATATATTTGATGTGCTCCCCGTTTATTTCGTGAAAGATTAAAACGAAAGCGTTTTTATCTGCAATTAGCTAAATATACTGAGAGCCTTTAAATAGCGAATTATGTCATTATTTGCATTTCACAATGATCTACCTGACACTGCGTGTCTAATTTTAGAGCCTCAGAATTTCGATGTCCGATAAATCCATTAAAGCTGGCGTTTTGTTTGCCTTAGCCGCATATTCGATGTGGGGTTTTGCCCCCTTATATTTCAAAATGCTAATGATTATGCCAGCTACTGAGATTCTAGTTCACAGAGTGGTATGGTCTACCTTAGTACTGGTTTTTTTGGTGCTCGTTTTTAAACAAAATCAAAAAGTACGTGATGCGCTTAAAAACCCGCGAGTTCTGCAAATATTGTTGGTTTCAGGATTGTTGCTCGCAGCTAATTGGTTGCTTTTCATTTGGGCTGTGAATAATGACCATCTGTTAGATGCGAGCTTAGGCTACTATATCAATCCGCTACTCAATGTATTTCTAGGGCGAATATTCCTTGGTGAGCGGTTACGTAGAATGCAAAAAATAGCCGTTGCTACTGCGCTAGTAGGAGTTGGTATTTTAGTCGTATCTTATGGAGAGCTGCCTTGGATAGCACTGGTGCTTGCTTCCAGCTTTGGTGTTTATGGATTACTTAGAAAGCAAGTCGCTGTAGATTCCCTTCCTGGGTTGTTAATAGAAACCTTAATGATGCTACCTTTTGCAATAGGGTATTGGATATTTTTTGCTACACACATGAGTGACATGTTTACTAATGATGTAGATCTAAATATGTTATTGGTCGGGGCTGGAATCATCACCACAGCGCCCTTATTGTGCTTCACCGCTGCTGCGCGTCGTATACGCTATTCCACATTAGGCTTCTTTCAATATATTGGACCCAGTATCATGTTTTTATTGGCTGTCTACTTATATGACGAACCTTTACATGAAGCTCGATTAGTCACGTTTAGTTTCGTATGGATAGCGTTAGTGATTTTCAGTTTTGACTCTTACCGAGCTTATCGAAAATCGTTAAAAGGCATTGGTGTCTAATATTTAATTATGCGTTATAGATCGCCAACAACCTGATTTCGGCCATTCGCTTTTGCTTTATAAAGATGTTCATCCGCGATGGTTAACATCGATTCGATTTTTTTACTGGGTCGGCTGGTGACACCAATACTGAGTGTACAAGAGTGAGTAATTCCTTTGCTCTTAATTATCTTATTACTAACATCTTCTCGAAACGTATTGAGTAAATCAATCGCTTCTTTTTGTCCTACATTGGCTAGAAAAATGCAAAACTCCTCACCACCAAAACGAGAAAAGTGAAAACGCGAAAAGTGTCGAACAATCATTCGAGACACTTCTTTTAATACGACATCGCCAAAGTCATGCCCATAGGTATCATTGATTGATTTGAAGTTGTCTAAATCTATCAATGCCAACGACATTGATGCCTGTCCACGAATAAGTGTTGATGCCTGTCCACGAATAAGTGTGCTGTTTACTTGGTTAAAAAAGTGGCGGCGATTGGGTAGTCCAGTTAGATAGTCTGAGTTAGCTGCCCGGCGGATAGCGTCAATTTGCTCTATATGCTCAACATTTTGAACTACTCGGCAAAAGAATTCTTCGTGACAATATGGTTTGCGCAAAAAGTCGTTTGCGCCACTTTTTATGAAACGTGCTAGTAAAGAAGAACTATTGCTCGGTGACAAGCCAATGATGCTCAATTGATCTTTGTCATATAATTTTCTAGCTTCAGAGACTAATTCGATGCCCAGCTCATCTGCTAATTCCTCTTCAACTAACATTAATTTAATCAGTGGGTGTCTTTGTAATGTGTGTAGCGCTTGCTCGGAACTTGCAGCTTCGAAAGTGATAAAGTTGTGACGACTTAATAGTGCGCTTTTTTTATTCCGGTTTACTCTAGATTTATCTACCAGCAAGACGCCAATTTGTTTGTTTTTCTCTAAACGAATTAAAAGTCGACTTAGATACTCAAACATTTGCGCATTTTGTTTTGGAATGTAATCAACTACAGGTTTGGCTAGGATTTTTTCCCTTACATCCTCGTCTACTTCATCGGTAATGACGATTGTGGGAATAAACGCATCTATCGTAAAATTGATTGCTTGACCATGTGGTGCATCAGGAAGATTGTAATCCACAACGGCGCATAAATAGAGTTCTGGAGAGGTGGTATTAAAAATAAGCTTTGCTTGGGCAAGCGAATTCGCTACCACAACATCTAGGTTCGCCTTGCCAATTACGCGCTTAAGCACGCGCATACTTGACTCACCATCTTCTATTAACAGCACCTTAAATTTCATTGGCATTCGTTAGTTTAAATTTTCTCCAACTTAGCATAAGCCAACATTAGCCACTTTGTCCCTATATTGTCAAAATTCACTTCCACTCTTGCGTGTTCACCGCTTCCTTCATAATTAAGTACGGTGCCTTCTTGGAATTTACTGTGCTTTACTCGTTGGCCCAACTGAAAACCCGTTGATTCAAACGCCATATGTGAGGTGGCTGGCTGGAAACGATTCTGAACTGGACGGCTCACTGTGGTGCGCAGGCGGACTTCCTCTACACATTCGCTGGGTATTTCTTTTATAAAACGTGAAGGAGTATGATATTTATCTTGACCATATAAACGTCGTGACTCCGCGTATGTCATATATAGTTTTTGCATTGCGCGAGTCATTCCTACATAACAAAGCCGACGTTCTTCTTCCAATCTTCCTGGCTCTTCATGGCTCATTTGGCTAGGAAACATGCCCTCTTCAACACCTGCTAAAAATACCATTGGGAATTCTAGTCCCTTAGCAGAATGAATCGTCATCATTTGTACTGCATCTTGATGAGCATCAGCCTGTGACTCTCCCGCCTCCAATGAAGCGTGAGCTAGAAATGCCGAAAGAGGTGTCATATTTTCAGCTTCTTGCGGTGCTTCAAATTGTTTGCAGGCGGTTACCAACTCTTCCAAGTTTTCAATTCGGGCTTGGGCTTTTTCACCTTTTTCCGCTTGATACATAGCAAATAAGCCAGAATGTTTTATTGCATAATCAGCCTGTTGATCTAATTCGAATGCTTGTACTTCAACTTGCATTTTTAGGATGAGTTCAACAAACCGTTGTAATGCCGTGGCCGCTCGTCCTGAAAAGCGTTTTTCTCGAAGCATATCGTTAGTGGCTTGCCACATGGATAATTCATTACTTCTAGCCGTTTCGCGTATCAGGCTTAATGTCTTTTCGCCAATTCCACGAGTAGGGGTGTTTACTACGCGCTCATATGCAGCATCGTCGATAGGCTGGTTTATTAATCTTAAATAAGCAAGAGCGTCTTTAATTTCCTGACGCTCAAAGAAACGCAATCCGCCATAAATTCGATATGCTACTGATTCTTGCAACAACGCTTCTTCTAACACTCGAGATTGAGCGTTATTTCGATACAAAATTGCGCAATCAGCCAATGCGTCGCCTTTGTCGCTCCACTCTTTAATGCGCGCGACGATAAATCGCGCTTCATCCAATTCATTGAAGCCAGCATATAATGAAATTGCTTCACCTTGCGCATCTTCAGTCCATAAATCTTTTCCTAGTCGCCCCTGATTATTATCGATTACTGCGTTTGCGGCTTTGAGGATATTGCCAGTTGAACGATAATTTTGTTCTAAGCGAATTGTGGATGCGGTATTGAAATCGCGCAAAAAGTGCTGGATATTCTCAACATTTGCACCGCGCCAGCCATAAATTGACTGATCATCGTCGCCCACAATCATCATATTATTTTCATCACAACTTAACATCCGCAGCCAGGCATATTGAATGTTATTGGTATCTTGAAATTCGTCTACCAAGATGGCGCGAAAACGTTTTTGATAATGTTTGAGAACGTCTGGGTTATGTAGCCACAATTCGTGAGCACGTAGCAATAATTCAGCAAAATCAACTAAACCAGAACGATCACAAGTCTGTTGATATGCTTGGTATATATTTTTCATGGTTTGTTTGGTGGGATCACCTTGAGTATCTATGTGCTCAGGGCGTAAACCTTCGTCTTTGTTGCCATTGATGTACCACTGTATTGATTTAGGTTGCCAATTTTTTTCATCCAAATTTAGAGACTTAATAACCCGGCGAACTAAGCGGTATTGGTCATCTGAGTCTAGAATTTGAAAGTTTTCGGGTAGTTTCGCTTCCTTAAAGTGGATTCTTAATAAGCGATGTGCCAAACCGTGGAAAGTACCAATCCACATGGTATGTAGGCCAGACCCCATTAGCCTTTCTACACGACCACGCATCTCCTTGGCGGCTTTATTTGTAAACGTCACCGCTAAGATGCTGAAAGGAGCAAGTTGCTCAACTTCCATCAACCAAGCAATACGATGTACTAATACTCGTGTTTTACCACTCCCCGCACCGGCTAAAACCAACATGTCCGAAGGTGGAGCGGCCACCACTTCACGTTGTTTGTCGTTAAGTTGGTCTAACAGTCGAGATACATCCATAGCAAGCTTATTTTGTTTAATTCATTAATATTTGAAGTATATCAGCTATACTGTGTTTTTATACAACGAAAGGAATGGTTTTCGTGCTTTTTCCACGGTTTGTGGAAAGTAAGCTTGTATTTGAACGTTTTCGCCCGCACATCCGTTCTAATACCACACAATGCATAATGACAGGGCAATCGCGTAAGGTCCTTCACTTTAGGAGAACGACATGCCTATAGACAATTTTTGGAAAAGACTAAAAGCCGAAGCGGAAGAGCTAGTGGAAAGCGAACCCCTCTTAGCCAGCTATGTGCATGCGTGTATTCTTGCCCATCATAATTTTGAGACATCGCTAAGTTTTATCTTGTCGAATAAAATTCAAGATGAAGTGATGCCAGCATTGGCGATTAGAGAAGTGCTGGATGAAGCTTATTTGCTTGATCCTAAAATAGTGGAATCTGCTATTGAAGATATCGAAGCGGTTTTAACTCGAGATCCTGCGGTCGACAAAATTCTCACGGTATTATTGTATTTTAAAGGTTTCCAGGCGATCCAAGCTTATCGACTCTCCCATTATCTATGGGGAAAAAATCGCAAACAATTAGCCCTGTTTGTTCAAAGCCGAAATTCGCAAGTGTTCAGTGTAGATATACATCCTGCTGCAGTAATAGGAAAAGGCGTCATGTTTGATCATGCCACGGGTATTGTCATCGGCGAAACTGCAGTGGTTGAAGATCATGTATCAATACTCCAGTCAGTGACTTTAGGCGGTACAGGTAATGAATCTGGCGATCGTCATCCAAAAGTACGCCAAGGGGTTATGGTAGGCGCTGGTGCGAAGATTTTAGGTAATATTGAAATTGGCGCTGGTGCAAAAGTGGGGGCGGGTAGTGTAGTGCTTAAAAACGTGCCCAAGCATGTAACAGTGGCCGGTGTACCTGCTAAAATTGTTGGCATACCCAGTTGCGCTAATCCCTGCGAAACGATGAATCAAAATATCTATGAAGATTAGGTGTTTAAACCTAACTATAAAGATAGCTAAACTCAAAGCGACAATTCAGTTAATCGTCCACTAACAATCGTAATTCGTCGAGACTATCCAACTGAATATGAGGAAGAACACTTGTTCTTTCTCGTCTCAGATCCATTTTTCGGTTAATCGCATACCAAGCAGATTGCATTCCCGCATTGATTGCACCCATAACATCATTCTTCAGGTTATCGCCAACGTGCAGACAATCTTTCGGCGATAACTGCAGAACGGAACTAGCCTTAGAAAACATTGCATCGTGTGGTTTCATTGGTTGCGATAAATTCGCTTTAAAACAATGAGTGAAATATTCATCGATACCGATTTGTTGTAAATTAACGTTACCATTAGTAATCGCTATTAAAGGTACCTTTTCTGCCAGTGCGGATAATAAAGAACAAATATTCTTATCTACTTTGAAATTGCTGCGATGATAATAAAAGTATTCAAAACAATCTTCTACAGCTGTTGAGAGATGGCGTTCCCGATACCCCACTTTGTGAAGTCCAGTTTGCAGTGTATGTTTACGCAATGCGCCCATGTCAGAGACTAATTGTGGTTGCTGGGTTAAATGTTCGCGTTTGAATGTTTGCCAGTCTTGTTCGGAAAGCCTCGCTGTTTTGGGATAACTAGAGCCCAAATAACGGAACAGTTTGCGTTCCGCTTCCATGATAAAAGGATGGTTATCATAAAGGGTATCATCCAAATCAAAACTAATTGCTTTGACGGGGGAGAATGTTCGGTAAAATTTCATTTGAGAATGCCTATTCTTCTACTTTTTGATGCTTAATATTTTGAATTAATGGAGTTATTTGCTTTTACGCGCTCGAGGGTGTGCAGTGTCATATACTTTGGCTAAATGCTGAAAATCTAAATGTGTATATACTTGCGTTGTAGATAGGTTCGCATGACCCAATAACTCTTGAACTGCACGTAAATCACCACTGGATTCCAACATATGAGTCGCATACGAATGTCGCAACTTGTGTGGATTTACTTTTTGTTCAAGATGTTGTTTTTGCGCCCACAAATCCATGCGTTTCGCAATCTGCCGGTGGCTAATTCGGCGTTTATGCATACTAACAAAAAGTGCGGTTTCATCTGCGGGAGGGGCCATTTGGCTACGTACATCTAACCACTTCTTTAACCAAGTAGCAGCAGTTTTACCTACTGGCAACACTCTCTCCTTGCGGCCTTTACCGATAACCCGAATCTGCCCTTTAGTGACAATATCCTGTAAATCTAAACTAGATAATTCAGCCAAACGTAATCCACAACCATAGGTTAGTTCCATCATCGCGCGGTCACGTATTGCAAGTACTGATTCGGGATCAATTTCCAATAATTGTCCAACCTGATCTACATTCAGGTGTTTTGGTAAAGGTTTACCTAGTTTAGGCGTTTGCACGGCTTTAGCAGGGTTGCTCTTTAGCACGTTTTCAGCTACTAAAAACTGACAAAAAGTGCGCATAGCAGATAATCGCAACGCAATCGAACGTGGTGCGAGGTTTTTGCGTCTAGCCTGACTTAATATCGATTTAATGTGTTGTGGTGTAAGTTGCGACCAACTCTCGATTTCCAACTGTTGACCAACACTGATAAGTTGACGCTGATAATTGTCGAGGGTTTTTGCTGACAGGTTCCTTTCATACTTTAAGTAGGAAAGGAATTTTTCCAGCCAGTGATCTAAGGCTGGAGAATTCATCTTTAATATCCAGCCAAGTTTGGCAAAATAACATTCAAAAACTGCTGTAGCTGCGTAATTAGCAATGTATCCATATCTGGATTGAAGTGGCTGGCGTCTTTACTACCAATTGCCAAAATACCTAAATCCCCTTTATCGCCGAGTAGCATAAGGGCAACAGACTCAACATTGCCATCCGTGAACAACAGTTGCTTTTCGTGCTGACTTAAACGTCCAAAGAAAAAACAGTCGTGTTTGAAACGTTTTTCGATAAACAGTTTACGCTGAATCTCAGGAAGCGCATGCGCGCCCGAAAATGACTTTAGTACTACGGCTGATAGCTTAAGCCTGGGACGCATAAAGTCTTCTAATACGTCTTGTACTTCGCTGAAAAAACGGCAACAAAGTAGTTGCAGGTTTAGATCAGCGTAAATCCGATAGATTTCTTCATTTTGTTTGGCGACTGAAATAAGCTGATTGAGTTTGTGCGACAACAAACGGTTTTTCTTACGCAATTGCTCAGATTGTAATTCAACCAGAGACACACTGCCTTTTTGTTGATGAGGTATGGCGAGTTTTTCTGCCAACTCAGGATATTCAACAAAAAACTCAGGGTTGTCTAACAAGTAGTCTTTTACGTCTTTAGCGCTAATGACGTTCGCTACTTCATCAAAATCAGTTAGCATATCCCTATTAACCTGTTGTTGTGCTGTATCACTCATATTATGAGGGTTCCATCAAAAATATGTTCCGCAGGACCGGTCATTTTCAATACGTTGTCTTTACCTTGCCAGCGTATTTTCAACGAACCACCGGGTAGATCTACTAGTACATCTTTGCTTAGTTTACCTTGAATTTGACCAATTGCCACTGCCGCACATGCACCACTTCCACAGGCCAAGGTTTCACCCGAACCGCGCTCATGTACTCGCAATTTAATATGGTTTTCGTTGACGATTTGCATGAACCCAACATTCACTGCTTCTGGGAAGCGTTCGTGAGTCTCAAGTAATGGTCCGATATTTTCTACATCAGCAGTTTGCACATCGTCAACTTCAAGCACACAGTGGGGATTGCCCATAGATACAGAACCCACCATAAAGGTTTGATCTTGTGCTCGAATCAAATAAATATTTTCTTCTTTATTGGCTTTTAACGGTATTTTTGCAGGTTCGAATATAGGTCTTCCCATATTCACTGTTACTTGACCGTCTTTCTCAAGATACAACACCATCTTGCCAGATTTTGTACTAACAACCACTTTATTTCGGTTGGTTAGGCCTTTAATTTTTACAAATTTGGCAAAACATCTAGCGCCATTTCCACATTGGGAAACTTCTGAACCATCGGCATTAAAAATTCGATAGTGAAAATCTTGCTCAGGATCGTATGGCGGCTCAACCAACAATAGTTGGTCAAATCCGATCCCAAAATTTCTGTCAGCCAATTGCTGAATTTTGTCTTTTGAAAAAAACACATTTTGGGTGACATTATCGATAACGACAAAGTCGTTGCCAAGCCCATGCATTTTAGAAAATTGAATTTGCATTATTACTACTAAAAGTTTTATTACAGTTATATTAACCTACATATGCGACGACCAAAATAGCTATTTTGCAGTCAATTTGCGACATATTTAAAAAACCATAACATTTTGCCCGAGCAGACTAGGTTCTAATGCTATTCAATTATATGCTCGCCTTTCCATAGGTCGCTTAACACTTCACGTTCACGGACAAGGTGCAGACTGCTTTTGTCGACGATAATTTCTGCTGGACGGCAGCGGCTATTGTAGTTAGACGCCATAACAAAACCATATGCACCAGCACTTCGTACTACTAAAAGGTCATCTGGCGCGATTTCTAATTCACGGTCTTTACCAATAAAATCGCCTGTTTCGCAGATAGGGCCAACAATGTCATACGTCGCTTTTGGATTGTTTGTAGATATTTCAGCAGGAATGATATTTTGCCAAGCCGAATACAACGCTGGTCGAATTAAGTCGTTCATCGCTGCATCTACGATAGCAAAGTTTTTTTCTTCGCCATGTTTTATGAATTCTACTTTGGTAATGAGAATCCCTGCGTTGGCCATGATTGCGCGGCCGGGTTCGAATATTAATTTTAGTTCAGGGCGCGTTTTCATACGCGTCATTAGCGCTTCAACATAGGTGTCTGGATGCGGAGGCGTTTCGTCTTTATAAGCGACACCTAAACCACCGCCAACATCCAAATGGCTAATGGCTATTCCCATATCTGCTAATTCATCAATTAGCAGCAACAATCGATCTAATGCATCAACAAAAGGCACAATATCGGTTAACTGTGAACCGATGTGACAATCCATTCCTTTGATTTCCAAATGTTCGTAACTGGCGGCAAGTTTATAGATAGCAACCGCGTTTTCTCTAGGTATGCCAAATTTGTTTGCTTTCAAACCCGTTGAAATATAAGGGTGTGTTTTTGCATCGACATCCGGGTTAACGCGGATGGAAATGGGGGCTTTAACATCAAGTTGTGAGGCGACTTTATTGATACGCTCAAGTTCTGGCGCAGACTCTACATTAAAACACAGAATGTTTTTCGATAGCGCAAATTCGATTTCTTGTTCGGTTTTTCCAACACCAGAAAATACCACTTTGGATGGATCGCCACCGGCCTCTATCACACGTGACAATTCACCGCCTGAGACTATGTCAAAACCAGAGCCTAATTTTGCCATCACCGACAAAACCCCTAAATTTGAGTTCGCTTTAACAGCGTAACAAATCAAATGAGGGTGTTTACCCGCGGCATTATCAAATGCGTGCCAATGACGCTCAATGGTGGCTCGGGAATACACATAGCAGGGTGTACCATATTGCTCAGCAATCTGCTGTACAGGGACGTTTTCGGCGAAAAGGGTCGTATCTTGATATTGAAAATAATCCAACTAGGATTGCTCCTCTGAGTCGTCTGATGTTTGTTCTGTGTTGGGCGTGTTTTGGTCTGATGGAAGGGTAAGATCCCCTTTTACACCACAGCCTGTAGTGATAAAAATGGCCAGCAAAAAGGAAAATATGCGAAGCACAGAAAGCAGTTTGTTGAACACTCATTTCACCTAACAATATTGAAAGGCTATATCATCTCATCAAAAGCGAAAAAAACAAGCATTGCTGTCGGCTGTTTTGCAATATGACATGCAATAAACTGCTAACTGAGTTAAAAGCAAAAACAATCTTTATTATTAAGACATATTTAATTTTGTAAGATTAAGCCTCGATTACAGTGCTAAAACAACGGAATAAATCCCGTCCTACACTGTAGTCGGTGGCTTTAGCCCCGATAGCAGGAATGTAAATTCTCAACGGGATAAATCCCGTCCTACACTGTAGTCGGTGGCTTTAGCCCCGATAGCTGGAATGTAAAACCCCAACGGGATAAATCCCGTCCTACGCTGTAGTCGGTGGCTTTAGCCCCGATAGCTGGAACTTCAAATCCCAACGGGATAAATCGCGTTTTACAATGTAGTCGGTGACTTTAGCCCCGATAGCTGGAATGTAAAACCCCAACGAGATAAATCGCGTTTTACAATGCAGTCGGTGGCTTTAGCCCCGATAGCTGGAATGTAAATTCTCAACAGGATAAATCCCGTCCTACACTGTATTCGGTGGCTTTAGCCCCGAGAGCTGGAATGTAAAACCTCAACGTGATAAATCCCGTCCTACACCGTAGTCGGTGGCTTTAGCCCCGAAAGCTGGAATGTAAAACCCCGACGGGATAAATCCCGCCCTATGCTGTAGTCGGTGGCTTTAGCCCCGATAGCTTGAATGTAAATTCTCAACGGGGTAAGTCCCGTCTTACATGCAATATATTATGTCCCGCTGGCTAGTGATAGGCGCACAGACTCGGGAAAGCGGGTAATTTTCCATAGCTGCTCACACAAACTTTTCGTGTCTATGTAGTCACCTTCGAGTAGCCAATCAATCAGTACATCTGGTGAGTTTGGATAATTTATTGGTTCCGGTGAAGGCGATTTTAGCCAACTTGCCACAACGTCTGCATCTAAACTATCCATACTATAGCAACGATCCATACGTTCTAACGTAATGCGATTGGAAGATTGTTCATATTGGTTTTTTAGTGGTTTAACTAAGATCTTTTTACCTAATTGCAAACATTCACTAGATAGTTCAAAACCGCCATTCGCTATCACGCCAGCACATTCGAATAGTGCCTGTTGAAAAGTCGACTTAGATAATGGACGCCATTGGGTATTTTCAGTGTTATAAGCTTGCTCTATATCTGGGTGATAACAAAGAAACTTCTCATTTGGAAACTTCTTCAGCAATAATTTTATCGCATCGATATTTTCAAACGGTAAATACACTAAAACATGCTCGCCCAAGGTCGCTTTATCAAAAGACTCTTCAATAAACGGTGGAATGATTGGAAAGCCAAAATGGTACCAATGAACACCTAAGTTGATATCACAAGGTGCAAACATGCGCATCAATAGCCGGTCTGTCCAGGCTTCACCTTGTTTAGGTACATTGTGTTTAAATGCCGCTTGATGACTGATTGAAATAGATGATAGATCTTTCCATTTAGACGCCCATGCAGTGACCGGTTCGAAATCGTTTAGTAATACATCGTACTTGGCAACGTTTAACTGCTTTACATCACGAATAAACTCTCTGATATTGGCTTGCTTTAGGGTTTTCCATCTGTTTACTTCGCCGTTTTCGGTAATAAACGTCAATCCCGAAACAGTACGATAGTTACCAAATACTTCCATGTCGAAATATTTAGCGGGATCACGACCACTGAATATAAAGTCAACTTCGATGTCTTCGCGTTTTGCGAATGCTTTAGCCATTATTCGAGCACGCGCAATGTGTCCATTACCCGTGCCTTGCACGCCATACAATATTTTCATTAAAACTACTTAAACTAGGATACTAAGACTCAACATTGAAATAGTGATACCCAACAATGCACCTGCAACAATGTCACTAGGGTAGTGAACCCCGAGCATAACTCTCGATAAACCGATTAAGCTTGCCCAAATATAGACCAAAATTGCCACGCTAGGGTAGAAATGGGCCAATAAGGATGCCATCAAAAATGCTGCTGCTGTGTGCCCTGAAGGTAGACTAAACTTGTCAGATGGAGTGATGTGAGAACGGAAGTTGTAGATTAGGTCGCAAGGACGTTGACGCTTAAACAATTTTTTTAGAATGACATATATAGGTAATTCCAATGCATAAGCCAACAAAGATGTGTACAAAAAGATTGTCCCGTCTTTGGGATCAAAGGCGCATAACAACACTCCTAAGATCAAGTAAACATGTCCGTCACCGCTTTTGGAGATATATTTAATGATTCGGCAATCGCGACCAGCGGTTACACCGAAAATCCAACGAAATATATGTGTATCTGCTCTGCCGAATGCATTCATCTTAAGGTACTCTTGCTTATTGTACTCATCGAGAACAAAAATAACCAAAATGTGTGAAGGCTATTTGACATTATTGCGAAACCTTTGTGACAGTAATGCTTCAGTAATGTGACAATGAAGAAAACTGATCATAGGGTTTTACAAAGCAGCTCGTAACCTCTAATCTAGAACTTTATAGCTCGCGCTGGATTTTCTCATGGAATATAACACCTCTGAACTATGTGATTTGTTTGCGGATAGCGTTGATGTCGTCGATCCTTTATTTGTAAATTACGGTGGTAGATTGTCTTATGGTGGCGAAATTACCACAATAAAATGCCATGAAGATAAAGGCTTGATAGATAAAATATTATCTCAATCAGGCAAAGGCAAGGTGCTACTTATTGATGGCGGAGGCTCTACCCGCCGAGCACTAATTGATGTGAATACCGCTCAAATTGCAATTGAAAACGATTGGGAAGGCATTGTTTGTTATGGCAGTGTGCGTGAAGTTGATCAACTTGAAGAGCTAGATATAGGAATTCATGCTGTCGCATCAATTCCAGTGAATGCTGCTTATGAACAAATTGGTGAAGTGGATGTGGCCGTTAATTTTGGCGGTGTAACGTTTTTACCAGAAGACCATCTTTATGCAGATAGCACTGGTATTATTTTGTCGCCTGAACCATTGGATATTGATTAATACAGTCGCGAAGTGTTTTATTATCAAAGGCTGCCCTTTAAATACGGCAGCCTTTTTGTGTTTTGAAGCGTCTAACCATCACAAAATGGAATCTAAATAGGCAGCAATTCTAACGCCTGCCATCTGTAGTCTTAGCTTTATTTCAGGTAAATGTTGGTGTTGGTAGCTCCAGCTTAGCTTATCTTCTTGCGGATATATTGTTTTGCGTAATTCGATACTTTCTTTAATCCACACTTTTGGATCAGTAGTTCTCCAAGTTTTAGCCATATCTGGTGTGATTTTACGACTCAACCAATCCGTCCATTCACTATATGATAATTTTTGATTATCAATTATACCGCTATCCCAAACTCTGTGGAGATTCGAATCTTGCCAAAAGAATTCTAATTTTACATCGTTACCACCGCGATCTGTGCCGTCACCGTTATGTAGCGGCTGATGTAAATCACCGATAATATGCACAATAAAATGCAGTGCTAGCTGCTTTTCTTGAATACTCGCTTCTTCATTTTTCAGTGTGGCAGAGAATGAAAGTAATGCAGTGTATGCATCGCCAACATCGGGGGCATGTTGTTCTGCATGATAATCAGTTCCATGTTTAACTGTTACATAATGCCAAGGAGATGAAGTTTTCTGCCAAAACTCAGAAGGGTCCGAACGCATTTCATCAGCAAAAGTTGAAATCTCCGCTAATGAGCTATTTGGAAAGATTGCATCAATTTTTGCTTTTGTTTCTGCAGATAAATAAAGCTCGGCTATTTCGCCAGACACGCGGTGTCCAATTTGTCCCCAAGCATACGCGTGAGTTGCTTGTAATAAACATACTAATGGGAGCGCTATTTTAAACAGTGTGGACAGTTTCAATTTGTGCAACATAAATTGTGTTCTCATAATTTTATTTTTGATAGCCCCAGCGTGGCATTAGCTTTTGATCTATTTCCAAATGGTCAAGTATCCGCGCGACCACAAAATCTACTAGGTCTTCTATATTTTTAGGCTGATGATAGAAACCAGGAGCAGCAGGCATAATAGTGACCCCCATTTGTGACAATTTGAGCATATTTTCAAGGTGAATTGTCGAAAGTGGCATTTCTCTGGGAACCAAAATAAGTTGCCCTTTTTCTTTTATCACTACATCTGCACCACGTTCAATTAAGTTGTCACTTTTTCCCGTTGCGATAGCGCTCAATGAACCCGTGGAGCATGGGCATACCACCATTTGTTTGGGAGCGGCAGAACCTGACGCGACAGGTGAAAACCACTCATCTTTACCAAACACGGTTATCTGCTCAGGCTTAGCATCAAATCGTTGTGTAAAAAACTCACTACAAGACTGAGGATTTGCCGGTATCTTTAATTCCTCTTCAGTGGCTAGTACCACTCTGGCTGCTGAAGATATCAATAGATAGACTTGATAATTCGCAGCAACTAAGGTTTCTAACAAGCGCATGCCGTAAGGCGCACCAGATGCGCCAGTAAAGGCTAATGTGATTCTTTTTTCAAAACTCATGTTCGGCTAGTTGCTCCAGTAAGCGTGCATGGATGCCACCAAAACCGCCATTGCTCATGACCAAAATATGGTCGCCCGGCTTTGCGGCTTTCACTAAGGCTTCAACAATGTCGTCAACACTATCATAAACCCGTGTTGGAACATCAGATTCTGCGCTAAGTTGCGACAATGACCAGTCTAAATTTTCTGGTTGAAACAGTAAAACTTGATCCGCCTTGGACCAAGACTTTGCTAATGTAGTTTGATGAACGCCCATTTTCATTGTTGCTGAACGGGGCTCTAAAACCGCAAAAATGCGCGCACTTTTTACTCTATTGCGCAGACCTTCGAGCGTAGTTGCAATCGCTGTAGGATGATGGGCAAAATCGTCATAAACAGTGATGTTATTAACAACGCCGCGTGTTTCCATTCTTCTTTTAGCATTCACAAATTCCGCCAACGCTTGGATGGCGACATCTGGCTTCACCCCAGCATGGCGTGCAGCAGCTATTGCCATAATGGCATTATGAATATTGTGCTGACCAATTAAAGACCAACGCACACGTCCAAGGTTTTCTTGTTGCAAAAAGACGTCAAATTCACTTCCATCTGCAGTTTGGTTTTTGGCTTGCCAGTCACTTCCAATATATTGAACAGGACTCCAACATCCTTTTCCGAGAACTTGCTCAATATTGACGTCGTCAGCGGGCGCTAAGGCTAAGCCTGTACTTGGCAGAATTCTAATCAAATGATGAAACTGTTTTTGAATGGCAGCTAAATCTTCGAAGATATCTGCGTGGTCAAATTCTAAATTGTTGAGTATTAAGGTGCGTGGATGATAGTGCACAAACTTAGAGCGTTTATCAAAAAATGCGCTGTCATATTCGTCAGCTTCGATCACAAAAAAGGGGGATTCACCTAATCTCGCTGAAATAGAAAAGTTTTCTGGTACACCGCCAATCAAGAAACCGGGTTGTAAGCCCGCATATTCTAGAATCCAAGCTACCATACTGGCGGTAGATGTTTTACCGTGAGTGCCTGATGCGGCAATTACCCAACGTTGTTTTAATACATTTTCTGACAGCCATTGCGGCCCACTAATGTAATTTAAGTTGCGGTTTAATACGGTCTCTACACAGGGATTTCCCCGCGACATTGCGTTGCCGATAATGACGACATCTGGCTCAGGATCCAATTGAGATGGATCAAACCCTTGGGTGAGAGTGATACCTAAAGATTCTAGTTGTGTGCTCATTGGCGGATAAACATTGGTATCGGAACCGCTTACATGGTGTCCCATTGATTTGGCGATAGCAGCAATTCCGCCCATAAAGGTGCCGCAAATCCCTAAAATATGAATATGCATAACTTCGATTTTCTGAAAAACTTCAGCTAAGGTTAACAGACTATCGAAAGTCCACAAATGGATATTAAATTAACTTGTTGATTTTTTTGGCTGAGTTTTATGATTAATAAAGGTACACTTTGTTAACGTGGAAAAGAAGATTACTATCAAGTAATTAAAAGACACAATTCCCTAAGACAATCTAATAATAGGCTTTCACAAGAATGAAACGACTCAATTCACAACTGCAAGAAGACGGTGCTCCAATGGAGCTGATTTTGTTGATCCGTACATTATTGGCGGGCTGCAAAGAAATATCTTTCCGTGTAAGTCAAGGGGCTTTGGCTGGCGTGCTAGGTTCCTTGTTAAGTGAAAACGTACAAGGTGAGACGCAGAAAAAACTGGATGTTATTTCAAATCAGATTTTAAAAGATATTTTAAAAGAGTCTGGTTACGTGAAAGCCATTTCTTCTGAAGAAGAAGATGATGTAGTTGGTTGTCATCCTGAGGGTAAATATTTGGTAAGCTTCGACCCTCTGGACGGTTCATCAAATACCGATATTAATAGCCTTATTGGTACTATTTTCTCCATTACTCATGCACCTCAATGGATGGAACCAGATGATCCATCAGCATTTTTGCAACCTGGAACACAGATAGTCGCAGCTGGATATGTGCTTTATGGTCCTTCAACGATGCTCGCCATGAGTACAGGTCGCGGAACTCATTTGTATACGTTAGATAAAACCCATGGTGGTTTTTTATTGACTAAAGCCAATGTGACAGTTCCTGACCAGACTAAAGAATTTTCAATAAACAGTTCTAATCAGCGTCATTGGGAACAACCAATGCAGGATTATATTAATGATCTGTTGGCTGGCGATGAAGGCCCACGAGGTAAAAACTTCAATATGCGTTGGGTTGGCGCGATGGTAGGCGATATTCATCGTATTCTATCTCGTGGCGGTATTTTTGCGTATCCATTTGATAAACGTAATCCTAAAATTCCAGGCAAGCTTCGCTTATTGTATGAAGCAAACCCAATGTCATTCTTAATCGAACAAGCCGGTGGTGCAGCAACCACAGGTGAGCGTCGAATTTTAGAGGTGATGCCGCATGAAATTCATCAGCGTGTACCTGTGATTATGGGGTCTAAAGAAGAAGTCGAAACTTGTATGACCTATTACGAGTAATTGGCCACCAATTTTATATCCAACGAATTTTCTAATTTTATCTCACGGGGCTAAAGCCCCTGTCGCACGGGATTTTTCCAGTGTGTCGCTTGATGTTTTAATTTGATTCTACCTCACGGGGCTAAAGCCCCGCCTACAGGTGTAGCACGGGATTTTTCCAGTGTGTCGCTTGATGTTTTAATTTGATTCTACCTCACGGGGCTAAAGCCCCGCCTACAGGTGTCGCACGGGATTCATCCCGTGGATTGCTTGATGTTTTAGTTCGATTTAACCTCTCGAGGCTAAAGCGCGCCTACAGGTGTAGCACGGGATTTTTCCCGTGAGTCGTTTGATTTTAGCTTAATCTAACCTCGCGAGGCTAAAGCCCCGCCTGCAGGTGTAGCACGGGATTCATCCCGTGAGTCGTTTGATTTTAGCTTAATCTAACCTCGCGAGGCTAAAGCCCCGCCTACAGGTGTAGCACGGGATTTTTCCCGTGGATTGCTTGATGTTTTAGCTTGATTTTACCTTGCGGGGCTATAAAGCCCCGTCTACAGGTTTATTGTTTATGATGTGGTGAGCAGAGGTGCAATCACCAAGCTCACGATAGCCATAACATTGATTAGTATGTTCATCGCTGGGCCTGAGGTGTCTTTGAATGGGTCGCCGACAGTATCACCAACTACAACCGCGGCATGTGTTTCCGATCCTTTTCCACCCAAATTGCCTTTTTCAACGTATTTTTTGGCGTTGTCCCAAGCTCCACCTGCATTTGCCATCATCAAAGCAAGCAACACGCAGCCTAACAATGCTCCACCTAACATCCCGCCTAAGGCGTGTGCTCCCAACCCAAATCCAACAATTGGGGGAACAGCTACTGCAATCGCGCCGGGTAAAATCATTTTTTTCAACGCAGCTGTAGTTGCAATATCGACACAACGACCGGTATCTGGTTCGGCTTCGCCTTCCATCAAGCCTTTAATTTCTCTGAATTGACGGCGGATCTCCTTAATCATTTCAAAGGCAGCATCACCGACTGCGGTCATGGTAATAGAGGCAATTAAAAATGGAAGAACACCACCGATAAACAATCCAATTAACACCATAGGATCGCCCAAGTGAAGGGTGAAGTTGTCGAACTTGGCTGATAGGGTTTCAACAAATGCGGCGATAATTGCCAAAGCCGCCAGTGCTGCTGCGCCGATGGCGAAACCTTTTCCTATGGCAGCCGTGGTATTGCCTAATTCATCAAGCGAATCAGTAATTTCTCTGGTTTCTTTGCCCAAACCTCCCATTTCAGCAATTCCACCGGCGTTATCTGCTACTGGACCATAAGCGTCGATAGCCATGGTGATACCCACAGTGGCTAACATACCCACTGCCGCTATTCCTACGCCATATAAACCAGACAGTGACGTTGAAACATAGATAATCCCGCAAATGGTCAGCACAGGAATAACCACCGATTGCATCCCAACCGAAAGCCCTGTAATCATTACCGTGGCTGCGCCAGTTTCACCAGATTTGGCAATCTTACGAATTGGAGAGGCCGCAGTGTAATATTCAGTCACTAAACCGATAATAATCCCACCTACAGCTCCGGATACCACCGACCACCAGACATGATTATCTACACCGATTTTTTGAATAACAAAATAAGCTACTGCGATAAACAGAAATGCCGCGCCCATTGTGCCGGCGCGTAATGCCACTTCAGGCTTAGATGAAGACATGAGTTTAACCAAGGCGATACCACCAACAGAACATAGTAGCCCGGCTGACGCTAGCGCTAAAGGTAAGAACATGAGAGATTCTTTATTGCCTAAATCACTCATGACCATAGTTGAAGCGATGGCAATGGTGGCAATCATTGAACCACAGTAGGACTCAAATATATCTGAGCCCATGCCGGCGACATCACCTACGTTGTCGCCCACGTTGTCGGCAATTACCCCTGGGTTACGAGGATCATCTTCTGGAATACCCGCTTCGATTTTGCCAACCAAATCTGCGCCAACATCTGCACTTTTAGTAAATATACCACCACCGACTCGTGAAAATAGTGCCACTATCGAAGCACCCATACCAAATCCATGTATCGCATGTGCGGATTCCGGATCACCACCAAAATACCAATATAAGGTGCCTAGGCCTAACAATCCCATAGAAGCAACGCAAAGCCCCATCACCGAGCCACCTAAAAAGGCCACCGTTAAGGCTTCAGAAGCGCCCTTATCATGGGCTGCTTGGGTGGTTCTTACGTTTGCCTTGGTTGCTGTAAACATACCAATGTAACCGGCAAAAGCTGAGCAGATAGCACCCGCCGTAAAGGCAATGGTTGTATTTGCGCCTAATGAAAAGTACAACGCGGTGCCCACTACCAAGGCGAATATAAATAGCATTTTGTACTCGCGATGCATAAATACCATCGCTCCAAGATGGATCATATCGGCAATTTTGACGATGGCAGCATTTGTCGCTGGATATTTTTTGATAACAAAATAAATAACGAGCGCGAAAAAAAGTCCTAGGACGCCAAGAGCTGGTGGTATGTAAAATAACTCGGTCATAATTTCCCCAAATTGAGTGGCTATGACACAAAGTGAGACTGCAACCCACACGTTTATCGATACGTTACTTCAGGCACACGCTTTGCGATGTTTTATTGTCTATCGTCTAACCTAATTTTAATTAGAAAAGAAGATACCTTTTTGTTTGTTAACATAATTTTTACATTAAGTGTTGAATATAACTAGCTATTGTACAAAAGTTCAAGCTTTTGCTACTTATTTAAGCATAATACTTTAAAACATTCCTAATAAGACTAAGGTTGCGATTTCATCTTGCTCTAGAAGTCTTTATAATCTTGAACATTCCCGTTAAAACAACTTAAAGGTATCAACCAATGAGCTTAAATGCTGTCCCAGCAGGTAAAAACCTGCCTGATGAAGTTAACGTTATCATCGAAATTCCAGCCCACGCTGATCCGGTAAAATATGAAGTAGATAAAGAATCCGGTGCAATTTTTGTTGACCGATTTATGGCCACTTGTATGCACTATCCAACAAACTACGGGTACGTACCTCATACGCTTTCTCTTGATGGTGACCCAGTTGACGTATTAGTTATCACGCCATTTCCATTGATGGCAGGTTCAGTTATTCGTTGCAGACCAGTCGGTGTATTAAAAATGACTGATGAATCTGGTGAAGATGCGAAAGTTTTGGCAGTGCCAGCAGATAAGCTTTCAACTATTTATCGTGGCATTTCAGAAATCGATCAAATTCCTGAACTAACTAAACAGCAAATTGAACATTTCTTTGCTCACTATAAAGATCTAGAGCCAAACAAATGGGTGAAAATTGAAGGCTGGGGCAATCGCGAAGAAGCTAAAGCTGAAATTGTTGATAGTGTAAAGCGTTACGAAGATGCGGAAGAAAAGCCTAAGTTCTAAACGTATTATTTGATTCTTTAGGGCTAGCATTATGTTAGCCCTTTTTTTTGCCATGAAATATTTGCGTTATGCGCTGAAAGACAATTAACCTTGATTTCAGGTAAACTGTCATTTGACTTCACTTTCCCTAAATAGAACCTGACCCTAAACCATGCGATTGACAGCCACTCGAAATAATCCAATGTTGCTATTGTTAGCGATGGCTTTTGTACTGCCTTTAGTTTTTTCAGTGTGGAATGCACTACTTAATAATTTTGTCGTAGAGAAAGCCCAGTTTACCGGTGCAGAAATAGGCATGCTACAAAGCTTACGCGAAGTCCCAGGTTTTTTAGCCTTTTCTGCGGTGTTCTTATTGCTTGTTATTAAAGAACAAACCTTTGCAATGGTGTCCTTGGCTATCATGAGTATTGGTGTTGCGCTAACCGGCTTTTTCCCATTTGAAATTGGCCTATATTGTACCACCGTGATTATGTCCGTTGGATTCCACTATTTTGAAACCATCAATCAATCGTTAACTTTACAATGGGTGGCGAAAGAGAGCGCCGCCAACTTCATGGGCCAACAATTAGCAGTTAAAAGCTTTGCCTCTCTTTTTGCATACGGCAGTATTTGGTTACTAATGGATGTGGTTGGTATTCATTACCAAACCATGTATATGCTCGCTGGTGGCTTAGGTTTGGTTATTGTATTGTTTTTGTGGGGATTTTTTGCTCAGTTTAAGCAGCCGTCTATTCAGCATAAACAGTTGTTTTTGCGCAAACGCTATTGGCTGTATTACTGCTTAACTTTCTTTAGTGGGGCCCGTAGACAAATTTTTATGGTATTTGCCTCATTCATGATGGTCGAAAAGTTTGGCTATAGTGTAGGCGAGATCAGTTTACTATTTATAATCAACTACATATTTAATTTGTTTTTCGCGGCTAAAATTGGCAGTTGGATTGCAAAAGTAGGAGAGCGCACAGCGTTAACTGTTGAATACATCGGTTTGCTAGTTGTATTTATCAGCTATGCAATAGTGACGAATCCACAACTTGCGGCCGCTTTGTATGTCATCGATCATTTATTTTTCGCTATGGCGATTGCCATGAAAACCTATTTTCAAAAGATTGCCGATCCAAAAGATATTGCGTCAACCGCGGGTGTTAGCTTTACTATAAATCATATCGCCGCAGTGGTTATTCCTGCACTATTGGGAATTGTCTGGCTAACCTCACCCAGTTTAGTTTTTTATATAGGTGCTGCTTTTGCGTTTTGCTCACTGTTATTGGCATTGAACATTCCTGACTCCCCTAATTCAGGCAATGAAGTTAGGAAAAATCCATTCATGTGGGCAAATAAACCACAAACTGCCTCTGAAACCGAAAGTTCAGCAGTCGCTATCAAACCTGTTGTATAAGGAATAAAAAGTTATGCGTTTTTTTGTTTTCGCTTTTATTTTGTTAAGCAATGTCGCTTATAGCAAGCTAACAGAAGTATTTTGGGAAGATCTTGTTCCCGAAGGTTATATCGCACCGCCTGTCGATATTGATCATAGTTTATCTACAGGACAACAAAACTTGTCTGCGCCAGTGGTGAATAAATTTAACAATATGGAAGTGAAAATTCCTGGTTTTGTCGTTCCTTTGGAAGGTGATCAGGAAAAAATAACCGAGTTTTTATTGGTACCTTTTTTCGGTGCCTGCATACACGTTCCACCACCGCCACCAAATCAAATCGTGCACGTCACTATTCCAGAGGGAGTACCTGCGGTTGCGTTAACTGATGTGATTTGGGTAGTGGGTATACTTACCACTGAGGCATGGAGTGGGGACATTGCGACTGTTGGTTACAGTCTCAAAGGGACAAGTATCATGCCGTATGACGGGTAGATCCGCTGATCTACCCTGTATAAATTCGTTCAGCAGGGTTAAACAATACCCACGAAGTTAGTATATATTTGTCATTAGACACCGGCACGCACCCTCTATGGGTGTGGGTAAAGTAAGCAGGCGCTATTACCATTCTGCCGGCTTTGGGGCTGACAGTTTTATCTTGGTAATAGAAATCTGTGGTGCCACCTTCTTCCACATCATTCAAATAAAACATAAATAGCAAAATGCGGTGCAGAGCTTCATTGTTTCCCGCTTGAGGATAAACCTCAGAATGCCAATACGGATACCCGCCTTTTTTGACTTGGTACTTTTGTGCGTTTATATCGCCAATACGAAATAAATATTGCACGAGATTTGGTAGGTTCGGTTTACCGACTCTTTCGAAGTTTTCTTGGGTTAACTTAATTGGTTGCCCATTTGCAGGATCTTGCACGGTCAAGCCAATGGGTCCAATCAACGCAAAAAAATACTTTTCGAAATAACTCATCAGTTGTGCGGAAAGTAGCGGCAACATTGCCTGATATTCAGTTTGAAATTCAGGATTTTGTACTATCGACACATCCTTACTAATCTTTTTATCGGTGTCGACACCGCCACCAGTACGGCCTTGATAAGTATTTTTGCTAGCATCAAAGCGTTGTATAAACCCTTTGCATAAATTTTCTGGTAATACGTTATCGATTACTTCAATAAAATCTGTCATTTGGCAGATTCCTGTTGTGGATAAAAATGCTCTTGAAGCTGCGATTTTATTTCCGCTTCAATGGGCACCGCTTTGTTGGAAGAAAAATCAAATCGTACCAAAGTTGTATTACCTGATGCGACTTTTTGGTTTTGTTGCCAAATTTCCTGATAAGTTTCGAACGAACTATTCCCAATTCTGCTCACGTAAGTGCGGACTTCAACAGGTTTGCCGTAAAATATTTGCAGATGAAAATCAATTTTGTAACTGGCTAAAATCAGAGGCCAATTTCGCAGATCTAAGTTTGGACTAAATAATTTGAAAATAGGCTCTCTGCCTGATTCAAACCAGCCCGCAACAACTGTGTTACTGACATGGGCCAGCGCATCTGTTTCATAAAATCTGACATTAAATTGTTCGCTAAACATACTTCAGTCCGTTTTATTTATTTGGCATTTTCCAAAATAGGCTTGAGGAAATGCGCAGTGTGAGATTTTGCCACTTTGCAGACATCTTCTGGTGTACCTTGGGCGATAATATTGCCGCCACCAGATCCTCCTTCTGGGCCTAGGTCTACAATCCAATCTGCGGTTTTAATTACATCTAGGTTGTGCTCAATAACCACCACGGTATTCCCGTGATCGCGTAATCTATGCAGTACTTCCAGTAGTTGTTTAATATCGTGAAAGTGTAGTCCTGTTGTAGGCTCATCTAAAATATACAGGGTTTGTCCGGTATCGCGTTTAGACAATTCCTTGGCCAATTTGACACGCTGCGCTTCCCCGCCTGACAGAGTCGTTGCAGATTGGCCTAGACGAATATACGACAATCCAACATCCATGAGCGTTTGCAGTTTGCGAGCTATAGCCGGGATTGCATCAAAAAACTCCCGTGCCTCTTCAACTGTCATGTTCAATACTTGATTGATATTTTGACCTTTGTAGGTAATTTCCAGCGTCTCTCGGTTGTAGCGTTTACTCTTGCACACGTCACAAGGGACATACACATCAGGTAGAAAATGCATCTCTACTTTGATTAAACCATCACCTTGGCAGGCTTCACATCGTCCGCCTTTCACATTAAAGCTAAATCGTCCCGGTTTGTACCCGCGTGATCGTGCTTCTTGGGTTGCAGCGAACATTTCACGAATTGGCGTAAAAATACCCGCGTAGGTGGCTGGGTTCGAGCGTGGAGTACGACCGATGGGGCTCTGATCTATGTCGACTACTTTGTCTAACTGATCAAGCCCTGTTATGTCTTTATATGGCGCCGCTTCACCTGTAGTTGCACCATTTAAGGCATGATGAGCTAGCTTGTAAAATGTATCGTTTACTAAGGTAGACTTTCCAGAACCTGATACCCCTGTAACACAGGTCATCAGGCCAACAGGTATGTGTAAATCAACTGCTTGTAGGTTATTTCCAGTCGCCCCAGTTAACTTCACCCATTTATCGTCTTTAACTGGATTGCGTTTTTTAGGTATCTCTATTCTTTCTCTACCAGATAAATATTTACCAGTAAGTGAGTCTTCACTTTCTAATATGTCTTTTAAGCTGCCTTCGGCGACAATTTGGCCACCATGCACACCTGCACCAGGGCCAATATCAACAATATAATCTGCTTCTTTAATGGCATCTTCATCATGTTCAACCACGATCACTGTATTCCCTAAGTCACGCAGATGACGTAGAGTTTTCAACAGGCGTTCATTGTCTCGTTGATGCAAGCCGATGGAAGGTTCGTCCAAAACATACATAACTCCCACTAAACCAGCACCGATTTGACTAGCTAAACGAATACGTTGAGCTTCGCCACCCGACAAGGTATCGGCACTTCTAGACATGGAAAGGTAGTTCAAACCAACGTTAACTAAAAAGCTAAGACGATCATTAATTTCTTTTAGTATTTTTTCAGCGATTTGTGCGCGTTGGCCGGTTAGGTTTAAGCCATTGAAAAAATCCAAAGCGTCTGAAATAGACATTTCAGTAATACTAGGTAATGCCGTTTCGCCAATAAATACGTTTCTGGCTTCTAATCGCAATCGTGCTCCACCACAACTATTACAATGCTGTTGGCTGAGATACTTAGAGAGTTCCTCACGTACCGCATTAGATTCTGTTTCGCGGTAGCGGCGATCCATATTCGGAATAATGCCTTCAAATGGATGCTTACGCTCCATAATATCGCCACGGTCATTGATGTATTTGAATTTTATGGCTGTCCCTTTGCTGCCATGCAAAATCACTTCTTGGAATTTTGGCTCAAGTTCTACAAATGGCACAGTTAAGCTAAAACCGTAATGATCGGCTACTGCTTGCAGCATTTGGAAATAATAGTAACTGCGTTTGTCCCAACCGCGTATCGCGCCGCCAGATAAGCTCAATTCTTCATTGCTGACAATTTTGCCCGGATCGAAGAATTGTTTATTACCTAATCCGTCACAGGTTGGACAGGCACCGGCAGGATTATTAAAAGAAAATAATCTTGGCTCGAGTTCGGCCATGCTGTATCCGCAATGGGGGCAGGCAAAGTTAGCTGAAAATACCAGCTCTTCTTTTTCAGGCTCGTCCATAAATGCCACTTTTGCGGCACCTGAAGATAATTGCAGTGCCGTTTCAAACGATTCGGATAAGCGCAGGGCTAAATCATCTCGTACTTTAAATCGATCGACTACCACTTCGATGGTGTGTTTTTTATGTAGATCGAGTTCAGGTGGATCGGATAAGTCACATACTTCGCCATCGATACGGGCGCGTATATAACCCTGAGCGGCCAGTCCTTCGAGGGTTTTGATATGTTCGCCTTTCCGCTCTTGTACTACCGGAGCAAGCAACATGAGTTTTGTGCCTTCCTCCATTTCCAATACCCGGTCAACCATCTGACTGACAGTTTGAGCGGCTAATGGAACATCATGAGTAGGACAACGAGGCTCACCAACACGGGCAAATAATAAACGCAAATAATCATAAATTTCAGTAATCGTACCCACCGTAGAACGTGGGTTATGCGATGTTGATTTTTGCTCTATGGAAATAGCGGGAGACAAGCCTTCGATGTGGTCAACATCGGGTTTTTCCATCATCGATAAGAATTGTCTGGCATAGGCGGAAAGAGATTCAACATAACGTCTTTGTCCTTCAGCGTACAAGGTATCAAATGCCAAAGAAGATTTACCCGAACCAGACAAGCCGGTAATAACAATTAGCTTGTCGCGAGGTAGCGTTATATTAATGTTTTTCAGATTGTGGGTGCGTGCACCCCTAACTTCAATTTTATCCATGGATCCAGAATGTTGCCTGACCAAAAGATCAGTATTACATAATTGCCAATTTTGCTCTATTAGGAACTGCCCAATTCGCTAAAAAAAGCCAAACTTTTTTTGCTCAGGCGCTTTTTGTGCTCTCTATCGCCATTTTTAATGCTGTGATAAACTTCGCGGCCAATTAAGCTCTGCGTCACTAAGAAAATCAGCGCCAACGATATCTGAAACTTAGTGGAGCATATTTTCGACTGTCTTATTTAAACTTTTTAACAGCATAGTGATTTGATTTGAACGCAACTGAATTACGCGCAGCACTGTCTCTGGCATTTATCTACGTCCTAAGAATGTTAGGACTATTTATGGTTATGCCAGTGCTTGCCATCTTAGCCAAAGACTTTCCTGATTATTCGGTGTTAATGGTTGGCGTAGCGATTGGCGGCTACGGGCTAACACAAGCTTTTTTGCAAATTCCCATGGGCATGTTTTCAGACAAATTTGGCCGAAAACCTATTATTATCGTCGGGTTGTTGATGTTTTGCGCTGGAAGCTTAATTGCCGGATTCGCTGAAAATATGTGGATGCTAGTACTGGGCCGAATTCTTCAAGGGACAGGCGCAATTGCTGGCGCAATAATGGCGTTAGCTGCAGACGTTAGCCGCGAAAATCAACGTCCAAAAGTGATGGCGATTATAGGTATTGCGATAGGGTTTTCATTTTATCTTGCCTTACTCATTGGCCCTATGATTGCCAACTTGTGGGGGCTGTCAGGGATATTTTTCGTAACAGCGATATTGGCCTTTGTATGTATATTTATTGTTGCTTACCTTGTACCGTCTCAGCAAAGCAGCGCACCCACAGGTGACACACTTCCTTCTTGGATTGATGTGCGAAACTTATTTCATGATAAACAGATTCGAAAACTGAACATCAGCGTGTGTTTGTTGCACATGATGATTACGTTATTTTTTATGCAACTACCGGTGATGTTACAGCAGATGGGGTTGTTAATTGACGCACAATGGCAGTTATATTTGCCGGTTCTGTTGAGTTCTATCGTTGGCTTAACGATTTTGATGGGGCTCAATCGTAAGTACTCTCAAAAGTCACTTATGTTGGTGTCTATCGTATTATTAATTATTGCTTGCGCGGGCCTGTCGCTGTCAGCGACTCTAATTACATTAGCTATTTTTGCCGTGGTGTTCTTTACCGGGTTTAATTATTTAGAGGCTAATTTACCGGCTTGGGTGTCTAGCATCGCGCCGGCAGGTAAAAAAGGTTCTGCGATGGGGATGTATGCAAGCTTTCAATTTTTTGGTGCATTTCTAGGCGGTATTTTAGCGGGCTTTTTGAACCAATACTTTTCCCCCGAACAGGTTTTATTGTTTGCCATTGGCATTTTATTGTTATGGACAGGCATAGTAATGCGCCTTAAAACGGTAGATAAATATAGACGTTATACGTTAACTGGAATTGGTAAAACCGCGAACGTTGAGTTAGTGAAGAATCAACTCATCAATATGCCGGGGGTGGTAGATTTTGCCGTGGCGGTGGATGATGACAGTATCTATTTAAAAGCAACAAGTGAATTTGATCTGAGAAAAGCCCAACAGATTATTCAATCTAAATAAGCTAATCTTGGCATTGTTTAATGTTACGGTTCCAAAATCGTTCAAATGCTTTTAACTTAAACCTTAAGCACTAATTTTTATTGGAGTGAGCATGGCAGAATTAACCCTTTGGCGTTCGTTATTATTTCTGCCTGCAAACAACCAAAAATTCATTGAAAAAGCGCATACTCGCGGTGCCGACGGGTATATTTTAGATTTGGAAGATAGCGTTCCAAATGAGCATAAAGTCTCAGCTCGTGCGAACATAATCGATGCAGTAAAAGTGGTAGCCCAAGATGGCGCGGATGCGTTAGTGAGAATAAATGCCTCATTAAGGCTAGCGGTTAGCGACTTAGAAGCGGTGATTCATCCGCAATTCAGCGCCATAATTCTGCCCAAAGTAACCAGCGCTGCACAGGTGCAACTTATCGCAGAAGCCATCGATGAACTGGAATTCGAACGGCAGATGCCAGTTGGCCATACTCATCTTATCGCACAAATTGAACATGTTAATGCTATGCCTTATCTGGATGAAATAGCCAAAAGTTCTTCGCGGATGGTAGCAATGACTATGGGGACTGAAGATTTTTCTCTGTCAATGGGAATGGAGCCTGTTGTTGAAGCGCTGATGGGACCTTGCCAACAGTTAATAATGGCCTGTCGTCGCGCTAATATTTTGCCAATGGGGTTTCCTAGTTCTATAGCAGATTTTAGTGATCCGGTTGAATTCCGTAGCACGATTGAATTGGCAAAAAATATAGGCTTTGCTGGAGCGCCATGCGTACATCCATTGCAGGTGGATATACTTAACCAAGTTTATATGCCTACCGAAAAACAGATACTCGAAGCACAAGAACTGATTCAATCCTTTAAAATGCAATATGAGCAAGGTATAGGCGCGACTAACTATGCCAGCAAAATGGTTGATTTACCCGTGGTGTTGCGTGCAGAAAACCTATTAAAACGTGTCAAACCCCAAAACTAGACTCCCTTGCTGCGCAAAATCAGATATAGTGAAGATGTCGTATTTAATCTAAATTTAGTGCAGATTTTGTCGGGATAAAACTGAGTAATCGGGTTACAATACCGCAGATAATAATGAAACATTGATGCCAAGTTTTTAATCTATATTGGCAACGAACATACCTCAACAACCATAATATTTGGGTAAGTTTCTGATTTTCATAACCAATTTAGAAATATCAACTTGGACGCTTTTTCGGTTTGAGCCTTGGCCATTAGCAAATGCTAAAACCAGACCGCAAAGCAAAGAATAATAGGAGTAATCATGGCAACTAAAGGTGTCAATAAAGTCATTCTAGTCGGCAACATTGGGCAAGATCCAGAAGTAAGATACATGCCAAATGGCAACGCAGTAGCAAACTTGAGTTTAGCAACCAGTGAAAGCTGGAAAGATCAAAGTGGCCAAATGCAAGAACGTACAGAATGGCACAGACTAACTATGTATCGTCGTTTGGCAGAAATCGCTGGTGAATATTTGCGTAAAGGTTCGCAAATATATGTAGAAGGCAAACTACAGACGCGTAAGTGGCAAGATCAAAGTGGCCAAGACAAGTACACGACTGAGATTATCGTTGATCAAATGCAAATGTTAGGTGGTCGCACAGGTCAAGGCGATAACCAACAAGGTGGCTATTCAAATCAAGGTGGCGGTCAATACAACCAAGCGCCACAGAAGCCTGCGCAAGCACCTCAACAGAATTATGCTAAGCCTCCTCAACAAGGTGGTGGTCAGCCGTACGGAAATGCCCCGCAGCAAAACCCAGGTCAGAACCCTAGCCAAAAGCCACCTATGGCCGAGCCTGATTTTGACTTCGACGACGATATTCCATTCTAGAGTTCACCTGAGACATATTCTGTAAAGAATTGCTCTACAGCCCTTTAGCTACCTAATATCAAAGAAAAGGTTTACATTAAATTTGTATTTTTTGTAAGCTTTTTTTTTAGCTTATATAATGGTTATGCTGTACGTTGCAGTATTTGTAAAGAATGAGGTTGGTGGTTCATATTGCCGCTTATCACTTCAATCAGATTTATCAAATTGAAGCAAGAATTCACAACTTAAAAAAATAATGAAGTGGAATATGATAAAATTGGCACAATTATTTGGTTTTATTCTCACATTGTTTTTATGGGGAAGTGTTTACTTGTTATTACTTCCACTAAATTCCGAAATGTCCGATAGTGCGGGCGCAAGTCTTGTAATGCCAATAATTTTATTTGGTCTGCCTGTTTTATTTGTATCTTGTTTAATCATAATTCCTTCGACGTTTATGTTACTTTTTTCTAAAGTTAGGAATCGTTCGGGGATTACTGGAAGATATTGGTTAAGTTTATTAGGTGCAAATATTATTATTTCTTTTTCGTATTTAACATTGCTCGTTTACATATCTTACAATTTGATCATGCAGCGTGTGTGAACTATTTTTACAATAGTTTTAAAATTATCATATTCTCCGCCCAAGCATAAAGATTATGCTTCTTCATATGTCAAAGATATCGTGATACAAAATTAAACAATCATTAGTTGAGGTGAGACGCCATCTGAGATTGGGTGAAATTAAAACATCAGAATTAGCGAAAAAGTATTTGTTAATGACAGGCTTTGATGTGAATGCGGCCTGTAACTTTTTCCGACATAGCGCTGCCACTCACATGCTTGAGGGGGTAATACCATCCACATGAAGCTCTTGAAATTTTACAAGATGTCAGTAAAAAGAGTATTGATAGATAGGTTGCATACTTAGCGCTGACCTTTGTCAAACTAACTTTTGTAAAGGTTTAAGTTATTTTCTGAAAATTTTTAACAGAACTTTTTACAAAAACAATAGAAATGGTTCTGAATAATTGTAATATGTGTCGATATTTACTTTAAACTAATTTGAGTTCCACCTAACCATTCTGATTTACATGTAAATATAAATGTTAATCTGTAGTTTTGTTGTTTTAATACAAAACAGTAGCTTAACCTAAATTAAAACCTCTTCATGGCGTAAAGTTATAAGGAGTTTTTTATATCTAATTAAACCCACTAATTAACGATTCTTTCTTGATCTTAATATTTTACGAGCCATTCGAAATATAAGTTTGCCAACAAAAAAGTGATTTTCCTATATGGCATTGATAATGTCGTCAATCTTAATTTTTATTTAAGACCCAGAAAACTGCCTTATTTAACAATATAATCACATTCCTATATTGACTTTAACATCTCATATCTGTAATTTCTGTTTAATTATATTTAAAAAACACATCTGTAGGGTGTGTATAGTCCTAACATTGTTGTGATTTACACATATGACTGTTAGACGTGATTAGAGAACTCTAGTGGTTAATTGATATGAAATTACGTACTTTTTTATGTGCTCCCATCTTCATCTTGTCGTGTACAGCCTCTGTTAATGCTGAAGAAGCTAGTTCGCATGCTGACAAGCCCAATATTATTTATATTCTTGCTGATGATACGGGTATTGGTGATATTGGTGCGTATAACGCAAATTCTAAAATTCCAACGCCAAATTTAGATCTAATGGCAGAACAAGGGATGAAGTTTACAGACGCACATTCACCTTCTTCTGTGTGTACACCAACACGCTATAGTGTGCTCACTGGCAGATATTCTTGGCGTAGTCGCCTGAAAAAAGGGGTGTTATGGGGCTATGATCCGGCTCTGATTGAAGAGGGCAGAGAAACGGTTGCTTCGCTCCTTAAGTCGCAAGGATATAACACTGCGGGTATCGGTAAATGGCACTTAGGTTTAGGTGATACTAAACCGACAGATTACAGTAAGCCCCTTTCCCCAGGACCTATCGACAATGGTTTTGACTACTATTATGGTATTCCGGCCTCACTCGATATGGCTCCTTATGTTTATTTTGAAAATGATCAAGTCATTGAGCCTGCTACAGCATATACCGAAAAACACGGCAAGCCTCGCGGTGTTGGTGGTGGTGAAGAGTATTGGCGTGCGGGTAAAATGGCCAAAAACTTTAAACACATCGATGTGTTACCCAACATAATTACTCGCGCTGAAGAGTACATTCGCACCCAAAAAGACGCTGACAAACCATTTTTCTTATACTTGCCTTTGCCCGCACCGCATCAACCTTGGTTACCCACGGAAGAATTTGTCGGCAAAAGCAAAGCAGGTTTTTACGGTGACTTTATGCATCAGGTAGACAGCACGGTTGGCCAGATCGTAGATGCTGTAGCAGAAAGTGGAATGTCAGAAAATACTCTAATTATATTTACCAGTGACAATGGTTCGCATTGGTATGATGCCGACACTGAAAAATATGATCATAGCTCTAACATGCATTGGCGAGGTCGCAAGGGGGGGATTTACGAAGGTGGTCACCGTGTGCCTTTTATCGTCAAGTGGCCGGCTAAAATTGGTAAAAATAAGACCTCTGACGAATTAGTTTCTCTGAATGATTTTATGGCTACAGCAGCAGCAATTACGGGCACAAAGTTACCGGATGACGCCGCTGAAGATAGCGTTAACTTGTTGCCAGTTTTACTTGATGAAAAACGTAATGGCCCTATTAGAGAGACAGCCATCATGCACTCTGTCAACGGTACTTTTGCTATCCGAAAAGGCCACTGGAAATTGATTAACGCACATAACTCAGGTGGTTTTGGGCCACATAATCAAGTTGAAAATCCACCACCAGTGCAGCTATTTAACTTGAGCACCGATCCAACCGAGTCAAACAACTTATACAAGCAGCATCCTGAAAAAGTGAAAGAG
>NZ_BAEN01000057.1 GCF_000314975.1 Aliiglaciecola lipolytica E3
ATAAAATTTCCACCATTTTGAATTAACAAATTCGGTTCAGCACAGAATAATAATTTAGATAAGTGAAGCTCCTTCTCGTTACCTAATAAAACAGTTTCTATATATTTAGGCCAATTTATCAACATATATGTAAACAATTCTTTTAATTTTTTTCCTTGTTTTAAATATGCTGAAATAAAATCCTGACTAAAATCCTTTTCGTAATATCGTTGCAGGAATGCTAAAGCGATGCTTCTTTCATCCGAAAATAAAAATTGTGTACTAAGTAGGTAATCAAAAAGCTGAATATTTAAAACATATTTAGTTGAAAAGTCTATTTTATTTAAACGAGCACAAACTTCTTGAGGATTATCTATATTTAACAGTGGGTTATAAACATCGCGAGATTTCAATGTTGTATTAAATAGACGATCATTAGCTGTCCAATTTTCTTGTTCTCTAAAAATGGAAGTATAAAATGAATAGTTTTCATTTAGATAACCACTAAACAATAAAAAGCGAAATAACCTCCTACTATTTTCATCTTTTATATGGTTAATATCATCTGTATCTAATTCGGACGGCAGTTTATCTAAAATGTCAGGAGAATCATTTAAAAGATCAGATATGGATAGTCTTTCAGTTCTATTCTTCGCCTCTTTTAGTGTTAATATTTGATTTGAAAATTCAGTTGTTTCTAATTTTACCTTATCCAAAACACGTTTTATTTTTTCTTCGATTCCGGATTCGGGATCTATATTATTTTCAACTGATTTGAAAGAACAGTTTGAAATTCTAAAATTTACATTTGAATTTTGTGAAAACCTTAAATTATTTGCTGAAATTAGCGGTTTTATGTCTTCAAATGTCTTTATATTAGTTAATTTAATAGCGCTGCTTCCAGAAGAATCAGGTAAACAAAACAAACCATATCCATTAGAAATTCGTAGCAACTCTCCAACGTAGGAACTAATTAATTCGTATTCGGTATTGGACACTTCTTGTTTTATTAAATTAATATTCTCTTCGACATTTTCTAACTCTAAATTTATTTGCTTAACTCTTTCTTCAATTAATTTATCTTTTCTTTCGATTACACTGAAAAACGCCCCTTTTTTATCGTGAAGAGCTTCGAAATCACGCCCAAATACATTTTTGTAAAGCATGAAAGCAAATAAACATGTCGGTTCAACGTCAGGATCTCCTATTTCATTGAAATAGATTACGAATTCATTAAAAGTATTGTGTATAAGACGAGTATCATTTAAGAAATCGGAAACATCGCGTAAAAAAATTATTATCGATTTTCTTCGATAACCCAGTAAGTTTACGGACACGTTCATTTATTATATCAAGTGAATTTGAAGAGCCAATTAATGGAACGACAGGAATTATAAAATCGAAAAATTTTGTTCTTTCTTTTTCAGTAAATACCGAATCTCTAAGTGCATATAGAAACTTTACCTTTCTTTGTTTACCAACATTGTGGCTATTATTAATTAAATAATTAATTTCTCTAAGCTTAATATATATATCCGGTGTATTGAAGCGATCTAAGTCTTCAAAGACAACAAGGTTATATTTGGTTCTCTCAAAAAAATATAGTACTTCATCAACATGCTTGTTCAATATAGAGTCGCTACTTACGTCTTTTTCTATTTCCATATTTTTAAATGAAATTTTTCTAATTGAAGCACTCCAAATATCGGCATAAACATACCTAATTAAGCTCCAGCATCCAAATCCTGTAGTGGTTAACAAGAGCCAAACGAGAATAAATTCAATGCTCCATGTAGCTACCGAGAATAAAGTCTTATGAAAAGTAACGCTAATAAGAATACCAACAATAGTAAGTAGTGCCACTAAAGAGTTTAGGCTCGGATTTTTGGGTGCTTTTATTCTTTTAAATCGGGAGAGTGGGAGTACATCGGAAGAAGTACTGTAAATCATCTGTTGAAGAATACTCAGCTCAATTTCAGCTTCTTTAGGCTTGGGCTTATTTTCAAATGATGCCAAATTAACTTCTAACATTGTTACATCTGAGTAGAAATCTTCATTATCTATAGTATTCTTAAGACCCTTGATAATACTACTTTTACCAGAACCGTAAGGACCAGTAAGTGCTATATTAAATACATTTTCATCTGCGATAGAAAATTTAAATGCGGATTGATATATACATCCTTTATCAACTCTTGAGATGGGAGCAAGGTTTACAAATTGCTTGTCTACCTTTTGTTCTTCGGCCATGTAATCCGTTACCTTTTAAAAACATTTAACTAATTAATTTTAAATTAGATTCCGGCTAAATATTACATCTAAATCCAAATAATTCAAATCTAGTCAAACCTAACGTCTAGCCATCAAAAACTAACGTCTGACCCTAACGTGAATATTTTTCACATTACAATAGTAACAAACTTGCTCCTGTCATATACAAACACATAGGAGCAAATCTATGACTGTACAACTTCTTTCTACTAAACAAGCTGCTGAGTATCTCAGTGTAAGTGCATCGTTTCTTGAAAAGGATAGATGGCGAGGTTCACGCATACCCTTCATACGCTTAGCCAATAGAGCCATTCGTTACCGAATCTGTGATTTGGAAAATTATATAAACGCACAAGTAATGTATTCCACCTCAAGTTATCCAGAAGCAGGAGGTACAAAATGATCAGTTTTTTCCGTATACGGGATCTAGCTTCATATACGAGTTTTTATCCCGTATACGAAATTAACGCTTTAGCATATTCCGTAACGGCTTTATTAGCTAAAGCCTTATTCACCAACCTAACAACCCCTTTAGCATTAAAAAGTGCTAAAGCCCTTAAAATAGCTTTAGCTAGTTTGGGAGTATTAAATGAAAACTAACAATGTTCATCAAATCTCCAATACCAACTCACTTGATAAAGAAATTGATGGTAAAACTTTAACTGAATCTGATATTCAAATATTGAATGAATTAAATAGCCTATACGCACATACAACTTCAGGATGTAAACACTGCATCGTTTCATTAAGGAAAGATGCAGTGTCAACAGAAACCCACAGTTTTGAATCGCTAACGGAATTTAAAAATAGATTTTTACACGAACCTAAGCTTGTTGGAAAAAATAGAGGAGATGCATGGTTAAAATGGAGTGGTAAGAAGTACTTTCCTGATGGTTTGGCATATTGCCCTGATGATAAACTGTGCCCCACGACACAATACAATTTGTATACAGGCTTTGCAGTAAAGCCTAAAGAGGGCGAAATAACCCCATTTATCGATCATATCCATGAAGTAATTTGTGACGGTCAAACCGAAGTATCCCATTACCTGCTTCAATACTTTGCTCATATGATCCAAAAGCCACAGGAAAAGCCCTCTGTGGCTGTGGTAATGAAATCAGTGCAAGGGGCAGGTAAAGGTTCAATGATGGAACCTTTTAAACAAATACTAGGTGCTAATGTCACTCAAACAAACGGGGCTTATCTAGTTGCCGGAAGATTTAACAACAGTATCGGAAATAGAATATTAGTATTTGCCGATGAGGTTGAGCTTACAAATAAAAAAATAGCCGATAAATTGAAAGCGCTGATAAGTGAAAAATCAGTTTATTTAGAAAGAAAAGGATTCGACGCCGTTGAATTTCCGAATTATCTGCGCTTTATATTTGCCAGTAATCACGACCATGTGCTGCTTGCTGGGATTAAAGAAAGACGTTATCTAGTTTTAGAACCATCAGATAAATTTGCACAAGATAAGGCTTATTTTAACCGTTATTTTGAATGGTTAGATAATGATGGTGCAGCTCATTTACTGCATTACTTGCAAAATATGGATATAAGCGATTTTGATCCAAGACGCGCCCCTATTACTAAAGCTTTGCAAGATGAAATTCTCGCTAACTTATCTCCACAGCAAGAGTATTTAATCTATGAGTTATCACTAGAAAAGCCATTTGGGGCGTGTAGGGTTTCCCCTAATGACGTTTTTGTAAGGTTTGATGACTTTCTTAAGGAAAAACAAATACGCTTCTCTATGCCACAAATACGCAGCATTATTGGAAAACTATTTTCGAAACTAGGAATTCCATCTACCGGTAAACGAGGTGTCAATCTAATGTACCAATTGCCGGAACCAGAGACGTTAAGAAAAATATTGGCGAACCGATTAGGTGTATCTCCTGATGACCTGCTTTAGCACCCTAACCTGTCCTACCTGTACCAAAAGATACAGGTAGGACAGGTATTAGGTTGTTTTTAAGTTACGCTTTGTTAAAGGCTTTTATAAAGTTGGTTGATTCCTGATGAAATCTTATATGTTCGTGATGTTTTAATTTTCTTTTTCCACCAAACTTTGGCGTTATGTATCCCCATGGGGCACGTTTTGAAAAATAGATAATATAATCTATATCATCCGTTTCACTCCATTGTGGAACGACCACAACAGTCTCTTCGCATGTATCAACAGATTTCACTTGTATTCTGTAGTAAAGGTTCCCATCTGAAATTAAAACGTCTGTCTTAGCGCCATGGTCAACGTGGGGTTTGAATACTTGCCATCCGTCTTTTAACAACCAAGTTTCAACTTGATTTTCATAAGATACGTTTTCACAATATTGTTTAGTTTTTTCTGGAACGATGTTTGATTTTAAAGGCATAGTTAAAGTCCTAAAGTATCCACACAGCCTTTGGTCAAAGCGTGTGGCACATAATCCTCTATCAGGGTTATGCAATTAGGACTCACTAGACAAATATAACATTTGAATTTCGAAACAAGGGAATGCCTTTCCTAATAGTATAGCTATCGCGTTAACTATTATTAATGCTTCGACAGCCGCTTGGCGGTGAGTCAAGATGAGTTTTTAAGATAAGCAAATTTAAAATAGTAATCAACTGTCTAATTACCTGAATATAAATAATT
>NZ_BAEN01000056.1 GCF_000314975.1 Aliiglaciecola lipolytica E3
TAAAGCCGCCTTAATAGGGTGGTCTTTTTTCGTTTCTGATCGCCTGTAAAATATCCGCATATTTATCGAATATAATTAAGGTGGCCTCATTCTAAGCGCTGCCGCGCAAGAACTATCCCGCAGAGAAACCTAACCCGTCGGTGTGTTATGCAATGCCTGTCCATGTAATAAACGGCTAGATATCAACCATCCCTGCTGCAACACCCAGTGCAGCATCCATGCTGCCCGTTCCGTCGCTCAACGCTTCTGCGAAGCTAAAAACAACCGATTCCACCCCCATGTGAGAGTAGTATTCATGCCCACGGCCAGTGCGCCAGACTCCTATTAGAGAAAGGGCTATCCGTAAAGGTAGTCCTTTTTTGCATTTACAGACTTTACATCTTAGGCGGATATCTCCATCACAGTTGGATAGCCCTTACTCTAAGCGTTGCCGCGCAATTACACCCCAAGGGAAACCATACTCATCGAGTGTTATGCAATACCTGTCCATGTAATAGGTAACTAGGTGTCACACATCCATGTGGCTGTCTCCAGCACGACATCCATGTCGGTCGTGCGCTCGGGCGGAACTGCGTTCCTAAAACATCCTCGCTTACCCCCATGTGAGAGAAAAGAAACGCGCAAACCTGTAGCACGGGCTTTAGCCCGTGGAATGCTGCTTTATCTAACGAAGCTACCTTTATGCACATTGATATAGGTAGCATTCCTTCTAAAGCGCTGCCGCGCAACATCTACTCCCGCAGTCAACCTTCACAAAGTGGATTCTCAGCCTCAAGCTAAGCTTGAGTCGTTCAAACGGCTGGAGCGGTGCTCCAGAGAGCCCCGTTTTCACCCATCGGTTAACGCTTCTGTGAAGCTAAAAGCAACCGAGTCCACCCCCATGTGAGAAAGAAAAGATAATTAACGCCGTAACAAGGGCTCTGCCCCATGATTCATAACCTATCTGTGAAATAGGATATGTTTCTCGAGCTAGTTATCCGATTCCGAGGCTAACTTCAATGTTATCCGTTACACTAATATTCATATCAACATTCAAAATGATCAATAGGAAAAAATATGAGTAAGCATGAAAAGCTAAATTATGTTGAGTTTAGTGCAACTGATTTAGAATCAACAAAAACATTTTTCAGTAAGGTTTTTTCATGGGATTTTGTTGATTATGGGCCAGATTACACCTCATTTTCTGATCAAGGTTTAGATGGTGGCTTTTTCAGAGCTAACTCCTGTAATAAAACTGAGAACGGTGGAGCTTTGTTGGTTTTCTATAGTGCAGATATTCAAGCTACATTAAATAAAATAACAGAGAATAAAGGTCAGATAACACGGCCAATATTTGATTTTCCAGGAGGTTGTCGGTTTCATTTTATCGAGCCAAGCGGGAATGAATTTGCAGTTTGGTCAGAAAAAGTTTAGAACAAACTATAGGCACAGCTTTTATTATAAAAGCTATTGAAATCTATATGGATTATGTTGCAAATGTGTTAATAAAATAACGGGTTGTGTCTATATTAAGAGACAAAAGATCGTAATTTAAAAAATTAAGATCAAAATAATTTCGAATTCGGCAGTAGATCGTAAAATAGGCATTGAGATCGTTGAACGGATACTTTAATATCCATCTCTAGGTGTCAAATACTTTCAAGGAAAAGTGATGAAGAAAAGTTTAATCGGATTAGCGGTAGCTGCAGCGGTAGTTTCTGTTAACGTGAACGCGCAAACAGAAAACCAAGGTGGTGGGACTGCTGGCGGTGGTGCTGCTGGCGGTATTAGTAGCGGAATGATTGCTGCTGGTGCAGTTGGTGCTGCTATCATTGGTGCAACTATGTCTAATACAAGTGGTTCAGCGCCTGAGCGTCCTGGACCTACTCCTCCTCCGCCTCCTCCTCCTCCTTCATGTGAAGGTGATGACGAGTTGGTAGATGGTGTATGTATTGGTACAACTATTACTGTAACTACCTCAGGAACTGGTACTACAACTGTTCCTGTTACCTTTACTTATTCGCCTTCGAACTAAGTTGAGATAAAATTTTAAAGCCGCCTTATGGCGGCTTTTTTATTGGTCGTGTAACAGCAATAGTGGAAAGCTATGAAAATTATTTTTAGTCTCATGATTTGCAGTACGATTTTTATATCGGCTTGCTCGTCGACTCAGCGCGCTTATCAACAAAACGTGAAGTTATATTTTAGCACTAAGAACGATATTGAGCTTAGTCAAAAAGATGTTGTTGAATCTCCCATCGATCTCATCTATATAAAAAGCGGTGAAAGACCGTACGCAACTATGGCTTTAGGATTTATCGAAAATAATCAATATAAATGGGTCTCTGCGGATGATGCAATGCTGGTTACTCAAAACGGAAGGCTTGTCCGCACACTGGGATTATTAGGCAAAAATTTAGTCCATGTTAATGACTTGACCGATGACCCGCTAATATCGAAAAGTGACGTAGATGTTTCAGCTACTTGGTATAGAGAAATAGACTTAAATAATGATCACTACGGGATTAAATTAACGTCCAGTTTTAGCGTTGAAAAGAATGTTCCTTTGAACATTTTGAATCAACAATTTGTCTCCTCAAAAGTGATAGAAAACGTAAAAAGTGAAGGCTTACTTAGCCGCTCAGATACGTGGCAAAATCTTTTTTGGTATCACGCTGAAACGGGCCAATTACTGCGCTCCTCACAACAGTTTTCAGTGGATTCAGAGCGCTACGAAATTCAATATGTCAGCCGAGCGATGAGATTAGTGGGGGACAGTAATGAATAAAGTAAAAGAATTTATAGCCACTATTATAATATTTTCTTGCGTTCAACATCAGGCAATTTCTCAGGTTGTCGTTAAAGTTAATGACAATACGATATCTTTTGAAGAAAACCCCAGACTTAATCAAGTTTTAGATTCCATTGGTTTAAAACAAAATTGGTATTGGCAAAGCAGTAAGCTATTTAAACTTGATAGTGAGTATGCTGAACAAAAACGCGACGAATTACTCTTGCAACTAAATGCAATTACATCAGACGCAGACTCAGTAGAAAAGCTTCAAACGCAGATAAAAGGCTGGAAGTTAGCAACGCATATGAATGCTGTGATTGATTACGACTTAGCACGTTATCATCGTAGTAGTAATCCGTTATTTGAAAGTGGGAAGTACGAATTAGTTGTAACTAAACGCCCAACGAAATTGTATGTGTTTGGGGCTGTTGATCAACCAACTACGATTGAATACGACAATACAGTGTGTATTAAAAATCAATTGAAGCAGGTTAATAAAACTGAATCTGCAGACCGCAATATCGTCTATGCAATTCAACCTAACGGGAAGATAAGAGAGATCCCTGTGGCTTATTGGAATCATAGCTGCTTACAAGTTATGCCGGGATCACAGATTTTTGTCCCTCTAGCGGAACATCAATGGTTTGAACAAAACAAGCGGGTTAATCAACTGATAGCCAAACTTGCAGTAAATAGGATAGTAATTGAATGATCACTGTTAGAAGGATGATTGGCTGTGTATTTGCTGCCAATATCGTATTCGTTAATGTTGTCGCTACAACTGCATTAGCCACTGAAAAGGAGTTCGATGACGACAACGGGAATATATCGCAAATGGTTAGGGGTGGAACTGGATTATTACAAACACCCACTGCGAGAATGGCGAAAGAAGGCTCATTTTATTTTAGCTACAATGATATCGACCAATATCGATTTTGGTCTGCAAGCATTCAACTTTTTCCGTGGATGGAGTCTACTGTAAGGTATACCGATGTAAGAACCAGACGTTATAGTCCGTATGAAAGTTTTAGTGGCGACCAGACGCTGAAAGACAAAGGTATCGACGTTAAATTTCGCCTGCTTAAAGAGAGTTACTATTTACCTGATGTCTCACTTGGCTTTACTGATATCGGAGGAACAGGCTTTTTTAGTAGTGAGTTCATAAATTTTAGTAAAGCAATTGGTCCATTCGATATCCATCTTGGATTGGGCACTGGTTACCTGGGTGCAGGCGGTAATATTACTAATCCATTTTGTGAAGTTCGCGACTCATTTTGTGAACGTCCAGGTGGATTTACTGGCCGAGGCGGTAAAATCGACTATAACGAGTTCTTTAAAGGTCCAGCGTCAATATTTGGTGGAATAGAATATCAAACACCGCTTGAAGGTCTAACGCTTAAACTCGAATATGACGGCAATAACTACGTCAACGATCGCGCAGGTAGACTTCAACAAGATAGCGAATGGAATGTTGGTGCGGTGTATAAATACAATAATTGGGACTTTAATCTGAGTTACCAAAGGGGTAACACAGTAGGCTTTGGTGTGTCATACAACTTTAACATGCACACGGTTAAACAGGTAAAATATGACCGACCACCAAGAGAGCTCAGAAACGCAAAACCTGCCGAGTCAATTGACACCATTAATCGCGAGCGTCTGTATGCAGATCTTGCCAATGAAGGTAGCTTTTTAATAAACGCGACTCATACTGAAGGCGATGAAATGATCGTTTACGGTAGTCAATTAGGCTATCGCGATCATGATGAAGCGACACAACGCGTAGGTAGAATTTTAGCGTCTGAATTACCCGACTCAATCAAGACTTATAAAGTAGTAGATACGCTAGCCAATATCCCCATGTTGGAAACTAAAATTGATGCAGAAGAGTTCAAAATTGCTGCCAATTACCAACGTTTAGAAACAGATATTCAATCAACCTATGTAAGGCAAAACCCTACTCAATCTACAAATGATAACTATCATCCCAAAGATTATTCTGGGCCTATATTTAATATGGAAACGTTTTGGATCCAGACTTTTGGCAATCCAGAAGATTTTTATTTGTATCAAGGCGGTGTGTTTGTAAATAGTGGATATCAGTTCAATCCAAACTTTTCTGTGCGTGGTGGATTGAAAGTAACCTTGCTAGAAAATTTCGATAAATTTCGCTTCTTAACAGATTCACAACAATCTCAATTGCCACGAGTCCGGACTCAAATTAGGGAATACGTTACGCGTAGCAAAGTGACAATGGAAAATGCGTTTGTACATTGGTTCGACGAAATTGCTGAAGATACCTACGCACAAGTCTACGGAGGCTATTTGGAAACCATGTTTGGCGGTGTTGGTACCGAGATATTGTATCGTCCGGTTGATAGTAGTTTGTCGTTTGGAGTCGATGTAAATTACGTTCAGCAGCGAGATTTCGATAGTGAGACAGCATTTTTCGATTACAAGGCGTTAACCGGACATGCTAGCGTTTATTGGACACCGGAATTCTTACCAGACATGCAACTCAGCATTAGTGCAGGGCAATTTTTGGCGAAAGATAAAGGGGTTAATATCGATGTAGCTAAGCGCTTTGATAGCGGAATTGTCGTAGGCGCTTATGCAGCATTTACTAATGTTTCTGCTGAAGAGTATGGTGAAGGAAGCTTTACCAAAGGCTTTTATATTTCTATTCCATTCGACTTATTTACGTTCACGCCAGCTAAAGGGCGCGGTAAAATTCCGTGGATACCAATTGGTCGAGATGGTGGTCAGATGTTGCAACGTCCTGTTAAACTCAGAAACTTAACGGAAGTTAGGTCACCTTTTTACGATTAAAATCAATTGGTTAAAATATCTTAATGGATTGAGTTCTGATCTGTGAATAGGTCTAAATAAGTAAGCTGAATTTGACAAACCAGTATGGCTATATTGTCATACTGGTTTGACAGGTTAGTGTAGGCGGTAGGTTATTAATATAGCTGAAACCTCAGGACTGCTTATTTATGATTGATGAATTCACGTTCTCTACTACTGCAAGCTTCGTTTTTGGTAAGCCGGTTGCAGATTACCTCAAAGACACCCTCGCGCGACGTCAGCTTTCGCGTATTCTTATTGTTACTGATAGTGGTATCGTTAAAGTGGGTCTACTAGATTCAACTTTGCAAATATTCAATAAGAGCTCTGTTTCGCTAACTGTGTTTGATAAAGTTGAAGCTGATCCTGCTGATTCAACGATTATTGAGGCGGTCAGCTTAGCCCGAAAAAATAATGTTGAATTAATAGTGGGATTTGGGGGTGGCAGCTCGATGGATGTCGCTAAGCTGGTTGCAGTACTTGCTCATCCAAACAGTCACTGTGATTTGAGCTCTTGTTATGGCGTAGACCAAATTAATCAGCCTAGATTACCGCTTATTCAAGTACCAACTACGGCTGGTACTGGTTCAGAAGTGACGCCAATTTCAATAGTCACCACCGGTGGTTCTACAAAAGCCGGTGTAGTGTCCGCTGTTCTGCAGCCAGATATCGCTATTTTGGATCCGTCTTTAACGACCGGTTTGCCTCCCGATATCACTGCGGCAACGGGAATTGACGCAATGGTGCATGCCATAGAAGCTTTCACTAGCAAAGTTAAAAAGAATATTTATTCTGATATGTTAGCGACGAAAGCGTTATCACTGCTGATAGCCAATATTAGTCTTGCCGTGAATCAAGGTGATAATGTAGAAGCGCGCGGTAATATGCTGCTCGGTGCGATGTTGGCGGGTCAGGCGTTTGCAAACGCGCCAGTGGCTGGAGTACACGCTCTAGCGTATCCTCTTGGTGGACACTTTCACATTCCTCATGGTTTGAGCAATGCCCTTATGCTGCCGCATGTACTGCGCTTTAATCTATCAGCAGCGTCGGATCTTTATGCCCAGTTGGCACCTATTGTGTGTCCAAATCTTGCCACAGATTTAAGTAATAAGGATAAAGCGCTAGCGTTAATCGAGACGCTTGAAAAGTTAATATCTGATTTGGGATTGCAAACTAAATTACGACAATGTGGGGTGTCCCAAGACAGTTTAGAGATGCTGGCTGATGAATCTATGTTGCAACAACGATTGTTAATTAATAATCCTGTGAAGATAGAGCGCAACGACGCGTTAAACTTATATCGTGCTGCATATTAGGCGTAATGATGAGCATTAAATTAAATAAAGACGAATATAAAATCTTCTATCCAATGCAAACGCGTTGGGCTGATAATGATATTTATGGGCATGTTAATAACGTGCAGTATTACGCTTATTTTGACAGCGCTGTTAATCGTTATTTAATTGAAAAAGGTGGTTTGAATATTCATGACGATGGGATTGTTGGATTTGTTGTTGAGTCAAAGTGCCAATATTTTTCGCCGATTGCGTATCCTCAAACTATACATATTGGTTTAAGGGTTTTGCGTCTCGGCAATAGTTCGGTTACTTATGAAATAGGTATTTTTGTTGAAGGAGAAACCTTACCTTCAGCACAAGGACATTTTGTGCATGTGTTTGTTGATAAACAGACTAATAAAAGTACAGCTATTCCGAAAAATATCCACACAGCGCTTAATATGATTCAAATAGATTAGAGCTGAGTTTGGCTAATGGAAATCTCTGGAAGAGGTATTAAGATCTTCCAGCAAATGGCTTAAGTCGGTAATTTTTCCGGCGATAATGTGAGTTACATCGCCATCTCCACGTTCAAGAATACCGCTAACTTTGATGATTTTGGATTTCAAAAAGGCCTTTTTCTGGGCCCGGGCAGTAGCTTGCCAAACCACCACGTTGCTGCAACCTGTATCATCTTCAAGTGTCATGAAGGTCACTCCCGCAGCGGTACCTGGTGCTTGTCTGCCAATCACCACGCCAATAACATTGACCACTGATTTATGCTCTTTGTCGGCTAACTGATTAGCTGCGGTATATCTTCCTAGTTTTCCTGCATTGCGTAACAGTTGGATTGGATGACGTGTAAGCGACAAACTGGTAGCAGCATAATCCTCTACCATTTCTTCCACCTCTGACGGTGAAACATCAAATAAGAATGTTTGTTCCTGATTTTTTAATAGCGGTAATTCCGTTTCCGTTTCCATGAGTGCCCAGCGGGCTTTATAACGATTGGTCGCCAAACCAGATAATGCATTTGCACTAGCAAGCGCTTCAATCTGATCGCTCCGAATAGCCAACTGTTTAATTTCTACCACAGAGGTATAGCCATCTTTTGGGCGCTGCTCCAATATCATCTGCGCAGTAGCATTGGATAATCCTTTAATCATGCGTAACCCCAAACGAATGGCCAAGGTATCTTCTGCTTTTTCCAGAATATGCTCATAGTCTGAATGATTGATACAAATCGGAAGAACTTTGATTTGGTGACGCTTAGCATCTTGGACTAATTGAGCTGGAGGGTAGAAGCCCATTGGCCAGCTATTTAACAGCCCAACATAAAATGCCTCTGGGTAATAATATTTTAGCCATGAGGACACATAAGCCAGCACCGCAAATGAGGCAGAATGGGACTCGGGAAAACCATACTCACCAAAGCCACATATTTGATTAAATATACGCTCAGCATAGTCTTGGGTATATCCCCGTTTAAGCATGCCGTTGATAAGCTTTTCCTGAAACTGCATAAGTTGTCCAGTTTTCTTCCAGCTAGCCATGGCCCGTCTTAGTTGATCTGCTTCACCACCGGTAAACCCTGCAGCTACCATGGCTAATTGAATCACCTGTTCTTGAAATATAGGCACTCCCATTGTGCGACTCAGCACCCCAGCGACTTCTTCTGATGGATACTCAATAGGCTCTTTGCCATCACGTCTGCGCAAAAAAGGGTGCACCATATCGCCTTGAATGGGGCCAGGCCTGACAATTGCTATTTGTATCACTAAGTCATAGTAAGTTTTAGGTTTTAACCTAGGTAACATACTCATTTGCGCACGGGACTCAATCTGAAACACACCTACCGTATCGGCTTTTTGGATCATCCCATACACTTGCGGATCATCTTCGAGCTTAGTGATTTGGGCAATACTAAGAGTGTGCTGATAGTGCGTTTCAATTAATTGAAAAGACTTGCGAATGGCAGTGAGCATGCCTAACGCCAATACATCGACTTTGAGTAAGCCAAGACTTTCCAAATCGTCTTTGTCCCATTGAATGACACTGCGATCTGCCATCGCGGCATTTTCGATTGGCACGAGTTGGTATAACGGACCTGAAGATATGATAAACCCACCAACATGTTGTGATAAATGTCGGGGGAAACCCATAATCTCGTTTACCAGCGAGATAAAGTGTTTACCTTTTTGTGAAGCAGGATCCAATCCCAGTTCAGCAATTTGCGCCTGCCAATTTAATCCGCTGTCCCGGCGGTTAATGTTTTTGATAAAAAAGTCTAACTGAGTTTCGTTAATGCCTAATGCTTTGCCTACTTCTCGCAAGGCGCTTTTAAACCGATAACATGAGACGGTTGCCGCGATGGCGGTACGTTCACGTCCGTATTTGTTATAAATATACTGAATGACTTCTTCGCGCCGTTGATGTTCAAAATCCACATCTATATCAGGTGGTTCATCTCGCTCTTTGGAAATAAAACGTTCGAATAACACATTGATTTGGCGAGGGTCGACGGAGGTGATTTCCAAGCAATAACATACGACTGAATTGGCAGCTGAACCGCGTCCTTGATATAAAATTTGTTGTGACTGTGCAAATTGCACGACATCATAGATAGTGAGAAAGAAGAATTCATATTCTTGTTCCTCGATTAAGATTAACTCTTTTTCAATAATTTCTCGTACATCGGCTTTTATCCCTTCTGGAAAGCGCTTTTGGATACCGCTTTCGACCAATTCCCGTAGATATTGTTTTGGGGTTTTACCGCTGGGGATGAGTTCGGCAGGATATTCATAGCGTAGCTCTTTCATATTAAAGCTGCACCTACGCGCAATCTCAACAGAACTATCCAACCAAGCACGTTTAAACAGTTTATTTAACTTATCCTGACTGCGTAAACTTCGTTCACTATTAGAGATTAACGCCCGGCCAAGCTCTGCTACCGTACTACGTTGCTTTATTGCACTTAGTAGGTGCTGTAACGGCTGCCGACTTGGATTGTGCATTAATACTCCACCACATGCGCAAATAGGCAGGTCAAATAAGCGACTGAGCTTTTTATAATGAGCGAGCATCGTGTGTTCGTTAGCAGTTAGGTGCCGCTGAGCGCCAATCCATAAACGATCTTGATAGTGCTTTTTTAGCCAAATAGCCCAAGGCTCATCGAGGTTCATATCGCCATTCGGAAGCCACAGCATAAAGCAGTGCTTAATGGTTTTTAAATCCCATTTGGCCAGTGCATATTCACCTTTGGGAGAGCGTCGGCGAGCGTTAGTAATGATCCGGCATAATTCACCGTATGCTTCGCGGGTGGGACATAACAAAACGCAGCTCAAACTGTTATCTAATGTAAAGTAACTCCCCACAATCAGTTTAATCCCAAGCTGATGGTCTTTTATTTCAGTGTAAGCACGCACCACGCCAGCCACTGAACATTCATCGGTAATCGCGATGGCTTCGTAACCTAGAAAGTGGGCTTGTTGGACCAATTCTTGCGGATGGGAAGCACCCTGCAAAAAGCTGAAATTGGATTGACAGAATAATTCGGCGTAGGCCATGGGAGTGCTCTTTAACTAAATAAGCCGTGCGCAAACCATTGCTTGCTAGCGGCGCGATATATCCATAACCATTGGCCGTGTTGGTTACGAGCGATAAAGTAATCTCGAGTGATAGGTTGGCTGTCCCACCAACCAGTGCTTATACGCTCTGGCCCATGTATAACGGTCACCTTTTCGGTTAATGGCTGTGGCATTTTCAACATGAAACTCGGTCGTAATGGCTGCACTAAAATTGGTTTAGGCGCACTTTTCAATTGTGGTTGTACATAACGATTCACTTTGTTGGGACGAAAATCATCGTCCAACATGACTTGTGAAATGGCTTGTTCCCCGAGTTTCGCCTGTAGTAGTGAAATTAACTGTAAATAGCTGAGCGTACCTTTGCTGGCGTTAAACAGGTCGGTCTTTTCAGGGCTACGTAACTGTGTTTCAGCGGTGGTTAGCTCTAATGCAAATATGGGAGCCTTCAAGGTTAAATTATCGAGCTTTAATACGGTTAGGTTAGCCCATTTGTTAGCCTGATACTCGCCTTGCGCCGAGCCTACTTCTAAGGTGAGTGACTCCTGATCACGTTGATAGAGGGTAAAGATAATCTTTTGAGTGAGTAGATCGCGTATTTTTAAGAATTGTTCTAAAGCCGCCAGTAATTGCTGCATTGGGAACATTAACGTGTCGGTATGGCTGATTTCATAGAGAAGTTCCAAGTAACGTTGGAACTTAGATTGAGGGTGATAAAAATCCATCGGGTGATGAAACTCTCCACTTAATCTACCTAGGTAAGTCACCAAATCTATGTCAAAACGCTTAGCCACATCTTTCAGTGGTAGTGCCATTAAATCGGCAATACAGTGAATGCCCACCCTAGCAAGTTTATCCACTGTTTTTCTATCTAGTTCGGAATCAACCAGTTGGCGTATACCAATTTGGTGCAGCAACATGGGAAGATGGTCGCTGATCTGGTTCCAAGCTGTACGAGCCAGAAGGCGGGCAGCGTAGGGGGATTGTCCAGAGGCATAATAATAATGCACCTGAAAATCGTTTAACTGGGCTTTAAGAGCCCGCCAGTAGCCCTTAAGTCCGCCGTATAGCATCAACATATTGTGAATACGTAGCAACAAACCATTAGGTGGAAAAAGACTGATGTCTGAAGTGACTAAATATAAATGTTCGGCAATCTCAATTAACTTTTTTTGCTCTATATCACTTTTATAGGACAAAACTTGTAGATGTTGATCCAGTGCTGCTGCAGTCCCCAAGCCCATACCTATGCGAATGCCAGCATCAGTCGCGGCTTGGTTTAACTGTAAGACGCAATTTGTTTTGTGATGCAATATAACCAAAGAGTGTTGATGGTTGATGTGTGCAGATACGCCATCGTGCTCTTTTGCATGAGATTGGGGCATAGCATCGCAGAGACTGTCTAACTGCAAGTGAGGAAAATGTAAATACAGCCAAAGCGGTTGCATAATTAACTGACTTTCGCACGAGGAAATGAAACCACATTATCGGTGGGCTGGTTCAAGGTTAGCTCCGGCCAGGCTTTACTCATGTTGACGTTAAACGAATGAGCAGGCCAGCCCCCTTTACGCTTAGTGATTTGCACTTCCAAGCCTTGAGCATGAGGATTAAGTTTCATCGCCAGATTAACCGGCAACGACAAACTCAATTGCCGATTTTGGCGTAGCACAACATGCAAAGCATCACCTTGCTCAGCGGCGAGTTGTAAACGTTTAGCTTGCGCAATTTCTAGCTGCTGGTGCCATAACAGTACGCTGTCGCAACACCCACTCTTTAAGCATTGTTCTGCGCTCCACAGAGCATGCTCAGCACTGTTTGGTTGAACAATTAAAACTTGTTCAAGGGCAATGCCAAATTCGGCTAACATTTCGCCATTAATTTGCATCGGAGCGGCAATAAATACCAACAGACGCTTATCTTGCTGACGATAACGTAACGCCGGTAACAATAAGCGTAACTCGCCAATGCCAATAGGGCTGTGAATATCAATCACGCCTGATTGTGGAAAACCACCTTGCAGAGCTTCATCAAGTTCGGCGTAGCCGGTGCTATTACCCGTAAAGCTTTGCTCTTGTTGACTACCTTGCCAGATTAAGCGTTTATTCTTTAATTGTTCCAATAATGTATTCATAAATAACCTCGTCCGACAGATAAACTGTACCTTTCAACCTTGCGGTTTGAGAGGTTAAATTTATACTGTGTTTATGTACAGTATATTGATCCATTTCATAGATGCAAGTTTTGCGGTAAGTTGATGAATAATTGTGTGGGTGATAACTAAGAATATAAAAGGGTAGAGTATGAACTATTGGCTGTTTAAGAGTGAGCCGGATGCATTTAGTATCGATGATTTGGCGAATAGAACCAATCAAACTGAGCATTGGGATGGTATTCGTAATTATCAAGCGCGTAATTTTTTGCGCGATAAAGTGCAGCAAGGTGATCAGGTATTTATCTATCATTCCAGTTGTAAAAACGTGGGGATTGCAGGCTTAGCTGAAGTAGTAAAAGCTGCTTATCCAGACCATACTCAGTTTGATCCTGAGTCCAATTATTATGATCCTAAATCAGATCCGGAAAATCCTAGATGGTTCATGGTTGATGTGAAGTTTGTAGCAAAATTCAAGCAGATATTGAGTTTGAAAAACATCAAAAGTATGCCTGAAATTACAGAATTGGGGCTAGTGAAAAAAGGCCATAGACTATCAATTATGCCTGTAACAAAAGCGGAATTTGAGCATTTACTTGCGCATTGTGAACAGTGATCTGAATTCAGCAATAAATAAAATCAGGATTTTAATGTTAAGCGCTTTGTAATTCTTCTGTCTCTTTGATGCGTACATTATCTGAGGTGAGATTATAACAAGCTGAAATAAATCCACCGACAGTATTTTGGCACCAAGGAATGCGAACTTCCGAAGGTTGCTTGGCAATATATTTGTTGATTTGTGCCATGTTGTAGCCAGCTTTTTCAAAGGTTTTGTTTAAAGCTTCTTCAACAGTCGCGTGTTTTTCACAACATTCAACGATGATAAATTCAACCTGACTTATAATAAATTTGGCAATAGCAAAATCGTCAGGATGAATGAGCGCATGTGCTTGTAAGTTTTCTAAGCGGGCAATATAAATTCGCTGCAATTGCGCAGATAGCAAAAGTAATGCACTGAGTGAAAAACGGCTATGGGCATCCAGTGATTTCACTTGATATTTAAGTATCTTAATTTCTTTTTGTGCGGCTTGAAAACGCAACACGCTATAAATTAAAGACAACAGCAATAAACCAGAAATGCTGAACATTAAAACCATTTAAATTATCTCTATCGTTATTTTATTAAGCTAGCACGTTATTATTCAGAAGCTTCACTTTGTATAAAAAGTTGTATGTTTTCCCTTAATACCATCAAAGGAACAGAGCCATGCTCGAGCACAGCGTCATGAAAGGCGCGTAAATCAAACTTATCACCAAGAGCCTGTTCTGCCTCAGCACGTAACTTTTTAATTTCTAATTCGCCAATTTTGTAAGACAACGCTTGTGCAGGCCATGAAATGTAGCGGTCAATCTCGGTAGTAACATTATGTTCTGAAAGCGCTGTATTTTCTAACATATAATCTAGAGCACGTTGTCGAGACCAACCTTTAAGGTGCATGCCAGTATCCACCACTAAACGACAGGCACGCCACATTTCATAGCTCAAACGGCCAAATTCTTCATAAGGTGTTTGATAAATGCCTACTTCTTTGCCCAAAAATTCAGAGTATAAGCCCCAGCCTTCGCCAAACGCTGAGATGTAGGTATAACGGCGCACATTAGGTAAATCATCCATTTCAGATGCAAGGGATATTTGTAAATGATGCCCTGGTACTGCTTCGTGTAAAGTCAGCGCAGGGATTGCATATAATGGACGTTTATCTAGCGCATAGGTGTTGACCCAATAATAACCTGGTTCATCGTCTCGACGCGGAGAGACATATCTGCCTGTCGTGTATTTAGGCGCAATGGCATCCGGAACCGGGGCAACACCATAAGGTGTACGGGGTAACTTGTAGAATAATTTGGGTAATTTCGCATCCATACGTTTTGCCACGTAAGCAGCGTGTTTTAACAAATCCTCAGGTGTTTTTGCATAGAATTGGGGATCAGTACGTAAGAACCGAATAAAATCATTAATGTCACCTTCGAACTCAAGCTTATCCACAACACTTTGCATTTCAGAACGAATACGGGCAACTTCAGACAACCCAAGCTGGTGGATCTCATCGGCGGACAAATCTGTGGTGGTATAATAACGAGCGCGATTTTGATAGAACTGTTCCCCATTAGGCCAGGATTTTGACGCCACATCTGATTTTGCGTTGGGAATATAATCATCAACTAAAAAATTGTAGAAATCGTGATAAGCCCGCATAACATCTTGCTTAACCACGCGTTTCGCTTCTTTTAACAATGCCTGTTTTTGTGCATTAGTCGCATTGATTTTAGCGATTTTTTTGAAAGGCGCATAAAACGTGTTGTCTTCAATTTTGCCATTAAAATAAGCTTCAACAGATTTCTCAAAACCTAACATAACAGCTTGAGGCTGCACCATACCAACAGCCATACCCTTTTTCATCCAGGCAATTTGCTGAGCAAAGTAAGCTGGGATCTGACGCAACCGGCTTAAATAGTTTTGGTAGTCCTGCAGATTGCTAAAACGAGATGACTTGGGGAGTCCTGCCATACTGCTGTGGAATCCGTACTCAGAAGTAAGCGGTACATAATGGGCTTTAAAGTGATATTCATCGATATAGTTTTGCACTCGGTAGCGCTGCATCAATAAATTAATTTGCTCTGAGCGAGCCAGTTGGGTTTTATCAATGGCGTCGATTTGCTGTAAGAAAGATTTAAACCGATCATTTTGCTCTGCAAGTGCGGTAGGGGAGATATCTGCAAGCTTGTCATCATGCTCGTGATTGCCCTGCGAGCTAGCGTAAAGGGGCGAAATGGATAGTTCGTATTGCCAAATATCATCCATTAATTGAGTTAATTTTTGCTGTTCAGACGCAGCTATCTGCAGGCTTATTAGCAGCAGAGAAAACGCTGCTAGTTTATTCAAAACTACACGCATAGTGAGGTACTTCATATTTGCTATTTGTTACAGCTTAAAGTAAAACCGCAAAAACATAAAATCTACAATTGGAGAGGTTGGTTTCTAAGGCGGATTTAGCTAGTTTTTGGGCGTATATATAGGGCTCGGGAAGGCCGTTACTTTATCTGATAATTCAGTAATTTTAGCCGTTCCTTGCTTATTGACTTCATCAATGCGCAAAACACTGTGCATGGGTAGGTAAGTATGTTTTACATCAGCAAACTCAGTTTTTAATTTTTCATGGCTGGGATCTAAAACTAATGTAGTGTGTGTGTCCCACACAAAATCACCGATCTCGACAAAACCGAACATACTGCCTTGACTAACTTCTCGCACATAAACTTCATAGCGTTCGCCATTGCTTACAAACTGCACCCTAAACACGGGTTTTTTGGATGTCATCTCACTCACTCTTTGTTATACAAACTAAATTAAGGTTATTCGAAACGGGCGTGAATTCTAACTATATCTAATAGAATCGCCAAGTGAAATTCAACTAGACTCTGATGGATAACTCGAAAAGCAAATAAAAACCTGATTAAGCTTGGAGCGATTATATTGAAGGTTTTAAAGGACCAAGAATTGCACGCGTTGCTAGCGTTAGTTCGTCAGTATCACCAGCCAAAATACCGTTTACTGCAAACCCTTGCACGTAGCTACATAACTGCAGACCAGTAGACTCAATATTGATATCAAGTCTAACTTCGCCGAGTTGTTGTGCTTTTTCTAAACACGCAATAAAGTCAATTTGTAGACGATCTAGGTAGTGACGACCAATATCTCGAATTTTAGGATCATCAAAACCTAATTCGGTAATAATGTTAATCAACAAACAACCACGTCCTTTTACTAATTCTACATAAGCTGAGAAAAAACCCTGGATAGATTGCATGCCGATATTATGTTCAAGATGGGAAAACGCTTTAGATAAATGTTGTTCTTGGTAATGGGCGAGTACTATGTATAAAAATTGCTGTTTAGAGCCAAACTCAAGATAAAAACCTCTTCGATTGAAATCTGTTCTGGCAATGATCTCTTCCATAATTGCACCATGATAACCATGCTCTAGGAAAACTGCGATTGCTTGCTCGAGAACTTCTTCTACGTTGTATAACGCTTTACGTGGCATTTATTGATGGCCCAGTTAAAAAGAACAGCTGTTCTTTATAGGTTAGCTAAGAATCTTTGTGTGTCAAGGCCCTACAAATCTTGGCCTTTAGAAGTGTAGCAGGGGCTGTAGCCCCTGAAACGTGTTTGATATTTAACAATACTGTTGAAACTAAACTGCGCCGAAAGGCGAGTTTATGCTTACAAGGTTTATGAGAAAAACTGTTTACTAATAAACTGCCAGGTTTCTTTAAAGTCTTCGGTCGGCCTGCGTTTGAAATCACTGCGGATAAATAAATTAATGCGTCCATCAGTGTAACAAATCAACATATTTGCAATAACACCTTCATCAGCGGGTAATGATTTACCTTCTCGTAGTTTTCGTTCTCTCAAGACTTGTTTTAATTGAGTTTCTAATCGCTCAAAGATCTGTGTCACTCTGCCACGTAATCGTTCTTGTTCGCCCATCAATGCGTCCCCGTTTAAAATCCGGGTAATCCCTGGGTTTTTTTCTGAAAAACCTAAAATTAGATGCACGATAAGCTGAATACGCACAGCACTATCTTTTTCTTCATTGATAATCTTATTGATCCGCGAAAATAACGTTTCTTCAATAAATTCAATCAAACCTTCAAACATACGGGCTTTACTGGGGAAGTGACGATAGAGCGCAGCTTCAGAAACCCCTACTTCAGTGGCTAATTTCGCCGTGGTAATGCGTTGGCCTGGGTTGCTTTCTAGCATGCTTGCCAGACATTGTAATATTTGAGCTCTGCGGTTTGGACGTTTAATCGCGGGCATTATTGATGTCTCCCTGTCTGTAAGACCATCTTATTATTATTCTGGTTATTTCGATGCATGTTTATTTCTATAATGTTCAGATACTAATTGCATTAGTTCAAAGGCAAGTTGTCTTTTATCGGCAACTTCTAGAGATTTTTCACCCTCTTTCCAAAAAACCGTTAACGCATTTTGATCACTGTTAAATCCAATGCTGCTATTTGACACGTCATTAGCCGCAATCATATCAAGTTGTTTGCGCGCTAACTTTTCTTTTGCGTAGCGGCTAACATCTTGTGTTTCGGCGGCAAAACCGACAGTAAACACTGACTGTTGTTGTTTTGCGACATCGGCAAGAATATCAGGGTTTTTGATAAAAGTAAGGGTTAACTCTTGATTGTTCTTTTTGATTTTTTGATTCTGTACATCAGATGGACGGTAATCAGCAACAGCAGCACATCCAATAAAAATATCTGCATTCTCAATTTCAGCCATGACAGCAGCATGCATTTGCTGGGCACTCTCAACTTTAATTAAGTTAGCACTGCAAGGGGCGGATAGGTTTACTGGCCCGCTGACTAACGTTACTTCTGCGCCCATTGCCAACGCAGCATTTGCTAGTGCATAACCCATTTTTCCAGAGCTGTGATTGCTAATGTAGCGAACCGGATCAATGGCTTCTTGGGTCGGCCCAGCGGTAATGACGATTTGTTTACCGGCCAAGCTTTGCTGAGGTTTTTGTTGAGTGATTAAATCAGCCAAATATTGCGGCTCTGGCATACGTCCTTGGCCAACATCACCACAAGCCTGCTCGCCAGAATCTGGGGGAATAATGTTGACCCCGCGATTAGTTAATATTTTAAGGTTTTCCTGAGTCGCTGGCGCTTGCCACATCTGCTGGTTCATAGCTGGTGAAATGTACAGCTCTGCCGTACTTGCTAAACACAGTGTCGATAGCAGGTCGTCAGCTAATCCATGGGCTAATTTTGCAATAAAATTAGCTGTTGCGGGTGCAATCAGAATACTATCAGCCCATTTAGCTAATTCAATATGACCCATAGCAGCTTCTGCGGCAGGGTCGAGTAAATCGGTTGAAACCGGATTTCCTGATACTGCCTGTAACGCTAATGGGCTGACGAAATGTTCAGCAGACGCTGTAAGCACAGCACGAACATCGGCGTTGTTGGCGGTGAGTTTTCGGACCAAATCCGGTGTTTTATAAGCCGCAATTCCGCCGGTAATACCGAGTAAAACATTGTGTTTTTGAATAGCCATAGTGTCTAAATTTTAACTGGAAACCTAAAGGTGCATTTTACCCAAGGTTGATGTTAGACAAAACACTTAGGTATTTGATATAGCTTAATATTGGCCTGATCGGCGATCTTTTGCTAGGTTTAATTAGCTATATTCGAGCAATTATTCACATTAATAACTATTCAGGCATGGAAGCATGAAACTATCACAATGGCCAAAAATGGAGCGGCCTAGAGAAAAGCTCCTATCTATGGGCAGTGAAGCACTCTCAGATGCAGAACTGTTGGCTATCTTTTTAAGGACTGGCGTGCAAGGGCTTAGCGCAGTTGATCTAGCCAGAGATTTGTTAACTCAGTTTGGTTCACTACGCAGTTTGTTAAACGCCAGTAAAAATCAATTTTGTTTAGGTAAAGGCTTAGGTGAAGTTAAATATGTGCAATTACAAGCCACACTTGAGATGTCAAAACGCTACTTTGCACAATCTCTTACCCGTAAACATACTTTTGATAGCGCAAATCGCACAAAACAATATCTGTTAAGTCAATTGCGTGACGAACCAAACGAAGTTTTCGCGGTATTGATGTTAGATAGCCAACATCGATTAATTATTTTCAAAAAATTGTTTTTCGGTACTATAAATGCGGCCAGTGTTTATCCCCGAGTCGTTGTTCAGCAAGCTTTGGAACATAATGCCGCAGCGGTAATATTGAGTCATAATCACCCATCAGGTATAGCGGAACCTAGCCAAGCAGATAAACATATTACCCAACGACTAAAGCAGGCCTTAGAACTAATAGATGTGACTGTACTTGACCATATTGTGGTGGGAGACGGAGATTGTGTTTCTTTTGCAGAACGGGGAATGGTGTAAATATAGACAGCTAGAAATTGCGTAAGCGTAAGGTAAATGCAACATATTGGTTAAATTGTAGCGCAAACAAGGGAAAGTCAGATCTTTTAGCACAAAAACCTTGATCGTAACCTGCAAATACTGTATAAAATGCGCCCTCTTGTCACTACCGCTATGCGTTTAGTGTGATTTATTGCTTTTCTTTGTATAGCGAAGCTGATTGTTAAAAGTTGTTTTGGAGACAAATACGATGTCCAGAGTATGTCAAGTAACTGGTAAGCGCCCAGCGGTAGGAAACAACCGCTCTCACGCGAAAAACGCGACTCGTCGTCGCTTTTTGCCAAATCTTCAAACCCACCGTTTTTGGGTTGAAAGTGAAAACCGTTTCGTTAAATTACGCCTAACGCCAAAAGGCATGCGTATCATCGATAAAAAAGGTATTGATTCAGTTCTTACTGATATCCGTGCCCGTGGCGAGAAAATTTAAGGAGCCCGACCATGCGTGATAAAATTAAATTAGTTTCTTCAGCGGGTACTGGCTACTACTACACCACTGACAAAAACAAACGTAATATGCCTGGCAAAATGGAGATCAAAAAATACGATCCTAAAGTTCGCCAACACGTTATGTTTAAGGAAGCCAAAATCAAGTAAACCTGCTTGTTTTTGTCTCCCGAAAAACCCGGTTTATACCGGGTTTTTTGCGTTATTTAACAGTTAAAAAGCGATTACACTATAATCTCTAAGTAAATTACGTATCATATCTTCAGTTTAAATTTTACCTTTATAGTTAACATGCGATTATCACGAAAAGCTTGGAACAATGTCATTATCGTCAGCATGTTGTTAATGATATTTTTGTTTAATACCACTAATAATATCCTTACCGGTGGCGACGACGGTGATTTACAAACTAGCTTGATTCCTAATCATGCAATTTTGATGACGTTGCAAATGCCAACAATTACCATCGAGCGGATTGGTCAAGGCTGGCGCGCAACTCCTCCATCAACGGTTACTGAAGCTGAAATGCTGACAGTTGCAGGAAATTGGCAAGCATTAAAAATGACCCCATTTGATGGTGACATTCCTCAGCAAATGCCAAAAATTGCCATTGCATGGTTGGCCGGAGAAAATAGCGGTCGTGTATTTCAACTGTATCAAGATGGCGAACATATGCTGGTTTTGCACCAACAACAATTATTTCAAATTCGCGATACCTCCATCTCTTCATTATTAATTGAGACTTATTAATGCCAGAATTACCAGAAGTTGAAGTCAGTCGCTTAGGTATTTCACCTCACATGATTGGTGAAACTATCAAAGAGGTTGTGGTCCGCAATAAGCAGCTACGTTGGCCAATTCCTGAAGAAGTCCATTTGGTTCATGGATTGCGAATAAACTCGATTCGTCGCCGCGCTAAATATTTATTAATTGATACTGACGCAGGGAGCATCATTCTCCATCTTGGTATGTCAGGTCGTCTAAGAGTCGTCCCTACATCAACCGCGTTACAAAAACACGACCATGTAGATATTCAGCTAGATAATGGGCAATGTCTACGCTTCAATGATGCTCGTCGTTTTGGTGCTTGCCTGTGGTTAAACAAAAGTGAGGACTCACATACTTTATTTCGATCGTTAGGCCCAGAACCGCTGACGGAAGACTTTGACGCGCAGCGTTTAATTGATTTATCCCGCGGTAAACAGGTCCCCGTAAAAAGTTTTATTATGGATAATAAAGTGGTTGTTGGAGTGGGAAATATTTATGCTAATGAATCACTCTTTTTAGCAGGGATAGACCCAAGACGACCTGCGGGAAAGGTGAGTAAAAAACGCTATATTGCTTTAACCCCAATAATCAAAGATGTGTTGGCAAAAGCTATAGAGCAAGGTGGCACCACATTAAAGGATTTTGCTCAGGCAGATGGCAACCCAGGATATTTTGCACAAGAGTTGCGTGTATATGGCCGCGCCAAACTGCCCTGTGTAAATTGTGAAACACCGATAAAGTCTGTGGTGATTGGTCAGCGCAACACCTTTTTTTGTCCACAGTGCCAGCGGTAAACAACCAGAATATAGCATGGGCTTTTAGCCCATGAAGAACTGCGGCTGTATCTATGAGGCTAAAACTCTGCCCATCGATATCTTATTTTGATTGTTTATGGAATTTTTCTTGTAATGCCTTTTGCACTACTGGGTGGCAAAACTCATCAACTTGACCGCGATGCATAGCGACTTCTTTTACCAAAGTGGAGGAGATAAACGAATTTTCTTCAGCAGGCGTTAAAAACACACTCTCTAACTTTGGATTTAATCGTCTATTCATGTTGGCTAATTGAAATTCATATTCAAAATCGGAAACCGCACGTAGGCCACGAATTAAAATTGTGGCATCTAACGTATCGGCAAAATCCGCCAATAATCCGGTAAACCCAATTACTTCCACATTATTTAAGTGCGAAGTAACCTGCTTAATTAAATTTACCCGCTCTTCTAAGGTAAACAATGGTTTCTTACTTGGATTAGCTGCAATACCTACAGTAACTGAAGAAAACATATTAGCTGCCCTTTCAATTAGGTCAGCATGGCCATTAGTGATAGGATCGAATGTACCTGGGTAAATGGCTTTTGTGTGCATTTTAACAACTCGTCGAAGTTCAATAATGTAAACACACAGCTTATAATAGACCTACGCATAAATCCAAGGGTGAATAGCCTTGCAAGATCATCAGAGTTTTTGATGTATTGCTATTCATCAACAAAATGTGCGGAAATCAAATCAAGTAGATAAAACCCGAATTGAGGTTACTTAAATTAAGGAGTGTTTTTAGTGCCTAAGTGCATTCGGTTTAGTTTGTTATCGTTGTCGTTGCTTATTTCAAGCTACAGCTCTGCATCACCTTGGGTAGGTACTACAGATCCCCAGCTTCATTATGATGTTCAGATTTTAAGTGAGTTTGGTTATTTACGTAGTGTCACCACGACATTTCCAATTCCTTGGAAAGGCATTTCAGAACAGCTCTCTTTGGTAGATACCACGAATATGCATCCAACAGCGCTGGTGTCAGCAAATCGGTTAAAACATTATCTGACGCTGCAGAAACATAAAGATGTTTTTTCTTCGGTAACCGCCTATGGCGCGTCGCAACGCAGTCGTTTTGCTAGTTTTGATGGTCAGCAAGGAGAGAAAGGTAGATTAAACATAAATTCAGAGACTCATATAGGCAGATTTGCCGGAAAAATTTCGGTTAATTTCGAACCTAATGGGGAACAAAACTTTGATCAAAGTTACTTAGCTTATCAACTTGGAGATTGGAATCTTCGCCTTGGCTCCATCGACCAATGGTGGGGGCCGTCTCATAGTAATAGTTTAATCTTGTCTAATAACGCCAGACCAATTCCTACCTTGGCTTTATCACGATCAAAAACAACAGCGTCAACTTCACCTTGGTTAGCTTTTTTAGGGCCTTGGTATGCAACAGCACAAGTTGGACAATTAGAAGATAGTCGTGATGTGCCTGACGCAAAAATATGGGCTAGCCGTTTTACCATGCAACCACTAGCCGGGTTAGAAGTCGGTCTTTCATGGTTGGCGGTGTGGGGTGGTGACGGTCAACCTGACCGTATGAATGACTTTTATAGAGTTCTGACTTTTCAAAAGCGCTGCTCAGATGGCTCAGAAGAATGCGATCCATCGATGGAAACGCATATTGGCAGTCATTTAGCTGCTATAGATGCTAAATATACGTTTCAGATTTTACATCATCCAATTAGCCTTTATGGACAGTATGTGGATGAAGGTGATTCCAGTGAGTTTAATGTTAGCAACCAAGCAAATAGTGTCGGAATTTCTAGTTATATAAGTGGCGGTAAAATTTACTTGGAAAACAGTGATACCAACGTTTCTTGTGACGACGCCATAGTTGATGTAACACATTGTTATTATGAGAGCGGCACTTACTCATCTGGATATCGCTATTACACTCGTGAATTGGGTAACAACCGTGAAACAGATGCGAATATGACATCTATGGGATACTTAAAACATTTTAGCAATGGTGATGTATTTGAGGCAGCCATTCGCTATATTAAAATCAATGATGGTGGTTCAGAGGAGCAACAAACTGGACTAACTGAAAAAATTACCCAACTAAGTGGTTACTATCAAACTGTTTGGGGAAACTGGCAAGTGAAGTTAGGCGCAGTTGTTGACGCCAGCAAAGTAAACCAGCAGGGTACAGAAAACGAATTCACTGTATTTTCCGAAATTAAATACAGTCTGTAGTTGAGACATTACCGTATGACTAGACGAAAAATATCCTGCTTTATGATCGTGTGTAATGAAGCTGATCGAATTGACGCAAGTTTAGCACCGCTGGCGGGTTGGGTTGATCAACTTATTGTGCTTGATTCGGGCAGCACTGATGGTACGGTCGAGCTTGCAAAAAAATACACAGACTCTGTACATCAAACCGATTGGCCAGGGTTTGGCGCGCAACGCAATCGTGCGCTCACCTATTGTGAGCATGAGTGGGTACTGAATATTGATGCTGATGAAGTGATCACTGAAGAACTAAAAAACGAAATTGACGCTGTCTTATCAGAACCAGATTTAGAGGCCACTTTTATAAAATTTCCGTGGCATACTTTCTTATTTGGCAAAACCCTAAAACATGGTCGCTATGCTTCGCCACAGGGTAAACTGTTTATTAAAACCGGTGCTAATTTTAAGCATCGAAGTGTGCATGAAACGCTCGAAATGCCGGTTCAAAATATTCGTATTTTAAAATCCCCATTATTGCACTACAGCTGGCGAGATTATTATCATGTACAGGAAAAACATCTAAAGTACGCGGTGTTGGGGGCAGGAGATAAAGCCAAGAAAAACAAGAAATCATCTTTAAGTTTTGCCGTTTTACGCTTCTTTGTGGATTTTTTACAACAGTATATTCTAAGACTCGGGTTTTTAGATGGTAAACGAGGCTTTTTAATGGCAATCATTCTTGGCCAATATGCCTTTCACAAATATGCCGCTTTGTGGGCTTTACAACAAGAGTCGTCGCAAACGGAACCAAAACGCTAATGTCTAATATTCCAATTAGTGTTTTTATTATTACGCTTAATGAAGAAAAATATCTTCCACAAGTCCTGCAGAATCTTCAGGTATTTGACGAAATTGTTGTTGTAGATTCAGGTAGTACAGACAATACAGTAAGTATTGCAAAGCAAAACGGTGCAAAAGTCTATCATCAAGATTGGCTAGGATTTTCCAAACAAAAATCTTATGCAATGTCATTGTGCAAAAATGACTGGGTGCTCAATGTCGATGGTGACGAAATTCTAAGTGCAGAACTAGTTAGCACAATGCAGACTATGGTGAATGAAGGCCGCGCCGACGCATATCGATTGTATTTTGAAGATGTTTTTTGGGGTAAGCCAATGGATGTTAGATCTGACAAACGTTCCATCGTTAGGCTTTACAATCAACATAAAGTTACCTTCCCACAAGATCGCTTAGTGCATGAAAATGTTAAACTTAGCAAAGATGCAAAAGAAACTGATATACCTGGTCTAGCTACTCACCATGGTTACCATTCGACAGCTGTATTAATGGAAAAGCAGAATAAATATTCTTCGTTAAAGGCACTAGAGAAGTTTAATAAGGGCAAGAAACCCTCGTTTTTAAAACTGATATTCGTCTTCCCTTTGATGTTTTTTAAAGAATATTTTTTACATAGAATGTTTCTATCCGGTAGAAGGGGATTGGTTCATGCCTATATTTCTGCCATGTACGGCTTTCTAAAAGAAGCTAAGCTACATGAGCTTCACTACGTGGAAAAAAACAAACAAAAGTAGTGAATCGTGATTACCCGATTATATTTTCGAATAACCGTCTAATAGCATTTGCCAATCGCTAGCTTGAAAGTGATAGTTAGCAAATTTTACCTTCTCTTTATTCAATGATCTAAGCAACCTATCCAAATTTTTCTGCTTCCATGTATTACCCCCTTTCACGGCGCATTTATCAAAATCAATAAGCCAAGCTTTGCTTTGGTTATCCAGCATAATATTGTGAATATTAAGGTCATGATGAAAAATTTGTTGCTGGTGGAATAATGCAATAGTTTCGCCAATCTTCTCCCACTCTTGTTGGGTTAAAGATCGCGTTTGTAGAATATGATGAACGTCGTTGGCGTTTGCTATTTTTAGGGTGATTAAATCAGCTTGGTAATACATGCCTTTTTTGATTATGCGGTAAGCGACGGGCGTGGGGGCGGGAAGCCCTAACTCGTTGATTCTTTTTAACAACTTAAATTCTTGATAAGCGCGGGTAGAACTTATGCCTAGATACAAATATTGATCGCTGAGCACTTTACTCATTAAACCACCACGGCAATAGTGCCGTAAAACAAGCTCATGCATGCCGGCTTTAATAAAGTGAGTTGTGCCTCTACCAAGGGCTGAACCTATAACGGCATTTTGTTGTTGCCAATATTCAGGTTCAAAATATTCAGAACGACAATCAGGTAGATAATGCGAATCGAAACGGATTATTTCTCCTTGATTGCTGATTTGCTTAACATCTGTCATAAAAATTCGCATTCGCCCTTGTGTAATAGTATGAATTGTAATGAAATTGACAACATAATTCAGCAGCTATCGAAACCACCACAGTGAAAGTCCAAAAACTTTGTCTTCTGCGCTTGTCTGCAATTGGTGATGTCTGCCATGCGGCCGCCATGGTTGATCGCATTATTCAACATGCACCCACTATTGAAATTACTTGGATCATTGGCAAGGTCGAGTATCAACTACTCAAAGGCATGGCAAATGTGCGATTTATTGTCTTCGATAAAAAGCTAGGGAAAGAAGCGTATTTAAAATTACAAACAGAATTGAATAATGAAGAGTTTGACGCGCTTTTTTTGATGCAAGTTGCATTTAGAGCTAATTGGGCAGCGCGATTAATCAAAGCTAAAAGCAAAATTGGTTTTGATTGGAATAGAAGTAAAGAATTGCACTGGTTGTTTGCAAATCAGCGTGTGGCCGCACAAAAGCATGCACATGTTTTAGAAGGCTTTATGAGTTTTGCGGACAGTATAAACGTCCCTCAAAGTGACGGATTAAACTGGTCTATTCCGCTTACCGAAGAAGACGAACTATTCGCTAAATCTTTATGTAACGAAATTAAATCTTATGCTGTTATCAGCCCCGCAGCGAGTAAATCTGAAAGAAACTGGTTGCCTGAACGTTATGCTCAAGTTGCTGATTACCTGCATGACAAAGGGTATCAAGTGGTATTGTGCGGCGGTCCTGCAGACATGGATAGACATTTAGCGCGACAAATAGAAGCAAGTGGTAAACATCAATATAAAAACCTAGTTGGAAAAACGTCGCTAAAACAAATGCTCGCTGTACTCAAACAGGCCAAGTTGGTTATCGCACCTGATACTGGACCTGCACACATGGCAACCACAGTGGGAACACCTGTAATTGGTTTATATGCACATAGTAACCCACGGCGAACCGGACCATATTTGAGTTTGCAACATGTTGTGTCTGTTTATGACCAAGTCATCGAGCAGCAAACCGGCAAAACATGGCAAGAATTACCTTGGGGGACTCGTGCAAAAGGCACTAAATTAATGCAATTAATTGACACAGAAAAAGTCATCAAGCAAGTTGACAACTTAATTGGGCGACATTAGCCCTAAACCTTCAATAGCGCTGCATATTGATTGAGTCGTGCTGGTAAATATTATACTCTAGGCGAATAGTGATTAGTAAATATCAGATCTACAGTTTTGAAATACCATTTGTAGTCGACAAAGTATAAAAATCTTAATGAAATCTGATATTAACCCTAAAAAGCTTGCGCAAAATAGAAAAAGATAAACTAATCTTAGTTTCTCAGGTGGAGTCCTGTATTTAGAGGAAAGGTGAAAGGATTGTTAAGTAGGCTGGCCCAGGTCACTGTAATTTTATTGATATTGACATCCACTGTCGTCTTCTCGAAAGAAACGCCAGTCAGTGTTTTAGTCAATGTAGAAGTTCAGACAGATGCACTGACTTCCAGCCAGTTGCGCAAAATATTTTCAATGCGACAAACGGTTTGGCCTGATGGCCAGCCTATTATTGTGTTCGTATTAAAAACTGAAAGTGCGGCTCACCAAGCTCTCTGCAAAGATGTCCTTAAAATGTTCCCATATCAAATAGAAAGACTTTGGAATAAACTGGCATATTCCGGCTTAGGTGATAAACCTACAGAATTATCCAATCAAAAAGAAATGCTCGAAAAACTCCAACAAACTCCCGGCGCTATTGGTTATATGCTCAATATTAATAGTGGCAATAAAATTAAAAAAATTGAAGTGGTAGGAGAATAGCAAATGAAACTAAAGGTAATTTTGCTAACTCTAATTTGTTTCCTAAATGTGGCTTTATCCTTCAATGCAAACGCTAGCGATCAGTTTAATTGGCGAGGTTTTGTCGCACAAGGCGTGATTCAAGCACAAAACTCCAATTACATTGATGATGATGGTGATGCAACGTTAAAACTAACCGAAGTGGGTATCAACGCGTCATATACCTTAGATACTAATTTTAGGGTGGCTGGCCAAATCGTTTATTTAAATGGCGGCAATCGCTACCCCGAAGGGTTGCGTGTAGATTATTTATTTCTAGATTGGCGAGCCATTAATTCATTGGATTGGCAAGTTAATATGCATTTAGGTCGAGTAAAAAATTATCACTGGATTTACTCTTCAACACGGGATGTGCCACACACTCGGCCAACCATTATTCTGCCTCAATCAATTTACTTTGATGCATTTCGAGACGTAGCGCTTGGCGTTGATGGGGTCGCCATCGTAGCCAATACAGCTAACGCTTTGGGTGAGTGGGAGTTTAATTGGAGTTATGGAAATTCACCTATTAGTGAAGAACAAACTAAAAACTTGATTGCTGTAACGGCTAGTGGAGATATAGAACAAAAGTTTGTACATCAAGGGAATTTAGTTTGGCACAATCAAGCGTTGCGTTTTAGTGCAGGTTTGCTTGATTCTAAATTTAAATATGTCAGTGGGGATCAAGATGCATTCATCGACGGCGACGCGCAAATTCAGCGGCTTATGTTGCATGGAACCTATGATGCTAAACATTGGCAGTTGGCGTTTGAATTGTTCAGAGAACGTAGTATTTACGAAGATCTAATATTTCCGGGATTCATTAACGACTCAACTTCTGAAGGCGGTTATATTCAAGGAAGATATTTTATTAATAAAGATATCACAGCAACCGCTCGTTTAGATATTTTTGATCTAGACCGCAAAGATCGTAGTGGAGAGAAGCGAGCGGCGTTATCGGGCGGTACTGTTCCCGCTTATTTTGGATTCCAAGATCAGTTTACATTAGGCGCAAGTTGGACATTTTCAGAAAATTGGCAATTACAGGCTGAATTTCATCGAGTAAAAGGCACGGGCCGTTTAGCACCAGTGTTCTTACCTAATACAATACAAAACGACCATAAATATTGGAATATTTGGGGTATTCAATTGGCGCATTGGTTCTGATATGAAGCGCTTCGTTAGCCTCACCAATAAAATGCTCTTGCTGCTGCTAATATTTTTGTTAGCACTTGGTATTTCGATGTCTTTTTTGTGGCTGCAAAAAACCAACCAAGATTTGCTGCTCAAGCAACAAGAGATTAAACATCAAAATCAAAGCCAATATTTGTTGTTAAACAAAATGTTTCGTAGTCGAAATGAATCTTGGGTAGAGATGTTAGTTCAGTTACACCAGGATCAACCCCAAGCAATATTGGCATTGGCGCATTCACTATCAAAGCGACTGGTGTTTTTACAATATAATATGCAAGTGGAAAAAGTTTGGTTATTTGATGGCTCTAAAAATTTAGTGTTTTCTTCTGAACCTGATATTCCGGAGCACATTAAGACCAATACCGACTACGTGTTAGAAAACCAAGACTCTAAAGAAATCACTTATTGCTCTATCCAATGTACTCAGGTTTTATCCATTCCAATTTTGCATAGTGATGACAGCATGGCCGTGATTACGTTGAGTTTAACATTGGTTGATACCTTGGCGTTTTTAAATCAATCAACAGACGCCACACTTGCCTTAGTTTATGTCAAAGAAAAACCAGATACTTTATATGCACGCGATTTTTTGAAACATGAGCCCTTAGCAACTAAACATAAAAATTTAATCAATTCTATAATTAGCGCTTTTCCTAAAGACCTATCTGTTGATGCTTTGGCATCTTCTGGAGCGCAGTTGAGTATTGACGAAAAGCATTATTTTGTCGCACTCATTCCCATGAGCACGGTTAATTCTGACCATGACTATGTGCTGGCTGCTCATGACATCACGCCCATGGTTTTGGCTCATTTGGCGTATCAGAAAAATATCTTGATGACGGCCTCTGTCGTATTTGTAGTGGCTATGCTGTTGTTTTACTTAATTACTAATAGCGTACGTCAGCGTTTGGTTGATTTCACTGCAAGACTGCCATTGTTAGCTTCGCGAGATTATCAGCAATTTAGGTCTCGCAGCCGCATAAGTAAACACTATTTCGTGGATGAATTAGACACTTTAAACGATTCTGCCAATAAGTTAGCAGACCGACTTGAGAAGCTCGACAATGAAGTGTTAACCAAAGCCAACGAACTAGAAAAAATGGCGATGTTTGATCAACTGACTAGTTTGCCAAATCGAAATATGTTGGTGATTAAAACCAAACAGGCGGTTGCTAAATTAGGCAACGAAGATAAGTTTGTAGTGCTGATGGTTTTCGACCTAGATGACTTCAAAAAGGTGAACGACAGTTATGGGCACACCATTGGTGATGAATTATTAAGAGAAGCGGCAGCGCGTTTTCAAAGTGTCTTAAAAGACCATGATTTAGCTTGTCGTTTGGGTGGTGATGAATTTGCCATTTTGCTTAGTGATGTGGACGACATAAAAAGCGCTATGGAAGTTGCTGAAAAATTGGTAGATAGGTTTAGAGCGCCAATAAATGTGGCGCAGCTTCGATTTTATGTGTCTACCAGCGTGGGTTTTGCGTACACGTCTTCATCGGACGCCAATGTAAATGAGCTGATTCGATGTGCCGATATTGCCATGTATCAAGCTAAAAATCATGGTGGAAACCGGCTTGAATTGTATGTTGATTCAATGTCCAAAAATGCTATTGATAAAGTGGCGTTAGAAGATGAAGCTCGCAGTGCACTAATTAATGATCATTTTAGTTATTCATTGCAACCTCAAGTTGAACTTAAAACAGGACGACTAGTCGGCTTTGAAGCACTATTACGATGGAATCACCCCGATCGAGGGCCAGTTTCTCCGGGTTATTTTATCCCAATTCTAGAGAACACAGAGTTTATGTTAACCCTAGGCTACTGGTGTATTGAAAATGCATTTAATTTGTTGAATGCGTTTAAACAACATGGCTATCCCAATCTTAAAATTGCCATTAACCTAGCTGCGATTCAATTTCTTGACCCTGATTTAGTCCCGTATTTGGAAGAGAAAGTAAAAGAATCTGGTTTAGCACCGGACCTAATCGAACTGGAGTTAACCGAACGTACGTTAGTTTCTGATATCCAACGCACTACCGAGATTATGCAAACTTTAATCGATAAGGGCTTTTTAATTTCTATCGACGATTTTGGTACGGGGTATTCGTCGTTAAGCTACTTAAAAACCATGCCAGCCAATTTCATCAAAATAGATCGCGCTTTTATTGACGGCATGTTGACCAATGATGCTGATAAACAAATTGTTGCCGCAACCGTATCCATGGTGCAAAACTTAAAAATGAAAGTGATTGCTGAAGGGATTGAAGAGCAATTGCAAATAGATTTATTGAAGCAATTTGATTGCAATATGGCCCAAGGTTTTTACATTGCAAAACCTATTCCTGAAGATTTACTGTTTGAGGAATTACAAAAATACTGCAAAGACGGGATTTGGCAATATGGCCAATAAATTCGGTAGATAACGAGAAACGAATGCTTTTGCTTAGCAGATTCGTTCGTGCTGGATCTTAAATCTGCATGTGTAATCAAAACCTTACACCTATCCTTGGCCTATAATTAGTGTTTCGGCGGGGTAGCAACGTGTTACCTATCACAATTTCTTTTAATATAGCGCCAATTAAATCATTGGGGGCAATATGAGCGAATCTTTCTACCAACACCTGAGTCAGCAAATCGAGCAAGTCAAACAAGACGGTTTGTATAAAACTGAACGCGTCATCACCTCTGCTCAAAAGGCTGATATTATGGTGCAAAGTGGCGACCAGGTTTTAAATTTTTGTGCAAATAATTATCTTGGATTAGCCAATCATGAGTCGCTTATTGCTGCAGCTAAGGCTGGTTTAGACGAACACGGTTTTGGAATGGCTTCGGTGCGGTTTATTTGTGGAACCCAAGATATTCATAAGCAGTTAGAGCAAAAAATTAGTTCGTTTTTGGGAATGGAGGACACCATTTTATACCCATCATGCTTTGACGCTAACGGCGGTTTGTTCGAAACCTTAATGGGCCCAGAAGATGCAATTATCTCTGATGCATTAAATCATGCCAGCATCATAGATGGCGTGCGCCTTTGCAAAGCTAAACGCTACCGTTACGCTAACAACGATATGCAAGCGTTAGAAGCACAACTTATTCAAGCAAGCGAAGATGGTGCTCGATTTAAAATCATTGCTACAGATGGTGTTTTTTCGATGGATGGTGTGATTGCTGACTTGCGTGGTATCTGTGATCTTGCCGACAAATACGATGCAATGGTTATGGTTGACGATTGTCATGCCACTGGCTTTGTGGGTGAGAATGGGCGTGGAAGCCACGAGTATAATGACGTTATCGGTCGAATAGATATTATTACCGGAACACTCGGAAAAGCATTGGGTGGCGCTTCGGGCGGTTATACCTCGGGCAAGAAAGAAGTTGTTGAATGGTTACGCCAACGCTCCAGACCTTATTTGTTTTCTAACTCAGTTGCGCCGCCGATTGTGGCTGCGTCTTTGGAAGTGTTTTCGATGCTTGAGCAAGGACATGACTTACGTGAGCAGCTCAATCGTAACGCGCGTCATTTTAGAAGTCGTATGCAAGACGCAGGCTTTACTCTCTCAGGAAAAGATCACGCGATAATCCCGGTCATGTTAGGCGATGCTAAATTGGCTAGTGAAATGGCAGATAAAATGTTGGAACGTGGCATTTATGTTGTTGGTTTTTCATTTCCTGTTGTACCAAAAGGGCAGGCACGCATCCGCACACAAATGTCTGCAGCACACTCAATAGAGCAAGTAGATCGCGCCATTGACGCCTTCATTGAAGTTGGCCGTGAACTAAAGGTGATCTCATGAAATCATTAGCGAAACTATATCCTGAAAAAGGGATTTGGATGAATGATGCTCCGATTCCCGAACTTGGACACAATGATCTATTAATTAAGATTAATAAAACGGCTATTTGTGGTACCGACATGCATATTTATCAATGGGACGATTGGTCGCAAAATACCATTCCTGTGCCAATGATTGTCGGACATGAATATGTTGGAGAAGTAGTTGAAATCGGCCAAGAAGTGCGTGGTTTCAGCAAAGGTGACAGGGTGTCCGGAGAAGGCCATATTACTTGTGGCCATTGTCGTAATTGCCGTGCTGGCAGACGCCACCTGTGCCGCAACACCGAAGGGGTAGGTGTAAATCGACAAGGCTCGTTCGCTGAATATTTAGTGATCCCTGCATTTAACGCTTTTAAAATTCCAGATAATATCAGTGATGAACTGGCTTCGATATTTGACCCTTTTGGTAACGCAGTACATACCGCATTGTCATTTGACTTAGTTGGCGAAGATGTATTGATTACTGGTGCTGGTCCCATTGGAATCATGGCTGCGGCTGTGGCAAAACATGCAGGCGCGCGGTTTGTAGTGATTACAGATATCAACGAATATCGCTTAGATTTGGCAAGAAAAATGGGTGCCACCCGCGCCGTTAATGTCAGTAAACAAGATTTAAAAGAAGTGATGAATGAGCTAGGTATGACCGAAGGCTTTGACGTAGGACTGGAAATGTCTGGCGTGCCATCGGCGCTTAGAGATATGCTGGCTAAAATGAATAATGGTGGTAAGGTTGCTATGTTAGGCATTCCACCTAAAGATGTGGCAATCGACTGGAATCAGGTAATTTTTAAAGGTCTCATCATTAAAGGTGTTTACGGCCGTGAAATGTTTGAAACTTGGTATAAAATGGCGAGCCTTTTACAATCTGGATTAGATTTGAGTCCAATCATTACTCATCAATATAATATAGATGATTTTCAGCAAGGATTTGACGTGATGGAATCCGGTCAATCCGGTAAAGTTATATTAAATTGGTAAACTAAGATTAAATAAGTTGATAGGAGTCGATTTGGAGCAGTTTGAACATATTTCCGCCGAGCAAAGTCAGGCTCTTTTGGCTCAGCAAAGTGCACGAATAGTAGATATTCGTGATGAACAATCATTCGCGGCAGGACATATTGAAGGGGCTGTGCATCTAACCAATGGCAGCCTGCATCAGTTTATGTCTGAAACAGATTTTGAAACACCGGTGATTGTTTGCTGTTATCACGGCATAAGTAGTCAGCAAGCTGCGCAATTTTTGATTCATCAGGGGTTTGAGCAAGTTTACAGCTTAGATGGTGGCTTTGAAGCTTGGAAAAGCTCTTTGCCATATGTTACTCAAATTGAAGACTGAAATTGAGGAAAACCAACTCGCGTTGGTTAGTTTTGGTAATGAAAATGCCGCTTTATTGTTGGTAACTTATCTTATAAGCCAAGATATTCCAGCTAGTTATGCCTACGTTGAAGGTGATTTGAATCATCAGGTGCTGTTAGACGCGCCTGATCTTATTCAAGAAGCTGCATTTATCGTAAAAGAATTTGTTGATAATCCTACCGATCCTAAGTATCAGCAAAAAGCATGGGAACTTCGGCAAGAAATAATCCACGATAGGCAGCAAGCTATCTTACCTAAGATTAGGTGGACATCATTCCAACAGACGCCATTTATGTGGTTAATCATGGGTATTTGTTTGTTGGTGTATATTAGTTCATTGGCTGGCGGCTCATATTGGGTTAATGAGCACCTTATGTTGTTGCCGTGGAATTTGTTATTTGAATCTGGGCAGTGGTGGCGAGCTATTACGCCCGCTTTTATTCATTTCGATGAAATGCATATCATTTTTAATTTACTTTGGTGGTGGTTTGCCGGTAAAGAAATTGAAAAAAAATTCGGCTCTAGCACCTTACTGCTTATATTTCTGCTTTGTGCCATTATCCCAAACTTGGGACAATTAATGACGGATGGTCCCGAATTCGGCGGCTTGTCAGGTGTGGTATATGGTGTAATTGGTTTTGTTTGGTGGTGTGGCTGGTTACGTCCACAATGGGGGCTAGCTTTACCTAACTATATTATTGGATTCTCTTTAGTTTGGTTGGTACTTGGATATGTCGATATTCTTTGGGTTTCGGTCGCCAACACCGCGCATACGTTAGGCTTGGTTTGTGGTTGTGCTATTGCTTGGTGTTATGTGCATTTCACTCAAAATCGTAGCCAAAAAGACGCTCTTTAACCGCCTTGAACAATAAATTTAGTAATGATGATGTCTTTAATCATCGGGTTGCCTGTTTCTTTTTGCATCAGCTCGCGTATACGCTCTAAACTACTTCTACGGAAATCTTCCCTACCGGTTAAGGATTTCACTTTGTCTTTAGGTTGTCTACCGAGAATATCAATTATGGTGGCACGTAAAAGCGGAGAGTGATGTTCAATTGCTTCAATGTAATCGGCATCTTCTAGCATCAATTCGATTGTTGTACGCACAAATCCGAGATTATTCGCATTAGAACCTAAAAAGTTGGTCACAATATCTGGTTCTAAACCGTAATATGCAAAATTAGATTGAGCCTGAGCATTACCGATAAATTGACCGGAAAGAACCGTTAAAACAATCGCAAAAAACACAGATTTCATATTCATATCTCAAATAAAATATACAATTCTAATGTGCTAACTAAAAACCTAACCAAGCGTAATCTAGTGTATCAACTTTCCTGGGTTAGCTTAACTCATTTAATAACTGCTATCGGTATAATAATAACTTTACAACGTATTAAATCTTATCATTCTATTTTCTTCAGAATGTTATCAGCTATTGATATCATAACCTGAATTCAGGTTATGATACCGTCATATTTTCATGGACTTAGTGCTATTTTGAATCATCAATTAACATTCCCGGTTTCTTTTTCAACAAAATGGTCTGCGGCAGACGACTTGAGCATAGCCGACCCTTACCTCAAGAACTGGCTGTTAAACACCGGATCGTTGACTGAAAGATTACAATCCCATTGTGTTGATTTTGAACTCGCTTTAATAGGTCAACGGCAAATGCAACCGGACCTTGAGGAACTTGCACAATTTAGTGGGGCTAAGTCGGCTTTGCATGATTCCTTTTGGCAAGTTAGAGAAGTTATTTTAATTGGTAATGGTCAACCTTGGGTGTTTGCACGTTCAGTATTGCCGCAACAATTATGTGATATGGACTTTGCTGAGTTGGGAAATAAACCTTTGGGACAAATTATCTTTAATGACGAACGATTCGTGCGACGTCCTTTTCAGTTATCATGTTTATCTGAAAGTCACTCTTTGTTAAATACTTTAGGTATCTGTAAGCAGCGCACGTTGTGGGGCAGGCGCTCAGTGTTTGACTTTAAACAACTGCAGTTAATGGTCGCTGAAATATTTTTACCTGATTGCCCTGCCTATAGTAAACAAGGTTAGATATGCAAAGTACAAAGCTTCAGGCTTACTATAAATTAATGCGTATGGATAAACCCATCGGCACCTATTTATTGTTGTGGCCAACTGTCTGGGCGCTTTTGATTGCAGCAAATGGTACTCCTCCAATAACAATAGCAGTGGTATTTGTTTTGGGAGTGTTCACCATGCGCAGTGCTGGTTGTGTGATTAACGATTACGCTGATCGGAATGTTGATGGAAAAGTAGAACGAACTAAATCTCGCCCTTTAGTGAGTGGAGAGGTATCAGAAAAAGAAGCACTGTTGTTATTCACTGCTTTGATATTTTTATCATTTTTATTGGTTCTTACCCTTAACGTTAAAACTATTTTGTTGTCTTTTGGAGCGTTGGCGCTCGCTACTCTATATCCGTTTATGAAGCGTTATACACACTTACCACAAGTCGTCTTAGGTGCAGCATTTAGTTGGTCTATTCCGATGGCTTTTATGGCGATTAACGAACAAATAGGTTGGCTTGGTTGGCTATTGTATGCCACGAATCTGATTTGGACGGTTGGCTATGACACTGAATACGCCATGGTTGATAGAGACGACGATTTGCGCATTGGAGTAAAATCTACGGCCATTTTGTTTGCAAAATGGGATAAGTTAGCAATAGCGTTAACGCAGCTAATTACTTTGGTTTTATTAACCTATATCGCCTACTTCTTGAATATGACATGGCCAGTGTTTTTATCACTTGTGGCCATGTTGGCGTTTTTCGCTTATCAACAACATTTGATAAAAAACCGCAACCGAGCGAATTGTTTCAAAGCCTTTTTAAACAACCATTATGCAGGCATGTGTGTAGCAATCGGCCTTTGTTGCCACTACTGGATAATCGCTTAGCCGATTATCTATTCAGTGTCTGGTAGACTAGATTGGCTCTCTAACTGCGCTAGTCTTGCTTCTAACGCTTCAAGCTTTTCTCGTGTGCGGATCAGTACCTGACTTTGCACATCAAACTCTTCTCGACTGACAAAATCAAGACGGCTCAGCTGTGACTGTAATACTTGTTTAACTTTCGCCTCTGCGCCCTCAGCCATGGTTTTAACGCCAGGAGGAATAGAGTCAGTGATTTGTTTCGCAATATCTTCGAGTTTTTTTGGGTCCAACATGAATAGCGCCTCCAAATGAAAACCTAATTGTAACGCAAACTCATTCATTGGTGTTGAACTTTCCTATTTTAAAAATGAGCAGGTTTATTGGTATTCCCGTTTAACTACGCTAGCAATTCGGTCGGTTATTTTTTACAATTCCCGGCCATTTCTCAAGAACATATCCATGAAACTCAACGACGGTCAAAATCAAGCGGTTAAATATATCTCGGGTCCTTGCTTGGTCTTGGCGGGTGCAGGCAGTGGTAAAACGCGGGTAATAACCAATAAAATCGCCTATTTAGTGCAGGAATGTGGCATTCCCGCCCGACAGATTGCAGCGGTTACCTTTACGAATAAGGCTGCGCGAGAAATGAAAGAACGTGTATCTCAAACCATGGGGAAAAAAGATGCACGCGGACTCAAAGTGTCCACCTTCCATACCATGGGGCTGAATATTATCAAATCAGAATTCCGCAGCCTTGGTATTAAAGCTGGTTTCTCACTGTTTGATGACAAAGACACCATGGCACTTTTAAAAGACCTGACTGAAGACTCACTTGATGGAGATAAGGAGCAGCTAAGCCTGTTACAGTCGTGTATATCGAATTGGAAAAACGATCTCATTTTGCCTGAACAGTTACAAAAGCGCGCGTTATCACCCGGGGAAGTGGAGTTTGCGAAGATATACCACGAATATCAAACCCATCTTAGAGCCTACAATGCGCTCGATTTTGATGATTTGATATTGATGCCAACGTTGCTACTGCAAAACAACGAAAATGTGCGTCAAAAATGGCAAAACAAGATTAAATATTTGCTGGTGGATGAATACCAAGATACCAATACCAGTCAATATGAATTGGTACGATTGCTGGTTGGAGAACGCGCCAGGTTTACTGTGGTTGGTGATGATGATCAGTCTATCTATTCTTGGCGTGGCGCACGGCCACAAAATCTAGCGTTATTACAGCAAGATTTTCCTAACTTAAAACTGGTAAAACTTGAGCAAAATTATCGATCTTCTGGACGTATATTACATACCGCGAATATTCTCATACAAAATAATCCACACGTCTTTGAAAAGCGCTTATTTTCAGAGTTAGGCTACGGTGAACCGTTAAAAGTGATTATTGCTAAAAACGAAGAGCATGAAGCTGAGCGTGTAGTTGCAGAGTTATTAGCCCATAAATTTATGCAAAATACCCAGTTTAAGGATTATGCGATTTTATATCGAGGTAATCATCAATCACGCCTTTTCGAAAAGATTTTGATGAGTAACCGCATTCCATACAAGATCAATGGTGGTATGTCATTCTTCGGGCGTACTGAAGTAAAAGATCTGTTGGCGTATATGCGACTATTGGTTAATCAAGACGACGATAACGCGCTGTTACGAGTAATCAATACGCCAACTCGCGGAATAGGTCGGGTTACGTTAGAAAAACTAGGTAGTTTTGCCAATCAGTTAGGTTGCTCAATTTTCGAAGCTGCCTGTCATCCGCAGTTGCATAGTGTATTAGCTGGAAAGGCACAGCAAAATATTGAAGCTTTTAGTCGCTGGATAGTTGAAGCTTCAGATAACGCGGTACGCGGCGATGGCATTGCCACTATCAGAGAAATGATCAAAGCCATGCAATACGAAGAGTGGCTTTATGAATCGAGTACCAGCCCAAAAGCTGCGGAAATGGCGATGGCTAATATAAGTACTCTATTTGGCTGGATCAGTGACATGCTCGAAGGTAATGAATTGGATCCACCAATGACGTTGCAGGAAGTCGTGAATCGTCTGATTTTGCGCGATATGATGGAGCGCAATGAAGATGCGGAAGAGTCCGACCAAGTGCAACTGATGACCTTGCATGCGTCTAAAGGCTTGGAATTTCCTTATGTATTTATGGTGGGCATGGAAGAAGGTCTATTGCCTCATCAAAGTAGCATTGATGAAAACAACATCGAAGAAGAACGTAGATTAACCTATGTGGGTATTACACGCGCGCAAAAAGAGCTCTTTTTCACATTGAGTAAAGAGCGTCGTCAATTCGGAGAAGTCATTCAGCCTGAACCAAGTCGATTCCTGTATGAGTTGCCTCAAGATGATGTTGTCTGGGAACATAAAAAAGTCAAAGATAGTGCCGAGGTTCGCCAGCAGAAAGGACAAACAGGTATCGCTAATTTAAGAAATATTTTGTCTAACCGGAAGTGAGTCTTGGTCTAAGATTGACTGCATACTAACAGGTGATTGCAAATAATGCCCCTGACCAAGGGTGCAGCCAGTTTCAATTAAAGCATTGTACTGCTCTTCATTTTCAATCCCTTCCGCTATCAATTTAAATGACAGTTGACTAGATATCGCTGTAACAGATTGAATTAAATTATAATTACGTTTGGAACGTGTGATTGACTTCACAAATCGATGGTCGATTTTGACGTAGTCAAAGGGGTAACTGTATAAATAGCTTAAAGAAGCCAATCCGCTACCGAAATTATCCAATACCAGAATAACACCTGAACGCTTCAACTTTTTAATGGCCGGAAGCATAAATTGTGCTCTGCGGTTTAGTTCATTTTCATCAAACTCAAATACTAAATTAGCAGGATCTATCTTTGCTTCTTGCACACGTTCAATGATTTGATTAACAAATCGACTTTGCGATAAATGGTTGATTGACAGGTTGATTGCAATCTTCTGGGTCATCTTTCCTTGTCCCACTTTCTGCCAGTGTTGCAGTATTTTTATCGCTTGGTCTAACATGAAATTATCAATTTCTAATGTTAGTCCACTCGTTTGTGCGACTTTCCAGAACTGCTCTCGTTTTATTTTTCCAATAGAAGGATGAACCCAGCGAATGAAAAATTCATGATAAAGAAAACTATTGGACTGGAAATCAATTACAGACTGAATTTGGCAATCAAAGTTTCCATTTTTGAGAGTTCTACGGAATTCATTTTCTAATTCCAATTCTTCTAATAATTTCTGACGCATACTGGTATCAAACAACACGAAGCGGCCACGGCCAAGCGCTTTAGCTTGATACATCGCGGCATCCGCATCGCGGATAAGTTCGTCAGCAGATTGATAGCCTTGCTCTACATTCGCAATACCAATACTTGCACCAGAATACATCTCCTTGCCTTCTAAGATGAAAGGTACTCCGATGGAGTTAATAATTCTATTTGCAACATCTTCAACATCACTGAAATCATCAAAACTATCGAGTAAGATAACAAATTCATCGCCACCCAATCGGGCTAAAAGATCATGAGCTCGTATACATTTCCCAATGCGTTTTGCTACCTCAACTAAGAACATATCGCCAGCATGGTGGCCTAGGCTATCGTTAATTTGCTTGAATCGATCCAAATCGATAAATAGCACAGCAAATTGGTGGTCAGGGTAACGATTTTTATTTGCTACTGCCAACTCTAAACGACTGTTAAACATAGCCCTGTTAGGCAAGTTCGTTAGGGAATCATGATGAGCATCATGAATAAGTTTTAATTCTATTTCTTTGCGCTCTTCAATTTGTTTTTTCAGGTACAAATTGGTTTTGTGCAATTCATCTGTGCGCTCTCGCACTTTTTGACTAAGCTGAAGATTGTATTTTTGTATCGACTCTGCCGCACGTTTCCGTTCAATAGCGACAGCTATATGGTGGGATACGAACTTTAATAGCTCTAAATCTTTGAGCGTATACTTGGTATCGTTTCCATAGGTTTGCACCGCAATAACACCTGAAATGACTCCTTCAACATATAGAGGAGAACCTATCCATGAGTTAGTATGTTTGATCATGTTATCGGCAGTAGCTTGATCTAATTCGTTTCTTGCTGCCAGTTCCGATACTCGATCTGCATCGATTAATTCTGCTTTTCCCGAGCGTAAGACAAATTCTGTTAATCCGTTGCTCAATGGTCTGGATTCAACTGTTCCTTGAATCTCATCACTATAATAAGGGAATTCCAAATAGCTTTGTTTATCGTCAAGTACCGCCACATAGCAGTTTGGGGCACTCAATAATCGAGCAAGAATATCATGCAAGCTGGCATAAAAATCTGACATTTCCCCTTCGATCGAAGCAGCTATTTCAGATATTTCAAATAACGCTTGTTGTAGCGACTCAACTTTTTGGCGCTCTAGAATTTCATCTTGTAGTTCGTCATTAATTTCGCGTAATTGTTTAGTCCGTTCACGTATTGTTTGTTCGGTTAGTTCGCGGCTTTTCACTCTGTCTAAAGCATTGACTATATGTTGTGAAACGAACAAAAGCAGATCTAATTCGTCTTTAACATAACGAACAGCTTTATCGTAACTTTGTACTACCATTGCACCAATTACGCGGTTCCCTCGCTTAAGAGGAACACCAATGAGATCGACTGGGGCTTTACCAATTGCTTTGAACTTACGTTTGGCAGATTCTTCTTCGAAGTTTTCTTCTGTTAAAACTAAATGTTGGCCGCTTTTCAGGATATAACCTGCGATACCGCCCATTAAGTCTTTGGTAGGAATTTGCTTAATTACACTTTCGTCAAATTGATCGACAAAATAAGGGAATTCTACGAACTCATCATCTTTTTCATATAGCGCAACAAAAAAGTTTTGCGCATTCATGAACTGTCCAATGATTTCATGAATAGCTACGTACAGGCGCGACAACTCACTGATCGAGCCAGCAAGTTCTGATATGTCGAATAACGCTCTTTGAATTTGCTCAGAGCGCTTATATTTTTCGGTTAGCTGCTGCAATTGCGGAATTAATTCCCGCAATTCTTCAACAGTTAGCTGACCTGTATTCAAGTGCTCAGTCAAATAATCCATTCCATCAAGTGATTAAAAACATCGAATCACGTAATAACAAATTAAATGCCTTCAATCATATAGTCTATTGCCGCTTTGATATCATCATCTGAACAATCACCACAGGTCCCACGTGGTGGCATAGAACCTATACCATTTAAAGCGTTGCTTAATACTTCATCAAAACCTTTTTCAAGTCGTGGCGCCCAATCAGCTGCATTATGCAATTTCGGTGCATTCAATACACCAGATGCATGACATGCAAAGCAAGATGCATTGTAAATATCTTCACCTGAGCGAGGACCAGCAGCTGCGCCTGTATCAGCTTTAGCACCAGCCACATGTACCGAACCTACTGGCTCTATGCGTGATTTAATATCTTCTTCAGACATGTCTTGCGCTTGTACAGCAAACATCAACAGACTTCCAACTAACACGCTCAACAACGCTTTTAATTTCACAATAATCTCCAACGACCTAAATTTAAATTTTGTCTTTAACAAAGAATAACAAATTATAGCGAGATATTGATACTGAACAACAATTTACTTTGCAATATCTCCTTTTACATTGGTGATTTGGGAATTTTTAGCAGTTAATGGGCTAATCCATGAGAAGCTCATTGAAATAATGACCAAAAAAATAGTCTTAATATTTGAATTCATTCTATTGCAGATTTTTTTAATGGTCCCATATTGCTAGAAATTAAAGAATTTATGTCACCACAACTTTATTGTGTCTAGAATAAAAAGTGGTGATGATGAATTAAAGGAGCGATAAATGTTAAGAATATTTCTATTTTTAGGTACCAACATTGCCATTATCGCACTGTTAAGTGTGACCTTCAGTCTTTTTGGTTTTCAGGGATTATTAGCTGAGAACGGTGTCGACTTAGATTTGACCGCATTAATGGTTTACGCTGCGGTAATTGGCTTTAGCGGTGCGTTTATTTCGCTATTTCTTTCTAAGTTTATGGCTAAACGAGCCATGGGTGTGCATGTTATCGAACAGCCTACTGATTCAACTCAAAGATGGCTTGTTGAAACGGTACGACGTCAAGCGGAAATGGCCGGTATTGGTATGCCTGAGGTAGGGCTTTTTAATAGTCCGTCACCCAACGCGTTTGCTACCGGATGGAATCGAAATAATGCCTTGGTTGCTGTGAGTACTGGCTTACTTTCACATATGAATAAGAATGAGGTTGAAGCTGTATTAGCTCACGAAGTTAGCCACGTTGCCAATGGTGATATGGTAACCATGACTCTGATTCAAGGTGTTGTGAACACGTTTGTCGTATTTCTTTCCAGAGTCATCGGGCATGTCGTTGACAGGGTAGTGTTCAAGGTAGAAAGAGGACATGGTCCCGCATTTTGGATAGTGTCTATTGTTGCTGAAATTATTCTGGGCTTTTTAGCTATGATGTTGGTCATGTGGTTTTCTCGCTACAGAGAATTTAGAGCGGATGAAGGCGGTGCAAAATTAGCTGGAAAAGCTAATATGATAGCCGCGCTTGCCAAGCTGAAAAGCTTTCAAGGAACGCCCGATATGCCTGACGAAATGGCTGCTTTTGCCATCAACGCAGGTAAAATTCAGAAGCTTTTTTCAAGTCATCCGCCCCTTGAGAAGCGAATTGAAAATCTAAGAGCTGGTTAATTCCAGCTCTTAAATAAAGCACAGTTAAAACGCAAAGCTTGTTTGGACTTTTCGCTTTAGGTTGTTATCGCCATTTTTTGTTTTGGCAAGGGCTCTCAATTTATCTAAGCGATTAACAAGGTTGTCATATTGTTTATCGCGTTGTTCTTTTTCTTTGCTTTGTTGATAAGCTAGCTGTTGCTGCATTTCATTACGGCTAGACTCACAAAGTGTATTGCGTAAAGTAATCAATTCAGCTGTCATAATATCCTCCTAACCATAACTGTGTTTTTATACAGTATAATGTTGGTTGAATATTAGTCAAGTTTTTGAGTGATTTATTTGTTTGAAATTTGAACTGATTGTTTTTGAAGCTCTGCTTCTCGTTTGACTAAAATAAACGTAATCACCATTTTGGTCGGTAGCGATAGCACCATTCCTATTGCAACGCAGGCTGCGCTAATGATCATTCCTTGTACGCCCATTTCTTCAATTGTTTGGTTAAATAAATGCAAATAGATCCCCAACAATATCAAACATAAACCACAGCACATCACTATTTTTAGCAAGATCAACACGCGTTCGTTCGTCATACTTTAGTATTCCTTAGGTTGATAAACGTAGGCTTTTTTCAATATTGGTATTACATCAGTATCAGAAGTTTGCGTTTTGATCTGGGTCAGTTAACTGCAGATTAAAGGAGGGAAGGGAGCCAATCGTTAAAAAGGCTTCCTATTAGAAAGCCTTTTAGATATTCAGTTAGTTTTTGTGTGGATTAATATCTACAGACAAACAATCTGAGTTTATAATTTAGGACCTGCTTCACAAATTGCTTTACCTTCGTCATTATCAGTGAACTTAATAAAGTTTTCCGTAAACAAGGTCGCTAATTTGGTGGCTTTTTCGGTCCACAAGTCAGGCTGTTCATAGGTGTCACGCGGATCCAGCAAATTTTCTTCTACACCTACGAGTTGTTTAGGTATAGATAGATTAAATATTGGAAGGTCAGTCATTTCGGCCTGGCTAATCGAACCGTCTAATATCGCGTCGATGATCGCACGAGTCGCTTTAATTGAAATGCGTTTGCCGCTGCCGTTCCAGCCAGTATTGACTAAATAGGCTTCTGCACCTACAGCGTTCATGCGTTTTCGCAGAACCTCTGCATATTTAGTTGGATGTAAACTTAAAAAGGCTGCACCAAAACAACTTGAAAACGTCGGTGTGGGCTCGGTTATGCCTCTTTCAGTTCCTGCTAGTTTGGCAGTGAAGCCAGACAAAAAGTAATACTCAGCTTGTTGCGGAGTTAATTTAGCAACTGGAGGGAGGACGCCAAATGCATCCGCTGTTAAGAAAATTACTTTGGTAGCATGACCTGCTTTTGATATAGGCTGGACGATATTTTCAATATGATCTATTGGATAAGAGACTCGAGTATTTTCAGTTTTAGAATTGTCATCGAAGTCTATTTTTCCATTCTCATCAACTGCCACATTTTCTAGCAAAGCATTGCGGCGGATTGCTGCATAGATCTCAGGCTCTTGTTCTTTGCTTAGCTTAATGGTTTTGGCGTAACAGCCACCTTCAAAGTTGAAGATTCCATTATCATCCCAACCATGCTCATCATCACCAATTAATTTTCTGTGTGGATCAGTGGAAAGTGTCGTTTTGCCGGTACCTGATAAACCAAAAAATATCGCCACGTCATCATCTTTACCTACATTGGCACTACAATGCATCGAAGCAATACCTTTGAGGGGAAGTAGATAGTTCATCATTGAGAACATACCTTTCTTCATTTCTCCACCGTACCAAGTTCCCCCTATAATCTGAACTTTTTCGGTAAGATTGAAAGCAACAAAATTTTCTGAATTTAAACCGTGTTCTTTCCATAACTTGTCAACGGTTTTAGAACCGTTTAGTACCAAGAAATCAGGTTCATAGTCTTCAAGTTCTTGCTCTGTTGGTCGAATAAACATGTTTTTAACAAAGTGTGCTTGCCAAGCCACCTCTGTAACAAAGCGCACTTTTAAACGCGTATCCGCATTTGCACCGCAAAATGTATCCACCACAAACAAACGTTTAGCTGACAATTGCTGAGTTACGGTTTGTTTTAATTGATCCCATACTTCGGTAGAAATGGGTTTATTATCATTAGTCCCTTGATCTGACCACCAAACTGTATCCCTTGTCGTGTCATCCCGCACAATATATTTGTCTTTGGGCGAACGACCAGTAAATATACCTGTGTCGACTGATACCGCGCCTAGTTCAGTTTCAATACCTTTTTCACAACCAGTTAAACCGCTTTTTGTCTCTTCGCTAAACAAAAACTCATAAGATGGATTATGAATTATCTCCGTGGCATTCAAAATGCCGTTTATATCTAAATATTTGGTTATTTTTTCAGTATTCATTAACGATTTTCCGTAGGGTTTTATGTTTTTTTATTATTATTTTTATTTTAATTAGACTAACTTCGTTATTAAAGCTAGAACCCCTAACACTAAAGGGTCTAAGAGCTAAAAACTAGCGTTTGTTTGCACTCGTTAGAAAAAAACCTGATTAGGTATAAAAAATTGCCGATCCAAATAAATTAATGGCATGTAAGTATTAAAATTATGGTTGTAGTAATGAAATGCCGCTAAGGTCTGTAAGGTGTAAAATGAAATCTAGACAGTAGAGGTAGCAGATTGGTTGAATCAGTTGAATGTGTTGTCATTGGCGCTGGCGTCATAGGGCTAGCAGTGGCCAGACAAATGGCGTTGTCTAATATAGAAACCGTTGTATTGGAAGGCCAAACACAAATTGGTACTGGAATAAGCTCGCGCAACAGTGAGGTGATTCACGCTGGTATTTACTATCCTCCAAACTCGCTAAAAGCCAAGTTGTGTGTCAAAGGTAATAAGATGCTGTATAGCTATTGTGATGATAAAAATATTCATTACCAACGCTGTGGCAAACTGATTGTCGCTACATCAGACACGCAGCAAACTAAACTGCAAGAGATCCAACGCAAGGCAATTGCCAATCAGGTTGATGATCTTCAATTGTTAAGCCAACAACAAGTCAATGCTTTAGAGCCTGAAATTCGTTGTAATGCAGGTCTTTATTCACCCTCTACGGGGATTATTGACAGCCATGGGTTGATGCTAAATTTACAAGGTGATATTGAGAGTGCTGGTGGAGCGATAGCTTTGGGAAGCCCGGTTGTTAAAGCGACATGCCAAGAGCAGGGCATAACTTTGCATGTAGGCGGTGAGCAACCTTGTGTATTAAAAGCCAAATTTGTGATTAATTGCGCCGGCTTACACGCGCAACCTTTAGCGCAGCGATTTGCCGGGGTGCCTGTTAATACCATCCCTCCTTTGTATTATGCTAAAGGTAGTTATTTTTCGTTGTCCGGTAAATCACCTTTTTCACACTTGATTTATCCGTTACCGGAAAGTGCAGGGTTAGGGGTGCATTCCACATTAGATTTAGGTGGTGGAGTCAAGTTTGGTCCTGATGTGGAGTGGGTCGATCGCTTGGATTATCGTGTTGATCCTACGAAAAGCACCGAATTCTATGCAAAAATCAGAGAGTATTGGCCATCTTTAAAAGATGACAGTTTGCATCCCGCGTATGCTGGCATTCGCCCTAAACTTCATCCGCAAGGGGTAACGGCCCATGACTTCATGATACAAACTGCTGACACGCATGGAGTCAAAGGATTAGTTAATCTATATGGTTTTGAGTCACCGGGACTGACTGCATCATTGGCCATAGGCGAAGAAGTTGCTAACGTTCTACTAGCATCGTAGAAGTAGAAAATTGGTAGCGCATATTGCGATAAACGCAGATATCAGTGATCCCTTCAGGAATGCCTTTTGGTATTGCCCTGAAATTAGTCGAAACCCGCGATTGGTTATTAACCGGTTTTACCCGGTGCCAACAGTGACCATGGATTAATACTAAAGTGCCTGCTTTGGGCGCAAGAACCACTTGATCTTCAAAATCTTCAAATAACTCTCCAGTAGTTATTTCACCGCTAAGATGACTTTTGGGTTTGATTACCACGTGACCACCTACCTCATCATTAACATCCATTGTGTACACCAATCGATTCAGGTTAAATGATTGCTGATCTTCGGGCGGACAATCTTGATGCCATGCTTGACCTTTGGATTGGGGCTTTGACAGCATGACCATGCATTGTTGGGTTTTCCAGTCAGCTCCCAAAATTTCTTCGGTTAAACTTTTTAATTGTGAGTTTTGCTCGATCTTGTCAAATTGAGTGATGCCATCGCTTTGTGGAAACCAGGGAATTACCTCTGCTTTAGATTTCTCGATGAAATCGGCATCATGTAAATACTGTGGAGAATCGGAAAAGTGCTCTAGAATAATCGAGTGCAATTGTTGCATCACTTGGGATTCAAAGAAATTGGGTAGCGCGACAAAACCTTGTTGCCAAAATTCTTCTGCAATAGCTTCAATAGTGTCATGATGCATAACGATGTCCTTAGTGAGCGAGGGATAATATCTACACTCAATATTGGTCGACTTATGCTCAGTTTTCAATCCATCCAGCGCCGCTTCATCTCTTAAATTGGACCCGTTTACCGATTTAGGCTAAACCTAATCATCACTAGTTATCTTTCGTAAGGCATTATCTTTTACTAAAAAAGCCAGAGGGTAATGATAAACACCTCTGGCCAGTTTACATTGAAATACTTTTAGCTATTTATAAACTTTCTCGATAAAGAGTACCGACTAAGGACAACTTCCTACCGACCATGTTTGTGCATCACTGCTATGCAATGTGGTATTGCCCCAAGTAGAACCTGCCATAGCATCATCACTGCCCTGTGCGAAGTAGTTTGGCGAATAAGGATTGCCGCTGCTATAAGCTCTACCTGCTGTTTTATGATAATAATTATAGGTTGTGAACTGTTCACAGGTTTGGCTACCACCGTCACCGCCGTCACCGCCGTCTCCACCACCTGAACTGCTACAAGCCTGAACCGGCCCAGTACAACTGGCATCATCATCTTGCCACTGACACTGCTGCGCTGTAGTGGCTACTTCATTAAGTTTGAATGCATTAGAGCTGTATTCTAAATAGCAATTTGCATAGTTTGTATAATCTAATCTGCCTGCATTGATGTGTTGGTCTAACGTGGCGGTTTGTCCTGCATCAATGGTGAACGTAACGGATTCACTCGACTGCAGATTCGTATCATCGCTTGCGGTTATCGTTGCGCTTTGTTGGCCACCGGCTAAATTACACGCTTGTGCACTAAACAAATTGCCTTGGACTTGGGCTGTTTGATTGCCATTTGCAAATGCAACGACAACACTGGTCAGATTCTGATTAACATCCACAACCTTTCCGGATACGGTTGCGCATTGGCTATTCACTGTGGCAATTACTTCACTTAGATTTGGTGCCGTGGCCGGTGGCGGTGGACCCACTCGGACCGTACTTGTTGCCGTTTCAGATTCAGTTCCTTGATCGTCTGTTGCCACTGCTGAAACTGTGTAGAGCTCATCAGGTAAACTAGCACTTGTAACAGTAAAGTTATTATTGGTTAGGGTTTGTGTACTTAAAGAATAGGTGTTCCCCACAGAATCTTCTAGTTCAAAGTCAACTTGTACAACCTGTCCATCGATGTCCGATACAGAACCCGTAATGACAATAGTACTATTGTTTTCCTGTGTATTAAGTACGTTCACAACAGGGGCTTCATTGCGGCTGACTCGTTGATTATTGTCCGCAAAAAATTGGCCTAAGTACATAGCATAATTGATTCCGGCGCCACTAATATAAGAACCACTTGCGCCTTGCCCACCAGACCACGAGTGGTCAACACCATTTAGCCATAACATGGATACGCGGTTGTCTTGCCATAGAGTTTCATCGGCCGTTCTGCCCGCCAGATTTATCTGTTGACTACCGGGAATTTGAGATACGTTGTAAACGCCTGCCATGCCTTGCGCGTTTTGCTGGTTATAACAACTGTCTACGGTGGTATCTGCATCCCCATGCGCTATAGACGCAATTTGCGTGTCGAAGTGAGATGCAAACGATCCTGCATACGATTGACAGCGGCTAGCAACATTGGCTGTCTCGCAACTTCCTAAGGCCCCGCTGGAACTAGTGCCGATACTTGGCCCTGCGCTAATGCCCATGCCAGCAAAAACATCAGGTGCGATACATGCTGTGGTATTTGCAAAAGAAGCGCCTGAAGAAAGGCCAGAAATATATACCTGATCATCATCAATGTTGTAGGCTGAGTCACTGCGTAACGCAATGGCTAGATTGATTAGATTTTTATAGTCGCCCGCAGTGCGTGATTTTGTGCCTTGCCAATAGGACCAGCAGCTAAAGCCTGCTTTATTCATTGCATCTGGCACCGCTACTACCATACCGTATGTTTCTGCAGCAACTTCAAGCTGTGCATTTAAATAGGCGTCGATAGATTGGGTACAACCATGCAGAACTATAAGTAGAGCTCTACCTTGA
>NZ_BAEN01000055.1 GCF_000314975.1 Aliiglaciecola lipolytica E3
AACCGAAGGGCGACCATTATTCTGACAATATAGATGAGCCACTTCATCGCGGATGAACTCGAAATCAATCGCCATATCAATCAAGCGAACCAAGTGGTCTTCTGGCACAAGCTCGTTGATATAAACCGTTTCAAACTCGTATTGTTGTGGGGACTTTGGGGTTAGCATGGTGGACTCTCCGAATTTCACTATGCCTATTAGATCAAAGCCCCAGACTTTCGTCTAGGGCTTTTTCAACAGTCTGAAGCCGCTTATGCGGCTTTTTTGATACTTCAATATGAATTATTAGAATTCGTATTTAAGTGACAAACTGAAACTAGTACCTCTGGTTTCAGAACGTAACACTTTTTCTTCAAAAACGATTTCTTTTTGTTCATCTAACATGTTTTGAATTTTAAACTTCACCGTGGTATTGAAGTCTGGGTAATAGGTATAAACTAAATCCAATGAATTGAATGGCTGCTCAAAACTGTCGTCAAAACCATCGATTCCTGGAATTAGAATACGCTCACCAAACACGTTGTAAACTAAAGACGCAGAATGTTCGCCATTATCAGAATCAAAACCTATCTGCGTATTCACAACATATTCAGAGTGACCTGTCAGACGACGGGTTAAGTTGGTAACCGACGTTGACACACCTGTTTGTTCAACCACGTTCTGACCATTTAATTGAATTTCCGAATCACTTAAAGTGAGGTTACCAGAGACAAACAAATTATCCCAAATGCCTTCTCCAATGAAACCTAATCCTTTTAAGAATTCAAATTCAACACCGTATAACTCACCATTTTCTGCATTAGCAATACGTACAAGCGGTGGGCCATCCTGAGCTGGCGATTGAACGGATTCAATTGGACTGTCCATATCTTTATAGAAAAGTGCAACTGACACGTTATCGCCTTGATCTAAATACCATTCCCAACGGAAGTCATAGTTCTTAATTTGCGTTGTACGCAAACCAGGTGTACCACCAATAGGAAAATCAGTTAACGGATCTATGTAAGTAGAAGATGCGAGTTCACGAGTATCAGGACGTACTACGGTTTCGCCGTAACTTGCTCTGAATTGCACTTTTTCACTCATGATATAAGTGACTGCCAACGCAGGATAAAAGTCACTTTCCTGGAATGCGAGTTGTGCTCGGTCTGCTTCATCTGACAAATCAATTTGATTAGTTTTAGGATCAAACGGCACAACTGCTTGACGGTAATCTTCCCATCTCACACCACCACTGATACGCCATGTATTGTCAAAGAAAATATCTGCTTCAAAGTAATACGCGTCCACTTTCTGTGCAGCAACATAATCATCACCAGCAATCGTAGTATCAGATAACAAGGCAATGGAAGATAATTCAGCGGCATCTAAGTTAGCATCACTTAAGATTTCACTAAATACACCACCTTGCAAAGTAGAACTGCTAGAAAAACCACGCGTATTCACGTCAAAGCGACGGTTTTCTGCTGTTCTGGCTTTAGTGACAAAATCACCACCCACTTTAAATTCCATATCGAATTTATCAATAGCGTACGGATAATTTAGATTCCAACTAAAGTTTTCAACTCTATCATCCAAACGTTGGAATTGATAACGAGCGGCGGTAGTTGCATTGGTTAAGGAACTCTCAGTATCCTTATCATAAATGCCGTCTTCATTATTATCGGTCAAAATAAAACGCGTGTTGATAGCGCCAGGTGCGTAACGGCTCGAGCGACTTTTAGTAAACTGCCAATCAAAACCTAAGAAGTTTAAATCGGTAAATGTATGTTGGCCGCGAATCTGATTCGACCACATTTGACGCTCTTCATAAACAACTTCAAAGTCACGAATACGCTGACCATCGCTCAATTGGATGTTATTGGTGTTACCCACTTTTTCACTGATTTGGTCACGAGTATCATTTAAAGCAACTGAAGAAAAATCTACACGATGATTGCGATTGTAATCAATCCCAAAGTTTGCCATACCAGACCAACGAACAGTGTGTTCGGTTATATCCACTTCATCAAAGAAACGTGGAAACGAAATTAAATCACCACTTCGCTGAGCTTGTTCACCGATAAATCCTTCGCTGACGTCCCAACTGTTATCGTAACCAGCGGTCAGCAAAAAACCGACTCTAAAGTCTTCGTTTAAATCAAAATTATTCCCAAGCGATAGGTTAAATCCGTAATCTGGATCAACACTTTGTAAAACGGGATCATAATCTTTATTTAATTCTTTTAAGATGTCGCGTGCTTCGGTGGTACTTAAATCATCAAGGAATTGTTTACTGTCCCAAAGCGCAACAATTGAATCAGGTGCGGCGCGAGTTCCGTCGTCTTCCCCCATCCAATCATCACTGCCACCATTGTATTGGTAGGCATCGTCAAAGTTATTTGTATTCGAGCCTATTTTACCCGTCATATTGAAGACAAAATCTGTGGGTATAGACTTCAACCGAATATCAACGTTACCACCACCGAATGCCGCTGGCATTGACGGAGAAAACGATTTTTGAACTGATAAACTTTCGATAATATCAGACGGAAATAAATCCAATGGAATAACTGAACGCGTTGGATCAGGACTAGGAACTGACGCTCCATTTAATTGGGTACTTGAGTAACGCTCACCCAGACCACGTACATAAATGAACTTACCATCTACTAACGTAAGACCGGTTACACGACGAAGAGCCGCTGCAGCATCACTATCACCCGTACGGGATATTTGATCAGCGCCGAGAATATCTGCTACAAAAGCTTGGTTTTTACGTTCTTGAAGTACAGCAGTCGCTGTCCCCTTTAGACGTGTTCCAGTAGCAACAACTTCCTCTATCACATCTTCAGACCCATCTTGAGCATATAACGAAGCACTTGGCAAAGTAGCAGCTGCTAAAATGGCTAAAGAAATTGGTTTAAGAGGAAACCTGTTAAAAGGCGTATTCATTATTAACCTCATTGTCGTACACATTGGCAGCTGTATACGTTTGTAATAGCGATGTTGCTGCCTTATTAGTTGTGTCTTTTATCTTAATCATAAATGCGCTTTTTTGTTTCCAAAAAAGCGCATATCAAATCTAAAAACGAGTTAATAAAGAACCCTATTCCAGACCGACAGTCCAGCCAGCAGTCCAGTCAGCGTCAGCTTTAACCGCACCAACGAAGTCTGCATTATCAAAGAATGTATCACCCGAAAAGTCTTTAGGCGTTACATCAGAGATACTGAATATTCCATCTAACACAGCTGCTTGGTTAGCGGCAACCGCGTTTCCAGTTTGCGTGTTTAAGAACCAATCTTCTAAATCAACAATGGTATGTGTAGCACCTTCAGGCAATGCACCATCTTTGAAGTTCTCGCCGTTTTCACAAGCAATAACTGAATTGGTGAAAGTAATAGTTCCGTCACCCAAGTTTGTTTGACTCTCTAATACACCTTCAACTTCGAAACATTCACCCATTCCAGCAGAACCAGTAATGATGAAGTTAGATAGTTGCGCACCTGAACCTTCACGAAGATAAACACCCTCTGAATCATCTTCACCGTCAAAGTCGTTACCAATAATAGTAACATTAGCAACAGTAGGATTAGACTGAGGAGTGATATCTGGTGTTGAACCGTCGTTGTCTGATTCGAATGCACGGTTAGCGTCTGAGTTATCTGCAGCAGCTTTTATTAACGCGTATTGAATACGACCTGTAAAACCATTATCCCAGTCGATTGCGTCATCTTGAATACCGGTTAAGACTAGGTATTTAACATCTACTGAACCACCGAAGAATTCAACACCGTCATCAGCGTTTTTGTGAACTTGTAAATATTCAACAGTTGTACCTGAACCAACACCACCGAATGTTACACCGTTCAATTCGTTATCAGGTGCAACCTCGAATCCACCGTGCATAACACGAACGTAGCGAAGTGTGCCTGAATTATCGTCAGATTCTGTTCCACCAAATACCGCACCTTCTTGCACACCTTCAACCTGAAGTGCGCAATCTGCATTTACAGGACACTTGTTAGATGGAGCGTTACCTAGAAGAACCAAACCACCCCATTGTCCAGCAGCACCTGATTCAAGACCACCAGTGACAGCAGCGGCAGAGGTCATAGTGATTGGGTCTGTTGCGGTACCTAAAGCTTCGATTTGTGAACCGCGGCTTACGACTAAGTAATCGTTACCCGAACGACCAAATAAGGTTACACCCGCTTCAATTTCAAGTGTTGCACTGTTTTCGTTATCGCCGCCAACAAATACTGCACCAGAAAGTGCGTATAAGTTTCCTTCAGTAAGGGTCAAATCTGACGTGATACGACCAGAAATTTCACAGGTATTAGTGACGCCATCTGCAGCAGCAATAGTAGTCGTGCCTGCAGGGCAACCTGAAGCAGACTGGGTTACTTTAACAGTTCCGCCACCAAATCCGAATGCCCAACCTTGACGCCAATCGTCATCAGAAGTTACTGCACCTACAAATGAAGTTGCATCGAAGAAACCATCCACTTGCGAAGCATCAGCAGCACCTTCAAGAAGCAATGATCCTGTCATTGGCGTTCCATCAGAGTTAAGCATAACTGATTCAGATACGCGGTTATTACGACCTTCTTCCAAGAACCATGTTTCTAAATCAACGATGGTATGAGACGCACCTTCTGGAAGCGAACCGTTTTTAAAGTTTTCGCCGTTAGTACATGCCATAACTGAATTTTCAATGGTAATAGTACCGTCACTAAGGTTAGTTTGGCTTTCTAATACGCCTTCAACCTCTAGACACTCACCCATGCCATTTGAACCAGTAATTACCATGTTATAAATTTGCGCACCGGTACCTTCACGAAGATAAACACCTTCTGAATCATCTTCACCGTCGAAATCATTACCGATAATAGTGATGTTAGAAATTAAAGGGTTAGATTGAGGCTCTAAATCAGGAGTAGAACCATCGTTATCTGCCTCGATACCACGGTTAGCATCACCGTTGGCTTTGTCTTGCTCAATATATACATATTGAAGCTTACCGCGGAAACCGTTATCCCAATCAACGCTGTCATCTTGGTTAGACGTTAATACCAAGTGCTTAGCTTGAACATTACCACCGAAGAACTCTACACCGTCATCAGCGTTTGCGTGAACTTGGATATAATCGACTTCGGTCGCAGAACCTACACCACCAAACGTGATACCGTTAAGTTCGTTATCAGGTGCAACTTCAAAACCAGCGTACTTAACCACTAAATAGTTCAAGATACCGGAATTGTCATCTTCAGCGTCACCGCCAAACACAGCGCCTTCTTCTACACCTTCAACTTGAAGTGCACAATCTGCATCTGCTGGGCACTTGTTAGAAGGAGCATTACCTAAAAGAACTAAACCACCCCATTGGCCTGCGCCAACTTCATCACCAATAACATCGTTATAAGACGTCATGATGATTGGATCAGTAGATGACCCCATCGCTTCGATTTGCGAACCTCGGCTAATAACCAAATAGTCGCTACCATTGCGACCGAAGATGATAGTACCTTCTTCTATTTCTAAAACTGTGCTGTCCGCATTATCACTACCAACAAATACAGCACCTTCTAGTGCCCAAACAATGTCATTGGTTAATGTAATTTTACCGTTATCGCCTTCATCAGCATCGGTTAATCTGCCAGAAAGAGTGCGTACTTCAACAGCTTCACCTAAAGCATCTGAAACAGTACCGCTAAGGAATGTACTTGATTCACCTGGAGCGTCGTCAGTTGGAGTTGGCGTTGGTGTTGGGGTGGTAGTTGGTGGGTTATTTACTGTAGAACTGTTATCAATATCGCCTTCGCTAATATTGATATCACCACCACAACCAGCAAGTACCAAAGCAGTTGCAATAGCGCTTACCTTAAAGATGTTTTTGATTTCCATCGAGCTCTCCAAATGCGAGTGTAAAATAGTTTCAAGTTTTTTCTATTTAATGACTTGATAACGAAAGTTTTAAAATCGCGAGAAGGTTACCCAAGCTCAATGACAGTTTTGTTACATTACAGAACTGTCACAAAAGTTTCATAATTGTTGTAATAAACTCCCTGTTTAAAATTTGTTCTAATGCTACGCGGTTTTCTAGGTAGTTTTATTTAGGTTTTAATATATGTAGATTTCACGCCGCTGGTTATGTACAGCAGGTGTTTATATAAAGACGATCTAAACTCGTTCAGATTTGCTCATTGGTACGAAACTATCCTCTCGAAACCATTTAGTTATCACTACTTTCTCACCACTTTCAATTGGATGTGCATGATGTAATGTATCTTCATTAATTGAGCCATCTTCATGTAGGTTGTTCCACACTAACGCGGTCCCCTGTTTAGGCTTAAACTTAATACCCAATTTAACAAACTCGGTTTCTCCGCCTTCACACAACTCATTAAGATAAATCATAAAGGTCCAAGTTCGCTGGCCACCGTCCTTCGAATACGTTTTGAAGTCTTTTGAACCTGGCACAAAGTAATCGCAGTGCGCTTTAAATTCCTGACCTATGGCATAATGTTGTGCCTGAATGACTTCTTTTTCACCTACCCCCAAGCCTAAAGCATCGACAATTTTCTGATCAATTTCGTGTGCCAATGGATCTTTAGTAAAAGGTAGATCACAGGTAGATGAAGTGCGAAAACCTTTATACTGGTCCCCTTCTCTTTCCGGAATTTCTGAAGGTCGCAATTTTGACTTAGTTAACGCGACCAAAGCCTCGCACTCTTGTGCGGTTAAGAAGTTATCAATTTTAATCATTTGCACGCGACTATCATCTATCACTTGTGCATCATACTGATGTAAATTATTCAACAGTTTGGGCTGTGCTATTCGGCGATAGAATGCCGCATCTTTGTTGCATTGGATATCTGCGGGTAAGTTGCTGCCTAAGGCTTTTTTAGCGGCCTCAAAAGTAAATCCATTCTGTAATAAAATTTTCAAAATCTCTATGCTGTCACTACCTTGTAGCAAGCTTTGTAATACCCAAGATTTCCAGTTTTGTGGTAATGAAGACATTCAATCGACCTTTACTAGTTACACCAAGTTTGAAAACTCAGTCTGAAATTAGTGCTTTGAGTTGTGTGTTTAGCATATTATCAGGCATACCAACATACCCTTCTTGCTCTACCGCTTTTTGACCCGCCTTTGACAATACAAAACGCAGGAATTCCTGCTCCAGTAACGGCAAAGATGCATTGGGAGGTTTATTTACTACCAAATATAAAAAGCGTGACAACGGGTATTTACCGCTAGATATGGTTTGACTTGTCGCAGGAATGAATTCACCAGAGTAATCAGCAATCGCCAACGCTTTAACTGCTGCTGTTTTATGACCAAAACCCGCGTAGCCAATCGCGCCATTTGAAAAAGCCACAGATTGAATGACGGATGTAGATCCGGGAAGTTCGTTTACTGTCGCTTTAAAATCGCCGTCGCATAGCGCTAAACGTTTAAACAATCCGTACGTACCCGATACTGAGTTACGTCCAAAAATCTGTATCTTACGATTCGCATTGCTTCCTGCAACACCCAACTGACGCCAATATTGTGTTTCTTCGTGGTAACCACAGAACCGAGTAGCGGAGAAAATACTATCGACTTGCTGGATGGATAACTTGCTAATAGGGTTATTTACGTCCACAAATAACGCAATAGCATCGATTCCAACTTTTAATGACAATGGCTGATAACCATGTTTACCGCTGAAATAGCGAATTTCACTGGTATGTAATTCACGGCTCATTGGGCCAATATCAGAAATGCCCTCAGTTAATGCTGGGGGTGCAGTAGAAGAACCTGAAGCTTGAATCTGAAATTTTACTTGAGGATAAAGTTGTCTAAACTCCACCGACCAAATTGTCATGAGATTGGCCATAGTATCAGAACCAACCACAGTAATAGAGCCCGCTAACCCCGGTTGTTTTTGATATGTTTCAGCTGCCAAAGTTAAACAACTTAACGCAGCAAAACTGGCACATATCCATTGTAAAATGTTTTTAATTGAACGCTTACTCAAAGCTGTTTTTCCAACGCCCCTGTGGCAGAGGATTGAACAGACAACTCACTGGAAAAAGAAAAAGAAAATTCACTTCCAACCCCCATTTCACTAATAATATCTAGCTTTGAATTATGATGGGTTAAAACGTGTTTAACAATAGATAAACCCAAACCAGATCCTCCAGTTTTTCTGGAACGCGCTTTATCCACTCGATAAAATCGCTCGGTTAATCGGTTTAAATGTTTCTCAGGAATACCTTCACCATTATCTTTCACAGAAAAATGTGCTTGTTCATTTTGTTTATTCCAAGTCACATGAATTATGCCTGGTGCAGGAGTGTAGTTAATCGCATTAAAAATCAAATTCGAAAATGCGCTACGCAGTTCAGTTTCAATTCCATATACGCGCAATGACGTATCAATATCAAAAATAATTTGATGGTTTTTGTCTTTATTTAATGTATTCGCTTCAACCTGAATCGCGGCCAACATCTGCGGCACATTAACCGATTTTTCAAACACACGTTCCGAGCTGGCTTCGATTCTAGAAAGTACCAATAATTCTTCCACTAAATTTTGCATTCTCTCTGATTGAGAACGCATTTCATTGAAGGCCTTTTTCATAAAGGCAGGAGGCACATTTTCTGTGCTTGGTAACATTTCCAAATAACCATTTAATACCGTCAATGGTGTACGTAATTCGTGGGATACGTTAGCTACGAAATCTTTTCGCATCTGTTCTAATTGAGTCAATCGAGTGACATCGCGGGCGATGAGCAACAAGTGTTTCTCGCCATAGGGCATGATGCGATACTCAAATATCTTCTGAACATTTGAAGGTGAAGGAACTTCCACAGGATAGTCATATTTGCCACTATGGAAATATTCGATAAATTTAGGATGGCGAATGAGATTATCGACACGACGACCAGAATCTTGCGGCCAACGCAAGCCCAATTCTATTCGCGCCAGTCTATTACACCATACAATACAGGCATTAGAGTCCACCACAACCGTAGCATCTGGCAACGCCTCTGAACCTTCGCGAAAGCGTTTAACCATACGCGTAAGTTCTTTACGTTTACGACGATTGCGTCGCTGGATGTAATATACACCTTCATAAACATGCTCCCAAAACCCAGTGGCTTTGGGTGGAGTCATCTTTTTGCTATGCCATACCCAACGGTTGAAACGGTACATATGCCATGAGTAAAAACCCAACAACCAAGTTGAACCAAATGCAATGGCTACAGCCAATGCATCAAAGTACAACCCAACCAGAATCACAATGACATAGAATCCACAAATTCTTAGTAAGTTTTTTAACCATGAAAATGGATAATACATGTCCCAACGGATCCTCTGTTGAACTGCTGATTCAACTATTGCCTTGTATAAAAATTACACTTTTGCGGAGAAGCGATAACCTGCACCGCGAACAGTTTGAATCATGTTGTCATGGGAAAACTTTGAAATGGCTTTTCGTAAACGACGAATATGCACATCGACAGTACGATCTTCAACATATACGTTGGTTCCCCACACATTATCTAACAACTGCTCACGACTGTATACTCGCTCTACATGCGTCATGAAAAAGTGTAGCAGTTTAAACTCTGTAGGTCCCATATCCAATGGCTCTTCTTCTGCCGTAACACGGTGAGAAACTGGGTCCAACACCAATCCGTTTATTGCGATTGGCTCTTCTGCTGAAGTAGGCGTAACTCTGCGCATTACCGCTTTAATACGTGCCACCAGCTCTTTCGGTGAAAAGGGCTTAGTAATGTAATCATCTGCACCAGAATCAAGGCCACGAACTTTATCTTCTTCTTCGCCCCGTGCGGTTAGCATAATGATCGGGATATCGCGGGTAAATTCATGCTGCTTTAGCTTCTTCGCTAACTGCACACCGCTACCACCTGGCAACATCCAATCAAGTAAAATTAAGTCGGGATAAGGTTCTTTGACTAAATCCAAAGCGACTTGATAATCTTCAGCGGCTTGTGTTTCGAATCCAGATTGTTCTAACACAAATTCAAGCATCTCCCTGATGGGTGCTTCGTCCTCTACCAGCAAAATTCGTCTGGGCATTGATTTGTTCCTGCTCATAATAAAGGCGCCATTATTAATATAGGTTGTGACACTTTTATTAAACATATCATATAAATGTCAAAAATCGTTCATGTAAAGCAAAAGCGGCTGTGCTATTTCAATATTCTTACAGGTTTCAGAGCCGCTCAACTTTTTTATGCACAAACAGCATAATTCACAATTTGCAGGTAAAGTTGAAAGAAAGACAAACAATTAGATCAAGCAACTTGTTAATTACTTTGTTTCCGCATATTCTCTAATTTCTCAAATCGTTATAATCATTAAGTTTGTTAAGGTTCGTGAATGGCTAAAGTCAAAACTGGTTTGTCCAAAAAGTTGTTGACCCGTGTGTTATCCGTTTACTTCATACTCACGTTAATCGTCACCGTTGGGCAAATTCTAACCGAATATTTGAACGCCAAAAATCATATTGAAAGCGAGCTACAAACACTAAAAAATACTTTTAGTGTCAGTTTGACACGTGCAATTTGGGAACTGAATAATTTGCAAGCCGAATCGTTGGCAGATGGCTTGATAGCGCTTCCAATCGTTGAAGGTGTGCAAATTCGAGATGAAAATGGTCAATACATAGCTGATAAAGGTCGTACCGCAAAGTTACCCCCAGAAATGGTCATGACGGGTGTCATGCGCGATCACCCTGGTGGCACATTCGGTTATTCTTTCCCGCTCATTTTTGAATTTTCAGGACGCACTTCGCACGTTGGTGACGTAACACTGTATTCCAGCGCAAATATCATCTTTGGGCGTATAGAAGTTGGGGTATTTTTCTTAATCGGCAACGCCATCATAAAGACGGCATTTCTGGTGTTTTTATTTCTAAATGCATTTCGACAAATGCTGACTGATCCATTAGAAGAGCTTACCCAACAGATCAGCGAATTCGATGTAAATCGGCCAGAATCATCCAAGTTACATTTGCATATTGAAGATGACAATGAGCTTAAACTTCTTCAAGTTTCCTATAATAAATTGATCGACGACCTGATTGACTACAAACAAAAACTCCGCTCGGCAAGAAATGAGTTAACTGATGCTAATAGAAAACTCGATGATCAAAACATCATGCTTGAACAAGAAGTGGCTAGAAAAACAGCTTCATTGAGTAAAATCATGTTGGATTTAGAGCAGCAAAAAGATGAATTGATTGTCAACCAACGTGAATTGCGTCAAGAAAACGAAAACCGTCAATACATTGAAGACGAATTACGAAAACGAAACAATGAACTAGCCGAATCGATGGAAACCGTTAAAATAGCGAAAGATCAACTTGTTGAATCGGAGCGAATGGCTTCCCTTGGCGGTTTGGTGGCAGGAATTGCCCACGACGTAAATACACCAATAGGGGTTGGTGTCACCGCAGCAAGTTTTCTACAAGAGCGCATCCACAATTTAGAAACAGCATATCAGGAGAAAACCCTGACTGGTAAAACAATGAGTGCGTTTTTGTCTGAAGCAAATCAAACCACGGAATTATTATTAGGTAACCTGAATCGAGCCTCTGACCTTATCTCTAGTTTTAAACAAGTTGCAGTAGACCAAACTAGTGAAGCGATTCGTGATGTAGATCTAAAACACTATATTCACGAAGTAATTCAATCGTTAGCGCCAAACTTTAAAAAGACCACTCATTCCATTAGTGTTAATTGCCCCGAAAATCTTGTAGTTAAATGTGCCCCGGGTGCAATTGCACAAATCTTTACCAATATGATTATGAACTCTTTGATTCACGGTTTAGATGAAAAAGAGAATGGCAAAATAACGATCTCCGTAAGCCAACAAGATGATGACATTATTGTTAACTATTCGGATGATGGAAAAGGTCTATCTGAAGAAAACTTAGAGCGTCATTTTGATGCCTTCTTTACTACCAAGCGCGGCAAAGGTGGTAGTGGGTTAGGCACTCACATCATGTATAACTTAGTCACTCAAGCATTAGATGGGACCATCAAGGCGAGCAGCACACAGGGAGAAGGTTTGACCTACGAAATTCGCTTCCCAATTCACTCCTAATAACCCCGTTATTTAGACCCCATGGAGCTTAACAGTGTTTTGCTTAAGCTCCATGATTTATACCGAGACGTATTCATTCGAAACATGTTATTCTTCGGGCCCTTCATCGTATCCTTTAGAAATCTATTGCTGTGTACGCGCTTGCAATGCGGGATACCCATTAAATTTTCCAAATTAAGTAGTGATTATGTGGTTTAAAAATCTAAAACTCTTTGCAATAACCCAACCTTTAGATTGGCAGGAAGACGACTTAGAGCAAAAATTAGCTGAGTTCAAATTCCGTCCGTGTAACAGCCAAGAGTTGTCGACTATGGGATTTTCTTCACCATTTGAGTCTGGCAGCAGTTTGATACACAGTGCCCAAGGACGCATTTGGATAACCTTAAAAAAACAAGAACGAATTCTTCCTGCGGTAGTAGTGAATGCAGAACTAGCAGAGAAAGTGGCGCAAATAGAAACGGAAACGGGTTCTGCGGTTGGTAAAAAAGCCAAACAGGATCTAAAAGAAGAAATAATACGCCGTTTATTGCCACAGGCCTTTACTAAAAACAGTTTCATTCATGGTTTTATCTCAACCAAAGACAACCTTGTAGTAGTAGATTCTTCAGCCGACGGAAAGGCCGAAGTATTTCTAGCCATGATTCGTAAAGCCATGACGTCGTTACCTGTTGTGCCATTATCTCGAAAAAGCATTCAAGGTGAACTTACCAGCTGGTTACAAGATTCCTCAGCGCCCAGCGATGTTATTCTGTTAGAAGAAGCTGAATTTCGCGGTCAAGGCGAAGAAGACAGCATTGTACGCGTGAAAAACCAAGAACTCATGGATGATGAAATTCTGCAACATATCAGTGCAGGTAAGTTTGTGCATAAACTTGCTATTGAATGGGATGAAAGTTTAACCGCGATGTTAGAAGAAGATTTATCCGTTAAACGTCTCAAGTTTACTGATGTGGTAAAAGAGCAAAATGACGATATCGCCAAAGAAGACAAATTAGCTCGTTTAGATGCAGATTTTACGCTGATGTCTGGAGAAATCGTGCGTTTTTCTCAGTGGCTAACAAAAACGTTTGCCTTAGACCAAGACTAGAAAAAGTAAACGGTTGCTGTATTAAGCGCATCTTAATACAGCAACATTTCTTCTTTTTAGGCAAATACAGCTTTTGCGCTCGTACGAGCTTCGATAAATTCAGGGCTATCAAATAAACTTGTATCTTCGATTATTTTCTTCTCTAAACATATCTTTAGCACCGCATCTTTTTGACTATCAAATACGCCACTTAACGCTGCTCCAAGTCTCACAAAATCAATGAAGCTAACCTCAGTTGTTTGAAAACTCATATCACGCCACTTTTCAGCTACTACGATAAACTGTTCATCGAAATCCCATTGACGCATGATCTTGCCACCAATTCGTCCCGAAAGCTTAATGATTGCGGTGTTTAAAAAGGTAGGGTTCGCAAAAACTTCCTCATGTCTCTCTGCTTCTGTCAATATCGGTAATACGCCGATGTTATGCACTAAAGACGCAAGTGTTAATGTGTCTAAATTTAAATGTTTTTGTTTAGACTTTGAATAAAACTGCAGTGTCGCTACAGCATAAGACAAACTTTCAATTGTTTGATCCCACATTTTACGGATATAGTTTTTAACTAATTCATTTTTGGATACAAACAGTTGTTCCATCGCTAGTGCAGTAGAAATATTCTTAATTTGACTAAGACCAATACGCGTTACCGCCTGAGAGACAGACGTCACTTTAATTGTTCGCCCTAAATATGCACTGTTTGAAATTTTAATGATTCTAGCGCTTAACGAAGGATCTTGCCCAATTATGTCCCCCATGGCATTAAGGTTAACATTTGGGTCATCTGCGGCACGCCTGACTTTAAGCGCAATCGCGGGAAGTGTAGGCAAAACAATCGTATCATTCTTAATTTTCTCAACCAGAATGGTCAACAACGCGTTCTCTGTGGACATATTTCTTCCTATATTTATTGGAGTAAAGACCTACTCGACATAAAAATGACAGCAGACGTATCATTATTTAATCTGTTCAGTATCTTCATCCCAAATGTGTTGTTAGACTAGAAGATACATAAAGGCCACAAACCTTAATTGCGATTTACTATTATCAAAAGGTTAATTTAAAACTGCAATTGATTGTTTACAGAGCCTATAAGCTACGCATACCAATTTAAATTTGCAATTCAATTATTTATGCATTCAATAAAAAAAACAAATTAGGATGAACAATGATTAGAAAAAAACTCCTTACATTGACCATTTCAGCAGTTTTGCTGGCTGCATGTTCAGACTCTTCGACTCCAAAAGACTCACCGAAACCACAACAAAAAGCAAGCGAGCAAGCCTCCAAGATAGAGTTGGTTGCAGAAGCCAAAGAGCGATTAGATATCTATTTCCCTGTTGCCTTGACTGCAGATTTAACGGCTTACAGTGACAACCAAAAACAAATGTTGAGTTTATTGATTGATGCTTCGAAGATAATGGACGACCTGTTTTGGATGCAAGCGTTTGGTCAACCTAAACAGGCCTTTTTGGATTCGTTAGATGACCCCAAAGTACGAAAATTTGCTGATATTAATTATGGTCCATGGGATAGATTAAATGGTGATAAACCGTTTTTAACTCAAACGGATGAAAAGCCATTAGGTGCACAGTTTTACCCAGAAGACATGAGTAAAGAAGAGTATCTGTCGAGCAATATTGAACAAAAAGATAATCTATATTCTATGGTGTCACGAGATACCAATGGCCAGCTCATTGACATTCCATATTCAGAATATTTTGCCGATGAATTAGAAGCCGCAGCAGAATTACTCAGAAAAGCGGCTGATTTGGCTGACAATGAAGCGTTTGCAAACTACCTGAAGATGCGCGCCGAGGCTATGCTGACAGACAATTATCAAGCGTCTGATTTTGCTTGGATGCAAATGAAGGACAACCCAATTGAATTGGTTATCGGCCCAATCGAAACCTATGAAGACCAATTGTTTGGTTACCGCGCCGCGTTTGAAGCTTACGTCTTATTAAAAGACCTGAGTTGGAGCGAACGTTTAGCCAAATATGCTGCATACCTACCTGAATTACAAAAAGGTCTACCTGTTGCAGATAAATATAAAGCCGAAATGCCAGGCAGCAACGCTGATCTCAATGCCTACGATGTAATTTATTATGCAGGGCACTCAAATGCAGGAAGTAAAACAATCGCAATTAACCTGCCTAATGATGAAGAAGTGCAGCTTAAAAATGGTACTCGTAGACTACAACTAAAAAATGCTATGCAGGCGAAATTTGAGCATATATTAATGCCGATTTCAGAACAGCTTATAGTGCCGGAACAACGCCAACACATTACCTTCACCGCATTTTTTGCCAATACCATGTTTCACGAAGTCGCTCACGGTTTAGGAATCAAAAACACCCTAGATGGCAAAGGTACAGTGCGCGGAGCATTAAAAGAGCATGCTTCGGCATTAGAAGAAGGTAAAGCCGATATTTTAGGCTTGTATATGGTTGAACAATTATTGAATAAAGGGGCTATTACCGAAGGCCAGCTAGAAGATTATTATGTGACATTTATGGCCGGTATATTCCGCTCAGTTCGCTTCGGAGCATCAAGCGCACATGGCAAAGCCAATATGATTCGATTTAACTTCTTCCAAGAAAAAGGCGCATTTAGCCGAGATGAAAATGGTTTGTATAGCGTAAATATGGAAAAAATGAGCGAAGCTATTTCTGCTCTGTCTGAACGTATTTTGACCTTACAAGGCGACGGTGATTACCAAGGTGTAGCTGAGTTGGTCGCAGATAAAGGGCTAATAAAATCGACGCTTGCTGAAGACTTGCAAAAATTAACAGATGCTAATATCCCAGTGGATATCACTTTTGAGCAAGGAAAAGACGTACTTAAACTTTAGTTTGAAAAAGATTGAACAGTGCTTTGTAATGTAATTCATTTACTTACAAAGCCTGTTTATTCGCCAATACTAACTCTAACTAGAATAGCGGTTACATACCCTCTTATTCATTTAAGGTAATTGTTGTTTCAAATTATTTTGATATGGCGGCCAACCCATTGGTTTACCAGCTAAGACATGTAAATGGATATGATATACGGTCTGACCTCCATCGGGATTACAGTTCATCACTGCACGGTAACCGTTCTCAGCAAATCCTTCTTGCTTGGCAATTTCAGCCGCTGCAAGATACAACTGGCCTACAATTTCAGCATCTTCGGGCTCAAGGTCATTGATAGTAGCAATGGCTTTTTTGGGAATAACTAAGAAATGCACTGGCGCTTGTGGATTAATATCCTTAAACGCGAGTACCTGATCCGTTTCAAAAATAATCTCAGCCGGTATTTCACGATTGATGATTTTTGTAAAAATAGTGTCAGACATGATTTACCTCTAAATTAATAACGTTTATACAATTCACTTATTGAATAGCAGTTAACAACTTACCAAAAAACAAAGCCTAAAAGCACAACGCCAAGTACCAGTCGGTAAATCACAAATGGCAACATGCCTATTTTTGAAATCCAAGACAGGAACAAATAAATGCAGGTGTAGGCACTAACAAAAGATAGACCAATACCGTAAAACAACGCTTCCCAATCGACTACGGTTTCTTGTTGAAACAAATCTAACGTAGCCAGCAATCCAGCGCCTAAAATCACTGGTATTGACAGTAAAAATGAAAAGCGTGCTGCGCTTTCTCTATCCATCCCCAACATCAATCCAGCTGTCATGGTAATACCAGATCTCGACGTCCCCGGGATCAATGCCATTGCTTGCGCTAATCCAATAAATAAAGCATTTTTCCAAGTAAGTTGGTAAATGTTCTTACTTAGCTTGCCCGTTGCGTCAGCATACCACAGCACCAAACCAAAAAAGATGGTAGTACAGGCAATCACCAAAGCAGAACGTGCATACTCTTCGATGAAGTCTTTAGCGACAAAGCCAAATACCACAGCAGGTATGGTCGCCAAAATTACCCACCAAGCTAATTTACTATCGTCGGTTTGCTGCCGACTGAAACCAGATTGTACCCAGGCAACTAGCATACGCGCGATATCTGCCCGAAAGTAGATCATCACAGCAAGTAAACTACCTACATGAACAGCCACATCAAAAGCTAACCCTTGGTTCTGCCATCCCAGTAATTCAGACGGTAAAATTAGATGTGCAGAGCTTGAAATAGGTAGAAATTCTGTAATCCCTTGAATAATCGCTAGTATAATAATCTCAAACAAAGTCATGATGTTGCTGGGCTCCAATTAAATTCTATCTTCCATAATTTTTGTTGGCTTTGATCGTAATCATCCAACATAGCGGCAATACTCTTTTGCTGAACGGGATGAATAACATCTCCGGCAATTTCACACAGGGGCAACAACACAAACGCGTTATAATCAATTTCTTGACGTGGCAATATCACCCCGTCTTCGGTTATAACATCATCAAATAATAATAAATCAAGATCCAGAGTTCTAGGTGCAAATTTCTTTTCACCACGCACTCTGCCATTGTCATTTTCGATCGCTTTTAGAATTTCACATACTTCACCGACTGACTTAGTCGTTCTGGCGCCTACCACCATGTTGTAAAAGTGAGATCCGCTGAAGCCAACCGCTTCGCTTTCATAAACACTGGATAGCACTAAATCCCCGAATTGAGCATGTAATCCATCGAGTCCTGCACGGGTATACTTGTCGCGCTCTACATTGCTTCCAATGCTAATATAAATTTGATGTAACATTAATTAATTAGATTCCCGAGAAAGTTCGACTGTCACCGCGACGGCGTTGGGCAGGATATTGGGTTTTGTGATAGCAAGCTTAGCGTTTTCAACACCTTGATAACTCAACAAGTGTTCAATGATATGGGAGGCCAACGCTTCTAATAGCTGAAATTCGCTATTATTCGCAATCTCTTCTACAGCCAGCGCTAGAGCAGCATAATCAATGGTGTCACTGACATTATCTGACTTTGCTGCGACACTCAAATCTACGTTTAACTCAATATCAATTAACAGCGCTTGTTTAGCTTTTCTTTCCCAATCGTAAACACCGATTAGTGACTTGACTTCCAAGCCTTGTATAATAATTTTGTCCATGACAGATCCGCGCAGTTATAGTGACTAAATGCAGTAAAGTGACAGCGCTTATCAAGTAGCGTAAAAAATCACTCTAACGAGTTAACTGAAATACGAGTTTAACTGTTTAGGAAGACCAAGTATATGACAGCACTGACATTATTGATGATCACATCCGCCTATTTGGCAGGATCCGTATCTAGTGCAATGGTCGTAAGTAAGCTGTTTTATTTACCCAACCCACGCATGCATGGCTCAGGCAATCCTGGCGCTACAAATGTGTTGCGTTTAGGTGGTAGGTTGCCAGCGGTGTTGGTGTTACTGTTTGATATTCTAAAAGGCATGATACCGGTTTGGTTAAGCTATTATCTTGGGCTTTCCCCGTTAATGCTCGGCTTTGTCGCTATTGCAGCGTGTCTTGGACATATATTCCCACTTTTTTTCAGCTTTCAAGGTGGCAAAGCCGTGGCTACCGCCTTTGGAGCAATGTTACCTATAGGGACGGAGTTGGCTGGCGCTTTAATAGCTTGTTGGGGAATCGTGGTTTTTGTTACTGGTTACTCTTCTTTAGCCGCCATTTTAGCGGTCGCTCTTTCGCCAGTTATCACTTACTTTGTAAAACCAGAATATACCTTACCCGTGTGTATGTTAGCGTTGTTGATTATATTGCGTCATAAAGACAACATCGTGCGTTTAGTGCGCGGTCAAGAAAATAAAATATGGGAAAAAGGTAGAGCAACTGGGTTTACACAATCAAAAAAATAAGCTGTAAACCCGCTCAGTTTTATGCTGTATCTGCAGCGTTAAATAGCTGGCAAAGAATCTAATGACCAACGCGGTTTTGCTTTGCTACTTAGAGACTCAACCTGACCGGCCTTTAATCTTTGCAAACCTGCGTAGGCAATCATAGCGCCGTTATCAGTACAAAATTCCAGCCGCGGATAATAGACTTTGCCATTAATTTTTTTCATCATCGTTTCTAATTGCATTCTAAGCATCGTATTTGCACTTACACCGCCCGCAATCACCAATCGTTTTAGACCTGTTTGTTTTAATGCTCTTCTACATTTAATGGCTAGGGTATCAACCACGGCTTCTTGGAACGCATAGGCGATATCAGCTTTAGTCTGTTCATCCAGTTTTTCTGATCGAATGCTATTGGCAGCAGCAGTTTTGAGCCCGCTAAAACTAAAATCTAAGCCGGGCTTTGCCGTCATAGGGCGTGGGAAGTCAAATCGACCGGGTGTACCTTTATCAGCCATTTTCGCTAACAATGGACCACCTGGATAATCTAACCCCATCATTTTAGCGGTTTTATCAAATGCTTCACCTGCAGCATCATCTACTGACTCGCCTAACACAGTGTACTTACCAATGCCTTCTACTTTCACCATCATGGTATGCCCGCCGGACACTAATAACGCCACGAAAGGGAATTCAGGCTTGGGATCATCTAGCATAGGTGCTAGCAAATGACCTTCCATATGGTGTACACCGACAGCAGGAACATTCCAAGCAAACGCTAAACTTCGGCCAACAGAAGCGCCAACCAAAAGCGCGCCAATTAATCCTGGACCTTGAGTATATGCGATACCATCAATTTGCTGGGCGTTGGTATCCGCATCTTTTAATGCTTTTTTTATCAGCGGAACAATTTTTCGAATGTGATCTCTAGATGCCAACTCTGGTACTACACCGCCATAATCGGCGTGCAGTTTTACCTGACTGTACAACTCGTGGGATAACAATCCAAGTTCATCATCCAAAACCGCAATACCGGTTTCATCACAGGAAGTTTCAATTCCTAAAATTCGCATATTCATTTATACTCAACAACAACATTGCCAGAAGTTTACCTTTGCGCTGCCTCAGACGCTATAGTTCTGCCTAGATAATGCAGAAAAACCAAAAAACTTGCCGCAAATTCGAAATTATCTTAAAACATCCCTTTACAAGCGGCCTTCGAATGATTAAAATTCCGCACCATTTTTGACCGCACCGGCTATTTTTTGGGCTGGTAAAACAGATTTAATATTTTGAGGTGAGATTTTAATGCCAATCGTTAAAGTAAGAGAGAACGAACCATTTGACGTAGCACTGCGTCGTTTCAAGCGTTCATGTGAAAAAGCAGGTGTTCTTTCAGAAGTTCGTCGTCGCGAATTTTTTGAAAAGCCGACTTGGGAACGTAAGCGTAAGAAAGCAGCTGCTAAAAAGCGTCATTTGAAAAAGTTAGCTCGCGAAAACGCACGTCGCATCAAGTTATACTAGTATCTCGCTCCTATAGCTTGGAACTAATGATAGATTGAATATTAGGTTCCAAGCTAAAGCTGTCTAAATAGTTTTACGTTTTAGAGTTTTCAGATGCCCCTTGTTGAACAACTAAATCAAGCAATGAAAGACGCAATGCGTGCTAAAGACAAACTACGTCTTGGCACAATTCGTATGGCACTTGCGGCAGTTAAACAGCGTGAATTAGACGAGAAAGTTGAGTTAACTGACACTGATGTGACTGTTTTGCTAACAAAAATGGTAAAGCAGCGTAAAGATGCTGCAGGCCAATTTGAGCAAGCGGGTCGTCAAGATTTGGCGGACACCGAAAAAGCAGAAATCGAAGTTATTCAATCATTTTTACCACAGCCGTTGACGGACAGTGAGTTAGATGCATTGATTCAACAAGCGATGCAAGATACTCAGGCTGCCGGAATGCAGGATATGGGTAAGGTGATGGGCTGGTTAAAACCAAAAGTTCAAGGCCGCACTGATATGGGCAAATTAAGTGGTCAAATTAAAGCTAAGCTTGCCTGATTACTGCTAACTATTCGAAAACTATGCACAAGCCGCAGTTGTAAAATTGCGGCTTGTTTGTTTCTGACCCTTACTGCTAAAGTAGCGTCTGTTGAAAACCCCTTTTGATAAATTTGATTGCAATTCATGGCCGGACGTATTCCAAAAGATTTTATTGATGATTTGATTGCTCGCACTGATATCGTTGAGCTAGTAGATAGCCGTGTAAAATTAAAAAAAGCCGGAAAAAATTATCAAGCTTGTTGCCCTTTCCACAGCGAAAAAAGTCCTTCATTTACCGTAAGTCAAGACAAACAGTTCTACCATTGTTTTGGATGCGGCGCGCATGGCAACGCTATTTCTTTTGTGATCGAATATGATCGTCTTGAATTTCCAGAAGCAGTTGAAGAGCTCGCCAGATTTCATAGTTTAGAAGTTCCTCGAGAACAGGGCGCAAAACCCGGCCCTACTCCACAACAAAAAGCGCAAATTGCAGACGATTATCAGCTTATGGAACAAGCAGCGCGATTTTTTGAGCATCAATTAAAGCAGCATGAACAAAAAAACAAACCCATTGACTATTTAAAGCAACGAGGTTTAAGCGGGGAGATTGTTAAAGCTTTTGGCATAGGTTACGCGCCGCCGGAGTGGGATAGCATTTTCAAGCAATTCGGTACTTCGCCGGAAAAACAACAGCAGTTACTCGATTTAAAACTGATCACTGAGAACGATAACCGTCGGCGTTATGATTTTTTCAGAGATAGGATTATGTTTCCTATCCGCGATAAGCGCGGCAGAGTAATAGGCTTTGGCGGCCGTGTGCTAGAAGACGGCGGTCCTAAATATCTTAACTCACCAGAAACTCGGATATTCCATAAAGGCCACGAGCTATACGGTTTTTATCAAGCCAAACAGGCGAATCGAAAGTTAGAAAGACTGATGATAGTAGAAGGCTACATGGATGTCGTAGCGCTTGCCCAGTTTGGCATCGATTACGCAGTCGCCTCTTTAGGCACATCAACGACTCCTGAGCATATTCAAATGTTGTTTCGCGCCGCGCCCGAAATAATTTGTTGTTATGACGGTGACCGTGCTGGACGAGATGCAGCGTGGCGAGCACTCGAAAACGCACTTCCCCAACTCAAAGATGGCGTAGAAATGAAGTTTTTGTTTCTACCCGATGGAGAAGATCCAGATACATTAGTGCGAAAAACCGGAAAAGCGGAATTTGAAACTTTATTGAGTGAAAAATCCGTACCTCTATCGCAATTCTTCTTTGAAAACCTTATCCAGCAATTTAATGTTGGCAGTAGCGAAGGAAAAGCGGCTTTAACCAAAGCTGCCAATGAATATATTGAGCAAATCCACGCTGAGAACTTGGTTGTTCTATTAAAAGAAGAGTTGCGTAAAAAGATTAAAGGTGACAGTTATAAAGCTGATATATTACAGGACATCAAACAAGCAAACAGTGTGGGTAAAGCACAAAAATTAGATTATCAAATGCCCAATAAAAATAATATGTCTCCGGTTAGGAAGTTATTGAGACTGTTACTTCTACACCCTAACTTGGCAAGGAAACACCCAGATATTCAGCCAAGTGCGTTAAATCCTGATTTCTTAAAAGGACTACATGTTTTAATTAAAATGCATAGTTTTTGTGCATCTGAATCGAATATTAAAACAGGACATGTTCTCGAACACTTTCGACACGATCCAGAAGCAAAGTTCTTACATCAATTACTGCAAATTGACCATGACGCAGATGACAATCGCCCAGACAAACTTTATATCGATAGTTTTAATCGACTTATTGAACAACAACTCAAAGCGCGTTATCAGCAACTTTTGGCAAAAGGCAGCGCCATGACCATGGATGAAAAAATGGAATTCAAATTGCTCACACAAACCAAAGCGACCTACAGCGCTGAGTAAATAAAATCCAATCCACATGCATGGTTAGTATAATTCCCCGCAAAGCGCCTATTTGTTAGTAGATAAGGCACTTGAATAAAAACTATTCACCCATACATATGAGGAACAGTTAATTTAAACGATAAAATACCGGAAAATAGCTTAATTTACTGGCCTGACTACTGGGAATTCTGCTATACTGGCTAATTCGCAAACGCCTCGGTGCACGCAGATTTTATCTGGATTCGACAATTTAGATTGGTCAGTTCCAGGTACACTTTCAACTGATTTTGAGAAACGTAGGTTATATGGCGCAAAGCAAGCAGTCTCAGATAAAACTCCTTATTGTAAAAGGAAAAGAGCAAGGTTATTTAACTTTTGCTGAAGTAAACGATCACCTCCCCCAAGACATTGTTGATTCTGATCAAATCGAAGATATTATTCGAATGATCAACGATATGGGTATTCAGGTTTTCGAATCAGCTCCCGATTCTGACGAATTGTTGATGCAAGAAACCACAGCCGACGAAGAAGTAGCTGAAGCTGCGGCTCAAGCTCTTGCCACGGTTGAGAGTGAAATCGGTCGTACAACTGACCCAGTTCGCATGTATATGCGTGAAATGGGAACGGTTGAACTTCTTACTCGTGAAGGCGAAATTGAAATTGCCAAACGAATTGAAGATGGCATTAATCAAGTACAGTGTTCAGTTGCTGAATATCCAGAAGCAATTACTTACTTACTTGATCAATGGGACCAATTTGAAGCTGAAGAAATTCGTCTAAGTGATATTATTATTGGTTTCGTTGATCCAAATGAAACTGATGTAGCACCTACTGCAACCCATGTAGGGTCTGAGTTGTCTGAAGAAGAATTGGATGATGAAGATGACGACGAAGATGACGAAGACGAGGAAGAGGAAGATACAGGTCCTGATCCTGAACTTGCTAGAGAAAAGTTTGATGAATTGCGTAAGCAATACATTAAAGCCCGCGATGTAATCGCCAGCAAAGGTCGTTCTCATAAAGATGCTAGAAAACAAATTAACGAGCTAAGTGAAGTCTTTAAAGAGTTCAGATTAGTACCCAAACAATTCGACCGCATGGTTAAAAATATGCGTAGCATGATGGACAGAGTCCGTGTGCAAGAACGAATTGTGATGAAACACTGCGTAGTTAACGCAAAAATGCCGAAGAAGGATTTTATTAAGGCATTTGCAGGCAATGAAACCACTACAGACTGGCTTGTAGAAGTGCTTGAAAGTGGTGCGAGTTATGTTCCTGCACTGATAGAAGTAAGAGAAGAATTAGAACGTGCTGTTAGCAAAATGAATCAAGTTGAAGAAGAAACCGGACTCATCATTGCTGACATAAAAGACATCAACCGTCGTATGTCGATTGGTGAAGCGAAAGCTCGCCGTGCTAAAAAAGAAATGGTTGAAGCTAACCTGCGTTTGGTTATCTCTATCGCTAAAAAATATACAAACCGTGGCTTACAATTCTTGGATCTTATCCAAGAAGGAAATATCGGTTTGATGAAAGCGGTAGACAAATTTGAATATCGTCGTGGTTATAAGTTTTCAACTTATGCTACATGGTGGATTCGCCAAGCAATTACTCGCTCAATTGCCGACCAAGCAAGAACTATCCGTATACCAGTACATATGATAGAAACGATCAACAAATTGAATCGTATCTCTCGTCAAATGTTACAAGAAATGGGTAGAGAGCCAACACCTGAAGAATTGTCAGAACGCATGATTATGCCTGAAGACAAGATCCGCAAAGTGCTCAAAATTGCTAAAGAGCCTATCTCCATGGAAACGCCTATCGGTGATGACGAAGATTCGCACTTAGGTGACTTTATTGAAGATAGTACAATCGTGCAGCCGCTTGATTCTGCCACTGGTGGTAGCTTGAAGGATGCGACACAAGAAGTACTTGCTGGACTAACCGCCAGAGAAGCTAAAGTATTGCGTATGCGTTTTGGTATCGATATGAACACTGACCACACGTTAGAAGAAGTGGGCAAACAATTTGACGTTACCCGTGAACGTATTCGTCAGATCGAAGCGAAAGCACTACGTAAATTACGTCACCCGAGTCGCTCAGAGCAATTACGCAGTTTCTTGGACGAGTAATTTCGCTAAGCACTTAAACAACATTAGAAAGCCGCTTAATCGCGGCTTTTTTTATGGGGCAATTCCAATATTAACCCCATGAGCTAAAACCAAAGATAATGTAGGCTGGGATTTATCTCAGCAATAAACCCATGGGCTGAAGCCCATGCTACTGTAGGTAATGTAGGCTGGGCTTTATCGCAGCTAATTAAACTCAAGGGCTGAAGCCCATATTACGGTTGGCTGAGTTTATCTAAAATAATGCGGCTTACTTTTCTACTGCTGGGTAAAAATGTATGTATCACAGGCACTTTAATGACCTCACCTATGCCTGCGTGACTGCATTCTGAGACAGACACTACTCCATCATTTTCTTCGTCTTTGAAGTACTTTGTGGTGAGCGCAAAAGAACGGGTACCAACTATCGCGGTTACCGGAATAGATGGCATACTGATCGTTGCAAGACGCGAATCGCTAGCTAATAATTGTCCGCTGTCCCCTGTTACTAACTGAAAGCCCAATTCATGTTGGCTCTTTTTAGCAATACGAGGTGACACAGTGGGTGAACCAAGTAAAAATAGCTGATTGGGTAAACTGATCTCAATAGGTAACTGTTGCAGCGCAGCTCTGAGCATCAGTCCACCTAAAGAGTGGCCAACTAAAACGTACTCTCCTTTAGCTGCCATCTCAGTAATTTTATCGCTGACTCGTTTGACGATATCGGCAAAATTTTCAGTACCGGTGAAATATCCTAGAACGTCTACGCAGTGCCCGTATTTTCGCAGTCGCCACAACATTGGCGTCGCAGAAATGGGGGTACGTCCCATACCGTGGATAAATAAAATCTGCATTACTTACCAAGTACCTCTTGTACGTAGATATTCGATAGTGGTAAGACTTTCGTTACAAACCTCTGAATCTAATGCTGACATCATTGAAAAAATCGCATCAGCATGATGGGTTTGCTTTAATGCTCGAGCATAAAGTATATGGCTAAATCCAATATTACATTTTGTAAAAGGATCTTGAATAGATTCTAACAAGCCAAGCGATTTTTCAAAAAAGTCAGGCTTGCCAATCAGGTTAAAAGCGGCGACTTCAACACTAGCTTCATGATTAGGTTCGGCTGCAATAAATATGTCATTGGCCTGCTTTAATAAAGCTAAATTTCTTGTGTTATTCTCATATAATTCGTATAAATAAGTATGTAATAACACTTGCCCTTTGCCACACATATTTGCGTTATCATCGCTATATTCTTCTTCTAATTGTTCAATCAAGTTCATTATTTCTGGCGTCCAATCTTGCCACTGTTTTCGCTCTGATAGCTCTGGAAATAGAAATAATATTCCTCTGGCTTTTCTAGCAGAATAAACGCCTGCACAGTGAAAATTTATCCCAGTTAAATAGGTTTGATTATGCCAATAATAAGATTTTTCGATATCCTGCCGAATGCCATAGCCGCCGGTAAAATAATTGAAAGCTAAGATATTCATGCAACCTGCATGTGCCTGTTGAGCGCACAAATGCCAATATTTATATCCCAATCGCGGATCATCTAGGAGAAATCGTGCGATGTGACCAGATTCAAATAACAAGTTCCCAAAATCAGTAATATTAGGATTCTTTTCGAGTAAAGCATCTACTTTTTCAAGTGCTTCTTCTAGTTGATCTAAGTGAACGCTTTGATCTACTTCGATTCTGGCGAAGTTGAGTATTATAGTGGAATGTATTAGAGCCTGATGATGGATAAGATCATTTTCAGTGGGATAGTCATACAGGTCAATTGCGGTGTTTAGCACTTCAGCAGCGTGTTCTAAAGTATCTAAATCGATCTCAGCGTAAAGTCGATTCTGGATTTCATCTCCATATATAAACTCAATTGCTGCTTTTGCATCATTAAACGGATTCTGTTCAGCCGCAGCCATTGAACAGAACCCGCAGAAAATGAATATGCATATCCGTATAAACATTTAATTCCTTAAACAACATCATTGTTGAGTAAGTCTAACCTCGAATTAAATAATAGACTATATAAAGGTTAAATTGCGTCTCCTTTTTTATAGGGCATTTTTTCGTCAAGCTCTTCGAGTTTGTGGGTAATTTCAAGAGGCGAACCAGTGTGTCTAGCTAACCAATAGTATGCAATTGGCACAATATATAAAGTCATCAATGCTGACAGTAACACACCATAAAATATGACTATTCCTATCACAGCTCGACTTTCCGAGCCTGGTCCTGTTGCCACTACTAGTGGCAGTGAACTAAACACAGTGGTGAAACCTGTCATCACTATAGGACGAAGACGTTGAGTAGCAGCACGTTTAAGCGCAGTCTCAAATTCCATACCGGCGTCACGTAATTGGTTAGCAAACTCCACAATTAAGATACCGTTTTTAGCCGCTAAACCAATCAACATGACTAGTCCAATTTGGCTGTAAATATTAATACTCGAGTCCGAAATATATAGCCCCAGAAATGCACCTAACAATGCCAGCGGAACGGTAAGCATAATCACTAATGGATGTACCCAACTTTCAAATTGTGCTGCAAGCACTAAGAAAGTGATTGCCAATGCCAATAAGAATACAAAAATAACTGAGTTACCTGATTCTTTATAAAGTTGTGATTCACCTTTGTAATCAATAGAGACACGGTCAGGCAACTCAGTTTCCACAATTTCTTCCAAATATGCTAATGCTTCACCTACGGTATAATCGCTGGCTAAGTTGGCACTAATAGTCACGCTTCGCATGCGATTGTAACGATTCAGCCGAGCCGAAGTTGCCTGTTCTTCAAAGCTAAGTAGATTGTCCAAAGGTATTAATTGATTTGTAGTTGAAGATCTTACATAAAGGTTATCAATACTTTGTGGGCTTCGATAATCCGCTTCGCGACCTTCGAGAATAACGTCGTATTCTTGACCGCGGTCAAGATAGGTAGAAACCCGACGTTGTCCTAACATGGTTTCTAAAGTCCCACCTATTTCAGAAATCGAAACGCCTAAGTCAGCTGCACGTTGGCGGTCTATATTGATGAGTATTTGAGGTAAGGTTTCCTTGTAATCAGAATCTAATCGCAACAACTTAGGGTTTTCGGACGCTTTTTCCAATAATGTGTTGCGCCATTTAACCAAGTCTTCATAGGTATCTCCTTGCAACACAAATTGCACTGGTCGCCCTACTCCGCCACCTGCAATTCCTGAGCGCATTATCGCAAAAGCTCGTACATCCGGAACTTGTGATAACTTAGCACTTAACTCATCCATCACTTCAAAAGTTGAACGGGTGCGTTCATTAAATGCCACCATACCAACAACCGCGATGCCTGCTGAGCCACCGAAGCCGGGAGTACGCACCAGAATTCTATCAACTTCGCCTTTATCTAGATAGGGTAAAAGCAAATCTTCTACTTTTTTTAGATTGGCCGCGTTACTTTCAAAACTCGCCCCTTCTGCTGCTTGTAAAGAAACAAAGAAATTGCCTCTATCTTCCTTAGGCACAAACTCGCTAGGAATTTTTTGGCTTAACTGCACCAAGGCTACCACTGCCGCAATTAACATTATTACTGCAATAACTGGCTGATGTAGGGTGCTTTTTAAGCTGTTGTAGTACGAACCTTCGAGTTTTTTGAATGTGTTATCCATCCACCTACCGAATCCTGAACTACGTGATCTTTTCTTTAATAATTTGGACGACAGCATTGGTGACAAAGTAAGCGCAGTGAAGCTTGAAAACGCAACAGCGGCGGCTATTGCTAACGCAAACTCGGTAAATAAACGGCCAATATTACCTTCTAAGAAAACCAAAGGTACAAATACGGATATCAATACTAAAGTCGTCGCAATAACCGCAAAACCTACTTCTTTGGCTCCGCGAAAGGCGGCTAAAAGAGGAGGCTCTCCCATTTCTAAACGGCGATAAATATTTTCAATAACGACTATGGCATCATCAACCACCAGACCAATGGCCAGTACCATAGCTAATAAAGTCAGTAAGTTAATTGAAAAACCTAGGGCGTACATGACGATGAATGCAGCAACCAAAGACACAGGAACAGTAACTGCGGGGATCAATGTTGCGCGAATACTGCCTAAAAAGATGTAAATCACAATAACCACTAACGCCATAGCGATACCGAGCGTGTTGTACACTTCTTTAATGGACTCCTCGATAAAGATTGAGGAATCATAGCTAGGTACTATAAATATGTTTTCAGGTAAGGTTTCAGATATTTCCTGAATTGCTTTTTTCGCCTCTCTAGCCACTTCTAGGGTATTTGCTTTGGATTGTTTAACGATCCCTAAGCCAATCATATTGACGCCATTTCCACGAAACTGGGATTCGTCATCTTCGGCTGCTAATTCAACGCTACCAATTTCCTTCAGTTTAATTAAATAGCCGCCAGCGCCTACTTTAATGGTTAGGTCAGCAAAATCTTCCGGAGAGAGAAAGCTTCTGGCCACGCGAACCTCAAAATCTCTATCGGTGGATTCTATTTCCCCAGCAGGTAATTCAACGTTTTCCGAGCGAATAACCCGCTCTACATCAGCAACCGTGATATCACGAGCCGCCATCGCATTGCGATCTAACCAGACTTTCATAGCGTATGTGCGTGCACCTCCCAAGCGCACTCTAGCGATACCATTGACCACTGAAAGGCGGTCAACTAAAAAGCGGTCGGCATAGTCGGTTAATTCCATCACCGATAAATTGTCACTGCGTAAGTTATACCAAACCACCACATCTTCATCGGAATCAGATTTAGAGACTTCGGGTGGATCAGCTTGGTCAGGTAGATTATTCAATGCTCGACTAACACGTTCTCTCACATCATTAGACGCAGCATCAATATCTCTGGATAAATCAAATTCAATACTAATATCCGAGCGACCGTTGCGGCTCGTAGAAGTAATATTTTTTATTCCTTCAATACCCGAAATTCGGTCTTCCAGTAATTGCGTGATTCGGGTTTCAACGATAGATGCAGAAGCACCTGTATAATTTGTATTGATAGATACAATGGGTGGATCAATATCAGGGTATTCACGTAGCGAAAGTAAGGTGACCGCCACGATACCAAATATGATCAATAGCAAGTTTACAACTGATGCAAATACCGGACGCTTGACGGAAATATCAGATAACAACATATCAATTCCCTTATAAAGTCGCTTGTTCTAATAGCGAAACAGAAGAACCATCAACTAAGCGCAATGCCCCTTCAACCACGACTCTTTGCCCTTCTTCTAAGCCTGACAGAATTTGTACTAACCCCGGCTTTCGCAACCCTATTTCCACTTGCGTTAACTTAGCCTTTTCGCCTTCAACAACAAACACAAATTGCTTATCTTCGTTTGGAATAATGGCTTTTTCAGGTAACACCAATGACTGTAATACGCGTTTTTGTAGATTTATTTGCATCAACATACCCGGTCTTAACTTCAAATCTGGGTTATCGATTAACGCTCTAACTTGAATTGAACGAGTATTCGCATCTACGCGCGAGTTCACACTGCGAATTTCGCCATTAAAAACTTCATCTGGGTAAGCCACTGATAGTGCTTTTACTTGCTGGCCAATTGACAGTGATGGTAAGTGACTTTCAGAGATATTGAAGTCCACTTTAACTTTGCGTAAGTCATCCAACGTTGTGATGACATCACTAGGCGTAACATACGCCCCTACGCTGACCATTCGGATCCCTAACTTACCGGAAAAAGGCGCTTCTAAGATGAGTTCCGATAGCTGTGCATTGGCTACTTCAACTTGGGCTTTGAGGGTTTTAACTTTGGCCTGCTGTTCATCCAACAATTGTTGTGATGCAACACTACTCTTGGCAAGGTTCACAATACGTGTAAGCTGGCGTTGTGCTTCTTGCAGATTGATATTCAGTTCGTTTAATCTCGCTTGCTCCTCACGGTCGTTCATTCGCATCAGCAACTGGCCTTTTTCAACCACATCACCATCATCAAAGTAAAGTTCCTGAATAACATCAGACTGCAATGGAGTCAGAGAAACCGCCTCATTTGCTCTTGCCGTCCCTAACGCTTCAACTGTGACAGGAAAATCGGTTTTCTGAACTTCAAAAAAGACTACTGGTGTTGCTACCTTTCCATTACCTTTAGGCCCATTTTGCTCCGCTGATTCCGGATAATTTAAGAAAATAAGTAAGCCGACAAGGGCCAACGTGGCTATCAGCAATGGCGATAGCATTGTCTTTAAAGTCATGAAAAGTTCCTGAATATTGTAGTGAGTTAATCTAAGCAGTTATTATTTGGCGTTAATAGTAGTAAACTGCTCACAGTAAGATTATTTAATATTGTACCTTTAATTGTGAATAATAAATTTGTCATCTACCTAGCAATATCGTCATTCTGTCTTACATCCTGTACTGATTCGACGATAAGCGACCCGGCTTGTCGGGTTGATGAGTCTGAATTTCCGCAACAAATTGCAAATGCAGCCTGTTTAATTAGATTAGGTGATAACTTAGTTACCACCACACACAGACTAAGTGGAAAGTTAGACTTGCCTGGGGGGACTTCAGATACAGTTGAATCTGCAAAATGTACCGCGCATAGAGAAACATGGGAAGAAACCGGATTTAATGTAGAAGTCGGACAATGGCTAGGTACAAATCAAAACGGTATGCGCTTTTACGAGTGTAAGTTAGCCGGTAATTTCAGTGCAGATATGACTGAATTTCCGGTACCTGACTGGGCCCAAGTGGAGGTCAGCACCATTCAATTAGTTGACCCTTTTGCAACCGAAGCCAATCAATGGCGATTTCCGCAACAAATGACTGCAATTAGAGAAATGTTCAATCGCGTTGCAGATTCAGCGTATGAAGAAACGCCGAAACAAGACAATTAATACTATTCTTTATAATTGACTATCCATAAGGGTAATTTAAATTTAGCCGCGCAACCTGTATACTGAATTTTCAACTGGTCCGAACAGTTACATAATCAAATTAGGTGGACACTTATGCCGCAATACACAGCGCCTTTAACCGATATGCAATTCCTTTTACATGATTGGCTAAAACTAGAAGAGCACTACGCCAACATAGGTTTGCAAGACTTTGACAAAGAACTTGTAAACGAAATTCTTAGCCAAGGGGCAAAGTTTGCTGAACAGGCTATCGCACCACTTAATCGTGAAGGTGATGAGCAAAGCTGCAAACTCGATAACGGAAAAGTTACTACCCCCGATGGATTCGCAAGCGCGTATCACGAATACATTGCTAATGGCTGGAATGCCATGCTGGGTGATCCAGAATATGATGGGCAAGATCTGCCCCATTCAATGGCGGTACCAGTGCAAGAAATGCTTTGTTCAGCGAATGTCAGTTGGCGATTAATCAGTATGTTGACCGAAAGTGCTGTATTGGCCGTGACTAAGCACGGCAGCCAAGCGCTAAAAGATACATACCTGCGTAAACTTATTTCCGGTGAATGGACAGGCACAATGTGCTTAACTGAACCGCAGGCAGGTACCGATTTAAGTCTTCTGTCGACGAAAGCTGAACCGCAAGAAGATGGCAGTTACCACATCACCGGAAACAAAATATTTATCTCCGGTGGCGATCAAGATTGGACCGACAATATTCTTCATCTCGTATTAGCCAGATTACCCGACGCACCCGCTGGCGTAAAAGGAATTAGCTTGTTTTTGGTGCCAAAAATATTGGTAACGGAAAGCGGTGAATTAGGTGCCGAAAACTCGCTATCTGTTGGCAGTTTAGAAAAGAAAATGGGAATTAAAGCCTGTCCAACTTGTGTGATGAATTTTGATCAGGCAACAGGCTTTCTTGTTGGCGCACCGCACCAAGGGTTAGCCTGCATGTTCACTATGATGAATGACGCTCGCTTTCAGGTGGGTTTACAAGGGTTGGGGATAGCCGAAAGCGCGTTTCAAGGTGCGCTAGCTTATGCGCGAGAACGCCTGCAATCCAGAGCACCTCAAGGTGTGCAGAACCCCGATGGAAAAGCGGACCCAATCATAGCTCATCCCGATGTCCGTAAAATGTTGCTAACCCAAAAATCGCTTACCGAAGGATGCCGCGCCTTGTCTTTTTTATACGCTGCACAGATGGACATCGAGAAAAACGCAACGGATCAGAAAGCCAAACAAGATGCTGCTAATGTATTGGCATTTTTAACCCCAATCAGCAAAGGCTTTATGACCGACGTAGGTCAAGAAGTTAGTCAGTTAGGGGTGCAAGTTTATGGCGGGCACGGATTTATTCGCGAATGGGGGATGGAACAGTTGATTCGCGACAGTCGGATCACCCAACTCTATGAAGGTACTAATGGAATCCAAGCAGCTGATTTAGTGGGACGTAAGTTGTCACGAGACAATGGGGACATGCTGGCAGCTACCCATAGCCTATTTGCAAACTTAGTAAATGCTATTTCAGATGCAAGCTCGCAGAAATTGGCACACTCAATTTTAAACGATTGGCATCAGCTTTCATTGCAACTAAAACAACAGTCTGCAGTGAATGTCGCCGGCGCTGCGTATGATTATATGAATTATAGTGCATATAGCTTACTTGGAATGCTTTGGTTGAGCATGGCCGATAGCGCCACACTAAGTACTAACCCGAGTGTTCAATCAGGTAAAAAAGCCACCTGTGACTTTTACATTAAACGCATTTTGCCACGTAAAGAACTCTACAAAGTTAACTTATTGGAAGATGCAAACGATATAGTCGAGGTAACAGACAATGTCTTTGATTACCAATAGACATTAACTTTAATCTCTCTTCAAAATAAAAAAACCGGTAAAACTTACGTTTTACCGGTTTTTTATTTGTTACCGCTTTCTTAACGAGTTGAACAAGCTCTTCGTGAACACATGCTGCGAAGCGCAGACACGTCACCACTGTTTAGCAGTCCATCGTTATTAAAGTCATGCTCTTCAAGCGTGGCTTGACCGGCTCTGATAAGGTTCATCAGTGCACGCATGTCATTATAGTCAACGTCCATATCACCATCGATATCACCTTCAACTGCAGGTGATGCAAGCTCAAAGCTCATCATCACAGGATCGTGATCTGACACTCTAAACACATCGGAGGCATAAAAGTCGTTAACTTGCGCATCTGATTTAAACTCAACATTATAGTCAAGTGCAAAAGGTTCATCAGCGTTAATGTGCCATTCGATAGTATCAACTGCTTGTGCAGCCAAACTAGAACTTGCTAATGCATGGTCTAAATAACCGAATTCTCCACTAAAGGTATATGAATACGCCTCAGCACCTTGGAATGTTTCAACTAAGTTTACAAAGCCTTGGCCTTCAAGTGCTGCAATTGGATCTTCTTTAGCGTATGCATTTAAATCACCAATAATCAGTACATTTTCTTTAGTCGATAAAGATTCTTCGCTAGCTAACCAAGAGGCTAAAGATAAAGATTGTTGAGTACGTTTTGCATTGTAACAACCTTGACCATCTCCTTGGTCTGTATCATCACCCGAAGCACTTCCACATCCTTTCGATTTAAAGTGGTTTACTACAACTGTGATACCCGCACCATTTAATGTGGTGAATGATTGTGCAACAGGTGGACGATTGAAAATACTATCAAAGTTGATTTTCACGTCACCGTCTAAGGTCACACTGGCAGGTTTATACAACAAGGCTACCGCTATCGCATCAGTACCTATTTCAGATGAATAACTTACGAAGTCGTATGTACCTTCACCCATCACTTCATTCAATCGGTTGGTTAATTCAGCAACCATACTGAACTCACCAAAGCCGTCGTTTTCAATTTCCATCAAACCAACAATATCAGCATCCATGGTAGATATTGCTTCAACTGTTTTAACGATTTGACGTTCATATTCAAACAATGAGTCTGCGCCACGCTCTGTTGGGAAGCCGCCACCTTGGCCGTCTCCATTAAACAAGTTCAATACATTTAAACTTGCTACCGTCAGGTTGCCGCGAGTAATGCTTGGTGCTGGCTCACGCTCATTTGAGTGGATGATTGTAGGTGTTTCAATTGGATGAATACGGAAATTACTAAAGCTATAGTCTAAAGCTCCTTTAATATTTACCACTGTATCACCGGTGCGCAAAGTATTCGCAGCAGAAAGATTACCTGTTGGGTAAATCACTGTCTCTGGATTTTGCACGTCTAAGCCATCGTCCATAATGATGTAGTTAAGTGCATTTTGAGCTGCTAAATCAACAGCTTCAGGAGAAAGTGGTGCATATACATTGGTTGGATTAAACAACCTACCGAAAGACAAACCAACCTCACCAAAGCGTGCCAGTGTATAGGTATTGGTTACAGTCAGCGGAGATTCGTTAACCACTAACATATTTTCCAACGATTCAGCTTCTAGTGCACTCGAGAATGGCAATACTAATGTAGTAGCAGAAACTGTGTCAGTTCCACACTCTACCAAATCAGATGACACATTCAATTGAGTACGACCGAAGTTTTCAGCTACTGTACCCATTACGCGAACTACTGTGCCTTGGGCAGGCAATGCATTAGCATCAAAATAGCTAACATATAAACCTTCAGAGGTTGCCGGATCAGCGTCAACATCAGCGTCTTCTTCTTGTAAATAGAAGCCACCAAAATCTGTTAGTGTTGATGTTACAACCGCTTCAACGATATGTTCTTGTCCGTCAAGTAGTGAAGCAAAGTCATTACCTTGAATAGTGCTGATTAACGTAGCTGGGTCGGTACAAACGCCAATTTCTGGGTCAACGTCACCTGGGCCATCATCGCCACCACCAAAGGTTTTTCCATCAGGACCTGAACCAGGTGTACCAAAGTCACCGTCGCCATAAGTTGCTGTTGTTTCTTCAACCCAGTTCTCACCAACATTGTTATCCAAGCTGGCTGAAATTAATGTCATTGACGCCCCATTTGGATCAGGGAAGGTTGGACCGCCGTCATACTCAACGATATCTTCGATTGTGCCATCTGGACGCTGTAATACAACTTCGTCCGCGCCATTGGCAATAAACACACCGCTATATTGATAAAGCGCTTCGAAACCACCGTTGCTTGAACTATCACTGTTATTTGTTAACACAGCGTAGGTACCTGCAGGCACGTAAACGTCCCCTTGGATAGTATGTGATTCTGAATCGTTATCACGGAAAACCCAACCATTGAGGTTTGCTGCAATTACACCAGTGTTTAGTATTTCTACATATTCACCAGCAGAATCGCCAACCGCTCTTGGATTTTGCATGATCTCAGTGATTACTAAGTTAAAGCTTGCATCACCAGTACCTGGCGTACCTGAGTTATTAGAATCATAGAAATTAGTTGTATCAGCCGCCCATTTGCTGCCCACGTTATTGTCGCCATATAGGTCGACCAAGTACATAGACGCGCCAGTTGGATCAGGGAAGTCTGGACCACCGTCATAGGTAATTTCATCAACAATATTGCCGTCTGGGTCAACCAAAACTAACTCGTCAGAGCCGTTTGCTAAGGCCATAGAACCGCCGTAAGCATAAGCTAGGGTAATTCCACCGTTTACACTGGTATCTGCGTTTTTACCCAACACTGCATATTCACCAACGCCTATAAATACATCTTGGTCTACTACAAACGAGTCGAAATCATTGTCGCGGATAGTCCAACCATTTAGATTTATGACTTGCGTGCTGGTATTTAGTACTTCAAACCATTCCCCATTTGCATCAGAAATCGTATCTGGATTTTGCATGATTTCAGTGATTAGCAACGCGTTGGCTTCAACCGCTCCTACGTTACCGCTGTCTTCACCGTCGTCGCCACCGTCTTCTCCACCATCATCATCTCCACAGACTTCTGCGGTGAATAATAAGGACACCCATTCAGGATGATCGACAAATGGATTACGGTTACCTTGGTATTCGTAAATAGTGTCGTGACGTTGTTGCTCAGCAGCATCGACAGGATCTGCGTTGTGCCATTCAATTAAACGACAAAGTCTACCAAGTTGTGGCTGACCTGCACTGGTTAAACCGTTGCTAAGCACCAAATCAGGGGTAGCATCGCCTAAACCTTCATAACGAGTGTCCATGTAGAACATCATACGTGCAACGTCACCTTTAACCTCATCACGCGGCTCAAATGAATCGCTATCAATTCGATTACTAGGAGCTTCATCAAGAGGGGCATCGCTGTTGTCAAAATCAAGATTTCCACGAGAGCCGTTGACAGAAATATCTGAAGGACGTAAGTGGTGAATATCAGTATATGCTTCGAACGGGCGATCTGGGAAACCATGGCTGTTTGGCCATACATGTTCACGATTCCAGTTATCTGGATCGGTACTTTGTTCTCCGCTGCCATTTGATAATTTAGGCAATGAAATGCCTTTGTAAATTAATAAGACGTTGTCAGAATTTGCTGGATCTTCATCTGATTCGGTTAGTGCAGTCCAGACTTGATCATAGGTGAGTACGCGATGATCATTAGTAATAATTCCGTTTAATGCTGATTTGATAATAGCACTACTAGAGCCCATATCAATTTCAGTCTTCGCAGCTGCATAATAACTCGCATCATCAAATTCAGACGCATCAGCGACTTTATCTAAATCAGGACAGTTAAAACAAACACCTTCAAGACTGCCGCTATCATCACCGCCGCCGTCTTCACCGCCACCATCATTTGCTGAAAACGATTGGTCATTATTAATCGCACCAAATGTATTTGCAGCTGCACTTTGCCATGCAAAATCTGCATACGCTGAGCCTGTGCCCGATAATTGCAGAGAATCACCAACATTGGTGCTACCGCTTTCAGACACCCCAATGTTGACGGATGTCATACCATTCGCTGGTCCACCCGATGCTGAAAAGGTCCCTTCGTAACTAATAAATTGAATTACGCTATTGCTATCATCGACTAACGCGATTGCATCAGGACCATTTTGGATTCCATTGGATGGATAGCTAAAAAATACAGTCCCCATACCGTTTTGCTGGTCGGGTATACTGCCACTTAGCGCAGTCGTATCGTAAACTGAACCATTGCTTCCGTTGTAAAGAACTAAACTCCAGCCACTCAAATCCGTGCCGGCCGTGCCAGCAATTTCTATTGCCTCGCCGGAATCGGTACTGGAATTGTCATAATGGAATTCGTTGATAAATACGTCTGCATGCGCGAGAGGTGCACACACAAGCGCCAGCAATGCTGGATACTTGATTTTCATAGATTCTCCTAACCTTAGTACTTTCAATGCCATTTACTGGCTTATAAATTGTTATTTTTTTGGGCTATGCCCTTTTGATTGCCGGTCGGATGTTATTGTCAGAGTGTGACACTCTAATGACAAACTGTACCTTTTTACGCCATCGATATTGTCAGAAATAGGTTAGTAATTCAACGAACTGAATAGCAGAATTTTATAGAGAAGGGGAAGTTTATTTCACTTTGATTTTTATGAAATAACTGTTTCATGTTGATTTTTAAGACTTATTTAACTTCCAAACCTGAACAAATGGTCAGAAAAAAACCGCCATTTGGCGGTCTTTTTTTTTAATTTTTGCTGATTAATTCTGGAAATTCATCTTGAAACCAGTCTTCAATCATTTTTTTCTCATATCTCAATGGATCATTTCTTGAGCTAAAGTTTGAACGATCCATAAAGCTCATGTCCTTTAATTTGACTTCATCTGCTGATTGCACAACCACACCGGCAGCATCTTTCAATGTATAAGAAAATGTCATTCTTGGTATATCAATGGCTTTGACGACTCTGACATCACCACCGCCGGAGCTAAAACCAACGAATGAGGATGGCCATACTTGTCCCGCTAAATCTAAATCCGTTACATTGATACTTAAAGTTTGACCGTCTGGTAATTCTTCAGCCAATTTATTTACATATTCTTCAATATGACTAAAAGTCTGTTCCCTAAAATTTGAACGGGACTGTATCGTGGGCCTAACGTCTCGAAACTCTTTCGGATTTTCCCATGTAATTTCAACATCAGCTTTTGCATAACTGAAGCTCGAAGCCACGGCAGCAGCCGCAGCAGCTAACACTAATGACCATTTCATGTATTTCCCCTTGTTTCAATTTAATCAAGCTACTTCATATAAGTGTAGCCTTGATATATGAATATAAGCTGAATCCTTAAATTGCGATATCAATATAAAGGATTTAAAGCATACTATTTATATAGACCGGCAAACCTGCATAAATGTTCCCCGCATAAAAAAGGGCCGCCGTTAGAGTGACGGCCCAACAAGGCGCAAAACTGTTTTATAGACAGTACGCCTAAAAAGGGCCGGTCACATTCGCTGGGTTCGACCATAAAGCTTGCCAAACTTGATTACCATGAAAGTAATACACGTTTTGTGCATGAATAATACTGCGATCTTCACCTGCATATATGTAATCATCGCTTGCATTAAGGGCGCCCACATTCCCTCTCCACAACAAATCAGGGGTTAGCGAATTGCTATCAACTTCGAGTAACATTAGACTATTTAGTGATACATACTCGTCAATACCTGTACCATTTTCACTCTCTGACAAGCCCCAGCTCTCAACTGGGAGTGCAAATTGGTAATGCCCCTCCTCTTCTAAGACACTTAGCGCTTTGTAATTAAACTCTACTGGCGTATACGCATCTGAGACGACTATGGATTTCAACTCAACAGGATTCTGCGCATCTCGAATATCAAATAAACTGATTTTCATACCACTGGTTGTCGGTGGCGCGATAAACACGTCGCCTGAATCAGGAATATCCTCCATTGAGACTTGTTGTCCAATGCCCAACAACAAACCGTTTTCTAGGGGATGTAGATAGCTCGAAAAACCAGGGATTTCCAGACTTCCCATTATAGAAGGGGCGGTATTATCAGTTAAATCTATGACATAAAGCGGATCGATTGTCTCAAATGTTACTATATAAGCTTGATCATCAATAAACCTCACTGCATATACATCTTCGCCGGGCTTCCCTATGGACTCCGACTGATTTTGATTAGGCAGGGTCGCAACTGTTTCAAGCTCATTACCATTTTGGGTTAACACTGAAAGATGATGGGTAGATGGTGAGTTCGAATAGTCGGTAGTTACCACGCGCAAATAACCTTCACTTTCGTCAACTTTGAATAATGGATCACTCCGCCAACCTAAAACGCCATCAACCACGCCTGACGCTTGATAACTCAAATCAGTTAGCCCGATTTTATGGAAAGCAGTTTGTCGGCCTTCAATATTACTCGCGAGGTACATCGAATCCAAAGACATATAAAGCATATACGCCTGTGCACTCATGCACATGGATTGTATATCGGAAGGCTGATTAATATTGATTCTAGTGACTGTTAATATTTGTGCATAACCATCATTCTCGGTGGCAGCTTCCGGAACATAACACTCTCCCAACTCATTCAGCGCAGTCGCTTGACCATTGGAGTACATATTTGGCATTAGCTCGTCTGATGCGGTGTTACTAACATATTGATAGTTAGCCAGTTTATCTGCGTCACTACTGGGTAAAGGAATAAGCTGTTCTAGATATGGAACAAAACTACTTGCGATATAAAGATCATCACCAATACGGCGAGTTGATAACAATGAACCATCGAATTCAATGTGTTGAACACTGGTTACATCTGCTGGATTACTCACATCAAAAAACTGCAGACTAAATTTCGGTTCACTTGGCTCCCATGGCAGAATAGAAATTGCACCGATTGGATAGATCTGGGTTTGCGTGCTGACTGCCACTAGATGCTTCTGATGACGATACATGCCGATAATGTTGTCTGATTCATTGGCCAACTCGATATCTGGCAGGCTGGTTAAAGTGTCATCTTCATTGCGGGTTAAAACTCTTACGGACGCACTATTTTTCTCTTGTGACCAAATAGCGTAATTCGCCAAATAGAAAGTGTCACCATCGTATTTAACTCGGTCAGCCTCATCTACGCCACTTTCTATTGTGTTAGTAGTTGAATAGTTCAAACTATCGGCGCTTGGGCTAGCAACTACACCACCTTGTTCGGAATCGGTTTGAGGCAATGCTGAAGCATAAATCCCATTTCGAATGTAACGCTCGGTTTTTGCTGCATTTTGCACTAACGAACCTGCGAACCCTGTCGCTTGATTGACTTCCGGTGGTTTGTTTTGCGTAACTTTGGTGTCGTTACTACTTCCGCCCCCACATGCGGCTAATAGAACGGCAGAACTCATCAACATTATTACAGCTTTATATCCGTACATAGCAGTCACCCTAGATTTCGGTTCGACAATATTGAACAGATTAAGCTTAGTGTTTCGCAGCCGTGCTATCTATTACGAATTGAGAATAATTGTGAATATTTGTAACCCTCAGATGTAGGTTTGCAAAAGGTCTGTTAATCTTTCATCATCGAACTAACTTTCGCCACTGTCTAATGTGGTATCTCAAGGTAGAGAATGAGGTGTTAAAACAATATCTAACATACATTAGCTTCTTTTTTGTTGTTACCTGGGTCACGCCAGTTTTTAGCTGCGAATCAACAAATAACTGCATCCAAAAAGGACAATGGGATATTGGCTTAGCAATAGGTATTGGCGCACGTTCTAACCCACTGGTTGACGGTAAAAATTTCCCTAATGTAATTCTGTTTGATGTTGCTTGGTATGGTGATGAGTTTTACTTCGACAACGGTGAAATTGGTTATAAATGGTTGCAAAAAGATGCTTTTGGCGTTGAGACTTACCTGACGCTGGACCGGGAAATGACCTTCTTTGAACTATGGCATCCGGGAAACGTTACCGTTCCAGCTGCACTCCCTTCTTCTCCAGCTATTGAACCACCCACCTCGGAAACAGATGATGGCGACTTATCTCCTGCTGAAGAACCATTGTCCGTTAACGACATCAGTGACCGAAATTGGGCGATTAATTTTGGTACGCGTGTGCATTATTACCATGCCAATTATGAAATTAGTTTTTCGTTAGAAACAGATGTAAGCGGTGTTCACCAAGGACAAAAAGCCACACTGTCTTATCAATATTTTTGGTCAGGTGATACGTGGCGATTTATGTTGCGTCCAAGTTTAGTCTGGAAAAGTGCCAACTTAGCCAACTACTACTACGGCGTCGATAAGCATGACACCGAAAACACAGATTATCACTATCAAGTTTCCGCTGGGTTACAACCGGGCATTGCACTTTTGTACACGCAAAAAATAAATGCAGATTGGCATTGGATTACAAATCTTAGTTACCGAAAACTGCACTCTTCAATGGTGCATAGTCCTATTGTTGAAGAGAATAATGTAACCAATGTATTTATTGGTTTGGGGCGTCGATTTTGACAATTGGACGCGCGTTAAAACAAAAATGGATTAACTGGACGATTGCCGCTCTAGGAGTGATGACCTGTTTATCCAATGCTTGGGGGGAGACACCGAGTTGGAGCGTCCAACCCAAAGTGTGTATCGTCGAAAACCTAGGCGATCTTTGTGAAATGGAACTAAGCCTAAGTTTTCATGGCTTAGAACCCGGCAAATATTGCTATTTTCAAGATCAAACGCGTTTAAATTGTTGGTCAGGCTCAGCACAACAGACTACGCTGTTAATTCGTTTTACCAAAGACACTGTTTTGTATCTAAAATCTGCTCAAGGCAATGTCATTTTGTCTCACAAGATGGATATTAAAGCCAGAGCGAGTAACAAGCAGGTACGACGGGTTAGGCAACCTTGGAGTTTATTTTGAGTAAACGCATATTACTAATTGAAGACGACAAGCGATTAAGTGAGTTAATGGCAAACTTTCTGAATCAACAAGACTTTGTCGTGAAATGTTTGTATGACTCGGTAGACTTGCAACAGACCATGAACCAGTTTGCGCCGGATATAATCATTCTGGATATTATGTTACCGGGTGAAGATGGATTTGAGTTATGCAAAAAATTGCGGACATCATTTACCGGGCCATTGTTATTTGTCACGGCTAAAAGTTCCGATTTTGACCAGGTTTTAGGATTAGAACTGGGGGCTGATGACTATGTCATAAAGCCAGTGGAACCAAGGGTCTTACTGGCCAGAATAAATGCATTATTAAGACGTAGTGAGGGGCAAAATAACGAAACCCAAATTCAGTCTTATCAACTTAAATTTGGTGAATTGAGCATAAATCGAAATTCCAGAGAGGTCTTTTTGGCAAACGATCCTATCCAACTTACTAGCCATGAATTCGATATGCTTTGGAAATTAGCAACTAACCCATCTAAGTTAGTTGAACGAGAAACGCTATACAGTGAATTGATTGGTCGTGAGTATGACGGTTTAGACCGTTCTGCTGATGTGCGTATTTCTCGTCTACGTAAAAAGTTACGAGATAACCCTCAAAACCCCTATCGTATTAAAACAATTTGGGGAAAAGGATTTTTCTTTGTGCCTGATGCGTGGGAATAGTCCGGAATTTGAGTAACAACGAAGACACATAATGACGCGCTTATTTTTGAGTTTGTACTTATTTATTGCTCTATCTCTGGTGTTGCTGAGCGCGCTGTTAAATCACGTATTCTTTTCTGATGAATTGCTTAATCAGAATGAAGGGGCGGTAGTCAGTTCACTCACGTTAGTTCACCAACAGCAAGGCATAATACCCAGCCAATTAGATTCGGATTTGTTTGCTGTTAGACAACTAAGCATGGCTGATATGACATGGAATCCAGATGAGTTGAATAAGCTAAGACGTAAATTACCAATAGTCTTATTTGATAATCAAAGTGGCCCGCAAATCTATTTCCAAACGTCAGATTCTGAACTGCTCGAAATTACTCTGTTAAATAAAATAGAAAGCGACAGTAAGTACGTCATTTACAGCGGCTTATTCTTCTTTTTGCTTGCTGGGTTAATCGCCTTGTGGCTATGGCCGCTGTGGAGAGATTTACAACAACTGAAACAAGCGGCTAGCAGCATTGGCCCTAGCGGCGAATTTCCTGCTATCGAAGTTGAACCCAGATCGGTGGTATTCCCCATTGCCGTTGCCCTTAACGACTTGGGCAACCGAGTGCGTGAGCTGCTAAATACGCAAAGAGAACTGACTGGCGCGGTCGCCCATGAATTTAGAACTCCCCTGTCACGGTTGAAGTTTGCGATTGCAGCCCATGATATTGAGCAATCTGGTCCTTGGGCCGAAATGAATAAAGATATCGATGAACTGGAGAAATTAGTACAGGAAATGCTGAGTTACACCAGTATGGAAGTACAAGAGCCAGAACTAAATATTACCGATATTCCACTGCTGACCTTATGTAAACAGCGAATCGAATACTTACAGAAAAGTATGCCTTCAACGTTAAGGCTAGAGTTTAGAGGTCCGGATCATATCATTTTGGGAGATGAACACTTTATTGAAAGAGTTATCGATAATCTTTTTAATAATGCCTATAGATATGCCGAATCAACCATTCGCGTTAGCGTATCTAAAAGCAAACGAGGCATATTATTGCAGTTGGAAGATGATGGATTAGGGGTACCTGAAATCTATCAAAAGCGCATCTTCGAACCGTTTTTTAGACCCGATAATAGTCGCGATAGGAAACGTGGTGGTGCCGGTCTGGGTTTAGCGATAATTAAACGCATAATGCATTGGCATGAAGGAGAATGTTGGGTTGAAAATGCTCATTTAGGCGGCGCGTGTTTTTGCTTGTTATTTAAACCTCCTATTGAAAACCAAAGTTAATAGGTGATTTCCAGCTTAAGACGCGTTTTTAATTTCCAACAGTGTGGAATTACGAATGGTGTGGCAAACTAATTCTAAGTTGGAGCCATTTACATAAGGATTTATTTCACGCTTGATACAATATTTAGCGTGAAAGTTTTCTAAGTTTTCTGAACTATCGGTAATCTGCATAATGTAATCACGCTGAAACTCACGCATCTGCCCCGTGTAAGGAGCTAAAGAGTAGCGCACATCATCCAATTGCGTCTGTTCCATTTTCATGGAAATGTCAGTCATGATTTGGGTTAATTTATTTTGGATGTCAGAAAGCAAATACTGAGCAAACGACGAACGCAGTGTCGTTACCAATATCACAATTTCCGCCAAAACAATTAAATACCTAAACATACCCGCACAACTAAAAAGACTTAAAAGTCAGTGATTGATTCTAGCGATTAGCTTAATTTAATTCGAGTTCTAGGAAAAGCCTTTGCCATTGTCTGTGTATATACATTCGTGTAGCAAATAATACGTTTAATAAACAAGCAAATTTAGCGCGGATTTGAGATATTCGTTGCTGAACTGGCACTGCTCAAAAAAAGCAGATATTTCATTGATCCAGATTAACAACTAACAGTGAGTATGTGCGATAATATAAAAAATATCAGCTAACCTATAGAAATGTCGAATCGATTGTCATTTCTAATCGTCCCGTAAAGGATAAATGAATGAGTGAACGCATTCCCATCAAAGAAATACCTGCAGTAAAAGTTCACCAGCCCGATGCCAGCAAACATGAAAACGCATATACTCCTCGTAGCCGAATCTATGTACGTGCAGTAGAAGGTACTTTAGAAACTTTTCGGCGCTTCTTTGGATTAATTTTCTTAGGTGTTTTTGCACTCATTCCTTGGATTCAATACAACTCAAACCAAGCCGTACTGTTAGATATCGATGCTCAACGTTTCAATATTTTCGGCCTAACACTTTGGCCGCAAGACTTAACTTTGTTGGCATGGATCCTAATCATCAGTGCATTTGCGCTATTTTTCGTCACTACCTTTGCAGGTCGTGTTTGGTGCGGTTTTATGTGCCCGCAAACCACTTGGACATTTATTTATATTTGGTTTGAAGAACAAATTGAAGGGGCAAGAAATAAACGTATTAAATTAGACCAGCGTAAAATGGACTTTGATAAATTTTGGCGAAAGTCATTAAAACATTTTGCCTGGGTAACGGTTGCCTTACTAACGTCATTAACGTTTGTTGGTTACTTCACTCCAATCGACAAGCTATTTATCGATTTCTTTACTTTTAATGTGGGATTCTGGGCAGGGTTTTCAGTAATCTTTTTTACTGTTTGTACTTATGGCAACGCAGGCTGGATGCGAGAAATCATGTGTACTCATATTTGTCCGTATGCCAGATTCCAATCTGCTATGTTCGACAAAGATACCTTCACCGTCGCGTATAACCCAACTCGAGGTGAAAAACGAGGTCCACGGTCTAGAAAAACCAGTTACGAAGAGATAAAGCAAAAAGGGATTGGTGACTGTATCGACTGCAACCTATGTGTTCAAGTATGCCCTACCGGCATAGACATACGTAATGGTTTGCAATACGAATGCATTAACTGTGGAGCCTGCGTGGATGCTTGTAATGGGGTGATGGAAAAAATGAATTATCCCAAAGGACTGATCAGTTTTACCTCAGAACATGAACTTGCTGGCGGGAAAACCAAAATTGTTAGACCAAAACTTATAGGTTACGCGCTTGTATTGACAGTCATGATATCACTCCTAGTGGTGGAAATGATGACCCGCATCCCACTAGATGTCGACGTTATCCGCGATAGAAATGCACTTTACCGCGAAACCAATGAAGGCCTAATTGAAAATGTGTACACCTTAAAAGTATTAAACAAGTCGCAAAACCAACAAACCTATCAGATTGAAGTTGTCGGTCTGGAAGGGAATAAATATATAGGATTGGATAAAGTGACGGTTGCTGGCGGAGAAGTGTTGAACTTACCAATCAGTATTGCCATTGACCCTTATGCATTAAATGAAACTGTAACCGAATTTAAATTTAAAGTGTCATCCATCGACAACATAGAGGAATCCGTACAGGTGAGCGAAACAAGTAAGTTTATTTATCGATGAATGACTCCGTAACCCAAACGTTTGATTTTGCTCAATTAGGGCCAGACACAATTCTAGACGCTATCGAATCTAAAGGATATTTAGTCGATTCCGGATTATTAGCGTTAAACAGTTATGAAAACCGCGTTTACCAATTTGTGTGCGACGATAAGCGCAGATATGTGGCTAAGTTTTATCGCCCCCAACGGTGGAGCTGTGAACAAATTCAGGAAGAACATGATTTTGCCCAAGAGCTAAACGACCACGAAATTCCTGTGGTCGCTCCGTTGCGGACTGAAGATAAATCGTTACACAATTATCAGGGCTTTAACTTTGCAATATTCCCGTCAGTGGGTGGAAGAGAATTCGAAGTCGACAATTTGGACCAGGTCGAATGGATGGGACGCTTTATAGGTCGTATCCATCAGGTTTCCCAAGGTAAAACATTCTCGCACAGACCCACTTTTTGTGTTCAGGAACACCTTCTAGATGCTAGAACCACGTTGCAAAAAACGGAATTGATTCCAAGTAGTTTGCATACCGCATTTTTCACGATCTTAGATCAGGTTGTTGAGTTGACCCGCCAACTTTATAAACCTAGTTCAGCAATTAGGCTGCATGGTGATTGTCACCCGGGCAATATTCTATGGCGAGATGGGCCGACTTTCGTTGATCTAGACGATTGTAGAATGGGGCCCGCCATCCAAGATCTATGGATGATGTTATCTGGAGATTCTTATCAACAGCGAATTCAAATGGACACCTTAGTCGAAGCGTACGAAGAGTTCTGCGAATTTGATACTAGCCAGTTAGCCTTAATCGAACCTCTACGCGCCATGCGTATGGTTCATTATATGGCTTGGCTTTCCCGGCGCTGGCAAGATCCGGCGTTTCCTCAAGCATTTCCTTGGTTCGCAGATGCTAAGTATTGGGAACAACAAATATTGGCGTTAAAAGAGCAATATTCTGCCCTCCAAGAGCCTAGCCTCACCTTATTTTAATTACAAAATTATAAAAACCTATTTTTTTAAGAACAGATAGATATAATGCACACCTCTTAGGTGCCACCTTTGGTGGTTAAACGGGAAGACAGTAAGATCAGGTACATATCTGATTAAAGCTGGCGCTGCCCCCGCAACGGTAAACAAGTGATACCTGTCAGGTATATTTGATTAATAAGTTACCACTGTTTGAAAGAATGGGAAGGTTATTAATCAAGTCTTTTAGTTGACGCTTGTAAGCCCGGATACCGGCCTCAGAATCACCAGTTTGTTTGAAATCCAACAAACTGAAATCAATATGACTTAGTACTCGGGCGGAGTACTCAATAAGGCCAATCAAAATGCAAAACAAAACAACGCTATTAGCGCTAAGCGTCAGCTTGGCAATGTTATCTCCAAGTGTTTATGCGCAAAACGACACTTCAAATGAACAATCAGACCCACTCAACATTGAAAAAATGACGGTTGTTTCGAGCCGAATTTCACTCCCTACAAATCGACTCACCACAAGCGTATCGGTATTAGATGAATCCGATCTAGCTTTGCATGTGGGACTAAGCGTCGCTGAGCTTTTACGACAGACTCCAAGTGTAGGTGTATCAAACTCTGGCGGCTTAGGTAAAAACACAGTCGTGAGAATTCGCGGTGAAGAAGGATTTAGAACAAAACTTTATATAGATAATGTTGAGTTGACCGACGCGTCTTCTCCTCAAGTTGCGCCAATTTTTGATGATGTACTTATCGAACAGTTGTCTCGAATAGAGATTTTGCGAGGCACACAAGGCCTTTCTTATGGTGCCGATGCCGGTGGTGTAATAAGCATGTATAGCAAACAAGCCGCTACTGGGTTTGATGCCAGTGGCACTTTGTCTATTGGGTCATTTGATACCCAAGGCTTAAACGCGAATATTACGGCTGGCAACGACACCGGAAATGTATTTCTATCTGCCTCAAAAATAGAGAGTGACGGTTTTAATGCCCAATCTAGCGACGAAAGTGGTGAAAAAGATGGTTATGAAAATCAAACTGTACATTTCAAAGGCCAGTTGGCGTTAACAAATAAAATCGACGCGTCGTTAGTATTTCGAAATGTTGATGCAGAAAATCAATATGATGGTTGTTACGACAACGTTACCTTTGCGCTAATCAATCAATGTACTACCGAAGCAGAACAGCAAACCATTCGTGGCGCGTTAAAATACCAAGGCAAAAATAGTCAGCACCAAATCGCGGTTAATAAAACAGACGTAGAAAGAGACTTTTTTAATAATGGTGAATTTGGATTTAGCAATTCAGGAAGCACTGACAAGATTGAGTATCTAGGAAGCATAAACTGGCAGCAACATGACTTAGTGTTTGGCGCTGAAAAGGAAACCCAAAAAATTGATGAAAGCGATCTAAAACGCGATCAAAAAAGTGTTTTCGCAGAATGGTTAGGCCAGTTTGATAACCAGATCGCATTAAACTTAGGATTTCGTATCGACGACAACGACACGTTTGGAAAACATAACAGTGTCCGCGTAGGTGCAGCCAAAGTGGTTACCTTAGATGTCGCGGATGTGAAATTCAAAACATCGTACGGCACAGGGTTTAGAGCTCCAAGTCTGTATGAGCAAAGCTATAACGATGGTCCTTTTGCCTATGGTGAAGCTTCTGGTTTGCAATTAAATGAAGAAAATAGCGAAGGCTTAGATATCGGATTTGAATTGAATAACCGTCAAGGCTTGAATGCAGAAGTCGTCTTTTTTAAACAAACTATCGAAAACGAAATCGTATTTGATCTGGTTGGCTTCCAAGGTTATTTACAAACAGCTGGAGAAAGTGAATCTAAAGGCGTAGAAGCCAACATAGAGCAAGTTTATAGCAGTGGTTTTACAATTTGGGCAAATTATACCTATAACCAAACCGAAGATAATGCTGGTGAAGTGAGATTAAGAAGGCCCAAAAACAAATTCAATTTTGGTTTACGTCAGTCTTGGTTGAATGACACATTAAATGCTGAATTGACTTATCGAAATGTTAGAAATGCTGTAGATATAGCGGGTACAGAACTAGATGATTATCAAGTAACCCATCTATCAGCTCATTGGCAATTAGCTGAATATATTAGCTTTAAAGCCGGTGTGAACAATCTATTCAACGAAAATTACCAAGAAGTGAGTGGATTTAATACTGCTGGCCGGAACTTTTTTGTTTCAACGACTCTAAGGTTGTAGATTTTAAAAAAGGTATTACATGAAACCGCTCAACTGAGCGGTTTTTTTATGTAATTCATCAGTTGATTGTATTCAACTGGCCGATTAACTATACCTAATCTTTTACTAGCTATGATAACCTTTAATAAATTTATAAAGGAAAGATGGAAATGAAAAAACTATCAACAATATTTGCATTATTTTTAATATTGTCGCTGCAGGCTTGCTCTAAAGAAAGTACTCCTGAACAAGCCAAAGCCCCCTCAAAGTGGAAAGAAGGCACACATTATATTGTCATTAATGAAACCGCCACGGAAAAACCTGAAGTGCTTGAGTTTTTCTCTTTTTGGTGTCCACATTGTTATAACTACGAACCTATCGTTGAGCAAATCAAACAGAAATTAGACAAAGACGTTAATTTCAAGAAGGTACATGTTAACTTCATGCGATTTACCAGTGCTGAAATTCAGGATGCAGCCACCAAGGCGCTACTGGTAGGTAGAAACATGAAACAAGAGCAAGAAATGAACAGTGCGATTTTTAGCTATATTCATTTGCAGCGCCAACCGATTACTGGCTTGTCAGATCTACGTAATATATTTTTGGCCAAAGGAATTGAGACTGAAGAATTTGATAAGGTCGCTTCTAGTTTTCAAGTCAACAACTTGCTAAAACAGAATAATCAAACGATTGAAAAATATCGTGACCATTTAAGTGGCGTACCTAACTTTATAATCAATGGTAAATACCAAGCTAAGGTTGTCCAAGGTATGTCAAGAGAAGATATAGCTGACCTCATTGTCTGGTTATCAAAACAACGTTAATTGCATTTACAGGATTTTATTTATATGACTTTCAAACTAACGCGCAATTTATTAGTCGCTTTATTATGTGCTTTGCCAACTCTTGCATTAGCGCAATCTAAATGGGAAGAAGGTGAGCACTACACTGTTCTCAAAGATATGCCAAGTCAAAGCAAGCAGGTTCGCGAAGTGTTTTCCTTTTGGTGTCCCCACTGTTTCACTTTCGAGAGCATTGCCAAAGAACTTAAAAATAAATTGCCTAGTGACGTAACATTCACTAAAGCACACGTTAACTTTATGGCTACTGCCACCCCAGAAACTCAAAATGCTGCAACCAAAGCTATGTTGGCTGCTAAGCAACTTGGTCAGGCAGATGAGTTCAATACGGCGTTATTCAATGCCATTCATAAAGAGCGTAAAAGCATTGAATCTATGGATGACATTCTACAGGTTTACTCAGATGCAGGTGGCGATAGCGATAAGTTGAAAAAATTAGCAAATAGCTATGGTATACGTGGTGCGGTGCGTAAAAACGATAAATTAACAGTTGGTGTTAGATCAGTGCCTACTTTTATCGTCAACGATAAATACAAAGCGATTTTTGGTGCCAAAATGACGCCTGATGAGTATGTCGAATTAATTATTTGGCTCACTAGCCAAAAATAGTTTTCCTAACATCTTAGTGTATGCGCTGGGATAAACCCCAGCCTACACATCCTTGTAGCAGGGGCTTTAGCCCTTGAAAGTATCACAGTATATCCACTGGGATAAATCCCAGCCTACACATCCTTGTAGCAGGGGCTTCAGCCCCTGAAAGTATCACACAGTATATCCACTGGGATAAATCCCAGCCTACACGTCCTTGTAGCAGGAGCTTCAGCCCCTGGAGATGGAATAACCTAACCTAATTTATCTGATGCAATTCTGTAACGTGGATCTTCGTTAACATTCATTTCCACGTATTCCTGCGCTTTGGTTAATAACTCACTACACTCAGGGCTAATGTGGCGAATATGCAGTTTCTTACCCTGTTCTTTATACTTGTCGGCTAAGCCGTCTATCGCATCCAGACCTGACGAATCCCAAATTCGTGATTCGCGAAAATCAATTACCACATCTTGCGGATCATTTTGTGGATCAAATAAGTCTCTAAAGTGCAGTACTGAACCAAAAAACAACGGCCCTTCCAGATCGTAGACTTTCCAGCCATCATCATCGGTATGCGTTTTAGCGTGAATATGAGTTGCATGCTTCCAAGCAAAAACGAGGGCAGAAACAATCACGCCCACCACCACAGCGATGGCTAAGTCTGCGACTACCGTTATCGCTGTAACGAGGAACAGCACAAATGCATCTTCTTTATTAACGCCGCGCACAATGCGGAATGAAGCCCATTCGAATGTGCCTATTACTACAATAAACATAACACCAACCAACGCAGCCAGTGGGATCATTTCAATTAGAGGAGCTGCGAATAATATAAAGCCCAATAATACTAAGGCAGCAGTAATACCTGACAAACGACCTCTACCACCTGAATTGATATTAATCATACTTTGACCAATCATGGCACAGCCGCCCATACCGCCGAAGAAACCATTTACTGTGTTTGCTACGCCTTGACCAACACATTCTTTATTACCGCGACCGCGAGTGTCTGTCATCTCATCTATCAGCGACAAAGTTAATAGCGATTCTATTAACCCTACCAAACATAAAATCACGGCAGTGGGTAAGATGATATACAAGGTTTCCATATTTAATGGCACCATTGGAACGCTAAAACTGGGTAGTTCGCCAGCCAGTGTAGCAGTGGCTTTTTGATCTTCAGGCAACATACCACGCACAAAATCGATTACCGTGCGCGCTTCTAAATCTAATCCGTGCACCAATAAAGTGACGGTAACAATTGCGACTAAAGATGCGGGAACTGCCGTGGTTAGCTTAGGTAAAAAGTAGATAATTGCCATTGTTAAGGCCGTTAAACCAAGCATCCAATATAGCATGCTGCCTTGCATCCACTCTTGTACACCAAATTCATTGACGATCTTGAATTGCCCAAGTTGGGCGAGAAAGATGACAATAGCCAAGCCATTTACAAATCCCAACATAACCGGATACGGAACTAATCGAATAAACTTTCCTAACCTAAAGGTGCCTGCCAGTATTTGTAATATGCCTGCCAAGATAACCGCGGCAAACAAATATTGAATACCGTGTTGCGCAACCAGCGCGACCATAACGACCGCCATTGCGCCTGTCGCACCAGATATCATTCCTGGTCGTCCACCAATTGCAGATGTAATCAAGCCCATCATAAATGCAGCATATAAGCCCACCATAGGTTCAACACCTGCAACAAAGGCAAAAGCAACCGCTTCAGGTACCAATGCGAGAGCAACGGTAATGCCTGAAAGCACGTCATTTTTAACGTTGCTATCGCGGCTGGTTATCAGGTCAATCATTTACTACCCCAAATTTGTGTTATTAATTTTATTGTTTAATCGTACATTTTAGCAGCTATGCGAGTTTAGGTCTTTTAACAGTTTGTTAAAACTCACAAAAAAGGCCGGATAATTCCGACCTTTAATTTAAGCTTTAAAGCTTGATCTTAAGCAACGATATCTAATAGTTCCACATCGAATACTAATGTACTGAAAGGACCAATCGCACCGCCAGCACCCTGCTCGCCATAAGCCAAATCGTGTGGCACGTGTAAACGCCATTTTGAACCAACAGGCATCATCTGAAGAGCTTCAGTCCAACCTTTGATCACGCCATTCACTGGAAACTCAGCAGGTTGGCCGCGCTCATAAGAGCTATCAAATACATTACCGTTAATTAATGTACCGTGGTAATGTGTACGAACAGTAGAATTTGCAGCAGGCTTTTCACCTTCACCGGCGGTTAGTACTTCGTACTGCAAGCCAGAAGGCGTAACGGTAATTTCAGCGCGCTTAGCATTTTCAGCTAAATATGCAGCACCTTCTTCGATTGCACCTTTGTGCTCGTCTGCTTTAGCTGCTTGCATACGTTGGTGAATTTCGTTAAATGCTGCACCTAGCGTTTGGTTATCAACCTGTGGAGCTTGTTTGCCAAATGCATCGGCAAGACCAGCTTTAACTGCGTCGATGTCAAGACCTTCGAAAGGGTTAGAAGCTAGTTGCTCACCCATTTGAAAGCCAATACCATAACTTGCTTGTAGTTCAACACTGTTATATTTTTCTGTCACGTTATATCCTGTTTTGATTGAGATAAGATAAAACATGAATGGTAACATAGTTAATGTGTTGCCTTGTACCCCAAAAGCTAATTGGTTTAATACAAAACAAGTATAAATAAGAAAGTTAAAAAAAGGCCGGAAATAAGCACATAAAAATAATAATAATCAGCTTATTGTCAGGACCTGATAATTAAATATTGTTTACCTTTGTGCCCTAACTAAACGTATTTTATTAACTTTATATATTCAGTTTGGAGGATGTGTGAAAGAGCAACTTGCAGTTCAATTGAAGGAATCTGTGCGATTTCTAGGAACAACGCTTGGAGACACAATTCGTGCCCAGCTTGGTGAAGAATGGCTTGAACGAATTGAAATGATTCGCAAAGGCGGACGAAAATCTCACAATGGCGATGCGGACTCTACCCAGCAGTTAAAAGATTTATTTGCTGAACTAAAAAACGAAGATCTACTAACAGTTGGTCGAGCGTTTTCTCAATTCTTAAATTTAGCGAATATTGCCGAGCAGGAATTTAATAGTATTTCGATTACAGATGATCCTGTAGAAAAGCTATTTACCCATTTAGGTCAAGCCAATATTGAACAAAGCACCTTTGCTGAAGCCTTTGAACAATTAAAAATCGACCTAGTGTTAACAGCACATCCTACTGAAGTAACGCGACGAACACTTATTCACAAACATGGTGAATTGGCACAATGTTTACGTGAAATGCACCATAGCATGCTATCTGATGACGAACGCGAAGAACTAGAAACTCGCATTGCTGACCTAATCAGTCAAGCTTGGCACACCGAAGAAATTCGCTCAGTGCGTCCTACTCCAGTAGATGAAGCTCGCTGGGGATTTTCTGTCATCGAAAATTCACTTTGGGATGCGGTCCCAGCCTTTATCCGTTCATTAGATAAAAAGGTAAATAATAAATTTGGTATTTCCCTACCTATCGATGCATCCCCCGTGCAATTTAGCTCGTGGATGGGCGGAGATAGAGACGGTAACCCGAATGTGACCTCAAAAGTCACCCAAGAAGTTTTGTTACTTGCCAGAAAACGCGCTGCAAAACTATTTGCCAAAGATATCGATGATTTACAAGTCGAACTCTCGATGGGTGACTGTGATAGCACACTACGCAATTTAGTTGGTGACGACGTTCTTGAGCCATACCGCGCCCTGCTTCGCCCTTTGTATCACAAGTTAGCCAAAACCCAAGAAGGAATTGCGAGCTATATCTCTGGTGAGCAGGTTGATGACAGCGATTGGATAGCTTGCCAAGATGATTTACTTTCTCCACTACTAACCTGTTATCGCTCGTTACATGCTTGCGGAATGCAAGTGATTGCTGACGGTAAGTTATTAGACACTATTAGACGTGTACATTGTTTCGGCGTGCATCTACTTAAATTGGATATTCGTCAAGATTCAGAACGCCATGCACAGGTATTTGGTGAGCTAACCCGTTACTTCGGTATGGGTGACTACATGGAATGGAGCGAAGAAGACAAGCAAGCATTCTTGTTAAAAGAGCTCGGCTCAAAACGTCCGCTATTACCGCCAAGCTGGGAACCCTCAGCGGAAGTTAAAGAAGTACTGGATACTTGCCGTACTATCGCCAAGAATAGCCAACAAGGTTTTGGTATTTATATCATTTCTATGGCAAGTTTGCCGTCTGACGTACTGGCCGTTCAGTTGCTACTCAAAGATTGCGGAGTAAGCTGGCCGATGCCTGTAGCACCGCTATTTGAAACCTTGGAAGACTTAAACAACGCGCCAGCAGTAATGACAAAATTACTTAATATCGACTGGTACCGTGGTTACATTCAAGGTAAACAGTACGTAATGATCGGCTATTCAGATTCAGCTAAAGATGCTGGCGCGTTAGCTGCCGGCTGGGCACAGTACGAATCCCAAGAAGCGTTAGTAAAATTAGCTGAAGAAAATGACACTAAATTAACCTTGTTCCATGGTCGAGGTGGCACTATTGGTCGTGGTGGTTTACCCGCTCATGCAGCGATTCACTCTCAACCTCCTGGCTCGCTAACTGGCGGATTCAGGGTCACCGAACAAGGTGAAACCATACGTTACAAGTTTGGTATGCCAGAGCTAGCTAAAGGTAGTTTAGGTTTGTACGCCAGCGCTATTTTGGAAGCGATACTCTTCCCGCCTCCGAAACCCAAACAAGAATGGCGTGACGCCATTGCATCAATGGCTAATGACGGGCGTGATAACTACCGCCAAATCGTGCGCCACGATGAAAATTTTGTTCCCTATTTTAGAGTTGCCACTCCTGAACAAGAGTTAGGCAAACTGCCCTTGGGTAGTCGCCCAGCTAAGCGTAAACCCACAGGAGGAATTGAAAGTCTACGTGCAATTCCTTGGATATTCGCTTGGGCACAGACTCGACTTGTTCTACCTTCTTGGTTAGGTGTGATGAAAGCGGTCAAAAAGGCACAACAGTCAGGGCAACAAAATGTTATTGACGATATGTTGGAAAATTGGCCATTTTTCCATTCGCGTTTGTCTATGTTAGACATGGTTTTCAACAAAGCCGATACGCGTATCAGTAAGGAATATGACAGCCGTTTAGTCTCATCTGAATTACAATATTTTGGTGAAGCCTTAAGAAGCGAACTGGAAGAAAGTATTGAGTCTTTGCTTAAACTTTTAGGACAAACTTCGGTAATGGAATCTGATCCTAAAGGTAAAGAATCTATGAGTATAAGGGCTGGATATTTACAACCATTACATTTTTTGCAAATTGAATTGTTGTCACGGATCCGGAAATTAGAAGACGATGATCATGACGCGGTTCTAGAAAGAGCGATGATGGTCACCATTGCAGGGATAGCTGTGGGTATGCGCAATACTGGCTAATACTTGGTAACAACGGGCATTAATATTTGCCCGTTATACTTCCCACCATAACTAAAAAAGCCCCTTACTTCATAAGTAAGGGGCTTTTTAATTTGACTGGGATATTTAATTTAGCCGTTTACAAATTTAACGCCTAATTCAATATCTCCACGCAAACCGTCAAGCATTGAATCTTTCGCGTTTTGTTCGAAATCACTCAATTCACCGTATGACAAAATTTCTTCAACGCCATTCGCACCCAATCTTACCGGGTGAGAGAAAAATACTGCATCATCAGAGTTGGTTTCAACGTAAGTATACTCAACCACGTTGTCGCCTTTCATTGCTGCTACTAACGATAAACAGAATCTAGCTGCTGCTTGTCCCATAGACAATGTAGCTGAGCCACCACCGGCTTTTGCTTCAACCACTTCAGTACCAGCATTTTGGATACGCGTCGTTAAGCTAGCCACTTCTTCATCGCTGAATGTCACACCTTCAACTTGAGACAGTAGAGGTAGAATTGTGGTACCAGAGTGTCCACCGATAACTGGAACATGTACGCTTGTTGAACTTAAACCTTTCAATTCTGCAACAAAGGTTTCCGCTCTGATTACATCAAGAGTAGTTACACCAAATAATTTATTTTTGTTGTAAACACCTTTTGCTTTCAAGGTTTCAGCAGCAATTGCTACCGTAGTATTAACAGGGTTAGTGATAATACATGTACATGCTTCAGGGCAATTATCTGCGATGCCTTCAACTAGATTTTTAACGATCCCTGCATTGATATTAAACAGATCAGAACGATCCATACCAGGTTTACGCGGTACACCTGCTGGAATCAAAACAATATCACAGCCTTGCAATGCGCTAGCTAAGTCATCTTTGCCGAAACCCTGTACTTTCACATCAGTAGGAATATGGCTTAAATCAACTGCCACACCGGGCACAACAGGTGCAACATCATATAAAGCTAATTCAGAACCAGCTGGTAACTGGGTTTTCAATAGAAGAGAAAGGGCCTGACCAATACCGCCTGCAGCACCTAATACCGCTACTTTCATAGTTGTCTCCTGTGGGACGTTTAAATTAACGGCAAACCATAGTGTATGCCGCGTAAAAAAACAATTTATTGTGGTGAATGTTCACTATTTAGTTCGCAATATAACGCATTCAAACCAAAATACCGTTAGTTTTTCGATTAAAAAGGATATATGGGTAGTAAGAAACAGATTCAACACATTGAATCAACTCAGTTTAGGCTACCTACCCTGAAAAGATTGTGTCAAACTATAGCAGTAAATAGCGAGGGTGGCATGTCTAATACAAAACAAGAAGAATTAGTTAAAGCATTTAAAGAAATTCTAAAAACCGAAAGCTTTGGTTCACAAGGCGAAATTGTTGATGCGCTAACAGAACAAGGCTTTGGCAGTATTAGTCAATCCAAGGTGTCGCGGATGCTCAGTAAGTTCGGGGCCGTGCGTACACGCAACGCACGCGGTGACATGGTATATTGCTTACCCCCAGAGATGGGTATGCCGACTGCTAAAAGCCCGTTACGTCAATTAGTACTAGATATAGTACATAACAATGTCATGGTCATTATTCGCACCAGCCCAGGAGCGGCCCAACTCATTGCACGTTTACTTGACTCATTGAGCCAAAAAGATGGAGTGCTGGGAACGATTGCAGGTGATGACACCATTTTTATTGCGCCTGCTGATATCAGTAATATTGAAGATACACGTAAAAAAGTCGAAGCACTTTTTGAAAATGTATAACCCTGCATATAGCACTTTGAAGTGTCGCTTGTATAACCTCAGTCAGATTAATTAGCTTATCTGATTATTTTAAGCTGCGAGCTGTTAGCATTGATAGATATCGAAAACTATTGTCACCCTAAACTAAAGATTGAGCGCTGGCATGTAAAAACAGCAAGTGCAGTTGCTGTGTTGGGCAAGAACGGCGCGGGTAAACAGTTTGTCGATCAACTTTTATTAGGCAAGTTAACCAACCCACAATATTCAACATTACGCTTACCAAACTGCGAACAAGTTGTACTGGTGTCATTCGAAACCCTGCAAGCAGTATTTGAAAATGAGCTAAAAATTGACGAAACCGACATAACAGATGAAATCGACTTCGGCACGCCAGCTAAAGAATTTTTACCTGCCGATAAGTTGCAAAGTCCATTAATTGATATTTTTCATCTATCTCACAGGCTAGAAACTGGGTTTCGTCAACTTAGTACCGGGGAATCTCGTAAACTTTTAATTTTAAAAGCCATTTTATCCGGCGCTAGCTGTCTAATTTTAGATAATCCATTTGATGACCTAGATACTTCTTCTCGAGCACAATTAAGCACTGTTTTAAAACAGTTGTCTGAACAAAATATTACTCTCATTATGTTGTTAAGTAATCGCCAAGATATTCCTGACTGGATAAACACATTTGCGCTAGTAGATCATAATACATTACATGATTTGAGTGGATTATCTGAAGAACAGGCTCGCTCAACCATTGATACGCTTTTTGCATTTGATGCCCTCGACAAAACTCGACTCGAAAAGATGATCGCTAACAGATCTGGTCAACACACTACGCAAATAGTTAATATCAATAACGCTAGCGTTTCCTATGCAGAAATCCAAGCGCTTGCTACAACCAGTTTGCATATACAAACGTTCCAACATACGCTTATCACGGGCCCTAACGGCTCAGGTAAGTCGACACTATTACAATTGGTAACGGGTGATTGCCCACAATGTTTTAGCAACGACGTTACCATCATGGGATTCAAACGCGGCAGCGGTGAAACGATTTGGGACATAAAAAAGCATCTAGGCATAGTATCACCAGATATTCACCGTTCTTACCGAGTAAGCTGTAACGCACTTACTGTTGTGCTATCTGGGTTTATGGACTCCATTGGCCTGTACAAAGATATTTCCCAAGCCCAAAAACAACAAGCTTTAGATTGGCTCGATTTGATTGGATTACGATCTTTGGCCAATAGCAATTTCAAGCAGCTCAGTTTTGGTGAACAAAGACTATTACTCATTGCCAGAGCTTTAGTGAAGTTTCCCTCATTGTTAGTGCTAGACGAGCCCACCCAAGGTTTAGACGAAATAAACCGGCGTTTGGTGTTGGATGTCATTACCAGTATCGCTAAAAAACAACTCACCACCATTTTGATGGTGAGTCATCGTGAAGATGAAAGACTGCCTATTTTCACTCAGCATATTCAACTAAGTGCTGATTAAGCAAGATCCTGCGATTACTTAAGCCGTAATGTTTGCCAAACCAGCCGATGATCAGAAGAAGCTTCTCGGTCTTTTACTAATTCGCTATCAGGTTCCCCTTCTGCTGGCCAAAACACGCCAGAGTTAATAATCGAAAAACCCGCTTTTGAAGGAATGACATAATCTACCGTTAATCCCCACTGAGCAGTGTGATATTTGGCATTAGGGTTTTCTTTTTTGGCATTTTCACCACCACGACTTGTCGGTAACTCATGTTGTAATACTTTTGGGTGAGCTAACAAGTTTGCCAACATAATACGCTCACCATCCCCTTCATTTTGAGCGGCATTTAAATCACCCAAGATGACGAAGCGTTGGCCATTAAATCCGCCACGGTTACCGTTATCGTCGTAAATATACGCTGCCGTCTCGTCCGCATTTATATAATCACTCCAAAATTGAATTTCATCGTAATTGCGAAGTCCATTGCGATTCTCTGGCCCATCAAAAACCGGTGGTGTGGGATGACTGGCGAGTACATGCACGATTTCATCGCCGACTTGAACCGGAATATCCCAATGAGATTTAGAGGATAAGCGCAGTGTTTCTATCGCTTCATCTGAATACCAAGGTGTGCCATCTGGATGGGTAATATTAGCAAGTTGATTGTTCGTCATATCTTTCCACAAAAAACGTTGGAAAGTGCGCACATTGGTAAGGTCTATCGGGTAACGACTCAATAAAAGCATGCCGTACTGCCCCGGATAACGACCATAACCAAACGCATCGCTACCCGACTCCTCAACCTCCCCATCTTGGTTTAAATCGACTCCGCTGCCGACGCCAGTATTCACCGGTCCATAATAAAAATACGGATAATCAATCGCAGACATTCCCTGCTGCGCAACGTTTAGATAGTTTTTAATAAACGCTTCAGGGCCAATTGAAGCATCGTGAGTATAGTCAAATTCATTCAATAGAATGATGTCGGGTCTGACACGTTGAATAATTTGCGCAATATTTTTTATTTGTTGATTTGTTCCTGTTGCTAAATGTTTAAACAACAAGGTGGAATCGTCTTGATTTGCGAACTCCTGAGATGAACGATAATTATCAGCTTCCATACTGACATTAAACGTAGCTACTCGAATTGTTTGTTGTGATTTAGCACAGCCGGAAAGTTGCATCGTGAGCGCCACTCCTAATAATATCAACACGTTCTTCATGATACTTAGCCTTATTTTTTTAACCTAACTAGACCATTTTCGCTTATGAGCGCCTTAAAAACAAAAAGCCGGTCACTAAGACCGGCTTTTACTTTAAGTTTCAATACAACTGATTAGAAGTTGTAGTTAAAGCCTATACGCATTTGCCAAAGTGATGCATCACCTTGACGGTTTTCAGGCGTAGTGTCATCAAAGTCTACTGTGTTAAATGATACACGCTCTGCGATACCCCAATCATCGTTAAGAAGGTTGGTAAAGTTATCGATTACGAAGAACACATTAGAGCTGTGGTCAGCCATAAAACCTGGTAGTTGTTGACTTACACGTACATCAAGTTTGTTCCACCAAGAACCATTCTCTCCGTTACGCTCATTACCCATTGGCAATACGTTATTGCTGTCAAGGTAAGGATTGAAACCGTAGATGCCATTTACTTCACCGCGAGGTACTGTGCGGCTGTATGGACGACCTGACTGAATCAAACCAAATACAGAGAAAGTTGTATCGTAACCGTCTAAGAATTCAACATCATATGTTAAAGCAGCAGTAAATCTGTGCTCAATGTTGTAGTCAGACAAGCTAGACACTTGCTCTTGTGGATCGGTGAATGCACGATACTGATAGTTTGAAAACGCAACAGAACTGGTCATAGGCTGAACATCTTCTGCGTGGTTATATGCATAACCTGTTGTCAAATTAATACCGTTATCCCAAGACTTCATCAATCCAAATGAAATTGTGTAAGACGTGCTATCTTCCGAGCTATTGGTTAGAACAAATGAAGGTAGACGTACGCTATCATAGATAGGATATCCTTCATCGTTAGTGCCAGTTTGCTCTAAGTCACCGCGTAAGACGATTGCTTGATCTTTAGTTACTGATACTAATAAATCAGCTTGTAATACGTAGTCGTCAGCAGTTACGTGAGTTGCACCCAATGACAATTTAGTTTCAGATGGAATTTTGAAATTAGGATCAAAATAGTTGATTTCGTTGTTCGCACCGTCACCTGCTGCAACCGCATCATATAGTTCAGATGGGATACCATAACCAGGGCCAGCAGGAACTCCGTCTTCTAAACCACTGTATACTACGTCATCATCAAACAATGAACGAGAACCATCTGTATAACCGAAGTTTCTGCCACGTTGTCCGAACTGAAGTACGTTGTTGTTTGAAAAGTTGTTTGAGAACCAAACGTTCGGGTTACCACCACTGAAGATACCAATACCACCACGTAGGTCTGTATTGTCATCTAATGTATAGTTGAAACCAATACGTGGCTGAAGTAAGCCTTCACCGTCAAGGTTTGTACCGTTAGAGAAACCATAATCAGCTGTAAAGTCTGGGTTTTCTAAAGGTCTTGAATCAGTAGTGTACCAGTCATAACGTAAACCAACTTTTAGTTTTAAATCATCAGTTGGGTAAAATTCATCCTGCGCATATACAGAGTGGATTGCATAATCCCATTCTGCCGCTGCGTCATTAGGATCGCCTGAAGGTGCATTGTTATAATAAATTGCATTTGGTGTACCAGCTTCAAAATCAGCAATACTGCTAAAACGCAACTCTGTCTCTGTGTGCTGAACGAATACGTTAAACACTTCTAACGCTTCACGCTCATAACCAAAAGTTAAAGTGTGATCGTTATCAAACAAATACTTACCACGTAAAATCAAACCATCTACGCTGTAGTTCAAATCGTTTGCTTGACGGCTGTCATCGCCACCAAGATAAACAGTAACTTCGTCACCAGAATCTGGATTCACGACATCAACTTGTACTTCACCGAAATTACTTCCGCCCACAGTACCGCTAGCATTTTCAATCGAAATTTGGCGGTTATCAACGTCTAGTTTAGATAAACGAACTTCTGTAGAGAAGTTATCTGACCAATCAGAATACAAAGAAAGCTGGTGAGATTTAAGCTCTGAACCTACTTCATAAATGTGGTTTAACAATTCAAATTCGTTTGAATCACCGTCAGAGGTATTCATGAAATTACCGTCATTAAACGTATAGGTATAACTTAAACGGTGCTCATCATTGATGTTCCAGTCAAGTTTAACCAATAACTTCTCGTCTTCTTCAGGCAAGCTTGTTGGTACAGGGCCTGGATCGTACTGGTATAATTCGTTAGAAATACGAATTATTTCATCTAAATCTTCTTGACGAAGTTCTACTTCGTTAATCGCACCAGAACCTAAAGTTCCGCGAGTGAAGATACTGTTACCTTCATATTTTTCATAAGAAACGAAAGCGAATACTTTATCTTGAAGAATTGGGAAACCAACATTGAATCCATAACGCTTATCGCTATTTTCAGGAGAGTTGATGCTGTCGCCTTCTAGAGAGTCACCTTGGAATGAATCGCTACCATAATCGAAGAAAACACCACCGTGAACTTCGTTAGTACCAGACTTAGTTACCGCATTGATATTACAACCAGTAAAGCCAGTATAAACTACGTCAAAAGGTGCAATTTCTACAGATACTTGATCAATTGCATCATAAGAGAAAGGCATTCTCACTGTAGGATAACCACTTGATCCCAAACCGAATGAGTCATTCATTTTAACCCCATCAACAGTTAGACTGTTGAAGCGATTTGATTTACCCACACATTGTACAGGGTTAGCATCACCGCGTGTTTCATCAACATATACACGAGGATCCATACGGATAACATCGGTAATGTTACGGTTGATTGAAGGAGCTTTTTGAAGGTCAGCTAAATCAAATGTCGCAGAAGGACCGATTTGGCCTAGAGCAGCAGAAGAAAGCTGACTTGCTGTTACGCTGATGACTTCGATATTAGAAGCTTGTTCTAATTGAAGCCCAACATTGAAAGTCTCACCCAAGCTTAAGAATACTTCGTCAACAGTCGTGTCTTGAAATTCGTTAGAATCAACAATTACACGGTAAGGACCACCAACACGAAGACCAGACACAGAAAAGCTACCGCTATTATTAACTGTGGCAGTTTTAGTAGAACCAGAAGGCACGTGAATTACAGTAATTTGCGTTCCTGCAGCAGGAGCACCTGTTGGAGTGGTAATACTACCTTCCATTGAAGAAGATGTTTCCTGAGCCATCGCAGCAGTAGACATGCCTACAGACATTGCCACTGCAATCGCAATGCGATTCAGTTTGGTTTTTTTAAACATTTTGTTTTCCTAAGTAGTGTGTTTTCTTTTTGCCCAATTGAAATCATTCACAGTCTTATCGCGCTGCTTCATGAATCTTATAAGCCAAGTTTCAAATCGGGGCGTATTGTATCAGGCCAATTATTACACTTTTATGACTTTGCTGTCTGCAAAAAAATTTAATTGCTGGTTAACCCTCAAGCCATACCGTTGTAACGTTTCATTAACTTTCCTGACCAACCAGTCAATAGAAATTACTGCTAAATACAATAATTTCCTGACTAAACAGTCACATACGAATCAGACCGTTTAGTCAAGTATCTTTTTATACTTAATTTTTGCGCAAATTAGTATAATTTTTTTTGATTCAGACTGACTTTTTTTGCGATGACTGGTATCTTTTCTCAAGTTTTTTATTGATTCAGGGTCGAAATGGCTTCTCCACTTATAATCGCAATTGCTGGTGCATCAGGCTCTGGTAAATCTTTGTTTACAGAAAACCTGCTCAATGAGTTTGCTCAACAAGGCAGACCTGTGCAAATTTTGCGCGAAGATCATTATTATCGAGCTCAAGATCATTTGCCCATGCAGGAACGTGAAAAAAACAACTATGACCATCCGAAGGCATTTGAGCATGAGTTGTTAGTCAAACACCTGTTGGATTTGAAAGATGGCAAGTCAATCGAATACCCAACCTATTGCTATAAAACCCATACACGACTTCCAAATCGCGAAATCTTAGATTCAGCCCCTGTCATAATTGTAGAAGGTATAATGCTGTTAGCAAGCCCAGACTTGGAACCTTTATATGACGTTAAAATTTTCGTAGATACCCCATTAGATATATGTTTACTGCGTCGTATAAAACGCGATATTGCGGAACGAGGCAGAACCCTAGACTCAGTTGCTAACCAATACGAAAGCACGGTTAAGCCTATGTATCATCAGTTCATCGCACCTAGCCGATTTACGGCAGATGTGATTGTCACTCAAGGTGGTGAAAACTATATCGCGTTGGATGTGATCAAGTCGCATATTCAACAAGCACTACTGAATGAATAACTGTTAAATAAAAAAATAATAATAATAAGGAAATCACATGATCGGTATACTTGGAATTGCGGTGCTTATCGCTATCGCATTTAGTTTGTCGGCTCACCGAAAAAACATAAATTGGCGAACCGTAGGCGGAGCATTTCTCATCCAAGCTTCGGTAGGCGCGTTAATTCTGTATGTTCCTGCTGGCAAAGAAGCACTGTTGCGAATGTCAGAAGGCGTGCAATGGATTTTAGATATGGGGCAAGCCGGAATTGATTTTATTTTTGGTCCCCTTGGCGATAAGTCACTAGGTTTTATTTTTGCTGTTAACGTGCTACCTGCGATTGTCTTTTTCTCTTCGTTAATTGCGGTTTTATATTACATCGGTGTGATGCAATGGGTAATTCGTTTAATTGGCGGGTTTCTGCAAATTTTCTTAAAAACCAGTCGCCCTGAATCGATGTCAGCTGCCGCCAATATTTTTGTTGGTCAAACTGAAGCTCCGTTAGTCGTTAAGCCTTTTATTCCACAAATGACGCGTTCAGAACTATTCGCCGTAATGGTTGGCGGTCTGGCGTCAATAGCTGGTGCGGTCATGGTGGGCTACGCCCAGCTAGGTGTCGATATTAAATTTCTGTTGGCAGCCAGCTTTATGGCAGCGCCTGGTGGCTTGTTAATGGCAAAAATCATCATGCCAGAAACGCAAACCTATAAAAACGAATTGGATGAATTGCAAACCGACGAAAATAGCTATGCTAACGTCTTCGACGCTGCTGCAACGGGTGCCGCTTCGGGCTTGCAACTAGCCCTGAATGTCGGTGCAATGTTGCTGGCTTTTATCGCGTTAATTGCAATATTAAACGGATTAATCGGTGGCATTGGCGGTTGGTTTGGGCAAGGTGAGCTAAGCTTACAGATGATATTAGGTTATTTGTTCCAACCTCTAGCATGGGTGCTTGGAGTACCTTGGGATGAAGCCAACTTAGCTGGCAGTTTTATAGGACAAAAGATGGTAGTCAACGAGTTTATCGCCTACTTGGATTTTGTAAAATACCAAGACGAATTGTCAGTGAAGTCTCAAGCCATCATTACTTTTGCTTTATGTGGTTTCGCGAATTTTTCGTCAATAGCGATATTAATGGGAGGCATTGGTGCAATTGCGCCTACGCGGCGTAAAGAAATAGCGCGTCTAGGGTTAAAAGCTGTGATTGCAGCCACCTTATCAAATTTAATGAGCGCTACGCTGGCTGGACTTTTTGTTTCTCTATAAACAATGAGTTCGTTAGTAACATGTAATAAGCTTGCCGCATAGGTTGTTTTTGCGGCAATTCATAGGATTTAAAATGAAATTAGAAGCAGTCGATTATTCAAGCCCTGGGGCAGATAAGTTATTTGTTGAATCACTACACAAGACCGGTTTTGGCGTGTTGAAAAACCACCCTATATCGCAATCATCAGTGACGTCGATTTATGAAAACTGGCACGCGTGGTTTAACTCTGAAAATAAGCATGACTTTTTATTTGATAAAGAGACACAGGATGGCTTTTTCCCCACAAGTGTTTCAGAAACGGCAAAAGGCTTTAAGAAAAAAGATATTAAAGAATATTTTCACTATTACCCGTGGGGTAAATGTCCTGCAGAATTAAAACAACAAGCGGCTGATTATTATAAAGCGGCGACGTCATTAGCTGCGGAACTACTTACTTGGGTTGAAAAATACTCACCGGAAGATGTGGCTAAACTTTATAGTCAACCCCTTAGTAATATGATTAAAGACAGCGAACAAACACTTTTGAGAATATTGCATTACCCGCCGCTGACAGGGGCTGAAGAAGCTGATGCGATTCGCGCAGCAGCCCATGAAGATATTAACTTATTAACCATTCTTCCTGCTGCTAATGAACCTGGGTTGCAGGTAAAAGGAACTGGTGATGAATGGATTGATGTTCCTAGCGACTTTGGGAATTTAATAATTAATATTGGTGATATGCTGCAAGAAGCCTCTGGCGGATACTTTCCATCAACAACTCACCGAGTCGTGAACCCTGATGGCGCAGACATGACTAAAGCAAGAATTTCACTACCACTATTCTTGCACCCACGTCCGGATGTGGTGTTATCTGAACGTCATACTGCTGATAGCTACCTTAAAGAACGTTTACGCGAGTTAGGTGTAGCTTAAAACTGATTGGCGGCATTTTATCTAGGTTGAATTAATAAAATGCCGCTACTACAAATTGTTACTACTCATCCCCTTCTATACGATCCATCAACGTAAATAAACTTAAGCTAGTTTCAACCGCGGCTTGAAAAAATATCGGATCGACTTTATCCACGGTATCTTTTTCCGAATGATAGTAACTATGTTCGCTTACGCCTACAAACAGGTAGGGAATGTCTGCCTCGGCAAATGAAGCATGGTCGCTCGCCTTGCGCCAATCAGGCCCCATGGCCATTGCGTACCCTCGCTGATTTCGTCTATGTTGATTAACCAAACATAAACCCGCTTGTTCAATAGCAGTTTCAACAACTGGCTTAAACGCAGCATGGTAACGCGCTCCAGAAACATATAAACGGTTCTTACCTTGATTTTGCGACACCATATCTAGGTTCAAATTGTATTTTATATTTGCCAATTCTACAGGAGGATTCTGCACAAAAGCTTTGGATCCATAGAGACCCTTTTCTTCTGCATCTGTAGCCAAAAAGATCACCGAATGTTCGGAGCCAAATTGACTCACCTGCTGTGCAATTGCAAGCAACGCTGACACACCTGATGCATTGTCATCTGCACCATTAAAAATACGACTTCCGCGCATGCCAATATGGTCGTAATGTGCACTTATCACGATAAATTCGTCAGGTTTACTTTGGCCTTTCAGATAACCGGCAATATTAATACCGTCAACATGAGAAAAGGTGAGTTCATAGCGAAATGGCAACCTATAATCTTTTTCTTTTGTGAACGACTGCAAACCAATGTCACTAAATCGCTTAACTAAATAGTCTTGCGCTAATACGGAACCCGATGATCCGGTTTTTCGCCCTTGGGTTTCATCCGATGCCAAATAACTAAAATCTTGCCATAGCTGACTACCATCAACACTATGCTTGAGTGTGAACTGATTGCAGTCAGCAAAGCTTAGCAATGGACAAAAAGCGATTAGGCCAACGAGTACTTTACAGTTTCTGGCTATCATCACGGCTCAATAAATCCAACTTGCCTTGATAACGTTCTTGATCTTGATGGCTTCGCGATCTGTCTTTGGCTTTTTTGAAATACATTTGGCTGCGACGCACATCGCCTATTTCATAATAGGTTTTAGCTAGCCCATAATAAATTTCGTGCTTACTTCTATCTAGTTTCAACGCATTTCGATAGTGCATCAAGGCAGTTTCAAAATCATTTTTCTCAAATGCTTGTTCGCCTTGGATAAAGTGGAAAAAAGGATTATCTCGTCTCACTGATTCGACTCTGCGCGCAATCTCTTCTGCTTCTTCTTCACGGCCAGTAAACTCATACAGGTAAGCTAAATTTTCCCATGTGGTTAAGTTGCCTTCATCGAGTTGCAAAGCGTATTTATACACGTTTTCGGCAGACTCATAGTCTCCAACAATCCGGTAAAGAATGCCCAGATTTACCCAAGTAGAGATAAACCGTGGAGATAACAATGCGGCTCTTCGAAAATAAGCATAGGCTTCATTGTATGAGTTTGACAATAACGCATCAGCGCCTTTGTTATTATAAAACATCGAGGTAACGGATTGTTTGGTAACAAACTGTTTAGGGAAGTTATTGCGTGGATTCTGCGGATCGAAATCCACTTGAAGCCCGGTATTAATTAAGTGAACGACTCCGGGATCTTGTGGCTTCATTAAAATATTAATGTGACCATTTAATAAACTGTATCCGTCTCGGCGCGTCCAATACTCTGGAATATCTACATCTTGAAAGCGTACCGCAAAACCCGCTTCTTTTGCCAATGCGTAGGTCATAATTGACATAGAAAGGCAGTTAGCGGCTCTATTTTCAAAGGTTTGTTGTGCGGTGGTGTTGGCACTACCCATATATAATAAATTGAATTCTGAACGGTCGAAAATAAGCCGTACCAAGGTTTCCATTCGGTCGACCGGATCGACCACTGGAGAAACTTGTCGTTTGATAAACTCTTTTGCGTCTCTATCTAACGCAAAAATGTCTTCTTCACTTTCTATATTAACTTCTTGGTAATCTAGAAATACATTGTCGTTCAACAGAAGACGCATATCAGCTGTCACTTGCTTAGATGTGGTTTGACATCCGGCAAGGACTGTTAACGTTGCAAACAAAAGAATAAACTGCTTCATAAAATACTCCAAAGGCATTCTTTTAGCATAGTACAAATAACCGCGTTCGCCACACTTTTCACCCCCAAAAGCAAACAATTCATCCCAACTAAAATTTACCCAAAATACTCGTTTTTTCGGCTACCTGTAGCCTTCTTAGAGAATCAATGATAGTAATTTACAGTGTAAAAATGCTATCTTGGCGGCAATCTCATTGTGATGTTTGTGGATATCACAAAAACTTTCAAAAGTTGTGTTAATTGACTTTTCTAAAACCACTTTCAAGCGACTAATGTACACAATTAAAACCTTAATTCCGGGTATCTCTTTAGCCATAATAGTTGGTCTTGCTGCACTTTTTCTGAGTGAACATTACGGCGCTCCTTCTATGTTATTTGCACTGTTACTTGGGATCGGGTTGTCATTTTTATATGAAGATACTCAATGCAAAGCTGGAATAGAATTTACTGCCAGTCATATTCTTCGTTTTGGTGTGGCTATGCTTGGGCTTCGTATTGCACTTTCGGATTTACTTACGTTGGGATGGAAAACAGCAATTTTACTTATTGTTGCCATCATCACGACGATATTCGTCGGTATAATTATTGCGAAACTGATGGGCCTACAAAAGCGCTTTGGCGTACTCACTGGCGGAGCAGTAGGAATTTGTGGAGCTTCGGCCGCAATGGCGATTGCTGCGGTATTACCTGACAACAAATATAAAGACAGAGATACATTGTTAACCATCATTGGCGTGACCGCGCTTTCTACGCTTTCCATGGTGGTGTATCCAATAATTGCTGCACAATTCAATCTCGATCAATTGCAGACAGGTATCTTTTTAGGGGCAACGATTCATGATGTCGCACAGGTGGTAGGGGCAGGCTATTCCGTATCAGACCAAAGCGGAGATTTGGCGACCTTAACCAAACTGGTCAGAGTCGCATTTTTAATGCCTATAGTTATTAGTATTTTAATAGTGATAAAACTAAAGTTTAAACATTCTAGCTCTTCTAAAGCGCCTGGAATTCCAGGTTTTTTAATTGTTTTTGTTGTATTAATGAGCGTAAACAGCGCGTTTGCAATTCCTCCCCAGATTACCGAATACGCATCGCAAATTTCTCGCTTTGCGTTAGTAATTTCTATCGCAGCAATCGGCATGAAGTCCAACTTAAAACAGTTAGTTGAAGTCGGAGCTAAGCCTATTCTTCTACTTCTGTTTGAGACATTGTGGATTGCCACATTAATATTAATATGCGTTTATTTACAATAGTCTAGCATCACCAGATAAGGATTAGTTTTTCTAATCTAAAATGGATAAAAAATGTCCATTGAATTATATTGACTCAATCTCTACAATCCGCCCTTATTGATAAGACTTACTCTCAATAGGTTTAAGTATATAGTTGTTTTAATTAAGTATTCTTAGAATACATTATGAAAAGGTTTAATTGGTAAAGAAGTGGACAAGTCGGAATTTATTCAGATACGCAGATTTATTCTCAAATTAGGCAAGATGTTGCATAAATACGGATCGCCTTCGTTTCGATTAGAAGCTTATCTGAGTGAAGTTGCACATCATCTAGGGGTACATGCTTCTTTCATTTCCACTCCAACATCTTTGTCTATCGTGTTGTGGAGCGATCGCCACGAAGACGAATATAATCATGCCGCACGAATAGATCCGGGCGAATTGGACATGAACTCGCTATCACTAACAGATGAGCTCGCGTTTCAGTTATTGAGCGGCGAGATTAGTCTTGCAGACGCAGATAAGCGACTTGATCAAATTGATGCCATGCAAAGTCCCTATAACAAAACTTTGACCGGTGTGGCTTTTGGCACCGCAACTAGCGCTTTTGCGATGCTGATGGGCGCAGGCTGGCCAGAAATTTTTTGGTCCGGTGTTTTGGGCGTCATTGTCTATTTTTGGACGCTCTGGTCACTGCGCTCAAAACGCGTCAACCTAATGCTAGAATCTGTCGCTTCTTTTACCGTCGGATTTTCTGCCTGTGCTATCAATTATTATTTTGATTCAGGTTTTAATATCTGGCTGATTATTCTTTCCTCTTTGATTATTTTAGTGCCCGGACTTTCTTTAACGATTGGTCTGGCTGAATTATCATCTCGCAATTTGGTATCGGGCACAGCAAGAGTGATGGATGCGACTATGCAATTGTTTAAATTGTATTTTGGCGCGTTTATCGGCATTACCCTTGGATATCAACTTTTTGGCCATCAAGAATTACAAGTAGCTGACACCTTACCGTTTTGGGTTAACTGGTTAGGTGTGTTGATGTTGAGCATCGGGCTAGTCGCCATATTTCGTACCCGAATGAAGCACGTTCCTTGGGCTATTGTTTCAACATTTATCGCCTATGGCGCATCAACCTGGAGCTCAGCCTATTTGGAGAACGGCCTAGGTGCTTTTGTGGGTGCATTTGCACTGGGTGTCTACTCGAATATTTTCTCTAGGACCATGAATGCGCCTTCAACCATAGTCGCGATGCATGGCCTAATTGTGTTAGTTCCAGGTTCTAAAACCTATATTGGTTTGAACTCATTCATTTCTGGTCAGGATTTTATTAAGGCAGATCATATAGGACAGGAAACGTTTTTAATTTTAATGTCCTTGGTGGCCGGATTAATTTTTGCCAACGTGGTGATGCCCACCAAAAAGGCGTTGTAATCTGGGATGTATTCCAGCGCAAACGCCAAGCATGGTTTCTGGACTAAAGCCCAGACTACATTTAGCCTTGTAGGCTGGAATTTATTCCAGCGCAAACGCTAACCACGGCCTCTGGGCTAAAGCTCAGACTACATCTAACCTTGTAGGCTGGAATTTATTCCAGCGCAAATACCAAGCATGG
>NZ_BAEN01000054.1 GCF_000314975.1 Aliiglaciecola lipolytica E3
AGGAGCTAATGCTCCTTTTTTGTTGGTTTAATTAAGTTAGTGAGTTAGCTAACTTCTTTAAATAGACTTTCGTCAATAATTGTTGTGTCGATAATGTCTTGTGCCATCTGAATACAACGACCACACTGACTTCCTACGCCAAGTTTTGCACGCAACTCGCGGGTACTGCCAATACCATCTTCACGAACTGCTTTTGCAATTGCTTTATCAGTAATGCCGTGACACAAACAAACGTACATTTAATTTCACCTCAATCGTTATGCAAATGATAATAGTTGTTATTTACATCACAATCAAGTGTTATTTTGATTATTTGCTATACATTTTTAATAAAAACAGTGAAAGTTTAAGAAGTTTAAATACCACTAATATGTTTATTTCTGAATAAATTAAAAAAAGTTAATGGTTTGACTTGGGTTTTTATAAACTAGTCTTATATCCTGCTAAATAGTGTTATTAATTATTTAACCAAACATGCATTTGCGTTTATAAATGCTTTCACAAAAAAATGGAGAAAAAAATGAGTGTACTAGTTGGCCGTCCAGCGCCTGATTTCACTGCAGCCGCGGTTCTTGGAAGCGGAGAAATCGTTGACAGTTTCACCCTGAGCGAAAATATCAAAGGTAAAAAAGCAGTAATCTTTTTCTACCCTTTAGATTTTACTTTCGTTTGCCCGTCTGAGTTGATTGCGTTTGATAAGCGATATGAAGAATTTACTAAGCGTGGCGTTGAAGTTATTGGTGTGTCAATTGACTCACAGTTTAGCCACAACGCATGGCGTAATACTCCTGTTAATCAGGGGGGCATAGGACCAGTAAAATATACTTTAGTAGCTGATACTAAACACGAAATCTGTCAAGCATATGATGTTGAGCATCCATCTGACGGTGTTGCTTTCCGTGGTTCTTTCTTAATCGACGCTGAAGGTAATGTTCGTCACCAAGTGGTTAACGATTTACCACTAGGCCGTAATGTAGATGAAATGCTACGTATGGTTGATGCATTGAACTTCCACGAAGAACACGGTGAAGTGTGTCCTGCGGGTTGGCAAGAAGGTAAAAAAGGTATGGATGCATCGCCAGAAGGTGTTGCTAAATATCTTTCTGAGAATTCAGAAACACTTTAAGCCATATATAAAACTAAAAAACCGCACAACTGTGCGGTTTTTTTATTTGTGAATGTCGACGTTAATTTATCAACTTATGTTTAATGGGTAAATACAGGATCTCCAATTACGCTCCACAGCAATACAGACCCTACCATCAGGACCACTAGAAGAATAAGCCCTCCAGTAACCACGGCACTTGAATAAATAAACCCCTTGTCTTCAGGAATATGCAACATAATGGGTACACCTGCATACAGCAGGTAGATTGAGTAAGAAACACCTATAAATGCCACTAACATTACAAACCATAGGGCAGGGTAAAAAGCAGCAAAACCGCACATGAAAAGTGGTGTGGCGGTGTATGCCGCCAACTCTAACGATTGGGTATAACTTGGATTAGAATCAAATACTTTCGCCAACTCATAAACGATAATCGCAAGTGCAATAACGCCAGCGATTAATCCAAAATACATCCCTACTCCTAGGGACATTGCCGAAGCTTGGTCCAACTTAATCACTTCGCCAACGCCAATACTCCAGCCTAAATGGTAGGAAGAGTAATAACTTAGAAAAGCGGGAATGAGCGAAATGATGCAAATATGACTAAGACTATAAAAATAGCTTTCATGCCTTTCGTCAATTACATGCCATTCTTCTTTAGGGTGAGTATAGATTCCCCACAAGTGATTTAGTATCACAATACAACTCCTTTGATGGCTTTTTATACAGTTGTTAAATTATAAGTAACTGATTGATTACAAAATATTAACATTAGTTTCTTTTACTATGAGTTGTTCGTCAACTAATTTGTTTACTTTTAAACCGAAAAAACTGATTTCCCATTATTTATAATAATATTTAATAGCAAATATTTAGTTTTTAACGATAAGGAAATTCATGGACAGGCATAATTAGTAGAATTCGTGGACAGGCATGAAATTTAGCCGATGTAAGAGAATTCGTGGACAGGCAGACTAACCTTTTGAGAATTTCGTGGACAGGCATAATTAGGAGAAATTCATGGACAGGCATACTTCGGAAGAATTCATGGACAGGCATAATTAGTAGTTTCGCAGGCTCAATCAAGCAGACTAACCTTTTGAGCTAAACAACGGCTTAACTTTGTTTTGATAATGCTATAAATGTTTTGAGATAGTCGGGCATTGATTCGTTAACACGTACGCCGAGGTGTATAGATTTTCGAATGCCATTTGCAGATAACGAAACAGGGACGACATCCATTTGTAGTTGATACTCTTCAACTAACCACCGAGGAAGTGCTGCAATACCGCGATTTGCCGCAACCATTTGCAACATAATTTCAGTGGTTTCAATAATTTTATGTCGCCTAATGCTTGCTCCTGCTGGAGTCAAAAAATGGCTGAATATATCTAATCGGCTGGCTTCAACCGGATAAGTTATCAACGTTTCCGTGCTCAGGTCAGTTGGATTTACCCAGTCTTTCTTTGCTAATGATGACTGTCCAGAAACAACTAACACATGTTCATAATCGAATACCGGTGTGTAAATTACATTGTGATGAAATAACGGATCAGGCGTAATTAATAGATCGATCTCATATCCCAAAAGAGCACTTAAGCCGCCAAACTGAAATTTTTGTCTAACGTCTACGTCAACACCATCGCACTGGGCCAAAAATGGCTTAACAGTCTTTAATAACCACTGATAACATGGGTGACATTCCATGCCGATACGCAAAATTCCTTTTTTTCCTTGTGCAATTTGTGCAAGTTGAAGTTCAGCGTGTTCAAATTGCGGCAAAAGTCGGTTGGCTAGATTTAGTAATAAACTACCTCCTTGGGTTAAGCGGAGTTTACGACCTTCCTTTTGCCAAATTTGAAGTTGATAGTGATTTTCAACTTTTTTAATTGCATGACTCAAAGCAGATTGGGTTAAACACAATATTTCGGCAGCCTGGGTAACAGTACCTGCCTCTGAAACGGCATTTATAATAGTAAGGTGGTTTCTATCTAACATTTATTATGAGTAATATTCATGGGTTTATGAAAATATACCATTATTATTCATTCATTCAAGTGGTTAGCATGTGTGCACTCTAATCATTTGGACATATAGATGGCTAAAATACACAATTTAGGATTTCCACGCATTGGTGCAAATCGCGAATTAAAATTTGCATTAGAAGCATTTTGGAATCAACAAAATACAAAACAAGAACTGTTAGAAACTGCGAGTTTGTTGCAGCAACAAAATTTACAACTCCATCAAAATTTGGATTTCGCGCAAATAGGTGATTTTTCACTTTATGATCACGTATTAGATACGAGCTTTTTATTCGGCAATGTACCAGAGCGCTTCAGTCATTCTAAAGGCGATAACCTAGAAAATTATTTTCAGGTGGCCCGTGGAGGTGCTCAAGATAACTGTGGGTGCAACGCAGCTGCCGGTGAAATGACCAAATGGTTTGATACCAACTATCATTACATCGTACCTGAATTTAATGCGAAAACGTCTTTTTCGCTGCATCCTGAAAATTTATTAACACAGGTCCGCTTAACGCGTAGTCAAGGATTCGATGTAAAACCAGTGATAATTGGACCCATTACTTATTTATTTTTAGGCAAATCAACGGATAAAACAAATCCATTGGATTTACTGGATAGTCTTCTACCTCAATATGCCAATCTGTTAGATATACTTGCAAAGAATGGCGTCGAATGGGTACAAATTGACGAGCCTGCATTGGTCACAGAGTTATCTGCCGAATGGAAAATCGCCTATAAATATGCGTATCAATATTTGTACGAGCGAAAGGTTAAATTGTTATTGACCACATATTTTGGTGAGTTGGCTGATAATTTTGATTTGGTTTGCAAGTTACCTGTTGACGGTGTTCACATTGATGCAATACGCGCAAAAGAAGAAGTATACCCATTAGCAAATGCTTTGACTCACGAGCAGATATTGTCGGTCGGTATTATTGATGGTCGAAATGTGTGGAAAACCGATCTGCGAGCTGCTTTGGATTTTCTTCAACCGCTTGTCCAAAGTAAAGACAAGTATCTTTGGATTGCACCTTCGTGTTCAATGATCCATTGTCCGGTAGACTTAGGCAATGAAACCACTTTCGATCCAGAGCTAAACTCTTGGTTGGCATTTGCTGTTCAAAAATTACAAGAACTCAATACTCTTGGCACGGCGATTAACTTTAGCGAACATAAAGTGGCCAAAGAGTTAGTTGAAAACCAAACTTGCATTACTGCGCGTTCTGCTTCAACCCGCAGTAAAAACACGAAAGTAAGGAACGCAATTGCACTGATACAGCCAGACTGGCTTGAACGTAGCGCGAACTATCAAGAGCGGATTAAACTGCAAAAAGAGTTTTTAAATCTTCCACTGCTTCCGACAACAACCATTGGTTCTTTCCCTCAAACCGATGAAATCAGACAACTGCGTACCGCATTTAAAAAAGGCGACATCACTGCCAATGAATATCAACAAGCGATTAAACAGCAGATACAATTTTGTATTACTCAACAAGAGATCTTAGGACTTGATGTGTTGGTGCATGGAGAAGCTGAACGAAATGACATGGTTGAATATTTTGGCGAGTGTTTAGAAGGGATTGCCACAAGCAAGTTTGGATGGGTACAGAGCTATGGCTCTCGGTGTGTCAAACCGCCGATAATTTACGGTGACGTTCTTCGAGATAAAGCGATTACCGTTGAGTGGACTCGTTATGCGCAAACCTTAACCAAAAAACCAGTAAAAGGTATGCTAACTGGACCAGTAACCATATTGAATTGGTCTTTTGTTCGCGATGATCAATCTAGAGCTGACACTTGCAAACAAATTGCATTGGCCATTCGTGACGAAGTTTTAGACTTAGAAAAAGCGGGCACTGACATTATACAAATCGACGAAGCTGCTTTAAGAGAAGGTTTGCCACTTAAACGTAGTGAATGGCAAAGTTATTTAGATTGGGCAATTGAAGGATTCAAAATATCGGCTAACAGTGTGAAGGATACCACTCAAATTCATACTCATATGTGTTATTCAGAGTTTAACGATATAATTCAAGCCATTGCACAAATGGATGCCGACGTAATAACCATTGAAACATCGCGTTCCGATATGGTTTTATTAAATGCATTTGATGAATTTGCCTATCCTAACGATATTGGTCCTGGGGTGTATGATATACATTCTCCAAATATTCCCGATGAAGCTAGCATAATTTCATTGATTGAATCGGCAGCAAAACGCATACCTAAGGAAAGATTGTGGATAAACCCCGATTGTGGCCTTAAAACGCGTAAATGGGATGAAGTCACACCTGCACTGCACATTATGGTTGCCGCTGCAAAATCCTTGAGACAAAATACCGCTTTTGCATAGATGCTTTTACTCCGTTAATTGGATTTATGTCAATTTATTGCAGTTATACAACCCTAGTTTTTATTAGGGTTGTTTGCTTTTCAGAAGTTTATTTAAATTTATTACGGTTAAGTCACTAAGCAGATTACTAATCGAAAGCTGTTCGTTTTGGTTATTCCGTTTGTGAGGAAAGTAGGTATTATTGAAAATAATACGCCTCAGTAGATTAGATTTTTAAGTGTTAACTACCGTTTTTAAAACTATTTTTTCCATTTCCTGCATTTTTATATTTTTGTGGGTAGGTAAAACCATACAAATAACAACAGCCATCCCATTACCGGCCAGCATCATAGGAATGTTGATGCTGTTCTTCTGTTTGTCTGTTGGTATTTTACCTAGCAGGTTTATGCAGGATGGGGCTAGGTTGATGTTAAAACACATGTTGCTGTTTTTTATACCTATTGCTGTTGGACTGATGGACTATTTTGAAGTGTTATATCAAGAATTGGGACTGATCCTAGCTTGTACAATCGTTGCGAATATTTGTGTGGCGGTATTGCTTAGCTTGCTTTTCAAACGATTTAATCTCAAGGTAAATTAACTTATGTGGGTTGCATTAACGCTCTGTGTTTATCTTTTCTCTTGGTATATTTTGCACCGCTTCAAAATCCCTTTTTTGAATACGTTGTTGTTAAGTATGTTTATTGTCATGGCCGTGCTCTACAGTTTAGGTGTCAGTTTCGAAACCTATTATGCGCAAACCAACTGGATTAACTATTTCATGCAGGCGGCAGTTGTTGCACTTGCATACCCCTTATACGAACAACTCCCTCAAATTCGCTCAAATTTAAAGTTTATTTTATTGTCATGTTTTAGCAGTTGTATTTTGGCGATTTCTCTAACAGGATTTATTGCTTGGTTATTCGAAGCGCCAGCACCACTTCTGGCTTCGTTACTTGTTAAATCCGTGACAACACCGATAGCCTTAGAAATAAGTGCTAGCCTTAATGGTCAGACATCAATAGTCGTCGTATTAGGGTTGTTCGCAGGCCTCACTGGAGCGATCTTTTTCTATCCTATATTTCACTTGATGGGAATTAATGATCCAGCTCATCGTGGTATTATCACCGGAAGCCTCTCTCATGCAATCGGCACTTCTGCTACTGTGAAACACAGCGCGCAGGATACGGGGTTTAGTTCAGTAGCGTTAATAGTCGCTGCAATTTTTTCGTCATTTCTTGCGCCGTTAGCTTACCAGCTATTTATTTGGATTTAGGTAATTTAAAAACGGTTTTGCTCATTAGAACATTCCACGATAAATAACCTTTGGGTGAACGCGCAAATAATAATTAACTTCCAAGCCTTTATTCGGAATTCTTTACTTGTGATTTGCAGTTGTGTTTTTTGAACGACACTGATAGTTCTAATAAGCCATTTAAATTTCGAATACGACACTTACTTCTCCAAAATGTTTTCAAAAAATCGAACCGGTTATATTCGATTTTTCGTTAATGAAACTTTTACACGTTTTTTTCACCATATGACAAAACGCTGGCCTGTTTATTTTAGATATCGTACTACATCCTAATGAATTCGGTGATCCCAGAGGTCAAGGAGGGTGGTATAGCAGTTGCTTCTCCATAATTTAAGACAGCCATGATTCCAGGTATTAATGGGACATGCTGGCTGATGTTATTTTTATGAACCATTACCAATGGAGGATGTATGTCAAACAAGACAATGATAGAGAACCGAATGTTGGCCATTATCGCTACAGACGGTTTTGAACAAAGTGAACTGTTAGAACCAAAGAAAGAATTAGAAGCTCGCGGAGCAAATATTCATATTATTTCAATAAATGACAGTGAAAGTATACGTGGTTGGAATGAAAAAGATTGGGGGGAAACGGTTACTGTGGATAAACAAATAGAACAGGCAAATTTGGATGACTATGACGCTGTTGTTCTTCCTGGAGGTCAAATGAATCCTGATATTCTTCGTACCAATTCAAATGTGGTCGATTTTATAAAAGCAGCTTTTAATCAAGATAAAATAAAAGCGATCGCAGCAATTTGCCATGCACCTTGGTTGTTAGTTGAAGCGGAGTTGGTGAATAACAAAAAAGTGACTTCTTACCCAAGTATTCGCACTGATATGCTCAATGCTGGTGGTATATGGGAAGACAGTGAAGTGGTGACTGACGGCAAACTAATAACGAGTCGTAATCCCAACGATATCCCTGCTTTTATCGATGCTATTTGCGGAAAATTGGCGGGTTAAGTGATTCTTAGTATTAGGAGCGATCAGATGCAAGAAGAAAAAGTTGTTTTGATTACTGGAGCTTCCAGTGGCATAGGAAAAGCTACAGTTGATAAAGTGATAGGAGAAGGTCACAAAGCCGTAATTACAGCCCGCAACAGCGACAAGTTGAAGGACATTGTCGAACGTTGGGGTAAAGAGCGAGTACTGCCTGTTACGGCTGACGTGAGTATACTCGCTGAAGTTGAACATGTTGTGAAAAAAGCCAAAGAAAAGTTCGGACGAATAGATGTAGTCTTTGCTAATGCAGGGACGGGCGTAAGCTCTGCGGGAATTGAAAATGGCGATCCTGAAGAATGGAAATCAATGCTTGATGTAAACATCAATGGACTTCTTTATACGGCCAAAGCGACGCTACCGATGCTAAGAGCATCTCAAGGACATTTTATTACTACCAGTTCGATTGCTGGTAAGAAAATCCTAAAGGGTTCTGTTTATGGTGCAAGCAAGTGGTTCGCTTATGGATTCGGACAAAACTTGGCGGCCGAAATGGCTGAATGGAACGGACGATGTACGATAATTTGTCCTGGGATGGTAAATACGCCGTTTTTTGATGAAGCTAAGCCGGATAAGTTAGACGCTAGTGACGTTGCTGATGCGGTGATTTATGCGATATCTGCTAATCCCCGTTGTGATGTGCGGGAAATTACTTTAATGCCAACGAAATAGACATCATGTTTATTTACCTTCAAATAAAAAGGGCAGCCGTTGGGCTGCCGCTCTCAACCAAGATATTTTAATTACCATCAAAAGACGTAATATCCAATGTCACATCGCAGTTTAGTAACTTTGATATTGGACAATTTAGTTTTGCTTCTACTGCAGCTTTTTCAAAATCTGGCCCACTCATACCAGGTACTTTTGCATCCAATTTGATTTCAGATTTAGTGATGGCAAAACCTTCCCCATCTTTGACAAGAGTGATAGTCGCTTTGGATTCTAGTGTGCCTTTCTTGTATCCATGTTCCGCTAACGCAAATGAAAGGGCCATGGTAAAGCAAGAAGCGTGTGCTGCTGCAATTTGTTCTTCAGGGTTAGTTCCTGGTTGGTCATCAAACCGCGTATTAAAACCATAAGGTTGATCTTTTAATGCACCAGATTGTGTAGAAACGTGTCCTTTGCCTTCTTTACCAAGACCTTCATATTTTGCCGTTGCCCAATTAATAATCGCCATTTTTTTCTCCTCGTATTAACGTCTATTTTGACTTTAGTGAAAATGCCATCAGCAACTGGTAGTTGTCTCTAATGCTTGCTGTGACTCCATTTACTTCTAATTCTCTATACACAGTTGCAAACCACGTTCCACCTCGCTTTACCCTGCGTTGCAGGAGGGTGAGAAGATTTGTAGTACTAAGTTGTGAAAATTCTGCACGGCTTTGAGTAAATGTTGCAAGCAAGAAATTTTTGAATTTTGGACAGGCATCTTTTCAGTTTGTAGCTTGCTATTTGGACAGGCATCTTTTTAATGGAGGATAATTGCGGA
>NZ_BAEN01000053.1 GCF_000314975.1 Aliiglaciecola lipolytica E3
GTTTACAAGGATGTTTTATGAAAGGCTCTAAGTTTTTATTAATAGTTTTAAGCCTTTTAGCCCTTCCACTATTTTTATTTGCTACATACTCAATATACAACTATCTAGCGTTCCCTGAAGCGGACCTACGGCATGAGAATTTGTACATTGTTGCATTTATGGTTTTATATGGATTGTTTCTGTTTATCCCATATATCATCGCAATGGCTGTTGGCTGGCATGTGAACACACACAAACTAAAGTTAATATCTGCTTTGCCTTTCATTTTGTTGTTATTTTGTGCAGTATTTGCCGAATTAGAAGGGGTACCATGGTAAGTAAACATAACAAAACGCTGTTGGCACTCTCTTCGGTCGCTGGGACGCAAACACGGGGCCGCTTCGCGATTATAGCCCCGTGCCTGCGCCCCAAAGCTTAGTGTTAGGGCTTTAGTGTATGAAAATAGTATTGTTACTAATTCTACTTGTACCATTTAACACTCAAGCATCAAGTTTTAAAGAGCTTGGAGAGCGTGGTGGAACTAAAAATGGTGTCCTAGAGAAACTAGGAAATCCAAGTATAAAGAAAAAATTTTTGGCTCCAAACTTTGAAATAAAAGGTGTTGGCAACTCCACTTGTTTTAAAGCCAACAACTTGAAATTAATAGATGTCTGGGCTTATAAAAAACCCAAAGGGTTCTATCAGCTTGTATTTGATAAGGAAGAACTTATTTGCTTACGATGGTCTTCAAGTGAAGAGCCTTTTGCTAATATACAGCCCTAACAAGTCACTCAAGCAGGACAAAAAATAGCTGTTTTTTGCTCGTGCCTCGCTTATTATAACCAGCTATTTTATTGCCTCTTAATGAGGTGTTAGGTTACCAAGGAAGACATGCGTAAATTTTTAGCATTGGATAAGAAAACTCAAATAGATCTTCGTAAACGTTTTCCAGATCTAGATAAGTTATTAGCTGTCGAAGACACAAATGCTTATACCTATATGGCTGTTTCAGTATTTGATCGTTGGTTGGGTGAAGTAGACTCAATAAAGTATTTATCTGATGTCTCAAAGGAAGAGCAGCAGATCAGAGATTCAAAGTTCATTAAATTTGCTGGAAAGTTAATTAACAATACTGAAGTGCTTAATTTTACGTTTAAAGGTCGTTGGGGTAACGCTTTACCGCAATTTCGCAAATTTACTTCAAGTACAGCTAAAGAAAACTACCTTATGTAATGGTCAACTCTTCTTGGACACTTTATTAGGCACTTTTCATTAATTTCATCTCATATTCAACTGGTGAGATGTTTCCCAGTTTATGGTGTCGTCGTTTCTGGTTATAAAATGGTTCGATATAATCAATAATATCCGCTTGGGCCTGGTGACGAGTTTGATACCTTCGGTAGTTAACTCTTTCAGACTTTAAACTTCTAAAGAAACGTTCCGTAACGGCGTTATCTAGACAATTTCCTGCTCGACTCATGCTTGCCTGGATTTCAAATTCACTCAAACACTTCTGGAACGAATCACTGGTGTATTGAGCGCCCTGATCCGAGTGGAATATGACTCCTGTCATAGGCTCTCTTTTATTAACTGCTAAACGTATAGCGCGGGTTGTTAACTCAGTATTGGGTTTATCTGAGAATGCCCAGCTAATAATCTTTCTCGAGCATAAATCTACTATTACTGCTAAATATAACCATCCTTGGCCTGTTCGGATATACGTGATGTCACCTGACCAATGGGTGTTAAGTTGTTCAGGGTTAAACTGCCTATTTAAATAATTAGGGGCAATGATAGACGCCTTTCCTGCATAGGGATAACGATGTAACCGAGGCCGTTTCGCTATCAATTTAAATTTGCGCATCAATCGTCGTACTTTATAACGACCCACTTTATAACCCTGATGATTAAGTTCTATCATCATTCTTCGGCTGCCGTAAGTGGCGTCCATTTCATTGTGAATATGCTTCACCGCTGCCTCTAAGTGAATATCGCCAGCCTTAATTCGCTTTGGTTTAGCATGAAAATAAAACGAGCTACGGGGTACATTTAAACATCGACAAATATGCTGAACATTAAACCCTGCCTTCTTCAACTCTAGCGCGACTTGCCGCCTTTGTTCATTTCTATTGCGAAGAAGGCCGAAGCTTTTTTTAACAGGTTATTATCACTTTCTAATTGTTTAACTTGCTTCTCTAACGCTTGAATTCGTTTTTGTTCATCAGTGATGGCAGACGCTTTAGGCGTAATGCCTACTTGTTCTTCGCGATACTGTCGTACCCATTTTTGTAAGGTGGAATATCCAACTTCCATTGCATCGGCAGCTTGCCTAACTGGATAACCTTGAACAGTGATCAACTCAATACATTCTAATTTAAATTCGGCTGTGTACTTCTTCATTCTTACCTCATTGGTTTTTGATATCATACATCCAACAAAGTGTTTTGAATAATTAGACC
>NZ_BAEN01000052.1 GCF_000314975.1 Aliiglaciecola lipolytica E3
AAACGACGACACCATAAACTGGGAAACATCTCACCAGTTGAATATGAGATGAAATTAATGAAAAGTGCCTAATAAAGTGTCCAAGAAGAGTTGACCATTACATCCCTGTGCCTACCCCTTCGGGCGCCTACGGCGGTACGTTTTGTTCCAGACAAAAGCGTTGAACCACGGGGCTTCTCACCCTCGCTCGCTTTTCTTCGAGCTAAAACGCAAAAAAACCGCAACTTGTGCGGGTTTTTGTAATGTGGCGGATAGCGAGGGATGTCCTCAGGCACATCCCTGTGCCTGCCCCTTCGGGCGCCTGCGGCGGTACGTTTTGTTCCAGACAAAAGCGTCGAACCACGGGGCTTCTCACCCTCGCTCGCTTTTCTTCGAGCTAAAACGCAAAAAACCCGCTACTTGTGCGGGTTTTTGTAATGTGGCGGATAGCGAGGGATTCGAACCCCCGGTACGTTTGACCGTACGTCTGATTTCAAGTCAGGTGCATTAAACCGAGCTCTGCCAGCTATCCGAATTGTTGTTCGAAATAAGTCACTTTCAAACTGACATTTATTATATAAAAACTGTCAGTTGAATCAACTAAAAGGTGTACCCTTTCGAAGTGGGGCGAATATTAATGACCTTTTGAGAGCTTGTAAAGGGGATTAAGCAATTTTTTGTTCAAACGCTCTTTCTTTATGCAATTTGCTCGCATTTTCAGCAAAATACGGATTGTTACAAAGAGTTCGTACGATAATACTTGAAAAACTGAACCAAACACCATACAAATAGACTAATTAAACATTACTCTAGCATTTAACTCAGTTACTTACTTTATATACGCCTATTGGAGGTTTTTTATGGATCAAGATCGTTATGCAAATATAGACAGGGTTGGTTCACGCCCGTCGGTATTGGAGACCAACAAGGTTCTTCGCAATACTTATATGCTGTTAGCTATGACTTTAGCATTTAGTGCTGTTTGTGCCGGTGCAGCGATGGCAATGGGACTAAGTCAAGGCGCAGCCATGGTCATGAGCTTAACTGCGTTAGTAATGATATTTTTCCTAAACAAAGTTGCAAACAGCTCTAAAGGTATTTTATTTGTATTCGCTTTTACTGGGCTTTTAGGTGGCTCTTTAGGGCCAATGCTAAATTATTACTTAGCCTTTGAAGGCGGTGCATCACTTGTTATGCAGGCATTAGGTACTACAGCACTGGTATTCTTTGGATTATCTGCTTATGTCCTAACAACCAAAAAAGACTTTTCATTTATGGGCGGTTTTTTAATGGTTGGTTTGATTGTAGCTATTGTTGCTAGCATCGCGAATATATTTATGGGCATTCCTGTACTATCGTTAGCGATTAGCGCAGCTATCGTATTTATTATGTCTGGATTGATTTTGTTTGATACCAGCAGAATTGTAAACGGCGGGGAAACTAACTACATCCGTGCAACTGTTTCAATGTATTTGAATATCTATAACTTGTTCACCTCTATTTTACACCTATTAGGTGCTTTTGGCGGCGACGATTAAGATTTTTTGATATGCTAAAACACCTCAGCAGCGCTGGGGTGTTTTTTTATGTGGCAACTTGTTATGTCACCCGTAAAATGGAATCAACTATTTGGCTCGCTTCAGTATTATTGTTACCTCTGCTTCACTTGATTCTCAAGGCTGTTACAGTGCCTATCGCTTTACGCAAACCGCAATAACTAACGGTCATCAAATTTCAGGCGTATTTTTTTATCAATCAGGAGTAAACATTGCCAATACGTTTCAAACAATGCTATCTGACGAATTAGCGTTGTATCCTAAATGGGTAGACTTAGCGAATGAGCATAAAATCCCATTACAAGTTTGTGTAACAGCCGCAAATCGACGCGGAATAATCAGTGAACAAGATGCGATACAAAACGATACACCCGAACTTTTCAACCTAAAACCGCCTTTCCAATCTGTGGGGATTGGTGAGTTAGTATCCATGTTGAACGAAAGTGATAGGAGTATTCAATTTTGAAATCGCTAGCGATCATCAATCAACAAGGTCCGTTACACAGTAATGCTGGCCAGGAGTCTGTGGATTTAGTTTTAGCCGCTGCAAGCTTTGGACAAGACGTGAGTGTTTTCTTTATCGATGATGGCGTATTTCAATTGCTTAAGATGCAAAAACCAGATGTATTAGAGCACAAACATTTTGCGAAAAGTTTTGGCGCATTTGAATTCTATGACGTTGAAAATATATACGTTTGCCAAAGGAGTTTGACGTTACGAAATATTGAGTCAAATCAACTTAATGTTGCATGCCAAATATTATCCGATACTGAATTGAACGCTAAACTCGCCAATGCACACAATATAATTACGCTATCATGATTTTACATAAACTCTCACACAGCCCTTATTCACAGAAAAACTTCGTTTCTTTGTTAACGCGTATTACCGATAAGGATGGCATACTGTTAACTCAAGACGCCACTTATGCGTTAAGTTCTACCGAATATTGCCAACTGTTGTTGAAGCAAACGGTTAATGTATATGCTCTGGAGCCAGACACTATTGCACGCGGTATTCAACCAGTTATGAGTGAAATTCAACTCGTTGATTATGCTGAATTTGTTACCTTAGCACTTAAATATAATAATGTTATTTCTTGGTAGTTGAAATTAATGGAACATTTTATAACCTTCAAAGATAAACAAATTGCAACCGACAAAGCGGGTTATCTATTATCAGTTGAAGATTGGTGCACTGAATTGGCTGAAGTGATTGCTGAGAAAGAAAATATCGAGCTAGATGAAAACCGTTGGTTGGTGGTGAATTTTGTAAGAGAGTTTTATTTAGAGTTTAATACCAGCCCCGCAGTTCGTGCGCTAGTAAAAGCGATGGCAAACAAATATGGCCCAGAAAAAGGTAACAGTCGATATTTGCAGCGCTTATTCCCTAAAGGACCGGCCAAGCAAGCCACAAAAATAGCCGGTTTACCTAAACCGGCTAAATGTTTATAAAGATGTAGCAGGTTTAACTGCTACATCCTCAACTTGCCTAGCTAGCTTTGATCACGTCCAATCCGTTCATGTAAGGCACTAAAACCTTAGGAATTGTGACAGAACCATCTTGTTGTTGATAGTTTTCCAAAATGGCGACCAGAGTACGTCCTACAGCTAATCCTGAGCCATTTAATGTATGTAATAGTTCAGGTTTATTGGTTTCTGGATTACGATACCTGGCTTGCATTCTACGCGCTTGGAAATCAAACATATTTGAACAAGATGAAATTTCACGATAGGTATTTTGAGCAGGAAGCCACACTTCTAAATCATAGGTTTTGCAAGAGCCAAATCCCATATCGCCAGTACACAGCAACATTTTACGATATGGTAATTCTAATAACTGTAATACTTTTTCTGCGTGTCCGGTAAGCTCTTCTAATGCATCGAATGAATCTTCAGGTTTCACCAGTTGCACCATTTCAACTTTATCGAACTGATGATTACGAATAAGTCCTTTTGTATCACGACCATATGAACCTGCTTCACTACGGAAACATGGTGTGTGCGCAGTCAGTTTTATCGGTAAGTCGTTAGCACTATAAATCTCATCCCGAGCAGTATTCGTTAAAGGCACCTCAGCTGTAGGGATTAATGATAGCCCCTGACCTTCTTCTGTTGCGGGCATCGTATGAAATGCATCTTCCTTAAATTTCGGAAACTGACCTGTACCAAACATACTTTCCTCATTAACTAAATAAGGAACATACATTTCTGTGTATCCATGCTCAGTAGTATGCAAATCTAACATGAATTGGGTAAGTGCTCTGTTTAAACGAGCTACATCACCGCGCATTACTACAAACCGAGAACCGGATAACTTCACGCCCGTTTCAAAATCCAACCCTTTAGCCAGTTTTTCCGCAACATCAACATGATCGTTAACGTCAAAATCAAATTCTTTCGGTGTGCCCCAACGGCTAACTTCAACATTTTGTTCTTCGCTTGTTCCTAGCGGAACTGAATCATCAGGAAGATTAGGGATCCCTTGTGAAAAAGCGGCTATCTCTTCTAATAGCGTTGAAAGCTCTGCTTTAGCTGCATCCAAATCGTCACCTAATTTACCAACCTCAGCTAGTAGAGGTGCAATATCTTGGCCAGATGCTTTTGCTTTTCCGATCGACTTCGAACGCACGTTACGTTCATTTTGCAATTCTTGGGTTCGCATTTGTAGCGACTTGCGACGCTCTTCCAATGCATTAAATGCATCTACATCTAGCGTAAAACCGCGATTTTTAAGTTTATTTGCAGTCTCATTTATATCATTACGTAAGTATTTAGGATCTAACATCTGTAAATTATTAACCTTTAACCAATTGGGTTCCTAACCATGCAGCCGTTAAGCAACAGGTTATGTTTAAAACGATATTTAGGATTCCTTTCAACCAAAGTCCTTGCTGCAATAGCAATAAAGTATCAACAGAAAAGGTTGAAAAGGTTGTAAAAGCACCGAGTAATCCGATACCTATTGCAGTTCGCCATAACACGATCTCGATTTGTCCGTGTTCAATTAAAGCGTAAACCAAACCAAGTAAAAACGAACCAACTACGTTGACCAGCAGTGTACCAAAAGGAAAGCCTTTACCAAACCATTGCAACATCATTTGTGAAAGAAAAAAACGTAAGCACGCCCCTACTGCCCCGCCCACGGCAATATAACTATAGATAGCAAGACTGTGCGTCATTTTATGCCCTTTTTAGCTTTTATTATCTAAGTCTTTTAGAAAACGCAATTTAGCCTTAATTTTCGTCTCAAGTCCACGCTCAACTGGCTGATAATATTCAATATCTTGCATTTCGTCTGGAAAATAGGTTTCTCCAGCAGCATAAGCATGTGGTTCGTTATGGGCATAGCGGTAATCTTTACCATATCCAAGATCTGCCATGATCTTAGTAGGTGCATTACGTAAATGTGCTGGGACTGGATAATCTGGTTTATCTTTTACATCCGCCATAGCAGCTTTAAAAGCAGTATAAACAGCATTACTTTTTGCTGCACATGCGCAATAAATCGTTGCTTGTGCAATGGCGCGCTCACCTTCTGCTGCACCGACTCTATGATAAATGTCCCACGCGTTTAAGCATACCTGCATCGCACGTGGATCGGCGTTGCCGATATCTTCTGTCGCAATTGCCAATAATCGTCTAGCAACAGCTAAGGCGTCACCTCCGGCACTTAACATCCGCGCATACCAATATAACGCACCGTCTGCAGAAGAACCGCGAACTGATTTATGAAATGCAGACAGCATGTCATAAAATAAATCACCGCCTTTATCAAATTGTGAGACTTTTTCGCCCACAGCTTGGGCAACGGTTTCAATATCTACCACACCGTCTTGAGCAAAATCGACACTTAACTCGAGGTAGTTCAGTAAGCGACGAGCATCTCCGCCCGCCAGTTCAATTAAACGTTTTTGAGCATCATCATGCAGATCGATAACTTGATTTCCCAAGCCATTCTCTTTATCTGCCAAGACATTAACAATCACTTGCTGAAGATCGATATCAGTTAGGGCTTTTAAAACATAGACTCTCGCCCGTGATAACAACGCGTTATTTAACTCAAACGAAGGATTTTCAGTAGTAGCACCAATAAAAGTAACTGTACCGTCTTCAATAAAAGGTAAAAATGCATCCTGTTGCGCTTTATTAAATCGATGTACTTCATCCACAAAAAGAATCGTACGTTTGCTTTTTACTGCCGCATGCTGCTTTGCTACTTCAATTGCTGTGCGAATATCCTTAACTCCGGATGTAACCGCAGAGATCCGCTCTATGTGTGCATCACAATGGCTTGCAATAATTTCAGCTAAGGTAGTTTTACCGGTTCCTGGTGGCCCCCACAATATCATCGAATGGCAATTTCCAGCTTCCAAGGATTTACGCAAAGCTTTGCCTGGCCCTATGATATGTTGTTGGCCAACATAATTCTGAACGGTCTTGGGCCGCATTCTCGCCGCGAGTGGCGTAAATGAGATTGAATCGTTAAAATCCAGCTCCATTTTTAGCGTTGATCGTCCAATTCAAATCCATCCGGTATGGTGAATATAAACTGCTCATCACCAATGGCATTATTTTGCTGTACTTCGGAAAAAGTCAGTTCGCTTGTTTGCTGCTGGCGATCAATAAAACTCAGCTCACTCAATTGATCGTTTTCGAAACGCAATTTCAATTCACTAATCTGTGATTCAGGCTTGATGGCGATAATACTATATACGTTACCGGTTAGTGAAATCGTAAAATCAGCCCACTGTTCGTTATTTGGGTTGGTTAATAGCACTATCGGATTATTTGACGATGATTCCGCTTGATTAATCGCTGTAACTTGTTCTACAAACGGATCTGAATACCATAACGTTGTACCATCTGCGACCATTAAATTTTCATCTGGCTCGTTAACCTGCCAAATCATTAAATTGGGCTGCTTTAATGTCATTTGACCTGCAGATTCTTGCACTAATTCACCTTGACCATCTGTCACTTTCTGCTCAAAGGCTGCGGTAAATGTTTTTAAGCCACTTAGTTTTTGTTTAAGGCTGTCACTGGCGTCTACTGCCGCTGCGGCTGTGTGATAAAACATTAAACTCGTAATCGCGACTAAACTTAAAATTTTAGCGTTTATATTGATTTTAATACGTCTCATATCAATTAATCCTTGGGTGGCGGTGGTGCTAATACTTCACGGGTACCATTATGTCCCGCTGCACTTACGACGCCACTTTGTTCCATTTGTTCAACTAATCTTGCCGCTCGATTGTAACCAATTCTAAATTTGCGTTGCACACTCGATACTGAAGCGCGTCTGGATTCTGTTACAAACGAAACAGCTTCATCGTAAAACGCGTCGAACTCTTGGTCAGCCCCTTCCGGTTGTTCTCCGGGCAATAAGATTTCCGCGCTACTTTCGCCATTTAAAATTTCGTCAATATAGTTAGGTTCGCCGCGTTTTTTCCAATCCGCGACAACCGCGTGCACTTCATGATCATCAACAAAAGCACCATGAACACGGGTTGGAACGCCTGTTCCTGGCGGCAAATACAACATATCCCCCATGCCCAACAAAGATTCTGCCCCTTGTTGGTCTAGTATAGTTCGTGAATCAATCTTTGAAGATACCTGAAACGCTATGCGTGTTGGGATATTAGCTTTAATCAAACCGGTAATCACATCTACCGAAGGACGCTGTGTTGCAAGAACCAAGTGAATACCGGCTGCCCTCGCCTTTTGTGCGATACGGGCAATCAGTTCTTCTACTTTTTTACCGACAATCATCATCATGTCGGCAAACTCATCTACTATTACCACTATCGCAGGCAATTTTTCTAAATCAGGGGCAATCGTTTCCATACTTTCTTCGAATCGCCATAACGGATCTTTAATGGGTTGTCCGTCTTCAATCGCCTGTTTTATTTTCGCATTGTATCCTTTTAGATTTCTAACTCCCAATGCAGACATTAAGCGATAACGACGTTCCATTTCGCCTACACACCAACGCAATGCGTTAGCGGCCTCTTTCATGTCGGTTACCACTTCGGATAACAAATGCGGAATACCCTCATAAACCGAAAGTTCCAGCATTTTTGGATCAATCATTATCATGCGGACATCTTCAGGCGAGGATTTGTACAGTAAGCTAAGAATCATCACATTGACACCTACTGATTTACCCGAGCCTGTGGTTCCTGCAACCAACAAATGCGGCATTTTTGCCAAATCAACAACCACAGGTTTACCTGAAATATCTGCACCCAAGACCATAGTAAGAGGAGAATCATTACCCTGAAACGCCTGACATGCGATGACTTCACTTAAGCGCACCATATCTCTATTTTTATTAGGTAACTCCAAGCCGATTACCGATTTACCAGGAATAACCTCTACTACCCTCACCGACATAGCAGACATAGCACGGGCTAAGTCTTTGGCCAATGCCGTAATCCGACTCACTTTAACACCCGGTGCTAAGTCTAATTCAAATCGCGTAATTACTGGGCCAGGATACACACCGACTACCTTAGCTTCTATATTGAAGTCGAGTAGCTTTTCTTCAACCAAACGAGAGACCATATCAAGCTCTTCTTGAGTGATTGGATTTTTTACTTTGTCAGCACGTTCTAGCAAATCAAATGAGGGTAGCGGCCCCAATGACTCATCAATATCATTTGAAGCTGATGAATTACCATTTAGATGAATAGTCGCGTTATTAGGGACGTCTGAACTAGGCGTGGATTGGGCCGTTGATTTTTGTTCAGCTTCCTGTTTGTTTTCCTTTTTACCACTTATCTTTTTCTTTAACTCGGACACTGACAGAATACTAGGTTTGGGCTCTTCTTTTTCCGTTTCAAAAATTTCATCTGGAATGTTCATTACGGGTTCAACAGGGTTGCTTCTTTGCGCTGTTTTAAAGGTAGTAATCTCGACATCATCTTGATTTTTATCTGACGGTTTAAACGCAAGTCTAGCGATGGGACTATGCTGGATTCGTTTCGGGGCTCGGTAGATGAACAACCCCGTTAAGATACTCAATTCACCTAATTTATCTACCACGCTGAGTAACGAGATTCCGGTGACTAAAGTCACACCGGTCAATAAAAAGCATAATAACAATAACGTTGTACCAACCAGGCTAAAGTAAGGTATTAGTGAACTGCTAACCACATCTCCTATCATCCCTCCGGCTGAAAAATGAAATATATCGTCAAAGTTGATGCTCAGTATGCCTGATATGCCGATTAAGAATAGAATTGAACCAATGATGCGCAACCCAATGGTTAAATAATCAATCTGTTCAAACCGTTTAACCTGCTGAAACAAAAACCATCCGGTAAACGCTATGATAAAAGGAAGGATATAAGCGAAACGGCCAAAACTAAAAAATAGCACGTCCGCGAACCAAGCACCAATAGGCCCTACCCAATTATGAATATTGCCTTGAAAACCAGCCTGACTCCAACTTGGGTCGGCAGCATTAAAAGATGCTAATGCAAGTAGAATAAAAAAGGCAAATGCACATGAAACAATCATGCCCACTTCCATTATTCGTTGTATTCCTGTTAGACGCGCCATAAAAAATTTGTATTCGTTCAATGGTATTATTTTTATGCCTCTACCTTACCAGTGACGCATGCAAAATCCTAGCGAATGCTCCCTCTAAAAAGCCTTATTATTTCAGATTGATTTTAATTTGAGCAGTATGCTTCACTTCTTCCATAACCACGTAGGTTCTTGACTCACTAACTCCAGGTAAGCGTAATAAAGTATCTCCTAATAGCTTGCGATAACTCGACATATCCGCTACCCGTGCCTTTAACAAAAAGTCGAAGTTTCCGGATACTAAATGACACTCTTGAATATCATCGTGTTTTCGTACAGCAGCAGAAAATTCTTCAAAAATATCCACGCTGGTTTTTGTTAACGTTATTTCAACAAAAACCAACATTGCTGCGCCTAATTTATGCGGATCAACTTGCGCATGATAGCCAGTGATATATCCTTGTTGTTCTAAGCGCTTTACCCTTTCTAAGCAAGGGCTGGCGCTTAACCCTACAGATTTAGCAAGATCAACATTCGACAATTTCCCATTTTTTTGTAACGCAATCAGAATGTTACGATCGATTCTATCAAGGTGTTTAGGGGTTTTTACTAACATTATTTTAAACCGTGTAAATAGCAATTAGGAGTATTATATTCTGTAAATTAGAAAAATACAGAATAACAATTTTGAGAATCTCACATATACTTCGCGTTTGTTTTTTCCACAAATAATTAATCAAAAGTAAGGGTTAGGTGAAATCATGTTAATTGGCGTTCCTAAAGAAATTAAAAATCACGAGTACCGCATTGGTTTGACGCCGGCTGCGACTAAAGAGTTTGTTACCCATGGTCACGAAGTCCTCATTGAAAATAATGCAGGTGCAGCAATTGGTTTTGATAACGAACAATACATTGCCGCAGGTGCTTCTATTGTTGAAACAGCAGAAGAAATATTTGCCCGTGCTGAAATGATTATTAAGGTAAAAGAGCCGCAACCAAACGAATGTAAGATGCTCAGAGAAGGCCAAACCCTATACACATTTTTACATCTTGCACCAGATCCAACCCAAACTAAATTGTTGGTCGAATCTGGCGCAACTTGCATTGCCTATGAAACGGTTACGGATAACAGAAATGGCTTACCGTTACTTGCCCCCATGAGTGAAGTAGCAGGAAGAATGGCAGTTCAAGCCGGTGCCCATTATTTGGAAAAAGCACAAGGTGGCAGCGGCACATTATTAGGTGGAGTACCGGGCGTAGCACCGGGTAAAGTGTTGGTAATAGGCGGCGGCGTTGTCGGTACTAACGCAGCTAAAATGGCCATTGGTTTAGGTGCAGATGTCACCATACTAGACCGTTCGTTAACACGTTTGCGCGAGTTGGACGATATCTTTGCGAACCAGGTTAAAACTGTCTATTCAACCATAGATGCTATCGAATATTACTCATCTAAAGCAGATTTAGTTGTAGGTGCAGTGTTAATTCCTGGTGCTGCAGCGCCCAAATTACTCACTAAAGAACATATTGCTAATATGAAAGAAGGTTCTGTCGTGGTTGATGTAGCTATCGATCAGGGTGGATGTTTTGCCACTTCCAAAGCAACTACACACCAAGATCCTGTCTATATCGTGAATGGTGTTGTGCATTATTGTGTTGCAAATATGCCAGGTGGTGTGGCAAGAACGTCAACGATGGCATTGAACAATGCAACTTTACCTTTTGGTTTAGCGTTAGCTAACAAAGGTCCTAAAAAGGCAATGTTAGATGACATTCATTTGTTACGTGGTTTAAATGTTCACAAAGGAAAAGTCACATATCAAGCGGTAGTCGATGCTCTTGGTGAAGAATTAAACTTAGAATACATGGATGCTAGCGCTGCGCTTGAAATGTAGACCTACTTGCTTTTCTAAAAATCAAAAAAGCTGCATTAA
>NZ_BAEN01000051.1 GCF_000314975.1 Aliiglaciecola lipolytica E3
AGTTAATGGGGTGTCTTGGACTTTATACCGATACTTGATTGGCGGAATATAATCATTTTCAATTGCTTCACAGCCACAGTAATAACAAATGTTAAAGTCTACAGAATCAATAGCTAACAGTTGTTTATACTCTTCTTCAAATTCCATAATAACTCCTTTTATTTAAATAAAGTCCCTTATTGGAAGTTACAATGTAAGTTGTTTGGTGTCTAGCAAACTATTGGAAGTCCAATTATTGGATAGTTTTAAAACGTATGGAGGGTACTTTATTGAATTGGAAGTATCTTAGTTTAGGTTGCTCTTTAATTAAATTAGTGTGGTTACAAAATAGAGTTTTTTTATTTTTGGTCACAACCTGGTCACAGAAATTTTTAGTTAGTGAACACTACAATGAAAAGGCCTTTAAAAATGGCGCACCCGAGAGGATTCGAACCTCTGACCTCTGCCTCCGGAGGGCAGCGCTCTATCCAGCTGAGCTACGGGTGCATATGCATTGGATATGATTGGGTGCATGATTCTAATGAATTATGGCGCTTTTTCCACTGTTATTTCCGGCGCTGGGTTAAAAAGTCGTAATTGTTGTCTTTCCTAAGCGGTCGTTGTGCGAGTTGCTTTGCCAAAATTGATAGAACTTAGCTAAAACGTGGTCTGCTTTTAGGTGAAGTGAATGAACATATTGGCGGTTAATCGGCCGCTTTGGGGGCTGTCGCTTATATCTATTTCGTCATTTATTAAGCCTGAGTGCAGTATGTTGCCGGGATAAAAAACCAGCCTATTGGGATTATAATCCACGCTGTGGATCAATTCATATTCGCTGTTTGTTTGGTTAACATATCCAACATTTTCTTCGCTATTGTTTGTGGTGCTTCCTTTGATTAATTCAATATAATTATTTTTTCGATCTTTGGTGATGCACTCATAGCCTGTGGGTTTGTGCCGAAAGAAACCTGTTCCGCCGTGCGGGTTAGGATTCAGGTAATGGATCATGGCAAAGTACCAGGGTTCATCGCTGTCGAAATGCGGTTTCATTTGTAATGGATGCAGGTTGCTTGCTGGTATGGAAACCAGAGAGTAATAGGCGCCTAATGGTCTTAATTGTTTGCTTTTAGGGATCGCGTAAATTTTGTTAATTGGCTCAGCCAAAGCACGTAATATTTGCAGTACATAGTCTTTCGGCAAAATAGCCCGTACTCCGGGATACATGGATGAGTTAATGATTCTAAAGTTCGTTGTGTTTACAGCGGTATCAATCAATTCGCTGTAGTTAATTAAAATATTATCCACAATCAGAACTGGCGTTTTTTCAATGCCTATGAATTGAATGTCAATTTCTGCGTTTGGATTGATTTGCATTGTTTGTCGTAATTTACACTTTCTGCATTCCGTATTGCATAATTTTTTTGATCAAGTCTCGGTTTGTTGGGAGTGCTTTGATGTAACGTTGGGTGAGTTGGGCCGACTCTCGCATATATTGATTCGCTTTTTCGATTTTATCTGCTTTTAATCCACTTGCTGGCGGATTGGTTTTAAAGCCCATGCCATATAAAACATACTGCCAGCTGGCTTCAGGGAACATCTCTTCGCGAAGCGGGAAGTCATATTTGTTGGGAATTTGGGTTTTCCACAATGCCAGTGATTCGTTCAATGTATCAGACCAGGTTTTGCGGTCACAATGATCGAGCCAATATTGTGAATCAGTGCGTTTTGTCAGAACGTAATGGAGCTTAAGAAAGTCTACGATGGTGTCCCAATAATACTGTAACCGTGTGTTAAATCGTTTAGCAATGACGTCCATGACTTGGCGGTTAGCGGGTAGATCATTCACTAGCATACTAGCCGATTGTTCGACTAACACTAATGCTGACGCTTCCAGTGGCTCTAGAAATCCTGCCGATAAACCTATGCCAACACAATTGCGATGCCAAAACGTTTTTCTGTGGCCGGGATCGAAACTAATTTTACGGCAACTAAGATTTTTTTCAGTTTCCGCGTCAACACTAGCTCTGACATACTCTCGCAAGGCATTTTCAGCTGAATCATCGTCCATGTAGTCGCTCGCAAATACGATACCGACTCCTTTACGAGTGGGCAGTCCAATATCCCAAATCCACCCTGCAGAGTGGGCAGTAGAGATGGTATGTGAGGCAATCGGAGCTTCTTCGTTAGGATAGGGCACATGCATGGCTATCGCAGTGTCGTTAAAAAACGTTTCTTTTTTGCTAATAAATGGAATATTGAAATGTTGACCCAAAAGCAGTGAGGTCAGTCCGCTACAATCAACAAATAGATCTCCTTCTATTTCACCGTGTTGTTGTGTCATTAACCCTTTAATATCGCCCTGCTCGGTAGAAGTAACGTCGATTACATGGTCAACGATGTGGTTAACCTGCAATTTTTGCGTGCAATGTTTGTGAAGCAAAATGCCAAGCTTCACTGCATCAAGATGATAAGCATAGTTGGCCACCGAGGCATATTCGGGAGTGGTGATTTGTTTAGGCGCTAAGCCTCTTTCACAAATATGGCTTTGACAACACACCGCGTCTGCAAACGACATCCCATGATTTTGCTGAAGCCAGGGTGAGACTAAGTCGCTGTCATTAAACCCATGAGGCAAGACCAACGGATGATAATAAAAGTCGTCTTCTGCACCTGTCACCCATTTGGCAAATTTGGCCCCTTGCTTAAATGCGGCATCGCATTCGCGAAACAATTCAGTTTCGCTGATCCCAATGCGTTGTAAGGTGTTTCGCATTGACGGCCAAGTACCTTCACCAACGCCAATAGTAGGTACGTTTGCTGACTCAATTAAAGTCACTTTTATACCTTGGTTCGATGAAGTGTTGTGCTCTGCTGCAATTAACCCCGCAGTAAGCCAACCTGCTGAGCCACCGCCCAAAATAACGATATTCTGAATAGGATCAGCGCCCATTAATCGCTCCTAAATTTGGCTGAGAAGGTTAGCGTAAACATCACTTTCATTAGCTCACATTGGTTTTGCTTTACAGTAGTGGTCTATAAAATTCTGATGGCTCGGCATTTGTGCCACTTCCTGATTAACTTTCGCTTTTAGACCTTCTAAAAATCGCTCTAATTCTACCGTTTCCATCATATCCACAATGGGGTGATAGGTTTCTGGCATAATATGCTGCCCTAACATTACCTGACTCCAAGAATCGGTGCGAAATAGTTCTTTTTCGGTCAATGGAATTGTGCCGGTGTCGCGAAATAACTGGATACGATGGGCAAGCTCAGCGGGAATTTCCATGTTTTTACAGTAGCGCCAAAACGCGCTGTCACTTCGCTCAGTGGCGTGATAATGCAGTATGATGAAATTGCGTACCCGGTCCATCTCTTCTATCGATTGTTTATTAAATTCATCAATATAAGATTGTTTTATCTCTTGTTGAGGGAACAACTTCAGTAGCCGTAATATCGATGACATCGCCAGATGAATGCTGGTGGATTCGACAGGCTCTAAAAATCCGGCTGAAAGACCAATTGCAATACAGTTTTTGTTCCATACTTTGGTGCGTCTGCCAGTGGCGTATTTAAATGCGCGAGGCTCGGTAATCGGCTTACCTTCTAAGTTTGCTAACAAGGTCGATAGAGCTTCATCATCCGACACAAATCGGCTGCTATAAACCATACCGTTGCCCACTCTGTGTTGCAGTGGAATACGCCATTGCCAGCCAAACTTGTGTGCAATTGCTTGTGTATACGGGCGAGGAGGGCCTACTTTTTCGGTTTGAATGGCTACCGCTGAGTCGCAGGGGAGATAATGGCCATAAGGTTTATAACTGGTATTTAATGCACCATGAATTAGACGACCGCTAAATCCAGTGCAGTCAATAAATAAATCACCTTCTACTTTACTACCATCTTGCATATCGAGACTATCGATATTGCCATTTATCTCGTTGGTATTAACATTGGTGATGATACCTTCAATATGTTTAACGCCATTGCCGATTGCCAAGCGTTTCAGAAATTCGGCGTATAAACCGGCATCTAAGTGATACGCATATTGAACGCCTGAGCTGTCACCGCCCATGGCTTTACCTTGTTTTGCTGCAATGAGTTCACGACAATATGCGCCAATAAGATCATTGTTTAAGCCTTTTTTGCGACCGGCTAACCAAAAATGTTGAAAGTCACATGCCCAGCAATCTTTTCCATTTACCCCAAATGAATGAATGTAAGAATCGCCTTCGTTTCCCCAGTTATTAAATTCAATTCCCAACTTAAAGGTGGCTTGAATTTCACTCATTAATTGTCGTTCATTGATCCCTAATAAGCGATGAAAAGTGCGTAAAGGCGGAATCGTTGCCTCGCCTACACCAATTCGACCAATCGCCTCAGACTCAATAATGCTGACATCGAGTTGTTTACCTAGCACCTTACCTAGTGCGGCCGCTGCTAGCCAACCCGAGGTGCCGCCACCGGCGACAATGACGCGTTTGCGTGCAGGTGTGGTGTTTGTATTCATGACGCTTGTGCTTGTTTGAATTTAATAAGCTTGTTCACATTGTTCAGTGAACCTGAAATGTAGTAAGCCGCGGACAGAAAGCCCTGACTATTTAATTTTTCTAATTCGCTACTTGTGAGAGCTAACAGCTTTTCCTCTGCAATAGTATAAGCACCGCTAAAATTCACTTCTTCACCGTTGTGAAGATTAATATTAAGAGTCAGGGGTTCGATTAGATTGAGCTCATTAAAAGTGTTAATCATAGCAATGAGCGTGGCATTGTTTTCATGCATTTGATACAGGATGTCATTCACGGTTTGTAAGTAATCACTTTGCTCTTTTCCATCTACAAACAGACACTCCTTACCCTTCTCATCCACTCTAGGATCATCCATATCAATAGATATGATAGGCGTTTTCTTTTTGTCTTCGGATTTAAAACCAATTAAAAAAGGACCTTTGCGAAAAGCCATTGGTACGTAGTCGGCTTGCCATTGATTATTTTTCGTTAGGTAAAGGTTTTCATGTTCCGTAAACCCCAATAATGCGTTGATAAATAAACGTCCGGTTTCAGGGTGCTTTCTAAACAAAATGGGATATTCTCGCTGCACTTCGCGTAATTCAGAGGGCATTACCATTACCGCTCCTTTGTTATGTCCTAGGGCATCAGCAAAGTCGCTATTGATTCTAATATTACTATGTTGGTGTGGATTTAACGCTTGTATATTGGCCATTAATTTACATCTGTTGAAATGTGTAATACTAGCCTAGAAAAAAAATACCGCTCAGACAAGCGGCATTTTTATGCTAGGTAACGTAACTAGAACGTATATCGTGTTGATAATGCGTATCTAGCGCCGTAGATTTCTAAGCTACGGAATTGACTCTTACTGCGTCCAAAGCGGCGAATATCTTCTTCAAAGATATTAATTCCCTCTAAAGACACACTCCAGTCTTCAGTAATGTTGTAACCGATAGAGAAGTCTACTTGTTGATAGGCCTCTGTAAATTCCGGTTCATTACCGCCCACATTGGCACTGTTTAAGAATTCATCGCGCCAGTTATAGGTTATCCGAGCTTGAAGGTCATTATTCTCGTAAATAAACACTAAGTTGGCTGAATCACTCAATCCGGTTAACGCGAACTGAGCAGCTCCGCTGGTGTCAGCAACATCATAAGAAACTGAACCGCTCACCAAAGTGACGTTGGCCTGAATACCAAAACCGGTCTCACCAAAGAAGTGTTGTGCTGCAATTTCCCAACCAGAGATTCTTGCATCATTAGCATTAACCGGAGTTGATGCATCTAACACAGACAAAGGATCAGAACTCAGTGCAACAATATCCACGCCATTTTCCCAACCATTTGCGCCTTCATAAGGTGCAGAATCGAAATCTGCGCCACATAAATTAACATCGACATTTGGGTTGGCGATACAGCCACCGGCACCATCATCTAATGACGCGACCATACGGAATAAATTCTGCTGATTAACGTCTAACCCTCGCGCTTCTAACTCAGCAATCGCTGCCTGAGCCCGCGGTCCGTTAGAAGGATCGCGTGTGGTATCCGCGATGGTTTCTACTTCTTCGGTACCAATAAAGTTAGGCACACGTTTATCAAAGAAACCTACCGATAAATAGCTCGCTTCGCCGTAGTACCATTCAACCGAGAAATCTAAGTTGTTAGACTCAATCGGCATTAAACCCACATTACCATTGGTTGCTGTACCGTTACTTGCGCCTAAAATTGTCGGCCCACCAATCGGTCCGCCAATTCCTGATACACCGTGTTGCAATACGGAATAGTCTGCTCTGGCTATGGTTTTGCTCCACGACATCTTGGCAACAATATCTTCAGTTAACCCCAAAGATAAGCTTACGCTTGGCAAAATGTGATCATAATCAGCTTCTTTATAAATGAGAGGGGCATTAGATGCATCTCCACCTTGCACCAAGAAGTCATTATCGCCTTGCCATAGTATTTCTGGTTGAGCGACTTGTGCTGTCGATGCCACTTCGGTTTTTTCGTAACGTACACCGGCTATCAAATCGAATGTAATGTCTTCGGTTTCGCCAGAATAATTAAACTGGGTATACAAAGAGGTTATCTTTTCTTCAATTAAACGATTTGTACTGTCGACTGGATTGGGTGCCCAATCAAGTCCGATATTACTTGATAATAACTGGCCCAACGCATTTGCGTCGCCAATGTATGAAGTAGGTCCAAAGGTGACAAACTCACCGCCTGCTTCACCGCCATAGGCACTTTCAAAGAATGAACGTGCTCCAGGACTCATCTCTGAAGAGTAACCATCAAACAATGATGCAAAGTTGAGTACATCAACCATATTTTCTGGGATATCACCCGGATTTGACGCCCCCCAGTTCCCTTCTAGCACAGTCTGGTCAAATGAACTGCGGTTTGTGTATTCCATGTCACGTGATTCAATTCCGAAGTCAATGGAAGCTTCGTCGGTCAAATTGTAGTTAAGGTCGAGTCGCATCTGAGTCATGTCTGATTCAGTACGGTCATACCAAATTTGACGTACTGTAGAACTCAAATCGCCTTTATCTATTTGACCGGGAACATTACCACCAATGTCGTCGTATTCGTCCCAAACCCCTACAAGTAACGGTAAATCACCTGAGTTATCGATACCTTGAACTGATGTACCTTGACCACCAATGCCCACGTTATAGAAGTTACCCGGACCATCGCCGCCAGGCCCTGCTTTAGCTGTACTGTTATGCGCATCAAATACGACAGTCAGATCGTCAGACACCTGCCATTCAAAGTTTAAGCCTAGTGAATCGAGTTTATTTTCTACATGGCCACCTTGCACACCAAAATTCACATCGCGTGGATCGTAATTTGGTGAGTTTTCCGTTAACCAATAAAGCGGTGTTGCCACTTCTGTATTGCCATCAAACTCTACTGCTGAAGTGGGGAAAGCACCACCACCAAACCATAAAGACAATTCATTTCGGTTCGATCTAATATCTTGTTTTGCATAGGTATAATCTAATGTGAGTTCCATATTATCATTGGGGCGGAACTGCAAAGTAACCTGAGCGTTTTGACGTTCACGTTCAAAATCAAAATGATTGTATCTTAGACCGGGCGTGAAGTTGGTTTGTGTACCTATGGTGGGTGCATTTGTGATCACCACATCGTCGGTCGTGCCATTGGGGATAAAATCTGCACCTGTATAAGCGCCAGAATAATCATTCCAACCATTTGTGAATGCACCTGTCCGGCCATTATCGCGGCGCTGGTGTGACGCAGAAATTGACGCACCAAACATGTCATCAGACCAACTGGCGAAGCCTGATAGTTCTGGTGTGATATCACTACCTACGCGATTAGTAGTATCGTGAAGTGCTTTAGCGCCTATTGATGCGCTAAAACCATCATTTTGGAACGGCTTGCGAGTTTGCAAGTCTACTGTTGCACCAATCCCACCAGAGGCAATATTCGCTTTACCAGATTTGTAAATGGTTGCACCTGAAACACCTTCAGATGCAATATTACTCATATCGAATGAACGACTACTGTTTAATCCTCCGGCTTCATTAACCTGTGCTGCCGGCATAGTTCGGCCGTTTAACGTTACTTGGTTAAACTCTGGACCGAAACCTCGCACGGTAACTTGGAAACCTTCACCGTTACGGCGGTCGATGGAAACCCCTGTAACTCGTTGTAAGGACTCTGCCAAATTACTGTCTGGAAATTTACCAATGTCTTCTGCGGTGATGGCATCAACAATGCCAACAGATTCGCGCTTTATGTCCATTGATTTGACCATACTTCCACGGATACCCTTCACCAGAATGACTTCAGTGTCATCTGTGAGAGCTGCGTCTTGCGCAATCGCTGGCAAGGTTACCGAACCTAAAATTAGCGATAAGCTAGTAGCAAGCTGTGTTCTTATAAAGTTTTTATGCTTCACATTAGTTCTCTCTTATTATCTCTCTAGCAATTTAAATTGTGTGTTAAGTGAGACAGCGTTTTCCGAGTATGACAAAAGACCGTTTGAGAAACCGCTTTCTTAAAGGTAATTTATAGTTTGCTGGTCGTCAAATAAAATTTACAAATATTTCACAAATGTTGCTAATTTATTCTCCAATTCAATTTATCTCAATTTCGTCAAAAACCTTTTACTGACTGACTTTTCCGTTAATAACGCTGTTTAATAACGGGTTTTTTATACTTTAAATTATTTTTTAGGATTCGTGCTTTATTAAATGTTAAAAGTATGTTTTTCGTAAGTGGCTTTAAAGTGGATGTTAAAATTATTAAGAAAGCGCTTTCTTAAATGTGGTTTCGCGTGCTATACATATAAGTGATTTCTGTAAAATGAGTTCAGTCAAATCGAATTTTGTCATTCGTTTTTTGGAATGGATATTAAATTGAAAACCTAACTTACAAGATATAATCATGAAAAAATTTAACTTACCTGCTGTATCAAAAATGCGCAAAAAAGACTTTTTATATGGCGTCGCTACAGCTTCTTTTCAGATTGAGGGGGCTTATGAATCTAGGCTACCTTGTATTTGGGATACCTTTTGTGCCACTCCTGGAAAAATTCAAGATTCGTCAGACGGTAAGATAGCCTGTGATCACGTCAATCGTTGGCGTGAAGATATTGATCTCATTGAAAGCTTAGGAGTTGATGCTTACCGATTCTCGGTTTCATGGCCAAGAGTGATTAAGCAAGATGGCAATCTAAATTTAGAAGGTGTGAGCTTCTATTTGAATTTATTAGATGAATTGAATCGACGTAACATAAAACCCTTTGTCACTTTGTATCATTGGGATTTGCCGCAACACCTTGAGGACCAAGGAGGATGGCTAAACCGCGACACAGCATATCAATATCAGTTATATGTTGACCTTATCACGCAAGCATTTGGTTCCCGAGTGTATTCTTATGCAACCTTTAACGAACCTTTTTGCTCCGCGTTTTTAGGTTATGAGGTTGGCGTTCATGCGCCAGGTAAAGCGAGTAAAGAGTTTGGACGCAAAGCCGCGCATCACATTTTATTGGCCCATGGTTTAGGCATGCAAATGCTCTGTAAAAACAGTCCTGATAGCCTAAACGGTATAGTGCTGAATTTTACACCTTGTTATCCAGTTTCCGAAAACGCTGCCGATGTGCAGGCTGCAGACTTGGCCGATCAGTATATAAATCAATGGTATATCAAGCCAATAATGGACAAAGCCTACCCCGACATTTTGGCAAAATTACCCGAATCTCAACGGCCGGAAATTATGCCTGGCGACTTAGACATTATTGGTCAACCAATCGATTTTATAGGGGTTAATTTTTATACCAGACTCACTTATTCCGCGCCTACCAAAAATGACGAATTCTATACAGAGCATGCTCACTTAGAACCCAAAACCGATATTGGCTGGGAGATATATCCACAAGCTTTTACTGATGTTTTGGTTAGACTAAATCATCTTTATTCGCTTCCGCCTATCTACATTACTGAAAATGGTGCAGCAATGGCAGATAAAATAGAGGATGGTGAAATACGCGATCTCGATCGTATCGCCTATTATGATGCGCACCTTAATGCGGTTAATAATGCGATTGTGGCAGGTGTGAATATTCAAGGCTATTTTGCATGGAGCCTAATGGACAACTTTGAGTGGGCTGAAGGCTATCTGAAACGTTTTGGTTTAGTATATGTTGATTATGCAACTCAACAACGAACAGTTAAACATAGTGGTTTGGCATACAAAGCGTTGTTGGCAGACCGCCAAGTTTAGTTGTTGAATTCATGAAACATTATTTGTAAACAAGGACTTGTTCCCTATGTCTAAACTACCCCTATATGAAAAAGTTGGATATGCCATGGGAGATGCTGCGGCTAATCTAGTATGGCGTGGCGCACTTGCATATCTCGCAGTGTTTTACACTGACACCTTTGGGTTAGCAGCATCGGCAGCTGCTATCTTGTTTCTAGTTGTACGTTTATCCGACGGTGTTACCGATATTATTATGGGTATGATTGCTGATCGGACTAACACGTCATGGGGAAAATTTCGTCCTTGGATTCTTTGGTCCACGCCATTTCTTTGCGTTTTTATGGTGTTGTGTTTCACCACTCCTGATTTTAATGATACCGGAAAGTTAATATACGCCTACGTAACCTACATTGGATTAACGTTAGCCTACACAATGAATAACGTACCTTATTCCGCATTAATGGGGGTGATGACCGCAAATGATAAGGAGCGCACTAGCTTGTCAGGTTTCCGCTTTGCAGGCGCGTTTTTAGGTGGTCTGCTGGTGATGGGGTTCTTACCAACCTTGGTAAAATATTTCGGTGAAGGCAACGATGCTATTGGCTATCAGTACACAATGTACGTCTTTGCTGCGCTACTTTGCGTGTTAATGCTAATTACTGTCTTTACCACCAAGGAAAGAGTTATTCCCGTTCAGCAATCGTCAAATGGGTTGGCAGTTGAGCTACGAGATTTAATGACACATTTACCTTTTTTATTAGCCCCCTTAATTAGCATTACTGCTTTCTTTTATTATCGAAATCTAATTAGCGGAATTATATTTGTTTTGGTTTTTGCTGTCATAGGCGTCTTAATAAAGAGGTTGATTAAAGATGACAACAAGGAAGTCACAGGCTCTAAAAGAGACATGCTTGACCTTATCACCAACAAGCCTTGGTTGATTCTATTGGGAATGGGATTCTTAACCATGATGTTTAATGGCATCAAATACGGCGTTATTGCTTACTATTTTAAATACTATATTGGTGATGCATTGCTTGTAGGACAGTATTTTATAGGTCTTTTAGTGGTCTCTATTTTAGGTGCTTTGTGCACAAGTTTTTTAGCGAATAAATTTGGTCGCAGGAATTTATTTATTATAGCGATGGTACTCAGCAGCTTAATTACATGCGGCTTCTATTGGATCCCCGAAAAAGACGTTTCTATGGTCTTTGTATTAGGTTGTAGCGCCGAGTTTTTTGCAGCCATGATGCCTACACTATTTTTCTCAATGTTGGGCGATTCCGCGGATTATTCGGAGTGGCGTAATGGCAGACGAGCTACTGGGTTAATATATTCCGCAGGAACTTTTGTACAAAAAACCGGAGGTGGTTTTGCAGGAGCATTGGTGCTAGTGGTTTTAGCTAAATATGGTTATGATGGCATGGATTTAAGTACAATCAACGCAGCTTTGCCCGGTATGAAGCAACTCATGAGCTTTATTCCTGCTGCGTTCGGATTTGCAGGCGCAATTTTGATGGTTTTTTATCCATTAACTGAAAAGCTGCAACAACAAATATTAGAAGAACTCACAGAACGTCGCAATGCACCTATTTTAAGCACTGTATAAGTGATGGTTGAGTAATTAAGTAGAAACTTGATTTAAGAGCGAAGTAATGGCAACAATTTATGAAGTGGCGAAGTTAGCAGGTGTTTCGGTATCTACGGTTTCCCGCGTATTAAACGGTCGTTCGACAGTTAATCAACAACTCAAAGCAAAAGTTGATAACGCCATATCGCTACTTTCATATAGCCCGAATTCGGTGGCTAGATCACTTGCATCTAGCCGTTCAAACAGTGTTGGCATTCTTGTTTCTGAAATAAATAGTCACTTCTTTTGTAACATGTTAACTGCGGTTGAATTAACGTTGCGGCAAGCCAATAAACACTCGATTATTACCGTAGGTCACAACGATTTAGAGCAAGAACAAGAAGGGGTAGACTTCCTGATTGGACGCAATTGTGATGCATTAATATTGCATGTTGAAGCACTGACAGATGATATGCTGAGAAAAGTAAATCGTGACAATACTCCTATCGCATTAATTAATAGAGTCGTTCCGGGCATGGAAGAAGCCTGTATCAGTCTGGATAACGAATTAGGTGGTTATTTAGGTACCCGCCACCTTATAGAATCCGGTCATACTAAAATTGCTTATATCGCAGGTCCAACTTCAAAAGTTGATGCAAACCAACGACTCGCAGGCCACAAACGAGCGCTAAAAGAAGCTGGGCTAAAGATTGATCAAAACCTATTTTATCAAGGGAACTATTTGGAGTCAGACGGTGTTGACGGATTAACTGAATTGTTGAAAGACAATAAGGAGTTTACCGCCTTAGTTTGCGCCAATGACTGGATGGCGTCTGGTGCAATAACCTGTGCTCGCGATATGGGGCTAGATTTGCCAAAAGATCTTTCTATCATCGGCTACGATAACGACTTACTTGCGCATCTTCTTTATCCGCAGCTGACTACGCTACATAACCCTATCTACGACATGGGTGAAATGGCAGCAAAGTACATCCTAAATACCGTTTACAAAGAAAGTAACCCCATAAAAAACCTGTTCGGCCCAGAGCTCATAACACGAAACTCTGTTAGTCCATTGCCCTAAAATAGATTCTACGCCTTATCAAAATGGTATGACTGGTTTAGGCTTTTTCTAAAACATGTAAGTGTGTACTAACTTACTAGAATCAACAAAAATTCCTATATCAAACTAATTACAAACTCGTAAAAAATGATCTCTAAAAAAATGCATTAGGCGAAGTTGACCTTATCCAGTAATTTAATTTAATTTGAGGAATACAAACTAAAACAATCAGCACTCAAACGCGGTGCAGAAAAATTCTAATGTGGTGTAAAGTTTGTCTTCGTCAGTTTCAGATTTTACCGAAAGTGCGATTCCTCGCATCAGAGTCATTAATACATCTGCTAGTTCTTCTGCACTTTCTGAACCTAATTCATGCAGTCGATTTTTGAGACATAACTGGATTGCTATTTGGTAGTTTTCTATTTCTGAGAGTAACGATTTATTTCGACAAAAAGTGTTACCTTGTAATATGAGACATCCACACTTTTGATTGTCATTGAGGTAAAATTCCAAGCTCATTTCTAAGCATTGTCTGAACATTTCACTAGAGTTGTTTGAAGCCTTGAGCACCGTTTCAAGATTTCCGAAAAACTTTGATTTGTAGAGCGCAATAGCTTGTGAAAAAAGCGTCTGTTTATTTCCATAGGTTGCGTATAACGATGTGGGGGTAGCAGCTAAATTACGACAAAGTTCTGCCACAGACACATTTTCAAATCCGTACTTTTGAAACAGCGTCAGTGCTTTCTCTAAGCCATTATCAGCATCGAGTTTTCGTGGTCGTCCTCGGGTCTGTTTATTTTTTGTATCATTCATTACAAATATCGTGCTCTAAGCCTATACTTTTATTGTATTAAACGATACATAAACAGTAAAAGCAAGTCGTGTGGCTATTTGTTGTATTTTTACTATGATTTACTTTGGGACGAGTATTTGATTTTTTGGTGTTTAATGTAGTCATCGATACAAAATATATACTAGTTTGAAAAGTTTTTAATGTAGTGAGTGTTACAAATATAAATTCGAAGAGCAAAAATTCTACTTTTTGGTGTTTTGTAAGGTACTAAAAAAAGATTTTATGAGCGGTAATGAACCGCTCATGACTCATTCAAGACGGTTTTCTTGTAGAGCTCTAAGGCGTGAATATTGTCTTTTTGGGCTTCTTTTATTTGTGCGAGTAACAGCACATCTCGACGTTCATTGGCGAGTTTAATTGCTCTAGAAAGTGCTTTTTCGGCGAGTAAATAATCCCCAGAATTATATGCAAGTTGACCCAACGTAGATAACAATTCAACGTTAGAATCGTCCTTTTTAATCCAACTTTCCAGTTGCTTAATAGCACCATTTGTTTGTGTATTTTTAAGCTGTCTATATAAAGTATAGAGCACTGGAACAGGACCACTTTTTTGGCCGTTTACTAAAATAGTTTGCGCTTCTTCATACATTTTTTGATCTATCAATTGCTGAGAATAAGCCGCAATTTGACCTGGTTCTTTACGCACGCCTCTTGGTAAAGATTGCCATTTTTCCTTTAATTTTAGTGCACCTTCTTTACTTGCTATTTCAGCAAACTCACCTTTCGATGCTTTTAATAACCAGTAGTCGTATTCATCTCCAAGTGGCTTTTTCCACTTTTTAACGTTCTCTCTTAATATCGAATACTTACCCGTTTGGTCTAATGCTCTGGCCCAAATTTTAATGATGTCAGGATCATTTTTAATTTTATCTGACGAATCACTTATGTGTGTAAGCACTTGCTCACATTTGTTTTCGATCATTAAATCACGTAATAGACACAAATTAGCGGCTAACGCGGTTTTGTCTTTTTCTGCTGCTTCATACCAAAGTTCACGTGCTTCTAACTTATGATTTAGTTGCGCTTCTACTTCAGCTAGGGCGAGTAAATTTATGCCGTCAAAATCTTCACGACGAATTTTTTCGAGTGATTTTTTGGCGTCTAAATAGTTACCTTCAGCCAATGAAATCAAGCCGTTCGTGAACGCTTTTTGTTTACGTCTGCTGCTAAATCCAAATAGCCAATCTTGCGAACCGGCTAAAATATCTATTAGCTTTCGAACGACTATTAACGTCAACCAAGCTACAAAAAACAGACTGACGACAAGTACGATAAACCCAAAAATAGACACTTGGTAGGTGCCGCTTTCTAACGCAATTAAAAAGTATCCTTGATAATTTATCAGGGCAGGACCTGCATATAGTCCGACTATAATAAGGCCTACAAGAATTAACAGTAGAATGATCTTTTTCATAGTTCAAACTTCCCGTTTGAAAATGAATCACTCATTCGATCTTCCAAAATATCCTGCAATGGTTTAGCTGAATCGAGTTGTTGAGGATACTTACGAGCAACATTTGTATCTTCCAAATTGCGTAAAGCACCCAATAAGCTCTCGACCTCAGTGGTTTCAAGATCGAAATGTTCGACTAATAAGCCAATCGCCCGTTGCAAACTTTGTTTATATAAAGTGTCTTGCTCTTTCATAATGGCTGTTTGAGCTTGCATTAACGCAAATCTGAGTTGTTCTCTGGCTAACCATTGTTGCTGTTCTGACAACAAGGGTTTTACTGGGCCTTCGTTCGCTTGATACTTAAAGTTGCTTTCGATATACGCCCAAACTCTTGCCATACCGGTTAGTTCTTGAGGCTCGAATCCTTTCACTTCCACTTCAGGTAAAGATAATGGCAGATTACTAACTTGTTGCACCATGCCTGACAATGAAAGAGCTATGGAGGTTAATGACACCTGATTGACTTGTTGTAAATTCTGTATGTCGCTGGCGATAAACTGCCTTACAGGTAATAAAGAAGGGTCGGCTAAATCTTGTAGTCGACTATCTGCGGCTTGCAACATAGCGATTGCAGTACGCACATCGTTTTCTAACCAAAGTTTTCGACCCGACATGCGCACTAGATAGTCTGCTTCGGCAAGCAACCAATCTGCTGGGCGTCGCCCTGATATCTCAGCTAAATTTTTACTGTTTGATTGCGCTTGCATTATAGCTTGCGAGATAAGCTCATTCTGTTTATCAATTGCTTGTTGTTGATCTGATTCTTGTTCCGCCAAAGAACGACGTAACTGGTCGATAGTTTGCGCTTGTGCGGAAATCGCATTTTTTTGCGAAGCGATTTCTGTGTTTTCAGTGTTCTTGTCGTTTTCCCACTGCTGCCAAAACCAATAACCAGCCCCTGCAAGTGCTAATATTAGACACAAATTAATCAATGTGACGAACCACAATAAGCCTGTTTTGGCTTTGTTTTTATACGCAGCAGGCTCTTTAACTGGGGCGCTCTTAGTTTTAGGCGTGATTGGCGGTTTGTCAGATTTTGATTTAGCCTTTGCTGGCTCATCTTTGACCTCGACGTACGACGCATTCTCAATTTCCAAGGCTTTCATTTCCTCTTCCAATGCCGTGATTTTGTCTTTTTCCGTCATTTAGCGCTCCAAAAATTGATTGATTGCGTCTTTTAGTTGCTCGTCTCTTGCACCGGCACTCAAATATACGTGCTGTATACCAAGTTTAGCCGCATAATCGGCTAGACGCTGACTAACCAGAATCCAAGGTGTAGATTTTAACCAATTTTGGTCAAATTTGTCCCATGCAGCTTGGATAATTTCACCACTTGTCGCCACAATACATTGAATATCATGTTGCTGCCAATTATCTGTTTGCGAATAGTTTGAACAAACTAGGCGGTTATATAAATCGATATTTTCTACATTTGCACCACGGCGCTTCAATTCAGCAGGCAACATATCTCTTCCGCCTACGCCTTTTAATAAATAAACTGTCGTGTCAGTTAAATCTTGCAACTGGGGCAATGACAACAAGCCCTCAGAGTTTGCCATGTCAGGTACATATACCTGTGATGTCAATTGAGATAACCGCTCGCCAGTACTGGGGCCAACTGCAAAAACTGACATTTCCTTTGGCCAACTTTCGATGCTATCAATCATAATATCTGCAGCATGAGTACTCACAAATATGCATTTGCATTGACTAAGTTGATTCACATTTTTGCTTAAAATATCTTGTTTAAAATGAACCAGGTTTTGCTGATTAATATCAATTTCAATCAGTCCTATACCCACAGCATTGATGGCGTGTCGCTGCAAATAATCGGTGCTTTGCGCGACTTTTTCTTTTGGTCGAAACAATAGAATTGTCATTCAGATTACACGTAGGCTTCTTTTAGGTAATCATCGGCTCCTTGAGCCAGCAATTTTTCTGCAACTGCAACGCCAAGGGCTTCTGGTTCAGACATATCGCCATATTGTTCGGCTACAATTATTTGCTTTCCGGAAATTGAGCCTACCAAGCCTCGCAAATGCAATTGATTGTCCACTATTTCACAGAAACTACCGATGGGTACCTGACAGCCACCTTGCAACTTAGCATTTAAAGCTCGTTCAGCTACTACACATGTGGCAGTTTCTGGGTGGTTCAACGGCTGTAAAAGCGCAACTAAATCAGCATCGTCGGTACGACACTCAATGCCTACCGCACCTTGTCCTACGGCGGGCAGTGACACTCTGGAACTCATTTCTTGGCGAATTCGGTCTGCCATGCCTAAACGAATTAAACCTGCACAGGCAAGTATAATCGCGTCATATTGCCCATCATCTAATTTAGCTAATCGGGTATTAACGTTGCCGCGCAGATCTTTAATTTTAATGTCGGGGCGATAAGCTTTGAGTTGGACCTGTCGGCGCAGGCTAGATGTGCCCACAACTGCACCTTGCGGAAGGGAAACGATATCTTCGAATTTATTCGAAACAAACGCATCAAATGGATTCTCGCGTTTGCATATAGCGTGCAATCCAAACCCTTGCGGGAATTCGACAGGTACATCTTTCATAGAGTGTACAGCAATGTCGGCTTCGCCTTTTTGCATGGCAACTTCTAATTCTTTAATGAAGAGCCCTTTACCACCAACTTTAGCCAATGGGGTATCTAAAATCACATCGCCCTTGGTGGTCATCGGCACTAATTCCACCTGAATATGGGGATGTGCTTTTTCTAATTCTGCTTTAACAAATTCTGCTTGCCATAGTGCTAGTGCACTTTTACGTGTAGCGATTTTGATTACTGAGCGTGTCATAAACCATCCGTTCAATCATTTGGGACCATTTTAAGGTTTTGCGGCACGGATTGGTACAGGCTAACAGTAAAAAACTGATTAAGTTTGCTGATATACAACCATAAGATAAATAGTGTGTGAGACTATAAATCAACAACAATGGGATATTGTTCATCTGCTTGTTGAATAAACTCAGCGCTATTATTTAACCATTCCCGCTTAATACTATTGCTATAGTTTAGGTAAAGTTTGCCATCTATGATGCTAAACGCGTCTTCATCAATTCCTACCAATCGTCCTTCTGACATGGCAAATGCACAGTAACCACCATACTGAGGCGCGTACTTCTCTGGGTCGGTAATAAACATGTCGCGATGCTGTTCATTGGCAAAGTGCCATTGTGCTCCGCGCCACTTTGTAGTGATGTTTTTATTGCCTTTTACGGCTTTATTTTGTGTGAAATAAGCGACAGTGTCATAACCATAAATAGCATGATTATTAAAAAAGCCAGTTTCGATCGGATCAGAAGCATATACTCCTGTAGTGAAGAGTGTAATGAGAAAAAATAAAAAGTAGCGTACATGTTTCATAGTTGTTCCAGTTTAATAAGTATCAAGTCGGTACTTATTAAACCGGAAATAGCACAAAGTTATTTCATCACGTTTTTATCACAAAATGACTTTTGCTACTTTGTTTCTGCGTTTGGAGCTGTGTAAATAAACGCCTGACTGGGTGTTTTCAACAGTATATCTACTAGTGTGTGAGCACTTACAACGCCTACATGTTCTATCAAGTCACGTTGCGTATTGTCACCTATTTCAAATGTCACAGCCTGAACATGGTAGGTATCTGCAATATATTGTTTGAATACGCCGCGTCCAGGGCTAGTGCCGGGCTTTGGCCGCACCACGAAAGAAGAAAGACTGTGTTCTTTTACCTTTGCCAACCAATTATTAACCAATTCTTGAGGTGCAATATGGTAATCCGTTGGCATAGTGTAAAAAATATCTTGTTGAGTAGAATGGAAATCCAGAGCAAACACTAAACGCTGATCCTCAGTTAAAAGCTGCTCTAGCTTTTGTTGCACAATCTGGGTTTCTTTTTGGGTAAACTTTCCCCAATCACGGTTCAAATCGATACCATTCACATTATGTCGCCAATTGCCCTCTGCTACGCCATCTGGATTGAGATTAGGGATAACCAAAATATTAAAGCGCGAGGCGAAATTCGCATTGTTACTCACTTGTCCAGCGATTTCTTCGACAAAACTCAAAAGCGCCATTGCCCCCGTTACTTCAGGAGGGTGCTGCCGGCCAATAATCAGTATCCATTCTTTATTGTTTGGCTGTTGATAAATTAGGCCATCGATTTTTCTTCCTTGTGAAGATTCACCAATCGAAACTTGCCCGAAACTACTGCTCGCTGATATTTTTTCTATCCAAGTTTGATAATCAGCGTTATCAATAATTTCCTGTGCTGCGACGTAAACTTGGTCGGATACTTCAATATCAAAATTTAACTTTGCGTCCTGTACAGTAAAAGACGTTTCTCGCCACTTATCACCATCATCGCTTATTTTCGGAATATAGCGAGAACGCGCATCGACAGCCGCAACCGTTAACTTTAGTTTCTGTGGCTTACCCGGCTTCTTCAGTTTTACTTTGAACGCGTACCAAGGGCTGCGATTAATCGGCCAGTCCTCTGCATCTGTAGTCAATAAAAAGTGATTTTCTGTTAATTGCTCACAGCTAGAGAGTTTTCCCCCTTCAAAATCAGTCAAAAAACTCACTGCTTTGAATTCACATGTGTTAGCGAAAGAGTAATTACTTACTACCAGTAACAATATCGAAAATAGTAATGTGTTATTTTTTATTTTTTTCATGTGGTCACGTTTTATCTTTGATATCTAAAAATGCACTGGTCACTTGCCAACTTATGGCCTGTAACTGTGCAGCGACTTGTGGCGAAAGTTTACCGTGGAAAATCAGCCCTTCGGGCGACTGTTTGTATAAACTAGCATAAAAAACGCAAGCAGCTAAATAGGTCCCTGCTTCGCTAGGATGCTTCCAAACTTTACGGTACTTTAAAGTCGCGTTTTGTTGATCAAGGTTATTTACACCTAACACATCTGGCACAAATAGTTCGATGTCCGCGAGGCTTTTTTCAGCTTGCGCAAAGGCCAGACCGACGGGGACAACAGGCACATCATGCCGATTTGCTATTTTAATATAGGTATTGGCAAGCTTTTCTGCCATGTCAGGCTCGCCTTTATACCCCCAAGTCATAAACAAAATCGGTTTTATTTCCTTTTCTTTTATCATTGAAATTGCTTTGTCAGTTGCTTTTTCAAATAAGACTTTCTTTTTTGCGTCAATAGGTTCGTTACTGTGACCTTGCAATACCATGGCTTCCCAGTGCTCATCTGGTTTACTTAAGTAATAATTTAGATCGGTTAAATGTTCATATATATGTCCGCCGGAAAGCGTTGATAGTCGCAGACGATTTTTCCCTGCTTGCCAATCACCTGCAGATCGAATCAAGCTGCCTAAATGATTGTGAATACCATTGTTGTAAAAACTAAAACTATTGCCAATAAATAGTATGCGTTTAGGAGAATCAAATTCGGTTATATCTGGCAGATAAATATTATTTAATGCGTCAAATTCAGATTTTGCTTCGGCCGCCAAGGTGACGGGAGCAGTTAATATAAATGCTGTGGCCCATAAAAAGGGCAAAATTAAATTGCTTTTCATCGAATTCACTTTATTCATAAGAAAATTAAAGGTGCAAGCCAGATTGACACAATACTCAGAAGTATTAAGCCAACGATATTCAATACCAAGCCTGCTCTAACCATTTGCGGGATGGTCAATACGCCAGACGCAAACACAATGGCGTTTGGTGGGGTGGCAACAGGTAGCATAAATGCACAACTAGCCGCCAATGTGATAGGAATGCACAGTAGTAAGGGAGAAACCCCCAGTTCTAATGCTACTGCGGCGACGACGGGTAAAAAAGTCGCAGCTGTAGCTACGTTACTGGTCAATTCAGTTAAAAATATAACTAACGCGGTTGCTGCAATAACCAGTGTAAATACACCGAATGCGCCCAACGGCATTAAACTTCCACCTAACCAAGTTGCCAAACCGGACGAAGATACTGCGGCAGCAAGACTTAAACCGCCGCCAAATAATATCAACACACCCCATGGAAGCCGGTTTACATCATGCCAAATCATCAGTTGTGATTGAATTTTGTCACCGCTGGGCAACAAAAACAGTAATAACGCGGCAGTCATGACAATGCCGGTATCTGTGAGGAAATCAATCCCGAAAAGTGAGGAAACAGGTCGTCTAATTATCCAAAACAATACGACCAATGAAAATACAATTGCGACGCGCTTTTCGGCGCTGGTCATTGGGCCAAGATTCTTGCGCAGCTCGTTTAGGTGCTCGTGAATCACAGGATTTTCAGGGATATCAATCTTAAAACTCCAGCGAGTCAATGACCACCAGGCTAAGGGGAGCATCAGTAACATAACTGGCACACCTAGTGCCATCCAACTAGCAAACGTCAATTTAATCCCATAATTTTCAGCTAAAAAAGCAGCTAAAAGCGCGTTAGGGGGAGTACCAACTAACGTCGCTAATCCGCCAATCGTGGCCGCGTAAGCCAATCCTAATAACATTGCCACTTGGAAAGACTTAGTCTGTTGTTTACTTAAATGTGGATTGTGCTCTGCAATGGCATGGGTTACTGATAATGCGATGGGCATCAACATCATGGTGGTAGAGGTATTTGTCATCCACATTGACAATAGCGCTGCCACTATCATAAACCCACCAATTAAGTGACAGCCATCAGTGCCGGTGTACGACAAAATCACCAGTGCAATGCGCTTGTGCAAGTTCCAACGCTCAACCGCGAGGGCTAAAATAAACGCACCCATAAACAAATAAATAATCGGATTTGCATAAGCGGAGGTAGCTTCAGACAATGAAGTTATATCTAAAAAAGGAAAGGTGACGATTGGTAAAAAAGCGGTCACCGGTACAGGAACAGCTTCTGTCGCCCACCATACTGCCATCCAAATTCCTACAGCAGCTACGCGCCAGGCTGTGGGGTCCATTGTGGTTTGAGTGGTTCCTAGTAGCATCATTAGAACGAATAAACCTGGACCAGCCAATAAACCTACATTTTGATATTTGCCACGTTGCTGATCGGTTATATCCGGTAAGCTATTACTCATATTACTGCCTTAACATAGAGAAAGTTGTAGGTGGGCAAGCCTGCCCACCGATTAGACGTGATTTAAAGTTTTGTTCTGAAGTCCACGTAGAAACTGCGGCCGTAGTCACTATGAGCATCGGAAAAATATCCGAAGTATCTGTCAGCCAGAGGGGCTCTTTCATCAGTAAGATTACGAATACCAAATCGTAAGCGTGTTTCTATATCCTGATAATCGAAGGTGTAATCAAACGTGGCATTAAACGTTGTCATAGCAGGAATTTCATAACGTGTTCCGTCATCTAACGTTAAAGAACTTTGGTAAAAGCTACCAATTCTGTTTCCGCTCAACGACGCGCCAAAGTCACCTTCACGCCATGAAAGACGCATAGAATGACGTTGTTTTTGATTTCCATCCTGACCAATTAAATCTGCGAATCCAGAAACTGGGTAACTAGCAGGAATTAATCCACTTTGTTGGGCCTCCACTAATCGTGCTGCATCACCACCGGCTTGTTGTTCAAACTCATCGATGAATGAACCGTTGTAACTGAATTTGAAGCGTCCAACTTCTGTATCCACATTGTAATAAAAACCGACATCAAATCCGGATAAATTACGGTCGTCTAAATTAGCATATTGATCATCTATAAATTGAATGTCGCCTGCCGGACATATGCCAGCCGCCTCATATACTGGGGTTTGGTTACTATCCGCGTCCTGACGAGAAACAGCTGAATTGAATTGCCCTGAACCACAATTTGCGGTGCCGTTTTCAAGACGTAATAGCAAATCTAATAAAGTATGATTTTCTTCACCGTACAATCCAATCGTGTTTTCTTTTTGGATCGACCAATAATCAAGGGTAAAAGTAATTTCATCAGTTGGCGTTAATACGATACCTACTGACGTATTGGTTGATTCTTCTGGCTTGAGATTGTCGCTACCTTGGGCAATACGTTGTACCGAGTTGGTGCAATCAAGGATGTCTTGATCAGGATCACCGCCATTTTCAGCAGCATACAGACAGGTGTAATCCGTGCGAGTATTGTTTCTTGCCACAATGCTTTCATTAATTGTAATCAAGTTAGGTGCACGAAATGCTTCAGACCAAGATCCGCGTACCAACACTTCATCAAGTGGACGCCAACCAAAAGCAACTTTGCCAACTGTAGTATTACCGACATCAGAGAAATCTTCGTAACGCAGAGCGACTTGCGCATTTAGAGTTTCAAAGATAGGTATTTGTACCTCACCAAACAAGGACGATACTTCGCGCTCGCCTGAGCTATCTGGCGTTGGGCTTGAGTTCACGACATCAGATACGTACGGATAAGTGTCACCTTCATAATCCGTAAAAGTAATAGTGCCGTCTAAACGATCGTCTCGATCATCGACAAACGATTCTTCGCGATATTCTAAACCGACTACGAATCCCACAGGTCCAGCGGGTAAGGTGAATATTTCAGGATGAGAAAATTTCACGTCGAAAGTGGTTAGTTCGGTTTCACTTAATCGTACAACGTCGATTAACGCGCGTTCAATGTTTGAGTTAAGTCCACCACTGAACGGATTATAAGCAGCTTCTGTTGAATCAAATAACGCTTCAGAAATGAGGTTGTTTGAGACGCGATTATGGGTGACATCGTCTTTTTCTGCTTTCGAGTACGAGACGGCTGTTTCCCAGTCCCAGTCACCCATTACACCTCTAAATCCTTGTAAAAATCGGAAATTTTTGCCGTCGTTATCAACGATTCGAGGCAGTTCTGCAAACCGATAGTTGTCGATTGTCAGCTCCAAGCCAGAGCAAGGTACATCGGGGATCATTTCATCAGGCAATCTATTCGGTGAGCCACAAGGTCCGAAAGGATTGTAATAGTTTTCTGCGCCCACTCTCAGTTTTGAGGTGGTGAAGGGAGCGGTGGCATGACGACGTAAATTAGTTTCTGATTTATAGAAAGAAAGTTCGGTAAATGCTTCCATGCCATTTTCAAACTCGTGATTGATAAAGGCAAAAAAGTTAAAGCGTTTCAGTTCTGAACTAATATCACGGTCAGCGTTAAGGTTTAAACGGTATGTACCTTGGCCATCCTGTCCGCCACATGTTGTTGCGTTAATCACATATTCGCAACGTTCGTCGCCAATCGGATAAGTTTCAAATTCGCCGGCATTATCGGTAAACATATCGGTGAGTCCGGCTGCCGATGCGCTACTAACCACATCATATTGGCCAAACAGAGAATTTGCAGTGTCATTTCGAAATGCGGTATCACCTTCCCACAAAGAACCCTCGGGAATACGTGAGCGAAAATCTGAATTTGCCCAACGTGGATCATCCTGTGAATTGACTCTGTCTCTAGCATAATAATTCACAAAAGCACTGATATTGGTTCTGCCGTTGTTGAAATCTTTACCCCATTCCACGGTCAGTGTTTGTGTGTCGCGTGGAATATTTTCATACTCTGCCCAGCGGCCTGAAATAGTAAAACCGACAAAATCGGATTTGAGAACGTGATTGACAACGCCGGCAACGGCATCTGCTCCGTAAATCGCAGAAGCACCATCGCGTAACACTTCAACACGGTCTAATCCAACTACCGGGATGGTGTTCACATTGACCGAGTTTACGGGCACAAAACTGCCACCCACTTCTTCAGTTTGGTATGAGGCAGAATTTACTAAACGTCGGCCATTTAACAATACAAGTGTATTACCTGTACCTAAATTACGTAAATTGTATGTACCAATATCACCACGGGCCGCATTGACGCCTCCACCGATATTTTCAGCTTCGTTAAAAAAGTTTTGTCCATTTTCAGGGATGACCTGTAGCAAATCATCAATTGAATCTATACCAAGGGAGCCGATTGCATCCGCATCTAATACAGAAATTGCCAATGCTTCCGCGACTTGACCGCCTTTGATGTGAGTACCTACAACCTGTATTTTTTCAACGTTTTTGGGGTCTTCCGTTTCGGTTTGCTGCGCAGCAACCGGCATGGTCATAAGCGCGGCAATGGTAAATGACAGTAAATTGGGTTTAAAAAAGCGATTTTCGCTGTGGTTTTTTAGTTGTTTCATATGTGTACCTGTTTTTGTGGGGCTTTTATTATTTTTTTCATTCCATCTCAACATCGAAAAAACTCGTTATTGTTTGGATTGTTAACAGATAAACGCACGAACATTAAAAAACCCCTACAGAGGTTTACACTAATTTAACAAAAAATATGAAATGAGGAGAAAAACGAAAGAAGAGGTCTAAACGAAATGTTGAATTATCGGTAATGTCATACCAAAACAAATCAAGCCTATGGTCAGCGAATAAGCCCAGCTTGGTCCAGCTGCGTAGGTTACTGGTTGTGGCTTTTCTTCTGGCTTTTCGGTAGGGAAAGGAATGACCACAGATTTTTCGATAAACTCATGCATACTATTCAAACATGCGGTTTTCGCCCACAGTTCAGACAATTCTAAATAGGCATGCTGATTCTCAGGCGCACTTTGGAGCCATTGGTGAAATGCTATTTGTTGGTCGTCATTTAACTCGTTGCTATCTAAAGACGCAATCCAGTTCGCCGCTTCTAAAAGCGTCGCTTCTGAGACTTCATAACCCGTCCACTGTTCGATACTCAACGTGCATTTACCTTTAATTGCGATTTTTCGACTATATTTAACTCGGCAACATATTTACGACAAAGCATTAAGCCTTTTGCTAAGTGATTTTCTACTGTTTTATTGGAAATACCTAGCATTTTTGCGATTTCAGCGTGGCTTTTAGCGTGTAGTTTTCGTTGCACAAATACTTGGCGACAGATGGGAGGCAATTGGTTAATCGCTTGCAGTAAAATTTCGCGTTCACTTTCTTGCACCAACGTTGATTCTGAGCTCAATGCCTGCGCTTCATCGCTTTCTACCCACATCAAAACACTGTTTTGAATATGTGAACTAACAACCTTCTGATGTCGCAAGTTGCTGATTGCCATATTTTTCGACATAGCAATTAACATCGGTTGCAATGCCAAAAGTTGTTGCAACGGGTTTTGTTTATTTGGGTTTTTACTCACCAACAAATAAATTTTTAAATAGGCTTCTTGCAAAATTTCTTCTGCTTCAGCCACATTTACCATGTTGGCCAGCATATTTAATAGCTGTGGTTTAGTGCGCATCATGAATTCTTTGAGTGCATCATCGAATGCATTTACGCTTGTTTCTTTTATTAGCAAAACCCGTGTTATCCCGATTAAACTTCTGTTCTATTTAAACATATAGCGCGTTGGTGCAGCCTTGGCAAGTCACTTGATCAAGTTGAATTGATTAAAAATCAACCTAAACGCTCTTGCAACCATTCAGAAATATCGCGAATTTCCTGAACACAAACATTATGTTGCATAGGGTATTCTTTCCATTTCACTGGATAACCGATGTCTTCTAAAACCTTAAACGCAGAATGTCCTAAAAATAGCGGGACTACTTCATCTTGTTGGCCATGTGCACATAATATCTCAGTATTTTTATTCGCGTCATGAGCTTGCGAGGCTAACTTTTCGGGTTCACACATGTAAGTTGACAACGCCATAATACCCGCAAGCTTTTCTGGGTATCGGGTACCTAAATGCAATGCAATTACACCGCCTTGAGAAAATCCAGCTAACACGATGCGATCTGCCGGAATACCTTTGGCTTTTTCAGCTTCTATTAAATCAGCCACTTTATCAGCGGAATCAAGCACGCCATCCACATCTGCACGATTGTTAAAATCCATGGTTTTGATATCGTACCAAGCGCGCATTGGCATACCGTTGTTAATAGTAACAGGTCTTACTGGAGCATGAGGAAATACAAAGCGCACCGCCATGCTGCTTGGCAACTTTAGTTCAGGCACTATCGGCGCAAAACCATTACCTGAATCACCCAATCCGTGCATCCATATGACCACGGCATTATGGGGTTTGGTTGGATTTACTTCAACATATGGCAAGATCTGTTCTGTCATGGAGCTGATTCCTTTCGTTTCAATTAAGATAATTTTACGGGTTGTTCTGCTTGTTTACTTGCGGCTTCATCGATAAATGACCAAAACTCAACACCTGTGCGTTCGTCAATCCACACGTCTTGCTGAAAATTAAAGTGATGACCATTATATTTAGTGGCAACCCAAAGTTGATGCAAAGGCGCTTGTTTGTTGAGAATGATTTTTGACTTATTCGGGAACTCTAAAGTGAGTATTCCTTCTGCTGATTCGTAATCGATATCCACTTCACACACGTCCAATGCTTCTTCTAGCTGCATAAATACGTCTTCTACAAGTTGATGATACTGGCTGTCATTCATAATGTGATCTGCTAATTAGGTAATAAGTCAGAATATGTTAACATTGCAGAAAATTCGCGACAGTTATTTTATAAAAATTTATGGCACAAGCTCCTGGTAATTTATTCATTTTGGCCGCTCCTTCTGGTGCGGGTAAGTCAAGCCTAATCAATGCGTTGTTGGAACGCCACAGTGAATCCAATATGCATAGCAATAAAATGCAAGTGTCGGTGTCACACACCACCCGTGCGCCAAGGCCTGGGGAAGTTAATGGTGAGCACTATCATTTCGTTTCCAGAGAAGAATTTGAAAAGCTGATTGAACAACAGGTTTTTTTTGAATGGGCTGAAGTATTTGGTAATTATTACGGTACATCGCGCGTTGTTATCGAAAAAACCTTAAAAGAAGGAACTGATATTTTCTTGGATATTGACTGGCAAGGTGCTCGTCAAGTTAAGGCGCAGATTCCGGATACTGCTACAGTATTTGTTGCTCCGCCATCCAGAGATGAGTTGTTTAGACGTTTAACCCAGCGCAAACAAGACTCTGATGAGGTAATTGAAAAACGCATGCATGAAGCAGTGTCCGAGATTTCCCATTACCATGAGTTTGACTTCATTGTTGTGAACGATGATTTTGATTCCGCTTTAAATGAGTTAGACGCGATAGTAAGTGCTCGCAGACTAAGAAAAGAGAAGCAAGTAATACGTCATGCAAACTTATTTGCCAATTTACTTGGAAAATAAACTGCCTATTGATCGTGAAAGATCTTTTCATCAGGCCAATAAAAACGTAAACTACTCGACCTTTTTTTGAACACCTTTAGACAATACCGACCACCACGGAGAAAATTATGGCTCGTGTAACAGTAGAAGATGCCGTAGACAAGATTGGCAATCGTTTCGATTTAGTTTTAGTTGCAGCTAAGCGTGCACGTCAGATTGCTATCGAAGGCAAAGATGCACATGTTCCTATGGGAAATGACAAAGCCACGGTTATCGCGCTTCGTGAAATTGAAGAAGGTTTTGTTGATGCTTCAACTATCGCAGCAGAAGCAATTCGTGATCAACAAGACGAAGATCAAGCTGAATTTGCTTCAGTTGCAAACATCCTTTCTGAGTAAAATTTAGGCCATCCTGAGCTCTTCTGAGCTCAGGATAAACTTATCGGCTGACAAGCACAGAAAATCCCCGTATTCTTAACCACCAAGTTAAGCAAAAGCAATTTGTTACGTGTATTTATTCGAAGGCCTTAAACACAAGTTAAGCGATTACCTGCCGCCCGATTCTGTCGAGGCTATTCAGGCTGCTTACGTTTTGGCTAAAGACGCCCATGACGGACAAATGCGATCCAGTGGTGATCCTTACATCACTCATCCTGTCGCTGTGGCAGGTATCCTCGCCGATATGCATCTAGATGAGGAAACGATTAAATCAGCATTACTGCATGATGTTATCGAAGATACACACTATTCAAAAGATGATTTGGTTCGAGAATTTGGAGAAACGGTCGGCGATTTGGTCGAAGGTGTCTCCAAACTAGATAAGATTCAGTTCAGCTCAAAGCAAGAAGCGCAGGCAGAAAATTTTCGAAAGATGATGATGGCGATGGTGCAGGATATTCGTGTCATTCTCATCAAATTAGCCGACAGAACGCACAATATGCGCACCCTTGGTTCGTTGCGTCCAGATAAGCGTCGCAGAATTGCCCGCGAAACATTAGAAATATACGCACCTATTGCTCATCGTCTTGGTATTCATGATATTAAAAACGAGCTCGAAGATTTAGGTTTTCAAGCTATGTATCCGATGCGACATAGAGCGCTCTCAGCAGCAGTGAAACAAGCTCGTGGCAACCGCAAAGAAATTATCGAAAACACCCGTGAAGAAGTAGAAACTCGCCTAAAAGCAAATGGCTTGAATGGACAGGTTGTGGGTCGTGAAAAACATTTGTATTCCATTTACCGAAAAATGAAGAACAAAGAACTGTTGTTCAACGAAGTGATGGATATTTACGCATTTCGCGTCATCGTTGATTCTGTGGATAGCTGTTATCGTGCTTTGGGCGCTATGCATGGATTATACAAGCCTATCGAAGGGCGTTTTAAAGACTATGTGGCAATCCCGCGCACCAATGGTTATCAATCGTTACATACATCGTTAATTGGTCCCCATGGTATCCCGGTAGAGATTCAAATTCGTACCGCTGAAATGGACCAAATGGCTGACAAAGGTGTCGCAGCGCATTGGATCTATAAAGACGATGGCGAAACACAGCAGGGTACAACTGCTCAGGTCAGGGCGCGTAAATGGATGCAGTCGTTATTGGAATTGCAACAAAGTGCGAGTTCATCTTTTGAATTTATTGAAAACGTAAAAACCGATCTTTTTCCAGAAGAAATATACGTATTCACCCCCGATGGCAGAATTATCGAATTACCAATGGGCGCTACCCCCGTCGATTTTGCTTATGCAGTACATACTGACGTAGGTAACTCTTGTGTTGGCGTACGTGTAGAGCGACGTAACTACTCACTCAATAAACCGCTGCAAAATGGACAATCTGTAGAGATCATTACGTCACCAAGAGCAAAACCAAATGCAAATTGGCTGAATTTCGTGGTCAGTGCACGAGCGCGTTCGAATATACGCCATTACCTAAAGCGTCAACAATCCGAAGAAGCCATCAGTATGGGAAATCGTCTGTTACGTCATGCCTTAGGCGCGAGAAAATTAGACGATATTCCGCAGGCAGATAGAGATCGTGTCGTGGCAGAAACCAAACACAATTCGTTCGATGAATTATTGTCAGATATCGGTTTGGGTAATGAATTGAGTGCAATTGTTGCACGTCGATTATTAGGTGAATCTGAAGAGTTGCCGGATAAAAGTCACAATGTTGCTATTCGCGGCACGGAGGGACTATTAGTAACCTATCCAAAGTGTTGTTACCCCATTCCTGATGATGAAATTATCGCTATTTTAAGCCCAGGAAGAGGGATGGTCATCCATCAAGTGGGTTGTAGCAATATTCGTAAGTTAAGTAAGGAAGAGCCGCAGCGTGTATTGCCCATGAATTGGGATAGTAAAGCACAAGGTGAATTTAAAGCATCGGTACGAATTGAATTGATTAATCACCAAGGCACCTTGGCGACATTAACCAACGCTGTAGCGTCATGTGATTCCAATATAATTGGTCTTCAAACCGAAGAGAAAGAAAGCAATGTCTACTATATTGATATTGAATTAACTACTAAAAATCGTGTACATCTGGCAAAGGTAATGCGCAAAATACGTTCGATGCCAGAGGTGCAAAAAGTCTCACGTCATAGTCAAATTCGACACAACTAAGGTAAAAAAATTATGTCAAAGTCCGTTATTCATACTGACCGGGCCCCACAAGCTATTGGTACATATAGCCAGGCCGTTAAATCAGGCACGACTGTGTATTTGTCAGGTCAGATCCCATTGGTTCCAGAAACCATGGAAATGGTTTCAGATGACTTTAAAGCACAAGCGATTCAGGTGTTTGAAAATGTGACGGCAGTGTGTGAAGCCGCTGGTGGTAATACACACGACTTGGTCAAAGTGAATATTTTCCTAACTGATTTATCTAATTTCGCCACAGTGAATGAAATTATGAGCCAGTACTTTAAACAACCTTATCCTGCGCGCGCTGCAATAGGCGTGAAAGAACTTCCTAAAGGTGCACAAATCGAAATTGATGGCATTATGGAATTGCCCGAGTGAGTGTGAACTTTCAGCACTAGGAGTTTCAGGTGTCACCAGAGCGTTATCAAAAAATTCGGGCAATTCTGAGTAAACGACAGCCCAGTTTGACTGTGTGCTTAGAACAGGTTCATAAGCCACACAATGTTTCCGCAGTGGTTAGAAGCTGTGATGCTGTGGGCATTCACAAAGTGCATGCTGTTTGGGATGATAAAACCAAAGGCTTGCGCGGTGGAACGGCCATGGGAAGCCAAAACTGGGTATACGTCGAGAACCACGACAGCATTGAAGATGCGATTGGTCACCTAAAAAACCAAAAGATGCAGGTGTTGGTAACGCACCTTTCAGACAGCGCAGTAGATTTTCGCGACGTCGATTATTCTAAGCCAACGGCGATAATTTTAGGACAAGAAAAACATGGTGCTACCCAAGAAGCGATCGATTTAGCGGATCAAGAGATAGTTATTCCAATGGTAGGAATGGTCCAATCGCTAAACGTGAGTGTGGCTGCAGCCCTTGTTTTATATGAAGCGCAAAGACAACGCACCATCGCGGGTATGTATGATGTGCAGCAATTAGCCGAATCAGATTGTCAAAAAACGTTATTTGAAGGGGGATATCCCCAATTTCGTCGCGTTTGTGACGAAAAAAACCTTCCCTATCCCCACATCAACGAAGAAGGCAAAATTGTCGCCGACGATGATTGGTGGCGAGCATTGCAATTCAATGATCTGTAGTACGGGCTGTAGTGCGGGCTGTAGTGCGGGCTTCAGCCCGTAGCAAGTAGAAAACCCAAACACCCCCATGGGATAAATCCCATGCTACATTCTGTGGAGGTCCCAACAACTCCATGGGATAAATCCCATGCTACATTCTTTGGAGGTCCCAACACCTCCATGAGATTCACCTGTAGTGCGGGCTTTAGCCCGTAGCAAGTAGCAAGTAGAAATTTCCAAATACCCTCATGGAATAAATCCCATGCTACATACCGTGGAGGTCCCAACAACTCCATGGAATTCACCTGTAGTGCGGGCTTTAGCCCGTAGAAAGTAGAAATTTCCAAAAAACCCATGGGATAAATCCCATGCTACATTCCGTGGAGGTCCCAACAACTCCATGGGATTCACCTGTAGCGCGGGCTTTAGCCCGTAGCATATAGAAATTTCCAAACAACCCATGGGATAAATCCCATGCTACATTCCATGGAGGTCCCAACAACTCCATGGGATTCACCTGTAGTACGGGCTTTAGCCCGTAGCAAGTAGAAATTTCCAAACAACCCATGGGATAAATCCCATGCTACATTCCGTGGGATCCAAAGATCTCCGTGGGATTCACCTGTAGTACGGGCTTTAGCCCGTAGAAAGTAGGAAATCCAAACATCTTCATTGGATAAATTCCATGCTTCATTTTCAAAAATAACTTGTTAGGGCGTTAAAAATATTTTGAAATGTATTCCGCTATTCTAAGGTCTAGGTTGCTACTCACTATTTAAATGGAAACTACTATGCGTATTGTCAAAATTTTAGGAATTTGTATAACTCTTTTATCGGTAAATGCTTTTGCTTTAGATCGCACAACTATTGCTGAATCAGCAGAGGACGTTACGCCATTGTTAAATGGTCAAAATATACCTTCTGCTACACTGCGCACAGCGACGGGTGCTCCCGTGAGCCTACAAGCAATGATTATGCAGAAGCCTTCGATTATTCTGTTCTATCGGGGAGGGTGGTGCCCGTATTGTAGTCGTCAATTAGCCGAGTTAAAGGATATTGAGCAAGAACTTATCGATTTGGGTTATCAAGTATTAGCAATCTCTCCAGAATCTCCAAGTCGCTTGCAAGAGCAAAAATTAGAGACTGAATTTGCGGTACAGCTATTGTCAGATGAAAGCTTGGACGCCATTAAAGGCTTTGGAATCGGTTTTTACGTGCCAATGGAAACGAAAAATACCTATAAATCGAAATGGAACATTCAATTAACCGACGAAGCCGGAAGTGATCGAGCCGTTTTACCAGCTCCTTCGATATTTATTACTGACAAAACTGGGTTAATTAAATTTAATTATGTGAACCCTAATTTTAAAGTAAGACCTTCTGCAGAACTATTGCTACAAGCAGCCAAACTCAGTTTGTAGTAACGCGCAATTATCAAAGCAGTGCAATGTTTGGGCACTGCTTTGATGTTTCAAATCTATTTAGGGGTCGTAACGCTTAACGATTCTTCGTTTAAAATACGTACTTCGCGCTGCGGGAATGGAATCTCGATACCATTTTCTCTTAAGGTTTCAAAAATAATCAGCATTAAGTCGCCACCGACGCGATTCTTACCATCATCAATGCCTTCCATCCAAAACTCCACGAACATGTTAACGCCAGAGTCGCCGAAACTATCTATCTCACAGTCAGGACGTTCCTCAAAAGGCACATCCTCACCACTTATTACCGAAGGATGTTCAGCGACCGCTTCTTTGATAAATTCTACCATCGTACGGATATCAGTGGCGTAAGGTACCGAAAAATCAACACGATACCTCTGTTTAGGATCTTTATGTGTCCAGTTGATCATTAAGTTGGAAATGAACTTTTCGTTCGGAACCAAAATATCTTTGCCGTCGTAGGTTTCTAGTACCGTGTAACGCATTCTAAATTCGCGTACAAACCCCTTACTACCATCGTCCATCTCAACAAAATCGCCGACGGTTAACGAGCGATCGAGTAAGATGATAATGCCGGAAATAAAGTTCGACGCGATGGACTGTAAGCCTAGCCCCAAACCAACGCCTACGGCCCCACCAAATACTGCCAAAGCAGTGAGGTTAATCCCCATAACGTTAAGTAGCAGTAGAGCGATAATACAAAATACGGCCACTTCAAAGAGTTTTGAAAATACCTCTCTGGTACGTATGTCGATAGACTCTTGTTTGCGGATGATATCTTTACCGAAACTATTAGAAGCACGTCCAAGCCAAAATAAAACCGCACCAAATATAATTACCCTGACTACGCCATAAGCCGTGATATTGACGTTGCCCAAATTCAACGACACTTCTTCTAAGGCCGAAATCACAATAGGAAGATTGCCCGTTAAATGCAGCAGCAGTATGGGTAAACCTACCCAAAGAAACAATTTAGCTGCTATCGCGTTTACGACAAATACACGGATCATGGAATAATAAAACAACAGCACCGCAATGGTTAAAGCCGTGTGTAAAAGCCAAACTGAAAAACCGGCATTTTGACCCGCCTCAATAATAATTTTGAGGGTGAATAATGCGATCAGAGGATAAACTAAGTAGCCAACGCGATACGCAAGTTTGCGCATAGGATGAGCGCTTTCTGATGGTTCGTAATGAGTTACACCAATGGCATTGCGGATTTTTCGAGCTAACCAGAATGCGACTAAGTAGACAAATAAAACAATGGCCAATTGACCGTAGGTATTTGGATTAGTGATTGCACTTTGAATTAGCAGCCAAAGTTTATTAACGTGGGTAAAGATAGGATCTAAGTTCATAAAAACGTACGTCGTTGAATTTCTATTGCTAACTATGAACTAATACGTGCATTTCGTATAGTCAGTTGATGGCATAAATTGCTTTACCAAAAATAGCGCTTACATCGAGATTACACAATATCGCATTAAGAATAGTTGTAATCTGTCCAATGTCGGGCAAAATAACATGTCGTTACGTTCTGAATTAATAGGCTTAAATGCAGTCTCTGGCAATAACAAAATTGACCGAGTTAAAAGGTGTAGGAAGCAAAGTTGCTGAAAAGCTCGAAAAAATCGGGCTGGTTACCGTTCAGGACATGCTTTTCCATTTGCCTCTTCGTTACGAGGATCGTACTCGAATTTATCCCATCGGTGATTTACAACCTTTTTTGCATACAAGTGTTGAAGCCGAAGTGATGTCCTGTGATGTGCAGTTTGGTCGCAAACGCATGCTTGTGGTGCGGGTAAGTGATAAAACAGGCACGCTTACATTGCGTTTTTTCCACTTTTCAGCCGCTCAGAAAAATAGTTTGGAAAAAGGCACAATCATCAAGGCGTTTGGTGAAGTACGTGCGGGCAAGTTTGGCTTGGAAATGATGCACCCCGAGTACAAGGTGAAACGCGAAGAGTCAGTTAGTGAGCTTGAAGAATCGTTGACACCAGTTTACCCAACCACTGAAGGCGTAAAGCAGATTACCCTGCGTAATCTAAGTGAGCAGGCGCTAACTAAATTAAAGCAAGGTGGTCTGGCAGATTTGATGCCAGAAAACTTATATCCCACTCAAATTAGCCTTGCAGACGCTCTCACTTTAGTTCATCGACCACCTCCAGATGTTGCTTTGAGTCTACTGGAAGAAGGAAAGCATCCAGCCCAACAACGTCTAATTATCGAAGAGCTGTTAGCTCATCATCTCAGCGTTTTAAAAGTGAGACAGCAAAGTAAGCGCCAACAAACCTATTCTATCAATGCGGCCACAGACCTCATTGAACAATTTCTCGCGACTTTGCCATTTACACCCACTGGCGCGCAACTTCGGGTGGTCAAGGATATTCAACAGGATATGCAACAAGACTCACCGATGATGCGTCTGGTACAGGGCGATGTTGGCTCTGGAAAAACCTTAGTGGCTGCAATGGCGGCAATATCCGCTATCGGAGCTGGGTTTCAGGTTGTAATGATGGCTCCAACGGAGTTATTAGCAGAACAACATGCCAGTAACTTCAGTCAATGGCTGACACCTTTAAATATTCAAGTAGGTTGGCTTGCTGGAAAGTTAAAAGGCAAAGCCAGAGATGCAGTCCTTAGCAATCTAAAAAGCGGTCAAATTGACATGCTGGTAGGAACTCATGCGGTATTTCAGGATGCCGTGGAGTATCACAAACTGGCTTTAGTGATTGTGGATGAGCAGCATAGATTTGGCGTTCACCAACGTTTAGCGTTGCGCGAAAAAGGCGAGCAACAAGGTGCGTTTCCACATCAATTAATTATGACAGCCACACCCATTCCGCGCACGTTAGCAATGACGGCATATGCAGATTTAGATACTTCAATTATCGATGAACTACCACCAGGTCGCACCCCTATAACCACAGTTGTTTTGCCCGATTCTCGCAGAGGTGAGGTAATTGAACGGGTCAGGAATGCTGCGGTCAATCAACAGCGCCAAACTTACTGGGTATGTACCTTGATTGACGAGTCAGAAGTGTTGCAATGCCAAGCAGCAGAAGACACTGCTATTGCACTACGTACTGCGTTGCCAGAGCTTAGTGTAGGCTTAGTTCATGGTCGTTTGAAATCACAAGAAAAACAACTCATCATGGATCAGTTCAAACAAGGTGAGCTAGACTTATTGGTAGCAACTACGGTCATTGAGGTTGGAGTAGATGTACCAAATGCAAGTTTAATGATTATTGAAAATCCAGAACGTCTTGGCTTAGCGCAACTCCATCAACTTCGCGGACGAGTAGGGCGAGGCTCAGTAGAAAGCCATTGTGTACTCATGTATCAAAGCCCATTATCTAAGACAGCCAGTAAACGATTGCGTGTTTTGCGTGAATCTCATGATGGTTTTTATATTGCCCAACAAGATTTGGAAATTCGCGGTCCCGGTGAACTATTAGGCACGAAGCAAACCGGATTAGCAGATTTGCGAATAGCGGATTTAATCAGAGATGCAGAGTTGATTCCACAAGTGCAAGACATCGCGTCACACATGTGGCAGCACTTTCCGGCAAAGTCGCAAGCAATTATTAATCGCTGGTTAGGGTATAAAGAGCGTTACGGTCATGCTTAAATTAATTTTAACTGAGCCAACTAATCCGGAACTCCAACAGCAAGCCAATGCGCTTCAAGAAAAGTGGGGTTTTGAGATTGACAATCAACTAAGTTCTGGCTTAGCGTTGGTTCTAGATTGTGAATATTTATCGTTAAAACAATTAGATGAACCGAAATTAGGTGGAGTATTTGTTGATTTTGCTTCAGATGCGCTGACCTTTAGACGTCAACAAACGAGTGTTAAAAAAGAATCAATTGCGAAGGCAGTAGGCATTAAAGGGCAATTTTTACCTAGAATATTGGATGCTACGGCAGGTTTAGGAAGAGATGCTTTCGTCTTGGCAAGTTTTGGCTGTCATGTGGATATGATTGAGCGCTCAAAAGAAATTGCAGCTCTGTTGGAAGATGGATTAAAGCGTGCAGCTTTACATCCATTGTTAGGTCATTGGTTACCTCAACAGACAGCGCTTTTTCATGGGGCAGCAAGTAATCTGCTTGCCAATTGGCAGAGCACTAAACCTGATGTTGTATATTTGGATCCGATGTTTCCGCATCGTAAAAAATCAGCATTGGTTAAAAAAGAAATGCGCCTATTTCAAGCATTTTTAGGCGCTGATAATGATGCGGATGACTTATTGGGACCTGCATTGAACTTAGCTGGGCAGCGAGTCGTAGTAAAAAGACCAGATTCCGCGCCTTTTCTAAACGGTAAAAATCCAGATATGTCTATTAACGGTAAAAAGCTTCGTTTCGATGTCTATTTTACCAATTTATAATGTTACAGGAGAGTACGATGATCAGTACAAACAGTAAATTGCCTGAAGCTATATTGACTGCCAGAATAAACGGAAAAATGGAAACATTGACAACTACTCAGCTATTTGAAGATAAAAAAGTAGTACTTTTTGCAGTGCCAGGTGCGTTTACGCCTACTTGTTCAGAAGCACATTTGCCAGGCTTTGTCGCGCTTGCAGACCAAATTAAAGCCAAAGGCATTGATAGCATTATTTGCCTATCAGTGAATGACGCTTTTGTGATGGACGCATGGGGAAAACAACATAATGCTGACGGAATTTTGATGTTAGCTGATGGTGACGCTAGTTTCACCTGTGCAATTGGGATGAATATCGATACGGGTTCATTCGGTGGTGACCGTTCCGTTAGATATAGCATGTTTGTAGATGACGGTGTGGTTAAAATCGTGAACAAAGAAGAGCCAGGCACCTTTGAAGTCAGTGACGCTCAAACCATGTTAGACGCATTATAGAGCCCAACACGAGTAAAAGTAGTACGGGCTTAAGCCCTTAGAAAAAATGACGGAAAGATTCCAAGTTACCTGTAGTGCGGGCTTTAGCCCGGAACAAACGTTGAACAATTCCATGGGATAAATCCCATGCTACAGGTGGTGATATATCTGTAGTGCGGGCTTTAGCCCGGAGCAAACGTTGAGCAGTTCCATGGGATAAATCCCATGCTACAGGTGGTGATATATCTGTAGTGCGGGCTTTAGCCCGGAGCAAACGTTGAACAATTCCATGGGATAAATCCCATGCTACAGGTGGTGATATACCTGTAGTGCGGGCTTTAGCCCGTAGAAACCGCACAATGAAACGATGCAACAATTCCCTTGTTAAAAACGGAACAAAAATTTGAAACAATATGATGTGATTGTGATCGGTGCTGGCGCTGCTGGTCTTTTTTGCGCAGCCGAAGCAGCAAAACGCGGTCGCAAAGTGCAAGTACTCGATCACGCCAAACGTTTAGGTGGCAAAATTTTAATGTCTGGCGGTGGTCGTTGTAACTTCACGAACATGTATGCCAGCCCTGAAAATTTTCTTTCAGATAACCCACATTATTGTAAATCTGCGCTAAGTCGATACACCCAATGGGATTTTATCGGTTTGGTCGCCGAATATGGCATCGCTTACCATGAAAAGACATTGGGCCAACTTTTTTGTGATAACTCCGCCAAAGATATCCTAAACCTACTTCTAAAAGAATGTGAAAAAGCCGGTGCAGCGATAACCAGCCAATGCGAAATTATCGACATCGATAAAGTCTCCTCAGGTTACACCCTGCAAACCAATAAAGGCGAATATCAATGCGAATCTTTGGTTGTGGCCACGGGTGGTTTATCAATACCCAAGTTGGGAGCCTCACCGTTTGGCTACAAAATAGCTGAACAATTTGGTCTAACTATAAAACCCACTCGAGCAGGATTAGTGCCTTTCACACTTCACGAGCATGACAAAACCGTATTAGCAGAGTTAAGCGGTATATCTTTGGACGCTAGAGCAAGCTGCAATAACACGAGCTTCAATGAGAATATCTTGTTTACACACAGAGGTTTAAGCGGTCCTGCGGTGTTGCAAATATCGTCTTTTTGGCAACCGGGTGAACATGTGGAGTTTGACCTATTCCCCAATGGTGATTTGCTCGAAGAATTGACGCAAAGCCAACAGCAATCACCAGACAGCTTGTTAGCGACGGCGTTATCTAAACACTTTCCCAAACGCTATGTTCAGACGGCGCTACCCTATTTAGGACTCGATAATAAACCCCTCAAACAATTCCAAGGTAAACAGCTTGAACAGGTTTCCACAGCCTTCCATCAATGGCAATTAAAACCCAACGGTACCGAAGGATATAGAACTGCCGAGGTGACATTGGGAGGCGTTGATACCAATCAACTGTCCTCGAAAACCATGATGGCCAAAGATGTCGAACGCCTATTTTTCATTGGCGAAGTGGTAGATGTTACTGGTTGGCTCGGAGGCTACAACTTCCAATGGGCCTGGAGTAGCGCATGGGTTGCTGGACAAAATGTATAGTGTGAAACGGTTGATATTTTTCCAACTTTGGTAGAACTAACGGGAATGTCAGAGCCAAAACATGCACACGGGAGATCACTACTTGAATACATTAACGATAGTGATAAACAAGGTCATGAAGCTTATGCCTATCGCCAGCAAAACCAGACTTTACGCATGGGGAATTTTAGGTTAACCCGTTTTAGTAACAAAGGACATGTACTGTACGAACTTTCTAGTAATGAACAAGAAACAAAAAATGTTGCATCAGAACATCCAGAAGTAGTCGAAAAAATGTTGAAAATACTAGACTCAAAGATGGCACTTAACGACACGTTTTAACTCTACTTAGCTGGGATTTAGCAGAGACGGGAAGTTAATTAAATGATTAAATTTCGACAACTTTATTGTTTTTATTGAAGATAACATCTGTCACTGCGCCCCTCTGCGCTTAAACTTTTTAAACGATTACCTCTATCAATTCACGTTTATCTGCCTCTTAATTTCACTAGCGAGGTAAAAAAGGAACATAAATATCAGCGTGTTTTTTTGGTAATTATTTTTGGTAATAGACTCTTTATTTTATTGGTTGACAATGAGTTTTGTGTTGGTTACCGTAAATCTTTAGTTACTACGGCAGCCGCGTTTGTTCCCTTTTTGGTATTCGACATAGCGAATTTGACATTGAAAAGGGCACAGATACCAGCTGATAAACAACAACGAGTACTTTTGGAGAATAAACAATGTCAATGACAGATAAAGTAGCTATTGTAGCTGGTGGCGGTAGAGATATTGGAGCTGCGTGTGCAGTAGAATTAGCAGCGCGAGGTGCTAGTGTTCTACTTACTTACCATGCAAGTGCAGCTACAGCAGAACAAACCGTTGCAAAAATTCAAGCTGCGGGCGGCAAAGCCAAAGCAATTCAAGCGGATCTAACTGAGCAAAGCGGTATCGATAAAACGGTAAATGCAGCGCTTTCCGAATATGGTGCAATTGATTGTTTGGTGCATGTGTCTGGCGGTCTAGTGGAGCGTAAAAAGATTGTTGAGATGGACCTAGCCCATTGGAAAAAAGTACTGGATGTTAACTTAACCTCTTTGTTTTTAATGTCGCAAGCAGTTATCCCGCACATGAAGCCGGGTAGTACGATTGTTACTTTCTCTTCACAAGCCGCACGCGATGGTGGTGGCGGTGGCGCTATACCTTACGCTACATCTAAAGGAGCGGTATCTACATTCACTCGTGGTCTAGCTAAAGAATTGGGACCAAACATTCGGGTTAACTCGGTATGTCCAGGCATGATTTCCACAGGTTTCCATGACACCTTTACGCCAGATGCGGTTCGTACCAATGTTGCCGGTGCAACCTGTATTAAACGCGAAGGAACTTCAGAAGAAGTGGCTAAATTGGTTGGCTTTTTAGCCGACGATGAATCATCTTATATGACAGGTAACAACGTCGATATTAATGGTGGTCTTCTATTCTCGTAGCGCAATCGTGCGCTTAAAGTTTGACTACAAATTGCTGCAAACCAATACAGTTGTGTAGATAACTTTTAAACGCGCAAATATTTATAATGAGGGTCTCTTTCTGAGAGGCCCTTTTTTTCAACAAATATTATCCCCGTCAAAACAAGTGCTTATGTTTTGGTATGACCAAAGAATCCACTATTGGTAATAATAAATGTTAATGTTCGGTTGACACAATGTTGTTGAATTGGTTACATTGTCACACCGTTATTGATTGTTTAATTGGTTTTTGGCTAAAAAAACCTTATTGATGCACAAGTTTTCATATCGGTCATTAATATATCATGTGTGGTTTTATGCATGATAGCCAACCAGGGCTCATTCCAGTAACAGAGATTGAGCTCTACTTATTTTTTATTAAGGAATTAGGTAGTGTTGTATGTTTGCTAAAAATTTTTCTTTTCCCCTAGTAGTTGCAGTCAGTCTCGTACTAGCGGGCTGTAATGCACCTTCCAACACCACTGAAAATACCACCAAAGCTAGCAGCAAACCGCTTGCTCTAAATGAAATATTAATCACCAGCCAAGATCAATTTCTAACCCAATCAGCCTCGTTAAAGGCCGGTGACACCTTAGTTTTAGCTGACGGACAGTGGAAAGATTTTGAAATACTGTTTAAAGGTCAAGGAACAGCAGATAAACCCATCACCCTAAAAGCCCAAACCAAAGGTAAAGTCATATTGACTGGCTTATCCAACCTGCGTTTATCTGGTGAGTATTTAGTTGTTGAAGGGCTTGTATTTAAAGACGGATATAGCCCAACAGGTGAAGTCATATCATTTAGAGAAGATGACGAAAATCTAGCAAACAATTCTAGAGTGACAGAAGTCGTGATTGATGGCTTTAGTAACACAGACAAATTTAATTCAGACAAATGGGTCGTGCTTTATGGAAAAAATAATCGCTTCGATCACAACCATTTAGAGGGTAAGAACAACGCTGGTGTTACTATGGCTGTTAGACTCAACTCGGAAGCGAGCCAAGAGAATCATCACCGCATTGACCACAACTATTTTGGACCTCGTCCTATCCTTGGTTCAAACGGCGGTGAAACACTGCGCATCGGTACCAGCAAATATTCCCTAAGTGATTCATTTACTATTGTTGAAAATAATTATTTTGAGCGCTGCAATGGTGAAGTGGAAATCATTTCTAATAAATCAGGTAAAAATCAGTTCTTAAACAATGTGTTCTTTGAGAGTCGCGGCACCCTGACTTTGCGTCACGGCAATGGCAACCTAGTCGAAGGTAACGTTTTCTTCGGTAATGGAAAAGACCACACTGGCGGCATTCGTGTTATCAATGCTGACCAGACTATTCGTTATAACTATATGGAAGGCTTAACCGGCATTCGTTTCGGTGGCGGCTTCACGATCCTAAATGGTGTTCCTAACTCTCGAATCAATCGCTACCATCAGGTTAAAAATAGTAAAATTGAAAATAACACTATCATTAACGTTGATAATATAAATTTGGCAGCAGGAAGTGATAGCGAACGTACCGCAGTTCCAATCGACAGTAGTTTTTCAAATAACTTAGTGTTTAATGCAGGCGACCAAAACCCATTCAAAATTTTTGACGATGTGTCAGGTATTTCGTTTGCGAACAATCTAACCAATATCGACACTCAGCAAGAGATAGCCCCAGGCTTTTCGCAAACGTCTAATGATTTAGTACGTGGTGAGAATGGTTTACTGCAAAGTGCTAGTGCACAACAAGCAAATGTTGGCGCTCCTGCAACGTTAAACCCTATATCTAAAGAGCAAACAGGTGTTAGTTGGTATCCAAAAGCATCTCCAAGCGTTGAATTTGATTCAGGCGATGTTGTTAAGGTGTCATCAGCGGCGCAGTTAACAGATGCAGTTGCCAATGCGACTGCGGGTTCTGTTATTTTACTTCAACCTGGTGATTACTCGCTTAATAAGCAACTACAAGTTAAAACAGTGGTTACTATTAAGGCAGCTGAACCTCGCTCGGTTACTTTGTATCCGATGCGCTCGCTGACCTTTGAAATTGAAGATGGTGGTAGTTTAAAACTAGACGGTCTAAATATTTCTGGCAGCAAATCGCCAGATAGCGCGGGTAACGTATTGATTCGCAATACCAAATTACCAACCTTGTTTAACTATCAATTACACATCAATGATACGCAAATAACAGATCTAAACGTGAATCACTCAGCACACGTCATTGACTCTGGTTATCGTGCAATGGCTGATCACATATTGATCACCGATAGCACATTTGAAAATATCACGGGCGACGTTTTACGCTTAGATAAAGAGCAAGATGACTTGGGTATTTACAATGCTGAATATGTCACTATCAAAAATTCTACGTTCTCCAATATTGAAGGCGCTGTAGCTAAAATTTATCGAGGCGGCACAGATGAGAGTACTTTTGGCCCACATTTCAGAATGTCCAATAGTGAAATCAGCAATGTGGGTGGCGGCAAGCGTAATAAGACAGAATCGTCTATATTCCTATTAGGTGTGCAACAAACTTTGTTGCAAGACAATCAGTTTAACCAGAGCAAAGTTGTGACGATTGATCACACTGTGGGCGAGCCTAGAACGCAAATTCTAGACAATACATTTATTGCTACGCCCATGCCTAAAGTAACTGAGACTTATGCCAAAGGACCGTCAACCGCTGTGGTGAAAGGAAATAATTCAAAATGAAAATAACGCATATTATTTTAGCATTGGTATCTTTCGCGACCTTCGATTGCACAGCTAACAATTTGCTAGAAACAGAACAGCAAGTCGATGCAATGCAAGCAGCGGCGAATAGCTCAGGTTCTTTTGCTCGCGAATTTCAACGCCGCAAAGCGCAAGTCGATTTGGCAATGGCTGAAAAGATTAATGTTCCTCTTCCAGCTGATGCTGGAGGTGGGTATACACACGAAGTACATAAAAGAAACTATGCAATGATGCGCGATGCGGGTCGTTTGTATATGATCACGCAGGACAAAAAATACGCTAATTTAGTACGTGATATTTTGTTCGAATATGCCGATATGTATCCAACTTTGCCTTTACACCCTAAGCAAAAAGAACAGTCGCCAGGCAAGCTGTTTTGGCAGAGCTTAAACGAAGCTATGTGGTTGGTTTACAGCATTCAAGGTTATGATTCGGTTAAGTCTGCATTAACCCAAAAAGAACGTGAGCGTATTGAAAACGGCGTGTTTATTCCAATGGCTACTTATTTGTCGGATGAATCACCAGAAACCTTCGACAAAATCCACAATCACGGTACTTGGGCGGTTGCAGCCGTGGGTATGACTGGTTACGTTATCGATAAGCCTGAATGGGTTGAGAAATCATTGTACGGATTAGACAAATCAGGTAAAGGTGGCTTTATGCGCCAACTTGACGAGTTGTTTTCTCCAGAAGGCTATTACAACGAAGGGCCTTATTATCAGCGTTTTGCCTTGTTGCCTTTTGCATTATTTGCCAAAGCTATCGACGTTAACGATCCAGACCGCAACATCTTTGAATACCGCGACGGTATATTGTTAAAAGCAATTACCACAACAATTGAATTAAGTTACGACGGTTTATTTTTCGGCATTAACGATGCGATTAAAGACAAAGGCATCGACACAATGGAACTTGTTCACGGCGTTACCATTGCGTACAACAAAACCGGCGAAAAGGGTCTGTTAACAATCGCCAAAGAACAGAATCAAATATTATTAACCGGTGATGGTTTAGAAGTAGCGAACGCTCTTGATGAAGGTTTGGCAAAACCTTATCCGTTTGTTTCTAAAGTTTATGGTGACGGCATAAAAGGTGATGAAGGTGCTCTAGTTGTCATGCGTCAAAATCAAGCGGCTGACCACCAAACCTTGGTATTCAAAGCAACCTCGCAGGGGTTAGGACATGGTCACTTCGACAAATTAAATTGGCTGTTTTTTAACGATGGTGAAGAAGTGGTGTATGACTATGGCGCAGCACGTTTTCTAAACATTGAAGCGAAATATGGCGGTCACTACTTATTTGAAAATGATGCATACGCAAAACAAACTATCGCTCACAATACTTTAATTGTAGACGAAACCACTCACTTTAAAGGCAATACTAAAGTAGGTAATCAGCGTCATCCTGAAGTGCTTTTCTCCGAATTTGATGAACAGATGCAAATTTCATCGGCAATAATGAAAGATGCTTATGATGATGTTGTATTTAGTCGTACCCAAGCTTTAGTAAATAGTGATGAAGGTCACGTGTTTATTATCGATATTCTTGATGTCGAAACAGAAGGAAAACATCAACTTGACTTGCCGGTGCATTTTAACGGTCAATTCATCGAATCAAGTGTAGCGTTTACCGGCAAAAACAAATCGCAAAGTGCGTTAGGCGAAAAAAATGGCTACCAATACCTTTGGCTGCAAGCTCAAGGGAAAGTGACTGACAATTTAGCCAAAGTAACTTGGTTAAATAAAAATACCTTTTATACCCACAGTACTGTTATCAACTCGTCGAATAAACAACTTGATCAAGAACTGTTGATGGTACGAATAGGCGCAAATGACCCGAACTTTAATCTAATTGCTAAACAAGCATTGATTAACCGCGTTAACACAGCTGGAAACGTTCAATTTTTGAATATGTTAGAAGTGCACGGTGAGTATAATGGCAGTCGTGAGTATACAATCGATAGTGGTAGCCAACTGAGCAGCTTAGAAAATGTCAGTTCGCAATCTAATGATGACGCCATCACGTTGATAAAAGCGACGTTTGAAACAGGTGTGACTTATTTGTTAGCGATTGCAAAAGACGCAACTGACAAAAATGCCAAAACAGCATTCATGTATTCTGACAAAGAGTATGTAATTCAGGGTAATGCCCAACTATTTCGTCTTTAACTAAGGTTCTATCAGTTTACGAGCAATCGTAGTGAGTAACTAAAAGAATAAAACTAAACGCATCAGGTATAGGTAAACAAAACATGAAGAATTTAAGATGGTGGGTAATTGCGCTCGTTGCCTTGGCAACAGTCATTAATTATATCGACAGACAATCTTTAAGTGTACTGTGGCCTTTTATGGGTAAAGAGATTTATCCAGAAAAAAGCGACGCAGAGCTCAAAGAAGTATACGGCATTATCAGTATTGTTTTCCTTTTTGCCTATGCGTTTGGCCAGGCATTATTTGGTAAAATATTCGACTGGGTTGGTACCCGTATCGGCTTCGTGCTTTCTATCGGTATTTGGTCTCTTGCCACCATCTTACATGCATTTGCTCAAGGTATATTAACCTTCAGTATTTTCAGAGCGATATTGGGTTTATCTGAAGCAGGTAACTGGCCTGGTGCGGCAAAAGCGAATGCAGAATGGTTTCCCACTCGCGAAAGAGCGCTAGCTCAGGGGATATTTAATTCCGGTGCAGCTATCGGCGGGATTATTTCAATTCCACTTATCGCTTATTTAGCTTTGTTCTTTAGCTGGCAGGCGATTTTCGTGATTGTTGGTTGTACCGGGTTACTTTGGCTAATTCCTTGGTTAATCGTGGTTAAGTCACCTCCTGGTGATCACCCTTGGATTACCCAAGAAGAAAGAGAATATATTCTTACTGGTCAAAAAAATGAAGTTAAATGCGAAGGTACTAACGCCGTTGCAGAATACACGCCCACTACCGGACAAATGTTATCTCACAAACAAAGCTGGGGCGTAATTATTGCTACAGCTGCAATCGACCCAATTTGGTGGTTGTTTATCGTCTGGATCCCAACTTATTTGGTTGAAGTGTATCAAATGGATGTTAAAGGCTTGGCTATCTATGGTTGGGTTCCTTATGTAGGTGCAATGCTGGGTGCTTGGTTTGGAGGTTTGCTGGCGCAAAACCGTTTAAAAGCAGGTTGGACAGTCAACAAAACACGTAAGTTGGTTATATCACTGGGTTGCTTGATTATGTTGCCTTCATTGTTGTTGTTAGCTAACCCAGGTGGTGAAGTAGCGGCAGTATTGATCATGGCTACAATCTTGTTTGGATTCCAAACATCGATCGGTAATGTGCAAACACTTCCAAGTGATTTGTTTGGTGGTAAATCAGTCGGTTCATTGTCTGGTTTTGCTGGGATGGCGGCTAAATTAGCGGCGGGGATGCTTATTTATGCAGTACCTGCATTAACGGCTGATGGTAACTATTCTATTGTATTTGCAATCGGTGCTGCACTAGCGATTATCGCGATGTTAAGCGTGCTTGTATTGTGTCCGAAAATTGAACCGGTACAAGCCAAGCGTTAATTTGTTAATTTAATAGTGGGGGTACGGTGAAACCTTTTTATAAAGCAATTTCTATTTCGTTGATTGCAGTGGCTGCTTGCGCAGCCCCATACGCTTATAGTGCGGCTGCGGATGAGCAAAGCTCCATTCCTGAATCCCATCGGGCCTTAGCTGATGGCGTGTTATTGGGAAACCCAGAAAAGCTCGACCCCACTAAAAAGCCAAGTGAAAACTTCGAACTGATTGATTGGAGTCTTACGCTACCAACAGACTTGAACAAAGATCTTAAGGCCGACATGATTTATGAAAAGCCTTTAAGTGAAGGTTTTGAGTTAAAGCCACTTTTCTATACTGCGGAAGATGGCGGAATGGTCTTCGCTTGTCCTAATGTTGGAGCCAAAACGTCAAAGAACACCAAATATGCTCGTACTGAACTTCGCGAAATGTTGCGTCGTGGTAATACCCGCGAAAAAACCCAAGGTATTACTGGGAATAACTGGGTGTTTGGTTCAGCACATGGTTCCGTTAAACGCAAAGCCGGAGCAATTGAAGGGAGCTTGGAAGCGACACTGGCAGTCAATCGTGTGTCGACAACAGGTGATGAAAAGATGGTTGGACGCGTTATCATCGGCCAGATCCATGCGACCGACGACGAACCTATTCGTCTTTACTACCGCAAGTTACCCAACAACGAAAAAGGGGCTATCTATTTTGCCCATGAAATCAATGGTGGCGACGATATTTGGATCAACCTCATCGGTAGTCGATCGCACACCTTGGAAAACCCCGAAGACGGCATTGCCTTAAACGAAAAGTTTAGCTACAAAATTAGTGTAGAAAATGATGTGCTTATCGTCACGGTTATACGTGAAGGCAAGCCCAACATCACCAAATCCTACGATATGAGTGAAAGTGGTTATAACAAGAATAACCAATACATGTATTTCAAAGCAGGCGTCTACAACCAAAATAATGGTGGAGAGCCCAAAGATTACGTCCAAGCCACATTTTATCATTTAGATAATCAGCACTAAAACACCTCCTCAAAATACAGGGGCTAAAGCCCCTGCTACCCGTTCTTTTTTAATCTGTAGCATGGGATCTATCCCATGGCATGTTCGGTAATCTGCAGAATGTAGCATGGGATTCATCCCATGGCATGTTCCGTAATCAGTAGGATGTAGCATAGGATTTATCCCATGGCCTGTTCCGTAGTCAGTAGGATGTAGCAAGGGATTCATCCTATGGCATGTTCCGTAATCAGTAGAATGTAGCATGGGATTTATCCCATGGCCTGTTCGGTAATCAGTAGAATGTAGCATGGGATTTATCCCATGGCATGCGTCGATAATCAATGGGCTAAAGCCCATCCTACAGGATGGGGTGTTGGAGTCAGGGGCCAGAGCCCCTGCTACCTATTCAATACCGCTGAACTTATTCGCTGGCGGCGTAACCTGTGTGACTATTTTTGATTTCATAAAATGTGGCTTGGGCATATTCATCGGGATCACTTGAATTATTCAAGTGATAAACCCCCACTTTGAAATACATATATTGCCCGTCTTGATCAAATAGACTTTCACTCATATCGTAGTTGGCAACCACGTCACTTTTGCCTTCTCGACTGATCGTCACAGTAAGCAAATTCACGTTAACACTAATGTGATAACTAAACTTCTCATCCAGCGCGATGCCATCAGCAGGATTGCTCGCGGTATTGCTTCGTGAACCAATCATTTCCACCCATGTCTCGATATTATCGCCGCTACTGTCCTCTACGCGGCTCTCATGCGCAAAATATATTGAACCTAGCTCATTGCCAGGTAATTTACGATAGTAAAGGCGAATAGGCTCATCATCATTGGCATGTATTTGGCCAATTACCAACCGACCTATTTGAAAGTTTTCACCCGTAGTTGTAACGTTATTCACAGCTAATGTAACTCGAAGATCACCATCAACTCCCCCAGCATTAGCTTGTCCTTGAGCTGACGCGCTGCCAAATACCCAGTTATTTTTGTTGACGCCTTGTGTGCTAATCGAGCGATTGCCTCGACGTAACATTTCTCTGAGTTCAACGCGCACATAACTTGTATTCGTAGACGTTTTAAATCCGTAACTCGGAGAGCGCATCACTATACCATCATCAGCCGAAGCGTAGAAAAACTCAGAATTGGTATATCCATTTGCTAAATCCGTTTCAGATATTGAGTCCGAGGTGCCACTATTGTCTTCGTCTGTGGGAACACTCAAATACCAATCAACAAGCTCAATTCCCAACTCATTAGGAAACTTATCAGCGTATTCGCCAGTTGCGTCTTCACAACTGTGTGCGCCTACTTCAACAATACTATTAAAATCGTTTTCACTGTTACCTAAGCCAATAATCTTTATGTAACGAGCCGCCGATTCAGTCAGGTTAACCAGTTCAAATCCGCTATGTCTTCCGCTTGATTCGGCATTGTCTAATACGTTTGTCCATGTGGTTGCATCTTCTGACGTTTCTACAGAAAAATTCGCCACTCTTTCAGCGCCGTTGAACCATTTAATGGTTAACGCACCTACAGTCTTTGTGCTCCCTAAATCGAGCGTAAGAGCCTTATTCGCCCCTTCGCTAGACCATCTAGACAGAGGTGTCGTGTCGTTGTCTATTGCATTGGCAGGTGAAAAACCCGGGTCAAAACTTCCATCATCTGTTGCGGAGACAATTGAATAAACTTCGTTTTCACATTCAAGTGGGCCTGGATCTACAACGACAGGCGGGGGCACTGGGGGCGTCGTGCTGGTTCCGCCACCACCTCCGCCGCATGCAGTTAATGCTGTCAATATGGACACCGCTACAATGCTGCGAGACCAGCGGTTATTGAAACGGTGCAGTGATTGCATTTGATACATGCGAATTTCCTCAAAATGTAAAAATAGTGTGACTAATGAAGTTGGATTATATGTGCAAAAAAAATAATACTCCAACAATAATGTAAGACCAATTTTAAGGTTTTGTTATATTTTTTTGGTTAACCGTGATTGTTGAAAAAATACACGAATTAAATTATGCAGGAATGGATTTACCCATGGTGGGTTTTGATATTCTCGCGGGGCTAAAGCCCCACCTACAGAGGGGATATCGTGTGGGAATCTGAGACAGTATGTATTATGGGATTTATCCCATGGCATGCTTCGATAATCAATGGGCTAAAGCCCATCCTATAGATTGTATGACTTCCAAAAATTGTCAAACAACTCTTTAGGCATGATAGCCCCAGGTGTTTCAATAACTTTACTTGCGGCGGCACTGGCAGCCAATGCGGCTGTTTTGGGCGCAAAACCAGATGCTCGAGCGCCTATGTACACACCATTAAAAGCGTCACCCGCTGATGTGGTGTCTACCACATTATCATTCGGTACTATGGGAACGACTTCTCTACCTTGAGCATTAACAATCAAGACGTTCTTTTCGCCTTGCTTCATCACTAATTCTTGTGGATTGTATTGCATGCACAATTCAATACATTGCTCTACATCGCTTATTCCATAAAGCTTTTGGAAATCATCCACACCGGGCAGAAGAACGTCAGCTAATTGAAACGCTTTTTCTATATTAAGCTTTGCAATCTCTGCTGAGCGCCACAATTGAGGCCGGTAATTAGGATCAAACGCGATGACTACACCAGCTTGCTGCATCTGTTCTAACTTTTGCCAAAACAGTTCTCTTTCTTCATCTAATAAGATCGCAATACTGATGCCTGAAAAGAAAAACATGCCTGAATCGTCTAACGACAATGATTGTTCAGCAGATAACGCAGAAACCATGCGCTTCGCGGCAGAGTCACCGCGCCAGTAGATAAATGAACGCTCACCAAACTCGTCAGTCACTACCATATAACTACCCAGATGGTGAGTAGATATTTGTGGAAGAAACTGCGTGCTAATCTTTTCAGCATGTAACCGAGCCAACAATTCAGAGCTAAGCATGTCGTTGCCAATACAAGACATGAACTCCACATTAATCGCCGGAAATGCTCGTTTTAAATACACACTAGAGTTATACAAGTCACCGGCAAAAGATTTGCCGAGCTGAGTTTCACTCTGGTTGACTAATTCGAGCATGCACTCACCGGCAAACACTAACGGGCCGTTTATCTTAGTGAATATATCAGCAGTAGTGTTCAAAGTGCTGGCGCTTGTTTGTTGTGACATTCATCGTTTCTCTAGTTAAGCAATGCTTATAAAAAATCTTCTCTCAAAGGACTGAATACATCGATAAGTATGCCTTCTTTCTTACAAACCGCACCATGCTCAGCGTTTGGTAACATAAAAAAGCAATCGCCAGTCTTTAACAATTGTTTTTCTTCACCTACTTGCACTTCAAACTCACCACTTTCAATATAAGTAACTTGAGCGTGATGATGCGCGTGGACGTAACCAATTGCACCTTCTTCAAACCATATTTTAGCCATCATGATTTGGTTATTAAAGCCCATTAATTGGCGCTTCATACCATTACCGATATCTTCAATTGGTTGTTTGTAACCGTAAATAAATGCTTCGCTGTGGTTCATGATCGTCTTTCCTCTTTATTTTATGCCGGTATATAAGCAATTTAATCAAATATTGTCAACCATTAATGGGCTTGTGTTGTTACCAATTTAAATTTTATTGGTAATAATTTTTGGGAGGTGTATGCTAGGGCAAATCAAAAAAATGTTAAACAAGTGTAAACATCGCAAATGGTTTATCCAAACAACATGGTTTTATAATCCAAAGTGTAAGTTAAAAGAAACCTAAAAGCGAAATATTGGCACTAAGAAGTTATATTTGCGTAAGAGGTCGAAAGATGAAAAACCGCCGCATGTTTTGGCAAATTGTCGAAAAAATTGAAGCTTTGATCGATTCAGGAAAATATCCCCCCGGAAGTCGACTTCCGCCAGAACGCGAATTGGCTGAAACTTTTAATGTGAGCCGCCCAACTATTAGAGAAGCCATAATCGCTTTAGAAGTGCGACAACGGGTAGATGTTAAAACCAGCTCTGGCGTTTACGTTTTAGAAAATCCTCATACCTCTTCAAAAGATGCCAAAGTAAGTGCATTTGAATTAACCCAAGCAAGAGCATTGGTTGAAGGAGAAGCCGCGGCGCTTGCGGCGATTTCAATCACCGATGATGAATTGGAACAACTAGAAGCAACACTGATTGCAATGGAGAATGGCATTCAACCTGAAAAGGCCGATCGCGAATTCCATCTAATCATCTCGAAAGCCACACGCAACAACGCCATTTCCATGTCAGTAGAAAAATTCTGGCAATTACGGGATTCCGAACCTGAGATCATCAATGTGTATAACAATGTGTGCAATCGCAGCGATGCTGATCGACTGGAAGAACATCGTAAAATCTTTCTGGCGTTAAAAAAGCACGATTCAGCAGAAGCACGACAAGCCATGCACTACCACTTCAATCGCCTGATCAATATTTTATTTGAAATTAGCGAAGCTAGAGCCCTCGAAGAAGTAAGAAAGCAATCAAACCAAACCCGAGATTTGTATTCGTTAAATCATTTGGTTGAATGACCCAATCCAGCGAGCAACCTGTAGCACGGGATTT
>NZ_BAEN01000050.1 GCF_000314975.1 Aliiglaciecola lipolytica E3
GCCGGTTGCCAGTGGCAGCGGTACACTCGCGTCGATTAATGAAGACAACACCAACCCAGCCGGTGCTGCACTGAGCAGTGTAATCACCAGCTCACAATACGATGACAGCACCGATACCGTTGCTGGCGGCTCTAGCGCTACAGCGCTTGGCGGTATAGCGATTATTGGCAACGCAGCTAATCCAGCGACAGAAGGTAGCTGGCAATACAACAGTGGTTCAGGCTGGGTGACGATCACCAACGTAGGCTTGTCATCGGGCAATGCTCTAGTGCTGCCCGCCACCGCCGATATTCGTTTTTTACCGGTGGCAGAATACAGTGGCACGCCGGGAGCACTAACGGTGCACCTTGCCGACAGCGTGCAAGCGGAGGCCTCGGGCCAAGATATTTCTGGCAATCTAGGCACGACCGAAACCTGGTCGGCCGATAGTATCAACATCGCCACGGCGGTTAACCCTGTCAATGACACCCCAGTGGTCAGCGGTGTCGCTACCACGCACACCTACACAGAAAATGATCCGGCGTTGGTATTAGAGCCCGCGTTGAGCTTGGCCGATGTTGATGATGCTGACTTAAACCAAGCGGTGATTACCATAGCCAGCGGTTTCTCAGCGGGTGATACATTAGCGCTGGATGCAGCACTGGCAACTTCACTGGGCTTAACGGTAGACAGTTCGGTGCCCGGTACGCTCACCATTAGCGGCAATGCCACCAAAGCTGAATATCAATCGTTATTGCGCACTGTGAATTACAGCTCAAGCTCAGATAATCCGGGCAGTGCAGACCGCACCATCAATTGGACAGTGCGCGATGAAAATTCAGAGGCTGCAGCCAATGGTCAGCAGACCTCAACGGTGGTGAACACCACGGTTGAAGTAACGCCGGTTAATGATG
>NZ_BAEN01000049.1 GCF_000314975.1 Aliiglaciecola lipolytica E3
TTATCAGATATTTCAGATCGTATTGATATCAACTTAGGTAATGATAAAGGTGTACATGATGGTGTGTGGTGGCAAGACAAGTTAGTTTTTACACAAGTCGATGGAGTTTTATTAATTTGTGATCCAGTACAACGAAAAATGATCGAAATAATAGACCCGTTTGGAAAATTAACAAACCGGCCTTTGGGGTGGTGTAGAGGTTTGCATATAGAAGGAGATATATTTTATATTGGTTTTTCTAAATTACGTAAGACAGGTGTGAAATCACGCTTAAAATTTTTGTCACAACGGAATTTTAAGTATGCTTCAGGCAATAACGCTCTAGTGGTCAAGGTTGATATGAAACTGAGACAAGTCGTCGATACCTTCGTAACTCCCGATGGTATGTTAGACGCTATTTATGGAATTTTACCTTCCGAAGAAACCCGTGAACAAACTTAGCGTCACTAAAAAAACCAATTCACTAGCCAGCGTCATTTGGTCTGTTTTGTCTCGTTGGGGCTCTAAGTTGATTGGTATGATAACTACCATTTTCTTAGCTAGATTATTGACCCCGAGTGATTTTGGGATTATTGCAATAGCAATGCTAGCTATAGGGCTGCTAGATGCTTTTACTCAAGCGGGCTTAAATTTATACTTGTTGAGAATAAAAGAAAAACAACGTTACATGTATGACACTGTGTGGACAGTTGGCATTTTTCAAGGTCTACTTATTTCCCTTCCTCTTGTGATATTCGCCCCCACAATTGCTGAATTCTATGATCAAGAGAATTTGCAATCAGTCATTTATTGTTTGGCGGCGATACGATTATTACAGTCATTTAGCAATGTTGGATTGTTAATAGCGCAAAAACACTTGAACTTTAAATTGGATTTTGTTGTTACTGTTTATTCCAGAATGCTGTATTTTATTGTCACTGTTAGTTTGGCTTTTTACTTACATTCTTATTGGGCAATAGTGTTTGGTCACTTCGCTAATGTACTAGCGATAGTGATATTGAGCTTTGTTCTGCACGAGTATCGTCCTAAGATTCGACTAACCGGTTGGCAAGATATATTCAGATACTCTAAGTCTACAGTGCCTTTAAGTATTGGTCGCTACTTCAATAATCAAGGTGATTCACTAGTCGTTGGAAGGGTAGCTTCAACTGATTTTCTAGGAATTTACAATGTATCTATGAACTTAGCCTCGATGTTTACTAAGGAGTTACTTATTCCCGTTATACGAGGACTTTTGCCTAACTTATCAATATTGCGTACCGACCCCAATTTCACACATCAATTAACATTGGTATTTTCATTGTCTATATACATTTTCTTACCGGTAGGTGTAGGTCTAAGCTTAGTATCAAAAGAATTTATATTGGTGTTCTTAGGGGAGCAATGGATTGAAGCTATACCTTTAATGTTTTGGTTTAGTTTATATGCCATGCTAGGCGGCATACTCATGTTTTTTAGTGAACAATTTTTAGTTATATTGGAAAAAGAGACGCTTTCAAATAATTTGATGTGGTTCCGTAACCTAATGTTATTGCTAGCAATTATAATAACTTTGTGTTTCTACGACGTTCAAACGCTTCCTAAACACCTGTTTTTCGCGATTAGTGCTTCCTTTCCAATAGTTTTATTCATATTAAGCCGAACATTAGAATTGTCATTGTTACAGATACTTAGAGGTTGGATTCGTCCCATTTGTGCGGTAATTGTTATGTATGTAATGCTCCAAAGTTTTCCTATTTTACAATTTCCAATTTTAACCATATTAGTGCTAAAAGTACTTACCGGTTTATTTGTTTATATGCTGACTTTAACACTTTTATATAAACTTTTTGGAAATCAACAAGCAAGCGTTGAATCTGTGCTGTACAACAGGTTTATTGGCGATAGAATACCCAACAACTCGAAGACTAGCTCAAATAAAGGTAGGTAGTAAAAGTGCACGAATCATCAACTTGGTTAACATTTGAACACGGTGAGAGAAAGGTTATTCACGTAGCCAAATCCCAGCATTTAGAATGGGCAAGTGGAGACTCAAATTATTTGTGCCTATTTGGCTATGTTTTTGTTGATGGATGCCCTGCAGATGCTACTGAACTGATGAGTATTTTTGATTTACAAGAAGATTTAACACAGGTTTATCAAAGGCTATCTGGTCAGTTTTGGGTGTTGTATGTTAACCAAAATCGTCCTGTTGTGTTGTTTAACGATCAAATTGGAGCGAAAAATTGCTATTTTCATGAAACGGAGAATGCTTTGTTTTTCTCTAATTGCTTAAAAGATATAAAGCTTCATGAAGATACAAATTTGCAGGTGAATCATCAGGCTCTTTATAATTATATTTATTTTCATTGTATTCCTTCTCCGACAACTATCTATGAATTGACGTCTAAACTCGAGCCTGGAAAAGCTGTTTTATTTGATTCAATTAATGGAAAAACAACTGAATTGTTGTATTCACCTATATTCGCAAGCTCTATTAACAATCAAAAACAAGCTCAAGAAGAGTGTTTGGAGATTGTCGAGGATTGTGTAAAAAGAGCAGATTTCGGTAAAGTTGGTGCATTTCTTAGTGGCGGTTTAGATAGTTCAACTGTAGCTGGAATGTTGGCAAAGATTAACAAGAATAAAGCGAAAACATTTTCTATAGGGTTTAAAGTTAAAGGGTATGATGAAACGGAATACGCATTAATTACAGCTAAACATTTCGATACGCAACACGAAGTACTTTACCTAGAGCCAGAAGAAGCTGCTAAGAAATTTGTGGAAGTCGCCCAACATTTTGATGAACCATTTGGTAACTCATCTGCAATGGCGGCATTTTTCTGTGCCAAATACGCTAAAGAGAAAGGCATTGAAGTTCTATTAGCCGGTGATGGTGGAGATGAACTGTTTGCAGGAAACGAGCGTTATGCTAAACAAAAAGTATTCGAATTGTATAATCGGCTCCCAAGTTTTATGGGAAATGTACTTAACAACGCATTTAATAACCGACTAGGACGAAAAATACCTGGCGTTCAAAAAGTAGCCAGTTATCTGGAGCAAGCTCGGGTAAAATTACCCGGCCGTCTTCAAACTCATAATTTTGTAAATCAGATGGGAGCAGAAGCAATATACTCTGAGGCTTTACTGGCAGGTGTAGATAAGCACATTCCCATTTTACAATTAGAACAACGATTTAATGAATGTAAGAGTAATCACCCAGTTGACCAAATGCTGTTTTTGGATTGGAAAAATACCCTCGCTGATAATGATTTAGTAAAAGTAACTAAAATGTGTGACTTAGCTGGAGTGGAAGTAAGGTTTCCTTTATTGGATAAAAAGCTTATTGATTTTAGTTGCAAAATTCCTGCGGAAACAAAATTACCAGGTGGTGAATTGCGCGATTTTTATAAAAAGTCGTGTAAAGGATTCTTAGCTGATGAAACGTTAAATAAAAGCAAGCATGGGTTCGGCTTACCATTTGGGGCTTGGATGAAGGAAAATCAACAACTTAAAGACATAACGATTGAAGCTCTGGCTAGCTTTAAGAAACGAAATATTGTAAAGAATTCGCTTATAGACACAGCACTTAATTCACACAATACCGTGCATACAAGTTATTACGGTGAGTTAATTTGGATCATGGTAGTACTCGAGCTATGGTTACAGAAGGAAGAGCCAGATTTCAAAGTTTAACTTTATTTATAAACAGCAACAGTCACAAGTGTTATTGAAATAAGCTTGTGACTGCTAGATTGCATTTATAAGTTTGCATTAATTTGTGTGGGCTTTTACGAATTCGTCTATAACTGCAGAAAGCTGCTCGGTTTTTTTCTCTCTTAACGATTTATTCGAGAGCTTGAACTCTTGCGTTTCAGCTAGTTTTTGTAATTGAGCTGCGACGTTCTTCAAATGTGATTTTTTACTTTCTGATGTTGGTGGAGGAGTCCAAGATTCAGGATGATATCCTATTCGTTTACTTAACCTTTTGACTTTGTTGATGAGCTTACTTTTCGTATTCAATCCAATGTCACCTTTCCAAGTCGGTGGAATATGTGAAAAAGATACTTCTAATTCCAAGGATTGCGCCCAATCTTGCCATTTAAAATCATTGATATAATCGTAGGCTTTCACTGGGTGCCACGGTACATTGTAAGCGTCAGCTAAAATTGCGCCATGCATGGCTTCAGTAAGCACTTTCTCACATTTGTTCAGCTCGCTGATAAACTTTTCAACGGACCACCTTGGATCGATAAATTTAATGCCTGCTAAATCACATACCTTTTGCCACTGACCAAAGATAACACTGTCTACGTGAGGAATATAGGCAACAGGGTACTGCTTTTTGATCTCTGGTTTGAAATAGTGCGGCATTAAGTATGCCCCGTCTAATAAACATTTTACATCCGAAGTATTTACAGCTTTTTGACTCTTGGGGCCTCGCAATGCAACAAAGTTCCACTCGCCCTTGTCTAAAGGTGGTGCGCTACCATACCCTACACCAGACGATAGTACTGTATATTGTTTAGCTTCAGGTATTCTATGGTTAAGCAATGTGCCTACACCAATAATCAAATGTGAATCGTCATCGTCGAGAACTTCACCAATTACCTTTGGCCATAGCCACGCGTTCAAGTCATCGCCAACATTGCCACCTTCAGCTTTAAAATAATATAATTTCAATCTTCTAATTCCATCTGTATTTTTACTTTTTGGGGCTGGTAAATATTGACTTTAAAATTGCTCTAAATAAAAACAGCCATGTTCTCAATGCGCTGGGCCTGCATTTTAGGGCCTGCCAAAACGACTGTACAGACTTTTTATACCAGCCCTGTTTATAAGCACCTAATCCATAATCAAAATATCGAGTAAAACTTCTACGTTTAAACTGATTTAAATTGGGTAACTTTCCATCAGGGCTGCACATTCCATATTTATTGATAGCAGAGCGAACTATATCACTAGCGAAATCTTTATTTTTTACCGTTTTCGTCAATGAGTCAGGAGCAACTCGATAATAGGTTAACGTTTGCTTGATTTTGTAAAATTTTGCAATTCGGCTGGCCCTAATAAATAAATCCCAATCTTCAGCAATTGTCAGCTCTTGATCAAATAAGCCTATTTGCTGAATAACTGAATATTTAAGCATAGCAGTACTGGTAAGTACCCAATTAGTGAGCAGTTGTTGATGATAAACCCACCCCGTCAATGATGGCTCTAATATAAATTCAGTGTATTTAGGGCACTTTCTTAATGGGTCATCAAAGTTACCACTTGCGTTAGGTCCCCATGCTGTAAACTCACTGAATATTACAGAGATATCTTCTTGTTTTTGAGCAAGCTGTGCGAATAATTCTAGCTTTTGAGGATGCCAAACATCATCACCATCTAAAAAAGCAATCCAGTCACCTGTTGCTGCTAAAATACCTTCATTTCGTGCAGAAGAGACTCCCCCGTTAGGCTTGTCGATGATTATCATATTCTCTATATTGCAACGTTCTATTGCTGCCAAAGAACCATCGGTAGAACCATCATTAATTACAATAATTTCGTCTGCAGGGTAAGTTTGATTTATTACGGAGTTTAGCGTTTCATTAATGAAAGCTTCACAATTATATACGGGTATTATTACACTGATTTTTATAGGTTTTACCATAATATTAAGAGTCATGACTAATATTCTAACCGTTACCTTTTACTTAGGCTACTTCAATTGTATTAGAAGCACTAAACGCATTATTCTGATATCTCGTATGTAGGTAAACTCTTGACGCTGTGAGCTAATATAAGAAAAACTGACGCTTATTCTTAGAAGCGAGTAGTTGCTATTTTCTAATAATTGTTAGCCAGTAGTTTTTTCTTGTATTTAGCGTTGTTCGTTTTTTAATGCAATAACATAGATACCAAGGTTAACAATTAACACAACGAAAAAGTGATTTCTTAAAAATTTTATTTATGTGGTTTATACGAAAGCCACCTACAAACAGTTGAAAATTTAGTCAATGGCCCACCAGAATGATTTCTAATCGTTCAAATGAGTAGTTATGATTTTTAATTCAGATGAAACATACAAGAAAGCTAACTTTTTATATTAGTAAAGTTAACAAGTTAATTGGCTAAAAATTGATTCTACTAAATTTTATATTAAAAAGTGAATCTAAATAATTCGTTTAAGTTGGAGCATGAGGATATGAATAATTTCTTAAGTTAAGTACCAACTTACTGTAGACTTGAAAAGCCTTAATTTCGTAAACGACATAGTTTTATAAATCTATGTAAAATATAAACTTAGTGATAAGAAATATACAAAAATATGTCATCATTGCGACGCGCTCTTCTATATTCATTTGCTGGTAAATATTCGGTTCTAACCATTGATTTTTTGGCAGTGATGTTGATATCTCGAATTTTGACACCTGAAGAGATTGGATTGTACTCAATTGCCGCAGCCAGCATCGTAATTGGACAAGTTTTACGAGATTTCGGATTGTCACTGTATTTGGTAAAAGAAAAAGATCTTACAACCGAAAAAATTCAAACCTGCTTTACTATATCTATTGCGATTTGTTGGGTTATTGCTATTTTTTACTATTTTATGTCTTCTAAGGCTGCTGAATTTTTTGGTCGTGCTGATGTTGAGACACTAATTAAAGTTTTATCAATAAACTTTGTAATTATCCCTTTTGGTACTTTGTCTTTGTCGTTGCTAAAACGGGAAATGTATTTCGATAAGATAATGAAATCCGATATCTTTAGTACTGTTTTACGAGTAACCGCAACGATAACTTTAGCAATGCAAGGGGAGGGGGTGTATGCCCTTGCAATAGGCTCGGTAGTTGGGACATTAGCTAGTGTGTTTTTTTTATTACGATATTCCAAGTTTATATACTACAGATTCAATTTAACTGATCTAAAAAGTGTTATTGGATTTAGTTCTGTTATCAGTTTTTCAAATTTAATTAGTGAATTTAGACAAATTCTTCCAGAGTTTGTAATTGGTAAATATCATTCAATCGAAGGGGTGGCTTTTTATTCAAAAGCATCTGCAACCTCAGGTATTTTTTCCAAGCTTATTCTACAAGCTATTTCTCCAACGATTCAGCCATTTTTAGCAAAAGTAAAAAATTCTAATGCTAGTTCAGCGCAGCCTATACTGAAAATTTTTAATTATATCCAAGTGTTTTCTATACCATTTTACGTATTTGTACTGGTTTTCGCGGATCCCATTGTAGTGCTTTTATATGGCGATCAATGGCAAAGTGTACCACCGCTTTTGGAAATCATTTGTCTATCAATGATTATTATTTCGTTATTACCTTCAGTTGAACAAATGTTGAATGTAATGGGGCAAGAAGTGTACGTTCTAAGGCTTACAATCGCTATGTTTGTTTTAAGAGTTGCCTATATTTTTGTTTTTGTTATTTACGACTTAGAATTAACCCAATTACTTTATTTGTTCATGACATTATCTGTTTTGCGACTAGTACTTTTACTTCCTCAAATTGTTAAAACATTTAATATAAATTTTAATAGTTATTTACGAGTAATGGGAATTAATGTATTGATCTCTATTGTATTGGGCATTGAGTTTTATATGGTTACACAGTTTACGAAACTGAATTTTTATAATCCATTTATAATGCTGACAATGCTATCAATGGCTTTTGCGACTTGGTTTCTAATGTTGATACTTACAAAACATGAAATACTGAGTGAATTGACTAGAATTGCAATGATTAACAATATATTGCGAAAAATGATGAGAGATTGATTTTGAAATTAGGATTTTTTGAATCTGAAAATAAAAACGTAGGTGATGATCTAAACCCTTATCTTTGGCATAGAGTTTTTCCAAATTTAGATAGCTCGACTGAAAACTCTATATTGATTGCGATCGGATCTATTTTCGACAACAGATTCGATGCTTACAAACATAAAATTGTTTTTGGTAGTGGGGCAAGGTCGAAAGATTCGCTTCCGCAAATTGACCAAAGTTGGGACATACGTTTTGTTCGGGGACCGAATACGCAAAAAGCACTTTTGTCACAGGGGATAAGCTCAAAATACATTACTGATCCGGCTATATTAGCCGCAAATTATTTTGAAAAATCAAAGCAAACCGACGATATTGGTTTAATACCTTATTTTCGAACGGAGCAAGCACCCTGGCAAGCAATTGCTGATAAATTGGGTTATAAACTTATTTCTCCTTGCTCATCAGTTGAGCATTTTATGGCTGAGTTAAGTAGTTGCAAACTTGTGGTGACAGAAGCTATGCATGGTGCGATATTGGCAGATACGTTGAGAATTCCGTGGGTACCTTATACTTCATTTACTTCATCATATGAGGGAGACACTCATCATTTTAAATGGGCAGATTGGTGCCTATCAATGGGGTTGGAGCACAACGAACTAGTTTTAAAACGTTTCTGGACTGATGAAGCAAAAAGCCTTTCAGGAAAATTAAAATATGAACTTAAAAAGAAAATGATTGCTTCTGATATTCGTAAAGTAGTTGCTTCAGGTAATTATTTTTTAAGTTCTGATGCAGCTTTTAAAAGTGCATTAGAAGCTGTAAACGAAGAAACTTATGCAATGAAAAAAGTTTATGACTTATAAGAAATCCCATATGAGCCATTGTGAATGTTAAAAATAGCAGCTTTTCCGTCTGAAGATAAAGGTAACCCTTACATTGAAAATTTCTACTCAGCTTTATGTGATGAAGAAATTGTAACGGTTCCTACAAAAGGTGCAGCCCAAGATTGGCTAAAAAATAACATTGAAGATTATGATGTTGCACATTTTCATTGGCTCATTGATTTTTATAATAATGAAAGCTGGAAAATATGTTTTAATCACGCTTTAAGATTCATTCGAACTTTGATCTTTTTAAAAAAGAATAAAAAGAAGATTCTATTTACCCTCCACAATACGTTTCCTCACGAGTCCCGCAGTCGCTTTATAGATTGGTTAGTTAGATTCTTTATTTTACATTTATGCGATTGCGTAATTGTTCACTCTAAGAGCGCAAAAAGACAATTAGCTTACTTATTTGGAAAGTTTTCAAATACCGTAGTTATGTATCATGGTCACTATAAAGAAAACTATTCTAATTTAGTCGATTCTACTGCAGCCCGCACCAAATTGAATATAAAGCCGAACGAAAAAGTCATTTTATTTCTTGGTGCAATAAGACCATATAAAGGTGTGATAGAATTAGTCGAGGCGTTCCAGAAACTAAAATCGTCTAAATTAAAACTATTGATAGCTGGCAGTTTGAAGCCCTCTCTGTTTGGCAGTAATTTAGAGGGTAAAATAGGCAAAGATAATAGAATTTTGTTTCACAACAAGTTTATTGAAGATGAAGATTTGCAAACCTTCTTCAATGCGAGTGACTTAGTTGTACTTCCTTTTAGAAATTCGCTAACTTCTGGCAGCTTGCTGTTATCTTATACTTTCAATAAGCCAGTTCTTGTTCCAAACATATCCTCTTTAAAAGAATATGAGATTCTTGACCTTACCTATACAATAGACTCTGATTTGGAGCTGTCAATATCAAAAACTCTTGAATCATTAACTACTCCAGATAAATCAATAGTCGATCTAGAAATGAGTAAATATAATTGGGATTCAGTTATCTTACCTGTAAAACGCAAGCTAAAACATCTTGGTTGGCACCAACAATAATTCTAAAGTGAAAGACTATTAGGTATTTTTTTACAATGAATCGTTCAATCTTATTCGTCACTAGTCATAGTTATTTACCTCAAAAAGTTGGTGGGGCAGAAGCTTCTACACATCAGCTATGTTTAGAAACTATAAAGCGAAACTGTAAGGTAGCTGTGCTCTCGTCCTTGGGGGCTGGAGACTTCATTTCTTTCAAAACGCGTGTGAAGATGAAAGTATTAAAGTCAGAAATTGTATCGGACAATATTATGAAGTATCCAGTTTTCCGAGTTTGGAATTTGGAAGAAAAATTACCGAAAATTATTAATCAACTAAAGCCTGACTGGGTTATTTTGCAGGCTGGAGAGTGTATTAAACTAGCAAAAATTGCACTGGAAACTACTGGAAATCATAATGTTTCTATATATGTAAGAGATGTAAACTTCTCAAAGCATGGTGGTGAGTATTTTGCCGCGGATAAACTAACTTATATATCAAACTCTAATTTTACTTCGCAAAAACTTTTAGAAAAATTTGGACTTCCGTCTACCGCAATCCCGCCTATGGTCGATTATTCAAAATACAAAGTTCCACTTACAGGTAAACAAATCGTATTTATATGCCCCTTTCCAGAAAAGGGCGTGGAGTTAGCAACAGAAATCGCAATTAACAATCCTCACTTACCATTTTTGTTCGTTGAATCATGGACATATACTAAAGAAGTGAAATCTTATTTAGCACAATTCGTAGAGCCATTGGTAAACGTTGAGCTGAAATCTAAACAGTTGGATATGAAGGCTATTTATTCAAAAGCCAAAGTTGTTATTATCCCTAGCCTGTGTGAAGAAGCTTGGGGAAGAGTTGCAAGCGAAGCTCAAGTTAGTGGTATTCCAGTTGTTGCCAGAGCAATCGGGGGGTTAATTGAATCGGTTGGCGATGGGGGAGTTTTAATGCCACCAGATGCCTCTGTGTCTGAATGGAGTGAAATTCTTAATAAGTTATTTAATGACAAATCATTTTATGAAAGTATTAGCCGCCGAGCAAAAGATTATTCTAAACGGAAAGATATTGCGGTAGATCAACTTACCGATTTGTTTCTCAATACAATTGAAAAAAATAAAAATTAAACTCTAGAATAAACTTTCATTAATTTAGCAGCCGTAGCTGCCAATGAAAAATGGCTTTCTGCTCTAACTCTATTTGCAGTTTGCATTTTTTGTATTTTGCGTTCGTTATTAAATAACTCTATGATTTGTTTAGATATTTTCTCAGAGCTGCTTGAAGGTTCAAATAAAATAGCGCCTTCTGTAGTTAAGTAATCACTTATCCCACCTACATCAGAGCAAACGATTGCTTTGCCACACGCCATCATTTCTAAAACTGCATTGTTTGCGGTACAGTCAATAAGTGGCATAAAACCTAAAGTGGCCTTTTGATAAACACTTCTAAGTTGCTCATCTGAAATTCCTGAAAGCAAATTGACGTTTCTAAAACTATCAAAACGATACCATTCGTTTTTTGGTATTAGAAAATCAAATTCGACATAATCACTACCCATTTTTTGAGTAAGAGTAGCAACCACTTCTTCGAGTAAATCTAAATCTCTCAATATTCCACCAAGGCTTACGATTCTTAGTTTTGATGATTGAGAAACGAGATCTTCTGGTTTAAAAAAGTCTGTATCAACATGGTGGTGGACAACATGTATATTCTCTTTCGGAAGATAATTTTCGAACCAGCCTCTCTGACTTTCAGACATTAGAATCACTGCATTTAAACGAGACAAAATTGCGCGATTTACTCTTTCATTTAATCTAACAGGTGGATAATGATAAGACGCAACTATCTTTTTGTGTTTATTTTGCCAAAGTGGAGTATAAAAATAGGTATCTTCACCATATATAAAATGACATATTCCGGGTTTAGATGATGCAACGGTCGATAAGGCTCTTAACTCGGGCATTAGACCTTCATCACCAACAGCTTGAGGACGTAGTGAATGGAGTCGCCATCTTAAACTAGTCGGAATGTGACTTGCAATTAATGATCTTAATCCACCTTTTGCATGCGGAATTTTCATATATTCGAATACAGTGTTGTAGCCAGAATGATTCGCATGATGCTTGATACGCCTATGGACTACAGATACGTTTAAGTTACTTAAATCATACGTTTCCGTCATAGATTGTTATACCTTACTGATTATCTTTAGTTGCCGCAGTATGTGGTTGTTTTTGTCGAGAGTTGTCGCTAATTTTTGAAGTGTCGTTTTCGTATTATCAGCAAATGACTTCTGGTCTAGTTGACTTACTTTTATCAGTTCTGGTCCGAGTAAATTCTGATCATCTATCTCGAACAATAGACCTTGTTGCTTTGTAATTTGATACACAGGGAAACTAGGATAGGTTGCTTCCCATCCACTAATTACAACAACTGGCTTTCCAAAAGCTAATGGTTCTAATACATTATGGTTTTTTCCAATATATGAAAAATCTGAAACTGCATATAACCCTCTTAATTCCCCAAAAGTATCTAGCACTAATACATCAAGGTTAGGCGAAATTTGGGTTTCTAGTTGAGAGCGAAACTCGTATTTAAATTCGTATTGGGTTAACAACTGTGCTATTTCATCTAATTGTTGCTGTTTTTCCGGATGGCGAGGAGCCATAATCATTATCGCGTCACTTTTATGTTCTTTAAATTTCTTAAAAGCATCGATTAATACTTTATATTCCGATTTGTCAGACAGAGAGCCTGCAACAAAGATGGACTGCTTATAACTCTTCAGTTGGTTATACAAATCACGTGCTTGAAGGCTTTTAAATTGAATTGTAAGATCACTAACAGCATCAAATTTTAAATTGCCAGTCACGTGTAAATTTGACTCTAAAGCACCTGCTTTGGATAACTTATCCTTAACTGACTCTGTCTGCACCATTAGCGCGTCAAATAATTTAACGTACTCTTTAGAAAACAACTTTCGCTCTATAGAGTCTTGTTTACAAGATGGTGCGTATTCATATAACCATGAGTTGACTGTCACTAAAGTAATCTTTTGTTTTTTGAGATATCGTAAAAATGCATAGGCTAATCGACAAGGAGCGTCGTTTGGTAAACACGGAATTTCACATAAAATGAAGTGGTGTGTAGGAAATAATTCGTAAATCGCTTTGGCTTCGTCTTTCCAACCGGTAAGTTGTACGATCACTGCATCTGGAAATTGCAGTTTGTAAGCATCTGCATAACAATCTCGATCAGTAATTAAAACCAAGGAATAGTCAGCAGCTAATGTTTCAATGATCGGTTTACATCCGTTTAATTCACCGATGGTTGAACAGAATACCCATATATAAGGTTTTCTTTTTAGCGTAGGGTTTTCGATTGTATTGGTATAGATAAGCGGTTTGTTTTTTTCACCTATAACGCCCAAAATTAGCGAGTAAAACCACCATTTGAATAATTCCATAACTTTTAGCAGATTTCTTTTTTTTAATAGTGTAAAGAGTTTAACGAACAATTAATATAGGGAAGATCGTTTATAACCAAAGATTTAAGGATAACATTCAATTATCCTGAACGCTTTTGACTCTAATAACCTAATCGGAGAGTGCATGTTCAATTTACTTTTCAAAATCCTGGGAAATAGTAAAAAACTCAGCATTTTGATTTACCATCAAGTCTTACCCGAATTCGATCCTATGCGACCGTATGAAATGTACGCAGAGGTTTTTGAGCAACAATTGAAATGGTTACAAGAAAATTTTGTTTTGTTAACGTTAAAACAAGCGGTAGAAATGCTTGAGCAAAATAGATTACCCAAAAATGCAGCAGTGATTACATTCGATGACGGTTATGAAAATAATGCTAGTGTTGCTTTGCCTATTTTGAAAAAGCATGACGTTGTTGCAACGTTTTTTATTGCCTCAGATTTTTTAAATGGGGGCACGATGTGGAATGATATTGTTATTGAATTTGTCCGTAATTGGCCGACAGAAAAATTAATATTGGAAGAATTTCCGGAAGAATACTATCCAACTTCAAACATAAATGAAAAGTACTCTAGTGCAGAAAAAATTTTACTAAAATTAAAGTACCTACCTTTCCAAGAACGCACGCGTATCATTCAACGATTAAAACCTTTAGCTTCGCCAAAAGGGCTCATGATGAGTGATACGCAAGTGATTGAGTTACATACATCTGGTATGGAAATAGGGGGACACACATGCAGCCATCCAATACTGGCAAAATTGGATGAGTCGAACGCTAGACAACAAATATCAGAAAATAAACACTATTTGGAAAGCTTACTAAAACAGCCATTATTTAGTTTTGCTTATCCAAATGGAAAGCCTCAGCATGATTACCTTCCAAGAGATGTGAATTTAGTTAAAGAATTAGGTTATGCCTGTGCTGTATCGACCGCTAACGGCGTTTCAACGAGAAATACTGACAGGTATCAGTTACTGCGATTTTCTCCTTGGAAACGTGATAAGTTCGGCTTTTTAACATTGTTAGCGAAGAATTACTTTTATTAATTTAATAAAGTAATAATGGCTACATTGTTAATTTTTACTAAATATTAGTTTTCCCATCGATTTGCAGCAATTAACATATTTTTTAAGCCAGGAAGTGGGTATCCCATTGAATATGCTTTTTTTGCATGTTCAAGAGCTTTCGTTTCATGCCCTGTCTGCATCAAAAATAAACCAAAATTATAATGGGCTTCGGCATTGTTTGAGTTATATTGGACCGCTGCTTGATAGTGTCTGCCTGCAACTTCATAATTTTTATATTGGTGGTAAAAAATAGCAATGACTAAATGCACTAATCCGTCATCCGGTGCTCGATTAAGAGCACGCTGAAAATAACATTCTTTTTTAGGCCAGAATCTGTCTTTACGTAATGAATGTTGGGGTGAATAATCGGGTCTCATTTGATTTTTTGCAGCAACTAGTAGTGCTTTTGGGTGGTTCGGGAACTTGTTTAATACATAATCTAAGTCTCCTTCTAGAGAGCTTGCGTTTCCGTATTCTCCTCGTTGAACACCTTTAGTGAAATGAGCGCCTTCAACTTTTTTTCGCAGTTCATTAGTTTTGTAATCCGTTCTGCGATAATCAGTTCCTTTTGGGGTGTGGCCACAATTGAATACACTATCAGTAAAATCGGGTGGTATTTTTGTTTCAACTGCTATTGAATCTGAGGTAGAAAACCAAAGAATTAATAGTAAGCAATAGTGTAAATGCTTGAATTTGCGTATAAACAACATAATATCCTCTACTTTATTGGTATTGCAGTGAACAATGACGCACAACTTTTAAGCTATTTTAGTTTTTTAGCAAGCCTAATTGCAAATTTAAACAATTTATTCGGATAAAAAGTGACGTGTTCTATTTCCCTTAGAGTCGAATCCAGTCGCTTATGCCATTCCATTGCCTTGCCGTAAAACTCAATATTGTTAATACCTTCAAGATCCCGATGCTGAGAATAATGTTTAATCATTTCAATTTTAAGCATAAGAGCTGGGGACTGCTTATTAAATTTTTCGTTATATGTCGTTTTAAGAATAATTAAGCAGTCGTCTTGCTGAATACACAAGTCTACCGCGACAATTTCTTCATTGATTAAGTAATACCAACAACAGGCTTTGTTGGAGTCCGCTAGTTCGCCTAATGCTTGTTGATAGAATTTGCCTTGTGTATTGTCCGGAGAAATAGCCGTCCCTTCATCACCTTTCCAACCACTACTTTCTAATTCCCCATATTTTATTATCGCTTGCTTAACTTCCGCTGGTGACGTTACTTTTTGCCAAGAAAGTCTATCTTCAGCTCTCGTAGCTCGGTTAATAACCTTGTTGTAGTTTTGTCGCATGTTTTTGCCAAGCGATTGAAAGAAACTATCGAAATCATCAGGAATAGGACGATTCCCTGACGTAATGTATGGCATAACATCAAAGTCTTCAGCAGGGGTGAAACTTGTATATTTAGAGTCCATTTGCAACATGTCAATCATCATGACTTTGCCCGGGAGGGCTTTACACAAAGTGCTCATTGTGTCTTTTTCGATTTGCGGTTGACGATGTAAAAATAGTCCAAGTGGACATTGAGATGGCATCGCTGTTGCCCAGCGTCCTTTGCCAAGTGGCTTAAAGAATCCTGCATATTGTAATTCTTCATTTTGATAGGCACATATAAATAATTCATCACCGTCAAAAAAGTGGGTGATTAAACCCCGAATAAATTCTGGCTCAAAAAAAGCTAGATTCATGGTTTTATGATTGAGTTCTGCCCAAGCATTTTGATGGTTAGAAAATTCAGAACAACTAAATACTGACAAATTCATAAATCTATCCTAGGGGTGTAGTTCATTTAAAGTATTTACAATAAAGTTTAATTGTTTAGTCGAAAGTTGCTGATGACATGGGATTTGAATGAGTCTTGAGCGATAATTTTGACTAACTTGGCATTCACTTACTGCAACTTCTTCCCAACGCAATATTTGAATCCCCTTTTTTCGAATATCAAAGAAGAATTTTTCGTCTGTTAGTAAAAAGGGAATCACATAAGGAATATCTTCTTCATTTAAACTTGTAAATAAAGGGGTCCCAACATCTGGGTTGTTAACATTGTTGATTATATATTCGAAATTCTTGCGTCTTTTTTTTCGAATCAATTTTAAATTACTATGACAAAATATGCTTTTAGTATTTCTATAGCTCGCTGACACTAAATCGATAGGTTGAAAATAGCGAAGTGCGATATCTTCGTTTTCAGCAGGTTCAAAAACTTCATTTTGACCAGAGTTTGCTACTTTTTTAAAAACGGATTTAATTTTACTAATAAATTGCGGTATACCAACTATAAAAGCACAAGCTTTCGCTTCTTCTGCCCAACCCACATGCGTTAATTGAGCTTCGTATTTTTGTTTTAGATACAAAGCGCCACCGTCAATGGTGGGAAGAATTTTATTGATACTACAAATACTCGCGCTTACATCTGGAACTTGTTTGCCGGAATCTGAAAAATGATCAACAAATCGAAATAACGAATGTGCGCAATCTTCGATAATCTCAACCGGTCGTGTATGTAAAAACTGAATCACTTCATTATTGTTTTGGCCAAAGCCAAAATACCTAACTACTACACAATGGGTAATATCACCTTTTGACATTGCCTGTTCTAATACGGATATATCAACAGACAGATCGGGTTTTACAGGGTAAAAACGGATTTCATAATCCAACCATATGAAAGGCTCAACTAGAGCAGGGCAGTGATAAGCAGGAATTAAAATGATATTTTTCGCGTTTTTCTTTTTTAGAGCACTGCCAGCAATACCGATTGCACCGCGTCCATTGCGTGTAAATGTGGTTTGTCTTACATCCCCCTTAGTATGTTGAGCTAAGTCTAAATCTCTGAGTCTAAATTTAGGTGTAGCTGCAACGCTCGGCGCAGGAAATTGACTTGCATCTGCAAGGGGATTTAAAAATTTAACTACCATGTGATTCCGCTAGTCTTTGCTTGGTGAGGCTTTTCTTCATGAAAAACTCAGAATTCCTAGGCGTATGCTAAGGTATGTTTAGCAAAATTGCTATCTTGAAACCCCAGTTTACTGCAAAGTTATTTTTATTGGCTTACGGTCAATTGAAAATAAACTAGAGAGCATAGTAATTTAGTATCATTGATGCCTTTTGATGTTTTGTAAGTTATTATCAACTTCCTTATAAAACATGTACCTACAGGAAGCAATTGTGATAAAAGGTTTTTTTCTACCCAGCGCCGAAGGCAACTTGTTTGTCAGTCAATATGGGCAGGCCAATCCGCAAAAAACAATTCTACTGCTTCCATCCATTTTTGAAGAGCTAAATCTGTGCAGGGCGGTCGTTACTAAGCAGGCAATTTACCTAGCTCGACAAGGCTATTGTGTTTTTTGTTTAGATTATTTAGGGACCGGTGATAGTGAAAAAGAGATCGAACAAGTCAATGTCACTACATGGAGAGAAAACATTGCTCGCGTACTGCAATGGCTGAAATCGTTAGAAATTAGCAGTATTTCCCTTTGGGGGGTGCGCTTTGGTGGATTATTGGCATTGACTGAATTGGTAGAGATTCAAAAAGTAATGCCAGTAAAGCAAGTTCTACTTTGGAAGCCAGTGACCAAAGGTAAACAGTTTATGACTCAGTTTCTTCGACTTAAACAAGCAAATAGTATGATGCAAGGGGAACAAAAAATTAATTGGCGAGATAAAATCTTATCTGGCGTCAATGTTGAGGTTGCTGGCTACACAATTACTGAAGATTTGCTCGGTTCGATTGATGGCTTAGAAGTTTCAAAAACACTTGAGATAACTTGCCCAGTCTCATGGCTGGAGCTTGCCAGCACTTCTGTAACACCTGCAGTTCAAATTCAAACTCAAGGATGGAATCAAGAGTACTTAGATATTAGAAGCATTGAGGGTACTGCATTTTGGCAAATCCCAGAAATTTTTGAACAAAGTCAGCTTCACTTACCTACGTTTAATGCCTTGCAGGGAGAGCTTTGATGACCCACGATATGCTTGAGTCAGCCGTTGTTTTTAGCAGTGAGAATTCTCAATTGATGGGAATATTGCATCAGCCGCAAACACCGATTAATACAGCCGTGCTTATTGTGGTTGGCGGACCACAATATCGAGTCGGCAGTCACCGTCAATTTGTGCAGTTGTCACGTGCCTTGGCAAAAGAAAATATTGCGTCACTCAGATTCGACTACACCGGTATGGGCGATAGTGAAGGTAGTAAAAAACCGTTTGACGAAATCAATGAAGATATTAAAGCTGCATGTGATCTGTTGTGTGAGCAGGTTGGCATTGAATCTGTGGTGATTTGGGGATTGTGCGACGCAGCATCCGCAGCAATGATTTATGCTCCGCAAGATGATCGAATTACCGGCTTATTTTTGCTCAATCCATGGTTAAGAAGTGATGCTGCTATGGGGAAAGCCATGTTGAAGTATTATTATCTACAACGCTTATTCTCGAAAGAGTTTTGGTCTAAGCTACTACGCGGTAAAGTGAATGTGGCGTCGAGTATTGGTGATGCTAAAGGGTTTGTTGCGGATAGTGTTTCAAGTCAGAATAATCACCAACAAGACTATCAAACACGGATGCAAAAAGGCTTAGAAAACTTTAAAGGCAAGGTATGTCTCGTATTAAGCGGCATAGATCTAACTGCAAAAGAGTTTGAACAACAAACCATAAATAACAAAGCTTGGAAAAAATTAAACAATAAGCAAAGCACAATTCATCGAATTTCAAAGGCGGATCATACTTTTTCAAGTGCAGAGTTTAAAAGAGAAGTAGAAAAATACACTGTGGAATTTGTGAATAAAAACAAATTGTCTTGTGTTTAATAGTTAGGCGCTGGCAATATAGCCGTCAAAAATTAGAAGCTTGTGCAACCTAACAGGCGTTCGCAGTTTTAAAAATATAGGATTTAATGTGTCAAACAATAGTCGTCAACATTTTGTTTTAAGCACTCTAATACAGCTTATTTTAATTGCTCTAACAGTATCACTTAGTTACAGCTTCACAAAACATTTCGAAATCATACCTGACAGCATTTTGCACCTTCCTGATGTGTACGTTAGCCATGCTGATATGCTGCAAATAGTAAAAATATTTGTGATTACATATGCGATTCAAATTGGCTTGGCATTTTGGCGAAATGGTACTAGTGCGTTTTCAAGTGCAAAGCGTTTTGCTAATGAATACATATGGTTTTTATACGCTTATACAACGGCCTCACTTTATCTTTTTATCGCCACCACCATAAATTACGATCCGCAGTTAATTGCCGCAATAGGCTTATTTTCAACTCTGTTTTATGTGTTGGCTTTTGTCATTTTACATAGCTTCTTATTTGGTGGTTCGTTATTGGCAAGTTTGGGTGGTGCAATCGCTGCGACATTCAAGCGCGTATTCAGTGTCACCGGGATTTTGGCATTAGTGTACTTTTTAGTTCCACTTGCAATGGGCAAAGCCTTTACATCTGATCGAGATATCGCTAATGCAATTACGCAAGTGCGCATCTGGTTTAACCCCGTTGAAACTTCAGATTGGGGATTTAAAAACTATCTACCAAAACTAAAATTTGCTCAACCGGTATTGGTCAGAGAAGGACCAGAAGGTAATGGCTCAGTTTACGTATTGGAGCGTGGTGGCAAAATATTCAAAGTCACAGATTTAAACAGTGACAATGCACAACTCGTTGTCGATGTGTCGGCTCTAATGGGTGAAGTTGAAATGGAAAATGGTGCTATCGGCTTTGACTTCCATCCTGACTATGCGCATTCGCAAACGCCTAAACCTTACCTTTATCTTTACTATACCGATACACGTGATGAAGCGTTTCAGCATAATCGTATCTCGCGATTTGAGATAAGCAGTGATGATGCAACGACTAATACTTCGACAGAGACGATTTTATTCGATTTGATCCGCAATAAATCAGGTTTTCATAACGGTGGTTCAATGGAGTTTGGAACTGACGGATTCCTTTATATTGGATTAGGTGAAGGAGTACATCCTGCAGAAGCGACAACATCCGCTGAAGTATTAAGATCAGGTATCTTACGTATCGATGTGGATATGGATCCTGAAAAGAGCATGCCAATCGATAACCCTATGGAATATGGAACAGTACAAAATTACTACATTCCAAAAGATAATCCTTTTTGGGGAAATGAAAATATTCGTAATGAATATTATGCATTGGGTTTACGTAATCCGTTTCGGTTTAAATTTGATCCAAAAACCAATGATTTATGGTTAGGTGATGTAGGCTCAACCATTTGGGAAGAAGTAAATAAAATTGAAGCAGGTAAACATTATCAATTCCCTGTAGTAGAAGGACGAAGCGAAAGTGGAGTAAAAGCATGGGAAAGCTTGGACATTCCGCAACAAGGGCCTGTTTATACATACGAACATAATGCTTACGACAGAGCTGTCATAGGTGGAATAGTGAACCGTTCAGAAATGTATCCTGAGCTAAAAGACAAATACGTTTTTGCGGATAATTATTCGGCAAAAGTGTTTGTCATGGATATTGATAAACCGCAAGTAGACAGCGTCGAACTTATTGCCAGAGCTAATCAGTACGCACAAAGAGGGATCAGTTCAGTTATTCAATTAAGTACCGGCGAAATACTCATTACCACTTTAGGCGCAGCGTCTGAACCTAGCGGTGAAGTGTTGCAACTAGTGCACGCAGACCAAGCTAACGTGTTTAGAGAAGAAGTAGATAATACGCCTGAAGGATATGACCAAGCTGCGACAGCTGGTCTTTTCGCAGTAAATTGCGCTCGTTGTCATGGTGTTAAAGGTGACGGCAAAGGGCCTGACTCCGGCTTGTTGGGCGTTAAAATGCCAGACTTAACCTCACCCATATATCATCATAATACGGATTCGGCAGCTATTAAGGCTATCATTGTTGAGGGTGGGGCTGCTGTGGGTAAAAGTCCATTAATGCCACCTTGGGGGGGATTTTTAAAACCTAAGGAAATCGAGCATCTGGTGACTTATATTGAATCTTTGCCTGATCAACATCATCAACATTAATATTTACGTGAAGAACGAAAAAGCCCCAAAAAATGGGGCTTTTTAATTTGTGCTAAATGGTCGTAAATCAGTTCATTTTTTTAGCGTTGCTCGAGTAAATACTTATGATGAAATCGTAAGTGTGACTCGATGAAACTGGCGATGAAAAAATAACTGTGATCATAGCCAGGATGATAATTAACAATCGCTGGGTAGTTCATTTGTTTGGCGACATGCTCAAAAGGTCTGGTTAGCTTTTGACTTTGATAAAAATCATCATCTAAGCCCTGATCAATCAATATGGGTAACTGCATAAACTGACCTTGCTGTTGCAATAAACAACATGCGTCATATAGCTCCCATTCAGCTTCGTTTTCACCTAAATAGGCGTTGAACGCTTTTTGACCCCAAGGACAATCAATAGGATTAACGATTGGAGAAAATGCTGAAATAGAAGTATATTTTTGCAAGTTAGACAAACCTAACGTCAATGCCCCATGTCCCCCCATCGAATGACCCGCCAACCCAGCTTTGGGAAGACAATTAAACGTTTGATTTATCAATCCAGGCAATTCATCCACAATATAGTCATACATGCGATAATGGGAATGCCAAGGCGCTTGAGTCGCGTTTAGGTAAAAACCAGCGCCTTGGCCAAGATCATAACTTTCATCGTCTGCAACATCGTCGCCTCTAGGACTTGTGTCTGGGGCAACAACAATCAGGCCTAATTCAGCGGCAACGCGAGCGGCACCTGCTTTAGTTACAAAGTTTTCATCTGTGCAGGTTAGTCCACTTAGCCAATACACAACTGGCAGTGGCGTGTCTTGCTCTGCTTGTGGTGGTACAAATACACTGACGTTCATTGAACAATTGAGTACGTCAGATGCATGGCGATATCTTTGTTGATGACCACCAAAACTTTTTGCGGATGAGATTAATTCCAACGAAGCCATTAGAAGTGCACTACCGATCTTATCGATTTCCCTTCATGCATTAGATCGAACGCTTTATTAATGTCTTCAAGACCCATGGTGTGGGTTATGAAAGTATCTAATTCAAATTCACCATCCATGTACCGTTGCACGTAATCAGGAAGTTGACTACGGCCTTTTACCCCACCAAATGCCGTACCACGCCATACTCTGCCTGTTACTAATTGAAATGGGCGTGTCGAGATTTCTTGTCCAGCACCAGCAACACCTATAATGATTGATTCCCCCCAACCTTTGTGACAACACTCTAAAGCAGAGCGCATAACATTCACGTTACCGATACATTCAAAGGAGTAATCAACGCCACCTTCAGTCATATCAACAATAACTTCTTGAATAGGTTTGTCGTAATCTTTGGGATTGACCACATCCGTAGCACCAAGTTGTTTTGCTGTTTCGAATTTATCTTCGTTGATATCTATGGCAATAATACGACCCGCTTTAGCCATTCTGGCACCAATCAACACAGACAATCCAATTCCACCTAAACCAAATACAGCCACCGTATCACCTTCTTTAACTTTAGCTGCGTTAGTTACGGCTCCCATGCCTGTGGTGACACCACAACCCAGCAAACATACTTTTTCTAACGGTGCTTCTTTGGGAATTTTCGCCAGTGCAATTTCTGGAACGACTGTATGTTCTGCGAACGTGGATGTGCCCATGTAATGATAGATAGGTTTACCATCTTTAGAAAAACGTGTGGTGCCATCAGGCATTAGTCCTTGGCCTTGGGTAGCGCGAATAGCCTGACACAAATTTGTCTTGCCCGATAAACAAAACTTACATTTACCGCACTCGGCTGTGTACAAAGGAATAACGTGATCACCAACTTCGACTAGGCTGACACCTTCTCCCACAGCTTCAACAATTCCAGCACCTTCATGCCCCAAAATAGCAGGAAAAAGTCCTTCGGGATCATCACCAGATAAGGTGTAGGCATCTGTGTGACAGACACCCGTTGCAATTATTTTAACTAACACTTCACCTTTTTGAGGTGGCATCAAGTCAACTTCTTCGATACTTAATGGTTTTCCTGCTTCCCATGCGACTGCCGCACGCGTTTTAATTGTTTGCATTTTTATGTCCTCTACTTACGTTTTCGGCGTACTATCGATTTGTTGGCATGTGCCTACGAATTCTATTGAACGTTCTAGCCATTTTATTTGCTCGATTTTATATCCATGTGGGCACATTTGATTAGATTCAAGTTCATTCTCTAGTCGTTTAATTGCAATATCTTCTAATTTCAGACGAGTTTCATTATCGATTGAAAACCTCGGAATTTGATGTTTAGTAGACTTTAAACCCATATTCGCAAATATACTGTTTTTTTGGTTACCAAACAGTTCTTCTGGGGGTAAAAACCAGGTCATTGAAAAAGCAAATCCGCTACTTTGTGTTGTAATACGTTTATCAAAAACGTGCCTGACATGCAATTGCGATTCATCATTAGCAACACAACCTGTTAGCAAAACTAATGTGCTAAAAGTGAATATACTGATTATTCTGTAAAACGGTGCTTTCATTTATTCAGCTAGCCTTGAGCATTGAAAGTGCGATTCATCTTCGCTGGAAAATCGATAAAGTTTAGAAATCGTCAGTCGATATTTTTTTATCTGACTGGTTTATTCGTTTAAAAAAACAGCGGCCTATTTAAGATCAAAAACCATTCTCCACTTTACTGCAATTGGCATGTAGTTTAAAACCCTGTTTGATTTTATTTTTGCTCGAAAAAGTCGTCACATTCGACATAAATTGGGTTAGTATATTAGCCCTAGTTTGAAACCAAACTTTGTTTTATAACCTGAATATAAACGCTGTTAGTAGCGTATTTAGATCATTTGAAGGATGAATAGTGAAACTTTCTCGTTGTCTTTTTTTAGTCACTTTGTTGTTTGTAAGTGGCCATGCAGTTGCGACAGACGATATGTATGGTAGTGCAATCGTAGGTTATGCCAAAACCGGATTTGATTCTAATAATACAAATTCAGCCACCTATAAATTAGCGGTAGGCTACCAATTTCACGAGAAATGGTATGCCGAGTTTGGGTATCACAAACTATCTGATCAATCTCTGGTCGAGACATTGCCCACAACGATGGATGATTTGAATAATACCGACTTTGGACTGAATGCGAATGCATTAGGTTTTTCAGTTCTAGGAAAAGCAGGTAGTAACTATGGTGAATTATTTTATCGATTGGGTGTCTTAAATGTTGATATAGAGGGACAAAGTGTAACGAGTGCCGATAGTTGCGAATTTGGTGTCGCAGCGCCATTTACTTTAGAAAGTGGTGAAAATTACACACTGTGTGAATATGACGAAGGAATAGCTGCAGCACAAATCGGAATTGGATTTGATTTCTACATTGGTGTTAATTTAATGCTTCGTACTGAAATAGAACATATACGTGGTCAACACGGTTTTGAACATAACGCAGCTTATGTAGGATTCAGATACAACTTTAGATAGTTTTCTGATTTTCACCGGTGTTTTATTTAGCTTTTTGAGGCTAAGGAGAATTTTGTGAAAAATGAAGTCGATAGTCGTTTTATTCTAAATGTTTTCGAAAAAATTCGGGAAAAAGGAGAAACGGTAGACGGAGGACATCTTTTCCAAGGTGTAAAAGCATACACAGATCACGATGGCTACACGGTTTTTTTAGAAGATGCTTTGGTTAACTTACGATTCGGATTTCATAATCAATATCACTTTGATTATGAAAAGCCGGAACACTTAGAACAGTTTGAAAAAAAACTAAAGGCCATCAGTCAAGCCGAATAGTAAGTTCGGCTAACTACAACTTAACGCGGCTCCTGAAATATTTTCATGAACACCATTTTTATCTGAGTCTTGACTCATTTTAACCCTTCCTTGTGGTGTCACCGTTAATTCTCTTGCGTAAGTAGCTTCTTTGCTATCGTGACAAATTAGAATGCTCGATTGTGCGTTTGCCGAGCCGTTTGGATTAAAGCGGATAGCCTGACCCGGCCCAGTTACATAGTTGTTTTCTGAGATGAGTGAGGTAGCGACAAGAATATCTTCGTCATCGCCACGTGAGCCATTGCCGTCCTCATCACCAAAGACCATTTTCACCTGATTCCAGTTGGTCGAGCAAGTTGAGAAATCGGCTGTCGGGCAAACAATAGTATTGAGCTGTTCGTCTACCGCATTAGCTCTAGCGAATTGAATTACGCCACTTATTTCATTTATTTCAGCTACAATCCGGTTTTTAACGATAATGCCTTGTGCCGCCGGAATAGCGACAACCAATATAATAGCGACAATCGCCAAACCTATCATTAATTCGACAAGCGTGACGCCTTTTTGTAAAGTATTGGGCATCATAGAGATGTTGACACTTTTCAAAGATACTCCAAATGTTGTTGCGTTGACTTAATCAAAAGGCAAATATTACGATTAATGGATACAATAGCGCATTTATACGAATTTTGGGTATACAATTACACATCAAAGTATTGGAGAAAGTTAATTCTTAATCTCTCGAAATATAATTGCTCTGAATATAAATAAAATAAGAACATACGCGCTTAAAAAGACGTCATATCTAGCTTTAACAATCTAATTAATCATAAGAGACCTGAGATGCACAAAAAAGCCATTTTAGATGAAATGCACGTACTTCCTGAAATAAACCCGCAAACTGAAATTGAAAGGCGAGTGGCTTTTATCCAAAATCAACTTACCTTATCTGGAATGAAAACGCTGGTTTTAGGGATAAGTGGAGGAATTGACTCTTGCACTTTGGGGCGTTTAGCACAATTGGCGGTAGATGGATTAAACCAGCAATCGAAAGGCGGCTATCAATTTATCGCTGTACGTTTACCTTACAGTGTTCAAGCTGATGAAGACGATGCTCAATTAAGTATTGATTTTATTCAACCAAGCCAAGCTGTTAGCGTTAATATTCAGCCTGGAGCGGATGCAATACATGAACAAACTTGTAAATCATTAGGGCAGATTGGTTTGTTGCCGGAAAATGCGTATAAACAAGACTTTGTAAAAGGTAATGTTAAAGCGCGCACCCGTATGATCGTGCAGTATGAAATTGCGGGGATGATGGATGGTTTGGTGTTAGGTACTGACCATTCGGCTGAGAATATAACCGGCTTTTATACTAAATACGGCGATGGTGCATGTGACCTGGTACCGCTATTTGGACTCAATAAACGGCAGGTTAGACAAATTGCCTCATATTTAGGTGCCCCTGAAAAAATTGTCACCAAAGCGCCTACCGCCGATCTCGAATCCTTGGAGCCGCAAAAAGCTGACGAACAAGCGCTGGGTATGACTTATGATCAAATCGATGACTTCTTAGAAGGCAAAGACGTTGATGCTGATGTAGAGTTGCGCTTAATTGAAATATTCACCAAAACACAACATAAAAGAGTACCCATTCCTACTGTCTACGATTAATTTAATAAAGGGGTTGGAATCGTCATTTAGGGTAAAACATTTGGCGAAACTTTGATTGGCATATTCAATAAACGTAATGTAAATTAAATGTAAAACGCATGCTGTATTATAAATCGTTTATAAATATCGATTTTTAAATTTTGCGACTTTTGTCAATTCAAAAGGACATTTAATGAAAAAAATTGAAGCAATAATAAAGCCTTTTAAAATGGAAAATGTGCGGGAAGCGCTGTCAGAAATAGGTGTGTCAGGCATGACAGTCACCGAAGTTAAAGGTTTTGGAAGGCAAAAAGGTCATTCCGAGTTATATCGCGGTGCCGAATATCATGTAGGATTTTTACCTAAGCATAAAATTGACTTAGTCGTTCCAGATGATCTTGTGGAACGGGCCATAGAAGTGATTTTGGACAATGCAAGAACGGGTAAAATCGGCGATGGCAAAATATTTGTATCAGATATCGAGCGCGCAATTCGAATTCGTACAGGGGAAGAAAACGAAGAGGCGGTGTAAATAGAAGTTCAGTTTGTAAATTCACTTTTATATATGATGAATTTATACGCACTGAACTTCTTCAATCGTTTTTAGTGGTGATGTCCACAGCCGCCTTCGGTATGCGGGTGACCATGGGCGATTTCTTCATCAGTCGCTTCTCTTACCGCTAAGATTTCAACATCAAAATTAAGCGGAACACCAGAAAGTGGGTGGTTGCCGTCTATGACCACTTCATCGTCTGTTTCATCTATTACCATCACAGACTGTTCTCCGCCGTCTGTCGTTGCTCTAAAGGTCATGCCAACTTCGACTTCCATACCTTCAAACATACTTTTAGGCACCATTTGCACTAACTCTTCGTGACGCTCACCGTAAGCGAGTTCGGGAGGCACATCTAACTCAAACTTGTCGCCTGCTTGGCGGCCTGCAAGGGCGTCTTCCAAACCTTTAATCAAATACTGGCTACCTTGCATATACACCATTGGCTGGCCGTCTCTGGAGGAATCAATCTGTGTTCCATCTTGGGTTTTGACGGTAAAATGCATGGTAACAATGGCGTTTTCTGTAATTAGCATAAAAATTTATTCTCTATATTGTTGAATCGGTTAAAACACGATCTTTAATCAATGTTGTAAGGTAATGGCTTTATCGTAAATGTTTGATCAGGTGCTTCTTTTGCTCTGAAAACCTGATCAATAGTTGCATCGTTTGGCAATATAGCTAAGGCATAGGTACCTTGTTGCAAAGTAGCACTACGTAATACTGTACCACTTCGACGCCAGTTTTCGCCAACCTTGCCCTCTAAAATATCGCCAGCCTTCAATTCATTGGTATGTTCAGAGTAGAGGATGAACGCAGCACGTTTATTTTTTCCTAAATACTTAGTCCGCGCTACCACCTCTTGGCCCATATAACAGCCTTTGTTGAAACTGATTGCATCAAGGGCTTGCAAATTCATCATTTGCGGAATAAATTCTGCGGAGGTTGCTGATTGAATGTTAGCCAATCCACTTAATATATCCAACGCTTCCCATTGTGCTTCTGCTGCATCTGAAAAAGTGAGTTCCTGTTGCAATTGTTGACTCAACTTACTGTGCGCCAAAACTAAATAGCGTATATGCGGTGTATCAAACCGAATGACCTTACCTTGTTGAGTGGCACAAACTTGACGATGTTGTTCGGGGAGTTGGCCGAAATGTTCCTCAAGAATATTTTCAGCTTCTTTTCCTGAGACCCCGAAAAAATCCCAGTCTTTTGTCGCGTCGGTGAAGTCAGCTTTTGAAAATACACCGTACTTTTTTAATTCGGCCAAAGAAGTGGGGATACTTTCTTGGTGGCAAACGAGATCAACCCCATTAGCGGTTTTGATTGCGTGAAATATATTCCAGGTTTTACCTTTGAAGTCACAGTGACAACCAAGTTGAACTTGGTCTTCAGTTAATGAATTCATGTCATTAGTGACTTTACCTTGTAGGTAACTTATTGCTTCTTCACCCTCAACAGAAATAATCCCCAGATTATTCAGTTTGCTACTGAAATTATCGGGAGTTGAAAAACTAGACTGCATATTTGCCGATACCTTGTTAATCTATCCTATGTTCCATCCTATAATGGGGTTTCACTACTCAGATGCAAGTCAAACTTGAATTTGTCTGAGATTTTTTACGTTAATCAGAATACAATCTGTTGCAAATTATTTAGACCACAGTTTGTTCGAGATATGTGGTTATTCGTATTATTTAAAATTACTACCTGGAGTCCAGATGTTTGATAAGAAAAGAGTGTCTAGGTTGAAGTGGGCATGTCGCCGCGGCATGCTCGAACTTGACGTCCTTTTTATGCCGTTCGTAGACGAAGCGTTTGACGATTTGGACGAATCTCAGCAGTTGATCTTTGAGCGTCTGCTTACCTGCGATGATCCGGATTTGTTTGCTTGGTTTATGGGGCATCAAAAATGTGATGACCCGGAACTTGCGCAAATGGTCGAGCATATTTTGAATCGTGTCAAAGTATAGGATATGTATATCTCAAAGTAGAATATGGATTTGGGTTCAAATCAGTTGGATTAGTTTTCTCATCACCAGTTTTTGGAGCTGGAAAGCATTTACTATTCCTGCACAATTAACGATTCAATGGCTTGCGACTGGATTAACTTTGCTCATAGGATGCCATTGGATTATAAAAGTGAAACACGCATTTAAGCCAAGAATAATGAACCTTGATCCCACTGGCCAGATTTCTTGGCTGTGTGAGGATCAGGAAAACCTTTGGGTAATTAGCTCCAAAAGTAAAATCTGCGGCTCCTTCGTTTGTTTACATTTGTTAAGCGATTTTGTTTGTACACCTAATAAATACTTGTGGTTAGCCAAAGACCAAATTAATGAACGTGACTTTAGGCGAATTTGTAGAACGATCCTTCGCTGCCAACATGAACCCAAAGAATAATAGAATATGATTAATATACTATGCTGAAATTAATAAAAGCCGCCTTCAAACGAAACCATTCGTTTGTGTTTGAATCAGCCTTGCTGCCTAAAATCCAATTGCAAACCCAACAACACATCCAAAAATTAGATTCTGTGCATATAGGGTCGTATCACAAGTGTGTTAAGTGGCGAGAAGCTTCTGAACTTCAGTTGCATCCATGCTATTTTCATCTACTCGCTTTTGAGCAACATATGCAAATAATGCTAAATGATGAATTCCCGTTTGCTCTATTAGGTATTGTTCATTTAAGTAATGAAATTGAGGTAATGGCATCTGCCGATTTTAAGGCCGGCTTTGAAGTATCGAGCGAGATTCGCCGTTTTAAACGACATCAAAAAGGCATAACATTTACTATTGAGTCGACAATTAGGCAGAATAAAAATCTAATTTGGCATTCAACAAGCGAATTTTTGGCAATCAATACGAAAGCGCGTACTGGTAAGTCTCGCTCTCAACCATTTCAGTTAGCAGATGATATGACCATCATCGACAATTGGTATTGTGACAAATTCGTAGGGTGGCAGTACGGAAAAATATCAGGGGATTTTAATCCTATTCATTTAAGCCCGTTAAGCGCAAAGTTATTTGGATTTAAATCCGCCATTGCCCATGGAATGTGGAGTAAGGCTCGATGTTTATCCGCGTTACAAAGTCAACTTCCTGAGGCATTCAAATGTAAAGTAGAATTTCACAAACCGTTGTTTTTGCCAGCAAAAGTGTCTTTGTACAAGGCAATTATTGAATCTGAATCACAGCGTTTCCAACTTACTAGTCACGCTGAAGACACTTGCCATCTTGAAGGCTATTTATACCGACATTAATTAATTCGTTTACACTAAAAAAGAATTATTCAGCCAGCTAACGCGACACACGACCCGCTAATACGGTTACTTTCGCTTCATCTAGCATGTCCGGATAATCGAGATTGTAGTGCAATCCTCGGCTTTCTTTGCGGTTCATGGCGCAACGAACAATGAGTTCAGCTACCGTGACGAGATTGCGCAATTCCAATAGGTTATTACTAACTCTAAAATTAGCATAATAATCATGAATTTCTTGTTGTAATAGTTCGATTCTCCGCAGGGCTCTTTCCAGACGTTTATTGGTTCTCACAATACCGACGTAATCCCACATAAACAAACGTAGTTCATGCCAGTTATGTTGAATAACCACTTCTTCATCTGAGTTGCCAACCTGACTTTCGTCCCATGCAGGAATTTCTTGTTCAAAAACAGGCTTGTCTTGTTTAGCTAAAATATCTTTTGCTGCGGCATGGGCAAATACAATACATTCTAATAATGAATTACTCGCCATGCGATTGGCTCCGTGTAAGCCGGTATAGGCAACTTCACCAATGGCATATAAATTATCTAAATCTGTCTTCGCATTGAAGTCAGTTTTTACACCTCCACAACTATAGTGAGCAGCGGGGACAACTGGAATGGGATGCCTGGTGATATCGATGCCCAATGAGCGGCATTTACGATAGATGTTAGGGAAATGTTTAACAATAAAGTCAGCGGACTTATGACTAATATCTAGATACATACAGTCTTTTCCAAGCCGCTTCATTTCATAATCTATTGCACGCGCTACAATATCTCGTGGTGCAAGGTCCCCTCTAGGATCAAACTTGTGCATAAATTTGCTGCCATCAGCATGACACAAAAACGCTCCTTCGCCTCGCAGTGCCTCAGTGATTAGAAAGTTCTTCGCTTCTGGGTGGAATAGGCAGGTTGGGTGAAATTGATTAAATTCCATGTTTGCCACAGAACAACCAGCGCGCCATGCCATGGCAATACCATCCCCACTAGAAACATCGGGGTTTGAAGTATATTGATAAACTTTACTCGCACCACCTGTTGCCAAAGCTGTGAAGCGACTACGAATAAATTCAACGTGTTCTTTTTTTCGATTCCAAACATATGCACCTAAACATTGGTTAGGTGCATCTTTGTGACGAACTAAATCGATAGCATTGTAGCGTTCAAAAAGATGAATGTTTGGATGCTGTAACACGGCTTCTTGCAAGGAGGTTTGCACAGCGTGTCCAGTCGCATCAGCTGCGTGTAAAATTCGGCGATGACTATGACCTCCTTCTCGGGTTAAGTGGAAACGCTCAACGCCGTGTTCGTCTTTTTCTTGATCAAAAGGGACGCCATAATTAATTAACCACTCCATGCAGGATTTTGCTTGGCTTGCGGTGAAACGAACCGCTTCTTCATCACAAAGTCCGGCTCCAGCATCTAATGTATCTGCAACATGCGATTCAATCGAGTCTTGTTCATCAAAAACTGCGGCTATACCGCCCTGAGCATAACGAGTAGAGCCTTCTGATAACGTGCTTTTACTCAGTACAATAACATTATATTTGTGCGCTAATTTTAATGCTAAAGAAAGTCCCGCCGCACCACTTCCGATAATCAAAACGTCACAACGATGTTCAACAGTAGAGCTCATAGAGTACAATAGCCAAATCGAATTATTTTGCAGACCCTATCAGAATTGTCTGCTTCTGAAAATAAGCCTTTTTAGAGAAAGTTTGCAATAATTCAATTTAATTCGAACTTTTAGCAAAATGCGCAGTCTACAATTGTGCTTGCGGGAGCCGTGGTAGTAAATTTATTGGGAGTGATGGCTCGAATGAGCGAGCAGATAACGGATCAACAGATTGTTGAAAAAGTACAACGCGGTGATAAGAATGCGTTTGGATTGTTGGTAACTAAGTATCAACACAAGGTAGCGCATTTAGTTTCACGGTATGTAAAAAACTCAGGTGATGTCGCAGATGTAACGCAAGAAGCGTTTATCAAAGCATATAGAGCATTACCTAATTTTCGCGGCGAAAGTGCTTTTTATACTTGGCTATACCGAATAGCGGTAAATAGCGCAAAAAATTATTTAGTAGCGCAGGGCAGAAAACCCCCTGCGAGCGATGTAGATGCAGAAGAAGCAGATTATTACGACGGAAGTGACGCGTTAAAGGAACAAAATTCACCTGAACGTAGTCTGATGTCAGAAGAACTCGAAAAAGTGCTGTTTGATGCACTTGATAAACTGCCTGAAGATTTGCGTATGGCAATTACCTTGCGCGAGTTAGAAGGGCTGAGCTATGAAGACATAGCAAATGTAATGGACTGTCCGGTAGGTACGGTTCGTTCAAGAATTTTTAGAGCGCGAGAGGCAATCGATAAAGTCTTAAACCCGCTCTTACAAAGATAAAATAATGACATTTGTAAAAAAATGTTGAAGAATGAAGCGTTAATTCAGGAATCTTTTATGACGCATAAGCATGAAAATTTGTCAGCATTTATTGATGGTGAAGCTCAAGATGGAAATTTCGTCTCGAATCTAATCAATGATGATGAAATGGGTGCAAAGTGGCATCGTTATCACATTATTCGTCAAACTTTGCGGAAAGAAATGCCGCAAAATGCAGATTTTGACATAAGTGCATCTATTGCTGTTGCCTTAGAGTCTGAACCAGCAATATTAGCGCCCAAACGTACTTGGCGCGATTTGCCTGTGATTAGTAATGTCGTGCCGTTAGTTCGTTCTGGTGGTCAGTTAGCTATTGCCGCGTCAGTGGCTGTGGCGGTAGTTGTCGGGGTTCAGCAACTGAATCAAGATGAACAGCAGATTTTTAATCCAGCTCCTGCTTCTTATCCTGGTATTCAGGGTGGTTTGTCTCCGGTTAGCCTTGAGCAAACTAGAGTGACGCCTGCGGTAAATGTTCGTGATCACCAACGACGCATAAACGCATTCATCAATGACCACATGGAACAAGTCTTACTTAAAGATAGCCAGCGTTTTTTACAAGAAGAAAGCGCAGTAATCGATGAAGTTGAATTAGATGCAAATCAACCTGAAGTACATCAAGAACGTGAGAACCTTCCTGAGTAAATATATATCGCTGCCTAAGCCTGTTTGGGCGGCTTTTCTCTTTTTTAGTTGCGTCAATCTAGCTGGTGCACAAATCGGATTGGTCCAAGATCCTAATGTGCTGATATGGTTAGATAAAATGGCCGAAGCAAAATCTAATCTAAATTATACAGCGTCATTTGTGTTGTCTAAACAAGGTACAGATCCACAACCGTATCGTTGGCGTCATGCTGTGACAGAAGATGGCATTGAAATGGAGCAATTAGATCAACTTAATGGTCCTGGCCGTGAAGTTATTCGGGTTGGCGACAAAGTCAGTTATTTTGAGTCTCATCGGCCTCCTTACAGTCTTGCTTCTGGCTATATCATTGGTCCTTTACCTAACAGATTATTAACCGAGCCTAGATCATTATTAAGTGCTTATGATTTTGTGATCATCGGTAAAAGTCGAATATCAGGAAAAGCGGCGCAACAAATACGCATGATTAGCAAAGATAAAAGCCGCTTTGGCTACAATTTGTGGCTTGATCAGCAAACTGGTTTACCGTTAAAGATAAATGTCGTGGATTTGACAGGTCAAAATGTTGAACAAATTCAGGTTACAGCATTAGAAGTAACCGAACATCCAGATCCGTATTTTACACGGCTTGAAACCGCAGCTATGCCAGCAGTGATACAACTTCCCACACAGGAAGAGGTTAAACAAAAATGGCAAATTGAATTCATTCCTGTGGGCATGGAACAGGTAAAACATACCGTTCGTCAATTGCCCGATAATGGTGGTCCTCTTGAATACTTGATGTTGAGTGATGGTTTAGTCGATATTTCAGTTTACATGCACCGAGCTACGGATCCATCTGCTGCTAGTGATATTGTTGCTAGATTTGGTTCGGATATTTATTATTCAAGTCGTCAAGGTACGGTTTTAGTGACTGTGATAGGTAAGATCCCCGCCAATACTGCTAATGCTATCGCTAGCTCTATATCTGTAGTGCAGTAAAATGATTGAAGAAATTGGAATTATAACTGCCGTGGACAAAGACCATATTTGGGTTGAAACCGAAGTGAAGTCTACTTGTGGCAGTTGTCAGGCACAAGATAACTGCGGTACAGGAGTTGTCGCTAAAGTTTTTACACCGAAAAAAGAAAAGTTAATTTTAAGATGTCATCAAGCCGCCGAAGTCGGTCAACGTGTGAGGCTAGGTGTGGCTGAGAATCAACTCCTTTCAGCGTCAGCTTTAATGTATCTATTACCACTTCTAGTTATGATTGTAACTGCGATTAGCGCACAATATCTATTTCCAATGATTGAGTTGGACCATGAACTTTGGGTAGTCGGTGCGGCGTTTTTTGCTACTTTTCTTACCTTTAGATTTTTAAAACGTTATGCAAATCAATCAAATACGAATAGATTTCAACCAAAACTATTAGCTGTTCTACCTATTCAAAACAAACCGTTATCCGCTGCCGACAAATAACACTTTCACAATCTATAGTTATAACGCCAAGCCCGTAAAATCAATTGTTGAGCGATTGTTGAGAACCTTATCGCAATGTGCCGCAGAACACTGTAAAATCCCCGCCAAATTATTTTTACTTGCTTCTGCAAATATCAGAGGCGCTAGCTGTAGGTATCAGTCTTAACACTATGCAACATAAGCACATTCGCAATTTTTCAATAATCGCCCATATTGATCATGGTAAATCGACCTTATCTGATCGTCTTATTCAACACTGCGGGGGTCTTACCCAACGTGAGATGTCTGAGCAGGTCCTTGATTCGATGGACATAGAGCGCGAACGAGGGATAACCATCAAAGCGCAAAGTGTAACGCTAAATTATACTGCAAAAGACGGCGAAACTTATCAGCTCAATTTTATCGATACACCTGGGCATGTTGACTTCACCTATGAAGTATCTCGTTCATTAGCAGCCTGTGAGGGTGCATTGTTGGTTGTTGATGCTGGACAGGGAGTTGAAGCGCAAACTCTGGCTAACTGTTATACGGCGATTGATTTGGATATGGAAGTAGTTCCTATCCTCAACAAAATTGACCTGCCTCAAGCCGAACCTGATCGCGTTGCAGAGGAAATAGAAGATATTGTCGGAATCGATGCTATCGATGCGGTGCGCTGTTCAGCCAAAACTGGTATCGGTATCGAAGATGTTTTAGAAGTCATTGTGCGTCGCGTACCCCCACCAATTGGCGATCCTGACGCACCACTTAAAGCCCTAATCGTTGATTCTTGGTTTGATAACTATCAAGGCGTTGTGTCGTTGGTACGAGTAATGGAAGGTAAATTAACCGCAAAAGACAAAATTCAAATTATGTCTAACGGTGCTGTACATCAAGCGGATAATGTAGGCATTTTTACCCCAAAACAAACTAAAACTGGCGAGCTTAAAACCGGAGAGGTTGGCTACGTAATTGCCGGTATTAAAGATATTCAGGGTGCCCCTGTCGGCGATACTATTACATTAGCTAAAGACCCAGCTACCAAAGCGCTGCCTGGATTTCAAAAAATAAAACCGCAGGTTTACGCGGGGTTGTTTCCAGTTAGCTCAGATGAATATGAAGATTTTCGTGATGCATTAGCGAAATTGACGTTAAACGATGCGTCGTTATTTTATGAACCTGAAAGCTCATCTGCATTGGGGTTTGGTTTCCGTATCGGCTTCTTGGGTATGCTCCATATGGAAATTATTCAAGAGAGATTGGAACGTGAATACGATCTTGATCTAATAACCACTGCACCTACTGTGGTGTATGAAGTGGAAACCACCAAAGGTGAACTACTTAAGGTAGATAACCCTTCAAAACTACCGCCTCTTAACGATATTGCAGAAATTCGCGAACCAATTGTAGAAGCGCATATTTTGGTACCACAAGATTACTTGGGTAATGTCATCACCTTGTGTATTGAGAAACGAGGTGTGCAAACTAACATGACTTATCATGGTAAACAGGTTGCCGTTACTTACGAATTACCCATGGCTGAAGTGGTGATGGACTTCTTTGATAGATTAAAATCCACAAGCCGCGGGTTTGCGTCATTGGATTATAATTTTGTGAAGTTTAATGCAGCAGACATGGTACGTTTAGATATATTGATTAATGGCGAACGAGTTGACGCTTTAGCCGTCATTACACATAAAGATAATGCCCAAGGTCGGGGGCGCGAGTTAGTCGAAAAATTACGTGAATTAATACCTAGACAAATGTTTGATATAGCAATTCAAGCAGCCATTGGTAATCACATCATTGCACGCAGTACGATTAAGCAATTACGTAAAAACGTTATTGCGAAATGTTACGGCGGTGATGTAAGCCGTAAGAAAAAGCTGCTACAGAAACAAAAAGAAGGTAAAAAACGTATGAAACAAGTAGGTAATGTAGAGTTACCGCAGGATGCATTTTTAGCCGTATTAAAGGTAGGAAAATAGATGGCAAATTACTTTTCATTATTTCTAGTTGTTTTAACTGTTGCGTCGGGATTAATTTGGCTAATTGATGCCAAGATATTTGCACCAAAGCGACGTCAAAAAGTGGTTGCGGCAAACGGCGGAAATGAGTTACCAGAAGGGATAGAACTGCCAGTTCCTTATGTGGTAGATACTGCGCAGCAAATTTTTCCGGTAATCGCATTTGTTTTGGTTTTACGCTCGTTTATATATGAACCATTCCAAATCCCGTCAGGTTCAATGATGCCCACATTGTTAGTCGGTGATTTTATTCTTGTTGAGAAGTTCTCCTACGGATTAAAAGACCCGGTTACGCGCACCAAGTTTTTTGAAACTGGTGCGCCTGAGCGCGGCGATGTGGTGGTTTTCAAATACCCAGAGAATCCTAAATTGGATTACATCAAGCGCGTTGTTGGCCTTCCCGGTGATACCATCAGCTATTCCGCCAAAGATTTATACATCAAACCTGCGTGTGCCAGTGGTGAGAATTGTGCGCCAGAATACAAAGTAGAACGTGATTTTTTAGGTCAATATAACTACCAAGGTTTTCAAGTCAACAAACTTAGTGAGCAGCTTGGTGATGTGAATCATGAGATACTAATTTTTCCTAGAAGACTTGACGATATCAGTCGCTACTATGAGCAAAGTGGCACCAGAATTGGTGAATGGGTAGTGCCTGAAGGCAATTACTTCGTAATGGGTGATAACCGTGATAACAGCGAAGATGGTCGTTTTTGGGGCTTTGTTTCGGATGATCATTTAGTTGGAAAAGCGGTGGCGATCTGGATAAGTTTTGAATTTGGACATGCGCCAGAAGATTTCTTACCTACTTGGATCCCAACCGGTGTGCGTTTTGAACGTGTAGGTGGCATTGATTAAATGTCGCAAACTGCCGCTTACCAAAAACTGTATAAACGGATTGGCTATCAATTTTTAGACGCTGATAATCTTACCCTTGCACTCACTCACAGAAGTTTTAAAAACGTACACAATGAACGTTTAGAATATTTAGGTGATGCTGTGTTAGGTTTGGTGGTCGCTGAAGAGCTTTTTAAGCGCTTTCCACAGCAACCAGAAGGAAAGCTGACTCGAATGCGAGCGACTTTGGTTAAGGGAGAAACGTTAGCTGAAGTGGGTAGAGAGTTTGAACTAGGTGATATCCTCTTGCTTGGCACTGGAGAGTTAAAAAGTGGTGGTTACCGACGTAGTTCGATACTCGCTGACGCAGTAGAAGCGATTATTGGAGCGATATACCTAGAGTCCGGCTTAGAGCGCTGCAAAACATTAATATTGAACTGGTTTGAATCACGTTTTGATGATCTGAATCCTAGCGCTCATCCAAAAGATAATAAAACACAATTGCAGGAATTTCTGCAAAGTAGAAAATTGCCGTTACCTGAATATGAAGTGGTCGAAGTGTTAGGCAAAGATCATGATCAGATTTTTATTGTTAACTGTTCAGTTGAAGGCTTATCAGAAAAAGTGTCGGGACGTGGTAGTTCGCGCCGAAAAGCTGAACAACAAGCAGCGAAGCAAGTGTTGGAGAAGCTGAAATGACAGATACAATAACCTATTGCGGCATGGTGGCGATAGTTGGTAGACCTAACGTGGGTAAATCGACCCTTTTGAATAAACTATTAGGTCAAAAAGTCAGTATTACCTCCAGAAAGCCACAAACCACGCGTCATCGTATTATGGGGATAGATACGGAAGTCCATCATCAAGCCATCTTCGTGGATACGCCGGGCCTGCATGTAGAAGAAAAGCGTGCAATCAACCGGTTAATGAATCGTGCAGCATCTAGCTCGTTGGCGGAAGTAGGCTTAGTTTTATTTTTGGTCGAAGGGACAAAGTGGACTGAAGACGATCAAATGGTGCTTAACAAAGTGAAGCAGTCTGGTTTGCCTTGTTGGTTGCTGATTAATAAAAGCGACAATGTCAAAGATAAAAACGATTTGATGACCCATATGCAATGGCTGCAGGAACAACACGACTTTGAAAAAATTATGCCCATTTCAGCTAAATTAGGTCGTAATGTAGAAGAACTTCGAGAAATGGTACATAGAACGTTGCCTGAAAGTGAGTTTTATTTTCCAGAAGATTACATCACCGATCGATCCAGTCGCTTTATGGCAGCCGAAATAGTACGCGAAAAATTAATGCGTTTTACTGGGGACGAATTACCTTATTCTGTGACGGTTGAAATTGAACAATTTTTACTGGCTGACAATGGTGTGTATCGAATAAACGGGCTAATTTTAGTTGAACGCGAAACCCAGAAACGCATGGTGATAGGCAAGGGCGGTCAGCGCTTAAAAACCATTGGCGCAGAAGCACGTAAAGATATGGAAAATTTGTTCGATAATAAAGTGTTTTTAGAATTATGGGTCAAAGTAAAATCCGGTTGGGCAGATGATGAACGTGCTCTTCGAAGCCTAGGATACGGAGACAATAACTCTTAACGGTGATTAACTAAAGGGTGTAGAGATGGCAAATATTCATGATCTCAGGCGAGACTACAATCTTGGCGAGTTAAAACAAGAAGACCTCGACGAAAACCCAATCAATCAGTTCAATGCTTGGCTTCAAACCGTGATTGATTCTGGCGTGTCTGATCCGACAGCTATGACAATAGCTACAGTGTCTCCTGATGGTCAACCTTCCCAGCGAATCGTTTTGTTAAAAGATGTCGATGACAGAGGATTTGTTTTTTATACTAATCTAGGTAGTCGCAAAGCAACCGAATTACGAGAAAATAATAAAATATCTCTGCATTTTCCATGGCATTTTATGGAACGCCAAGTCAAAGTGTGTGGCCAAGCTCAGCCGTTACCTGCCACGGAAGTCGCACGTTACTTTTTCTCTAGACCAAAAGAAAGTCAGTTAGCTGCCTGGGCGTCAAAGCAAAGTCAGCCTATTTCTACTCGGCAGATGTTGTTGAGTAAGTTCGATGAAGTAAAACAAAAATTTTCTTCGGGCCAAATCCCGGTACCTAAATTCTGGGGTGGATTTCGAGTCATCCCTCATGAAATCGAATTTTGGCAAGGGGGAGAGCACCGTTTACACAATCGTTTTGTGTACACCTTAAACAAAACTGAGCAAGACTCTCCACGTTGGCAAATTCAACGTCTAATGCCTTAATTGCGCAATTTTAGAAATGATCGATAGTCATTGCCATCTTGATTTTCAGGCCTTTGATGCAGACAGAACACAGGTTCTAAATCACTGTCTAGATATTGGGATCACAAATATTATTATTCCTGGAACCCAGGCAAAAAGTTGGCAAGCACTCATCAGTTTATGTAAAGAATCACCTATGCTGGAGTTTGCATTGGGTTTGCATCCTTATTTTCTCAAGCACAGTAAAACCGATGATTTAGACACGTTAAGTCGATTAATTGCGGAAAATCCACAACTTGTGGCAGTAGGGGAGATTGGTTTAGATTTCCAAGCTGATGATCTGCCAAAGCAAGCGCTCCAACAAGAGTTTTTTATCCAACAGCTTCAGATTGCTCAGCAGAATAGTTTACCCGTCATAATCCATCACCGGCGTTCACATAACCAAATCATTCGCATTTTGAAACAACAGAAATTTCAATTTGGTGGAGTTATCCATGCGTTTTCTGGGAGTTATCAAGAAGCAAAAAATTACTTGGATTTAGGCTTTAATCTCGGTTTTGGAGGAGTGATCACCTACCCAAGAGCGTCTAAGACAAGAGAAACGTTAAGAAAAATCCCATTAGAATCAGTTTTACTGGAAACAGACTCCCCAGATATGCCAATTTCTGGCCGTCAAGGGCAGCGTAATAGTCCAGAGTATTTGCCCGAAATTGTGCGACATATAGCGCATATTCGCGGAGAAGAAATCGATTACATAAAACAGCAAACCCGCAAAAATACACAGCGTCTATTTGGTCTTGAAGGTGCGTAAAAAAGAGCCGCGATGTTTTACTTTTTTACTTTCTGATAGTGTCTAAATCGCACTTTATAATATGCACGAGTAATTAGCAGCCCTACTAAACCTGCAAGTAGCATAAGCACTAAAAGTTGTTTGTAAATTTGATTTTGATATTCGGCGTGAAAAAGCATGACTTGCTTTTCATCTAGCATGAGCCGTATGTAACCTAAAATTTTGTCATCCAGTACAATTTCTTCCACAAACACCAATGGAAAATCGTCTTCAATCAAAAAGTTTGCTAGCACTGAACTATTTTGTTCGTTACTTTCAATTACTTCTCCACGTCGGTTATAAACTGATACGCCTGCGACATGGCTGTCTTTGGTTAGCAAATCTAGATAATTAAGTATTTGCGTATTTTGCTGCTCCTGAAGATGAGGTGCAATGATGTCAGCAGTGTATTTCGCTAAGCTGCGACCCAATTGAGATGCTTGATTATTGTGCCAATTTTGCGATTGCTCTGTGTTTAAAAGCCAAATGTTAACGCAAATCGCTGCCGCTACTATCAACAGGGTGAGATTCGCTACTCGTTTAAATATTGAGTAATTACTGGGGATTTTATGGCCTGATTCAGCCACACCTAATTTTGTCATGTCCATGGCAAAGACAATATGACAAATTGCTTCATTTGCCAATATTAGAATTAGTTTTATTTAATTCAAGGTTGTCATGCGGCCCGAATCAATCTAATTGTTCTATATCATAGGGATATCTTATTGCACAGCAAAGTGATTTAGGTAGAATCCGTTGTCCCAATGACTAATCTGGCGTGTTAACAGTGCTTACGACTAAATTATCTACTCAAGAGTGGCTTTCTGCTAAATTTCTCACCAATCTTCATCATAAAAATGTGAGTTTTGTTTTACCTGAAGCACATCAGGTTGAATTAACTGAGAACCCTGACGCGGCGAGTCAGCAGTTGATTTTGTTTTCTGAAAGTCTGAATTTAGAAAAGCTATACCAGATCCAAGGTGCGCTTGCTGAAGCGCTAAAGGTAACGGTTTATCAACCGGGGTATCAGGGTAATAATGGTTGTGCCATTGATGCCCAAGTCACAGTATTAGACTCATCAAACCTACCCGCTTTAATCGAGACGGTAGCAGTGCGTTTTCAAGTTGATATTAGTTTACTCGAGAAGCGTCCTACCTTAACGAAACCGGGCCTTTTATTGATGGACATGGATAGCACCGTAATTGGCATTGAGTGTATTGACGAAATTGCTAAGTTAGCTGGAGTGGGTAAACAGGTGTCAGAAGTCACTGAGTTGGCAATGCAAGGCAAATTAGATTTTGCGCAAAGTTTAACTAGTCGCGTGGCTTGTTTAGCTGGTGCTGACGAAAGTATCTTAAAAACCGTTCGCGATAACGTACCGATTAATCTTGGCATTAGTCGATTATTAGCTGAACTGAAAAACGCGAATTGGAAACTTGCTATCGCATCCGGCGGATTTACTTACTTTGCTGATTATCTGGCACAACGTCTGGATCTGGATTTTGCCATTTCTAATCAACTGGAAATTGTTGATGGCAAACTTACAGGTAAAGTTTTAGGGGAAATCATCGGGGCTCAAAGTAAAGCAGATACCCTAAATATGTTGGCTGAAAAGTATGCTATTGAAAAATCGCAAACGATTGCATTAGGCGATGGTGCAAATGATTTGGTAATGATGGCACAAGCAGGGTTGGGGGTGGCTTATCATGCTAAACCTGTAGTGCGTCAACAAGCTGATGCAGCATTACGTTTTTGCGCGGCCGATGGATTATTGGCGTTACTCACTACAAATGAACAGTAAGCAATAAAGAACATGCTGTCAGCAGCTTACAGCTCAATATGGTAAAGTCTACTATGCAAATATTTAAACCAAGCGCTAAAGCTTAAATTTGGTCAAACAAGAAACTCATTATGTCTATCACAAAAAATGCGCCTCAATCTGCTAGTTCAGAAATACTCGATAAAGTTCGTGTAGTTTTAGTCAATACTTCTCATACAGGTAATATAGGCTCAACTGCTAGAGCGATGAAAACCATGGGGCTTAGCCAATTGGTATTAGTTGACCCGGTAGACAAACCTGATGGCAAAGCCAGTGCATTAGCTGCAGGCGCGGGGGACGTTCTGGCCAATGCGAAAATAGTATCTACTTTGGAAGAAGCGGTTAAAGATTGTGGTTTAGTTGTCGGTACGAGTGCGCGTTCACGTACGCTGTCATGGCCAATGCTTGAACCACGCGAGTGTGGAGAGAAACTCATTAGTGAAGTAGAGCAGTATCCAGTCGCATTAGTTTTTGGACGTGAAAACAATGGATTAAGCAATGAAGAGCTCCAGCAGTGCCATTTCCATGTGTGTATACCCGCTAATCCTGAATATAGCTCATTAAACTTAGCAGCCGCTGTACAAACTCTTTGTTACGAAATTCGAATGGCGTTTTTAAATAAATCTCGTATACCAGAAGAAACCAATGAATATCCGTTAGCCGATGATTTAGAGCGTTTTTATAGTCATTTGGAACAAACCCTTTCAAAAACGAATTTCATCATTCCGCAACATCCCGGTATGGTGATGACCAAATTAAGACGTTTGTTTAATCGCGCACGACCTGAAACCCAAGAATTGAATATTCTGCGGGGCATTTTAGCGTCTGTTGATAAATCGATTAAAGCCAAAGATTAGGAAACTGCTAAGTAACAATATGTTTGAGCGAATTAAAGAAGACATCCAAAGTGTATTTCATCGAGATCCTGCAGCACGCACCACGTTTGAGGTTTTAGTTAATTATCCGGGGCTTCATGCTATTTGGTATCATCGCATTGCACACAGGTTATGGAAAGCAAATTGGAAGTGGCTCGCTCGCACAATTTCAACTTTTTCGCGCTGGATGACAGGCATAGAAATTCATCCTGGGGCTACTTTAGGTCGTCGGTTTTTTATAGATCACGGAATGGGTGTTGTTATTGGAGAAACCGCCGAAATCGGTAATGATGTCACGCTTTATCATGGTGTGACCTTAGGTGGAACCAGTTGGAATGGTGGTAAACGCCACCCGACGTTAGAAGATAATGTGGTGGTAGGAGCAGGTGCTAAAGTGCTTGGGCCGATTACCATGCATAAAGGGGCAAAAGTAGGCTCTAATTCTGTTGTGGTTAAAGATGTTCCCGAAAACGCTACTGTGATTGGTATTCCGGGTCGAATCGTTGTGCAAAAACAACAAAAAGATCAAGATAAACATCAACATCGTGATAAAATTGCGCGCAAATATGGATTTGACGCATACGCAGTCGCGCCCGACAATCCAGATCCGGTCGCCAACGCTATCGGTGTGATGCTTGATCATGTTCACTTGATAGATACGAAAGTAGAAGAAATGTGCAAAGCAATCAATCAAATGGGAGGCGAAGTTTGTGGTAAATCCCTACCTTCAATCACCCTCGATGACTTTCAAGATTCGGACTTAGTTGAAGATTTCCAAAAAGCGAAAGATGCATTTGATCCCTCCATTTAACGATATCTGATTAAAGGTAATACTTGACTAAATTACTTGGTCTAATACTTGACTAAATTAGTCAGGTATGTGAGAATTCCAACCATCTTATTAACTGGAATTTTCTATGAAACTTACTTCCAAAGGCCGATACGCTGTTACTGCGATGTTAGATGTAGCCTTGCACTCCCGAAGAGGGCCGGTCTCGTTGGCTGATATCTCGGAGCGTCAGGAAATTTCATTATCTTATCTTGAGCAATTGTTTTCACGCTTAAGAAAAGAAAATCTGGTTAAGAGTGTTCGTGGACCTGGCGGCGGATATAAATTAGGTCGCTTGCCAGAAGAAATAGCAGTGGGCGAAGTCATCAGTGCAGTAGATGAATCTGTAGATGCAACCCGTTGCCAAGGCAATTCAGATTGTCAAGGTGGTGAACGCTGCCTAACTCATAGCCTATGGCAAGATTTGAGTGAAAGAATTAGTCATTTTCTGAATAGCATTACGTTAGGTGAACTTATGGCCAAACAAGACGTAAAAGCTGTGGCAGGAAGACAAGACAGAAATAAACAACTTAATACGGTTGTTGCAAACGAAATCGAAATTAGTTTGCAATTATAAGCGGAGCCAAAAATGAGCAATATTAATTTACCTATCTATTTGGATTATTCGGCAACCACTCCGGTTGATCCGCGCGTAGCCCAAAAAATGATGGAGTGTCTAACACTAGAAGGAAATTTCGGTAATCCTGCCTCTCGTTCACACAAGTTTGGCTGGATTGCTGAGGAAGCTATTGACCTTGCTAGAAATCAAATTGCTGAATTGGTGAATGCGGATCCTCGTGAGATAGTTTTCACATCAGGCGCAACTGAGTCTGATAACCTTGCAATTAAAGGTGCAGCCCATTTTTACAGTAAAAAAGGTAAACACATTATTACCTTAAAAACTGAACACAAAGCTGTGCTAGATACCTGTCGTCAATTGGAACGTGAAGGTTTCGAAGTAACTTATATGGATCCTAAGCCGAATGGTTTATTGGATTTAGATGCATTTAAAGCCAATCTTCGTCCAGATACAGTACTGGTTAGCATTATGCACGTTAATAATGAAATCGGAGTTATTCAGGACATTCAGCAAATTGGTGAAATTTGTCGTGAAAATAAAACTTTGTTCCATGTCGATGCCGCTCAAAGTGCCGGTAAAATTGATATCGATTTACAAGCGTTAAAAGTCGATTTGATGTCTTTTTCTGCACATAAAATATATGGCCCTAAAGGTATCGGAGCATTGTATGTACGTCGTAAACCACGGGTTAGAATAGAAGCGCAAATGCACGGCGGTGGACATGAACGTGGAATGCGTTCAGGTACATTGGCAACACATCAGATTGTTGGCATGGGAGAAGCTTTCCGTATTGCCAAAGAAGAAATGGTCGAAGAAAATGCGCGCATTTTAAAACTACGTAATCGTTTATGGAACGGCCTGAAAGATATCGAGGAAGTGTACTTAAATGGTGACCTTGAGCAACGTGTCACCGCAAACCTAAATGTTAGCTTCGCCTATGTAGAAGGTGAGTCATTGATTATGGCACTTAAAGATATGGCAGTGTCATCAGGATCTGCGTGTACTTCTGCAAGTTTAGAGCCGTCTTACGTATTGAGAGCATTAGGCTTAAACGATGAATTAGCGCACAGTTCGATTCGTTTTAGTATTGGTCGATTCACTACTGAAGAAGATATCGATCACGTTGTTAGCGTGGTGCAAAATGCGATCGACAAGCTACGCGAAATGTCACCGCTTTGGGATATGTTTAAAGACGGTGTCGATCTGACAAAAGTTGAATGGGTTCATCACTAATTGATGGATCAGATAGTTTGGAATTAACGCGAGAAATCGTAATTTAAGAGGTAAGTAACATGGCTTACAGTGAAAAAGTTATTGATCATTATGAAAATCCACGCAATGTAGGTGGGTTTGATAAGAGCGACCCAACCATTGCTACTGGTATGGTAGGAGCACCGGCCTGTGGTGACGTGATGAAACTGCAACTTAAAGTGGGTGAAAATGGTGTCATTGAAGATGCTAAATTTAAAACCTATGGTTGTGGATCAGCAATAGCCTCAAGTTCATTAGTAACTGAATGGGTAAAAGGCAAAACGCTTGATGAAGCTGTGACAATCAAGAATACAGACATCGCTGAAGAGTTAGCGTTGCCTCCGGTAAAAATTCACTGCTCTATTTTGGCTGAAGATGCTATCAAAGCAGCAGTAGAAGATTATAAATCAAAGCACAGCAAAGCTCAGTAAAATAGTTAGAGGAGTCAGTTTTGGGAATTAAAGTGTCAGACTCAGCTGCAAAGCGAGCCAGAACATTTCTAGAAGGCCGAGGAAAAGGGGTAGGTTTACGCTTAGGTGTAAAAACCACTGGTTGCTCGGGTTTGGCTTATGTTCTGGAATTTGTTGACGAGTTAAATGCTGATGACCAAGTATTTGAAGATAATGGCATAAAAATCATCATTGATGGTAAAAGCTTGGTTTATCTTGACGGTACTGAACTAGATTTCGCCAAAGAAGGCCTTAACGAAGGGTTTTTGTTTAATAACCCTAACGCAAATGGTGAATGTGGTTGTGGCGAAAGCTTTAATGTTTAATGCTGTTGCCAGCAGCTTATCGGCTAGTTTGTTTTTAGAAAGTAAAACATCGTTATGAACTTCTTTACGCTTTTTGGTTTGCCAGAAAATTTTCAGGTGGACAAAACTCAGCTAGCTAACGTTTATCAATCATTAGCTAAAGTCACGCATCCAGATCGTTTTTCTAACGCAGGTGGTCAGGAAAAGCTCATGGCTGTGCAAAAGAATGCGCAAGTCAATGACGGCTATCAAATTCTTAAAAATCCTCTCTCGCGTGCTGAGCATCTGTTGGAACTCAGAGGTATTGAGTTGCAACATGAAACCCAAACCATGCAAGATCCAACATTCTTAATGCAGCAAATGGAATGGCGAGAACACTTGTCTGAAGTTGATGATGCAGCAGATCCTGAACAGGCATTAGCGGATTTAGATAAAGATGTTGCGATACACTCTAAACAACACTTTGAAACCTTAAGCGAATTGCTTGAAGAACAAACAGAGCAGGCGAATGCGCTTGCAGCGGCAGAAGTAAGAAAGTTAAAGTTCTTGAATAAACTGCACAAAGAGATCGAACTCAAAGAAGATTCATTATTTGAAGATTAACGCCTATGCGTGTCACTAAAAATTAAAAAGCGAGTTAGAACGAATTATGGCACTATTGCAAATTGCAGAGCCGGGTCAAGCGGCTGCACCTCATCAACGTAAACTAGCTGTTGGCATTGACTTAGGTACGACCAATTCATTGGTAGCGACCGTGCGAAGCGGGAAACCCGAAACCCTGCCAGATCAATTCGGTCGGCATATTTTGCCTTCTGTAGTTCAATATTCATCCTCTGAAACGATCGTCGGTGAGCAAGCTAAACAATCTGCTAATCTTGATCCTGCTAACACAATAGTGTCAGTTAAGCGTTTGATGGGAAGAAGCCTAAAAGATATCCAAACTCATTATCCCAATTTACCTTACGAGTTTGTAACTGACAAAGAACAAATAACAATTAAAGTCCCCGGTTCTACTGTTAACCCAATTCAAGTTTCTGCAGAAATTTTAGCAAACTTAAAAGCCCGCGCAGAAGACTCCTTAGGAGATGAATTAACGGGTGCAGTGGTGACAGTTCCTGCCTATTTTGACGATGCACAACGGCAAGGCACCAAAGATGCGGCGCAATTGGCTGGGTTGCATGTTTTACGATTGCTTAATGAGCCCACAGCCGCTGCGATTGCCTATGGGTTAGATAGTGGCCAGGAAGGGGTAATAGCTATTTATGATTTAGGCGGTGGAACGTTCGACATTTCTATCCTTAGATTATCTAAAGGCGTGTTTGAAGTTTTGGCTACCGGTGGTGACACGGCATTGGGAGGAGACGACTTCGATCAACTGCTGTTTGACTATATTTGTAAACAGGCCAATCTTCCCGCAGAAATATCGAAAGGTTTACGTCGTCGCTTACTCGATGATGCAAAACTTGCCAAAGAAGCATTAAGTAATGATTCGGCAGTTGATATCCAGTTCACTGATGATCAAGGCGATAGTCATGAGGTAGTTATTAGCTGTTTGACCTTTGAAAGTTTAATCGAACCTTTAGTGAAAAAGTCATTGCGGGCTTGTCGACGCGCAGTCAAAGATGCTGAAGTTGAGTTAGAAGACGTTTTACAAGTGGTAATGGTAGGTGGTTCGACCCGTGTACCTATGGTGCGTCATAAAGTTGGTGAGTTTTTTGGTAAAACACCACTTACATCAATTGATCCTGATAAAGTTGTAGCGATTGGGGCGGCGATACAAGCGGATATCTTAGCCGGTAATAAGCCAGACAACGAAATGTTATTGCTAGATGTTTTGCCGCTGTCTTTGGGGATTGAAACCATGGGCGGATTAACGGAAAAAATCGTTGCTCGTAATACCACAATTCCAGTTGCTAAGGCCCAAGAGTTTACCACGTTTAAAGATGGCCAAACGGCAATGATGGTGCATGTTCTGCAAGGTGAACGGGAATTAGTTAAAGATTGTCGATCACTAGCAAAATTTAATTTGACTGGCATACCTCCTATGGCAGCAGGAGCGGCACATATTCGAGTCACATTCCAGGTTGATGCAGATGGCTTACTTAACGTCACAGCAATGGAGAAATCCACAGGCGTGAAAGCTGAAATTCAAGTTAAGCCTTCCTATGGTCTTGAGGATGCAGAAGTGGCTGAAATGTTGAAGTCTTCAATGCTACATGCCAAACAAGATATGCAAGCGCGTATGCTGAAAGAACAGCAAGTCGAGGCCTCTAGGGTGGCAGAAACGCTAAACAGTGCTCTGCAAAAAGACGGTGACGAGTTACTCAGCAAAGATGAAAATGCGGCGATTAAAGACGCCTTACAACAGATGTTATCCCTAGCTGAAGGAACAGACATAGAAGCAATTAAAACTGCTATCGAAAAAGTCGACAATATCAGCCAAGCGTTTGCTGCAAGACGAATGGATAAATCAATTAATCAGGCACTTACCGGCCACTCAGTTAACGAAATTTAGGTTTTAAGGAGCGCGATAATGCCACAGATTATATTTTTACCGCATGCAGAGTTGTGTCCAGATGGCGCAGTTTTGGAAGGAGAGAAGGGCACTTCGGTGTTAGATTTGGCTTTGAAAAATAATATTGGTATTGAGCATGCGTGTGAAAAAGTGTGTGCTTGTACAACTTGCCATGTGCTAATTCGCGAAGGTTTAGATTCACTGGGTGAAGCAGATGATCTAGAAGAAGACATGTTGGATAAAGCTTGGGGTCTTGAGCCTGAATCTCGACTTGGTTGCCAAGCGATTATTCAAGATGAAGATTTAGTCGTGGAAATTCCTAAGTACACAGTGAATCAGGTCAGTGAAGGGCATTAGTCTTTCTGACTTGAAATAAATCATAAAAAACCTCGGACTACCGGGGTTTTTTGTGTCTTTTGAAACCTAACGTTTTGCTTATTGGATTTCAGTTACCTGATAAATCGTCACAGTACCACTGACTTCGTTACCGATAATCAGTAAGGCATTGCCGTTAGGGCTTTGCTCGGCTGGTACAAATTTAATGCTTTCTGGACCTAGGTCGCCTGAATCAGCCACTTCAGAACAATCCATACCTTCATTTTCGTCACACGGATTATCAAGATCATCATCCAATTCGAAATCAGTGGTGAAGTCACGGTTGTTGTTATGTGCAACAAAAGCAACATTAAATGGATTGGTTACGTCGTAGGTGAATAGATCGCCTGAACGCTCTAAACCGATAAACGCATAGGTACGTCCGTTCACTTCTCCCACTGCAATTGCTTCTGGCTCGCCACCTTTGTCATCTGAGCGATTGTCCCCTTTATTCTCAGTGTGAGCACTGTTAAAGTCGTTACCAAGGATAGCGGAAGAGATTTTTTCGAAATCATCGCCAGAATCGAAGACTTGATTAATGCTTTGATCCCAAATTGAGAAAGAGCGAGAGCCATAAGCGTAAAGTGCTTCATACACGCCATCTTCGTCAGCGTCACCCAGCTCTGTGGTTACTTTGAGACGTCCAAGACCGTCATCCGCACCACTGGCATCATATGCAGCTTGTAACTCATCTGACAACAGCATATTCAATTCGTCTGGATCTACTATGTCCTCAACCCGCACCTCTTCTGAAAATGCATCCCAATCACGTGAATCTCCTTCGTTGGCAGATAATATAAAAGTTGCCCCATTCCATTGGTAAGTTGCGATTGTGTCAGGTTGATACATACCGTAAAGACCAGCAACACTGCTGAAGCTTGGGACTTCATCTTCATTGCTGAAATCTAATTCGAATTTCCCCCAATCTTTAAATCCTAATCCTTTCACTTCTATGCTCATATCGTCTAAGTCGATAATCCCAATTGCATTTGCTTCTTGTAAGGATACATAAGCTTTTTTGCCATCAACGCTCATGGCAATGTATTCAGGTTCAAGATCTTGCGCTACTGTCGTGCCATCTGGACCGGCAAACTTAACTCCCATAGCTTCAAGAAGCGCTCTTCTTTCTTCATCTGTATCGTAGTCTTCTTCGTCTAAGGTATCGTTTGAAAATACCATGTCGGAGCTAAGGTTGATGTTTTCTGCCAGATCAGCAGGGACACCGTCGGTGACCGCAATTACTGAAATACTGCCTTCAGGATCAACATTGTAATCTGTATCTGGTTCCCCTTCATTTGCGACAAGCACTAAACTTCCATCTTCGCTAAAAGTCACCATATCGGGTAGGGCGCCGACTAAGACCGCTTTCACAAATGTTCCTTGCCCCATTGCGTCTAGTGTATAAAACAGTACGGCACCTTCATCCGTTTTTGATTCACCTTCAACCGCTAGTGCAAGCATATCCGCATTGATTGCTACTGAGTTTGCCGCACCTAATGCGATTGTTTGGTCAAGGTCGTTGGCATCTTTCACGGTTACACTGCTAGGAAACGTAAAGGCAGTAGAGGTTAGGCTCGTATCAGTTATTGGATTTCCAACTGCTACGGTTGGCAAGTTCACTAACGAAATAACTTCGATTTGATTCATGGCCGCATTGATCGCAAATGCTGATTGCGACGTTTCGTGGAACTGCACAATTTCGGCAGCACTTTTACCATAAACTTCGACGCCGCCAGCTGCAAATCTGCCAACAACTTCAATCGCCAATTCGCGAGGTAAACTTTGGCCATCCGCGCCATCAGCACCATTAATACCGTCTGCCCCCTGAGGACCAGTTGCACCATCTTTTCCATCGTCACCATCGAGCGTACAACCACTTAACGCGGTTACCACTGCTAAAGTAACTAACCCAACCTTTAACTTTTTTAGCTGCTCTTTCATTATTATTCCGTCATAGATATGTAGTGTTAAAATCAGCGGTTTACCTTAAGAGTTGAGAATGAAATATTTGCTACATTTATATGAACAAATTATGACGCTTATACTGTTGATATGGGCTTGAAACGTGAAAAGCAGAATGAAATTGGGGTGTTTTTTTCAACTGTGTTGATCTTTTGTTACAGCTAAAATAAAAAAGTTTGCGGAATTTACCAGATAAATTAGTCATTGATTGTAAAGTTGCATATAATCCGCGCGGAAATTTTAGCAATTATTTTTTTATATGTAATCGGAGACCTGTAAATGGCCTTAGAACGTACTTTTTCAATCATTAAACCAGACGCAGTAGCAAAAAATGTTATCGGTGCGATCTATAATCGTTTCGAATCTGCAAAGCTTCGCATTGTTGCATCAAAAATGGTGCACTTAAGCAAAGAGCAAGCAGAAGGCTTTTACGCTGAACACAGTGAGCGTCCTTTCTTTAACGCGCTTGTTTCTTTCATGACGTCTGGCCCAGTTATGGTTCAAGTGTTAGAAGGCGAAAATGCAGTTTTACGCCATCGCGAAATTATGGGTGCTACCAATCCTGCTGAAGCGCTAGCGGGTACATTACGTGCAGATTATGCTGCATCAATTGATGAAAATGCGGTTCACGGTTCTGATGCTGCTGAATCTGCAGCGCGTGAAATTGCGTATTTTTTCTCTGACGAAGAAATCTGCCCACGCACACGCTAAGCGTTTTGCTTTTTTCAAAAGGGGAGCATTGCTCCCCTTTTGTCGTAGTAAAGTTTGCGTATAAATTGTACAATTTGTTCCTGTTTAATTGAGGTTGTTTGTTTTATGTCTGTAGTCAGTCAAGTGGCTAAAACCAATTTGTTAGATTTTAATCGCCAAGGTTTGCGAGAGTTTTTCGCGTCAATTGGTGAGAAACCATTTCGTGCGGATCAATTGATGAAATGGATTTATCAGCAGGGGGAAACAGACTTTGAAAAGATGACTAACCTCAATAAGTCGTTAAGGGCTAAACTTGTTGAACGTTGTGAAATAAAAGCGCCGGAAATTGCTTATCAACAAAATGCCACTGATGGCACCATCAAGTTCGCCTTAAAACTTGAAGGTGGACAGGAAGTAGAGACTGTTTGGATCCCTGAAGCGGATCGCGCTACCTTGTGTGTATCATCACAGGTTGGCTGTGCTTTGGAATGTACTTTCTGCTCTACAGCGCAACAAGGATTCAATCGTAATCTAACTGTTTCTGAAATAATAGGTCAGGTATGGCGAGTCGCAACTACCATTGGCTTATCGAAAGATACGGCTAAAAGACCTATTACTAACGTTGTGATGATGGGGATGGGGGAGCCGCTTCTAAACCTGAAGCATGTGGTGCCAGCCATGGACATTATGTTAGATGATTTAGGTTTTGGATTGTCTAAGCGCAGAGTTACCCTAAGTACCTCAGGTGTGGTGCCAGCCCTTGATAAATTAGGTGATATGATAGATGTCGCTTTGGCTATTTCGCTTCATGCTCCTACGAATGATCTACGCGACGAAATTGTTCCTGTGAATAAAAAGTACCCAATCGAAGAGTTTTTGGCAGGGGTAAGGCGTTATTTAGCAAAGTCGAACGCGAATCAAGGAAAAGTCACAGTTGAGTATGTTATGCTCAACGGCATAAATGACAGCACTGATCAGGCGCACCAGCTTGCTAAAGTACTTAAAGAAACACCATGTAAAATAAATCTAATACCTTTTAATCCTTACCCTGGTTCTCCTTATACCTGCTCCAGTAATTCTCGTATCGACCGTTTTTCAAAAGTACTGATGGAGTATGGAATTACAGTCGTGGTACGTAAAACTCGCGGTGATGATATTGATGCAGCATGCGGTCAATTAGTAGGCGACGTGGTCGACCGCACAAAACGAATGCTGAAAAAACAACTGAAAGGTGAACAAATTTCAGTAAAATTAGCCAACTAGTTGGATAAGTCGCTAACAAGCAGTTAGCATAGGCTGAGTAAACAGCCCTCAACGTAAGTGAATTTTATGCGTAGTTTTTTGATTGTCGCAATGATATTTCTCTCAGCTTGTGTCAGTGAACCATTACCTGACGGTTTTAAAGCAAGTGATGATTTTGATCCTGTCGCTGCGGCAAAAAACAGAATCTCTTTAGGACTTACTTATCTTAAAAATGGCAATTTTAGTCAGGCTAAATTCAATCTGGATAAAGCACTGCAATTTGCACCTCGCCTAGCGGATGCACATTTTAGTATGGCCTATTATTACCAACAGGTAGATGAGATTAAACTAGCCGATGATGCTTATCAAAAAGCGCTAGACTTTGATCCTAAAAATCCCGATATCGCTAATTCATATGGCGCATTTTTGTGTGAAAACGGTAATTATGAAGAAGCCAAAAACTATTTTCTAAAAGCAGTGAATAGTGCGAACTATATTTCAACAGCTGAGACATACGAAAATTTAGCGCTTTGTAGTCAAAGTCAGGGGCAAATCGATGACGCGATTACCTATTTACAAAGTTCGTTAAATCATCAACCGTCTAGAGCTAAAGCACTGCAACTTTTAGTTGAATTGCAAATGCAACAGCAACAATGGAACGATGCAAAACTTAGCTTACGTCGACTTGAAAAAAACTCCAGAGTAACGGCGGACACGCTTTATATGTCAGTGGTAATAGAGCAGGCGCTCAACAATGATGAGCTTGCTAAGGGGTACGGCGATATGCTAATAAGCATGTATCCTAGTCATCCTAAGACGTTGGAATATATAAAAAATCGTAAAAACATAAGCAACTTGGTGACTAAACAAAAAGTTGTCAAACAGCTTAAACCTGCTACCGATCAAATTGTTAATAAAGAAACTCAACCCCCAGTTTCAGAAACATTAAATAATGCTAATCGTGACAATGAAATAACCGCGCAAGAAGAGCAGAATCTGGCTAAGCAACAACAAGATAAAGCACCGCTAAAAGACTATCCGGTAGAGGATCTTCCGATAGTCGAACCAGTTGAAAATGAGTCTGACATTTCAACTGAAAATGTAAAAAACAAACCGGACAGTGAAGACACTCAAATTGCCCAATATCATGTCGTTGAAAAAGGCGAAAATTTGTATCGTATTTCGTTGAAGTATAATGTAAAAATGCAGCGACTAATCGATTGGAACGAACTTCCAGATGCATCATCTATATATGTAGGAAAAAAATTAATTGTGATAGACCCTGAAGCGGTAGAACAGAAATGACCGAAGAACAACAAGAACAGCCAGTATCAGTAAAAGGACCTGGCGCTATTTTGAAAGAAGCGCGTGAAAAATCTGGGCTGACGGTCGGTGATATAGCTAATAAACTGCATTTAAAAGCAAATATCATAGCGGCGATCGAATCTGATGAATACGATCCTAAAATTTCGATGACCTTTACCAAAGGTTATTTGAAGTTGTATGCGAAACAAGTACAGGTAAAAGAAGAAGTCGTATTAGAAGCATTTGCTTCTCAATATGAACAGGAAAAAGAACCGGCTAAGCTGCAAAGTTTTTCAAAGCGCGTAGCAAAGCAAGCAAATGACGACCGCTTGATGCTGATCACCTATGGCATTGTCGCTGCAATGTTAGCATTGGTGGTTATTTGGTGGTTACAACAGGACTCCTCAGATAATTCAGTTTCAAACCCCGTTTCAACGGTTGAAACCACAGATACAGCACAAACTTTTGAAGAGCCGGAGTTGTCTGAACAACCTACAGCTGATGATCTCATCATCAGTGCGCAAATTGAACAAGATAATGCGGCTGAAATTGAAGAAAGTAATTTGCAACCTGAAGACACAGTTTCTGAGCCAGATACTATTGAATTGGCCACGGAAGAAACAACTGAGCAGCAAACCGCTGACCTGAAAAATATTGAACTGGTCTTTGAGTTTTCTGAAAATTGCTGGATGAATTTAGTTGACGCAACGGGTGAAGCAATAGCCTACGGCGTAAAAAAGCAAGGCCGTGTTATGACCGTGTCTGGGGTGGCCCCCTTTGAAGTCACATTAGGCGCACCACAAGTGGTACAAATAAGTTACGACGGTGTGCAAGTTGATATGTCCCGTTTTGACGCTGGTAAAACGGCGAAATTTTCACTACCATTTGCTCCGTAGTTAAAGGTATAGATATGTTTTCTGATTCTCCTATAAAACGACGTAAATCTACACGTATTAACGTAGGAAATGTGCCCATTGGTGATGGAGCACCCATCGCTGTGCAATCCATGACCAATACACACACCACAGATGTGGCAGCTACTGTTGCACAAATCAATCGAATTGTTGGAGTCGGTGGTGAAATCGTGCGAGTTTCAGTGCCAACAATGGATGCTGCAGAAGCGTTTAAAGAAATTCGTAAACAGGTGAACGTGCCGCTAATAGCTGACATTCATTTTGACTATCGGATTGCATTGAAGGTCGCCGAATATGGAGTGGACTGTTTACGCATTAACCCTGGTAATATTGGTAGTATGGAGCGAGTGCGCTCTGTAGTTGATTGCGCAAAAGATAAAAATATTCCAATACGTATAGGTGTCAATGGCGGCTCGTTGGAAAAAGAGCTGCAAGAAAAATATGGTGAGCCTACTCCTGCTGCATTAGTCGAATCAGCGATGCGGCATGTGGATATTCTAGATAAATTGAATTTTGACCAGTTTAAAGTCAGTGTTAAGGCGTCTGATGTGTTTCTCGCGGTTGGAGCATATAGAGAACTCGCTAAGAAAATCGATCAACCCTTGCACTTAGGGATCACCGAAGCTGGTGGGTTCCGTTCTGGAGCAGTAAAAAGCTCGGTCGGATTGGGAATGCTATTGGCTGAAGGGATTGGCGATACAATTCGTATTTCATTAGCTGCCGATCCGATAGAAGAAATTAAAGTTGGTTTCGACATTTTGAAATCGTTGCGAATCCGTTCTAGAGGAATTAATTTTATAGCGTGTCCTAGCTGTTCACGACAGGAATTTGATGTAATCGCGACAGTCAATGCCTTAGAACAGCGTGTAGAAGATATACTAACGCCCATGGATGTTTCAATTATAGGCTGTGTTGTGAATGGGCCTGGTGAAGCAGAAGTGTCGGATTTAGGTCTTACTGGCGCACGTAATATGAGTGGATTTTATTTAGATGGCAAACGTCAAAAGGAACGCTTGTCTAACGAAGATTTAGTTGATCAATTAGAAAAACGCATTCGAGCTAAAGCTTCTCAGTTAGATGCAGCACGAAAAATTGATGTTAAACAAGTGGGATAAAAATTTTTATCGCTTGTAACACTACTACCAAAGCCCCTATAATACGGGGCTTTTTTATTAGGGTATTGGCAATTTGGTAGCCAATACAGTTACGGATTTCAGAGTAAGTATTTAGTGACAAAACAAATTCAAGCTGTTCGCGGGATGAACGATTGCTTACCCGCTGATTCAGGTATATGGCAATGGGTGGAGAACAATATTCGTCGCGTCGTTGTCGCATACGGTTATCAAGAGCTACGTACGCCGATCGTCGAAAGTACCGATTTATTTAAGCGCTCGATTGGTGAAGTGACAGACATAGTCGAAAAAGAGATGTACACCTTTGCTGATCGTAACGGTGACAGCTTGACCCTTCGTCCAGAAAATACCGCGAGTTGTGTTAGAGCGGGAAATGAGCATGGTCTGATTTACAATCAACAGCAACGTATTTGGTACATGGGCCCGATGTTTCGTCATGAACGGCCGCAAAAGGGAAGGTATCGTCAATTCCATCAATTTGGTGTTGAAACCTTTGGCTTAGAAGGGCCGGATATTGATGTTGAAGTGATTATGCTCAGCGCTAGGTTATGGAAAGTGTTTGGGATAAGCGAGCATGTAACCTTGGAGCTAAATTCCTTAGGTTCTAATCAGGCGCGAGCTGAATATCGAGAAGCGCTTGTCGAATATCTCATAGAGCGCAAATCTCAACTGGATGAAGATAGCTTGCGTCGCTTGGAGTCTAACCCGTTGCGTGTGTTGGATAGCAAAAATCCCCAAGTACAAGAGGCGATTAAAGATGCGCCCACACTATTAGAATATTTAGATCCAGAATCAAAAACTCACTTCGAGTCTTTATGCACAAAATTAGACAACATGGGTATTGCTTATCGGGTAAACCCACGTTTAGTGCGCGGCTTGGATTATTACAATCGCACAGTATTTGAATGGGTGACTGATAGTCTTGGCGCACAAGGTACTCTGTGTGCAGGTGGACGCTATGATGGCTTAGTCGAGCAATTGGGCGGTAAACCTAGCTCAGCTGTTGGTTTTGCAATGGGGATTGAGCGTCTTGTATTGATGTTGCAAACCTTAGAGTTAACTTCCGATGTTCCTGATCCTGTTGATATTTATGTGACAGCCTTAGGTGATTCAACGGAACTTTACGCTATGAAATTGTCTGAGCAATTGAGAGATTTAGCACCACAGCTTAGAATCCAATTACATTGCGGTGGTGGAAACTTAAAAAAGCAGATGAAACGTGCAGATAAAAGCGGAGCATCAATTGTATTGGTGATCGGCGAAAACGAAATGCATGAAAATAAAGTGATGGTGAAATATCTACGTGAAGATATTCCACAAGTATCGATTGCCAGCGAAGAACTTAGCACTTTTTTAGGCCAGTATTTTAAAATTTAAGGTTGTGTCTGCATAAGTCATGACGAGTTGTACGAGGAAAACTAAATGGAACAATTAGCAACAGAAGAACAACAAGTAGAAGCAATTAAACGTTTTTGGCGTGAAAATGGCTTAGCGATTGCGGTTGGTGTGGTATTGGGCGTTGGCGGTTTGTACGGTTGGAGATATTACAACGATACGCAAATTGCTGAGAAAGAAGCTGCTTCAAAGTCTTACGAGTTGGTTACGACAACGTTGACTGCAGACAACACTGAAAAAGCGCAAGCTTTTGTTGAAAATAACGACAGTGGCTACTCTATTTTAACAGCGTTGCAGCTAGCTAAATTATCAGTTGAAAAAGGTGAGTTAGAAAAAGCCGCAGGTCATTTGAAGTTTGTTGCTGATAACGCCAGTGATGCTGCGATTAAGAGTGTAGCAAATTTACGCTTAGCTAGAGTGCAAAACGCATTAAGTCAATTTGACGAGGCGATGGCTAGTTTGACACTAGTTACTCAAGATGCGTTTGCGGCACAAGTCGACGAGATCAAAGGGGACATATACGTCAATCAAGAACAATTTGATGATGCAAAAAAAGCCTATAATGATTCGTTGAAAATAAACGCAAACAACCAATTAGTTAAAATGAAATTAGATAACTTAGCGGTTGCTATTAATGGGTAGTATTAGTATGCGCTTAGGTTGGATAAAAGTAGTGACATTTGTGAGTGTGATGACACTTGCAGGTTGTTCAACCATTTCTGGTTGGTTTATGGATGACGAAGAAATCGAAATCCGTACTTTACAGCCAATTGAGTCCCAGTTTACTGCTAACCGATTGTGGTCAGATAATCTTACTGGTGGAGTCGATAAGTTTTACTCCAGATTGCGCCCAGCTGTAGCCTATGACAAAGTCTTTGCCGCAAGCCGACAAGGTATTGTTGCTGCCTATGAGCTAGAGTCAGGAAAACAGGTTTGGAAGCGTGACTTAGCATTTTATCCAAATGATAAATGGTATAGTTTTATCACGAATATGTGGTCAAACGGCATTTCTGCAAAAATTTCCGGTGGCATTACAGTCATCTATGAAACTGTTTTCTTTGGGTCTGAAAACGGTGAAGTTTTTGCCTTAGATGTGAATACCGGTGAAACCAAATGGACGAGTAAAGTCCGTGGTGAAATTATTGCCTCACCTGCTGTTGATGAAAATGTCGTACTTGTAAATACTGGTTCTGGTGCATTGTTTGCCTTAGATGCCAGTACTGGAAAACAATTGTGGTTGTTTGAGTCAGACGTGCCTGCGCTTAGTTTGCGAGGTATCTCAGCGCCTGTTGCAGCAAACGGTGGTGCTCTAGTGGGAACAGCGACAGGTAAACTGGTTGTGAACATACTGGGTAGTGGTCAAACAGCTTGGGAACAGACTATTTCAGCGCCTTCTGGTGCAACCGAACTTGAACGTATTGTTGATATTGATAGTCAGCCGTTAGTCGTTGGCCCTAATGTGTACGTTATTTCTTTTGATGGCACACTAGCGTCAGTTGAACTGCGCAGTGGGCGAGTCATATGGAAGCGTGAATACAACTCCTATAGACGCTTAGGTATCGACGGCAATAGCTTGTACGTGACGGATAAAAACAGCAATATTTACAGCATTGACCGCCGTAACGGTGTAGAAATGTGGAGCCAAAGCAGCCTTAAGAAGCGGAATTTAACTTCCCCCGAATCTATAGGTAAATATATTGTAGTGGGCGACAAATACGGATTTTTACATTGGTTGGATAAAACGGATGGTAAAATTGTCTCGCGCATGGATATCGGCGGCGATGATGAAGATGAAGGGATATACGTTGCTCCGGTTGCTTTTGGCAACAAGCTTTATACACAAACTAGAGATGGTGAATTAATCGCGATTGAAGTACCTATAATCTAACTGGTTTATATAGGCTTATAATCACAGATTGTGCGTGTTGAGTGCTTAATAGTCTTATTCACATCACAGCTTTAGTACAAACATTGGCGGCTCAATTATCTATATAGGATACTTGAGCCGCGACTTTTTTATTGGAATGATATTATGTTACCTGTCGTCGCTCTCGTTGGCCGTCCCAACGTGGGAAAATCAACTTTATTTAATCGCTTGACGAATAGTCGCGATGCCTTGGTTGCGGATTACCCAGGATTAACCCGTGACCGTAAATATGGGCAAGCGAAATATGAAGGTCTACAGTTTATCGTTGTGGATACTGGCGGTATTAGTGGAGATGAACAGGGCATTGATGCTGAAATGGCGGAGCAATCTCTGTTAGCAATTGACGAAGCTCATGTGGTGTTGTTTTTAGTCGATGCCAGAGCCGGATTGACCCCAGCCGATATCGGTATTGCGAATCATTTACGTAAACAAGAAAAAACCGTTTATGTGGTCGCTAATAAAGTCGATGGTATAGATGGTGACAGTGAAACTGCTGAGTTCTACTCCCTTGGATTGGGTGAGATTTCCCAAGTTGCAGCCGCACATGGCCGCGGTGTAACCCAGTTACTTGAAAAGTCTCTCAAGCCGCTTGAAAAAAGTTATCCAGATATGCACATTCCTGAAGTTGTGCGTAATGATGATGGTGAAAATGCAGAAGCTGAGTTGCAAAGATTGCAGAGTCTGCCTATTAAATTAGCAATTGTGGGTAAACCGAATGTGGGTAAATCTACGCTCACCAATAGAATATTAGGTGAAGAAAGAGTCGTCGTGTTTGATATGCCAGGAACGACTCGCGACAGTATTTTTATTCCTATGGAGCGGGATGACCGAGAATATATTCTGATCGATACTGCTGGAGTTCGAAAACGCAAAAAAGTATCTGATGCCGTTGAAAAATTCTCGATAATTAAAACGCTACAAGCCATTGAAGAAGCAAACGTGGTGTTGTTGTGTATCGATGCTAGAGAAGGTATCGCCGATCAAGATTTAAGTTTGTTGGGTTTCGTACTCAATGCCGGCCGTTCGTTAGTTATTGCTGTTAATAAATGGGACGGACTGTCTAAAGATATAAAAGATGATATTAAGCGTGAGCTAGATCGCCGCTTAGGATTTGTGGATTTCGCTAGAATTCATTTTATTTCTGCTTTACATGGTACCGGAGTAGGGCATCTGTTTGAATCGGTTCAAGAAGCCTATGCGTCTGCTACAAAACGTATCAATACTTCAATGCTAACGCGCATAATGGAAATGGCTCAAGAAGACCATCAGCCGCCTATGGTGCGTGGCCGTCGGGTTAAAATGAAATACGCCCATGCCGGTGGATATAATCCGCCAGTGATTATCATCCATGGTAATCAAGTAGAGGACTTACCAGACGCCTACAAACGTTACATGATGAATTATTATCGTAAGTCTTTGCAAACTATGGGAACACCTATTCGCGTTGAGTTTAAAGAAGGTGCTAATCCATTTGAAGGGAAAACTAATAAGCTCACGTTATCGCAACAACGAAAACGTAAGCGTTTAATGACTCACCATAAAAAATAGAACCGCTGAATTTTCCACCGAAGCCTTATTAAACAAAGTTTAATAAGGCTTGAGGAAAGTTCACTAAATTTGGCAACGCGGTAATGAGTTGGTCGTCACTAAGTCCGAACCAGCGGCCCATTGGGGCCGCAAACTGCTCTACAGAAACAGATGGAATGAGTCTACCGTTTCCTGCGTCTGCGTCATGTTCAAAAGATGGTGGCGGAATTTTCCCGTATATTTGATTTCCATTGACCGCACCTCCCACTACGAAGTGATGTGCAGTTTTTGGTTCAATTTATTTGCTTAGGACTTTACTTTTTATTGAACCATCATGGAATCGACTAACAATTTCGTCATTCACATTTAATTGTTTACTTTGCTTAATAATTTCATCGCCTCTGTAGGTAATACTATAACCTCTGGATAAGGTCGAAAGCGGGCTAACGCTGTCTAACAATTCTGATGACTTGGCTAGTTGGAGTTGTTTTTTACCCAGAAAGTTCAATATGGATTTGTTTAGTTGTTTAGTTAAGTTCTGATTGTTCTGCAATTGCCGCTCGATACCATTTATTGGTGAGCGAGTCATCAATCGTTGCGACAAGGTAGCCATTTTCTTAGCACGTCTTTCTATGGATGCCTTTACTCTATGTTCCAATAACATTTGCATTTGATCTAAAAACTGCGCTTGTTGTTTAATCCGGTTTTCAGGATGAAGCGGTTTTAGTTGTTGGCTAGCTATTTGCGATCTATGTTTGTGAAATTGCAGATGACTGCGCATGCTACGTTGTAGCCGACCTTTAAGGTTTTGTATGTTTTGAATCACTTCGATGACGTCTGTACTAACTAATTCTGCGGCAGCAGAAGGCGTCGGCGCTCGAACATCTGCTACAAAATCCGCAATTGTCACGTCAACTTCGTGACCTACAGCGCTGATTGTAGGTAAAGGGCAAGAAAATATTTTTCGCGCCAAAGTCTCATTATTGAAACACCACAGGTCTTCCAGTGAACCACCTCCGCGGCCGATAATAAGCACATCTACTTCATTACGACGAGTTGCTTTATCAATCGCTTGGCACAACTGAAGAGGGGCTAACTCACCTTGCACTTGTGCAGGATAGACAATAACGGAAATGAGCGGATTTCTGCGCTTTAATACCGTTAAAATATCGTGCAATGCTGCGCCTGTGGCTGACGTTATGACGCCAACGCGTTGAATCGACTCGGGTAAGGTTTTTTTATGTGAGCTAGCAAACAAGCCTTCTTGGGCTAATTTAATCTTTAGCATTTCGAATTGTTGTTTTAACTGGCCTTCTCCTTCTGGCTCCATGAAATCCACAACAATTTGATAGTCTCCTCTGGCTTCATATAAACCTACGGATGCCCTAACCAATATTTTATCACCTTCCTTTGGCCGTAATTTTATCCGTGAATTGGCACCACGAAACATGGCGGCCTTTACTTGAGCCCGTGAATCTTTGAGTGTGAAATACCAATGTCCAGACGAAGCGGCAACAAAGTTTGAAATTTCGGCAGATAACCAAATTTGACCAATCTCTGTTTCCAACACAGAACGCGCCATTCTATTTAATTGACTGACAGTAAAGATATTTTTTGATGTAGATGTTTGACTCAACACGAATTCCTTTGATTTTTTGCCACCAAAATGCAAATAAATGTATACAGTGGGCACTTATACCCAAAAAACTTTTGAAATATTACAACAATTTCAGTTTACCTGATAACCCAAAACCGCTACAATCACGCCGCAATTAAAACCCGCTAAATATAGGTGTAATTGCATGTTGAGGATTGCTAAAGAAGCCCTAACTTTTGATGATGTACTCTTAGTTCCTGGGCACTCCACTGTGTTACCTCACACTGCCGATCTGCGCACCAGATTAACTCGCAGTGTATCATTGAATATCCCATTAATCTCTGCTGCCATGGATACAGTTTCTGAGGCGAGATTGGCGATTGCCCTTGCACAAGAAGGCGGAATGGGCTTCATTCATAAAAATATGACCATTGAAGAACAAGCTAACCATGTCCGTGCTGTGAAAAAGTATGAAAGTGGTGTCGTTTCTGATCCGGTCACTGTTAGCTCTAAAGCGACGTTGGGCGAGATCAACGCGCTCAGTAAACATCACGGATTTTCTGGTTTCCCAGTCGTTGATGAAGATAATAATCTAATTGGTATTGTTACTGGTCGCGACTTGCGATTTGAAAACAAACTTGATCAACCCGTATCAAGTGTTATGACTCCCAAAGAACGATTGGTCACTGTCCCTGAAGGTGCTGCATCCGATGAAGTACTGGAATTAATGCACGAACACCGTGTTGAAAAAATTCTAGTGGTTGATGATGCTTTCAAACTCAAAGGCATGATTACCGTTAAAGATTTCCAAAAAGCAGAAAGCAAACCGAACGCATGTAAAGATGAATTAGGTCGCTTGCGCGTAGGTGCTGCAGTCGGTGTGGGTGCAGGTACTGAAGAACGCATTCAAGCATTAGTTGAAGCTGGTGTGGATGTGCTGCTTATTGATACATCTCACGGCCACTCACAAGGGGTACTTGATCGCGTTTCTGCTACACGTCAGGCATTTCCGGATATCCAAATTATTGCAGGTAATGTCGCTACAGCTGAAGGTGCCACTGCGTTGGCTGATGCAGGTGTAGATGCGGTAAAAGTCGGTATCGGCCCTGGTTCGATTTGTACTACACGAATCGTGACTGGATGTGGTGTACCGCAGATTACAGCGGTAGCAGATGCGGTTGAAGCGCTGAAAGATAGAGATATTCCAGTAATTGCAGATGGCGGCATTCGCTTCTCTGGCGATATTGCCAAAGCGCTGGTAGCAGGAGCGAGTTGTGTCATGGTTGGTAGCATGCTAGCTGGTACTGAAGAAGCGCCCGGCGAAGTTGAACTTTATCAAGGTCGTTATTACAAGTCCTACCGTGGCATGGGCTCACTTGGTGCCATGAACCAAAGTCATGGCTCATCAGATCGCTATTTCCAGGATGCTAAATCCGAAGAAAAAATGGTGCCTGAAGGAATTGAAGGACGAGTTGCTTACAAAGGACCAATTGCCAATATCATTCATCAACAAATGGGTGGTTTGCGCTCAGCTATGGGCTTGACCGGTAGTGCAACTATTGACATTTTACGCACTAAACCACAATTCGTAAAAGTCACTTCGGCAGGTATGGGAGAGTCCCATGTGCACGATGTAAGTATTACTAAAGAAGCACCCAATTACAGATTAGGTTAGTTCCAGCAATTTATGCAGTCTTAGGTATTGGCTTTCTGCCAATACCTGCTTTTACACAATTAACACGAGATTTTCCATGACCACAAATATTCATGATCAACGTATTCTAATTCTTGATTTTGGTTCTCAATACACTCAATTGATAGCGCGCCGAGTGCGTGAAATTGGAGTTTATTGTGAACTTTGGGCATGGGATGTAAGTGAAGAGCAAATTAAAGAATTTAATCCGAATGGGATTATTCTTTCTGGTGGGCCTGAGTCGGTTACAGCAGAAAATTCACCACGTGCACCAGAATACGTGTTTAACGCCGGCGTTCCGGTTTTTGGCATCTGCTACGGTATGCAGACAATGGCAGCACAATTAGGTGGGCAAGTATTAGGCTCGGATAAGCGCGAGTTTGGTTATGCTCAGGTTGAAGTTATTAAAAATATACCTTTGTTAGCCAATATCGAAGATCACATGGGCGCTAACGGAAATGGCTTACTCGATGTATGGATGAGCCATGGTGATAAGGTGCTGACGATTCCAGAGGGCTTTGTGACAGCTGCGCAAACTCCGAGTTGTCCACATGCCGCTATGTTTGACGAGTCTCGTCAATTTTATGGTGTGCAGTTCCATCCAGAGGTAACGCATACACGCCAAGGAATGCGAATTTTGTCGCACTTCGTTATGGATATATGTGGTTGTGAAAAACTGTGGACTGCAGCTAGCATTATTGAAGACGCGATTGAACGTATCAAACAAAAAGTAGGCGACGATGAAGTCATTTTAGGTTTGTCCGGTGGAGTAGATTCGTCAGTTACCGCTATGCTTTTGCATCAAGCCATCGGTGATAAATTGACTTGTGTCTTTGTTGATAACGGTCTTTTACGTCTAAACGAAGGTGAACAGGTCATGGAAATGTTTGGTGACCATTTTGGCCTGAATATTATCAAGATTGATGCTGAGCCGCGATTCTTGGCCGCGTTGGCTGGAGAAAGTGATCCAGAAGCGAAACGCAAAATCATTGGTCATGAGTTTGTTGCCGTATTTGATGAAGAATCGAAAAAATTAAAAAATGCTAAATGGTTAGCGCAGGGGACCATCTATCCCGATGTGATTGAGTCTGCAGGCTCAGCCACCGGAAAAGCGCATGTTATTAAATCTCACCATAATGTCGGTGGATTACCAGATGACATGGAGATGGGGCTGGTAGAGCCACTACGCGAATTATTTAAAGATGAAGTACGTAAAATAGGTTTAGAACTTGGTCTTCCTTATGACATGCTTTATCGTCATCCTTTCCCTGGTCCAGGCTTAGGTGTGCGTGTATTAGGTGAGATCAAAAAAGAATACTGTGATTTATTACGTCGCGCTGATGCAATTTTTATTGAAGAGCTTCACAACGCCGATTTGTATCATAAAGTGAGTCAGGCATTTACGGTATTTTTGCCGGTACGTTCGGTTGGCGTGATGGGGGATGCGCGTAAATACGATTGGGTAGTTTCGCTCAGAGCGGTTGAAACAATCGATTTTATGACCGCACATTGGGCGCATTTACCTTATGAGTTTTTAGGTAAAGTGTCCAATCGTATCATAAATGAAATAGATGGCATTTCCCGTGTCGTGTACGATATTTCGGGTAAGCCGCCAGCCACAATTGAGTGGGAATAATTAATTTAAACGCTAAAGGCGATGTTTACATCGCCTTTATTTACAGTTTTTTAGGTTAAGCCGCTTTATCTCGACTTAAATTATCAAATTCACGTTTTAGTACGTATTTTTCGTCGGTAACTATGGCCTCTAACACGGCAATGCGTTCATTCATAACAATCAATTTTTGTTGTAAATCTGAATTTTCTTGATTTGTCTGGTTAACTTGTTTGGGCTCTTTTTTATCTCTATTGGTCAATTTGATTATGGTCCAACAAATAATTGCAATGATAACAATGGCAGTTAGGTTCATGGCGTTGTCTCCTTTGACTGATATAATGTAACCGTATTAGTATTCTTCTGCTTTAATTATGATTTGCATATTTTTAACCAACTTTAAATAGTCAATAAAATCAAATTGTTATGTTTTTATACGGTTTCTGATATTTAAATTAGTTAGTTAAAAAAGCAACTTTTTAAGCAAATTAACCAATGATTTAAGAAAGCATGAAATGACCAATATTATTCAACCTGATGAAGTGCGCTCTCAAGACGAGTATTGGATGGAGTATGCGCTGTCATTGGCAGACAATGCTTGGAATATAGGTGAAATTCCCGTTGGGGCTGTGTTGGTCAAAGATAACCAATTAATATCCCAGGGCTGGAACCAATCGATTAGTTTACATGACCCTTCCGCACACGCCGAGATGATCGCAATTCGCGAAGGGGGCCGAATCCTAAACAACTATCGTTTAGTAGATTGCACCCTTTACGTAACTCTCGAACCTTGCCCTATGTGCGCCGGCTTGCTTGTTCATTCGCGGATAAAGAGATTAGTTTTCGGGGCAAGTGATTATAAGACTGGCTTTGCTGGTAGCCTGATGAACTTGTTATCTGATCAAAGATTGAATCATCAAGTAGAGGTGCAAAGTGAGGTCTTAGCATCTGCATGCGCTAATAAAATCTCTGATTTTTTTAAAATGCGAAGGGAGCAGAAAAAGGCGCTTAAAATATCTGCCAATCAAGCAGAAGGGCTGGAATAGCCGAAGCTTAGATTAACTCGCTTCAGCGAAAGACTCTTGTAAATCAAACTGTTGATATTGCTGACGTCTAAGTAGCACTTTTTGGTGTAATCTTTTTAACATTAGTCTTCTACGACTGCCGTTGGAAGGTTTCAACTTTCTACTAAATGTATTTCTTTTTCTCATGGTAACTCCTTTAAGGATGATTCTCCTATTTCTTGGTTTTTAATTTCAGTTTATAAGTAGACACTTAAAATGCCGTTTTAGTTTCAATTAAATTATATTGAGTATAAATCTAGTAACTCAAGTCATAGATTCGCATGCCAATATGACGAATCTATGACAGTTCAGCGCACTAAAGGTACTAACATTAGCAATAATTTAAGGGGATTCGAGATCTTGAGATTGTGCGGCGTCTTCGGCTTCATCTAAGGTTTCGGCATCCTGCCCATCTAACCACATTAATGTATCATAATATCTGCGTATGTTGTCAACATAGGTCACAGCCTCATCTCCACGAGCATAGCCATAACGGGTAGTCTTGTAGTATTTTTTCTGGCGCAATTGCGGTAAGCGCTTTTTAACGTCAATCCACATATCTGGATTGCCACCTTGTTTTTGAGTTAGAACACGTGCGTCCTCCAAGTGACCTAACCCGATATTATAAGAAGCAAGCGCAAACCAGATTCGGTCAGGTTCTTGAATGCGTGCGGGAATACGACTGATCAAGTTGGCAAAGTATTTTGCACCACCGCGAATGCTTTGTTCCGGATCGAGACGAGATTCAATGCCTAAATCTTCCGCTGTGGCAAGAGTTAGCATCATCATTCCTCGCACACCAGTGGGAGATTTTGCTTTAGGATCCCAATGACTTTCTTGATAACTCATAGCCGCAAGTAACCGCCAATCGAGATTATGTGAATGTTGTTCGAACCAAGGTCTAAAGTTTGGTAAGTTAGTTCGGGCTGAACGAATAAATTCACGGGTATCAACGTAATTAAATTGTCTCACATGACCAAAATATTTATCTTCCAGTGCCGCTAACGTACCGTTCGACTGAATTAGCCCAAAGTATTCAATCAATGCGGCGAGTAGGGAGTCATCTTGACTTTTATCCAGTGCCCAAGCGACGCCTTGCTCTTGACTAATGGTAAAACCGATACTTAATTCGGGATGTCTTCTACGTAAAACGGCTAAAATATTCGAATCGACTATTGTGTAAGCAAGTTCGTCATTAAGTACCATTTCCATCAATTCTTCGGCATCTTTATCATCTGTTTCTTGCCAGCTTAAATGCGGATGGAACGGTTTAAATTCACGTAATGTTTCAGCGTGGCTACTGCCGGCAATAACTAGCAATTCTTCGTTTAAGTCAGTTGCACTTCTTGGCCGCTCATTCCCTTGTTTGAATACTACTTTTTGACTGATGTTTTGATAAGCCGGCCCAAAGCGGAACTGGGCAGCGCGTTCGTTGGTTACACTAATGCCGGCTGCGATAAGATCCAGATGATGATTTTCAAGTTGCGGAAAAAGCTCATTTAGAGTGTAGTAGGGGAAAACCTCCAGCCGAACACCTAAGTAATCGGCAAATCCATTGGCTAATTCGTATTCAAATCCTTCGGGTCCAACTGGACCATTATAATAGGTAGTAAGACCATAGTTGGTTCCTACTTTTAATACGCCTTGATCGAGAATGCGCGCCAATGTGCTGGATTGTTTCGGTTTTTCACATGCACTGAGTATTACTACTAAGCTCAGAAGTAAAAACCGTAAAGCTATGTTCTTCACAGATTCCCTTTTAAAGCACTTTAATTACCTCATTGTGACGAAAATGTTGTAAATCATCTAGAGGAATAATGCATTTGTTGACTAAAAGTTTTTAATTCATGCGGATTGATGCTTATCAATAGATTGATTTTACACTATAATTCGCGCCTCAAATCTTCCTGAAAACGTGAACTTTGCCAGACTAAATGGTCAAGTTCCAGTAACTTTGGTAATAGCCCTATGCTAGTCCTTCGTGGTGCTCCAGCGCTATCTGAATTCCGAGTTGAAAAATTACTTCAACGTTTTGCTTCGGCGCAACTTCCTATTTCTGAAATCTACGCTGAATATGCACATTTTGCGCAAATTGAATCAGCATTAACTCAAGACCAAACTTTGGTTTTAACAAAACTCCTAACTTATGGACCGGCTATTCATGCCCATGATCCAGTAGGAGAGTTGATGTTGGTCGTTCCAAGACCGGGCACGATTTCGCCTTGGTCTTCCAAAGCAACTGATATTGCACACAATTGTGGACTTGAAAACGTAAAAAGAATCGAGCGGGGCTGTGCTTATTATCTCAAAGTAGATACCGAATTAACGACGTCGCAGCGCAACGATTTAAGTCAAATATTACATGACCGCATGACCGAATCGGTGATGACTGATTTCGACCAAGTACAAACTTTGTTTGCTGAGGACTCACCTAAACCTTATAGCAGCGTTGACGTCATTCAGGGCGGTCGACAAGCTTTGGTTACTGCTAATGCCGAGATGGGATTAGCGCTTGCAGAAGACGAAATAGATTATCTGGTTGAAAATTTTCAGCGTTTGGGACGTAATCCCAACGACATAGAATTGTATATGTTTGCTCAGGCGAATTCAGAGCATTGCCGCCACAAGATTTTTAATGCTGATTGGACTGTAGACGGGGTTAAGCAGCCCAAGTCTTTGTTCAAAATGATCAAAAATACGTTTGAAAAAAACTCCGATTATGTGCATTCCGCTTATAGCGACAATGCTGCGGTAATGGAAGGCTGGAAAGCAGGGCGATTTTTCCCTAATCCTGAATCCCATGAATACGAATATCATCATGAAAATATCGATATTTTGATGAAAGTAGAAACTCATAATCATCCAACGGCTATCTCCCCTTTTTCTGGAGCTGCGACAGGATCAGGTGGTGAAATTCGCGATGAAGGTGCAACCGGTAGGGGCTCTAAACCTAAAGCTGGGTTAGTGGGTTTTACAGTGTCTAATCTGAATATTCCTGGGTATGCATTGCCATGGGAAGCGGATTATGGCAAACCTGAACGAATAGTTACTGCGCTGGAAATTATGCAACAAGGCCCTCTGGGCGGGGCTGCGTTTAATAACGAATTTGGTCGTCCAAATATCCTTGGCTACTTTCGGACTTATGAACAGCAGGTCAACAGTTTTAACGGTCTAGAAGTGCGCGGTTACCACAAGCCAATTATGTTGGCTGGTGGATTGGGCAATATTCGCCAGTCACATACTCAAAAAGGCGAAATTACGGTAGGTGCAAAACTTATCGCGTTAGGTGGCCCAGCGATGAATATCGGACTGGGTGGTGGCGCAGCGTCATCAATGACATCGGGTGAATCTAAAGAGGATCTCGATTTTGCATCAGTACAACGTGGTAATCCTGAAATGGAAAGACGTTGTCAGGAAGTCATCGACCGTTGTTGGCAATTAGGTGACAACAATCCGATTCAATTTATCCATGATGTAGGCGCGGGTGGTTTATCAAATGCATTCCCTGAGTTAGTCAATGATGGTGGGCGAGGCGGTAAGTTTGAATTACGTAACGTCCCTAATGATGAACCCGGCATGGCTCCTCATGAAATTTGGTGTAATGAATCCCAAGAGCGCTATGTTTTGTCTGTGGCACCTGAGAATTTGCCATTGTTTGAATCGATTTGTCATCGTGAAAGAGCCCCTTTCGCCGTTGTTGGTGAAGCGACAGAAGCGCCGCATTTAGCGTTGCACGATGAGCATTTTGGTGACTTACCCATCGACTTGCCTTTGGATGTATTGTTGGGCAAGCCGCCTAAAATGCATCGTGATGTCACCTCAACAACTTCGGTTGGTGATGATTTTGTCGCAAGTTCTGTGGATATTAATCAAGCAGCAGAACGTATTTTAAGATTGCCTACAGTGGCAGAAAAAACCTTTCTGATCACCATTGGTGATCGCAGTGTGACTGGTTTAGTTAGTCGCGATCAAATGGTCGGTCCTTGGCAGATCCCTGTTGCAGACGTCGCTGTTACGGCATCTTCTTTCGATACATACCAAGGTGAAGCTATGTCGGTAGGCGAGCGCACACCGATTGCATTATTGAATCACGGTGCTTCTGCTCGTATGGCAGTAGGAGAGTCATTGACTAACATTGCGGCGGCAGATATCGGCTCTTTAAATCGTATAAAATTGTCGGCTAATTGGATGGCAGCAGCAGGGCACCCGGGAGAAGACGCCGGATTGTATGAAGCGGTAAAAGCGGTAGGTGAAGAACTTTGTCCAGAATTGGGTTTGACGATTCCAGTGGGTAAAGATTCGATGTCGATGAAATCTCAATGGCAAGAACAAAGCGACGACGGGAATCTGGATAAGTCTGTTACCTCTCCCTTATCGTTGATTATCACAGCATTTGGTGCTGTGCGCGATATCCGAAATACACTCACTCCACAATTGCGCACTGACAAAGGTGACTCCGTATTGCTTTGCTTAGATTTAGGCGAAGGACGGAATCGCATCGGCGGCTCTTGTTTAGCGCAGGTGTACAGTAAGCTAGGTAATCAAGCACCTGATGTGGATACTCCTAAGACATTAAAATCTTTCTTTGAAGCGATGCAAAGCTTACTGCATAAAAATCTGTTGTTGGCATATCATGACCGCTCTGACGGAGGTTTGTTTACTACCTTGGTGGAAATGGCTTTTGCAGGACATACCGGCATTGATATTCAATTAGACAGTTTAAATGGCGATGCACAGTCAATTCTCTTTAATGAAGAATTAGGTGCAGTGATACAAGTATCTACCGCTAATCTAAGCCAGGTTAATGATATTTTGAGTCAATATGGCCTTGCTGAATTGAGTCATTCAATTGGTAAGTTAAACGATTCTGATCGGATTGAAATTAGTCATCAAGATCAATCACTCATTTCACAAACGCGTGGTTATTACCGTCTTATTTGGGCTGAAACCACAGATAAAATGCAAGCGTTACGCGACAATCCAGCGTGTGTTGCGCAAGAGTGGGAAACCAAGGGCAATGATCAAGACCCCGGATTGCATTGTGATCTGAGCTATGACGTCAACGAAGATGTTGCCGCACCTTATATTGCTAAGGGGATTAAACCTAAAGTCGCGATTTTACGTGAGCAAGGTGTAAACTCACAAAATGAAATGGCAGCCGCATTTAATCGAGCTGGTTTCAATGCGATTGATGTGCATATGAGCGATATAATTGGACAAAAAGTAGCGTTACAAGATTTTGCAGGTTTAGTGGCATGTGGTGGATTCTCTTATGGTGATGTACTTGGAGCCGGAGAAGGATGGGCCAAATCCGTGTTATTTAATCCTTATGCACGTGACCAATTTGAGCAATTTTTCCACCGTCAAGATAGCTTTAGTTTAGGAGTATGTAATGGTTGCCAAATGCTTTCTAACCTTAAATCTTTGATCCCTGGCGCTGATTTATGGCCGCATTTTGTCACTAATCAATCTGAGCGATTTGAAGCGCGCGTATCCATGTTAGAAGTGCAAGAAAGCAAATCTATATTTTTTGCGGGTATGCAAGGATCTAAGCTACCAATTGCAGTTTCTCATGGTGAAGGTCGTGCTGAATTTAAACATACAGGTCACCTTAGACAAGTGCAGAACAATCAACATATTGCATTAAAATATGTGGATAACTGGGGCAATGTAACCCAGCAATATCCTGCGAATCCAAATGGTTCTCCTGATGGAATTTCAGGACTCACTTCAGCAGATGGAAGAGCAACCATCATGATGCCTCATCCTGAGCGTGTTTTCCGCGCAGTTGCAAACTCTTGGCGTCCAGATGACTGGCAAGAAGATGGACCTTGGATGCGTATGTTCAGAAATGCACGCGTTTTCGCAGGTTGATTATTTAACCATTAGATTTTACAAGCAACTCGATTCATAAATTTAAAAGCGCCTAATTTTTTAGGCGTTTTATGAATTCACTTTATTTGATCGTTAGATCGTTGATTTGATTAAATAAAACGCTTGTCAATTAGAAAAAACGGGTTTAGACTAAAGTCTAATGCTCGGGTAGATCTGTCATTGAAGATAAAATTTGCCAAATGGAATTGCTTAGACTTACCGACAACAATTAATTTTTAAAATAATAATAAGAGATAAGAAATGAATCGTTCGTCAAAAGGTTTTGGTTTGGCAGGAGTGTTTGCCACAGTACTTTTTCTAGTTGTATTGGCTGTTGTCAGTGCCCCCGCAAGTTCTCATCCTACAGTAGATGCTAGCACTTCAAGTAATACTTAATTAGCCAAGAAATAGTCGTTTTTTCTAATTATTTTATTTGCCTATTTTTTTCGGTGTAATTCCCGATTGTTCGCTTTGTCGTGTTCGTTTTTCTTCAGTAATACGTAAAGTGACGCTAAGCCGCCGTGCTGATGCAGGGCCGTATGAAAAGCCAAAATTTGTGGCATTTGTTGCAACCATTTATACACATAACTTTTCATGTGCGCTGGGAATGGTTTACTTTTCAAACCGATCCCATGTTTGATCAACAGCGTTCTTACCCCTTTTTGTTGTGCTTGATTGACAGTATCAAACAAAGCTTGTCTAGCTTGCTCAAATTTGTGTTGTTGGAGGTTGAGGGTGAAATCAATTCGATATTTACCTAACCGTAAATTTTTAAATACACCATCCTGTACTCCTGATTTTTTATAACTTAGGTAGTCATATGGATCTATAGGCTCAACCTGTTCAACACTCAAATAATTTTGTTTCAGGTTCATTTCTCGCTGCAACGCTTCTCGTTTCAAGCTTTGTGCGAGCGTAGGCTTAGTTTTTAAAGTGACGACTTTGTCTAATTTGGGGAGCGGTTTGACATCTTGCATTGCATCCAGAAAAGTCGATTTTTCGACACTATTTTCTTTAGACATAACAACTCCTATTGTAATTTTTAGAGAAAATGGAGAGCAGCTATTTTGCTGCGGTTGCTTTCGATCGCATCTAGTTTTATGTCACAATCATATAAAAAGTTCACTAGGAAAATAAATGAAAAATATGCGCTATTTGGTATTTATCTGGATTTCGACACTGATTGCCTGCTCGAATTCAGAACATTCATCACAAACTAACGCTAATCAACCACCCCCGCATCCGCAAATAGACAACAGTAAAGATTATCATTCATTTGCTAATCCAGAGGCCGTCAAAGTAACGCATATTGATTTAGATTTAACTGCTGATTTCGAACAAAAGCAGTTAATTGGAAGTGCAACGTTGGTTTTTGAAAAAATAAAAGAACAGGCGAAAACCTTAATACTGGATACGCGCGGATTAACAATCTCTTCGGTAGCAGCAGAGGGTGAACCTACAAAGTTTGAACTGAAAAAAGCAGATCCTAATTTGGGAGCAGCACTCCATATTTCATTGCCTGAGAATGGCAATAAAGTGACGGTAAATTACCATACTTCAGAAGACGCTTCAGGTGCACAGTGGTTGACACCCGAACAGACCGCAGGCAAACAACATCCATTTTTGTTCACCCAAGCTCAAGCTGTTCATGCGCGCAGTTTCATTCCGCTACAAGATTCGCCGCAAGTAAGAGTTACTTATACCGCAACGATTCGAACGCCTAAAGAGCTACTAGCAGTAATGAGTGCAGCAAACGATCCAGAGACGGAACGTGATGGCGTGTATGAATTTAATATGCCGCAACCCATACCGTCTTATTTGATTGCATTAGCGATTGGAGATTTACGTTTCAAAGCAATGGGGGAGCGCACCGGAGTTTACGCTGAACCTGCTTTACTTGATGCCGCAGCCGCAGAGTTTGAAGATACAGAAAGCATGCTGGAAGCGACAGAAGAAACTTACGGACCTTATAGTTGGGATCGATACGATTTGCTGATCTTACCGCCATCTTTTCCTTTTGGAGGGATGGAAAATCCGCGTCTATCGTTTATCACACCAACTGTTATCGCCGGCGATAAAAGTTTAGTATCTCTGATTGCTCACGAACTGGCACATAGTTGGTCTGGCAACACGGTAACGAATGCAACATGGCGTGATCTGTGGTTAAACGAAGGCTTTACCACCTATCTAACCTACCGCATTATGGAAATGATTTACGGTACGGACCGTTACAACATGGAAGCGGTTTTGGGTTACCAAGATTTACAGGCTGATATCGAGGCTTTATCAAAAGAAGATCAGATTTTAGCCATAGATTTACGTGGCCGAAACCCAGATGACGTATTCTCCAATATTCCATATGAAAAAGGCGCGTTATTTTTACGTGAAATAGAACATAAAATTGGACGCGCTAATTTTGACCAGTTTTTATTAGAGTATTTTAATCACTTTGCATTTAAGAGTATCACCACAGACGAGTTTTTAGCTTATTTGGACGATACGCTATTAGCAATCTATGCTGATAAACTGGATAAGAAACGTATTCATCAATGGATTTTCGAACCGGGTATTCCTACAGGTGCACCGGTTCCTGAGTCGGACGCTTTCACAAAAGTCGACTCGGCTCGCGATGCTTGGCTAGAAGGGAGTAAAAAAGCGAATCAAATTGAGACCCAAGGTTGGACTGTACATCAGTGGTTATATTTCTTAAATAATTTGCCGGATGAATTAAACGATACTCAATTAGCTGATTTGGATAATAGCTTTCAATTAACTGCGAGTAAGAATAATGAGATAGCACACAGTTGGTTAATGATTGCGGTGAAAAACGAATATAAACCTGCTTATGACAGACTATATAATTATTTGGTGAGCATTGGACGTAACAAACTGGTTAAGCCACTGTATCGCGAGTTAGCAAAAACGCCAGAGGGTAAAAAATTTGCTAAACGCGCTTTTGAGCAGGCTAAGCCTGGTTATCATCCATTAACTGTGAAAGCAAACCAAGGTTTTGTTGAGTAATTTAAGTTAACAACAAAGCTTGTTCAAAAACGAATAATATTGCACTGGCCCCCAAACAATTGGACACAATTGCTGGGGGTCTTTTTATTCTATCAAGAAAAGGATAAGTCGCGAATGCCCAATACTAGGTAATTTGTTCAGGAAAATTATTGCGATTAAAGGCATTACGTTGCAAAGTGTTCTTTTGAAAGTAGAAAACAACTATTTTATAGATCTTAAGGAGAGCACTTGATCGATCTTACTTCCGCACTTGTTTTGGTTGGCCTGTTATCTATTTTTTGTCAGTACCTTGCTTATCGCATTAAACTTCCCGCGATTTTACCGTTACTTGTTATTGGCATCCTTGTAGGTCCCGTAACTGGGGTTATTGATGCAGATCAGATATTTGGTGATTTACTCTTCCCCGTTGTTTCACTTTCGGTGGCTATTATTTTATTTGAAGGCTCCTTAACCCTGCGATTCGGTGATTTAGGGGGGCACGGATCTATGGTGAGAAATCTGTGTACATCTGGGGCAATAGTCACCTGGTGTCTGGTTGCAGCCATAACCCATCTTATTATTGGTATTTCATGGGAAATGGCGTTTCTATTTGGCGCAATCGTTACTGTAACAGGGCCAACAGTTATCGTTCCCATGTTACGCACAGTGAGACCAAGCACTAAGTTATCAAATATTTTACGTTGGGAAGGCATAATAATTGATCCCATCGGCGCGCTATTGGCTGTGCTGGTATACGAATACATTATTTCAACGCAAGATGCGCTCAGTCATACATTGTGGGCCTTTGGCAAAACCGTTGGCATAGGATTAGTGATCGGCGCAATAATGGGCTATTTGCTTGGAATTGCACTGAGAAGTAATTTAATACCCCACTATCTGCGAAATACCGCTGTACTCACTTTGATGTTGGGGGCCTTTGCAGGCTCAAATATGATGGCCCATGAATCTGGTTTATTAACCGTAACTATCATGGGTATGTGGCTGGCTAACATGCGTGATGTGGATGTAGATGACGTCCTAGAATTTAAAGAAACCCTGAGCGTATTATTGATTTCAGGTTTGTTTATTTTGCTCGCTTCTCGTATCCAATTGGATTCTATCCTCAGCTTAGGTTGGGGAGCCGTGTTCATAATATTAGCGATCTTGTTTATAGTCAGACCCGTCTCAGTGGTGATTTCCGCACTTGGTACAGGTTTAAATTGGCGAGAGCAAGCATTTCTAGGCTGGGTAGCACCAAGAGGGATTGTCGCCGCAGCCGTGTCAGCGTTATTTTCATTGAAGTTAGAGATTCTTGAATACGAACAAATTGAATTGCTCGTTCCGCTGGTATTTTTAGTCATTATCACAACAGTTGTTTTTCAGAGTTTAACCTCAGTGCATGTGGCTCAATGGCTAGGTATTCGAGCACCAAAACCGAATGGCTATTTGATTTTTGGTGGTGGGGCATTTTGTAGAATGTTTGCTAAAGAGCTTTTAGCCAACGATATAAAAGTGTGTGTAGCTGATACCAACTGGGATGCAATCCGTTCAGCAAGAATGGATAATATCCCTACTTATTTTGGTAATCCCATGTCGGAACACGCATCTCGTACATTGGATTTTACCCTATTTGGTCGTGTGCTGGTCATGTCGCCGTATCGTCAACTTAATCCAATGGTAACCTTTCATTTTGAAGGGGAAATGGGCAAAGGCACGGTGCTTGGCTTAAGTAATAACGAACAACAACAACGTCCCAGCCATCAAATTTCAGAATCTTATGCCAAAAAGTTGGGATTATTTGCCGACGGAATTACCTACGGTAAGTTAGCTAGTTGGGTGGCCAAAGGGGCGAAAATTAAAACCACTCGTCTAACTGAAAACTTTTCAATGAAAGATTATTTAGAAGAGTATGAAGGTAACTTATTGGTCTTATGTGCTTTTGATAGCAATGATAAATTGCGTATGTTCACTAACAAAAAAACGTTAGAGCCGAAAGCCGACTGGCGTATCATGAGTTTGATCATTCCAAAACAAACTGAACTTGAAGCAGTTTCTAATCCTAAAGAAGTTAAAAAAATAGAAGAAAAATAAATGGAATGAAAGTCAGCATTGGTTAAAAACGTTTTTTTGTCCAATAAATTGTACGCAATTAAAGCACAGGCAAATTATTTTCAAACTTAAGCTCTGTGCTATATTGTGTGAATAACTAGAATAAACGGATTGCGAGTCAAATCATGAGCGATGTTAGTTTGCTTACCAATAAACTTAGGTCAATCAGCTACATCTTAGTCGCTGAAGACGACTTAGATGATCAAGAGTTGATTCGTGATGCCTTGTCAGAAAATGAGTTAGCGCTAGATAAAATTAAATTTGTTCAAGACGGAGAACAACTGATTTCTTGGTTGGATAACGCTGAAACCTTACCTAGTTTAATACTTTTAGATTTAAATATGCCGCGTAAATCCGGCAGAGAAGCACTCATTGAAATTAAAAAGGATGTTCAGTTTAAACATATTCCTGTGGTTATTTTCACTACATCTGATTCTGAAATCGACATTAAGGAATGTTATATCTTAGGAACTAATGCTTACCTAACAAAACCCAGCAACTATATTGATCTTGTGGCATTGATGAAAGACTTAATCAACTTTTGGTTTTTTCAAGCGAAAATAGTGCTCGATTAAATTTGCTCCGCTCAGGCGAAGCTCATCTTAAAAAAATGCAGGGCTTGGCGTCCCCTAGAGGATTCGAACCTCTGGCCTACCCCTTAGGAGGGGGTCGCTCTATCCAGCTGAGCTAAGGGGACTGCAAAGTCATCTCGACGCGGCCAGACTATACTAAAAATTGTGATATCTAGACAACCCCGTTACGGCCAATAATCGCCCTTAACTGACTAGGTTTATAAGCTACTGCCTGGACACAAAATCGTTGGCTTGCACGTTGGCAAGTAAACTTCCGTCTTTAGACATTGCGACGGCAGTGTTTGGAGAAACACTAACAACTCTGACAGCCGTGGGATGCAAGTTGAACTGGTTGAATAGTTGGCCGCTTGGATTATGTATTTGTTGCAATTGGAATAGGGTTAACTCGTCACCGTTTTGAACGCCTTGATTGCTCCCTATATTCAGGGTTAGCTGATCACTTCTCACTTGTAATATCCGGCCGTAAGCTGGAGAGCAAGACAATATTTCGTCAACATTGGTTGCGACATCTTTCAGGATCGAAGATATTGCCAAACCGTATTGGCTTTGCCACAAAGCGTTGCCGTTGGTATCTACATTTTGATGTAAATCAAACTCCCATGGCGCATCTAAGCCATAGGCCTTTTGCCATAATCTAGCTCCCGTATAACCATCATACAGTGAAACATGGTAGCTAAAGTTGCGGATCGGAATATCTTTTTCCCAAAATTGCCAATTTGTTCGTTGGCTAGTTGACACACTTAAGTCTGTAATAGTGGCAACTAATACATATTGCGAATTTGATTGCCGCGACAACGCCATCACATCTTGTACAGCTGATTGCTGATCAAGTGAATAATAAAAAGGCAAAATAGATTGGATGTTAGATTGCTGAGCGTGGAGATTGAAGCTCTGTTGTAGCACTTGAGGCAATTTAGTGCCAATGTCAAATATATGACCTGTGGTCGCTTGCTCTCGATTATGAATTGGGTGCCAGGTTGTTACTATACTTTTTTGATAAGCTGAAGATTGGCAGCTACGTGTATTCGAGAAAATATCCGCACGTAAGGAGACAGTTAAATATCCATTTTGCTGAACTTCATCAATTAACTCGATGCTATTTACTTCACCGCTAGCACGAATGGTTAAATCATCATTTTGCAGCACGCCATTCGCCATTTTTTGCACACTTTGCACAGAAGCACCTGCAAACAGAAGCACTTGTTTTATGGCTTCTTGGGTTGCGTTTTGCCGGGCTAACTCAATATTGCCGTTTCGAATTGCCGCCTGACCACTAGATTCGAACCAAGCCGCGTGGGTTTTTTGAGTAAATAGCGATGCTCCAATTATCATGAATACAAGTATGTTAAACATGCTAACTTGGCGTTTTAATTGCGTCATTCAGTCTATATCCAATAAAAACAATCGTTATAATTGGCTACATAGCCCTTGTTTGCTTATGTAACCATGATTTAAACGTTAATAGTTTAACTAATGCATCTTTTATACCTCTTTTAGAGGACGGTTATTTGGCATCATTCGTAGTCTTAAATCTGATAATTATTTGAGAAAGTGTTTAATCGAGATAAGAGGGAACAGATATTGCAACACACCCGACAATAACGTTTGGATTGCCACATGAACGCTAATCACAATGTGAGCTGATATTAAAACACCGAGAATAATTATGAAACTACTGCATATATTTACGATTTTAGGTTGCTTAGTCGGCCTGGTTGGTTGTCAAAATATCATTGATAAACAAGTAGAGTGGGAAACCATTGAGCCGGAAACTTATCCGGTGATCCGTTCCATTGGCTATGCGCCAATTGAAGCTCAGCAAGGCACTGACCGATCAACTAAAGTACTGATGGCAGTTAAAGCGTCGAAATTAGACGCTTACCGTGAGCTAACCGAACAAGTATATGGACAAAAAATTGACGGTGAACAATCGTTGGCGAACTTAGTATTGACCGATACACAATTGTTAGCGAGCGTACAAGGGGTTATTAGAGGCGCAAGGGTAGTCAAAAGCTATCCAGTTGGGAATGATTCTTACGCAACTGAATTAGAGCTTGATTTTGGTTTAGTACATGACTTGTATTTAAGTACCGCCAAACCTAAAAAAGTTAAAAAAGTACGTTACTACTAACGCAACAAGCTATTGCTTAAACGCTAACGCCTTTACCGGTTGTTCCACCTTTGGGCTTTCCACTTTTATCGTATGTCATACTTTCTTTGGCACGAGATTCTAATAAAAGTGTACGTAGATGTTGTAAGCGTAATTGACCTTGCTCAACAGCTTTTTGATTAATCTCTGTTCTGAATTTGCATTGCGACAAAGAATGATTGATTTCATCAAACAGATTGGTAACAGCGCTTTCATCAACAACACTGGGTTGCTTATTAACTTCTTTTTCTATGGATCTGTCAGTTGTGGATATCGCTTCTAACAAATCTGACTTTTCATTTATGACAGATGTTAGTGACTCCGCATCACGCGTGCTGATTAAATGCAATTCTGACTCAAGTAGTAACGTCAGTGCATCAAGTTGTTCTTTTTGTTTTTCTAGGAGGGTGATTAGGTTTTTCATTTAGCTTTGCTTTTATTTTATGAAGCTAAACGATATTTGGCACCAAAACTAATTTTTAATGCCAAATACTTGAGCTTCGAGTTTGCTAATTTTTTGTGCTAACACTTCAGGATTAACACGATATTCACCATTCTGGATGGCTTTTTTCAATTTGTCGACCTTTTCCTGATTAACAGGTGCGTCGTTTGATTTCTTTTGTACTTGACTAAGCTGTTGGGCAGACTGAGTCAAAGACACGGAATCTTGTCGTGGTGTCGTTGCTGACTTTGCTTGTTGAGCTGAAGTTTGTGCAGCAGCTTGTCCTTGAGATTGCTGTTGATTCAGCCTCTGATTCTCAAGTTGCGGTTTTTGATTCCCGCTATTTACATTGTTAATTGCCATAATAACCTCAAATACCTAATATGCCTCACTTACTTTATCGGCCAAAACTATAAATTCTTTAGCCAAAAGTTGAAAAATATTAAATACTACTTAAATAATTTAAAAGCAACGCTCGCATACTCTCCATAGAGGGTAGTCTACGCTAAATTGATTAAATCTGCACGACAACTTGGTGTGTATTTACAACCTGTGCATGGACTAATCGGTTCGATTTGGTATTTCGAACCGCAATGGTATCGCCTAAATTACCATCTTGTTGTGCTATGCCCTTTGTTTTAATGCTCACTCCACCGGTATCTGCGGTGATTAGAATACTATCTCCTTTACAAACGAAACAAAGTTGACCCGGTACGACAGGCTGGCCAGGGCGGCTTCGTTTCTTCATTCGAGCACCTACAACTGTATCTATATCGGCAAAAGTGCTGGTACGTATTAGATTTTTATCCATCATTACTATTTCAACATCACTTTCGATTAACACCTTACCTGGGCTTACTGAAGTAGTCAGTACCACGACTGGCTGAACGCGTGTGGCTTTTACCATCATATACAGATACCAATCGGTTGGTTCGCAACTTGCTCTCACCGTAATATTGTTCTGGGCTAGCGCTTCTTTGCTAGCAGAAATAGAAAACGCTTCGGGGCATTCTGGTATGATAATTCGTTGGTCAAGCGGCATTGCAGAAACGGATAGATTTTCGTCAGCACTTGCACCTGAATAACTTAACTGGGACTTAACGTAGTTCTCTGCAGCTTGACTTAACTTTTGGTGAGCTAAATTAATTTCTGTGGTTGCCGTTACACTAGCAGTGCTAAAAAGCATAATGCTGCATAGAAATAACCACGAAAAAACAATGATTGTACGTTTTAGTAATTTTTTCATGTTCAGTTGCCGCCGTTTTGTCTATGCTTAGTAAATCAATATTGGTATAACAAATAACGTCAAAATACAGGCACTCAATCAGGTTTAGCCTTCAAATTACGTTAAACTTGCTATATTCAACCGGTACAACGCAACAATTGTGCCTAGTTTAAAATTATTTTGGGGTGGTATATGTCAGGAATTCTTGACTCGGTTAATCAACGCACACAATTGGTTGGTCAAAATAGACTTGAATTATTGCTGTTTAAATTAAATGGCAGACAACGTTTTGGAATCAATGTATTTAAAGTGCGTGAAGTTCTGCAATGTCCTCCATTAACCTCGATACCCCGTCAAAATAAATTGGTCAGGGGAGTGGCCCACATTCGTGGTCAAACTATTTCTGTAATTGACTTGAGCATGGCAACTGGCGGGCGCAAAATAGAAGATGTTAAGAATGGCTTCATTATAATTGCTGAATATAACCGCTCCGTACAAGGCTTTTTAGTTGGCTCTGTAGAACGCATCATCAATACCAATTGGGATGCAATCATGCCGCCTCCTCAAGGTACGGGTAAAGCTAGTTATTTAACAGCGGTTACTGAAGTCGAGAATGAACTAATCGAAATTCTCGATGTAGAAAAAATCCTGAACGAAATATCACCACTAAATAGTACTGTCAGTGAAGATTTAGCTGCCGGTCTAAACATGTCTGAATCCCCGGCAAACGATAAAATTATTTTTATCGCTGATGATTCTTCTGTAGCGAGAAGTCAGGTTAAAAAAGCACTGACGGCACTAGGTCTGAAAATTGAAGTCACCAAAAATGGTCTTGAAGCATTAAATCGATTGAAAGAAATAGCTGCAGAAACAGGTGACGTAACTGACAGCGTTGGGGTATTGGTGTCGGATATTGAAATGCCCGAAATGGACGGCTACACATTAACCGCTGAGATTAAAAATACACCTGAACTACAAAAGTTGAAAGTAGTGTTGCACACCTCATTGAGCGGCGTTTTTAATCAGGTTATGGTGAAAAAGGTTGGGGCAGATGACTTTATTGCTAAATTTCATCCAGATGAATTAGCTTCGGCTGTTCAAAAATGGTTTAACAAGTAAAAAATCATTATTTTTATGGAAGCTAATTTTTGAAATCAGATGATTTGACGTCTCAAGAATTCTTTGAATTTGCCCAGTTTTTAGAACGTCAGTGCGGCATCGTTTTAAACGAAAATAAAAGCTATTTAGTGAATAGCCGTTTAAAGCCTTTGGTGCGCCAAGAAAAATTTTCTGGGTTGTCCGAATTACTTAAAAGTGCATATAGTGGCAATCAAAACAGTATGCGCGAAAAAGTAGTCGATGCAATGACCACCAATGAAACGCTTTGGTTTCGTGACAAGTATCCCTTTGAAATTCTAACGGATCGTTTATTCACTGATTTATCTAAGGTTAATCGCAAAGTTAGAATCTGGAGTGCGGCTTGTTCTTCGGGCCAAGAACCCTTTTCGATCGCTATGTGTATTCAGGAATATAAAAAACATCATCCACGAGCGTTTCCCTATGGTATTGAAATTATCGCAACGGATATTTCAGCGGATATGCTTAAACGTGCCAAGTTAGGGCGCTTTGACGGAATATCTATCAGTAGAGGCCTATCAGAAGAACGTAAAAGTCGATTTTTTAAGCAAACTGAAGATAACCACATGCAATTAAATCGCGATATTCTGTCGATGGTGGATTTTAGACCTCAAAACTTATTAACAAGCTACTCAGCCCTAGGTAAATTTGATGTGGTGTTTTGTCGAAACGTGTTAATTTATTTCTCACTCAGCAATAAACGAAAAATCCTGCAACAAATTGCCGCTTGCCTGCAAAACGAAGGATCTTTGTTTCTAGGCGCGTCTGAATCCATTGCCGAATTAAACGATTTATATACTTTAGTGCGCAACAATCCCGGTTTGTTTTATACTAAAAAGTCCTATTAATACAATCCCTTAACTTTGCCTTTCCTAGTTTTCTTTTAAATTACTCGGTGTCTTGGCATACCCTTTGCTAAATTTTTCTCAAGCAAGTTTTTAGAAAGAGAAAATCATGGCAATCAGCCTCGACAAATTAACCGGTTTGCACCACAAAGCATTACTCGTTAGAACAGACGCAATGGAAGTTATTTCCGGTAATTTAGCGAATGCTAATACGCCAGGATATAAAGCGCGCGGCGTTGATTTTCAAAAAGCCATGCAGTCAGCCAATCAAGATCGTCAGCAAAATATGACCCGTACCCACGAAAAGCACTTTGAAGGTCGCATGCAATCGCAAGCCAGTATTGAGTTTCGCGTTCCACTGCAGCCCGATACAGGCGATGGTAATACGGTTGAAGTACAAGCTGAGCGTAATGCATTCCTTGAAAATGGCATGCGTTATCAAGCTAGTATTCAATTTTTGAACGGCAAGATTAAAGGTATGAAAAAAGCTATATCTGGAGGCCAAGGTCAATGAGTTTATTTAGAGTTATGGATATTGCTAGCACTGGCATGGGCGCAGAAAGCGTTCGCTTAAACACGACTGCAAGTAACATTGCTAACGCAAACAGCGTTAGTAGCAGTTACGACGCGACATATAAAGCACGCCATCCGGTGTTCGCTGCGGAATTGCAACGAGCCACAGACTCTCAGTCAAAAGGTGCAGGTGTTCAAGTGTTAGGGATTGTAGAAAGTCAAAAACCTTTGCAAATTGAATACAGTCCTGGTCATCCAATGGCTGATAATAATGGTTATATTTATAAGCCAAACGTGAATGTAGTTGAAGAGATGGCAGACATGATGTCCGCATCAAAATCCTATGAAACTAATGTGCAGTTGGCAGATACAACTAAACGTATATTTAGACGTGTATTGCAACTTGGTCAAGGTCAATAAATCACTGGTTTAGTGAGGAAGATAACGTGGAAATTTCAAAAACAACAGGATTAGATTCCAGCTACTACCTTCAAGAAGATACTGTGCCAATTGATGACGGTAGTAACCAAAGATTAAGTCAGGAAGATTTTTTCGCGCTGTTAACTGAACAACTGGCAAATCAAGATCCTACTAAGCCTGTAGACAACGACCAGATGGTTTCGCAAATGACGAGCTTTAGTATCTCTGAAGGAATCGACGAGTTAAACGTTAAGTTTTCTGATTTCGCGTCAACAATGACGTCGAATCAGGCATTACAAGCTTCTAGTTTGATAGGTCAGGATGTATTGCTGCAGGGCAATGTCGGTTATCTAAGTGATACCAGCAATGGCATGTCTGGTGTCGTCATCACTGATCAAACTACACAAGATATGCAAATTACGATTGAGTCTGTCGCTGGAGAGTTGATTAAAACCATCGATGCAGGAACGCAATCTGCCGGTAATATTCAGTTTAGCTGGGACGGTAAAGATGCGAACGGCAACGATTTGCCTGCCGGCAATTATGTGGTTTATGCGCAAGGTATACAAAATGGCGAGTCGACTACCTTACCCACAGGCATTAATCGACATGTGGATAGCGTAAGTTTTGCAAGTAATAACCAAGGTGTCATTTTAAATTTAGATGGCGAAACAAGTATCAATTTGAATGAAGTCATTCAGATCGGTGGCTAATTAAACAAGTGGTAGCCCATAAGTTTAGGAGAGAATAAACGATGTCTTTTAATATAGCGCTAAGTGGTGTATCAGCCGCCCAAAGAGACCTTGACGTGACAGCAAATAACATTGCAAACGTTAACACGGTAGGTTTTAAGGAATCTCGGGCTGAATTCGGTGACGTGTATGCAGCGTCGTTATTGTCAGGCGGAAAAACCAAAGTAGGTGATGGTGTTTTAACTCAAGAAGTTGCTCAACAGTTTTCCCAGGGAAGTTTACAATTTACTAATACTGCGTTGGATTTGGCGATAACTGGTAATGGTTTCTTTGCTACGACACCAGAAATAACCTCACGTGATTTTTCTTTCACTCGAGCGGGACAATTTAAGCTTGATCAAGATAACTTCGTGGTTAACTCCAATGGCGACAACTTAATGGGATTTCCAGTCAACTCTGATGGAACATCCGCATCAGTTGCTTTGAGTACAACAGTACCAGTCAGAATTCCAGACTCGTCTGGTTCTCCACAAAGAACCACCGAAGTGTCGCCTCGTTTTAATTTACCTGCAGGCGATGATGCAAAAGACGTAACATTGTTTGATCCAAACGATCCTCTTACCTATAACGCGGCAACGTCGATTACGGTTTATGATTCATTAGGTGACAGTCATGTCATGACCTATTACTTTATGAAAGATTCCGCCGCAACTAATGAATGGGTTGTTGTAAATTATATTGATGACACACCGGTCAACACGGCTGGTGATACAGATAATGTTGCAGGTGCTGATCCTGCTAATATCGCCGGTGCTGTCTCGTTAGGTGCAAATGCAGTTTCTGGATTCAGAATGCAATTTAGTAGCGGTGGTGATTTTATCGGCATTCAAAATGGTGATGGAACTCAGGTTGCAACAGGTGATGTAACCACTGTTCAATTGGGAAATCCGCCTTTAACCAATGGCTCCGATGTTACCCAGTCAATCGTGACGAATTTTACATTAGATACTGCTAACGCAACGCCTGATGAACCTACTCAATTTGCGTCTTCTTTTGAAGTAACCTCATTGGAGCAAGATGGTTTACCGGTTGGTCGATTAACTGGTATAGATATTGGTCCAGATGGATTAGTAAGAGCGACTTTTTCTAACGGAACATCAGAGCCAGTGGTTCGTGTTGCTTTAGTGCGCTTTTCAAATGAGCAAGGCTTAACCCAACAAAGTAATACCCAATGGCAAGAAAGTATCTTGTCTGGTGAAGCTTTAGCAGGGGAGGCTACAACCGGAACATTTGGTGATATTAATTCATCTGCGCTTGAACAAGCTAATGTGAACTTAACAACAGAACTTATTGACTTGATTATTGCGCAACGGAACTTCCAAGCAAACTCTAGAGCGTTGGAAGTAAACAATCAGCTCAACCAAACCATTCTAAATATCCGTTAATAAAACGACATTAATAATGTTACCGCTCTCGCAGGAGAGCGGTATTTTTTTATTGTTTTTCAATCTCTTATCTGTTTTCTATTGGTGATGAAATCTTAACCTGATTAAATTCAGTTTTCTGTGTAGCGATGGCATCTTTATTGCAATCTTTTAGGTTACGTTAACCAGAGTCAATAAGTTGTCATGGATAAATTACTTTACATTGCAGCAAGTGGTGCCAAACAAGACCTGTTGGGCACGGCTGTACGCGCAAACAATTTAGCAAATGCACAAACGACCGGCTTCAAAGCAATGTTGGAAAACGCACGGGCAATGCCGGCCTACGGCGAAGGTTTGCCGACTCGGGTATTTTCAATGACTGAATCGCCTTCAAATAATTATGAAGGTGGAGCCATGATCCAAACTGATCGTGAACTAGATGCGGCAATTCAAGGGAATGGATGGTTCAGTGTATTGGATGCCCAAGGTAATGAAGCTTATACCCGCGCAGGCAGTTTGCAATTAGGCGCAGACGGTGGTCTTGAAGATGCACATGGAAACACCTTATTAGGAGATGCGGGCGGTATTTTTCTGCCGATTCCTTTATCCAATATTAACATTGCTAACGACGGCACTATTTCTGTTCGGCCACAAGGTGCGCCAGAAACCGTGTTAGAAGAAGTTGGTAGGTTAAAGCTAGTGAATCCTAACGTAGCCGACATGGAACGAGGCGATGACGGCTTGTTTAGACTGAAAAATGGCCAAGAAGCAGCCGAAGATATCAACGTCAGAATTCGAACCGGAATGTTAGAAGGCAGCAACGTTAACGCGATTGACGAAATGGTCAATATGATCAGCCTGCAGCGCCACTATGAAATGCAAGTCAAGATGATGAAAAAAGCCGATACCCTTGATATGCGTGGCAACCAATTACTGAGAATAATTTAGTACTAAAACATTAATTAGCGGAGGTGAAATATGCACCCAGCACTATGGATAAGTAAAACCGGACTTGATGCAGCACAAACAGATGTATCAGTTATTTCTAACAACCTGGCCAATGCCAGTACTGTAGGTTTTAAGAAAGATAGAGCCATTTTTGAAGACTTGCTTTATCAAAATATCAATCAACCCGGTGGTCGTTCATCGGCTGACACCGAACTACCTTCAGGTTTGATGCTTGGGGCTGGTAGTAAGGTAGTAGCTACACAAAAATCTCATACCCAAGGGAATATGCTAACTACTGAAAATGCGTTAGATATGTCAATTCAAGGGCGTGGTTTTTTTGAAATTTTACAACCGGATGGCACTATCGCATATACCCGTAATGGGCAGTTTACCCTCAATGATCAAGGCCAAATCGTAACACCGGGTGCGGGTTTTCTTTTGCAGCCAAATATTACGGTGCCTGAAGATGCACAGCAAATAACCATTTCTCAAGATGGAGAAGTATCCGCCACTTTACGCGGGCAGGCAGATCCGGCCGTTTTAGGTCAAATAAGTTTATCAGATTTTATCAATCCAACGGGGTTACAACCTATTGGACAAAACCTCTATGTTGAAACGGCTGTTAGTGGTGCGCCATTGCAAGGTGTGCCTGGACTAGAAGGGTTAGGATCAGTGATTCAAGGCGCGTTGGAAACCTCAAACGTTAACGTGACCGAAGAATTAGTGAATCTGATTGAAAGTCAGCGATTGTATGAAATGAACTCTAAAGTGATCTCATCCGTGGACCAAATGTTAGGTCAGGTAATTCAGCAACTATAATGGGCTTGAAAATGGCTAGATTTACAGTTTTTCTGAGCATAGTTTCAATTTTGGGGTTGAGCGGTTGTGTGTCTTCACCCACAGTTGGACCATCACCTAATGATCCCATGTATGCACCCGTAGTCCCCGAAATGCCAGAGCAAAAAATCGCGCAAGATGGTTCGATTTTTCAGGCAGATATGGCAAATAGTATTTATTCAGATGTTAAAGCTCGTCGAATTGGCGACATCATCACCGTAAATTTGCAAGAAAATACCAGTGCGACTAAATCCGCAGGCACAACCACTTCAAAAGAAACCGATGTGAATGTAAATCCAATTATTGGATTAGGTGGTCAGGCTGTTAATTTAGGCAACCAAAGCATTCAATTAGGAATAGGTGCCGACAATGAATTTACAGGTGATGCTCAGGCTAATCAAAGTAATAATTTAAGCGGTAATATTTCGGTCACAGTAATTCAAGTTCTACCTAACCAAAACTTGGTAGTGCGGGGTGAAAAGTGGCTAACGTTAAATAATGGTGATGAGTATATTCGTTTAACTGGAGTTGTCCGTCCAGCCGACATTAGCCCTGCGAATGAAATCGAATCGACCAAAATTGCTAACGCACGTATTCAATACAGCGGCACAGGCACATTTGCTAACGCCCAAAAACAAGGCTGGTTAAATCAGTTCTTTTCTTCTGAATGGTGGCCATTCTAATGAAAATTCTAAACCTCCGTGCTGCTCTTATTTATATGTTGATGCTGTCTTTGGTTAGCCCTCTGACTTATGCTCAGCGGATAAAGGATTTAGCTTCCATCCAAGGTGTAAGAAGTAACCAATTGGTGGGGTACGGGTTAGTTGTGGGGTTACCTGGAACCGGTGAACAAAGTCCGTTTACTGAACAAAGCTTCCGTACTATGTTAAGTAACTTCGGTATTAGCCTAGATTCTAGTGTAAAACCTAAAATTAAGAATGTGGCTGCAGTAGCAGTGCATGCAGAGTTACCTGCGTTTATGAAACCCGGTCAGACTATTGACGTCACTGTTTCTTCAGTGGGTGAAGCCGCAAGTTTACGTGGTGGTACTTTGTTGCAAACATTTCTTAAAGGTCTCGATGGTAATGTTTATGCAGTAGCGCAAGGCAGCCTGGTGGTCAGCGGATTTGGAGCAGAAGGTGCTGACGGCTCGAAAATTGTCTCAAATACACCGACGGTTGGCCGAATCGTTAATGGCGCTTTGATCGAACGCACGGTTCCTAGTGGCTTAATGCAGAACGATTTCTTGACGCTAAATTTAAATTATCCAGACTTTTCCACTGCTAAATCCTTAGCCGATACCATTAATAAGCGTTTAGGGGCAGATCCTGAAATGGGCTATACGATAGCCACACCAATAGATGCTGCTTCTGTAAGAGTGTCAGCACCAAGAGACGTTGGTCAAAGGGTAAGCTTTGTCGCAACGTTAGAAAACTTCACGTTTACCCCTGCTGATGCACCAGCGAAAGTTATTATAAATAGCCGAACTGGCACAATTGTAATTGGTAAAGATGTGCGATTGTTGCCGGCAGCCATTACTCACGGTGGATTAACTGTGACAATTTCAGAATATCAAACTGTGTCTCAACCAAACGCTTTGGGGCAAGGGCAAACTGCGGTGACTAACCAATCCATCGTCGATGTAAGTCTCGATGATAGCCGTATGTTTAAGTTTGATCCCGGCGTGAGTTTGGATGAACTGGTGCGTGCAGTAAACGAAGTAGGTGCTGCGCCAGGTGACTTAATGGCTATTTTAGAAGCATTGCAACAAGCAGGAGCTTTGCAAGGCGAGTTAATTGTAATTTAACGCTGGTGAATAGTTGAAATTAGCATGGAATTAAACAATCACATTAATCAACAACTTGAACTGTCACGCAATGTGCATGACGTGCAAGGTATTGATAAATTGCGCCAAGCGGCGCAACGTGGTGACAAACAAGCATTAGATGAGGCAGCAAAGCAGTTCGAGGCGATTTTTGTACAGATGATGCTTAAATCTATGCGTAAAGCCCAAGATGCATTAGCGGATGAAGACAGTCCGTTTAATTCTCAACAGGTGAAGTTTTATCGTGACATGCATGACCAGCAATTAGCTGTTGATCTATCTTCTCGCGGTGGAGTGGGGATAGCTGAATTGATAGTGCAACAGTTGAGCCCCGGTGAGAATGGGTTTATGCCTGCCAGCGCGATCAGAGAAAATGCCAATTTAGCTAACATGGTACGTCAGCCAAGCGTTGATTTCTCTGACCCAACAAATACCGCCGACTCGCAATCAAGCCAAGCGAACAATGCTACAAAACAAAGTGCTTTTGCGTCTCCTTCAGAGTTTATGCAAACTTTATTGCCTCATGCTCAGGAAATAGCGCAAAAAATAGGAATCGATCCCAGAGCGTTGCTGGCTCAGGCGGCAGTTGAGACCGGTTGGGGGAAATATATGATCCACACCGGAAGTGGTCAAAACACCCATAATTTATTTGGTATCAAAGCAGATAATCGTTGGCAAGGCGAGTCTACCGCGATCAATACAGTAGAATTTCAACAAGGCATCGCTAAGCAACAAAAAGCCCAATTTAGAAGCTACGATTCTTTTGCCGATGGTTTGCAAGACTACATTTCTTTTGTGACCGAAAATCCAAGGTATCAGCAAGCTCTAGAGAAAGTCAGCGACCCCAAAGCGTATTTTAACGCGCTGCAAGACGCCGGTTATGCTACTGACCCTCAATACGCTGACAAAATACTGTCAGTGTTAAATAGTGAGACATTTAAGTCTGCTTTATCGTTTGGAAACCATCATGTTGAATAATGAGGTATATCCACAGTGATTAAAGCGGCCGATCTTTATACCATAGCAACCAGTGGTGTGCGTGCGAGTAATCAGCTATTAGCAACCACGAGTAACAATATTGCAAACGTAAACTCGGAAGGGTATGTGCGTGAACGCACCACTTTCGATAGTCAGCTTGTTGGTGGTGTCGGACGTGGCGTCACTGAGCGAGTCATCAATACGTTTGCTCAAAATCAATTGCGCCGCGACACAACCCAAGTCGGCGAGTTCGAAACATATTTTCAACGCTCTTCAGTGCTAGACAATATATTCGCGAGTGAAGCCAATAGCTTATCTAGTAGCATGAGTCGTTTTTTCAGTTCTATGCAAACGGCCAGTGATGAGCCCACTAACATGGCTGCTAGACAATTAGTACTAGGTGAAGCCAACGCATTAGTAGGGCAAGTGAGTACGTTATCCAAATTCATGGACGACAAAGAAAAAGAATTAAACTATGAGCTAGATGCGACGATTAATGAGGCAAATAAATTAATTGAAACCATTGCGGAGCTAAACGCCAATATTCGGGTAGCGGAGGGAAATAACCTCTTTGATGAACCTGGGGTGCTGAAAAATGAGCGTGACAATGCAATTTTGAAGTTAGCCGAAATTATGTCGATTGAGACCAGAGACAATGGCAGAGATGATGGTTCAGTTATGGTGAATTTAACCTCTGGTGAATCGCTGGTGTTAGAGGATGGTTCTTTCAACCTGTTTCAATTAAGCGGTGATCCTGATCCTGATTATCGAAACTTGTATCTTGCAAGTACAGGCAAACCAACGACGTTAAGATTACCTGAACAAAATCTAGGTGGACAAATTGGTGGTTTATTCCGTTATCGCGATGAAGTTCTGGCAGAAGGGCAACGTGAACTTGGACAAATAGCCATAGCGCTTACAAGTGCCGTTAATCAACAAAACAGATTAGGCATGGACTTCGATCAGCAACTCGGCGGTAACATATTTTCAAATCCTGAATTTCAAGGATTAAACTATGCGGCCAACTCAGACTTATCACTCACCATGAATGGCAGAGTGGCTGAAGATGGTGCTAGTAATATTACAGCGGCTGATTATTTAGTCGAAATTACTGGCACTAATTCTGGTACACCAGATACCGTGGATATTACTGTCACGTTAGTCAATCCAGACGGTTCGTTTGTTACTGATGTTGATGGTAACGCTATTACACAGGCATACACTGGATTAGACGCAGAGAACAATACGTTTACAGAAGTCATTGGCGGTCTAGAATTAGAGTTCCCCAATGGTGATAGTTATGCCGTTGGAGATCAGTTTTTATTTCAGCCAACCAAAAGCACAGGGCAATCAATCGATGTCATTATGACTCGACCTGAGGATATTGCGTTGGCCTCGCCGTTTCGCGTAGATAGTAATTTAGATAACTTGGGAGATGCGAGATTAACTGATTCCAGTATGAGCAATACGTTTGTAGATGCAACTCTGACCGACCCAAGAGCATCCGCATTTGATGGTAATGGCGGTTTTGTCGCTGGAAGTCCAGCTAGAATTGTGTTTAACAGTGAAACCGAATTTGAAGTGTTCGATGAAGCCAATAATTCGTTGGTCGTTGTATCTAATATTTCAGATTATAATAATCTTATGCAGCAAGCTGCTAATGATGCTGGGTGGCCATTTAATGCCTTACCTGATTTTCCGGGGTACGATTTTAGCTTGCAAGGAACTCCCGTTGCTGGTGATGAGTTTACGATTGCTTATAATACCGACGGTGTTGATGACAATCGTAATGGGTTAGAATTAGCAGGGCTTCAAGATCAAGACATCATGCAGCAAAACAATAATGGAGGCGGCAATTTAGTGACGTTCCATGAATCTTACGCCAACATTGTAAGTTCTATTGGTGCAAAAACTGCGTCAGCAAATATTTCATTGCAAGCTGCAGAGGCGATGAAAACGCAATCAAGCGATTGGTTTCAATCTGTCTCAGGCGTGAATTTGGATGAAGAAGCAGCAAATTTAATACGGTTTCAACAATCCTATGCGGCATCAGCACGGATTTTGACAACCGCGAGAGAGTTGTTTGACACCATTTATAGTGTCACAAGGTAATTTGGACAATGACTAGAATATCCACTAATCAATTGTATGACAGAAGCATCAATTCAATTACCCAAAATCAGGGGACCTTGTCTGATGTGCAACAACAATTAGCATCAGGTAAAAAGTTGCTGCGTCCTTCAGACGATCCTGTCGGTGCAGCCCAAGTCGTCCGACTTACTGAAGATCTAGATAAAATTACCCAATACAAGCGCAATAATGATTTGCTGACCAATTCTTTACAGCAAGAAGAAGTGGTACTGAGCAACATTAACAGTGCGTTAGATAGAGCTAGACAGTTGATGATCCAGTCTGGAAATGGGGTTTATGACAAAACGGATTTAGAGGCTATTGGTATCGAAATTGGCGCTATCAGAGATGAAGTATTTGGCTTAATGAATACGCAAAACTCTAACGGCGAATATATTTTTGCGGGATTCCAGTCGCAAACCGAAGCTTTTAGCTATAACCCATCTGCCAGTGGCGAGAAATACACGTTTTCTGGTGACGACGGTGTGAAAAAGATTCAGGTGTCAGATGCGGTTAGTATACAAGCAAACAGTTCTGGAAAATCGGTGTTTGAAAATGTTCAGGCTAGATTGAATTTTACCGTGACGGGGCAAGTTGGGATTAGTTCTATCGAAACTAGAATCACTGAACAATCTGCGTTTGATAAGTTTCACAAAACTAATTATGACGCAGTGACACCTGCGAACAATCAATTTCAAGCAACAATTCTAGCCGGTAACCAAATCCAAATTGATAATGTGGGCAGTGGGAATACCGTTGCCACGGTTAATTTTACTTCAGGACAGCCATTTGTTTTTAATGGAATGGAGTTTGATGTTAGCGGCAGTGTAGGGGATACATTTGATTTTCAATTGGACAAGCCCGAAAAGAATAATATTGCAGAGACATTAAATAATTTTTATCTGGCACTTAATGATGGTGAATTAACAGATAAAGAACTCAACGAAGCTATTTCTGACGCATTAGTGGGAATCGACAACGGCTCAAAATCATTGGCGAATGCTACGTCCTCGTTAGGTGGCCGGTTAAATGTGGCCGAGTCGGTTTTAGAATCTAATTTAGACTTGGAAATTGCCAATAAATCAGCTCGTTCTAATATTGAAGATGTGGATTATGCTGAAGCAGTGTCTGAGCTAAGTAAACAAGAAACAGCCCTGCAAGCTGCCCAAGCGACCTTTTCAAGAGTAACCGGTCTTACTTTATTCGATTATATCTAAAGTTAAGGTAAAGCTATTCGTCCAGTTGGGCTAAATATATATGGCTTTGATTATCGATGTGACTGGAATAATAACTTACATACAACTGCCCATCGTGTTGTACCATCCCGGCGTAACTGCAATCACCGCCTGACGGCAAAACATCTATTAGTTGTAGCTTTTTAGTCTCTAGATTTAAGTTCCACAGCGCTGTTTTAAATCGTTTGTTGAGCCAAGCTCGCCCACACACAAATACATTTTTCTGGTCTTTGGCTAATATCACTGGCGCACCAATATACTCCCCAAGATCAAACCACCGCCACCGTCGATAAGGCGCTTTGGCATGGCCAATTTGTGCAGTGAAAGAGTCGGCATCCCTACGCACGACCGCGTATAGATCTCCATTTTGCATAAAACACAAATCGCTTTCATTTGGATAACCTAATCCGTGAGTCGCTAAACTCATTACGTTCGGATTAATGCATTCGAACGTGCGTAGAGGGTTGCCTGCGTATAAGTTCAATTGTTGCTGTGCTCGGTTGTATGCTAAACCATAAGCTTGTCCTTGTTGCCAACGAATTCGCCATACCCACCAGTTTTTTTCAGCAAACCAGTGTGAGCCTGACCAACTTAAACCGTCTAAAGAAAACCAACATAGTGAACGACTGTACCGCCATTTCCCGTGTTTAGAATAACATCGCGAATAGGCGGTCATTAATAATTTACCGTCAGGGGTTATCGTCAGTTTAGGATCGCGTAAATCACAATTGTGGATTTTGATTAGCGTCGTGTTAATTACCTTTCCGTAAAAATCACAGCTAATAATTCGAACACCGCCATCAATACCCATGTGATCGGTTGCTTCTCTGAAACTTATGAAAAGCTGGTCTTTGAACAGACACATATCTGTGAACGCATTATGTTTAGGTCGATTCCAAACCGACTTTGTCCAATTAATTTTCATTTTAAAAATTTTTTTAGCTAAAAAGCTATTGAATCTCAATTAATTACATTTTGCAAAGCGGTAATTTTTTGCCGATTTGAAAAAAAACGGCAAATTTTAGTTAAAGGGATTTTTCAATCCGTCGATACCCTATTCGAGAGAGCCAGTAACACCAATTTATTTTTTGAATAAATTGATGTTCTTGAATGTGTTTTTTAACCGCCGAGTTTTTCGGTTGCCAGCGAAACGCTGGACTGAGAGTGTAGGAGATATCCCATGGGATTATTCGTCAATACCAACGTTTCGTCTTTAAATGCGCAACGTCAATTATTTGATTCATCAAACCGATTAGGCACGTCTTTTGAGCGTTTGTCTTCAGGTTTCCGTATAAACCGTGCAGCGGATGATGCTGCTGGTTTGCAAATCACAGACCGTTTGACCACTCAGGTCCAAGGTCTTAACCAAGCCGTTAGAAATGCCAACGACGCAATTTCATTAGCGCAAACTGCTGAAGGCGCGTTAGGTGAGGTAACTAACTCACTTCAACGTATTCGTACTTTGGCTGTTCAGTCTCAAAACGGTATTAACACTTCAGCTGACCGCTTAGCGCTTCAAAAAGAAGTTTCAGCATTAAAAACTGAGATTTCGCGTATCGCTACAGATTCTCAGTTTGCCGGTGTTGATATTCTAACTGGTGGCTTCTCTGCCGCATTCCTTGTGGGTGCGAATGGTGGACAGACTATATCTATTAACTTGTCTCGTACGGGTGGATATGGTGCCTCTGGTTTAAGCCTTAGTGACACGTCTGTGGCATCTATTGCAGAATCTTCTGCTGCCCTTACCGCAATTACTGCTGCAATTTCAACTGTAGGAGCTGTGCGTGCCGATTTAGGTGCGTTACAAAACCGTTTCCAATCAACTATCAGAAACCTAAGTAATATTTCTGAGAATGTTGCCGGCGCTCGTTCACGAATTCGTGATACGGATTTCGCCACAGAAACGGCTGAATTGACACGTAATCAGATTATCCAACAGGCAAGTTTAACTGTATTGTCTCAGGCTAATCAGCGTCCACAATCAGCGCTTCAGCTTCTAGGTTAATAGAATACGATTGGGAAATTAAAGCCAGGGGGTAGTGATTCTGTTTTTAATGGCCCGAAACGTAGTGAGTGCGCTCTTTCTCTCCTAACGTGAGAGCGCTTAGCCGGCTTTTTAAGTCGGCTTTTTTCTCAACTTAACCATTTGATATTTATAGGAAATAATATTTAGCGTTAAAATTTGCTAAAGGATTTTTCGATCCTGTTCGATAAAGATTGCAAGAGCGATGTACAAACTAAAAAAATAATAAGTACACGCCTAAATAAGTGACGTAACAAAACTAATAATAGCGCACTTAGAATCACCGCAAAGACCACTAATAATAAAAATAGGTTTGGCGGCTTGCATAAATCGTTAGGAGAAAAAAATGTCTTTATTCGTCAACACTAATGTGTCGTCGTTGAATGCAACTCGTCAGCTATTCACGTCGAACAATAATCTAAGTACCGCGTTTGAACGCTTGTCATCCGGTTTTCGCATCAACAATGCGAAAGACGATGCTGCTGGTCTGCAAATATCCAATCGACTTACCACGCAAATTCTTGGCCTTAATATGGCGGTAAGAAATGCAAATGATGGTATTTCACTTGCGCAAACTGCAGAAGGCGCATTGGCCGAAACAACTTCTGCCTTGCAACGTATTCGTGTACTGGCAGTACAATCTCAAAATGGTATTAATGGATCCGCTGATCGATTAGCACTGCAAAAAGAAGTGTCTGCTTTAAAACAAGAAATAAGTCGTATTGCCGCAACGTCGCAATTCGGAGGCGTAAATATTTTAGGTGGAAGTTATTCATCTGCATTCTTGGTTGGTGCCAATCCAGGTCAAACTATCAGCGTTAATATCTCAAGACCAGGTGGTTATGGGACGTCTGGCTTATTTGGTGACCAGAGTATTGCTGCAAATTTAATTTCAGTCGCAACTGAAGCTGATGCTTCTCGAGCAATGACAGCGGTACTTGGAGCGATTTCTATTATAGATGCTAAGCGTGCCGACTTGGGGGCGATTCAAAACCGATTCCAGTCCACAATTCGTAATCTAAGTAATATTTCGGAAAATGTTGCTGCTGCTAGATCGCGTATTCGTGATACGGACTTTGCTGTAGAAACCGCTGAATTAACACGCTGGCAGATTATACAGCAAGCTAGTATCACAGTGTTAGGGCAAGCAAATCAACGTCCTCAAGCTGCATTGCAATTGCTGCAATAACGGAGCATAAATCATGAAATATGATGCTGAGCAAGCAACAGGGGCAGGCTGCAACATTGAAGAATGATTAAAAATTGAAGAAAAGAAAACGGTCGGATTGCAAAATGTGGGGGCAGGCTGCAACCGACCGAAGAAGGAAAGTTTTACTATAACAACTAGTTAACTCACGCTGTACATAAGCGGGTGAACTCTCATTCCATTGCAAAGCTAGACGCTTTTTTAATGGGCAGTCGACTGGCAGAAAAGACGCCAGGAGGTAGTGAGAGGTATTGAGGTATAGGCCATCAATTCCACCCGTCGACCTGAGCTTTCGCTCTCGCTTTTTGTACAGCTTTGTCAAACGTAATTGCTTGGCAAAACTGTCAGTCAGATTAATGACTGACATTAGAACTTAAGCATCATGTGTGCCAAAGTTTTAATCACCTGAGTTATCTACTGTTCTATGTCGTAAAACTACTATTAAACAATAGGTTAAATATAGCGTAGGAGTGTGGGTAATGAGCTTATTTGTAAATACAAATATTTCATCTATTAATGCCAAGCGGCAATTGATTACCACTAATAATGATCTTAGTACCGCATTTGAGCGTCTTTCATCCGGTTTCAGAATTAATGGGGCTGATGATGATGCTGCTGGATTGCAAATTTCCAATCGCTTAACCACCCAGATTATGGGCTTAGATATGGCGGTTCGAAATGCGAATGATGGAATCTCATTAGCGCAAACGGCCGATGGGGCACTCGCTGAAACCACAGTAGCCTTGCAACGAATTCGAGTTTTAGCAGTACAGTCGCAAAATGGTATTAATAACTCCGCAGACCGGTTAGCGCTTCAAAAAGAAGTGTCGGCGTTGAAAACTGAAATCAGTAGAATTGCCAGTTATAGCCAGTTCGGTGGAGTGAATATACTGGATGGCATTTATTCCTCGAAGTTTTTAGTGGGTGCAAATGCCGGACAAACTATCAGTGTAAATATTTCTCGTTCTGGTGGATTCGGTACTTCTGGTTTATTTGGAGGGTACAACCTTTCGGTTATTACAGAAGCACAAGCATCAAGTGCACTAACTCGCATTATTGAGGCAATATCAATAGTGGACGCAAAACGCGCAGATTTGGGAGCCATTCAAAACCGTTTCCAATCCACTATTCGTAATTTAAGTAATATCTCTGAAAATGTCTCAGCGGCAAGATCACGTATTCGAGATACAGACTTTGCCACCGAAACGGCAAGTCTTACCCGTTCCCAAATATTGCAGCAAGCAAATTTAACCGTTTTGTCCCAGGCGAACCAACGCCCGCAGGCAGCACTGCAATTGCTTGGAGGTTAGAGTGGATAAAGTATTTCTGAGGGTAGGAAATGAGAGGCCAACCCTAAGACGCTAAGGGATAGCGTCTAGTAAAACCCAGGGATGGCGGTGGTTACGGCACCACCTAAATAAAAAGCCGACTAACAGGACTGAGAGTGTAGAAGTTTGGTTGAGAGGCCAGTATTCATTCTCTAACCCTGCCAGCCGGACAGAAACAGTATTTGCTCGTACTCCTAACGTGAGCAAGTTGGCCAGGTCATTTGATCTGGCCTTTTTTTATTCTTGTATGCCAGAATCTTGGCTTTGCTTGTTCGCTGCACGCTTTCGTAAAATTATTAGCAAACGCTGTGCCAATTAAATGTACTTCCTAAAAGTAGCTAGTAGACAGCATTCCTTAAACGCTGTTCATGTATTTTTAAGATATCTGAAAATGTCCCTTAAACATCATTATTTTTTTAAATTAATTTTAGGTATTTTTGCATTAATTTAAAAATTCCTTATTTATCAACAAGATAAAATTCGCAAAAAAAATGCAAAAAAAACTAAAGAATATCAAGTTGGGGTCGATAACCTTAGTTGAGGGGAATTCTAAGTAAAGAATTTTTAATTTGAAAATAGGTAGAGGTGCCGATTTTCAAAAAAAGTGAGGTGGCTAGAAAGATTCATTTCTTAATAGTCAAAATTGAGGCGAATTACCTTATCAGTTAATAGGTAGTTCTCAGGAGGTAAATATGGGTTTATTTGTAAATACCAACGTTTCGTCTTTGAATGCTCAACGTCAGTTGTTTGATTCAGGGCAAGCGCTAAGCACATCTTTCGAAAGATTATCGTCTGGATTTCGTATCAACCGAGCTGCAGATGATGCGGCTGGTCTACAAATCTCAGATCGTTTAACCACTCAGGTACAAGGCTTGAATCAAGCTGTACGTAATGCAAACGATGCAATTTCTTTAGCGCAGACGGCTGAAGGTGCATTAGGTGAGGTAACCAACTCGTTGCAACGTATTCGTACGCTGGCAGTACAATCTCAAAATGGTATTAATACTTCAGCTGACCGTTTGGCTCTGCAAAAAGAAGTGTCTGCATTGAAAACGGAAATTTCACGTATCTCAACAGATTCGCAGTTTGCTGGTGTAGATATTCTAACCGGTTCATTTTCTGCTGCATTCCTAGTAGGTGCAAATGGCGGACAAACTATTTCTGTTAACTTATCTCGTTCAGGCGGATATGGTTCATCAGGACTAAGTATCGGTTCGTTGACAGTAGCAACCACTGCTGGAGCATCTGCAGCACTAACATCGATTGATAATGCAATTTCAACGGTGGGTGGTGTGAGAGCTGATTTGGGTGCGCTACAAAACCGTTTCCAATCTACTATTAGAAACTTGAGCAACATTTCAGAAAACATCGCAGGTGCACGTTCACGAATTCGTGATACGGACTTTGCTACTGAAACTGCAGAACTAACCCGTAATCAGATCGTCCAACAGGCATCTTTGTCTGTACTTAGCCAGGCAAACCAACGACCTCAGTCGGCGTTGTCTTTGCTAGGATAATTTGATTAACTTTTACGGTTAGTCTAACAATGATAATGCCACTATACTTTGATAGTTAGTGGCAAATTGCTTTTAAGTGGAGGTGGAAGATGGATGTCAATTTTTCACAGTATGGCCAGAATTTTGCACAGCAAGAAGCTGTCGCGCCGGTTTCTGTAAATGTTACTGAACAGAGCTTGCTCAAAAGTGAACAAAAAGTCGCTACAGAACAGCTCCAAAACGGTCAAGAAAAAGAAAGGCAAGCCGATAACAATGCATCAAACAATGAAAGTTCATTGAACATTGAGAGTGCGGTTAGCGAAATCAGTGATTTTCTACAGGCAACTAATCGTCAATTGTCGTTTTCTGTTGATGAAAAAAGTGAACGACAAGTAGTGAAAGTAACAGATTCGGAATCAGGAGAAGTGATCCGTCAGATTCCATCTGAAGAAGTGTTGGCTTTGTCTGAGAGAATTAAAGAACTCCAATCTGACGTTGGAAGCGCAGTGGGAGTATTGTTAAACAAACAAGCTTAATTTTTATTAAAGAGGTTCGTCATGACAATCCAATCATTGGGTGTCGGTTCAGGGTTGGCGTTAGATGATTTAGTAACTCAGCTAATCGCTGCTGAAAGAGCGCCTAAACAAACTCGTTTAGATGAAAAAGAAGAAACTTTAGATTCGCAGATTTCGGGTTTAGGTAAACTCAAATCTAAAATGAGTGATTTCCTCGACACTGTAGATGAGCTAAGAAGCGACAACAATCTACAGGGACGTGAGCCTACTATCACTAATCCTGATGAGAGTAACGAACCCTTTACCGCCGAAGCGGCACATAGTGCTGTTAAAGGTGAATACCAAATCGCGGTAACACAACTTGCAAGTGGCAGTCGTTTAGAAACAGCCAATGCGGTTGATGGCGGCTTTTCGAGTAAAACTGACTCTGTGCTATCTTCAGGTAGTGGCAGTTTGACGTTTAAAATTGATAGCACTGGTGACAGCTTTAATATCAACGTTACAGCAGGCCAAACACTTCAACAATTAGCTAATGCGATTAACAGTTCAGATAATAATTTTGGGATTAATGCGAGCATTATTGACACCGGAACCGTAAATGGCGGTGCTAAACTGGTGTTTAGCTCCACAACCACTGGCGAAGGTAATGATCTGGTAATTGTTAATAATAACGATTTGGCAGATCTTGACCGTGTAGCGACGACCGATTCCACCGAATCTTCAACTTATCTCACTCCTGTGGTAAATGCACAAAACGCTAAAGCCACTATTGATGGAATAGAAGTTGAATCAACCACCAATGAATTTGAAAACACGATTTCCAGTGTATCCTTCGAAGCGTCTTCTGTTTCTTCAAAAGACTCATTAGGAGACTTTCAAACTTCCACGCTTAAAATTGGTTATGACACTGAAGGTTTAGATAAAAAAATTCGTGACTTTGTCGATAACTTCAATGCGCTAGCAAAAGAAATTGATACTTTAACTAAATACGGTACATCTGAGCTAGAAGATGACGGTTCGCTGGCTGGTGACTTTATGGCGCGAAGCATTACCTCTGGGTTGTCCAGTATTATCGGCTCTAGTGTTGAATCCTCTGCACTTGGTGGCTTGTTTGCGATTGGTGTTGAGCTTAACTCAGATGGCGAATTAGAAATAAGTTCAAACGATGAATTTGGTATTGGTAGTGGTGAGGAACGCTTAAAAGCGTCGCTTGAAGACAACTTTGATGATATAGCTGCTTTATTCACTGATGAAGAAAATGGTATCGCATCAAGACTTTATGACTACACCAAAGAATACACAACATTCAGTGGTTTATTGTCTACTCGTGAGCGCTCGATTAAAGACGAAAAAGATCAATTAGCCTCTGATAGGGAGCAGTTCGAACTTAGAATGTTAAGCTTTGAACAAATATTACGAGATAAATATTTAAACCTTGACCAAACTGTTGCCAAATTAAATCAAACTGGCAGCGCGTTATTAGCATCACTAGGTCAGGCTTAAGGAGTAGTAAATTATGGCACTTAAAGGCATCAATGCGTATAAGAAAGGCAATTTGAAACAAGATGTGGCTTCTGCCGATCCACATAAAATTACGCTAATGTTGATGCAAGGAGCACTAGACAGAATGGCCTATGGAAAGGGCTGTATTGAACGTCGCGATTTCGAAGGTAAATCAGATCATTTATCTAGAGTATCAGCAATTTTGATGAACTTACGCGACACGTTAGATTTAGATATTGGCAGCGAAGTAAGTCAAAACTTGTTCAATTTATATGACTATATGATTCAACGAGTTACGGACGCCAATATTCAGAATGACTTGAACATCATGGATGAAGTGATTAACCTGTTGCTACCAATTAAAACTGCCTGGGCGAGTATTCCCGAAGATGCAAAACAACAAGCTTACGAAGCTCAAAGGCAAAAACGTACTGCGGTCGTGTGAATAAATTAACTCTGAACCATGAATACACTCCCGATAAACTCTCAGAGATAAATCAACAATTGAAGTCGGTGTTAAGTGCCGACTCTGTTGATGACGCTCAATTAAAATCCCTTATCGACCAACGGGATATTATCGTTTCTGAACACCTACAATCGCTAGATGCTGATGCTGAAAAACGATTTGCTGAGTCAGAGCTTAAAGTGAATGAATTGCTTACCCGCGAGCTAAAAAATCAACTTAAGGACTCGTTGAATCAATTGAGTGGGTTGATCCGGGGACAAAAGAAAGTGGATAAATACAAATAAAAGTCCAACGTTTACTCCCTTATCGGCCAATCAAGATTTTTCACTTCAAGACTTAATAGTTTTTTTATTTTCACCTTAATATGCAATATATTTGACAGAAATTAACTTTTATTCAAATAGTTAAGCTGTACGGAAAAAAGGTGATTTTTTTGGGAATAAATATTGCTTGGTCAGCATTTAACATCTACCACGTTCAATAGTTTGACGTTTAGGTATATGAAGACCAAACGTTGATGCGTCATCGTTGTGGGTGAGGTAGCAAAACAGTATATTTTTAAATCTACTAGAATGTAGAAGGCCTTATTTGTCTGTACAAAGCTAAATAGGCGTAGAATTAAAAGCATATATAAGCCAACATACCGTTATAAGCAGAAAAACAGCGTAGTTTTTTGCATGACAACAGATTTAGGTAGATAAGATAAATGTTTGAAAATAAAAGCATATTGATTACAGGCGGAACAGGTTCCTTTGGCAAAAGATTCGTTGCACACCTATTAAAAAATCATAAACCTAGAAAAATCATCATTTATTCTCGTGACGAACTAAAACAATTTGAGATGCAACAGCAGTTTGATGCCCCTTGTATGCGCTATTTTATCGGAGATGTAAGAGATAAACATCGCCTTAAATCGGCCATGAAAGACGTAGATTACGTGATTCACGCAGCGGCATTAAAGCAAGTGCCGGCTGCCGAATATAATCCCAACGAATGTATTAAAACCAATATTAATGGTGCGCAGAATGTTATCGATGCTGCTATCGAGACCGATATTCGCAGAGTGATTGCTTTATCTACCGATAAAGCTGCAAACCCAGTCAATTTATACGGCGCTACTAAATTGGCATCAGATAAGCTTTTTGTTGCAGCTAATAATATTTCTGGTGCTACGGGTCCACGTTTTGCAGTGGTTCGCTATGGCAATGTAGTGGGGTCAAGAGGTTCCGTTGTTCCTTTCTATCGTAATTTGCTCGCTCAAGGTAAAACAAAACTTCCCGTTACACATGATGAAATGACACGATTTTGGATTACCTTAGATGAAGGTGTGCAATTCGTAATAACTAACTTTCAACGCATGCAAGGCGGCGAAATTTTTGTGCCCAAAATCCCTTCAATTCGAATTTTAGATTTGGTCGAGGCGATGAGTGGCAAACGTGACTACGAGATTATTGGTATTCGACCTGGTGAAAAGCTACATGAAGTGATGGTTCCAGAAGAAATGGCGCATCATTCCTTAGAATTTGACGACCATTATGTAATCACACCTGCGATTAAGTTTTTTGATAAAACGGTTGATTATCGTATCAATAAATTAGGTGAGAAAGGTAAGACAGTAGCGGACAAATTTGAGTATCATTCTGGTACAAACCCTCACTTTTTAACCGTTCAAGAGTTGGAAGCATTAGATAAATTAACCTTTTAAATATAAGGGAAATAAGTGAATAAGCATTCTACTATTCCTTATGGTAAACATTACGTTGACGATCTCGACGTTGCCGCTGTGGTGGATGTTCTTCAAAACCACTTCTTAACACAGGGAAGTATTGTTCCCAAATTCGAACAGGCGTTACTCGATTACTCCGGTGCTAAATATGCCACTGCTGTGAACAGCGCAACTTCCGGTTTGCATGTTGCGTGTTTAGCTTTAGGCGTCACTCATGGTGATTGGGTGTGGACCTCACCTATTTCCTTTGTCGCCAGTGCGAACTGCGCTTTGTATTGCGGCGCTAAAATTGATTTTGTTGATATTGATGCACAAACAAGAAATATTAGTGTTGAAGCGCTTCAACATAAATTAAGTAACGCTAAGAACGCCAATACATTGCCAAAAGCATTAGTGGTTGTACACTTTTCTGGCAGAAGTTGTGACATGCAACAAATTTCGGCCCTATGTAAGCAATATGATGTCAGTATTATTGAAGATGCTGCGCACGGTTTGGGCGGCAGCTATCAAGGTAAAAAAATAGGTTGCTGTGAATATGCCGATTTAGCCGTACTAAGTTTTCACCCAGTAAAGTCAATTACAACAGCTGAAGGTGGGGCTGTGTTGAGCAATGATAAAGACTTAGATAAGCGAGTGAAGTTGTTTGCAAAACATGGCGTTACACGTGAGCTTGAACAGATGAAAAGCCCATCTGATGGTCCTTGGTATTATCAACAAGTTGAATTAGGCTACAATTATCGTTTAAGTGATTTGCATGCAGCACTTGGCATTTCACAGTTGAAAAAGCTGGATGGTTTTATTGAAAAACGTCAATCACTAGCAGAGCGGTATCAGCAACTTTTAAGTCATTTACCGCTCAAATTGCCCCAAATGCCAATGGACGGACAAAGCGCTTGGCATGTTTATACGGTGGAACTCACAGCGCATCAGCGTGACAGGGTTTACGACGCACTTATCGAGCGTGGAATTGGTGTCAATGTGCATTATATTCCGATCCATTTGCAGCCTTACTATCAAAATTTGGGATTTTCTAAAGGGGATTTCCCTTTAGCAGAAAAATATTACCAAAATGCGTTAACTTTGCCTTTATTTCCTAGCATGACAGCCGATGAACAAGACAGAGTTGTACAAGCATTAAATGAGGTATTGTCTTGAATTTGGCCATTATTCCCGCACGCGGAGGTAGCAAACGGATTCCTGGGAAAAATATCCGTCAGTTTGCAGGGAAACCACTAATTGCTTATTCTATTGAGGTCGCGCTGGAATCTGGCTTATTTGATAAAATTTGGGTGTCTACGGATTCTCAGGAAGTAGCGGATGTGGCGATTAGCTATGGCGCAGAAGTGCCTTTTCTAAGACCCCATGAATTGTCTAATGATATTATTGGGACGCGACCGGTAACGAGTCATGCTATTAAATATTGTATTGAGCATTATCAAAAGCCGGATTACTGTTGCTGTATTTATGCTACAGCGCCTTTTTTACAGGCCATGTACCTTAAAAAAGGTTTAACACTATTAGAACAAAGCGCAAATAAATCCTTCTCATTCGCGGTTACTTCATTCGCGTTTCCAATTCAAAGGGCTATTAGCCTTCATCAAAATAACGTTGCTCCAATGTTCCCAGAAGCGATTAACAAGCGTTCTCAAGATCTAGAAGAAGCATTTCATGACGCAGGTCAGTTTTATTGGGGTAAGACCGATGACTATTTAACTGACAAACCGATTTTTTCCGAGCATAGTGTTCCCGTTGTTCTACCGCGCCATTTAGTTCAAGATATTGATACGTTGGAAGATTGGCAACGCGCCGAACTAATGTATCAAGCTTACGTGAGAGGTATGCAAGATGAGTAATATTTTGGTCATTCGCATGCTAGAAATGGGGGATGTTGCAAGTATTGCAGTGCCCACGATCCGACAAATAAAACAGCAAAATTCTACAGCGAATGTGTTTTGTTTAACACATGGTCAAGGTGCAGAAATATTACGTTTGGCAGTACCGGACATTCAAATTTTAACGCTTCCTAATCAGCAGTGGCCCGATAATATATTGCATGCGTTAGAGGCTTTCCTAGGACTTGCAGAACAAATAATAGACATTAAGTTCGATCAAATAATCAATCTTGATACGGCTTTTATGCCTTGCTTTTTAGCACGGTTTCTCAAAGATGCAGGAGAGCCTGTTCAAGGTAACTACCTTAGTGTTTCGTTACAGACTCTAATAGAGCAAATTCAGAATCAAAGTTTACAGGCAGATTACGTCAATAATATTTCTGAATATATGCAAAGTACTTTTATGGGAATGAGTCGTTGGCACAGCCAATGGTGGTTATCTGACAATCTTCCCGATGGTGGCTACCCAGAATATTATCTAACGTTATGTTGTGGTTTCAAAAATATTGCAGCAAATACACTTATTGACGTGGAAGATGACCCTCAATATTCGAAGGTTACTAAACGTATTATCTACTTAGCATTACACGATGCGCTTAGACCATACCAACAACTACATGAGCTAGTTTCAGTTTTGCGCAGTAACGGTTATTTAGTGATAGAAGACAATGAAAATGAATCCGTAGGTATCCGTTTACAAGCTTTAAAAGCAAGTGACTTGCTAGTGTGTCTACCTAACGCTATGTTCGCTTTGGCCAATTGTGTAAATACGCAAACTTTGCTGATACCCGGCGTGTTAGATCCGCGTATTTTAATGCCTGATTATGCTACTGAACAAGCCGAAGAGTATCCCACAGCGAGTGAATTAGCACAGAGCATTACATCTATATTTGAGGCACAAACAAGTGAATGAGATAACCATAGGTAATCATATAATTGGACCGTCTCATCCTCCTTTTATCATTGCAGAGTTGAGTGGTAATCACAGTCAAAACTTTGATTTGGCGATGGCAATGGTTGAAGCGGCTGCAAAAGCGGGAGCGCATGCCATCAAATTGCAAACCTATACTGCAGATTCGATGACATTGAATGTCGACTCGAAAGATTTTGTTATTCAGGAACAAGACAGTCTTTGGCATGGTGAAGCCTTACATGGGCTCTATCAAAAAGCCGCAACACCTTATGAGTGGCACGCGCGCTTATTTGCACGTGCTGCAGAGCTCGGTATGCAAGCATTTAGCTCCCCGTTTGATGAAAATGCAGTCGACTTTTTAGAAAGTTTAGATGTTCCTTGTTATAAAATTGCGTCATTTGAGCTTACAGATATCCCGTTAATACGCAAAGCTGCGGCAACTGGGAAACCCTTGATTATGTCCACCGGAATGGCCACTTTGGCTGAAATTCAGCAGGCTGTTGAATGTGCTAAAGATGCCGGCTGTGAGCAAATGATCTTATTAAAATGTACTAGTACTTATCCTGCTAGCCCCGAAAACACAAACCTTTCGACTATTCCACATTTACGTGACGCATTTAACACTCAAGTCGGGTTATCCGATCACACTGCCGGGATTGGAGTGTCAGTTGCAGCCGTGGCAATGGGAGCGACAGTGATTGAAAAGCATTTTGTATTGGACCGAAATGCTGGTGGCGTAGACGCTGCGTTCTCGCTTGAGCCCGCTGAATTAAAAGCGTTAGTTGACGAAAGCAGAAGGGCGTTTGCGGCATTAGGGAAAGTGACTTATGGCGGAAGTGCAGCTGAAGAGGCATCTAAACATTATCGACGTTCTATATTCGTGTGTAATGACATCCAAGAAGGGGAAGTTTTAACCTCTGAGAACCTCAGAATTGTGAGGCCTGCATCGGGATTGGAGCCAAAGCATTGGGACGTTGTATTGGGTAAAAAGGCCAAAACATCTTTGCCTGCAGGAACTCCGCTCAGTTGGGAGCTGTTTGAATAATGCTATTTTTTACTAACAAACTCTGCATTTCATTAATTTAGATTTGCATGCAACATATTCTTTTTCGAGTAAACGCAAGTATTGCCTCTGGTTTGGGTCATCTAATGCGCTGTTTAGCACTGGCGCAAGCGGCCGTAAGAAGTGATTTGTTAGTGGCATTTATGCTAAATCGGGATGCGCTAGTTATCAGTAAGCAACGTCTAGATTGGGTTGGTGAGGTGCTTGAAGTGCCTGACAATTATACGGACGAACAAGAGATTGCAATGTTCTCTGAATTCTGTAGTCAGCATGCTGTCGTTGCGGTGGTGATTGATGGATATCAATTTAGTCCACAATACCGTCAAAAAATTGCTAATTTATCGCGTCCCGTTGTGTGTTTTGACGATATGAACAACAGCGGAAATCTGTTCGCGAATCTGATTATTAATGGTTCTGCAAATGCGCACCAGTTGGGATATCAACTAAATCAGCCGGCTACGCGATTATGTATTGGTGAAAAATTCAGAGTGTTGCGTCAAGAGTTTTGTGATCTTACTCCACTTCCTATAAGCCAAAGATCAATGTTAACCATTAGCCTAGGTGGCAGTGACCCAGCCAATTTAACTTTGCCGATTTTGCAGGCATTGGAACAACAAGAGTTCACAAACAAAGTTCAGGTGATAACTGGAGCAGCTTATCCGTATCTTTCTGAGTTACATCTGTTTTTAGAGAATACACAGTTAGATTTTGTACATATTCACGACTGCCAAAACGTTGCACAATGTTTCTTGCAAAGTCGATTCGCGATTTCTGCCGCTGGCGGTAGTCAATTCGAATTACAAGCGACTGGAACGCCTAGTTATTTATTGGTAGTAGCTGAAAATCAGTTGAATGCTACTCAGGTGGCTACTCAGCAAGGGGGAAGTCTCGCAGAAAGCTTCGTTAAGGTTAAAAATAAACAGGAACAACATGCGTTGGTGAAGACTATTGTGACTCGTACATTGGCATTATGGAAAGACATTGACGCTCTTGAAAAAATGCAGTGGTATTTAATCTTAAATGCCGATACCAATGGTGCCAAGCGCATTGTAGAACAGATTAAGGAGTTGGTTTTACATGGCTGAAACCCATACTCATCATCCTGAATTAACTGGCTATCAGATTAGTCTACGTCCGGTATCAAAGGATGATTTACAGCAATTAAAAAATTGGCGGAATGATCCTGAAATAAGCCGATTTATGTTGTCACAAACAAAGATTAGCGATGAGCAGCAAACGGCTTGGTTTAATAAAATTTGCCGTGATAATTCGCAGCAACACTATATTATTGTTTACAAAGATCAGGATATTGGTTCACTAAATATTAAATCTAAAATACGCGCTAAATCTTTGCTCGAAACACCTATTATAGAGCCAGGGTTGTATATTGCAGATCCGCGCTATCGAAATAATATTTTAGCATTTTCACCGACTCTTTTGATTAACGACTATTGTTTTGAAACCTTACGATGTGAAAAGTTGGTTGCAACTGTTAAATCTGACAACCAAGCAGCATTAAATTACAATTTGAAATTGGGTTATCAGATCGTTAAGCAAGGAGAACTAATTGAAATTGCTTTAAATTTCGAAGATTATCAGAAATGTAGTAAATCGTTAAAAGCTTTACTTTCCCGCTCTCCAAGGCCGGTTAAGAAAGAGCAAAGGAATTGAATATGAATAATCTAGAAAAATTGAAAAAAGCCTTCTCAGAAAGTTTGGCAATACCACTTGAACAAGTTACAGATAATCTTACGTATAATACGATTCCTGAGTGGGATTCTACCGCGCATATGATCTTAATTGCTGAATTGGAAAACCAGTTTAACGTTATGCTGGATACCGACGATATAATAGATATGAGTTCAGTCGCCAAAGCCAAAGATATATTGGCTAACTATGAAATAGAGTTTGATGCTTGATCAAAAAGTAATTCTAATTACCGGTGCCAGCGGTGGTATCGGTCATGCAACAGCAGTTGAATGCGCCAAACAAGGCGCATTTGTGTATTTAGCTGGGCGAAAAGAATCGGTGTTGCTCGATATAGCTAAAAACATCCCCAATTCTCAGGTGCTCACCTATGATGTGACAGATGACAGTCAGGTTAAACAAGCCTTTACACGCATAATGAAACAATCTGGTCGGCTTGATGGCTTGGTAAATTGCGCTGGGGTGATGCTCGATAACAGCTTTATGATGACTAGAGTGAGTGAGCTGCAACAGCAATTATCTACCAATACGGTTTCTGCCTTTACCCATAGCCAGCTAGCTTTGCGCTTAATGGCAAAAAATCGCTCTGGAAGCATAGTTAATTTGTGTTCAGTGGTTGGAGAGCAAGGTAGCGCTGGACAAAGTGCATATGCTACGAGTAAAGCTGCGTTGTCAGGCTTAACTAAATCCCTGGCAAAGGAATTAGGCAGTGTTGGTGTGCGTGTTAATGGTGTTGCCCCAGGTTTTATCGAAACAGCAATGACACAAAGCTATCAAGGTGAGAAAAGACAGCATTTGATAACGTCCACCGCTTTAAATCGAATTGGTTCTGCTGAAGATATCGCTGCAGTCGTAACGTTTTTGTTATCCGACAGTGCAGGATTTATTACCGGCCAAATTATTGGCGTTGATGGTGGATTGAGTCTTTAAGTCATGTTTTATAGTAATCTGTCACGCTATTCAAATAACCCCGCAGCGATTGAAGGGCAAAAAAGTTTAAGTTACATTGAACTCGAACTAGCATGTAAGGCATTGCAAACAAAGTTAAACGGCAAACTCAAACATCAAACCAACCTTGTATTTATTTTAGCGTACAATGGCTTATCGACACTGATTGCATATTTAAGTGGGCTAAGGTTAGGGTACTGTGTCATGCTGATTAACCCTGACACTCCAGCTTCTTCTTTGCAAAAGTTATATGCTCAATATACGCCTAGCGCCACTTTAGATTGTGGTGAACAGCAACAAATCAGTGTTCGTTTTCATCAACCGCAAGTTCAACTCATTAGCACAAGCGTAAACTTACTGCTTTCAACCTCCGGTTCTACTGGTAGTGCTAAACAGGTTGCATTAAGTGCTCAGAATTTACAGTCTAATGCAGACGCAATATGTGCCTATTTACCGATTGAAAATACGGATAAAACACTTTGTTCTTTGCCTTTTTTTTACTCATATGGTTTGTCCATTATCAATTCGCATTTAAACGCCGGTGCATGCTGTGTGTTCAATAATGCAAGTCCTGTAAGTAGGGAGTTTTGGCAGCTGTTCGAAAATGAAAAGATCAGTAGTTTTGGTGGTGTCCCATTTACATATGGCATGTTGCTCAGGTTGCGATTCAACCTTAAAACGTTACCGCATCTTCGATATTTTACACAAGCTGGTGGAAAGCTTTCCGCTGAGGCGATTGTATCACTTGCTGAATTTGCACAACGTAATCAAAGTCAGTTTTTTGTGATGTATGGGCAAACCGAGGCAAGCCCTAGAATGGCGTATTTAGCACCTGAAAAAGTACTAGAAAAACCTGAGTCTATAGGTCAGGCAATCCCCAACGGACAATTTAAAATATTCGACTCGAATCACGCACAAATCGAACAAGCTAATAGTGTGGGAGAATTGTATTATTCTGGTCCGAACATCATGTTAGGTTATGTAGCAAATATAGCGGATATTAACGCCTTGGAAATAGACGCTAACCCGTTAAAACAAAAGTGGTTGGCAACGGGTGATCTGGCATATTTTGATGAACAAGGGGATGTGTTTATTACTGGCAGAAAATCCCGTTTTTTAAAGTTGTATGGGCAACGAATTGATTTGGACGACATTGAGAATAGTCTAAAAGAGCTTGAAATATCTGCTTTGGCCTGTGGCAACGACGATTACTTAGTAATTGGCACACAAACGTCAAGCGACGATCAACAGCAGATTGATGTAAAAGCATGGCTAAGTCAGTTTCTTGGATTGCACCCGAGCGCAATAAAAGTGGTTGAGTTTGCAAGTTTGCCACTAATGCCAAATGGTAAAATGGATTATCAAGCTTTGCTTAAAAGCGCGTTAGGCGATTCGCTATGAATAATTATTTAAGTTTGTTTGAACGATTGGTTAACGCTCAGGTTTACGGTCTAAGTCAGGTTGAAAAACAAGCAGTGTTGTTGCCTGTGTTGAACGCGCTTCACCAGCACCATCAATTACACAGCTGTGAGTATCGAAATATTGTTAACCAACAAACCGCTGAAGTTGATAATTTGCCTGACCTGCCATTTTTAGCCGTTAGACTATTTAAGCAGCGCAATTTAAAAAGTGTCCCTGATATTGATGTGTTCAAAGTATTACAATCCTCTGGGACAACGTCACAAACACCCGCCACCATTTATTTAGATAAAGCCACTAGCGCCAGACAAAGTAAAGTGTTAGTCAAAATTTTGCAACAGACACTAGGGCGGCAACGCTTACCAATGTTGATTATTGACTCACCAGATATTCTAAAAAAACCAGAATTTAGCGCCCGCGCGGCAGGTATTCAAGGGCTAGCCTTTTTTGGTCGAGACCACACCTATGCGTTGGATGAAAATATGCAACTAAATTGGCCAGTGATTGAAGCATTTACCAAAAAATATGGGCAACAACCTGTGCTGATTTTTGGCTTTACTTTTATGGTTTGGCTGTATTTTTTAACTGCCTTAAAACACAGTCAAAAACGTGTTTCGTTGCCACAAGGGATGCTAATTCATAGTGGTGGATGGAAAAAGCTGGTTGATCAACAAGTTGATAATGCGACATTTAAAAATACCTTAAACGAACTAACTGATGTTTCGCGTTGCTATAACTTTTACGGCATGGCTGAACAGGTCGGTTCAATTTTTGTAGAATGCGAATATGGTCATTTACATGCGCCGGTTTTTGCAGACGTAATAATACGCGACCCTTTTACCCTGCATGAATGTGGGATAGGAAAGCAAGGAATAGTGCAGGTTCTATCGGCAATCCCAAGTAGCTACCCAGGGCATAGTTTATTAACTGAAGATTTAGGTGTAATCCTAGGAATCGACAACTGCCAATGTGGTCAAAAGGGAAAATATTTTGCTATTCAGGGTCGGTTACCTAAGACTGAAATACGCGGGTGCAGTGATACCCATGCAGCGGAGGTGCTTTAGTGTCTTTAGATTTGCTGGCTCCGCAAGAGGGTAGTTTAGATAAAGTGGGTGATAAAACACAACTCTTAGGTTGTTTTGACCCACAAGTTTTGACGTTTATTGAGGCGTTATCTAACAGCCTGCTAACAAGTAACACCGCAAAATATCATCCAGAATTGGTGGCGTTGGGTTTCTGGTTGCGCGCATCAAACATTAAAAATATGCAAAAAATGAAGCCATCTGGTTTGCTTAAACCGTTAGGTTGGGTTGTGCATTTTACACCTGCAAATGTGGATACCATGTTCATCTATAGTTGGATATGTTCGTTATTGATGGGAAATCACAATGTGATTCGCGTAGCCACAAAAACCAGTGCGTTAAAATCTTGTTTACTCGATATTCTTAAGCAACTTTTTGCTCGACCTGAATTTACCCTGTTAGGGCAGCATAATTTATTTGTGCATTATGATAAACACGCCCATTATTCCGCTACATTGAGTCTGCAAGCGGATGCCAGAGTTATATGGGGAGGGGATGAAAGTGTCAACGCTATCAGACAACTACCCTGTAAACCTCGTAATCGAGACATTAGTTTTGCTGATCGATATTCAGCTGCACTAGTTGCAGGGGAGTCGTGTACTCAGTCTCAGAATGTTGAACAATTAGCTGATCTCTTTTGGCGAGATACGAAACCATACAATCAGCAAGCCTGTTCTTCTCCTAAGGTCATTTTTTGGTTAGGTGAAACTCGCTATCTTCCTGATTTTCTAAACGCATTAGACAACTTGGCGTCAAAGCAAGCTAGCTCTATCACACACAAAAATAATCAACTGATCAATTTACAGTTAGTTAAGAGTCACCAGCAAAATAGCCAAACCTTATTAAATAACAGAATTTGTGCACTAGCGATTAGCTCGTTAGATTCTCAATTAATGGAATGGCATGCTGGAGAAAATGTGATTTATATTCGTCAAATTGACAACCTTGAATCCTTGCAAAATGAATCCTCAGAGAAGCTCCAAACCCTTTCTTATTGGGGCATTGATAAAGATCGACTATTAAAGCAAATAGGTTCTGAGTCGATATTAGGAATAGATAGAATTGTGCCACTTGGTCAAGCGTTAGACTTTGAACCAATTTGGGACAGTTATGATTTATTTAGCCAGTTGTCACGAACCATTAGGTTTAGTTGAGCCAAGGTTAATGTTCTAGCGCCTTTTAGTTAGCGCTAATTTGGAGATTCGTATTGATTGAGTGGGTTGATTTATTAGTAAAAGCACTGCTTTTTCTGATATCAAATCTGTCGTTATTATCGGTTTGCAAAACCTTGCGTGGAAAGCGTGGGGCACTTTATGTTGCAGTAAATTTAGATGATCTCATCATTGTAATGGCAGTTAGCGTATTTGTTGTGACTATGACTATGCTAGCGCCTGTGTGGGTGATGATGATAATTGCCGGTGTACTAGCGCTGTATTGCTTTTTGATTTGGCTTGATGCGTTATTGTTTGTGCAGTATCGAATTGAAATCAACCGACAAACCCTGTCGTGGTTTATTACCGGATCAAAAGGCTTGAGCAAAGGTGTGCCGCATTTAGCTGCAGGTTTGCAGAAACTTCCTTCTGCGATGTGGGTACCTCTGTTTTGGCCAGTGGTGATTTTTTCATTTGCGCTGAACTCAACAATAGAGTGGTTGGTTGTTAGTACCGTGTCAGCTTTTATGTTAGCAGTATTTAATCATAAAAATTGGCTGAAACGCGCTTTACTGGTCACATTTTGCATAGCCACTTTTGGTTTGTTTTATACCTCTCCCGAATTAACAGTGAATATTCTAATGTTCATTGGTTTTGTGGGTGTTGTGTTTACGTTATTATTAATAGCAATGCGAGTGCTATTTCAGTCTCAGCATCCATTTTTAACATCGCCTACCTTGCTAACCAATATTATGTTGGATGACACATTTGAAGCAGACGATGACATTGAAATTCAAGTGCAACATCAAGCCTTTGTAAATCCCGTATTAGAAAAGCCGAAAGCATCTGAGCTACATGGCAAGTTAGCAGGGGCTAATATCATCTTGATTACGGTGGAATCAATGGGGGCTTACGTTTCTCCCTATGCCAAGGATGCTGCACGCTCTCTGTTAGCCGAACGATTTGAAAATTCCTCATGGCTATCAAAGCAACATTTTTGCTTGTGTCCAAATACAACGGTTTCTACTAACCAAATGTATACAGGTAACTATTCGAATAATCCCTATAATAAAGTTGATTCACTTTACCCGGGTAGTCAGCCAAAACATATCGCACATTTAAAAAAAGCAGGTTACAAAACATTGTTTCTAGACAGTGCTGACATTGGCTTATATGACTATCACAAATTACTCAAACGAATTGGATTTGATAAGGTGTGGGGTACGGCAGACATTCCTGCGAATGGTCTAAAGGCAGATTATAGGCTATTAAATATGGTTGATGTTGTTGCCGAAGAAGTGCAACAACAACCATTTTTTTTGCATTTGATAAATGATCAAACGCATATGCCATATGAAGTGATAGATAAAAAACGTTTCAATCGCCACAAAGGCAAAGACGCGAAATCAACCTATTTAAATGCGTTAGAAGAAGTCGATTTTATCTTTAATCAGTTTCTAGACAAATTAGAAGCCAAAATTGATCTATCAAATACCATGATTGTATTTACTGGCGATCACGGTGAATCGTTTGGCGAGTATGGCTATAGTTTTCATAGTAACTCAGTGATTGAGCCGCAAATGCATGTGCCATTTATGTTGAATCATGCCAAGTTAGCCGCTAAAACAATCGAACATTCTTGTCATTTTGACTTATTTCCCACCTTTTTCGATTTATTAGGGATTGATGTTGATTATCCAACTTTAGGTACATCTATTGCTCATGACGATAGAGATTTTGCTTATTTTTTTCATTCAGCAACGCTAAAAGGCAACAGTCCAGCCAATTTTGGTTTCATGTTAAATGGCGAGATGCTGTGGATGGACAGATTATTTAATCAAGTAAATGGCATTTCACCTCAGCAACAAAAATTGAGTTTGCAAGGAGCGGAAAAACGTTACATTAAGAACTTGTTGTATAAAATGCTAGAAAGTCGGTCTATTTTGTCATGACGAAAACCAGCAATTCTACGTCCGATAAATACCCACTTCAGGTTTTGATGCCTTGCTATAACGCTGCTCTTTATTTATCTGAAGCGTTGGACTCGCTCATAAATCAAACTGAAAAACATTGGCAATTGCTAATTATTGATGATGGTTCTACTGATAATTCGTTGGAGTTAATTAAGCACTATGCCAGTGAAGACCCTCGAATAAAGTTTAGGACGCGGGAAAACCAAGGGCTGATCCGCACGCTCAATGAATTGGTTGAGTGGTCAACGGCGCCATTATTGGCAAGAATGGATGCGGATGACATCAGCACTATTGACAGGTTTGAGAAACAGCTAGCGTTTATGCAACGATATCCAGACGTTGATATGGTAGGCTGCTGGGCTGAGTTATTTGGTAATAAACAGGAAGTTTGGCATTTTCGTGAATCTGATAACAACACCAGAATTTTAAGCCTGTTTGGACACTGCTGTATGTTGCATGCATCCGTTATTTCAAAGCGCGCCGTTTTTGAAAATGTACCCTTTAATGTTGACTATCAGCATGTTGAAGATTTTATTTTCTTATCCGACATAATTGCAAAAACCAACTTTAAATTTGGTAATGTCAGACAAGTACTGTATCGCTATCGAATGCATCCTGACTCTGTAGTCCAACAATATCAAACCTTTCGGGAAAACCGATACAAACACACGGTTCTCAGACATTTGCAAGCTATAGGCTTAGATCTTGAAGAAACTGACTATCAAGCATATTGGCATTTCATCGAGGGTAATGAAGCGACCTATAGAGAGTTGCTAATAATGGGTAGGTTGTTAGCGTCAATTCGCAAACAACTAGAACATAAAATGCCAGATGAACACCATGAAATTGCATTGCGATGGCTAAAATATTGTGTCGCAAATGGGCATCCTGAATTGTATTTTCTATGTCGAGCGGACAATCTATGTTTTCTGCAGCAAAAAAATCAAACGTCACTCTTAGTTCCCACCACGCCGACAGATATTTGTAGTCTGGCTGATTTGAACGACAGTCCTTGGGTTATACTCGGCAGCGGCGGCTACGTTAAGTTGATCATTGAGAAGTGTGTACAATTGGGTATTCGTTTACCGGAATATATGCTCACATCATTACCTAACTCTGAAGGGGACTTTTTAGGTATACCTAGCATCGATGAGCAAAACTATAATTTTGCACTGAATCACACCTTGGTGTTTGGGAGTAATGTATATCAAATGTCTATGCTAAGTCGCATAGCGCATCGCTTGCATGACGAACAGGTAATTTATGATTGCAGTAGCGCTATGTGGAGCACTAAAAATAGCACTTATTTTAACACTGAAATTGACACTCACTCAGATGTGAAATTTGTGATTATTTTCGATATTAACCCAGCAGAACATATCGATAACTGGTTAAGCCATTTCGTCCAGAGTCTGGTAGAGAATGACGTTCAAATACTAATTCGTCATCCTCTTCAAGTGGTTTCAGATAATCTATTGGTGAAGGCCAGCCACGTTTTTATCTGGAATGGTGCGACCGCAATTTTTGATTGTTTAAAAATGCGATTGGCACAATTAGACGTTAATTTTGACTTTCTGGAGTGTGGCTTTTTCCCTCAGAAAAAATATTTCTACATCGACAGTCAAGGTATTAACAATCAAAGAGAGCTGGCGCAAAGTAAGTTACAATGGGTCGATGAAGATATACATCGTCAACGTCTAGCACTTCGAGCAGAGTTTTTTAGTGAATATCCTTCAAACGTTTCCGGTGACTTTATTTTCGTACCTTTGCAGTTAGCAAACGATTCTAATGTACAACGCAACAGTCGTTTTACTGATGGCATGCAAGCATTTATTGATTTTATTGAAGATCTTTATCCAAACGAAAAAATTATCGTTAAAAAACACCCAAAGGATCCTGAACAATACACTTCAAAAAGAGCAGAATTTAGCACTGAAGATAGCCGTTTACTGATTAGTTTAGCCAAACATGTACATGGAATTAACAGCACTGTGTTATTTGAAGCTGCTTTAGCTGGCAAAAGTGTGAGTGCAGAAGGAGAATGTTTACTAAATCATAAATATGCCGATAAAGATACGGTTGTAGCTGCCATCATTGCCACACAATATCCGGTGCATGGCCCATTTGGTGATGTTATTAGCAACTTAGCAATGAAAAATATGCAAAATACTAAGGTTAATTTTCAAGGTGTTTATGAATAAAGTTCACATTCAGAGAATCGCAAACGCGATGGCTTTTTTTAAGTGTAATGATCAATCTTTGAGCTGTTCTCCTTGGGAAATCAGTGAGCAGGTAGATTCGCTTGATGAACTTCATTGCGACCAGTCGTTCTGCACTTTAACGACAATGGAAGCAGACGCCACCTTGATCAATTGGTTTAAGGCACTTCGTGTTGGCGGCAAACTATACTTGAATCTGCTCGATAGCGATTATTATGCGCAACTATGGTTGAATGCGCAGTGGGATGAAAAAAGCTTACGTGATGAAAGTTCTGATGCCCGACAAGCGTTTGCTGGATTATTCGGCAGTCAGCAAGGCAGTAATCCAAAATTTGATGACTATTCAACAGATTATACTCATGTACATAAATCTGCTTACAATCGAAAACGGCTCACATTTTTGCTCGAAAGAGCAGGGTTTGTCGATGTAGAGATGATTGCTGATAAAGAAAAGTTGAAAGCAGTTGCGAGCAAGTCGATGAATGTCGGCGAGCGTCAAATTTCAACGAATTATGACAACATCCGTTTAGATCATAAGAATCGCTATCAATTTGCCTGTGATCAATTACAAGAGGAATCTCCTAATACTGTATTAGATTTAGCTTGTGGGATTGGCTACGGCACATTGATGTTGGCAAATGCCACAAATGCCAAGGTAACAGGTGTCGATATTGATCAAGGGGCAATTGATTACGCAAACTCGTATTATTCCAACTCGAATACGCAATTTTTACGTGAAGACGCAAGGCTTTTAACTCTGCCAGATGCAACGTTTGACGCAGTCGTCTCTTTTGAAACGATTGAACATGTTGAGTTTGATTTAGAATTGATAAGCAAGTTTTATCAACTTCTTAAGCCAGGGGGACGATTAATCTGTTCCACGCCTAATGAAGATGTGATGCCATATGATCCCGTAAACTTTAAATATCATATTAAGCATTACACGAACAACGAACTATTAGCATTGCTCAAATCTGCGGGTTTTCTAAATGTAGAACTATTTGCGCAACATGATCCAAACACTGGAGATGTCGTTATGGGTCAAGATGGAAGTTTTATCATTGCCGTTGCAACAAAATAACAGTCCAATATTTTCAATTGTCATTCCGGTTTTTAACCGCAGTGAATCTTTGTTTCGTGCACTGAATTCGGTAATGCAACAATCGTTGCAAGCATTTGAAGTGTTAGTAGTTGACGATGGGTCAAATGCTGATTTTGCCGATAAAATTAGAATAGTTGTTGAAGGGTTTCAAGACTCTCGAGTACATTTATTGCGACATGACGTTAACAAAAATGGCGCTGCAGCCCGTAATACTGGTATAAATGCCGCAAAGGGAAAGTATATTTGTTTTCTCGATTCTGATGACGTCTGGTTGCCTTCTAAATTAGCAAAAACGGTAAATTGTATTGACGCTAATGCACCTACAAAAACCTTTCTAATACATCATCAATATCAAAATAAACTAAATACAGTCTTGTCTTCTCCCATTCCTTTGAAAGCAAAACATACTTCGGAGTCGGTCACGCATTATTCGTTTGTTACCAATCAGGCTGGTGGTATTCAATCCAGTACGATTTGTGTGCCAACTGCATTAGCTAAGGAAATTCAATTTAATGAGACACTCAAAGGCCATCAAGATTGGGATTTCGTATTTAGATTAGCTGAAAAAACCAATGCATTTTGGTTTATAGAAGAACCTTTGACTATCCGCTATTGTGATTCCAATGATAGCGTAGCGAACAGTTTAGACTGGCAGTATTCATTGTGGTTTTATGGTCAATTATCTCGTTGTTTTGACTATCCATCTGCATACAATTATTTTCAACGTGTGATTCTAAAACGTGCCAAGTTCACCACAAGTTATACAAGGTTATTTTGTAACTCGTTGTATTTTAGATTATTAATTCGTCGTCCTGTTGATGTCATTAGGTTTACTTCCGTTTTTATAAAATCTGCTAATCAATACCAAAAGCGATTGCAGGGGTTGTTTAATAAGTTAGCAGAATTAGATGCAAGCCACATTTTAATCTGGGGAGCTAATGATTATGCAAAGTCGATCATTTTGCGCAAAAATAAGCGTTTTTCGGTGTTGAAAGTAATAGATTCAAAAGCGTCAAAATCAAATAATCAATTTTTAGGTGTAAACCTGTCGGCAATTCAGTCGATAAATAGCAAAGACATAGATAAGGTTCAAGCAATTGTGTTGGCAACAGACAGACATGCGGCAAGCATGACAAGTGAATTAACAGAACACTTTTCTGCTGCAGAACATAAGGTTATCCCATTTTGATGTGGATTAAATCTTCGCTTGAGTCTATGTAACAGGAAAAGTAAGTATGGGTTTAACACCATTATTAGACGCTCCATCGGTTTTTATTCTTGATGTAGATGGAGTGATGACCGACGGAAAATTCTATTATTCCGTCGATGGTAAAGTGATGAAAGTGTTTGGCGCGGATGATAGTGATGCGTTGAGCTTATTAACTGAGTTTATCGAAATACAATTTGTAACCGGTGATAAGCGTGGCTTTGATATCAGTAAAGCAAGAATTCAGGATGACATGAAGTATCCATTGAGTTTGGTAAGTACTACCAAGCGAGCGCAATGGATAGCTGAGCGTTGGGATAGTAGCAAGGTCATCTATATGGGAGATGGAATCTTCGATCACTACGTGTTTAGTCAAGTCGCTTATTCAATTGCTCCAGCAAATGCTGATAGTAATTGTTTAAAAAAGGCCGACTTTATTACGCAGAGAACAGGTGCAGAACGCGCAGTTGCAGAAGCGTGCTTGCATATCTTAGCGAAATTTTTTACAGCCTATGAACCAAATTTGCCACCTAAAAATAGTGCTGGCGAAATGAGTGGGGGATAATATGAATTTTAAAAAACAAAGCAAAAATCAGTATACCTTGTTGTGTAGTGGACCAATGAGTAAAAACTGCATTGATGCTAGTCTCAATATTTCAAAAGAACTCAATATACCCCAGGTCTTAATCGCTAGCAGAAGGCAAATTGATTCGGCTGAATTTGGCGGCGGTTACGTGGCTCAATTTGATACTGAAACTTTTAGTCGTTATGTCAAAGATCAAAACGTGACAAACGTTTTCTTAGCCAGAGATCATGGTGGGCCCTGGCAAAGTGAAGTGGAACAGAAATCCAATTTAAATTTATCAGAATCGATGGCAAGTGCTAAGCGCTCGTTTGAGGCTGATATTGATGCGGGTTTTGACTTCATCCATATTGATCCTAGCATCCCAATCCAAAATGAAGATTTGACTTTTAATAAGATCTTGGAGCGCTTATTTGAACTGTATGAGCATTGTTATAACTACGCTCAAAAAACAAAGAAAAATATTCAGTTCGAATTAGGCACAGAAGAACAGAATGGTTATGCGCAAAACCTAGATGAATTTGAATGTTTTCTAAATGAAACTGAAAAGTTCTGTAAAAAGAATAGTATTATTAAGCCAACTTTTGTTGTTGCTCAAACCGGTACTAAAGTGATGGAAACGCGCAATGTTGGGGTCTTCGACAATGGAGACTATAAAGCCCAATTACATTGCATACAGCATATCAAGGATTCGATTCAAATTTGTAATCGTTATGGTATCTGGTTGAAAGAACATAATACTGACTATCTATCAAATGAGGCTTTGAGTTTACGGCCATCATTGGGTGTGCATGCGTCAAACGTAGCACCAGAATTTGGAGTGGTAGAGACGCGAGGTTTATTATATCTAATGGAGAAATTTGGATTCGAAGACGAATTGAATACTTTCTCGCAAGTCGCATTGGATTCTAATAAGTGGAATAAATGGATGCTTCCTGAAACCCAAGCGACCGATTTAGATAAAGTCAGTATATGTGGCCATTACGTTTTTAGTGATCCTCAGATTATTGAAATTCAACAGAAACTTACATTTGCACTACGTAAATATAATATTGATTTAAATGCTTTTTTGATCAATTTAGTGAAGCAATCAATGATGCGTTATGTGCAGTTATTTAATATGAAACCAGTCAGCAGGGGTGCTAATAATGTCTTTAACTGTGATAGAAAAGCCTTGGGGTAAAGAGGAACTTCTTGAACATAACAGTAAATATATGTTCAAGCGGTTAACTATGTTGAAAGGTCACGCATGTAGCCTGCAATATCACGAAGTAAAAACCGAATCCGTTTATGTGTTATCTGGTGTCCTAAAATTATTTTTGGGAGACAATGAGCATGAACTGGAAGAGCGCCTTATGCATCACGGAGATTTTATTACTCTACACCCATTTAAAGTTCATCGAATGGAAGCGATTGAAGATGCGGTCTATCTTGAAGCGTCTACACCAGAGCTAGAAGATGTCGTACGACTTCAGGATCGTTATCAGCGCTAATGAGCATCACATCACGCCCCGAGAGTTTAATCACAGGAAACTGTGACTTAGAGCCTTTAATTAGTCTTAAAGGCTTTCCAGTATTTATTGGTTGCACAAATCAGCCTGCAGAATCTGATATCAAAGCAGATATGAATTGGTCCATTTGCCCGCAAAGCGGGTGTATTCAGCTTACAGAACTCTTACCTGAAGAGTTGGTTTATGCTGAGTATCACTCTGAAGCTGTGGGAGGGGTGTGGCAAGACCATCATGATGAATTTGTCGACTTTTGTGCGAAATACAACTTAACCAATGTACTTGAAATTGGTGGTTCAAACGGCGCGATTGCGAAACGCTACATAGATAAAGTCGGTTCGGTTGGCTGGACGATTGTGGAGCCAAACCCTGGCTTTGCTGGCAATGACGACATTCAGGTTATCAAAGGATTCTTTGATAAGAACATGTTAAATAATCAATACCAGCACGTGGTACATTCGCACGTACTTGAACACACCCTTTATCCACAAGACTTTCTCAAACATATAAATCAGTTTTTGCAAAAAGATGGATTTCATATATTTTCAGTTCCCCATTTATTTGCTTACCTAAAAAATAAGTTTAGTAATACCATCAATTTTGAACATACGTTTTTACTAACCGAGTACTTGGTAGACTACATACTTGAAAAAAATGGCTTTGAAATTATCGAGAAACGCTATTTTCAAGAACACAGTATTTTTTATGCTACTCGCAAAAAGCAGCTACCCACAGAGCTTAAGCTAATCAATAATAAGGTTTACTATAAGCAGCTATTCATTGATTTAATTGATTTTTATAAATTAGAAGTACAACGACTCAATGAGTTAATTGAGTCAATTGATGCCCCTGTATACTTATTTGGTGCGCATATTTTTTCGCAATTTTTAATTTATTTTGGACTCGATGAAAGCAAAGTCGTTGGTATTTTGGATAATTCCGCGCAAAAAAAAGACAAACGATTATATGGAACCAACTGCATAGTGGCATCGCCGCATGCAATTGAAAATTTGCCCAAGGTAGCTGTGATTGTGAAAGCGGGCCAATATCAACGGGAAGTGGTTGAACAATTGTGTAAAATCAATTCCAATACGACGATTTGGGAGTAAGGGGTAACTCATGTCATTCAGAGTTTTTATTCCAACGGCTGGAATTGGTAGCCGACTTAAAGGGTTATCAAAACACATTAATAAAGCGCTAGTGACGATTGCTGATAAGCCAGCCATTTCTCATATTGTTGAGAAATTTCCAATCGACGTGGAAATAGTCGTAGCACTAGGTTACAAGGCTGATTCGGTCAGAGAATTTCTTACTCTGGCTTATCCTGAACGTACATTCTTGTTTCGCCACGTCTCAAAATACGAAGGCGAGGGAAGTGGTTTAGGACTGACTTTATTGGAATGCCAAGATTTATTGCAATGCCCGTTTGTGTTTTGCTCCAACGATACGCTTGTTACCAATGATATCCCGGTCCCCGACAAGAATTGGATGGGCTATTTTAACGCTCAAGACAACAGCCAATATCGCTCTTTACGTATTCGCACAGGGGTTATTGAAGAAATATGTGCAAAGGGAGCTGAAGGCGACGTTAAAACTTATATTGGTTTAGCTGGTATTAAAGATTTTGAACAGTTCTGGCAGGCGATGGTCAGTGATAATTCGGGAAGCGCAATCAATATAGGTGAAAGTTTTGGACTTCGTCACTTATTACCTAAAAAGATTTTTCCGATTGAATTTGACTGGCATGATACCGGAAACTTGCCCGCACTTGAGGTAACTCGTCGCAACTTTAAACGCAAAGTAGACGCCAATATTCTTGAGAAAGAAGAAGAAGCGATTTGGTTTGTAAATGGCAAAGTTATTAAGTTTTCAGTTGATCACCAATTTATCCGCGACAGAGTTTTAAGAGCGCAAACTTTAGTTGGATTTGTGCCAGAAATAAAAGCCTCCACTGACAATATGTATGTGTATGACTTAATCGATGCCGAAGTCATTTCAAAACATCCTTCGCCAACCCAGTTTAATCGACTTTTAGATTGGCTAGTGGACTTTTGGACCCCCGTGTCACTTGATGAGCATGAGCAGTCTAAATTTAACCAACAGTGTATGGGGTTTTATCGAGACAAAACAAAAGAACGTGTGAACCAATACTTTTCCCGATTTGAGCAAATCGACCAAGCCGAAACCATTAATGATTTACGCTTACCAGACGTAATGAGCATGTTAGATATAGTAGATTGGGATTCTCTTGCTCAAGGCTCCGCTTGTCGTTTTCACGGCGATCTGCATTTTGAAAATATTTTGGTAAATAAAAATAGTGATATTCCATTTACATTGATTGATTGGCGACAAAATTTTGCTGGGAACATGATTTTTGGTGATATCTATTATGATTTCGCCAAATTGAATCACGGTTTGATTATGTGCCATGAGTTGGTCGACAAGAACATGTTCAACGTCAGACAATATGCAGATAATATTCAGATGGATTTCATGCGCAAGCACACCTTGGTAGAGTGTGAAAAGTTATTCGAAAATTGGTTGACTGAAAATGGATACGACTATAAAAAAGTTCAGTTATTAACCGCGTTAATCTTCTTAAATATCGCTGCGCTTCATCATCATCCATACAGTTTGTTATTGTTTTACCTGGGCAAACAAATGCTGCATGAGAGCTTGTTAAATGCCTGATTCTAAAACGCTAATTACTATTCCGGTATATAATGCAGAGGACTATATCGCAAGGACATTGGATAGCTGTATTTCACAATCCATCGCGACCTCAATAATTGTTGTTGATAATAATTCAACAGATAGCTCTGCAAAGATCGTGAAAGACTATCAAGATAAATATAAACAAATATCCTTAGTTGAGAATGGCAGTAATTTGGGACGTGTTGGTAATTGGAACCGCTGCCTTGATCTATTTGAACAAAGTGATGCCGAATATTTAAAGTTTGTTTTCGCCGGAGATACGTTGCTGCCACATTGTATTGAGCAGGTAGAAGCCGTATTTGAAAAGGAACCAGGATTAGCAATTGTTGCTTGGCCTTATGTATTTATTGATGCATATAAACAGACTTCTAGGACGCCAAGAATACTGAATGAGGATATTCGCCTCAATTTTAGTCAATTGGTTGAACGTAGTATGTACCCTTCGCAGTTTGCTGGCGCGATTATTTGTCATACGTTTGCGCGTTTTGCAATTCAAGGTGAACGATTTAACGACGTTTTTTTGGGGATGGCAGAATTCACTAACAAAGTCCCTTTGAAGGGCGACTTTTATCACATTAATACGCCATTAAGTGAATTCCATTTGGATTGTCACAGCTCTTATCCTAAACAGTTTGAATATTTATTTGTGTTAGAACGTGCCTACACTAAGGCCATTGGTCTCGAAAATGTCAAAAATAAGATAGATCAAGCTGATTACCTTCGACTTAAGCAAGATTTATTTGAACAACTAACCAAGGCATTTAAGTAGAATGTGTGGGGTCTTAGTTTCAAAAGGCGTGACGCTAAGCCAGACGCAATTTTCTTCAGCGTTGAATGAATTAAATTACCGGGGACCCGATGCCCAAGCTAGCTGTCAAGTTAACGATGTTTGGTTGGGACACACGCGTTTAAAAATTCAAGATTTGAACGACCAATCAAATCAACCTTTTTATTCCAAATGCAAACGTTATGTTATTGTTTTTAATGGCGAAATATATAACTTTAAAGAGTTAAAACTCGCTCATGCATTAACCACAGAAACCACATCTGACACGGAAGTGTTATTGCTACTTTATATGAAGTTGAAGGAAGGCATGTTGCCTTTATTAAACGGCATGTTTGCACTAATAATCTTCGATGTTGTTACTGGTGATCTCTTTGCAGCCAGAGATCGTTTAGGGATAAAACCTCTTTTTTATTCTACTACTGGAAAAGGAATTACGTTTAGCTCCGAACCGTCTGCGATTCTTGCGCTAGGTCAAGCTAGTAACCAAATCGATGACATTGGACTAAGACAATATCAAAAACTACGTACTTTCTTTAATAATCACACAATTTATCGCGACGTCAGCTCTTTCCCGGCAGGCCACTATTGGCTAAATGGAAAGTTTCAAGGTTATTGGTCTTTGCCAGAAACAGAACAAATGCCTCCTTCGGATGAGGAGCTGCGCGAATTGTTGGTCTCTGCGGTTGATTATCGTTGCATTTCCGATGTGCCGGTTGGCAGCTTTCTCAGTGGTGGCTTGGATAGTACGATCATTGCAGGACTAGCAAACAAAGTCAGTACCTATACCGTGGGTACAGCAGACAACAATGAATTCGAATGGGGACAAATGGCGGCAGAGTTTCAACACAGCCAGTTGCATTGTGTTGAGCTAAAAAATAGTGAGTTTGCTCCGCTTTGGCACTCGATGTTAAAACAACGAAAAGAACCCTTATCGGTGCCCAATGAAGTTCTGATCTACGCAATGAGTCGAGAACTGAAGAAGAAGATTACCGTGGTGCTAAGTGGTGAAGGTGCTGATGAACTATTTTTTGGTTATGATCGGATTTTTCGTTGGGCTCATGAAAATGTATGGAATATCAGAGAGTTTGATAATTTGTATAGCTACGGCTCACATCAAGACGATGAGATTATAGACTATGCAATGCAGCCGTTTGCGCACCATAAAACGAATATCAGTCGAATAGCCGCTTTTTTTCAAATCGCTCACCTGCATGGCCTACTAAGACGACTAGACTTCGCCACCATGTTTTGTGGCGTTGAAGCAAGAGTACCGTTTGTTGATCATAGATTAATTGAAAGAATGGCTGGTGTTTCATTTAATTATCGAATGGCCGATAACATTGTTAAAGCACCCTTAAAACGCGTGTTTAAGGACGTTGTACCGAAAGGTATTATCGATAGAAAAAAAGTTGGTTTTCCTGTTTCGTTAGCGCAAGTGATGAATGTTGGATCGAGCGAAAAGCCTATGGACTCGTGGTTGCGTGAAAACCTAAATATGCTGAAGCTTGCAGGTGACTTAACTTACTTGAAAAATGAACAGGTTAGTAAGATAGGCGAGTAATAAATATTTCACCTAAGCTATGGTGGTAAGTACTGCTTTAAATTAAGCAGCAAGTATTGAATTAGACTGAGCTGGAGAGTGAACATTGATTGTTGGATATACTACGGGTGTTTTTGACTTATTCCATGTTGGGCATTTAAACATTATTAAGAGTGCTAAAGGAATGTGTGACCGACTGATCGTGGGGGTAACAACCGATGAATTAGTAAGTCAGTATAAGGATAAAAAAACCGTTATACCCTATGAAGAAAGAAGTGAGATTATTCGCAACATTCAAGGTGTAGATTGTGTTGTCCCCCAATCTAATATGGACAAATTTGAAGCTTGGCAGAAGTATCAATTTGATGTTTTGATAGTGGGTGACGATTGGTATCGTTCAGATAAGTGGAATGCTATTGAAGAGAAGTTGCGATCTGTAAACGTGAGAGTTTTTTATTTACCTTACACTAAAGGGACTTCATCTACCAAAATTAATCAAATCTTAGATCAACATCGGATACCACTGTAAACATGTCGTTAGAACTGGAAATTGGGAAAAGAGATGTCTGGATATTCGGAAGTCGTAAAGGCCAGTTTTACGACGACAACAGTAAATACTTGTTCCAATATATTCTAAAATACAAACCTGAGATTTATCCCGTATGGGTGACCAAAAATCCTGCCGTATTCGAAAAACTTAATTATGAAAATCTGCCAGTTGCCTTGGCTGGAACACCCAGATCTGATGCAATTATGTCTTTGGCTAAATGCGCCTTTATTAACATTATTCAACTAGATGTTGATAAAACTAAATTAAAAAAAGAAACTCAAGTTGTACAGCTATGGCATGGTACCCCCATGAAATTTAACGATATTTCCCAGTTCAAAGAACGTTACGATTTAGTTAGCTTAGCCTCTACTCTTTTCCTTAATGAACAAGCTTTGGGCCCGCACCACCTGTTTGATTTTCAAGTTACTGGGTATCCGCGTAATGATTTTTTGCTTAACGATGATCTCCCCAGTTTTGTAGATAAACAAACCCTAGAAAAGCTGCGAAATAAAAAAGTAATTTCGTTTTTACCCACCTACAATGAAGAAAAAGATGAAACCAAATCGGGGGACAAACGCGGCAAGTCTTACGCAATTTGGCAAGGGTTAGATTTAACTAAACTAAATCAAATTCTTGAGCAAAATAATGCAATTTTTGTTATCAAATTACATCCGTTGCAAAGTCCAAGCGGCTGTGAAGTTCAACAAGCCCTTGAGCATTGTAATAATGTGTTGATCATTGATCCGCTCGATCCGTTTGCGGATGTTTATCAGTACCTTAAATATACCGACGTGATGATCACAGATTACTCAAGTGTACTGTTTGATTATTTATTGCTAAACAAACCGGTGATTTTTTCATGTTTTGATTTAGATACATTTATCCTTAAACGCAACCTTCGATTTGACTACAATCAGATTACACCAGGTAAAAAAACATCTAACTGGTCTGAAGTTTTGGAGCAAATTCAACATATATTTGAATATGGCGGCGATGGATTTGATAAGCAAAGACAAGAGGTCTGTAAAACGTTTAATTTCTATCAAGATAGCCAAAGTTGCGAGCGTATTTATCAGTTAGCTAAAAAGCTGCCAATAGATTCAAGCAAAAATCTTTAACGACGATTATTAGCCATTGTCCTGCAAAATCAAAGATAACGTCTGGTTATCTTTTTCAATCAATTCATCGAGTTGTTCTTGAGAAACGGTTTTAAACACTAAATCATTTAACCTCAATTGACTCAAAACCCTTCTTCCTCGAGACCCACCTGCGGAGAAATTTCCTAATTGTTGGGCATTGTCCAGGGGAAAAGCGCAAATATACAAGGTATGCGCGAAACTAATATATTCATTACATGGAATATCTATCTTTGTTTGGTCAAATATAGCAGGTTCAGAGGTCCAGAATTTAGGCAATATAAACGAGCAATTATGCGCGTTAAATGCTGATCTTACAGCCAAAGTAACCACAAACCTAACACCTTGGAATACGCTATTACCACTAAAGTGAGGTACAATAAGCTGCGTAATATTCTGTTCAGTTTTCAGTTCATTATTTATTTTTTCATTGACTATTATTGTACTTTTAGTCCCTATGAGTGGGGCATAGTTGATGCTTTCTTTTAGATTATAAATGCAGTAAGCAGGTTGCTCTTGTATTTCATCTATCTCATCTGGTGTAATGATTTGCGTATTTTTAACCCATGGATATGCGTTTTTTAATAAATAAAGTAAACAAAGGTTAAAATCAGAAGAGTCGCTCACGACGACTAAATTTTCACCTCTATAATTCGCTTTAAACGTCATCATTTCACGTTTTAAGATACTGTAAGAAGTACTGTCGAAATCGCGATCATAGTCTTCTGATAACTTTGATTTCAATTTGCCTATCGTAGTTAGCCATTTATTTTTTATTTCTGTACAGGCTTCATGAACATTATCCTGATCGGTTTGAATACTCATGAATTTAGTAAAAACGGCATTTACATAGTTGGTCGTGCCATATAAATAATAGAAAAGTAGTGACTTTCCACTCTGATATGACGCAAAAAGCATCTCTTTTTGCTTATTGATAATATATTTAACGTCTTCCTTATTGCGCAGTTCTGCGCTATTTAACTTTTCGATAGCGCCTAACTCATTCATTAGATTTTTATGCGAGTAAGTCTTTTCATAGTTCTCGATGAAGTCACTTATCTGCGCATTAGAAAAAGACCGCGTTTTTACTTCTAATAAAGCCGCTTGTTTTTGACTTTCGGTTGATACAATTAATATGTTGTCTACACGTAGAGGAATTGCACCTTCGATTTTCGCTCCATCACTACAGTTATAAAAGTTTTGCTGTTTAGGCTTCTTATAGATGACTTGTTCTATGATCTGACGCGACACTTTAAATTCATGTTTTGTATTAACAACTGAACGAAAATTTCCCGGAACAACCAAGGAGGTATTATTGTTTGTTGTATAATCCGTAATTTCTTCGCCATCATCTTGATAATATCCAGAGGACAATGAATGATGATGTTTTACATTGATAAAACCGAGATCGACCCCTAATAAATAAAGGTTGCTAAAACCAAGATTACTAAATAAGTCACACACAAAATTACTGACAGTTGGAAAAGCGTGTTGTAAAGATGAGAACTTTTTATTGCCTAAAACGCGCTGTGCAGATACGGTCGATGATTCGCCTTCTTTAAATGCAATTAAGGTATCTTTATATAAATTGCTTGTGTCTGGGTGGATGCCATTACACGAAATCAAGGTAATGTTTTTTAAGAATTCTACATCCCCCACCAAGGTAGCCCAGTCAAAGGTGCTTCGATTTTGCTCAATTTCGGCGTGAAAGTCTGGGGTAATTTTATGCCGATGCAGTGCTTGTAAAGCAGTACCACAACTCACAATTATAGCTTTGTCTTGCCATTCTTTAATTTCGTCAACAGAGCTGTCCAGAGAAGGTCCATTACCGATTATGAAAATTGGCACTTCTTTACTATCGTATGACAGCTTATTTGCTGGTTTGTGGGTTAAAATCGGATAGTTCCGACGCATCCCTTCTTTTGTATGCTCTATACCATAGAAAGCATGATCAAAATATTCACCCATGGAAATAACCACTTGCAGTTGTTCACGAAGTTGTGCAATTGCGGTATTTAACGATGCGTTATAGTAGCTTTGATAAAAATAAGTATCGTTTAAAATATAAGGTCCGATGGAATGAAACTGGTTTAATAAATCTCTAAATAAATTAGTACCGTCATCACCTATATTTAAGTAAATTCTGGCATTACTTTCTTCTACAATCGAAAAGATGGTTTCCCAATCTATCGCAAATAAAGAAGCGTAGAAAAAATCAGTGTTTGGTTCGCATAAAAAAAGCATCTCAACTGAGTGACGCTGGAGTAAGGTCTCGAGTTGATATCCAGCCCCTAAACCAAACAAAATAATAGACGCAATTTTATCTGGTAATTCACTGATCTCTTCTTCAGTTTCAATTAATAGCGCTTCGGTTTCTTTTACAAATTGATAATGCAGATAATGCGCAAGTTTTGTACCGGTATAGCCTAAAACCAAACCGTCTTTGTGTGGTTGCTCACTGAAATTGTCATAATTAAAAATGCAGTCTTGAAGTGGATGTTCACTATACCAAGGGGTAAGGGAATCTTTCTTTATCAGGTTAATCTCACCTTGACTATTCTCAACTGGGAGCCATATTTTGGGCTGATAGTGTTCAAATTCTTTAAAAATATTAGGGTAGTACTTTTTCAGTGCGGCTAAGTTGTTAGTATATCTTTGTGAAGTTAGATCAACTTTTTTTACCTTATTTAGATCAACCGGTGGTGTCCAAGTGGGAAGGTAATGGTTGTAATCAGGCTGCATTGAAAAGCTAATTCCATGCTGAGTCACTTCCTGCCAAGATTTTTCAGTCAATTCTTTATGCAAACTATCAAAAACGGGATGATTATAGTGTTGATATAGGTAAAACCCTGAAATATCTACATGTTCACGCAATTCGGAAATATTATTGGTGAGGTCTCTGCCATCTTTTTCTAGCTGAATAAAGATTTGCGTCCCTTGGCTTTTCGCTAAACTAAAAATTTCATTCCAGTCCATCACTAGTACAGAACATTGAAAATATTGTGGTTCCGGTTCGTAGATGATCAAATTTTTAATTTTACAGGATTGTAATAGCTGCAAAATATGAAAACCTAAACCACACCCTAAAACCACCATACAATCGACTTCTTCACTAAGCTCAGAGAAGGATTGGCGGGTTTTAAAGCTGTTGGTTTGAGTGATATCTAATTTATCAAACTCAGAGCTTTCGATGGTTTGTGATAAGGGAGATGTTGCAGCAGAAAATGAAATATAAGTTGCATGCTGTTTGAATAACGCTAGTTGCTGCAAAACCTCTTGTTTAGGATGAAAGCCGTAAAGGGTTCTGCCAATGCCGTAATCAACAATATTAAATTCACCAAATTTATTACAAAAAATTGAGTGATTTTGTAAAGAAGCAGACTTTATGTATGTGACTAGAGAAGGAATATTGCGCGCAAAACTATTAATATTTTTATGTTGCATCTCGATAATAGTCGATGCCAGCTTCTTCTCTAGAAGCTTTTGTTTTTCTTCGTCTTTTTCTAGATGCAGTCGTATATTTTTAAGCATGATTGTTAATTTTGTTTTGTTCCGAATCTCGGTTTAATAGGATTTGCCATATTCCATCGATATTGATTAACTGACGCTAAATTTTTATTCGGCAACGGCAACTCTGTAAGGTGAGAGATTATTGTCATTTTAGTTGATTGTGACCTTTTGTTGCTGTCAGAGTCAATTGTGTTTGCTTCTAATATTGCTAGTCCGTCATTAATTAATACATAGTTATATCTATCCATACTTTTGTATTGTTGATTCTAATCACTGCTGCTTACTTTATATGCAGAGTTTTGCTAAACTATAAATTGGTATTGGAGGGTAAATTTATGATTAATCTTGATACAAGTAATAATTCATCAATTTTACAGCAGCTACAGCAAAAGCAAGAAACCTTGTTTGAAAAGCTTGCTTCTGGGAAACGCGTTAACAGTGCGGCCGATGATTCTGCTGCGCAACAAATTATTGACCGTTTAACGACGCAAGTTGAAGGCAACAGACAGGCAATTTCAAATGCTTATGATGGGGTGTCTTTATCTCAAGTGGCTGAAGGTGGCTTGTCAGGTATTAGCACCGACGTAAATCGAATTCGAGAGTTATCTGTGCAAGCCGGCAATGGGTTATTGAATGACTCAGATCGTGAAGCGTTACAATCAGAAATTGCACAATTGCAAAGTAATATTACCCAAACCATAGAGCAAACTAATTTTGGCGGCAAATCATTGTTGTCTGGTGACGGCAATATTGAGTTTCAGGTTGGTGCTAATTCGGGACAACGAATCGGAGTTCAAACTCAAGACGTTGGTGCACAACTCGACGATGTATTAAATATTGATGTGTCTACTTCAGCGGGAGCGCAAGAGGCGTTAGAAATTGCTGATAATGCGTTGGAGTTCGTGGGTGGTGCACAAGCTGAGTTGGGCGCGACACAGAACCAATTTGAAAGTGCAGCGCGTAATTTAAGCCAGTCAGATGTCAATCTTTCTGCAGCGCGAAGCAGGCTTCAAGATACTGACTTTGCGCAGGCTACCGCGGATAGTATTGCTTCAGGTATTCAAGGACAAGCTGCATTAACCGTGCAGGCTCAAGCAAATCAACAACAAGGGCAGGTTTTGTCGTTGCTAAGTTGAGTTTAAATGAGCACGCTTTAGTTACCTCGTTTAAATAGGAATCTTAAAAAAGCAGCTTAGGCTGCTTTTATTTTGTTCAATTTACTGATTTTATTCATAAAGGTGGATATTGATTGTTGCTATCCGGCAACGAATGTTTAAAATCATGTCAACAATTTAAAGCGTGTGAGTAATTCATTTTGTGCTTTGCTGACATGAGTAAAAATATACGCTAATCTTCTATAGGTTGACCGCTAGAAATTTGAACGTCACGGTCGTCTTTTAGGTTGGAAGTTTAGTGAATATTTTTCTGGAATCTACCACGCTTGATTAAAATCAATAACAATACCAAACTTGGGGAAGGGATGAGCACTATTCTGATTATCAGCGAGCATGCTTCGCGCGCCAATAATCTCAAAACGATCTTGTCTTTTTTAGGCGAACGTTGCGCAATTGTTCCGTTTTCTCAAGCTATATCATCGTTAAAAAAGCAAGATAGTTTTGAAGCTGTTATCATTGATTTTGAATCCCCAGAACTGACTGATGATGTCGTCAGTAAATTCCCAGCACAACCCTTTATTGTCATTGGAAATGCGCTTGTAGACGCAGAATTCAGAGCGAATATAATTGGTCAACTTGTTGAACCTGTTACCTACCCAGTTCTGACACAAATGTTACATCGCTGTCAGGAATATTTTCGAAAAAGGCCCGCCAAGAGTCCCAATTCAAGCAAAACTAAGTTGTTTCGAAGCTTGGTGGGAAAAAGTGATGAGATACAACACGTTCGTCATTTAATTGAACAAGTATCAGGTTCAGATGCAAATGTTTTAGTTCTAGGCGAGTCTGGAACGGGCAAAGAGGTTATTGCTCGTAACTTACATTTTTTATCAAATAGAAAAGATGGCCCCTTTATTCCAGTCAATTGCGGAGCAATCCCAGCTGAACTTTTAGAAAGTGAATTGTTTGGACATGAAAAAGGCGCTTTCACAGGCGCTATCAATTCTCGAAAAGGTCGTTTTGAACTGGCCGAAGGCGGGACTTTATTTCTTGATGAAATTGGTGATATGCCGTTGCAGATGCAAGTCAAATTATTACGTGTATTGCAAGAACGTCAATATGAAAGAGTTGGCGGTAACAAGCCTATCAAATGTGACGTCCGTATCGTTGCAGCAACTCACCGCGAATTGGAGAATATGATCACGGAAGGGACCTTTCGGGAAGACTTATATTATCGATTAAATGTATTTCCAATAGAAAGCCCGGCATTGCGAGAGCGTAAGGAAGATATTCCCCTGCTGTTGCAAGAACTCGTGTCTAGATTAGAGCAAGAAAATGAAAAGTCCCTGCGTTTTACTGAAAATGCGATTAATTCGCTTGTTGAACATTTGTGGCCAGGTAATGTCCGAGAATTGTCAAATTTGGTTGAAAGATTACTCATCTTGTATCCAAACCAAGTGGTAGATGTCAACGATTTACCTATTAAATATCAATATGTTAATGGCGACAATTTTGAGCCAGATTATCCAGAAGAGTTGTTAGAAAGGGAAGCGCTTATTGCTCTATTTAATGACACTAACGATGACTCGGAAAATGAAGATAATGACGAAAACAACGTCGAGGATCAATCTGATACTCGTGAATTAACGACTAATTCTGCACTGCCTTCAGATGGAATGAATTTAAAAGAGTATTTATCTGAACTGGAAATAAGCATGATAAACCAAGCGCTAGATCAGCAGGATGGTGTTGTTGCAAGAGCTGCAGAGATACTCGGAATGCGTCGTACCACACTAGTGGAAAAAATGCGCAAATATGGCATAGTCCGCGAGTAACAACGCTTTCGATAACTGTACGCAAATTAATCTTTTATCCGCTACTGTCATTTTGTTGACGTTCTTTATTATTAACTATAATTCCTAACCCGTTGATTATAAGAGTAAAATAATTGGCATGCGATATGCTAAATCCTTACTAGTAGTTTATTTTTGACGTGAGGACATTATGGCGCTCAGTAGTGCATTGAACGTATCGTATGAAAGCGATCTAACCGAAGTTAACCATTCTTCTTCGTCAATAAACGAAGAGTACAATGCCTCATCTCGGCTGGCGCAGCCTCTTCACAAAACAACCACCGAAGTGTCAAAACAAGAATTTGAACAATTAAAAAGTCAAGCAACGCGGTTAGAGCATTTATTGCAAGTTATGCCAGCAGGCGTCGTTGTAATAAATGGGCGAGGGCAGGTGAAACAGGCCAATGCGTTAGCCAAAGCACTTTTGGGTGAACCTTTAGAAGGTCAGGCATGGCGTAAAATTATCGCTCGCTCGTTTAAACCACAAGCCGATGATGGACATGAAGTGTCATTACATGACGGTCGTAAAGTGAAATTATCAATTACCCCATTAACGGCCGAGCCTGGTCAATTAATCGTCTTGACCGACCTCACTGAAACCAGACAACTTCAGCAACGTATTAGTCATATGCAACGGCTTTCTTCTTTAGGTAAAACGGTTGCATCTATTGTGCATCAAATCAGAACACCGTTATCCGCAGCTGTGTTATACGCTTCCAATTTAGCAAGTAATCAACTTAGTGATGCTGCTCGCGAACGGTTTGGTGAAAAACTAATGCTGCGCTTAAAAGATTTAGAAAGCCAAGTAAACGATATGTTGTTGTTTGCTAAAAGTGGCGAAGAACAAGTGGTGCAAAATCTTTGTGTAGCTGAATTGATGGAAGAATTAATTCAGTCTTCAGAAAATATGCTGCAGCAGTCAAATACTCAACTTACCCTGTTAGAAGTCGATCCAGCGATTACCATTTTAGGTAACAAACCAGCGCTTTTAGGGGCATTGCAAAACATAATTCACAATGCCATACAGGTGCAGCCGGAAAATTGTGAAATTACCGTTAGCTGTTTGAGTGAAAACCAAAAAGTTATATTGCACATACAAGACAATGGTCCTGGTGTTGATATGGATAATGCAAATAGAATTTTTGAACCCTTTTTTACGTCAAAAAGTCATGGTACAGGGTTGGGACTATCAGTGGTCGCTACTGTTGCCAAATCTCATGGCGGCTCAGTGACCGTTACGAATATGCCAGGCAAAGGAGCATGCTTTACGATCATGCTCCCAATTATTAATTCGAATAAATCTAAACCGGCTTTGGGAGATAAATCGTGAGTCAAACCAGCATACTAATTGTAGAAGATGATGCAGGCTTAAGAGAAGCGTTAGTCGATACATTGCTGCTTGGAGGTTATGAAGTCATTGAAGCAAACTCTGCCGAGCAAGCCATGATAAAGCTCAGTTCACATAAAGTTGATTTAGTGGTGAGCGACATTCAAATGGGAGAAATGAGTGGGTTGACTTTATTGCGTAGTATTAAACATAAATACCCCAACTTACCTACCTTGCTAATGACCGCATATGCAACTATTGACGATGCAGTTCAAGCTATGCGAGATGGTGCGACCGATTATTTGTCTAAACCTTTTAGCCCGGAAGTCTTGCTCAATTTGGTCGGTCGATACGCTCCGGCGCAAATGGTCGAGTCGCGAGATCCAATAGCAGCAGATCCATTGAGCATAAATTTACTTAATCTTGCCAAAAAAGTGGCAGGTTCCGATGCAACTGTAATGGTGTTAGGGCCAAGCGGATCGGGCAAAGAAGTGTTAGCACGCTACATACACGACCAATCAAGTCGTAAAGATCAGCCATTTGTAGCAATTAACTGTGCCGCAATACCCGAAAATATGCTTGAAGCAACTCTATTTGGTTATGAAAAGGGCGCCTTCACAGGCGCACTTCAAGCATCTCCAGGTAAGTTCGAACTGGCTCAGGGGGGCAGTATTTTACTGGATGAAATTACCGAAATGGATTTAGCATTGCAGGCTAAATTGTTGCGTGTATTGCAAGAAAAAGAAGTAGAAAGACTCGGTGGTCGTAAAACGATAGCACTTGATGTGCGAGTGATTGCAACTAGTAACCGAGATCTGAAACAAGTAGTCACTGACGGTAAATTCAGAGAAGATTTGTACTATCGCCTAAACGTATTCCCACTCATGTGGCATCCGTTAGATAAGCGTGCCGGCGATATAGTGCCATTAGCCGAGCACATGATAGAAAGGCACTATAGTGGTAAAAAACACGCACCTAACCTCACTGCTTCAGCGCGTAGTAAATTGATGCAACACCGTTGGCCGGGGAACGTTAGGGAACTTGAAAATGTTATTCAGCGCGCCCTAATTCTTTCCGATGGGGAAACGATTGACGCAAATGATCTTATGATTGAAATTGAAACTGGTCATTCGTTAGTTGCCGACACCTCTTTAACCAGCGAAGTAGATGACAGTAAGCTTGGCAGTGAACTTCGTCAGCAAGAACATCAAATTATTTTGGACACACTTCAGTCATGTAATGGAAGAAGAAAAGATGTCGCTGAACGATTAGGCATTAGCCCCAGAACATTGCGTTATAAATTGGCTCGAATGCGCGAAGTAGGCATTGAATTGCCAGCGTAAATCTGCTGAAAGCATAAACAAAAATAGCCGTAGAAATACGGCTATTTTTTTGTCATTTAAAAATCAATTTATGCCAAACAAAAGACAAAAACGATGAATGAGTTTGCCCGTCAATAAAATGACTAAATTTGTATCTAATTGAATAATAAGACTATTAAAGTTTGGCATTGAGATTGCTTAGTGGAACCATACACCTAAAAAATTAACGCTTTGTTGTATTTTTTGACTATTGCAAAGCGTATGGATTGCACCACTGGAGCAACACATGGAAATCAAAGCACAATCTTTATATCAAGAAATGCAAGCGATGGCTGCAGGTGCGCAAATGGATATAGCGCCACTTGCACAGCAATCAAATCTCAACCCCTCTTCGCAGAATTTTGCTGAGATGCTAGGGCAAGCAATCAATACAGTTAATGACATGCAATTAGATGCCAAAGATCAGCAAATCAAATTTGAGATGGGCGATCCTAATATGAGTTTGGCGGATGTTATGTTAGCAAAGGAAAAGTCCGGAATTGCTTTTGAAGCGACTGTTCAGGTGCGAAATAAAGTCATGGAAGCGTATAAGCAAATCATGAACATGCCAGTTTAAATAAGCGAGAGGATAATTCGTGGCCGAGGCAACAAGTACCGAACTTGCAATTAGTGATAACGACAATTATTCAGATTCTACCGAGTTAGAGCAAAAATCTGGGTTTATGGACGCGTTAGGTAGTGTCGATATCATGCGTCAGATCACCATTGTGATTGCATTAGTGATTTGCATCGCCATAGCTATATTTATCGTAATTTGGGCACAAGAGCCTACGTATCGTCCATTGGGAAAAATGGAAACGCAGGAGCTCATTGAGACCCTTGATTATCTTGATCAGAATTATCCCGATTATATTTTGGAAGGAAATGTAGTCAAAGTACTGGAAAGCGACTACAAAGCGATCAAGCTTAACATGACCCGTCAGGGACTTTCTTCCTCATCTGAAAACTCTGGAACCGACATTATCATGCAAGACATGGGGTTTGGGGTTTCTCAACGGGTTGAGAAAGAGCGTTTAAAACATGCTCGCGAACAGCAAATAGCGCGTACTATAGAAGAAATAAATGGTGTAAAACGCGCGAAAGTCTTGCTTGCAATGCCGGTTGAAAACGTATTCGCAAGACGTGAGAAAAAAGCCAGCGCCACGGTTGTGGTTACATCAGGGCGCGGTGCGAGTCTTTCCAATGAAGAGGTCGATGCGATAATCGATATAGTCGGTTCTGCAGTACAAGGTATGGAACCCAGCCGCGTCACAGTAACTGACAGCAATGGTCGTCTGTTGAATTCTGGTTCTCAAGATGCAGCTTCCGCGCGTTCTCGCAAAGAATATGAATTAGAAAAGCAGCGTGAAAATGCGTATTTAGAAAAAATAGACTCTATTTTGATTCCAGTTCTAGGCTTAGGAAATTACACCGCGCAAGCTGATGTAACAATGGACTTTACCGCTGTTGAACAAACGCAACGCCGTTACAACCCCGATTTACCCGCGGTACGTAGTGAAATGCTAGTAGAAGAAAATAGTGTAGGTGGCGTCGTTGGCGGCATTCCGGGTGCGCTAACTAATCAGCCTCCACTAGATTCAAACATACCAGAAAATGCCACCGGAAGTAGTGCTCAAACCACCTTACCCGGTCGGAATTCCAAAGAAGAGACACGAAACTACGAGTTAGATACTACAATTAGTCATACTAAGCAGCAAACTGGCATTATTAAACGTCTTAGTGTATCGGTAGCGGTGGATTATATTACCCAAGTAGCTGAAGACGGCACAGAATCTATGTCCCCTAGAGCGCAACAAGAGTTGCTGAATATTCGCAGATTGTTGCAAGGTGGGATTGGCTTTGACGTGACGCGTGGAGATTCATTAGAAGTAGTGAGTATTCCGTTTAGCCGAGATAACGAATATGTTCCAGTTGTGGTGCCTTACTATAAAGAAGAGTGGTTTGCGCAAACTGTAAAGGTAGCCGCTGGTGCATTGATCATAATCGTGTTGATTTTCGCGCTAGTTAAGCCCATGCTGAGCCGTCTAATTAATCCTCAAGATACCACTGAAAGTGATGATTTCGATGTGGATAGCGCTTTGGACTTGGGTGATGAAACAATCAGTATGCTATCTCAGGAATTCGATGAAGGGCAGGTTGGGTTTGCTGCCGACGGTTCGTTAATGTTACCTGATTTACACAAAGATGAAGATGTATTAAAAGCGGTTCGCGCGTTAGTTGCTAATGAACCTGAGTTGTCAGCTCAGGTTGTGAAAGGCTGGTTGATGCAAGATGAATAGGACTGGACATGCCTGAAGAAGATATGAATGAATCCAGCGGTTATGACGTTGGAAAATTAGAGGGCGTTGATAAAGCTGCAATTTTGCTTTTAAGTTTGTCGGAAGAAGATGCCGCACAAATTCTAAAACATCTTGAGCCAAAACAAGTCCAAAAATTGGGTCAGGCGATGGCACAAATAGACGACATGACGCAACCCAAAATAACAGCGGTACATAAACATTTTATTGAAGAAATTCAAAATTACAGCACGATCGGCTTCCAGAGCCAAGATTTTGTTAAACGCGCACTGACTGCTGCACTTGGTGAAGATAAAGCGGCTAACTTAATTGATCAAATATTGATGGGAAGTGGAGCGAAAGGTTTAGATTCACTTAAATGGATGGACTCTAAGCAAGTTGCCAGCATTATTCGTAATGAGCACCCTCAAATTCAAACCATTGTTATGTCTTATTTAGATGCCGAGCAATCAGCAGAAATATTGTCGCAATTTCCTGAAAAAGTGCGTTTAGATCTTATGATGAGAGTGGCTAATCTTGAAGAAGTACAGCCAGCAGCATTGCAAGAATTAAACGAAATTATGGAAAAACAATTTGCGGGTCAAGCAGGTACTCAAGCGGCTAAAATGGGCGGCTTGAAATCTGCAGCTGATATCATGAATTACCTTGATACGAATATTGAAGGGCAATTGATGGATGCCATTCGTGAACAAGATGAGGAAATGAGTCAGCAAATCCAAGACTTGATGTTTGTGTTTGACAACCTTGCTGATGTCGACGATCGAGCAATTCAGGCAATACTGCGCGAAGTGCAGCAAGATTCATTACTCAAAGCGATCAAAGGCGCTGATGAAGAGCTGAAGAACAAAATCACTAAAAACATGTCAAAACGCGCAGCCGAAATGTTACTTGATGATCTGGAAGCCTTAGGACCTGTTCGTATCAGTGAAGTTGAAACTGCACAAAAAGAGATTCTTTCTGTTGCACGACGCTTGGCTGATTCCGGTGAAATTATGCTCGGTGGCGGTGGTGGAGAAGAGTTCCTGTAATGCTACATTTTGCTAAACGAGCCTGCTAGTGAACGATAAAGATGACAGCAAAAAAGAGTTAAGCGACGATGATATAGCGGCGTGGGAACTCCCGTTTTTGGAAGAAAGCTTAAATCTTGATAGCACCAAAACCAACGTGTTTAATCGACAAAGCACTTGGAAATACGAGCCCCCCGAAGAAGAAGAAAGCTTTTTACCGCCAACCGCTAAAGAAATTGAACAAATAAGGGAATCAGCCCATAAAGAAGGGTTTGAGCAGGGTAAGAAACAAGGTTTCGAGGCGGGTTATGCAGAAGGAAAAGAATTGGGTCTGCAAGAAGGTAAGGAGCAAGGTTTACTTGCTGGTCACGACGAAGGTTTGGCAAATGCGAAAGAGCAAGTCGATACTCAGACTGACGCGTTTAACGCATTAATGGAACAACTACACCAACCAGTGTCTCAAGTTGAAAATACATTACAGGCAGAACTGGTAAAGTTGGCAGTAGCTTTAGCAAAATCAGTTATTCGGGCTGAGGTTCAAACTAACTCTGAGATTTTGTTTAATGCGTTGAATGAAGCGCTAAAAGCGTTACCTATCCAAGAAGCCCAGTACCAAATTCATATGCATCCAGATGATATTGAGATGGTGAAGCAGCGTTTTACTGCTGAATACATCGATAAACAGGGATGGACGTTTGTAGAAAATCAAAATATGTCTCGAGGGGGCTGTGATATTAGCACGCGTAACAATGCCGTTGATGCTTCGGTAGAGCGAAGAGTCAAAGATGTCCTCAATAAGTTTCTGCTAGAGCAGGGGCTAAGCGATATTGAAAACGAGTCGTAGTTATGTCTCAGCAATTGTTAGATCGCATCAAGTCTTTACAAACTCAAGTTCCCAAAGCTCCAACTGTCGCATCAGGAAAATTAGTACGTGGGATTGGTTTGACACTAGAAGCGGTCGGTTGCCAAATGCCTGTGGGTAGCCAATGCTTAGTGCAAACTGTAGATGGCCAAATTGAAGCCGAAGTGGTTGGATTTGCCGAAGATATTACGTATTTAATGCCTACCGAAGCGGTGAAAGGTATTGTTCCTGGTTCTCGTGTTGAACCTTTAGATCGCGAACCCGGTTTACCAGTTGGCATGTCATTATTAGGACGTGTAGTGGATGGCAATGGACAACCACTAGATGGGCTAGGCGCGATTAAAGCTGAAAAACGTGTGCCGCTTAGTAAACCACCAATCAATCCTCTATCACGCAGACCTATTACCAGCCCTTTAGACGTTGGCGTGCGAGCAATCAATTCGATGATCACAGTTGGCGAAGGTCAGCGCATGGGCTTGTTTGCTGGTAGTGGTGTAGGTAAAAGCGTGTTATTGGGTATGATGACGCGCGGTACCTCAGCTGACGTGGTTGTGGTCGGTCTAGTGGGAGAGCGGGGACGAGAAGTAAAAGAATTTATTCAAGATATTTTAGGGGACGAGGAAAGACAAAAATCGGTTGTTGTGGCTTCACCTGCTGATACTTCTCCTTTGATGCGATTGAAGGGCTGTGAAACCGCAGTGGCAATTGCTGAATATTTTCGAGATAAAGGTTTAAACGTACTACTATTAATTGATTCGTTAACGCGTTATGCCATGGCGCAGCGTGAAATAGCTCTTGCGGTAGGTGAACCGCCAGCAACTAAAGGGTATCCACCTTCTGTTTTCGCTCGCTTGCCTGCATTGGTAGAACGCGCCGGGAATGGTAAAGATGGGCAAGGCTCAATTACTGCTTTTTATACCGTTTTAACCGAAGGTGACGATTTACAAGATCCGATTGCCGATTCCGCCCGTGCAATATTAGATGGACACATAGTGTTATCGAGAAATTTGGCAGAATCCGGACACTATCCAGCGATCGATATCGAAGCCTCGATTAGTCGTGTTATGCCCATGGTAGTAAGCGATGAACACCTAATGGCGAGTAGAAGAATTAAACAAGTGTATTCCAATTATCAGCAAAACAAAGATTTGATTAATATTGGCGCTTATACCAAAGGAACTGACCCGCGTATGGATTTGGCGATTGCCGCTGAACCAGTAATCAATACGTTTTTACAACAAGGAATGAAGCAAATTTTACCCTATGACGAGAGCCTAGAAGGCATGATGTCGCTAACCAAAGGCTTAGGTAACGGCTAATGGCAGAACGTCAGTTAGAGCTTGTGGCAAAGTGGGAAAAAGACAAAGAAGATCGCTTGGCCCGTGATTTTCAGCTAGCCCAGCAACATGTTGAAATGAACAAGCAAAAACTTTCCAGTTTAGAACGTTACCGATTAGATTATCTTCGGCAAACGCAGGCTAAAGACGCCGGTGCATTGAATATCGATAAGTTCAACAAACTGCAGTCTTTTATCGGTAAATTAGACAAAGCTTGTCAGCAACAAATGCAAGTTCATAACCAAGCCATTCTGGTCGCGGAACAGCGCAAAAATCTGTGGCTAGTCCAACAACGTAAGCGTAAAGCGGTAGAAATGCTTTTAGAGAAAAAGCGACAGGCACGCGAAATTAGAAATAATAAAATAGAGCAGCAGTTTATGGATGAACTTTCAACCCAACGTTTTATTCGTAAGCAACGTTCTACTCATAACTAATAAAACTCACAATCTTAGTATCTCCGACAGGTTGGAACAGTCTTTGCTGTGTTCAATCAAGATCATTGATTTAAACCATAAATTAATGCTGTAACGGGAATAAGAGATGCAACATATTGCCACCGCTAAATCAGAACTTGCCGCCTTGTTAACTAAGGTTAATGGCCATGCAAGCAACAATTTTAATCAACAAACTGATTTTCAATCATATTTTAAACAAGCTGATCAAGTTTATTCACAACCCGTTGAGCCGCCTAAAAACCATCCAGATCGAAACATCGAAAAGTCGGTTGATAATGCGTATGACAGGCAAGAGAGTCAGCGTGATAAAAGCAAAACGTTGCGTGATAGAAGCAAAGACAATCAAGCCGAGTTTGCCAAGCCCGTTGAGCAAAAGTCTGCCATACATTCGTCTGAAACTGATAAATCGGCTAAACCAATACAGCAAAGTGACAAAGCGCAAGCACCTCAATACAGTGATGAGGCAAAAGTAGCGGATACTGAAAATCAAATTGCAGATAAAAACGTTAGTAGTGAAACCAGTGAAAAGAAGAACGTAGAGAATGATGCACTTAAATCAGAAGAACAAATAGTCAAACACGCCGAGCAACAAAGTGAGTTTGAAAAAGCTGGCACCTCGGATAATCCAGAAAAAAGCCTTGAGAACGACCTTGTCTCGGCAACTCACATCATGATTGATGATCAAGTGGTAGATTCAGAAGCTACAGTGATAACTGATGAAACGCCACTGATTGACTGGCTAACATTGGTGGAAAAAAGTATAGCTAAGGCAACCAAAGGTGAAACGAGCTCAAATAAAGAGACTGCAAACGAAAATGTACCTGAGTTTTCTATCACAGAGGTTTTACTTGCAAATAAAAGTGATGTTAATTCAATCGAATCTGATCCAGAGTCATCAATCCTAGGCTCCAGTGAGCTTGAAAATATTGATATAAATGTATTGGTTTCTGAAAATCAACAATCAGAAGAATCTGCGCTCAACGGTACGCTTGCGGGGGATGTCAAAACGGATGAATTCATCGCACTTGAGTCTGCGACGACATTAAAATCTCTTAACAATCTGATTGCCGAGTTACAAACACTATTGGACGCTCAAAAACAAAAAGGCAGCGTCGACAATGCCGCTTCTCTTGACCAATTACTAAATCAGATATCTGATGTTTTAGGAGAATCTGATGCCGATGTAATGGCCAAACTGCGAGAGTCATTGAGATTAGAAACGAGCGCGTTAGAAGTTGCTCAATCGCAAGAGCTAGGCACCGTAACCGAAACGGATGTAGCGATCGCTGACGATTTGCGCTTGATGCTTGATTTGTTGATGTCGTCAGCCTCAAATACAAATAAACCAATATCAAATAGTGATACCACGATAAAGCCTAATATTGAGACTACTTCGCTAACGCCTGACAATATGGAGCTAGCTAAAACGGCAGTTAATATCGACCAAAGTGTGGCTGCATTGCTTGATTTGCCTAAAGATAAATTAGATGCGGCATTAGCTAACCTTGCCCAGCGCTTAGATTTGAAAACTGCGAATAATCAAAATTACGCAGGTGATGCAGGGGGTAAATCTGATTTTGTCAGTGCGCTAAAAAGTGGTATTGAAGAAATAAAAGCACAAATTAAACAAGGGCATCAGCCGGCAATTGATCTGTCTGCGCTGGTTAACGATGCAACTGCTAAAGTCAATTTAGTGCCTGTTGTGCCTCAAGTGTTAGATCAAACTATTACGCGATTTAATCAAACCTTAGAAATAACCAGTCAATTAAATGCAAAAGTAGAACAATTGCATGTTGCTTCGATAACCGAAAAGGCCTTGGTAAAAGAAAATAATAATCAAGCGCAACACCTGCAAAATAAACAGGGGCAACAGTTAGCGCAATTTGATAAAGCGGTGAATATCAATCGTCAAGAAGGCTTGCAACAACTATCTGAGAAAGTACGTTGGATGGTAAACCAAAATAACCTTCAGGCTGATATACGTTTAGATCCTCCTGAATTGGGGGCGATGAAAGTGCGCCTAAATATGTCTGGCGATACGGCAAGTGTTAATATAGTTGTTCAGTCTCAGCAAGCGCGCGACGTACTTGAACAAGCAACGCCTAGGCTAAAAGAACTGCTCGAGCAACAAGGCATTGAACTTGGGCAATCCTCAGTGCAGCAAGAACAAAGTGGCAATGCTGAACAACATGGCTCAGAATTTGTTAGTACGGAGGAGTCCGCTGATAATTTGACAACTGACGAGTCCGAAGTAATTGAGCAACGGATTTCGAACGGCAGGATCGGTGGTATTGATTATTTTGTTTGATACTTGCAATTTTGAGGTGTTTGCATTCACCCGTTACAGCAATTTGTTGATACAATCTAATTAACTAGTCACAAATTAATGAATTGAGAAGAAGATGGCAGAAGACGAATTACAAATGGAAGAGGGTGGCAAAGGCAAGATGATGATTATTATCATTGTTGCAGTTGTTCTCATTGGTGGTGGTGCGGCTGCTTATTTTTTGTTGGGCGGCAGTGACGACTCTACAGAAGAGGTGTCGACCCAAATGTCATCCGGCAGCGACGATAGTGGCGTTGCCATGAGCTCTAGCAATAAAGGCACTGCTTTGTATGTTGCTATGCCACGTCCATTTGTTTTTAACGTGCCAGGGCAAGGAAAAGACCGTTTAGCACAAATTAAAGTGCAGTTAATGGTTCGAGGAACCGATAACGAAGAACTGGCAAAGATGCATGTTCCCTTGATAGAAGGGACATTATTAAAAGTGTTTAGTAGTTCAAATGCAGATGATTTAGTCACTGAAGCCGGTAAAGTCTCGTTACGTGACCAAGCCGGAAGAGAAGTGCAAAAAGTATTGAAAGAAACAGTAGGAAGTGAAGTAGTTGAGCAGGTGTTATTCACCGGCTTTGTTATGCAATAACACTTAAGTGTTTATTTAAGCGAGCGAAACATTGAGCGATTTATTATCACAAGATGAAATTGACGCGCTACTCCATGGCGTTGATGATGTCGAAGAAGAGGACAATGAAGATCTCGAATCTGATGGTTCGATGATTGAGTATGACTTTTCTTCACAAGACCGCATAGTACGCGGCCGCATGCCTACGTTGGAAATCGTTAATGAACGATTTGCCAGACATATGCGGGTGAGCTTGTTTAACATGATGCGCCGATCTGCAGAGGTATCGATAAACGGTATTCAAATGATCAAGTTCGGTGAATATATTCATACACTTTTTGTTCCTACAAGTTTGAATATGGTTCGATTTAGACCCCTAAAAGGAACGGGGTTGATCACCATGGAAGCGCGTTTAGTCTTTATTTTAGTAGACAACTTTTTTGGTGGTGATGGCCGTTATCATGCCAAAATTGAAGGTCGCGAGTTTACACCAACAGAGCGTCGTATTACTCAAATGTTGTTGAAACTCATCTTCGAGGATTACAAAGAAGCTTGGGCACCGGTGATGGATGTTTCTTTTGAATATTTAGATTCAGAAGTTAACCCGGCAATGGCTAATATTGTTAGCCCTACGGAAGTGGTTGTTATTAGTTCGTTTCATATTGAACTCGACGGTGGAGGCGGGGACTTCCACGTATCATTACCCTATTCCATGCTAGAACCCATACGTGAGTTGTTAGATGCAGGTGTTCAAAGCGATAAAGAAGATACTGATTTACGTTGGAGTAAAGCGTTAAGAGATGAAATTCTTGATGTAAAAGTGTCAGTGTCAACGCATATGCTAGATATTGATGTGCCGTTACAAAGATTAATGGACTTCAAACCGGGTGATATCATTCCAATTGAGATGCCAGAAACGATCACAGTTTTAATTGAAGAACTGCCGACTTTCAGAGCGAAACTAGGCCGTTCTCGAGACAATATTGCGGTTAAAATTACCGAAAAAATTCCACGACCCACTTCAGTTAAATCTGAATTGCAATTATTAACGAAAGGCGGACGTCGTATAGACAGTGATGCTGAGCTTTCTGTGTTAGAGGAAGACTTATGAGCGTCTGCAAAAACGAGGTAAAGAACAATGAGTGAAGATGATGCAATGGACGACTGGGCTGCAGCAATGGCCGAACAAGCAGAAGAGGAAGAAGCTGCAGCAGGCGACAGTGGTGATCATGAATTAGATGTATCTGTAGCAGAGTTAGATGAGCTATCTGAAGATGCGCCAATTACCCAAAAAGAAAAGAAAAAACTAGATACGATTTTGGATATACCTGTAACTATTTCCATGGAAGTGGGGCGTAGCCATATTAGTATCCGTAATTTATTGCAGTTAAATCAAGGATCTGTAGTCGAATTAGATCGTGTTGCTGGCGAACCTCTCGATGTGTTAGTAAATGGCACGTTGATTGCTCATGGTGAGGTAGTAGTCGTCAACGATAAATTTGGTATTCGGTTAACGGATGTTATTAGTCAAATCGAGAGAATTAAAAAGCTTAGGTAATAAAAACTCATATAAAACATGGGTTTGGATACTTCTGAGCCCACTGTTTGTCCTTTCTAAAAGTGCTTTCGCACAAGTTGAAAGCCTTTCAAATCCCACTTCGATAGTGTCAATTTTTCTATCATTATTATTGGTAGTAGTAATTGTTGTTGTGTTAGCCATGCTGATGCGACGGTTTAATGTCACTGCTACCGGAAATGGTCAGCTAAATGTCGTAGCGTCGATGGTTGCGGGTACGCGAGAGCGGATAATGGTCATTGAGGTGGGTGAAGAGCAGCATTTAATTGGTGTGACCGCCACCAATATAAATCATTTAGCCAAACTGGAACAACCTCTACAAAAGCCCACAAACACTACCGGAGATAACTTTAAAGATAAGTTAACTCAAGCACTTGCGGGCAAAATCAAAACAGGATTAGATAAAGCCAAGGGGCAAAACAATGATTAGATTTTTACTGATTTTGTTGAGCGCCATTTTATTGGCTCCAACAGATGTGTTTGCAGCACCTGGCGTGGATGCGTTAACCGTAACAACGAATCCTGACGGCACTCAGGATTACACTATGACATTGCAAGTGCTGGCAATTATGACCGCATTGAGTCTATTACCTGCGTTTGTCATGATGATGACGTCTTTTACAAGGATCATTATCGTATTGTCGATTTTGCGCCAAGCGATCGGTCTCCAACAGTCACCGTCAAATCAAATATTGATTGGCGTTAGTCTTTTTCTTTCAATGTTTATTATGGCTCCGGTGTTTGAGCAAATTAACGAAAATGCGTTACAGCCATATTTAAATGAAGAAATGACCTCAATTGAAGCTTACGAACAAGCTAAGATACCCATGCGCGCTTTTATGCTCTCACAAACACGGGTCAAAGATTTAGAGACGTTTGTACAACTAGGTGACATGGTGGGTGAGTTTGACGATCCTTCTGAAGTACCAATGAACGTATTAATACCTGCTTTTGTAACCAGTGAACTGAAGACTGCGTTTCAAATTGGCTTTATGTTATTTATCCCATTTTTGATTTTAGATTTAGTGGTGGCTTCCATTCTTATGGCGATGGGGATGATGATGCTGTCTCCGATGATCGTTTCTTTACCCTTCAAACTCATGTTATTTGTGTTGGTGGATGGTTGGAATCTCATTTTTGGTACATTGGCCACAAGCTTTGGCTTAGGGTAGGGGGGCTTCCATGGCACCTGAGATATTCGTCGAAATTCTAAAAGAAGCCTTACAAATGGTAATTTTGTTGGTTTCGGCCATTATTTTACCTAGTTTGTTTGTGGGATTGATTGTAGCGGTATTCCAAGCTGCCACGTCTATCAATGAACAAACCATGAGCTTTCTGCCACGTTTGATTGTTACTTTGTTAGTACTCAGTTGGGGTGGGCATTGGTTGGTTCAAAAAATCATGGATTTCACCTTCACTATGGTTGAACGCATACCAGAAGTGATAGGTTAGCCATTTTGGAATTCGCAGCTTCAACCGTTACTCAATATATGGCAGATATGTTACTGCCATTTATGCGTATTTCAGGGTTGTTTGCTGCCATGGTAGGGATTAGTGCGAAAACGGTCCCCACACCAATAAGAGCATTGTTGACGCTTTTTTTGACACTAGTGATTATGCCAGTTGTTCCACCGGTCGATATCTCTGAAATATTTGCAGTAAGTACCTTTGTACTCGTTATCCAGCAGTTAATAATTGGTATCGCCATTGGGTTTATCTCAGCAATGGTGTTGGATACCTTTGTCATTGCAGGACAAGTGGTGGCGATGCAAACCGGGTTGGGGTTTGCGTCTATTGTTGATCCCGTTAACGGTATTAATGTCCCGGCTGTTGGCCAATTCTATTTGATCCTTGCAACATTGCTATTTTGGGCATTCGATGGTCACCTTTCAATGATAACCATGGTAGTGATGAGTTTCGAAGCATTTCCTATCGGAGAAGCTTGGTTTCAGCCTGAACAATTTAAAGAAATTGCGCACTGGGCTGGCTGGATGTTTGTTGCTGCAGTAACGCTTTCATTAGCGCCAATTGTTTCGCTTTTAATTGTAAACCTTGCGTTTGGTGTTATGACAAAAGCAGCCCCTCAATTGAATATATTTAGTATTGGTTTTTCCATCGCGCAAATCATGGGGCTGGTCATTATTTGGTTGACTATGGATAACTTCACCCATCATTTCGAATTGCAGTGGCACAGGGCTCAACAGCTAATGTGTGATTTATTACAAGTTTGCGGTAATTAAGGGACTTTTTGGATGGCTGATACACACGAAAAAACAGAAGACCCCACGGCCAAAAAAACCAGTGACTCCCGCAAGAAAGGACAGATAGCGCGATCGCGCGAGTTGTCTACAACCCTAGTATTGGTTGCAAGCGCGATAGCGTTTTTACTTATCGGTGAACGAATTGCTTCTGCTTTGTTTCAAATAATGCAACGGACATTTAACCTTTCCAGAGACGAAACCTACGACTTGACCCATATGTTTCAAGCATGGGGATATGCGTTTGAAATAATTAGTATTCCAGTGCTATTTTTTTTACTAATTGCCATGATTGCAGGTATTTACGGCAGTATTGCTTTAGGCGGATATAATTTTACCTGGCAATCCGCTGCGCCAAAAGCTAATAAAATAAACCCCTTGGCAGGTTTCAAACGCATGTTTGGGATTAATGGTTTAGTCGAATTATTAAAAGCTTTAGCTAAATTTATCGTGGTAGCAGGCACTGCATACATTGCATTTATTGTTTTTCAAGATGAAGCTTTACATTTAGATAGAGAAATCTACCCTCTCAACCTTTTTCACGCCATGGAATTAATCTCTTGGGCCTTTTTGTTTTTGTGTTGTGCCTTGATACCCATCGCTATATTTGATGTGCCTTATCAAACTTGGAAACACAACAAAGAAATGAAAATGACTAAACAAGAGGTTAAAGACGAGCGTAAAAATTCAGAAGGTGATCCTCAGGTTAAAAGTCGTATACGCAGACTACAATACCAAGCTGCAGCTAAACGTATGATGCAAGAAGTACCTAAAGCCGATGTCGTAGTGACTAACCCTACTCATTATGCGGTTGCATTAAAATATGATCAAAAAGGCACGACAGCGCCTATTTTGGTGGCGAAAGGGGCGGATGAGTTAGCGATGCATATCCGTAAAATTGCAGGGGCTCATGGCGTGCCGATTGTGTCGTCTCCACCGTTAGCTCGGGCAATATTCCATACCACTGAGCCTGAAAAAGAGATACCCGAAAAACTCTTTATGGCAGTGGCGCAGGTATTGGCTTATGTATACCAATTGAAAACGTTCAAGAGCGGAAAAGGCAAGCGTCCTTCACCATTGAAAAAAGATTTACCCATACCAGAGGATATGCGGTATTAAGTGCATCAAATAGAAGGGGACTATTCACCACTTTCAGCGGCGCGAATTCGTGCAAGACGTTCTTCTTCTTCAGCAAATGCTGCTTTAATTTCTTCAAGCACGGTATCTACGTTTGCGACACTGTCATCAAACTCGAAATGACCCGTCAAAATGGAGTCTGGTGTAAGTTCGCCGGCCTCAAATAAAGCCCACATTTCTTCTGCATAATGAGTATTGTTTAATTCAGGCGCAAACTCGGCGTAATAGTCCGTCATATTGCGCACATCTCGTTGCAACATTTTAAACGCATTATTGTTGGCCGCAGCGTTAACTGCTTGGGGTAAATCGATAATGACAGGGCCGTAATCATCAACCAGTACATTAAATTCAGATAAATCCCCGTGCACAATCCCAGCGCATAACATTAACATCACATACAACATGACCTGAGCGTGGTCTTCGAGAGCTTGTTCTTTAGACATGGAAACGTCATTTAAACGAGGGGCGACTTCACCGGTTTCGTTAGTCACCAGCTCCATCAGAAGCACACCGTCATAACATCCATAAGGTTGAGGTACTCTAACGCCAGCTTTAGAAAGTGTAAAAAGTGCGTCTACTTCTGCATTTTGCCATGCATCTTCTAATTGCTTTCGGCCAAAATTAGAACCTTTCTCCATCGCTCTTGCACGACGGCTATTTTTGACTTTGCGGCCTTCTTGATATTGCGCAGCTTTTTTAAAACTTCGCTTCATGGCTTCTTTATATACTTTTGCGCAGCGTATTTCACCTTGGCTTTTAACCACAAACACCGTGGCCTCTTTACCACTCATCAATTGGTAAAGTACTTCGTCAATTAGGCCGTCATCGACTAAAGGTTGCAAACGCTTTGGAATTTTCATGGCGCGTTTATACAGTACTTAGACGTTTTTTTAAATAACTTGTTTTCATGAATGAATTTCTTTTACTCGGCCGACTTGACCATCTTCCAAGCGTACTTTAATGCCATGGGGGTGTTTAGGTGAGTTGGTAAGTATATCTTTGACCACACCTTGGGTAAGATTACCGCTTCGCTGATCCTGTTTGAGTACGATTGATACTTTTGTACCAATTTTAATGTTTGCACGCGCAGTTCCGTCCACAATAATTTCCTTCATATTTAATTTAGTATTGGGCTAATACATCGTCTATAAAGCGCTGCCACGTTTCATTTGGTTGCCAAATTGCTAGCATTTCTTGCTTTGCTTTTTCTTCTGGCGTCTTGAGATGGGTTATCTGATATAAATACGTGAAAACCGCACCGCGCCAATTTAGACGACAGTGGGTTAAAATTACACCGTCACTTTGTTCATATTGTTGCATGATTGCAACGTAATCCTGAAAATTCTCTAGCGTGGGATTTTCCCATTCTACAGCAATGTTATGGTAGGTCAGTTGCATTGAATTCATTAAACTTCGTTGCTCACTTCTATCTCCTGGGATCAAATCAACCACTTTATTCACTCCCAGTGACTTTAGCTTTTCAAAGTGATTTTTGGTTGGCAGCCCCGAACTTACCATTTTGGAATTGTTCACCTGATAATTTTTTAGTCCAGGTAAAGGCGTATTTAACCCATGATCTGACGCTTGTGCGGTTGTGATAAGCGTTATCAAAGCGACGATAGAAAAAAGCATTTTAGGCATATGTTGCTATCCTTGCGACTATTTGGAAATTTAATATCTGGCAGACAGTATATGTGCTTACTCGCTTATTCTCAAAATAACCTGCATAAAGTTATCTTTTTAACACTGAGCAACTTAGTTACACTTGCAGATACTAAATTGAGAACGACTGTATTAGGAATTTATGCAACTTGAAGAAATAAATAAAGCGCGTTATCGCAAATGCCTAAATCGGGTTATTGTGGCCTGTATAATTGTATTAGTCGTCGGTAGTTTGAGTATTTCGCAATTGCTGATTATGCTGTTTCCCAATGAAAGTGGAAGTCATTTTTTCTGGAATCTGCTTGGTGTTGTTTTGACCTGTATTTGTATCGGTTGGGTACTGAACAAATACCGAACTCATCAGGCTATGACCGAAGTTGTTTATGTGTGGGAACTGAAACAAACATTGAATAGAATCAATCGAAAAATGCCAAAGCTAAAAGCTGCTGCAAACGAGGGCAATATTGATGCATTGCAAACTATTCATTTTTGCTATGCCGGCTCACGGCAACTTTGGCAACTTGATGACAATACCATCACCATGGATGAACTTGCGATTCAACAAGCTGAACTTGATAGTTTAGCTAAGCAATTTAATGTAGAACTAAATTCAAAAGATTTTAAAGAAGAAGTCTTGGCTCAGTTTTAAATCAAATGCGGATTTTAGGCATTAAAAATTGTTACTGAGCCAAGTTAAAACTATGCGCTAAACTGCATGGTTTTTAGTAATTTATCTTTCACTTTATCCACAGAGTTTACCTGTTCTCCTACTATGATTATGTCAGTTTGTTGGCTCTTAAACATTTTGCCGGCCAAATTACTTCCGGTAAAACTGCGCACAGTTCGCATATCATTGGAATGAGGAACAACAAATACTGTTACTTTGTCGCCATTTTCTGACTCCAATACCATATGAAAGCTTCTGATATTCTGAAAATTACAAAAATTAGCATAATAAATTCGGCCAATATCTTGGGTAAACTCTGCGCCCAAGTTTGCTAATTGAAAATTAACATTTTCCAATGAAAAGTCGCCATTAACATTTAACGCATAACCATTTGCCTCTTGTGTTACATGGGCAATGGCATGTTCACCTAAATCAATTTTAGCTGGCTGTTGGAATAGACTAAAACTCAACCCCACAATAAACGCGATAGATGCTGCGCTAGCCAAGTGAATTCGAGTTTTACGACGTTGAATTTTTTGGCTTTGTATAGACTGTTTTAGAATTAACTTCTCAGCTAGATTTTCAGGAACCCTAATGTTACTGGCTTTGATAATTGCATCATCTAATTCTTTAACTTCGCGCCAAAATTTTTGTTTTGCACTGTCTTTTTCGGCGGCTTGTTTAACGTCTTCATCAGCACAATTTGGGTTGGCGTAAATGGTACGACGGAATTGTAAATCATCCATTTTGGTAACCTCTGCTGTTATTTGATTTTTCCAAAGCGTCTTTTAATTGACTGCGAGCTCGGAATAACCGTGTCATTACTGTATTTTTGTTGAGATCCAATTGCTGTGCAATTTCGTCCCCACTGTATCCGAACATGACTTGTAGAATGAGTGGCTCTCGATACTCTTCGTTCAGCCCAGCCATTAGCTGCCTAAGTTCTTGATACTCAATTTCTAATTCGTTTGATAAGCTATCATCTTCCAACGACACGTCGTCCATATCCACCAAGTCAAATTGTTTACGTTCAAAACGACGCGCGTTTTCACGGCGCAATATAGTAATTAACCAAGATTTAGCTGCTTTTTGATCTTTTAATGAGTCCAGTGATTTCCAAGCACGCAGAAAAGTCTCCTGAACAATGTCTTCAGCAATCGCTTTATCTTTAACTAACCAATATGCGTAACGAAATATATCGCCATGAAGGTCATGAACTAATGCTTCGTATCGTTTTTGTTTTGCTATCACATCCTCAGAGACCGAGTCATTGGCCGATCGCTTTCGAAAAAACATAAGTACTTAAACCTTTTTTATTAACTTTATGATTAATATCAGAATTTATTTTAAGAAATTTTTACTATTGGCATACAGTTTAGACTAGAAAGTTCTTTGCTGGTGGTTTAAAAAATCCGGCGAGAGCCGGATTTTTTAGCATTTATGCACAATGAATAGAAATATCAGCGCTGGCTTTCTACCCAGTTTTCAATTTTACTTTGTAAGATATTTAAGGGCACTGGTCCATCTTTTAATACTTCATCATGAAAGCCGCGAATATCAAACTTGTCACCAAGTGACTGTTTTGCAAAATCACGTAGTTCCATAATTTTGAGTTTTCCAATCATGTAAGCAGTGGCTTGGCCAGGCATGGCAATGTAACGCTCTATTGCTTTTACGGAATCACCTTCCGGATTGGGTGTGTTAACAACTAAATATTCGATCGCCTCTTCACGACTCCATTTTTTAGCATGAATACCAGTATCGACAACCAGTCGACAAGCTCGCCAAAGCTCCATGGCTAAACGACCAAAATCTGAATAAGGGTCTACATAGAATCCCATATCTTTCGCTAATTCTTCTGAATATAAGCCCCATCCTTCAGTATAAGCAGTAAAAGATACATACTTTTGAAATTCAGGAATGCCATCTAGTTCTTGTGCGATGGCTCGTTGCATATGGTGTCCAGGGATCCCTTCGTGATAAGCCAACGCTTCCATTTGGTAAGTTGGCATATCTTTCATATCATACAAATTAGCGTAATAACTGCCGGGACGCGAGCCATCTTTCGAGGGACTTTGATAAAATGCTTTCCCCGCTGACTTTTCTCTAAACGGCTCGACTCGTTTTACGATCATGTCCGCTTTCGGTGTCAAACCAAAATACTCTGGAATTTTATTTTCCATTTCATCGATCAAAGCTTTAGCATCAGCAAGATATTGATTTCTGCCTTCATCATTATTGGGATAATAAAACTGGTCGCTATTGCGCATAAATTTGAAGAATTCTTGTAATGTGCCTTCAAATTTAACTTTATCCATAATTTCAAGCATTAAACCGTGAATACGCTCGACTTCTTTTAAACCTATGTCATGTACTTCCTGAGCTGTTAAATCAGTCGTGGTAAACCATGCTAAACGATTGTCATACCACTTATCACCATCAGGTAAACGCCAAACCCCATCTCCTTCAGGTGAAAGTTCACGTTGTATTTCGAGCTCAGCGATCAACGCTTGGTACGCTGGTAAAACTGATTCTTGCAGAGCGTCTCTGGCTCGTTTTTTCAGCCCACTGATTTCAGCGTTAGAAATTTCTAACTTTTCAAGTTTGCTTTGAAAATCCTGCCATATCGTTGAATCTTCTCCCGATTCGACAAAAGGGTTACCGCTGATAACATTTTGTGACGCTTGGATCATTTGGTCGTAAGACCATTTAGGCGGGAAAACGCCTAATTCTTGTCTTATTTTTAATTGCTCGATTACTTGTCCAAAAAGTTCGTCTACTTTGTCTAAACGGGAAATATACGCTTCCGCATCTTCAATACTGTCTACTCTATGGATGTTTACCATAAAGCTAGGTACTACCGTATGATAAGCTCGGAACTGATCCATAATGTAAGTGTGATGTCTGAACTTGTCGTTTTCTAACCTGCGTTGAATATCAACTTTGGCGATTTGCAGACTGATTTTTTCTTGTGGATTTAACTGACTTTGATCAAATGCTTCTAATGTTTGCAAACGTTGCTGAGAAATTTCAATATCTTGGTCAGTTGCAGAGTCAGAAATGTCATCCCATTTGTCATAATCCCACTTGTATCCTAAGTAACTTTGCGACAAAGGGGAGCGTTTAAGATCTTGTTCAAACATATCCGCGAAAAATGTCGCCAGTTTCTGCGACTCTGTTTGCTGTGCAGATTGCTCACTTTTTTGAAGTTGAGATTGGCTGTCTTTTTGAGTTTGTTTAGTTGGTTCTGAACAAGCAAGTAATGTAAGCGTTATAACGCTTAGGGGAACCAATAATTTAGAAGATTTCATGTCTTAATATTCCTGACGTTAATGCGCAACCCTTTGGGATGCATATAATGGCTGCAACGATGGTGGGTTGTTCTTATTTTTTATTATTTTTTGTCTAAAACGAATCAATAGCGCTAACAGAGTATCACTTTTCCAACTTTTGTCACCATGTGCATATTGACTGGCAAACATCAATTTTAATTCGGCTTGAAGTTCAGAATCTGCGATGTCATTTTCATCTAGTAAATTGACGCTGTCTTCTTCTGATAAGCATGCTTGCCAGTTAAGAAGTGCAGGGTAGATGTCATTTACTTTATTGCTACTTAATGCTTTTTTTAACGAATTCCAACTTTCAGACTCTGAACTGTCGACACTTACTTTGTCTGTCGTTGCTTTGGGATTCATTTTACTCGTGATTAACCAAACCAACAAAGTAACTAACCATAAAGCGAGTAAAATCCAACTACTTAAGCTCCAAAATGATGGTACCTCTATGGTTTTAATTGTAGGTGCTATTTGTCCACTCGTGTCGCTTTGTATATTAGTCGGGTTCTCTGTTTCTTGAATTGGATTCGGAATAATCGGAGCCGGATTGCTTTGACTACCAGGTGCTGCTGCAGCAACTTCAACACTGCGAGCAGGTAATTCGGCATATTCGGTTGTTTTTGTTTTGGTATTGAACCACGCCACTTTTACGGGCGGGAGTACAAATTGTCCTGCCCGATTAGGAATAATGGCAATGTTCTCCACTCGCTGCGCGATCACATTATCATCTCGTGTTACTGACGTCGTTGTAGGTTGATCAGGATAAACTTTAAAATCAGGGGGATATTGGCCCGCGATTTCCGGCAATTGTTGCTGTGAAACCCCAAGAACTGACAAAGTTAACGTGCGCGTAATAGGTTCCCCAACTTTCATTTCTGATAGTTCAGGTTGCCATTCTTCATTTAATTGCACAAATTCGCTAGGCAACCAATGCTCACTGTAATTGGCAGGAATCGGTTGTACGTCCAAAACGATGTCTGGCGCAACTCGGTTTATCGGTCTAGTTTGGTTAAAATAGCTAAAACTATTTTGACTACGGTCGATCACTTCAGCTTCAAATAACGGCCCTTTTATTGTGACTTGTCCACTCGATTGCGGAATGATCGCGTAATTTCTTTCTATAATTCGGTAGCGTTGACCATCAACAATTTCAGAATAATCCTTATCCTTACCGATTAAACTGATATCGGCATTTTCTAGCGAAGGTTCGGCCATACTGCCTCGTTGCAGATTGGTCGCTAGGTGTATTTTCACTTTATATTTAACCATTTGCTGAACAAAGGGTTGTCCGCTGTCTACTTCAGCAGTGATAAACGCTTCACGTGCTTTACTCTGACTTGCTGCCGATACTGGTACGATACGTACAGTGATAGGTTGGGTTGACTTATTTCCTACAGTAAATGCAGGAATCTGAAACGTACCTTGTTTACGTGGAATAAGTATTGTGGTCCAAGTAGTTGAACGGGTAGTGTCAAAATTAACAACTCTCGTTTGAGTACTGACTGACGTGCGACCGACAACAAAATTTTCTTCCAACTCAGATGGGTTAAATTCGTCACCTTTTGCACTACCAAAAGCGACTACGGTCAAGACGATAGATTCATCAGCCATCGCCGGATTTTTATCGACACTTGCTGTGACACTGTCTATTTGTGCACTCGCATTAAACATACTTAAACTGCTTATCAGCAATAACATAAATGGTAGTGGTCTGAATTTTATAAATTTAAATAACATTACCAATTCCTACTTGATTGAGTTGGTGTGCGTTGACGACGTCTTTGTTGATTCTCCAAGAGCATTTTACGTTTTAGCAAATATGATGGGTCATCTGGAACTCGGTTAAGTAGATTTTGCATTCGTTGCATTTCTTCTCGTTGTTCGTCAGTCATTGGCTCGTCTGTTTGTTGCATTTGCTCAACAGCTTGTTGTTGCTGCTCTTGTTGCTGTTCTTGTTCTTGTGACTGTTGCTGTTGTTCTTGCTGCTCTTGATTTTGTTCAGTTTCCTCGTTTTGTTCTGGATTATTTTGTTGTTGCTGCTGATCCTGCTCATTTTGCTCGTTATTTTGTTGTTCTTGGTCCTGATTTTGTTGCGATGGATCACTCTGTTGTTGTGAGTTTTGATCTTGAGAATTTTGTTGGTTTGACTGCGAATCTTCGGATTCTTGTTCTTGGTTCTCACCGTCTTGTTGTTCTTGATCTTGATTTTGATCTTGTTGTTGCTCTTGTTGCTGTTTCATTTGTTCTATTATTTGTTTGTTTTTCAGCGCTTCAGCGTGGTCAGGTTGCAGTTCTAATGCTTGTTCATAGGCTTGAATGGCCTTATCTAGTTCACCTAATTGCGCTAAGGCATTCCCCTGATTATATAAAGATTGTGCCCCTGGCACTTGTGAGAATGCGTCTAAAGCAGCCTGATAATTTCCTTGTTTATACAGTGCAGAGCCTTTCCACATGGGGGATTCGAAATGTGACGCCGCCTGTTCATATTGTTGTTTATTAAGCGCGTCTAACCCTTTTTGATCGCTATTTTTGAACCAGTCTTGCCAGCCCGCAGCCAGCGCTGGTTGCGGCACCATCGAACTTGTAAACACGACTACTACAAACATGGCTAAATAGCCTCGACGAAATGCTAAGGCAGCTATCGGTAACAATAGTAGCAATAAATAAGGACCAGCTTCTTGCCATTCATCACCAAATTGTTCGCTGTTATCTTTGTTGCTGTTTGTTTCTCTATTAATCAATTGTTGTCCGGTAAGATAAGTGATATCACTATCGTCAGCTGAAATTGCATAGAATCTGCCACCGCTTTTCCGCGCTAATCCGGATAACATTTGTGGATCCATTTTCGGTATCACGATCGCGCCACGGTTATCTTTTAAGAAATCCCCATCGAGTAACTGAATTGGTGCTCCTTCTGGTGTTCCTACACCTAAAATTGAAATCCGATAAGGAAGATTTTCGATAAAGGTATTTAATTCAGCTAGCTGCGACACTTCAACACCATCGGTGATCCAGAAAATTTCGCCTTCAAAAAATCCTGCATTTTGTAACAATTCTGCGGCTGTTTTGAGCCCTAAATAAGGTTCACTGCCGGATACCGGCATTATTTCTGGGGATAAACTGGGCAGTAAGGCAGTTAAATTTTGTGCATCAGAGCTTAACGGACTAATAGTAAATGCATCTCCTGCGTAGGCCACTAGCCCTACGTCACCTTCTGAAATTTCATTAATCAAATCAATGGCTTTATATTTCGCTCTGGTTAATCTATCTGGTGTTACATCCGTTGCACGCATCGACATTGACATATCGATTACCACCGCTTTTCCGGCGTTAAGCTGAAAAACAGGTTGGGGAAGTCGCTCCCATGTGGGGCCTGCTAATGCTGTCACCGCAATAATCCAACCTATCGCGACTAAACTTAATGGCGGTCTGCGTTTGCGACTACCTTGATCAGAAATGAGGTGTTGATATAAGTGACTTGCCACCACACTCTGCCATCCTGATTGACGTCGATGAATATTCATCAGCAATATCAGTAACAACAGCAGCGGAATAAGCGCAAAAAACCATTCAGGTCGAAGAAAATGAAAGGTATCTAGATTTATCATTTTGACCTCCCTGATAAACGCAACCTAAACCAAGATAACGAGCTGTTGATAGCAATCAATAAACTAGCAATAAGGGCTATTGCCAACGGAAAATAAAACAAAGCCTGTAACGGACGCATTTGTCGGCTTTCTCTTTCGATAGGCTCTAAAGCATCTAGAATCGTATAGATCTGTTGTAATGATTGGGTGTCTTTAGCTCTGAAGTATTGTCCACCGGTTGACTCAGCAAGTTCGGTCAGCATGTTTTCATCTAAGTCTCTAGATGGATTAGTTTGTCGTTGACCAAAAAAGCCTTGGGTGATCATCGAGTCTGCACCTACACCAATGGTATAAACGGTAACTTCATTGTTCACAGCTAACTCATTTGCTTGCGCAGGCGTAATATTTCCTGCTGTGTTTTGCCCATCAGTTAATAAAATAATCACCTTATTTGATTCTTCTCTACTGGCAAAACGTTTTATTGAAAGACCAATTGCATCGCCTATGGCAGTTTGTTCTCCTACAAGGCCAATTTGACTCTCTAACAATAATTGTTCAACGGTTTTTCTGTCGTAAGTGAGGGGAGCTTGCAAATAAGCGGTATCTGCAAACAAGATTAATCCCAATCTGTCGCCAACGCGTCTTTCTATAAAATCACTTAACACACTTTTTATCATGATTAAGCGGTTTACTCTCCGACCGTTTACGATCATATCTTCTTGATTCATGCTGCCTGATAAATCTACTGCAAGCATAAGATCACGGCCCTCTGAAGGAATATTTACCGGCTCACCTAACCATTGAGGACGCGCAGCTGCAATCACCAATGCAATCCACGCCAGTATAGCCAACACAAGGTTGAGACGGCTTGGACGGTTTTTTTTCACACTTTTGTGCATATTGGCTGTGAGTGCAGGTACACGTAACGCGGCGCCTTGTTGACGTTCTTTTTTAGGTATTAATAAAACAAAGAGTGGAAGCGGCAAGAAAAATAAAACCCACCACCAGGCAAACTCAAACATTCTCAGCCTCCACTTCAGTTACATGCTGTGTACTTACATTGCGTGGGGGTAGGGCTGATTTAATCCACAGCTTAGCTAATTGCATATTAGCTTCGGCGTTATTTGTTTGATTTTCTTGATATAAACTTTCAGTAAATTGTCGTATTTTTTGCTGGTAGCTTTGTTGCTGCTTTTTAGGTAATTGACTAGTCAGAAAGTCACACCATTGACTTCCATGTAAAGCGGCAACGTGTTCTTGTTCGAAATAACTTAATGCAGCGCGTTTTAGTACGATGTTAATTTGCGACGCTGCTTTAGGGTGATTAAGGTCGAGTTTACTTAACGCAAGCAAAGCGGCTTTTTTAGCTTTACGTTTTAATATGTAACTACGCACAAAATAGATAATACTGGCAATGGCTATCACCACCATTAAAGCGGAAACCCACCATCCCCATGCCAGCGGCCACATACTGACTTCTTGTGGGAGTTGAATATCGGCTAATTGATCTAACGGATTCACGCTATTCCTCGTCTTTGTTCTACCAATTGTTGTTCTAACGGGGTTGCGGCGCTAACCTGTAAAATTTGCGCTTTACATTGTTGTAAGGTGCGCGAGATTTGCGCAAATTGGTGTTGATGGGAATGTCGATATTGTTGTGACACTGTTTTTTCACCTAACATTAAGGTTTGCTGTTCAAATCCGTCGGTTACCTCAACCGCTTGAAAACCGCTGACTTTAGGTAACTCATGCTCAAACGGATCTGTGATGGAGTAGGCGATCACTTCGCTGTGTCTAGATATTCTGCTTAAATGTTGCTTAGCCGCTTCATTTAAATGCTGAAAATCGCTCAAGACAAAAACTAAACTCCCTGGGTGAACTAACCTTCTAAGGCGTGCACAAGCGTCGGAAAACTGAAAATTGCCTGGATACAAATCGTTAGGCTGATGTACTTCTATAAGTCCATGCAAAAAACCTAAAACCGCTTTTTGACGTGTTAAAGGCTTAAATTCTCGGTGTTGATGTTGGTTAAATACCAATCCGCCAATTCTATCCCCCCGGTTCTTAGCAGACCAAGCAATCAACGATGCCAGATGAGCCGCTTGTACGGATTTGTACAATAGCTGCGTACCAAAATGCATATTAGGCGATAGGTCTGCCAGAATAAAAATAGGGCGTTCTTTTTCTTCACGATACAGCTTGGTATGGGTTTTACCTGAACGCGCAGTCACGCGCCAATCGATTGCCCTGATATCATCGCCCGGTTGATAGTGCCGCGCTTCATCGAATTCCATGCCACGCCCTTTGGTCTTTGCCAAATAGCTTCCAGCCAATTTAGACTGAATGGTTTTGCGCGGTGCTAAATTTAACAGGCTTGTTTTTTTCTGATAATACAATAGCTGCTTAATGTTTAACGCAACACCGTCTGCGCTTAACCGATTCAACCACTTAGTTACATCTTGCATACAATCAGTCTATGGAACGGGAACAAGCGTTAAAATACGATCCAGCAGTTGATTCGCATCAACGCCTTCAGCCTCAGCTTCATAACTCAATAAAATTCTATGTCGTAAAACATTATGGAAAACAGCACGTATATTGTCTGGTCCTACAAAATCCCGTCCCATTAACCAAGCATGTGCTCTGGCACATTTGTCTAGCGCAATGGTCGCACGTGGACTTGCACCAAATTCAATCCAGTTGGCGAGTTGTGGGTCATATTTTTCAGGCGTTCGCGTGGCAATAATCAATTCCACAAGATAATTTTCCAGCGATTCAGCTAAATGAATTTGCAAGACTTCTTTGCGAGCAGCAAAAATATCAGCTTGAGTCATGATGTCGGCATTGACCTGTTGACTATTGATCGCTTCATCGCGGGTTAAGCGCAATATTTTCAATTCAGTTTCTGCGCCTGGATAATCAATTTCCAGGTGCATTAAGAAACGGTCAAGTTGTGCCTCGGGTAATGGGTAAGTCCCTTCTTGTTCAATCGGGTTTTGAGTAGCCATTACTAAAAATAGCTCGGACAACGGATAAGTCTTATTACCTACCGTTATTTGTTTTTCGGCCATGGCTTCTAGTAAAGCCGATTGCACTTTTGCCGGTGCTCTGTTGATTTCATCTGCTAACACTAAGTTATGAAAAAGGGGACCACGTTGAAATACAAACTCACCGGTTTCTGGGCGATAAATATCGGTGCCGGTTAAATCGGCCGGTAATAAGTCTGGGGTAAATTGAACGCGGTGAAAGTCGCCTTCAATACCTTGCGCTAACGCATTGACAGCACGTGTTTTAGCCAATCCTGGAGGCCCTTCAACAAGTAAATGACCATTTGCTAAAAGCGCAATCATAATGTTGTGGGTTAGGTTGTTTTGTCCAATTACCTGCGAGTCTAAATACGCTTGTAATCGTTTAAATTGTTCAACTGCCATTAATTTGTCCTAACTGCGATATTAAAGGTGTTTATCAGTGATTAGCGGGGTTACATAGTGACACATTCTTTTATATAAGGTTCCCTTTTAGAAATACAATGTTACAAATTGCTAATTCGTTATGAATGTATGCGAAAAGTTAATTTGTTAACTAGAATTTGAATTTTGCCTAACAGTCTGTACAATCAAAGCATAACATTACAGGTCAGACCACTCTGACGAGCTAAAATACGAGGACAAACAATGTCAGCAAAACAATCAGTTACTACCCGCAACGGCGATAGAATAGCTATCGTGGCGGGTTTACGAACACCTTTTGCAAAAATGGCGACGTATTTTCACGGCGTTCCAGCGGTCGATTTGGGTAAGTTAGTTGTTAACGAGATGATTACGCGCAACAACTTAGATCCAAATTTAGTTGAGCAATTAGTGTATGGGCAGGTTGTGCAGATGCCTGAAGCGCCAAACATCGCTCGCGAAATCGTGTTAGGCACTGGCATGAACGTACATACTGATGCTTATTCAGTTTCCAGAGCTTGTGCAACTAGTTTTCAAGCCACAGTGAATATTGCCGAATCAATGATGGCTGGAAATATAGCCGTCGGAATTGCCGGTGGCGCTGACTCTACGTCGGTTTCGCCGATTGGCGTGTCTAAACCTTTAGCTCGCGCATTGACAGATTTACAGAAAACGAAAACCCTTGGACAGAAGTGGAACGTTTTCAAAAAATTAAGATTTAAAGATCTATTGCCGGTTCCGCCTGCTGTTGCCGAATATTCTACTGGATTATCAATGGGGCAAACGGCTGAACAAATGGCTAAGACCCACAATATATCGCGTCAAGAACAAGACGAACTCGCTCACCGTTCGCATACATTAGCCGCAAAAAGCTGGAACGAAGGGCACTTGGCTAATGAAGTTATGACAGCCTATGCAGAACCTTATAAAGGTGCGTTGGAAAAAGATAATAACGTTCGATTTGACTCAACTTTAGCGGGCTACGCAAAACCTCGTCCGGTTTTTGATAAAAAGCACGGTACTGTTACCGCAGCCAATGCCACACCGCTTACTGATGGCGCTTCTGCAATTGTTATGATGACAGAAAGCCGTGCGAAAGAGCTTGGGTATACGCCACTTGGTTATATTCGCAGTTATGCATTTGCCGCCATTGATGTGTGGGAAGATATGTTAATGGGTCCCTCTTACGCAACGCCTATCGCGTTAGATAGAGCTGGCATGTCACTGAGCGATCTTACTTTAATCGAAATGCACGAAGCATTTGCTGCGCAAACATTGGCAAATATAAAAATGTTTGCCAGCGATAAATTTGCGCAAGAAAAATTGGGCCGAAGTAAAGCTACAGGCGAAATTGATATGGATAAGTTTAATCAAATGGGTAGCTCAATCGCATATGGACATCCATTTGCGGCCACGGGGACACGTATGATTACGCAAATGCTAAATGACTTGAATCGCAAAGGCGGAGGGACAGGTCTAGTGACAGCCTGTGCTGCTGGCGGTCTTGGTGCTGCTATGATCGTTGAAACTGAGTAAGGGGAATATCATGGAAAAAGCGAATAACGAAACTCAAACAACGGCAGAAAATAACGCCTTTACCTTAGATGTCCATGACAATGGCGTAGCAATCTTAAGCATGGATGTTCCTGGCGAATCGATGAATACCCTGAAAATGGAATTTGCAGAACAAATTTCGGCTATGTTGGATGAAATCGAAAGCAACAATAAGATAAAAGGGGTTGTTGTTATCAGCGGTAAAGATAGCTCTTTTGTTGCAGGCGCAGACATTAGTATGTTGGCGTCTTGTGAAACCGCGCAAGATGTAGAAGCGATTTCAACTGGCGGGCAACAAATTTTTCAACGAATAGAAAATATGCAAGCCCACTTTGTTGCTGCCATTCATGGTCCAGCCTTGGGGGGCGGTCTTGAACTCGCTTTGGCGTGTCATTCAAGAATATGTACGGACGATAAAAAGACCCAAATGGGTTTGCCTGAAGTTCAGCTAGGGTTGCTGCCAGGTAGCGGTGGAACACAAAGATTACCGCGATTGATTGGTATTCAGCAAGCTATGAAAATGATGCTCACTGGCTCACCAGTGCGCGCTAAACAAGCGCTAAAATATGGCATAGTTGATGACATGGTACCACGCTCTATATTAATGGATGTGGCTATCGAACTGGCGCAAAAACCTAAGCCGCAACCGAAACCTGTAAAGTTAAATCTAATGGGGCAGTTTTTAGAAAAAACGCCAATTGGTCGCAATACCATGTTCAAACAGGCTAGAAAACAGACCTTGAGTAAAACCAAAGGTAATTATCCTGCTCCAGAACTGATTATAGATTGTATCGAAACAGGAATTGATAAAGGCATTCAAGAAGGAATGTCAGTTGAAGCGAAGAACTTTGCTTATCTGGTTATGACACCTGAGTCTGAGCAATTACGTAATATCTTTTTCGCAACCACCGAAATGAAAAAAGAAACTGGCGTGACCGGTGTTGAACCAGGTCAACTGAAAAAGGTGGGTATTCTGGGTGGCGGTTTGATGGGCGGAGGTATTGCTTTTGTTACTGCAACTAAAGCTGGCTTGCCTGCCAGAATCAAAGACATTCGTTCTGAAGGGATCGCTAATGCAATGAAATATTCGTTTGATCTTTTAAACAAAAAGGTTAAGCGTCGATTTATTCCCAAATCTGAAATGCAGAAGCAAATGTCGCTATTGACTGGCAGTATTGATTACTCGGGATTTGGCGATGCTGATGTGGTTATTGAAGCTGTTTTCGAAGATTTAGAATTGAAGCAATCCATGGTTCATGACGTAGAAACCCATTGTAATGAAAATACTATCTTTGCGTCTAATACATCATCTATCCCGATTGGACAGATAGCTGAGAAGGCCGCACGACCAGAACAGGTTATCGGACTTCATTACTTCTCTCCAGTGGATAAAATGCCGCTTGCAGAAGTAATTGCCCACGACAAGACGTCTGATAAAACCATTTCTACGACGGTTGAATTAGCCCGCAAACAGGGGAAAACGCCTATCGTAGTCAAAGACGGGGCAGGGTTTTATGTCAACCGAATATTAGCGCCTTACATGAATGAAGCTGCAAATATTTTGTTGGCTGGCGAGCCTATAGAACATATAGATCGTTCTTTGGTGAAATTTGGTTTTCCGGTTGGACCGGTTAAATTGTTAGATGAAGTTGGCATTGACGTTGGGACTAAAATTATTCCAATCTTGATGGCTCAATTTGGTGAACGATTTAAATCCGCAGAAGCCTTCGATAAAGTGCTAGCTGATGATCGCAAAGGCAAAAAGAACAAACGCGGTTTTTATGCCTATTCTGGCAAGAACCCTGGTAAAGAAGTTGACGAAAGTGTCTATGAACTTTTGGATATTAAACCTGAGCAAAGTTTAAGTGGTGTGGAAATTTCTGAACGCTGCGTACTGCTTATGTTGAATGAAGCTGCTATGTGTCTTGATGAGGGAGTCATACGAAGCCCGAGAGATGGTGATATCGGCGCTATATTCGGTATCGGCTTTCCACCGTTTTTAGGGGGACCATTCCGTTATATAGATAAGTTAGGAGCAAAATATGTTGTTGAAAGATTGCAACATAACAGTACGAAGTTTGGAGATAAGTTTCTCCCAGCTCCTAAGTTGGTTGAAATGGCAGAAAAAGGCGAATCCTTTTATTAAGAGTTGATATTTACTACTGCAAAAATGTGGAGTCGTAAAGTTTCACTTTAATTAAATGCATAAAAAATGTAAATAAACTGTAAAAAACCGAGCTTGTCTCGGTTTTTTTATGTGAAACTCATGAAATCTCTAGTTTTGTTGCTGTGGTTGAGTATAATTTGCACGAAATTAATGAGCGGAAGGCGAGCATAAGTGATATTAGCATTGTTAAGTTGTTTGGTGTTTAGCGTATATTATTATGTTGAAGCATTTAAAAGTGCTTTACCTGCCAAAAAGTGGGCGGTGGCTGGTCTGTTTTTGGGGCCAATGGTTTTACCGATGTTTTCTATTTCTCAACGAGTGGCATTGCGCCAGGCGCGTGGGTTCAATAATTCATTTATATTTGTTTAAGATGAAAAAAAGAGAGGATATACCTCTCTCTTCAAATACTGTCCATGTCATCTATAAAAGTCCAACGCACTAGCACTTAAAAACCAATACCACCACCAGGCTTAAGCGCCTTGTTAGTGTCGAATCCGATACCACCGCCAGGCTTAAGTGCCTTGTTAGTGTCAAATCCAATACCGCCACCAGGCTTAAGTGCCTTGTTTGACGCAGTAGATACAGTTTTTTGCTGTTCTGCAGTATTTGCGCCGTCTAAAGTTGCGCTCGCAGGAGTTGTAGTTAGCATTAGTGCTACGGCATACGCTTTTAACATCTTTTGGTTCCTCTTAGGTACTTCATAATTTTATTTTAATTTTATGAATGACAATTTTTTGTCAATCAATACTGTATCTGCGAGGAGTATGCCAACTTTAGGAATTTGTTGAATAAATTTACCATTAAGTTTTTGAATAGCTTTTAAAAACTAAAAAATAGTATATTTATCAATTAGATATGCTTCACCCTATGCTTTAAGGTTTATTATTAAAAAATCTTGATAGTTTATTTGTGTCGCAATTAATCATTCGTCTATTTTCTGACGCATCTGTTGTGGTGGGGAAGCTAAAGGGAGTTAATATCTTTTAAATATAGCCAATACTGAAACGCAAACAGGATTAAACATCCAAACATATTATATTGAAATTAGTTAGCGCCAATTAGTTGACTAATATGAAGATTTTCTGTGAGTAAGCGTTCAAATTTAGTGGAGTTGAGGGGTTTGCTGTACAAATAACCCTGTAACATTTCGCAGTCATAGAGGCGTAATATTTCTAATTGCTTTTCTTGCTCTACGCCTTCTGCTACCACTTTTAGGCCGAGGTTGTGTGCAATATTAATAATTGCTGCGGTCATGTGTTTATCGACGCTGCTAGTTGCTATGTCGTCGATAAATGCTTTGTCGATTTTAAGTGTATTCAGCGGGAACTTCTTCAAATAAGCTAGTGATGAATATCCAGTACCAAAGTCATCCAACGCTAAGTGAATTCCTTTCTCACGCAATCGTTGCATCATTTGCAGCGCTTGATCAGGGTTCTGCATCAAGGTTCCTTCAGTGATTTCACACTCTAAATGCAACGGCGAGAGCCCAACTTTCTGTAAAATACGTGAAATGCGGTCATCCAGGTCTGGTAATTCGAATTGTCTCGCCGAAATATTTACCGCCACACGCCCAGTAAATAGTCCTTGAGAAACCCAGCGTTTAGTGTCTTCACAGGCTTTGCGTAATACTTGCTCACCGATATCAATAATCTGCCCGGTTTCCTCTGCCAGAGGAATAAACTGAGCTGGGCTAACTATGCCTTTTTCGGGGTGCTCAAAGCGCACTAGGGCTTCCATACTGACGAGTTTACCCGATGAAATGTCAACTTTGGGTTGATAAAATACAGTAAATAAATCGTCTTTAAGACCATAGCGGATCAGGTTTTCGATTTGTAGTTGACGAACGGCATTTTGGTTCATTTCGCCGCTAAAGAATTGATATTTGTTACCCCCAGCGTTTTTCGCGAAGTACATTGCCGTATCAGCATTTTTCAATAATTCCTGGGTGGATGTTCCATCTTCCGGATAGAATGCAATACCGACGCTCGCACCTAACACAAACTCTTGTTTATTGATTAGGAAAGGGTGAGCCATTTGATCTAAAATTCGCTGAGCATAATGGTTTATGCGCTGCATATCTTCTTCTCGATCGACCAGAATACTAAATTCGTCGCCACCTAAGCGGTAACATGTTGCATTTGTGCCGGTAATTTTTTGCAGTCTTTTACCTATGTGCTTAATTAAGATATCCCCGGTTTGATGTCCTAGAGAATCGTTAATTTTCTTGAAATTATCCATATCCAGACAGACTAATGCGTGGGGCACATCTTTTCTCACCAAGTTATTGTGGCTAGCTTGGAAAAAAGATCTATTCGGCATTTCAGTGAGTGGATCGGTGTTGGCTAATTTCAATAACTCTTTTTCAGTACTCTTACGTGATGTGATATCAGAAAACACGCCAACATAGTGAGTCGTTTTACCATCTTCACCATGGATAGCATCTACATTTAATTCCATCTCGTAACGCTCGCCATTTGCACGACGTGATTCAACTTCGCCATTCCAATTGCCTTTTTGGCGTAATGCTTTCTTCACTTCTTCTGTGAACGCTTCAGGGTATTGGTTAAACTTGAGGTAACTTGCTAACCCTTGCTCTCGTGTTTCTCCAGTGTATTCGCAGTAGGACTGATTAACTGAAATAAAACGGAAAGTGGTATCAGCAATAAAAACGCCATCGGAAATCGTTTCAATTGAGCGTTCGTAAAGCTTTAGCTGTTCTTCAGCTTGTTTTAAATGACTGATGTTTTTTAGTGTTCCAGTCATGCGTATGGGTTGGTCGTTGTTGTCACGTTTTACTATCATGCCGCGATCTAAAATCCATACCCATTCTCCGTTAAAGGTACGAGCCCGATAGGTAACCTGAAAAAAGTCTGACTTTTTATCGATATGAGTTTGTAGCGCTTCTTGTACGCGCAGCATATCGTTAGGATGAATGTTTGCTTGGTAAGAGCTATTAGAACGGATACCATCTTGAGGAAAGTCCATAGTTCCCCAGGTATTTGCACGATAGACTTGACCGCGGTAAACATCCCAATCCCATAGTTCGTCACCACTGCTCCACAGCGTTAACTTTAATCGCTCTTCACTTTCTTTAATGGCGTTTTGTACGGCAAGCTTGCGCTTGTATTGTCTTAACATTAATAACAACACAAGAATAGCTGACATGCCGTACAACAACATTGCTGGCGTATCTAACCAGAAAGGTGGGGATATTGCGATATTTAGCGTGGCAGATTCAGACCATGGACCTTCGTCTATGCGACCTTGAACTTCAAAAACATGGTTTCCGTAGGTCTCAATTGAAAACGAAGCAAACTGACTTTTGCTGTCATCGTTGCCTGTTTCAATCCAGGTATCTCGCCAACCCAATAATCTATATCGATAATTTAACTTATCTTCATGTAATGAATTGATATGATCAAATTCAATGGAAAACGGAATGTCTTGATAAGATAACGAGATGTTATTAGTTAATTCAATGGGCACTATCAATGGTGAGTTTTCAACGCCTACTAAAACAGGTTTGTTGTGGATTCTAAGACCTGTAATTTTGGGCGCAGGAAAAACCGATAAGGACTGAAATTCAGCGTTAATATTCTGGGCTTTTTGATTGAAATTATCTAATTTTTCTCGATTAAATACGTGGAACCCATTTGTTCCACCAAAAAATAGTAAGCCTTCTTTTGTCATCAAGGTCGCGCCTTGATTCAAATCATTATAATCCAGTGTCTTTCTGGGAATAAATTCAAGTAGTTTTCCCGTTTGTAAGGATATTTGCCAAATTTCTGATTGACTACCTTGCCAAACAGATGTCTGGTCTTGGGTATCTAAAACCGAATTGACAGTGAGTCCTCTGACATTGTAACCACGAGGGTGGATCTGCTCTATAGGTGCATATGTTTGTTTATCTAGCTTGAATATTCCATGTTTACCTGTGGATGCCCAAAATGCGTCATCGGTCTCATGAATATTAAAAACAACAGGTTGTGCCTCATCTAAATTATTCTGCAATAGGATATTTTTGAAATTTAAATAATTTTCGTCAGTAACAACAATGCCTGAATCGGTTTTAAGCCAAATGTTATTTTGACTATCAAATAAAAGTGGGGCAATCACCTGACTTTTTAAATTCTTGAAGGATATTTCACTGCTAGGTTGTTGAAGATCAGTTGCATTGACTTTGAAAAAGCGTTCTTCTCCGTCCTTTATCCAAAACTGTCCACTCATTGGTTGCAATTCAGTTATTGGGATACCGTCAAATAACGTTTTGACATGCGTTAAGGTCCCGTTATTGTGAGCGTATATATGAATACCGGTATCAGTTGCTAACCATAAACGTTTTTTCTCATCGACTTCCAAATCCCAAACTAAATTAGTCGAACCTTGTAAAAATCGTTTGAACTCGCCAGTTTTCGTATCGTAAAGACTAATTCCGCCACTTAATGCGGCTATCCAGATGGCATCGTTTCCATTATCAGCAAATGCCCAAACGCTATTATTTATACTTGATAAAGACTTGGCGTCTATAACTTTGAAATGTTTAATGATCGAAAAAGATTCATGGTACTGAAAGAGACCGGACGTATGCGTACCAAACCAAATTGAATTATTCTGGTCTTTATAAGCCTTTATAATAAATGGGTTAGATAAACCAACATAATGGCCGTTTTCTTTACTGATGGAAAATACAGAGTCTGCGGCGGGGTCAAAAATACTAATACCATTAGTGGTCGCCAACCAAATCTTATTATCTTCTTCAATAATAGATCGCACAACATTACTGACAATTTGTAAATTGTCTTGTCGAAATGCATCAAGTTGCATCTCTAATTGGTAATCTTCAGATAAAACAATGGCACCTTGCATTGTGCCTAACCAATACTGTTGGTCGATTTTAACTATATCAAAAACGGTTCTGGCATCTAAGTTGATATTCCAAGGGTTTTCATCGTTTAAGCTGTATAAATTATTGGTTTTAGGATCTAAACCAAAAATACCGTTTCCTTCAGTGCCCAACCAAATAATATCTTGTTCAACATAAATGGTTCTGACGATATCATTTAACTCTACAGCATTGTTAAATTCGACCTTAGTAAAATCATCCTGCTCAGGATTGTATTGATATAAATACTTATTCCCAGAAAAGAGAAGTTGGCCCTGAAGAGTTTCACCTATTGCCCAAAAGTTATTGGTTCCAATATTAGAGTTTTTAGCGCTATAAACTTGAAATTCGTCTTTTTCAGGTAGGTATTTGCCTATCGCCCCTAGAGTTGTAAACCACAAATTATCGTTCGAATCGATGAATAATTTGCGGAACATTTCGATAGGGAATTGTTTACCTTCGGGCATTCTTGGCGTGTATTGCTTAAATTCACTGCCATTAAAACGGTTTAGACCGTTTATAGTTGCGACCCAAATGTAGCCATTTTTGTCTTGAATGATATCTAAAACAGAACTTTGTGACAGGCCATCTTGCACAGACAAATGCTGCAAATCAATGTCCGCTACATTAGCGTAACTTTTTGAATTGAACAGACTTAATAACGCAAATAATGCGATTAGCCAGTTAGATCGATATAACTGTCTCAAATCGTATTTTCACTTATCAATAATGCATTTTGTTCTATTATTATTATTGTTTTCATAACAAGCAAAGATAACGTGTCGAATTAAGGTAGTTAATATGCCCAAATTAAGCGCGCTGTACAAGGTTTAGGTGTGTTGATTGTGTGGAAAATAACAATTTTTTACGTTTTCGTTCAATTATCGTTCTAAAAACCTTATGTTAATACGTTAACTTAAGTTATTTTACATTTTTATAACATGTGGGCTGCGTTAATTTACATCGTTTAAATTATAAAATTTGCCTTTGCCTTGAACTCGGCTAAGTCGAATATGTTTGTTCCTTTTGCAGGAATGTCATCAGGTCTGTTGCCAGCGCAATATAAGACTAACGTGCCAAAACTTAGGGAATCCGTTATTTGATTACAAAAGCTGATGATGTCATCAAAATTTAAGTTAATTAATGCGTTAGCTATGGCGGTTTGTAAATTAAACTCAAGATCTTTGTTACCAACAGCTAACCATAACCTTTGGGCTTTTGCGGTTAAATTAGTATCATTTCCTTCTAATTGTTTTGCCACACTCGCTCTTACGTGCGTCCACACTTCGCGATAGTCTTCAATGTCTGCCGTGATTTGAGTCAGGAAAGATTGAATTTCAGCTAATATTTGCTGTGAGCTAAAATTGGGGGATTGAGCGTAAAACACCATTCCAGGATGTTGATTCAACGGCAAATAACCACTACCTACAAGATAACCTAATTGTTTTTCGTTGCGAATTTCATGGAAAAAAGGTGAAGCCAATAACTGTTCCACTAAAATTGTTAGCGCGACATCTTTAATGTTTGCGCTGGGGGTTTGCAAATAGAGCACGACCGCAGAATCAGGATGCTGACTTATAACTTCATTTAAATAAAGTTCAGAATGTTTTAAATCTACAACTTCACGTTTAATAGGCGAGCTCGTTTGCGTGGGTTTAGGTAAGGCTTTTAATCTTTGCGCAAACCCATTTGCTTGCTCGATTGTCCAATTGCCAAAAACAAACGCTTCAATCGAGTAGTTTTCAAATAATTGTTGCCTTAACCAATACATATCTTCAATACGCGCATTTTCGATATGCGGCAATAATTCTAGAGGTGCATAGGTATGACGTTGAACTAGTCCCGAAAGACGTGCAAACAACCGGTTGATAGGTTTATTTAATAACGAGTTTTGTAGACTTTGTAGCTGTTTTTGTTTCACTTGTTCAAATAATGGCGTTAAGTCAATATCTGCCAATGTTTGTTTTACAATATTTTCACTAAGTGCTAATTGTTTCTGTGAAAAGCCATTTGTGTGAATTGTAAAACCACCTTGGTGAGCGTAAATATGGTAATGCAAGCCAGCTACCCCAGCATGATAAAACTGGTCATTTAGATGCTCAACCATTAACGCTACCCAAAGGCGCTTGTAGGCAGAAATTTTTGCACCTTGTGTTACGGCAGCACAATCAAAAGAAATAAAACAATCACCTTTGGGTTGTTCAAAATCCTTATCTTGAGCATACCAAACTCGTAAATGCTGGGTATCTATGATTTTAGCCGGAAGTAAAAATCGTTCGTCAACTTCGGCTATTGCGCAGTGTTCGGTGATATAAGGATTAGGAGACGGTAATTGAATGTCTTGAATAGGTTTAGGCGATGCTAAGGTATTCAACAAGTCCTTGTGAAGTGATTCGATCTGATAAGGAGTGTCGTACCACTTCGCTACTTTATTCGTGTTGACATCTTTGCTGATGAGCTTCAATCGCATATTTGCAGGTGTCATGTAACTTAAACACTGTTCAATGGGGGCAATTGAAAAATCCGTAATTAAATACTCCCCTGAGAGTATTTTTTCTTCATCATAAAAAAACATTTGATTGGCATATTGAGTTGCATCGTCAATTGGCTTTGCATTTTCAATATGTTCAAAAGCTAACTCACCCAATATTGCTTTTTCTTTGATTCGCCATGTTTCCAGCGCGTTTTCGCTGATGAGTTGAAGAAAGTAAAATAGGCTGTTCAACACGTCAGAAATATTGTCTTCACCGGCTTTAGTTAGTTGTAGATTAACATTGAAATCTTTAAATCCTTTACCATTTATACCACCGCCGGCGCTAAGGTTAGTTGCCCAATTTTCTCGTTTATAATGAGCCAAAAGGCTGCCATTCCCTTCATCGCCCAAAAGGTGGCTGATAAATTCTAATGGCTTCGAGGCGCAATTAAGCTGAGAGTCGGGTAGGGCAAAACTGACGATTAAACGTCGTGCATCTTTGATTGGTTTGATACTAATTTTTACGCCTAGCTGCTCAGGTAAATATAATGGTGCGGGGAAGGGTCTTATAAATTCATTGCCAGCCTGAAAGTGTGAAAAACTCGCTTCTACTTGGCTTTGTAGGTTTTCTATAGTTTGCGCGCTTATCACACATAATGCGATATTATTGGGCACATAATGTTTTTTGTGGAGTGATTTTAGAGCTTGTTGAATGTCTTCAATTGCATGTTCAGAAAATGTTTGCAGATTACCAACTGAGAATTGGCTAAAAGGATGTTGTGGATTGCAAGTTTCTTTATGTACCTGATATAAACGTCGTAAATCGTCATGAATCTTAAGCTTAAATTCCGCATCTATTGCGTTAATTTCTTTTTGAATGGCCTGTTCTGTAAACAGCGGATTAAAAAGCATGTCTGCAAACTGCGTTAACCCTTCCGCTAACTTCGAATGAACGACATCAAAATGATAATTGGAAAATTCGGTGCCTGTCCACGCGTTTACGCTACCGCCATGTGGAGATAGAAACTGATTTAAACTGTCTGCTTCTGGGAATGATTTACTGCCATTAAATAGCATGTGCTCGAGTAAATGAGATAATCCGTTGATATTATAAGGATCGTCAAAATGTCCCGCTTGAATGCATGCGGCCACTGCAGATTTTCGACAATCGGCGTCATTAATCAATAACACTCGCATACCGTTGGCCAGAGTGACATGTAAATAAGCGCGTTTGTCATTTTTGCTAAGCTGCAACTAAATCACCTATCTAAAAGTTTGATAACAAGCATAACGCATTAAATTATTTTTTAAATAAAGTAGATGATTTTGTTTGAGAAATAAATCTAATTAAGGTGAGTGAACTTTACTTAATCAGAAAAGACCTGCTTATTTGAGTATTTCAAAATTGCAGCTTGGTGTTAGGTAAATGTGTGAATAATTTACCCTTAACAACGCTTTAATCTAAGATAACTTATATTTCTCTAAAACAAATCGTTTTAATTCCTTTTCGGCTCTACAATATAGAAATGATTTCGGGCAATATTGAAATAAATTACGTTTCTAAAAACTAGCGGATTTAGAAACTCACCTAATAGTTGGACCAAATATGTACATTTTTGTGATGCGCCACGGTGAAGCAGCGCCATCATTGCAAAACGACCAGCAAAGGCCGTTGAATGAAAGTGGAGTTGCACAAGCACAACAATGTGGTCACTGGTTAGAATCGTTTTCAAAAAGATCTAAGAAACCAGTTAGCCACGCGATGGTCAGTCCTTATTTAAGAACACAGCAAACCTTTGAACATGTTAGCAAAATTACGAATATTGCTAATGTAAATGAAAACTCAGATATAGTGCCAAATGGAAACTGTCAGGTGATGCACTATTTCATCGATCAGTTTGCAGTCAAAAATAACGATTTAACAGGATTATTGTTGGTAAGTCATATGCCATTCGTTAGCTACTTCATCGACGAGATGTGCGATATCCATACTTCAAAAATATTTTCAACAGGAACAATTGTTTGTCTCGATTATAACGTTGATGAATCAAAAGGTTATATTTACGATTCATTTACTCCGGATTGAATTAGTCAAAAAAATCCGAAATTAGACGTCATTTATTGTTCGCTTTTCCTTTAGTTTTTGAGATTAAGACCGATAAAATTTTTGAGGGGAGGCCTATGTCTAGTAAAAGCTTACCTGCTTATTTAGAGCAGGCTCTAAAACAGCACGTGGAACAATCACAACTGACTCATGACGATGAGTTGGAAACTATTTACGTGCGCTTAGCAAAGCTTAATGAAAATGTAGAAAAAATGAAAAAAGCCATCCTCCTAAAGCGTGCACAACGCAGCCAACAATAACATTCGCAAACCAATTTAAGCACTAAGACGTGAGTGAAATCCAAGTAACTTAATCTCTTTTGATATTATACTTTTGTTGACTCTTCTTCCGGGGGAATACTGTAGTAGGCAGGTAAAATCCGTACTGTTTTCACCATGTTGTCTTTAATTTCAATAATCTCTATTGGATAGCCGTAAATTCTAACACTAATATTAGCATCCGGAATAAATTCTAAATGTTCTAATATCAGTCCGTTTAAGGTTTTAGGGCCTTCAGTTGGAAAATGCCAATCTAATTCTTTATTCAGTTCGCGAAGGTTTGCACTGCCATCAACCAATACACTGCCATCTTGTTGAACATTGGCTTCTTTAGAATGATCTGGCGCAATACTGGTAGTGAAATCACCGATAATTTCTTCAAGTATATCCTCAAGTGTGACTAAACCTTGGATATCTCCGTATTCGTCTACCACTAAGCCAATTCGTTCTTTGGCAGCTTGGAACTGATACATTAACGTGTGCAAAGGGGTAGACTCTGGAGTGTAATAAATCTCTCTTACAGCCCTTAGCAAACTGGCTTTAGTAAATTGGTCTTTCGACAACAATCGTAAAGCATCACGCATGTGCACAAACCCTACAGCATCGTCTATGCTATCTCTGTATAACAACACTCGTGTATGTTGCGCATTAACTAACTGGCGTTGAATGTCTTTCCATTCGTCGTTTATATCAATTGAAACAATTTCACTGCGTGGGATCATAATGTCTTCAGCGGTTACTTTTTCAAGATCAAGAATACCAACTAACATTTCCTGGTGTTTCTGGGGAATCAGTGCACCTGCTTCGTGTACGACGGTACGTAGCTCTTCTCTGCTCAAGTTTTTGCCATCGTTATTGACTGGATTAACGCGCAATACCATAAGCAATCCATTGCATATGCCATTGATTAAATACACTAAAGGATAAAGTAAGAACATCAAGGGCAATAAAACAATAGAACTTGGGAATGCAATTTTTTCGGGGTGAAGTGCTGCTACGGTTTTAGGCGTGACTTCCGCAAATATTAATATGACGAAAGTCAATCCGAAGTTAGCTATTGCTAGTCCCCAAACGTCACCAAATAAGCGTAAACACAAGATTGTTGCAACCGACGCAGCTGCAATATTCACCAGATTATTGCCAATTAGAATAAGTCCTATCAATCGATCTGGACGGTCTAATAATTTGGTAACTCGAAGCGCACCGCTATGGCCTTCATTTTCAAGATGTTTCAGGCGATATCTATTGATCGACATCATTCCTGTTTCAGAACTAGAGAAGTAGGCAGAAAGAAATATCAAAATGCCGAGCATCGTTATTAACGTACTCGTCGAGATGTCATCCAACTAAATGGTTCCTATATTGTGGTTCAGGTATGAATGTATGTGCATATGCTTCAGGATTCAAGTTGAAAATTCAATTACTTTAACTACCTAAGATAACTTCTTTTACAAAACGGCTTCCAAAATAAGCCAAGGTAAGTAAAAAAGCACCTATTAGGGTAGCCGTTATCACGGGTTTTCCACGCCACCCCCATTTCTGATGACCTACTGTTGTTGTTGCAAAAACAGCCCAAGCGATAACCGAAAGTAACGTTTTATGAGCTTGTTCGTTTGCGAGCATATTTTCTAAAAATACAAATCCACTAATTAAAGACAGCGTTAATAGTAACGTGCCGGTAAGAAGCAGTTTGAAAAAAATGGTTTCAACTGTCATTAGAGGCGGTAAAGATGAATGTAATATGGGCGATTTCTTTTGCTTCAAACGTTCGTTAATGTAAGCCAGTTGTAATGCATACAGTACTGCTATGATTAAACACCCATAAGCTAAAAGCGCTAAGGTAATGTGAATCACTAAGTCAGGCTGTAATTGTATCTGCATAATATGGACTTCAGGTATCAATGCACCTAGTAATACGATTAACGCCGAAAAACCAAAGACGACAGGCATTAATATCGCAGTGGCCAATGCAAACGAAGCCACTGTCATTGTGCAAGTTACCAGCCACGCAATAAGAGACGCCACATTAAGCATGCTCATATTAGTACCCGGTGCTTGATTTAACGCTTCGAAAAGCAAATATAAGTGGGTGGTGAGTGCGAAAAAGGCGGGTATCACCATCAATTTCGGATTAGGCCCTTTATGATGAAATAATCGTGACGTCACCCAACCTGCGGCAAACAGATATAAAACGATGCAGACAATTTGAATCAACACTTTTAAATGCCTTATGGTAATTGGTAATAATTCAGTTAGTTAGGGCTTAAAGCAGCTTAAGTCTACCGTACTAATGAGCACGACCCAAATAGTAACATTAAAAAATTCTTATTGAATAGTAAGGTTCTTATATTCAGATACATTAGGTATAATCCTGCGCTATTAGAAATAGGAAGCCATAGAATTATGTTTGAAAACCTCACAGAACGCTTAGGTAAGACGCTTAAAAATATAAGCGGCAAAGGCCGTCTATCCGAAGACAATATTAAAGAAACACTACGCGAAGTCAGAATGGCATTGTTGGAAGCTGACGTGGCATTACCCGTGGTGCGTGATTTTGTTGCTCAGGTAAAAGAGCGCGCAGTGGGGACCGAGGTTACTAAAAGTCTCAAACCCGGTCAGGTGTTTATCAAAATAGTTCAGTCAGAACTCGAATCCGTAATGGGCGCGGCAAATGAAAAGTTAAATTTAGCCGCGCAACCGCCAGCGGTAATTTTAATGGCTGGTTTGCAAGGTGCTGGTAAAACTACCAGTGTTGGTAAGCTCGCTAAATATTTAAAAGAACGCGAAAAGAAAAAAGTGTTGGTGGTGAGTGCCGATGTTTATCGTCCCGCTGCGATAAAACAACTGCAAACACTTGCAGAAGATTTAGATGTTGGCTTTTTTCCTTCTAGTTCTTTGCAACGTCCCATTGATATTGCCAACGGCGCAATTGATCATGCTAAAAAACAATTTTTTGATGTTTTGATTGTTGATACCGCAGGTCGCTTGCACGTCGACAACGAAATGATGGGGGAAATCAAAAACCTTCATGAAGCTGTTAAACCAGTAGAAACCCTATTTGTAGTGGATGCAATGACTGGTCAAGATGCGGCAAATACCGCTAAAGCATTCAACGAAGCCTTACCACTTACCGGTGTTATTTTAACTAAGGCAGACGGTGATGCTCGAGGCGGAGCAGCGTTATCTGTTCGTCATATTACCGGTAAACCGATTAAATTTATTGGTATGGGAGAAAAACTCGATGCCCTGGAGCCTTTCCATCCTGAGCGCATAGCGTCACGTATTTTAGGTATGGGTGATGTACTGAGTCTTATCGAAGAGGTAGAGCGAAAAGTCGATAAAGATAAAGCGCAAAAACTGGCAGCGAAAGTTCAAAAAGGCAAAGGTTTTGATCTTCAAGACTTTAAAGAGCAATTAGAGCAAATGCGTAATATGGGCGGCATGATGGGCATGATGGATAAATTGCCTGGCATGGGCAACATGACCGCTCAGATGAAAGAAAAAGCCAACGATAAGCAGTTCACCCAAATGGAAGCAATTATTAATTCTATGACACCCGGTGAACGTCAACGTCCAGATATTATTAAAGGCTCACGCAAGCGCCGTATTGCACAAGGGTCAGGTACACAAATTCAAGACGTAAACCGTTTGCTTAAACAATTTATGCAAATGCAAAAAATGATGAAGAAAATGTCAGGTGGCGGCATGAAGAAAATGATGCGCAATATGAAAGGTATGATGCCTCCTGGAGGTGGAATGGGAGGACCTGGTGGCGGTATGGGGGGAATGTTCCCACCTAAGCGATAGTTCACCATTACTATGTACTGAGCTGGAGTAGAGTCTCCAGCTCACTTCCTAAAGTCAACTCATTGATGTTATCTAAATAAGTCTATCTCAAAACAATTTATGTGTTTTAGTTGCAATTTTGGCTTAGTGCTTAGTTTTTGCTTACTCCTGAACGTCATAATTTAAAACGTCCTGCCTGTTTACACGCTCGTTAATCCAATAGTTAATAAAATGTGTCAGTAATTTTAACAATTAATTAATCTGCCGTTTACAAGTTGTTAATATGTAAGGTAAAAATATTTGGCTGGTTAATTGCTTAATATTTAATCGAATTCTAACAAGAGGTAATATGATGAAAATTAAGTTCATGAATAAGATCTTTTACGTGTTATTCCTTTCTGCGTTTTCTTTTTTAGCGAATGCGGGCTTCATGTTTTCTACAACCTTAAGCGGGGATCAGGAAGTCCCTCCAGTGGCAACAGCGGCCTCAGGGATGGCGATGGGAGAATTGACAGGTATGTCCGGTTCTTATGTATTTACTTATCAGATTGATTACATGGATTTAAGCTCACCTATAATTGATATTGCAGGTGGTGGCCATTTTCATAATGCCCCCATGGGTTCAAATGGAGGAGTTGTTCACTTATTCGATACTGATGTATTTGCATTTCTCGGCACCACCTCTGGCTCGATAATGGGCGATTGGCGTTTTGATGATGCCACAAATCCGCTTACTGATGCATTGGCTGAACAACTTATCGCAGGGAATATTTATATAAATTTACATACCCAAAATTTTACTGGTGGTGAGTTGCGTGGTCAATTAGCGGTTGTGCCAGAGCCGGCTAGTTGGTTTCTATTCGCCGCAGGAATTATGACGTTAATTGCTCGCCGTTTTAGAAAGGTGTGAATACGGGTGTGAATATCTTCAACAATTAACTAACTGTTATAACGCCGGAGAGGGAATTCCGGCACGCTTCTTATCCACCATAAATAATCAAAACGTCTGTTTTTGGTTATTCTAATCGCCAAATGCTTCAAACAACTTGACCAAGTTACTGTTACTTTCCTTTAGTCATCCGTTAATGTGCCAGCAACTATGGCAATTTAGTATTCAACCGAATAAATGCATGGGCGCAATCGCGCCTAACTATTTAAGGAGAAAACGGGTGGTTAGATTTTTCGGTATTAACTTGGTCGTGGCAAGTACGTTAAGTTAATTGTTATTCTTTGTTCAACTGATCTCTGCCCAGCAAGTTTTATCATATGTTTTGTTGGGACTAGCCACCAGCGTAATCTCTACCTGGCTTTATACCAAATTGAATCAAAGAGCAGAAAAGTCGCACAGTGAACCCGCTCAATAAAAGTTAAGCCGAAACAATCTTTGCATAGTTTATTGCATTTGTGACAATTTCACGGTAGCGTTTGATTTAGTTGACTATTTATCGAGCAAATGAAATGGAGTTCTGGCAGGAGCTTAAAAGACGGAATGTCGTGAAAGTGGCGATCGCTTACCTAACTTTAGGCTGGCTGATCGTGCAATTTACTGCCATTGCTGTACCCGCACTAAATCTTCCCATTAGTCTTAATAGTATCGTATTTTATATTATTAGTATTGGTTTCCCGATTGCCTTGTTTTTAGCGTGGGCATTTGAGTTAACGCCTGAAGGCGTCAAAAGCACGATCAATGTAAAACAAGACGAGTCTATTGCTAAAAACACTGGGCGAAAACTCGACTTTTTAATTATTGGCTTGCTGTCCATCATCATTATTTATTTGGTTGCAGCGAATTATATTTTCGATGGTAAAGAAGACCAGCAACAAACAACACAATCTATTGCAGTATTACCCTTTGTGAATATGTCATCTGACGCAGAGCAAGAGTATTTTTCTGATGGAATATCCGAAGAACTACTTAACTTACTAGCACAAATTCCAGAACTTCAAGTGGCAGGGCGTACGTCTTCTTTTGCGTTTAAAAATAAAAACGAAGACTTAAGGGAAATTGGCGATGCGCTAAACGTTAAGCACATTCTCGAGGGCAGTGTGCGTAAATCTGGAACAAAATTGCGCATTACGGCGCAGTTGATACAAGCCGATAACGGCTACCATTTATGGTCAGAAACTTACGATCGTGAATTGGCAGACGTGTTTAAAATTCAAGACGAAATAGCCCGCAATATTGTCGATGCGCTGAAAGTGAAATTAGGCGCTGACGATATTAAAGTACTTAATAATCAACCCACAACAAACCTTGACGCCCATGATGCCTATTTGCGTGCTTGGCCGCTTTATCATGAAAGAGATAGCAAGGGTTTGTTAACGGCTATTTCACTATTTAAACAAGCCACAAAACTTGATCCGCAGTTTGTGGAAGCCTGGGCAATGTTAGCGGATTCTTATGCAATGCTATATATCTATGGGGAGCAAGAAATTACAAAACAACAAGTTGCCGCTGAAATGGGACGCTGTTTTGTTAAGATCCTGCAAATAGGCAAAACCACTTGGCATGTGCACTCCGCGATTGGCGTTTATTATTCAACCTTTACGGAATATTCCGAAAATGAAAGTTACTTGCATGCGCTGGAGCAAGCACTAGCATTAAACCCTAATTCATCCTTAGTGTTAGCAAGATTGTATAACTCAGTTGAGGTAATGCCGCTAACCGAACTCACTTCGGAAATTGTTGACACTTCCTATGTGCGCGCGCAAAAAGCGTATCGGTTAGATCCGCTCTCTTGGGTGGTGACTGCTAATCTTGTTACGTCACTTATGGCTCAGGAAAAGTATGAAGAAACGGAACAACTGCAGCTAAACGGCAATAATAACATTGATATTGAGGAGTTCTTTTTAGTAAATGTGGATTTGTTAGGGCGAATAAGTGAGCGTCTAGCTATTGATTTGAAAACCAACTCTACTAATATGCGTAATCGCTTTTCAGTGCTTAGAAGGCTAGCGACTTTGCAGCTCTGGGAGTATAGCAATAGAATTCCTAAAGCAGGTATTCCCGATCAATACCTAACTTTCATTAATTTTCAGCAACAACTTAGTCAAAATGCGACTTTTGACATGCAGCGATATTATGAGCAAAGCCGTTGGGAAGTCGATTTAGACGGCTCGTCTATTGCCCGCGACTATTACATATTTTTAGCGCCACAACTAGATGTTGAGTTTATTCAAAAAAATAAACTGCATTTGCAAAATGCGGCTGACGCCTATTTTAAAAGTGGTGCGTATTCTTTCACTCTGAATTTGATTGGGATTGCAAATAGCTTTCGTATCAGTGGATTAGCCGATGAAGTTACGAAAATTAACGGTCAGCTAGAACAAATATTCGACGTCTGGGATGAACTAAATTTTTATCCCACCACTAGAGATACCTTCAAATCAATTTGGTTAGCAGAGCAAGGCAAAACAACTGAAGCGAATACATTATTGAAATCACTAGACATAATAGATTATTACGTGTTGGACAGTTTAAAATCTTTACCTTCTCGATACGCTATTACCGAGACACCCGCCTATAAATTAATAATTGAAAATTATAACGATTTACTTGATGTAGAAAGAGCCGAATTTGAACAGCGTTGGCAAGAGCTAGGCTTAGATATACTCCCAGAGGTTAATTAACCTGAACTTGGCTTATGCAAAGCCTGAAAGCGTTATTTAGTCCTTTTTCAGCTCTTTTACCTTAATCTCTCAACTAATTGTTTAATAAATAGCACTTTTATTCCTTTCTAGGTTGCATTCCAAAGCCATATCAGTATAATTCGGCGGCCTTGATTTTCGGTGTCTATGATATCGAATAACAAGGCAAACAAGTTAACAGTAACGCTATTACGAGTTTGAGGCATTTATATGGTTACTATTCGTTTACAGCGTGGTGGCGCTAAAAAGCGTCCATTTTATCAAGTAGTGGTTGCAGACAGTCGTCGTGCACGTAACGGCAAGTTCATTGAGAACATTGGCTTTTTCAACCCAACTGCACAAGGTCAAGCAGAGCGTTTGCGTTTAGATCTTGAGCGTGTTGAGCATTGGGTAGGACATGGTGCAACTTTGTCTGAGCGCGTTGCTCGCTTGGTAAAAGATGCAAAAGTCGTAGCTGCGTAAGCACTACAAAAATTGAGGTATAGATGAGTCTAGCGTCTGACACAATAGTGATTGGCAAAATCGGAGCACCTTATGGTGTAAAGGGTTGGGTTAAAATCACTACCTATACTGATGAAACACAAGGTGTGTTTGATTATTCACCATGGCTTTTGGGCGATGGTAAAAAAGAATACATTGTTGACCTCTGGCGAACGCACAATAAAGGCGTTGTCGCGAAACTAGTTGGGGTGGAGTCTCGGGATGATGCTGAAAGTATCAAGAATCTGGAGATTTTCATTAAAGCTGAACAGCTACCTGAACTGGCCGATGATGACTATTACTGGCGAGACCTAGTCGGCATGCAAGTGATAACCGAAAATGGTTATGACTTGGGTGTAGTGAAAGAACTGTTTGAAACTGGCGCGAATGACGTAATGTTAGTGAAAGCCAATTCAAATGATGCTTTTGGTCAAAAAGAACGCATGTTGCCATTCTTGCGCGAGCAAGTGATTAAAGTGGTTGATATGCAGGCGAAGACAATCAAGGTTGATTGGGATCCTGGGTTTTAAATGAACCCGCCAAAGCCAGAACAAGAATCAATTTCTTGTGAACAGCGTTGGTTTGGTGTGGTAAGTCTGTTTCCAGAAATGTTTGACAGTTTTACCCAGCAAGGCGTGACAGGACGAGCGGTGAAAAACCACTTGTTAACGGTAGAGTTCTTTAATCCAAGAGACTTTACCAATGACAAGCATCGAACTGTTGATGACCGCCCTTATGGTGGCGGGCCTGGAATGCTGATGATGGTTCAGCCTTTAACAGACGCAATACACGCTGCTAAGAAAGCAGCGGGTAAACAAACAAAGGTGATTTACCTTTCACCTCAGGGAAAGAAGTTAGACCAAGCCGGTGTGAAGGCATTGTCTGAAAATGACAGCCTGATATTTGTCGCCGGACGTTATGAAGGTATCGACGAGCGAGTCATACAATCACAGGTCGACGAAGAATGGTCGATTGGTGATTATGTGCTTAGCGGTGGAGAGCTTCCTGCGATGGTACTAATGGATGCGATATCGCGATTTGTGCCAGGTGTATTGGGGCATGAACTATCAGCAGAACAAGATTCGTTTACTGATGGTTTATTAGATTGTCCACATTATACTCGGCCAGAAAGCTTAGATGGTCGCAATGTTCCTGAAGTGTTATTAAGTGGAAATCACCAAAAAATTAGGCAGTGGCGGTTACAACAGTCGCTAGGGAGAACCTGGTTACGACGCCCTGAATTGTTAAATGACCTAGCTCTGACTGAGGAGCAAAAGCGACTTTTGGAAGCATTTCAAAAATCGTTTTCGCAGCAAGATGACAGTTAATCTAGGATGAGAGGATATGATGAGCAAAATCAATTTAGATATCATCAAGAAAATTGAACAAGAACAGTTAAAAACTGATCTTCCGTCTTTCGGGCCGGGTGACACAGTTGTTGTTAAAGTACGAGTTAAAGAAGGCGACAAAGAGCGTCTTCAGGCTTACGAAGGCGTTGTAATCGCTAAGCGTAACCGTGGCCTACACTCTGCATTCACTGTACGTAAGATCTCTAACGGCGAAGGCGTTGAACGTGTTTTTCAAACACACAGCCCTGCAGTTTCTTCTATTGAAGTTAAACGTCGTGGTGCGGTACGTCGAGCTAAGCTTTATTATCTTCGTGAGCGTTCAGGTAAATCTGCACGTATCAGAGAAAAGCTTAACTAAGATTTTAATTAATGCGTTATTGTTAACTTGTGAAAACCCGCGAAAGCGGGTTTTTTTATGGCAGTAAGAAAGTTTTATTTAGTGAAAAAATTCACTCGTCATGTGTCAAAATACTTAACAGTTTGTATGTTTATTGAACACTTGCGTACCGTAACTTATTGTAAATTATGTATTTTAATTTTGGTTTACTAATTGCTTGAAGTGTTTTTGTAGCAGCGCAGTGCCAAATGCTACTTTTTAAAAATATGTTTTTTAAGGAAAATCTCATGTTAAAAAAACTAAAAGGTTTAGCACTAGTAGGTGCTTTGACGACGAGTATGGGGGCTTTTGCCGTCCCTATAACTTATATCGGTGCAGATGATGCGGTTTCTTCATTTGCAGATATGGTTAATGCACAAGCGGCAGCGTCTGACTTTTTTGATGTTACAGGTCCAATCAATGTTTTTGACTTTGAATCTGCTATTCCTGCAAATTTAACCGTAACCGGCGGTTCAACAGTAAGCTCTAGTTGTGGTGCTGTATGTGGTTTTAATACCACTGCTGGTGGTTCTTTTTGGCGACAAGTGGTAGGTGGTTCAGTAACCTTCACCTTTTCCGATCCGGTAGATGCATTTGGATTTTATGTAAATGGTCTACAAACTGACTTAGTACCTCAACAAACAATAGAATATGTTGATGGCTCTTCAATCCAACAAATTATTGATATGCCTTCAGCAACTGGTGGTGGCGGCGCTTTCTTAGGTTTTGTTGACTTTGGACAATTGATCTCAAGTGTGACCTTTAATGCCACAAATGACGTTTTAGGGTTTGATGATCTGTATTTTGGACGTTCAGCGACTAATCCTGGTGATCCTAATGAGATTCCAGTTCCCGCTACTCTGTTTTTATTCGGTGCTGGTTTGCTGAGTTTAGGTTTTGCGGGACGTAAAGCTAAAAGCTAGTCTTTGAATTAATCTGTTAAATTAATCCTTCGTATTAAAAATCCGACAACGACTTTTGTCGGATTTTTTGAATCTTGATTATCCAACATTTGCACGTCATTTTGTAAAAACCACACATATAAGATTTATGCTAGTCGTTAACCAATAAACTTATTTTTCTTCAAACCTTTAAATCCATTAGGTTTAATAAGCATTACAAAGCCTATAAGTCTCTAGGCATGTTTCCTGCACGGCCATTACCAAGTTCTACATTTTAATTTATTAATTTGATGAAAAATGTACCGGTAACTCAATATATTATTTGGAGAAGTAAATGAAAAAATCAATAATTGCAGTTTCGTTATCCGCTTTGATTATGTCTGGCTGTGCAACTAACGCGAGTAATACTCAAAAAGGTGCTGGAATAGGTGCCGTGGTAGGCGCGATTGCGGGTAAAGGAACCGGAGATAACGACAAGAGCCGCTATGTATGGGGAGCTGCATTAGGTGCACTTGCCGGTGGTGCCATTGGCGCATACATGGATAAACAAGAAGAAGAATTCCGTGAAGAACTCGCTCAAAGTGGTGTGGAAGTGTACCGAGAAGGAGACAGTATTCGATTAGCCATTCCTGGCAACATTACCTTTGAAACGGCCAAGGCGTCAATCGTCACTGATTTTTATCCAGTACTGAATGATGTCGCCAAAGTCATTAATCGCTATGAAAAAACGCGTTTAAGCATTGAAGGTCACACAGATTCAGTAGGTGACGCAAACTATAATCAACAGTTATCCATGCAACGGGCCAATAGTGTGGCAGCTTACTTAGAATCAAACGGAGTGGCAGTGAATCGCTTACAAACGGTAGGTTATGGTGAGTCACAGCCGGTTGCCTCTAATGACTCTGCTAGTGGGCGACAGCAGAACCGCCGTGTAGAGCTGCGAATCATCCCTATAAAATAATTTAGTGTGATATTCGTGAGGTTGACAAAAATCGGTTTCATTTGAAGCCGATTTTTTTTGATGCGTTTATAATAGCGACTGATTAAAATAGGCTAATCAGCTAATAATAATTAGAGCATAAATGTATTTAAATAAAGAATGGAGAATACTGACTATTGGTGATGGTGATCTCTCTTTTTCCTGGTCTATTTTCAATGATATTGGTGCAAAGCATATTTCAGCATCAGTGTTAGACAGCATTCCCGAATTGACTGCTAAATATCAAGATAATCAGTTAGTAAATCTGCATGCTAATCAAATTACAGTATTTGATCAGTTAGATATTTTAAACCCAAGCAGCTTTTCTCCAACTTTGTCTAAGTCGTTTGACCTCGTTATTTTTCAGTTCCCCTTAATTCCTAGTTTTAGCAGTAAAGCAGAATTTGATTCAAAAGGTAAATTCGATAAGAACACATTAAACCGGCAATTGATTTGGAGTTTTTTATATCAATGTTTTGATTTTTTCTTAGATCCCAATGGACAACAACTGGCGTATATTACTTCTAAAGATGTTAAGCCTTATGCCCATTGGAATATCGAAAACCTTAATCCGTTTCCTACTAAGATTGCTTTTCTAGGTTGGATGCCATTCGCTCAAGCTAAATTTCCGAGCTATCAATTGCGCAATGTTGATCGAGACAAGGTGTTGAAGTCAACCGCTAGTAAAACCTACGTTTGGGGCAAGGCAAATCAAGATTATGCAGAGCTGAACCTCAAGCAAAGTCCTAAATTTTTGGCCAACCACTGTGACTTATGTGGCAAAGGTCCTTTTACCCAAGAGATTGATAGGCAAATACATCAAGCGTCATTTGCACATCAACGGTTAGCTAAATATGAGCGGCTCTGGCAAAATTTTTTGGACGATAATCATGTTCAATAATATTAAACTTATTCGCCAGCTTATGCCTATTTATCATTGCCAATGATTCGAACTCAAGAATCAATTCATTTACAGTAATTTTCAGATATACAAGGCGTATCTTTATGAGTGAGCTAGACGAAAAGCAGAAAATGTTAATTGGCATGGAATATTTTCCAAGCAATAAGCTGCTACAAACGCAGCGATTGCATGCAAAAACCCGATGCCACCAATTCAACCAATTAGCTCCCAAAGAATTTAAGCAAGGAATGAGATTGCTCAAGGCGTTATTTGGTAGCTGTTATAACTTTTGGATAGAACCACATTTTTATTGTGACTATGGTTTCAATATTCATTTGGGCAAAAATTTTTATGCAAATCACGGAACCGTTATCTTAGATGCAGCGCCAGTTACGATCGGAGATGATGTGCTTTTTGCGCCAGGTGTACTAATTTCAACAGCCACTCATCCGAAAAATCCGCAGAAGCGTAAAAAAGGCATTGAGACAGCTCATGCCATCACCATAGGTCATGGTGTATGGGTGGGAATGGGGGCTAAAATATTACCCGGAGTAACTATTGGCGATAACGCCATCATTGGGGCTGGGGCTGTGGTCAATAAAGATGTTTTACCTAACACCACTGTGGCCGGTGTTCCGGCTATGATAATTGATTCCAATAACCACTCTGACTAACAAGACTTTTGATAAACGCTAACCGTCAACGGAAATAACCTATGCAAGAAATTATCACTACTTTGGAAAATAATGTGCTAACGATTAAATTTAATCGGCCAGCACAAAAGAATGCCATTAATCAACAAATGTATAGTGAATTAGCCGAAGGTTTGAAACGCAGTCTCACAGATGATCAGATTCATTGTGTACTCATTTGTGCCCAAGGGGATACATTTACCGCCGGTAATGATTTAAATGACTTTTTGCAACCTAACGTAACGCAAGAATCGCCAGTGCAGCAGTTTTTACACGGCCTAACTGTAATGAATAAACCCTTGATTGCCGCTGTAAATGGCCAAGCAATAGGTATAGGGCTAACCATGCTGTTGCATTGTGATATTGTTCTAGCGGCAAAATCAGCCAGTTTTACTGCACCCTTTACTAAATTAGGCTTGGTGCCAGAAGCCGCTTCATCTATGTTACTTCCTAATATCGTAGGGCCCGCTGTAGCAAATGATATTTTGTTGGCAGGCAGAACGCTAAATAGCGCAGAAGCGCTAAGCTTTGGATTGGTATCTAGAGTTACCGATGATGAAAATCTTACCGAATTGGCTTTGCAGGTCAGTCAGCATGTGGCAAGTTTGCCTATCAATGCAATGATGAAAAGCAAACAGTTAATCCGTGGGGCGCAGCGGGACAGCATCAAAGCACAGATGGGCAAAGAAAATATTGAATTTGCTAATCAATTAGCATCAGATGAATTTAAACAAGCGGTTGCAGCTTATTTTAGCCGAGCTTAAAAACTGAAAACCGGTATTATTTAATATCCTTACGTTACAATACCGGTTTAATCAAAACACGAGTGATTACGTATTTTGCTACAGAACCTGAGTTTATTGAGCGCACTTGAAGATATTTTATTAACCGACAACGGTGCGAATATTGAATCTCAACCTATCAGTGAATATAGGCTGATCACTAAGCTCCAAAAGCCTCCTTATTCGTTGTTTGATAGCGAAGCACTGCGCGAACCATTAGCTATGTTTCGTTGCCATTTTGTGTTGTTTCATCATTTATATCAACTTCAAAATAGTTGGATTAAACAAGGCAAGGGCAAGTTAACTATTCATACGACAAAAATAGTACTTACCCCTTTAAAGCCCAGCCAACACGTTATTGAATTACCAGATCCACTGAGAGATTATTATCTTGATTGGCAAAACTTTGATAAAACGAATACACAGGATGTTGAAGATTTACTTGATAGCTTCTGGCAAAAGATGGCCTCGGATCCGCAGATCACTTCCCCTCAAGATAAACAATCGGCACTCTCAATTTTAGAGTTAACTGAACCATTTGAGCTAAAAACTTTAAAGCAAGCATATCGAGCGAAACAACACCAACACCACCCAGACAAAGGTGGAGATGCCGGCAAAAGCAAGCAGTTACAATGGGCTTATTATGTGTTGAAAAGAGAGTTTCACTCCCAATAACGATTTCACAAGATTACATTAAAGTTAGCTCGGATTAATTCAAAAAAATGTTATTTGTGCGTTCCCATAGGGTGCTTTTCTAGTTTGTATTTTATTGCTGCTTATTTGCGATAGTGACTTTTCTCGTTTTTCGGCATGAGTATCTTTTCAGCTAAACAAGGACTAACTATTTAATATAATCGTGTAGCAAACGAGCGAATACTGAGGTTTTTGAAAATACCGGTTGCACTGACCTATAAAGGCTGGTAAAAAGTCAAGCCTGTTTCGAAAATTGATATTTAATCATCTGTATTTAAAAGTTTACACTGTTTTTCTTTTTAAGTATTTCATTTATTAGCTGTAGGTAAACCAAGATAGTTATGCAAAAAGATTTAGTAAATAACGTACACGTTAGTGCCGAAGACGTGTTAGTCACACCAGAGCAATTAGCTCAAGAATTGCCAGTTAGTGCAAAAGCGTTAAAAGCGATTGAAGATTCACGCGCAATTATCAGTGACATTATTCATCGCCGAGATCATCGCTTGTTAGTCATCTCTGGACCTTGCTCTATTCATGACATTGAGTCAGCAAAAGAATATGCGTTAAAGTTGAAAGATTTGCATGAGTCATGCAAAGACACTTTGTATATCGTCATGCGTGTTTATTTTGAAAAACCGAGAACCACTGTCGGTTGGAAAGGTATGATAAATGATCCGGCACTGGACGGCTCATTTAATATTGAGGCGGGACTACGTAAAGCTCGCGAATTACTTATTTGGTTGGCCGATTTAGAAATCCCCTTAGCGACTGAAGCTCTAGATCCTATTAGTCCTCAGTATTTGGCCGAATTATTTAGCTGGTCTGCTATTGGAGCTAGAACCTCAGAATCGCAAACGCACCGTGAAATGGCAAGTGGCCTTTCTATGCCCGTTGGATTTAAAAATGGCACAGACGGCAGTCTTGGTATCGCCATTAATGCATTACAATCTGCTGCTTCTGGTCATAGTTTTATGGGGATCAATAAACAGGGTCAGGTGAGTGTAATTAAGACTCAAGGCAACCCTGATGGTCACATCATTCTGCGTGGTGGTAAACAACCTAACTATGATTCAGTGTGTGTCTCAGAATGTGAAATTGAATTACGAAATGCGAATTTACATGCAGGTTTGGTAGTTGATTGTAGTCATGCGAACTCGAGTAAAGATTACCGTCGCCAACCACTAGTAGCACAGAATGTCGTGAATCAGATTTTAGAGGGTAACCAATCGGTTATCGGTATAATGTTAGAAAGTCATTTGAATGCTGGTAATCAAAAAAGTGACGGTAAGCTGCCGAGTGAGCTAGACTACGGTGTTTCCATTACAGATGGTTGTATTAATTGGGAAGATACGGAAGAATTAATTAACCGTTCCAGAGAAAAGCTCATTACTGTATTGCCAATGAGATTAAATAAATTGAAAGATTCTGCTTAAAGGTACTATTAGCATGCCAGAAACTTCTATTTCGCTTGACGAATTGCGCGTTAAAATTGATCAACTAGATAGCCAATTGGTGGATATTCTAGCTCAGCGGGCGAAGTTAACTACACAAGTGGGTGAATTTAAAAGTCGTACTGGTATGCCTATTTATGTACCAAGCAGAGAAGCGGAACTAATTGAAAAGCGTCGTAGCGAAGCGGATGCTAAAGGTGTTCCGCCTAACTTAATCGAAGACCTATTGCGTAGAATAATGCGTGAGTCATACCAAACACAAAATAACCAATACCTATGTAAAGCCCCACAAATTAACAAGATTGTAGTGGTTGGCGGTGCAGGTGCCTTGGGACGTATTTTTGTTGATATGTTTACACGCAGTGGATACGCGGTGACAGTCTTGGAACAAAATGACTGGTTAAACGCTGCAGAAATATTAGCTGACAGTGAATTGGTACTGGTAGCTGTGCCGATTAAACTCACAGAAAAAATTATTTTCAAGTTGGGACCTTTGTTGCCCAAAGATTGTATTTTGGCGGATGTCACCAGTACCAAGTTAAAGCCTTTACAGGCAATGATGGAAAGCCATCCTGGCCCAGTGGTGGGACTACATCCTATGTTTGGCCCTGATGTACAAAGTTTGGTTAAACAAGTCGTGGTGGTGTGTGAAGGACGTCAGGCTGAGGCTTATCAGTGGCTCGTAGACCAAATTAAGATTTGGGGGGCAATTGTACATGAAAGCACGGCTAAAGAGCATGATGACGCCATGGCATTTATCCAAGTAATGCGTCACTTTAGTAGTTTTGTCTATGGTGCGCATTTAGCTGGCGAAGATCCTGAGCTGACTCAATTGGTGGCGTTTAGCTCTCCCATTTATCGCTTGGAGCTGGCGATGGTGGGGCGATTATTTGCACAGGATCCCGAGCTCTATGCAGATATTATATTTACTAATGCTGAGAGTATCGGTTTACTCAAACGATTCCGAGATCGTTTTGATGATGCACTTACATTGCTTGAAAATGGCGATAAAGGCGAGTTTGTTAAGCAGTTTTTTGCAATCGGTCATTGGTTTGGACCTTACGCCAAACAATGTTTGGTAAGTAGTAAGAAGTTGTTATTGAAAGCTGATGACGACCGAGTAATGAATATCGACGAATAGTGCTTTCACAGTTTCGCCTACAAAGGAGAAACTGTGTCTTTTGATCCCACAATGTCTTCTTTATTCGGCTAAAGCATTAACCGCGGCTACTTTTGTGGCATTTATTTCTTCATTAGGGTAACAGCCCAATACTTTAAAATAACGGGTTGTGGCAGCTAATTCCTCTAAGGCTTTTTGCATCGGTCCATCTTGTACATTGCCCTCAACATCGATATAAAACATTTCTTCCCAAGGATTGCCAGCTATGGGTCTAGATTCTAATTTAGTCATATTGATTTGATTGTTTTTGATGATCAATAGCGCATCAACCAATGCCCCGGGTTTTTGCACTGTAGACATCACTAAGGTGGTTTTTGCTGGCACTTGTAAAGGCACTTTAACTACATTTCTAGCCACCACAATAAAGCGACTGTGATTTTCTTTTTGATTGGCTAAGTTTGATTTGATTGCTGTTAAGCCATATAAACTACCACCGGCTTCGCTACCAATTGCAGCGACAGAATCACTATTGATTTGATTGACTGTTAACATGGCAGCAGAAGTACTCTCACAGGGCTTCACTTCTACGTTACCCAATTCAGCGAGAAAATGGCTACATTGAGCAAATACCTGCGGGTGAGCGTATAACGTACTTATTTTCGAAATATCGGTTTCTTTTGCCACTAACATCGCATGTTTAATTGGATGAGTTAGCTCACCAATAATTGACAAGCTGGTATGTTGCAATAAGTCGTATACTTCATTAATGCTACCAGAGGTGGTGTTTTCTATCGGTAATACAGCATAGTCTGCGTGGTTTGATTCTACTTTTTCAACGATTTCTGCAAAACTTGAACAACCTATTTCTAATACTTCGCCAGCGCGTCTAGAAAAATACTTTTGTGTAGCTAAATAGCTGTAAGATCCCTTGTCGCCTAAAAAGGCAACCCGATTCAAAGGTAAACTGCTTCCAGGATTCGCGCGCTCCGCCAACAATGCTTGTTGATTTAACACTGAATCTTCAATAATTACATGGAATATTTGAGTGACATAGTGCGGATCAAGACCATATTCTTGGCCCTTTTTAATCAATCGAATTAAAAGCTGCTCTTCGCGTTTATGATCTCTTACCGGAATTTGATTACGGATCTTAGTTTCTGCGACGCTATTGGTATACTGTTGGCGCTTAGCTAACAACTCCAACAACTCTGAGTCCAGTGCAGTAATTAGCACCCGTAATTCTTCTAATTCTAAAGTCGACATGTTCTTCACTTCAAATAAACTAAAAACACAAAACCTCCAGTCACTGGAGGTTTTGAACAATGTTTTCGAACTTATAAATTCAATGCAATGTTGTCAATCGCAAGTTGGTATTAGATATTGCAGAATTATATTTTTAGCTGCCTAACAAAGTCGCCAGAATCTTGCGTACTTCTTGCGCCTCGAAAGGTTTATCGCACAGAGCGTTAACGCCGGTTTGTTGAATATTTGCCATGTGTGCACTATCTGCCGCTTCAGAAGTCACCATAATAATGGGAATATGTGATGTATCGGGATTAAAGCGAATGTATTCAGAAAGTTCACGTCCGTCCATTTCTGGCATATTGTAATCAGTGACAACGAGGTCATATACGTTGTCTTTCAAGAATGTCAGTGCCATTGCGCCATTCTCAGCTTCTTGTATATTCTTTAACCCCATCCCTTCTAAAACTCGATGGATATGATTTCTTGCTAAGCGACTATCGTCCACTAATAGCACTCTAACGTCATTGATATCAAACAACTCTAAATCTAATTCTTCTGAATTAATTAAATCCAAAGTTGCGTTCAACGCTCGTGACAAATGAACAGGCTTAAATGGCTTGGGTAAAATCGCTGCAACACCAGCTTGTTTAAATTCTTCTAGTTTAGCCACGCGATTTTCGCTGCTGATAAGCATAAAGGGAATGGTGGCAGTTTCAGCGTCACTCTTAATATGTTTAAGCAGATCTAAACCGGTACCATCTTCAAAATACATGGCACTGACTACGACGTCACTACTATGGGATCTGAGTGCACTTTTTGCCTCGGCAAGGGTGGAGACCGAATCTACAGATCCTACGTTTTCTTTGATTAATAATGACGAAATTATTTTGCGCTGCGTATCCGAAGGTTCAATCAAAAGAATATTAACGTCGGTTAACGATATGTGGTTCATATACGATCCTGATTATGAGTGAGGGTGATTAACCGCCAGCTAGTTTGACTGTTAAACCTTTCTTTTCGAGAAGTAGTTTGATTTTATCGCGGTTATCACCTTGAATTTCAATTAGATCTTGTTTGACTGCACCACCTGTGCCACAACTTTTTTTCAGTTCTGAACACAAATTTTTCAAGCCATCCTGGGGTAAATCAATGCCATCTATAATGGTAACGCCTTTACCTTTTCTGCCTTTAGTTTCTCTGCGGATCCTAACAATACCATCACTTTTTTTGGTTTTCGTTGGGACGTTTTGTTGTGGCTCTATTCGCCCGACACCAGTGCTATATACAAGATTATTTTGCGACATAATTAAACTTATTCATGCTATCTAGACGCTTCAGTTTAGACAAATATTGCTAGCATTAAAACCAATACTCAAGGTTCTTCTCAGACAAATTTAGATAAAGATAACATAATGCCTAATTTTCAACCTAAGCTTGATAATAATAGTTGCCAAATCTTTTCGGTATGCCAAAGTAAGTAACTAATTGAACAATAACTAGTTGATGGAGAAATGAATGAGTTTGGAGACCCGTATCTCTGATGACCAAAATGTGCTGACAATCTACATGGAGGAAAAGTTTGACTTCGGTAAAGTACAAGAGTTTAGAGATGCATATTTACACATATCTGATTCGGTAAAAACAATCGTAGTTGATTTGAGTCATACGGAATACATGGATAGCTCAGCATTAGGCATGTTACTTAATATGCAAAAAATTATGGCTGAGAGAATTGAAACCTTTAAGATTGTAAATTGTCGTCCGCAAGTTGTGAAAATTCTAAAAATTTCACGTTTCGATAAAAAGTTCGATATGAGTTAGTAGAGCTAATACATTGCGTATTCTCATAGTTGACGATGAATCTTTAAATAGATTCTTGTTAGTTCACATGTTAGAAGAGGCTGGTTACACTGACTGTTTCGAAGCAGAAACGGGCAGGGAAGCCTTGCAGCTGGCTGAAAAAATCAAACCTGACTTGGTGCTCTTAGATGTCATCATGTCGGATATGGATGGTTATACCGTAGCGCCTTTATTAAAAAAAATGGCAGGTGACATTTATCTTCCGGTCATTTTTATAACTGCAAAAGACGATCAAACTGCACTGGTTAGATGCCTTGAAGTAGGCGGGGATGACTTTGCTACTAAGCCGTTCGACCGCATAATCCTGACGGCAAAGATTAGAGCTCATGCGCGCACAAGATTATTAAGTAAACGTGCCCACCAACAAAATACTGAGCTTAATTATTTTCGAAATGGGGTCGAACGAGAACACGCAATTGTTGAACATATTTTTGCCAATGCGCTTACCATAAATGATGCTACCAAACAGTTCTTTGACTATCGGTTGGCTCCCGCCAGCACCTTTAATGGTGATTTATTTCTCATCGAGCCTAGCCCATCAGGTGGCATGTATTTTTTGATGGGAGACTTTACAGGTCACGGACTGGCATCGGCTATCGGTGCTCTGCCGGTTGCTAGGGCATTTCAGGCGATGTCAAGAAAGGGTGTTTCAGTTTCTGAAATGTCTAAAACCATTAATAAAACCTTGCTAGCGTTATTGCCAGCGGACATGTTTTTCGCCGCGGTCGTCACGGAAATCTCGGCATCGGGCCATCAATTTGCCGTTTGGAATGGTGGTATGCCGGATTTATCGGTTATTGCACCTGATGGCACAGTCACAAAAAAATTCACTTCCTTGCATATGGCGCTAGGCATTCTCGAAGCAGATGAATTTGAAGAAAACGTTGAATATTTCGATGCAAAGCTAGGAGATCGTTTAATCGGTTATTCAGACGGGATAATCGAATTAACTAACGTCAAGGAACAAATGCTCGGTGAAGAAGCCGTGATGAGTTGGTTGGCATCTGATCCGACAATGACGGTAGAAGAAATTAGCCATCGAACTGAGAAATTTAGAGGCAATGCAGAGCAACTAGACGATATCACACTAATCAGTTATACCTGCCAAAGCCTATCTGAGTTAAAACCCGAATTTGCTACTACTCAGCTACCCTTTGAGATTGCGGTTGACTTAACGGCAGAGCATTTAACCGAGTTTGATCCCGTCTATGACATTGTAGTTATGGTATGCAGTCAATTAGGGCTACACAGCGTGCGTTCCGATTTATCTACAGTATTAAATGAGCTTTTTATCAATTCATTAGATCATGGAATTCTGAAATTAAATTCAGACATTAAAAAAACTACAGAAGGCTTTTTTGAGTATTTCGAATTACGCACCCAACGTTTGTCTGAACTGAATCAGGGGCGCATAACCATAAAGATTAGCTTTGAACCTAAACTTAAAGTGCTAACTATTCATGTTACCGACTCAGGCGTTGGTTTTGATTATGAAAGCATAAAATCAGGACATGACTCAGACGCTTATGGAAGAGGAATCCCATTGATTAGAGAGCTTTGTGAAAGCGTGAATTACTATGCTCAAGGTCGTTCTGTGTGTGTGACTATTAAGGTGTAAATAATGATAACAATTAGGCAAGCTTCAAAAAGCGATGTAAGCGCTTTGGTTGATTTCAATCAAGCAATGGCATTGGAAACAGAAGATAAAAAATTAAATAGTGACGTCCTCACCGCTGGAGTTTCTGCGTTAATACTTGATAAAACCAAAGGGTTTTATTTAGTTGCTGAGCAACAAAATGGAGAAATTGCAGGTAGCTTGATGGTGACTTTTGAATGGAGTGATTGGCGTAATAGTCAGTTTTGGTGGATTCAAAGCGTCTATGTACGTCCGCAAAATAGACGAACAGGTATTTATTCAATGCTGTATGAAAAGGTCAAAATGCTCGCCGAAGATACCCAAGGTGTTTGCGGATTCCGGTTATACGTGGAACATGACAATCAGGTGGCCCAGGAAACCTATAAAAAACTAGGTATGAAGGCTAGTCATTATTATATGTTTGAAACAGAAAATTAACCTAAGTTGGTAACTGGTAGAAATGCTTAATTTTGGTCAGCAAACCGAAATGCTAGGGTACTCAGCCCATAAGTCTTGATTTATTAATTAATGTAATCATAGTTTTAGCAAAGCATTAGCAACATTGGAGCAGATATGTTCAAAGCATTGAATGAATGGTTTCAACAAAATTTACAGCAACAATCCGATACTTCCGAAAAGCACACAGTTGAATTAGCAACCGGCGTATTGTTATTCGAGATCATGCGGGCTGATAATAAATTTGAAGCCGCAGAAAAAGAAGCGTATCAGACACTTCTGAAAAATCAATTTGACTTGTCTGAAAGTGAGTTAAATAGTCTGGTCGAACTGGCCTCTGAACAAGCAGAGCAAGCAGCAGATTTTCACCAATTTACACGAATAATTAATGCACATTGTGACGTGTCAGAAAAGTTACAGATATTAGAATCACTGTGGCAAGTGGCCTATGCCGATAAACATCTTGATGTCCAAGAAATTCATTTAATACGACGTATCTCCGATTTATTGCATATTCCGCATAGTCAGTTCATACAAAGTAAATTAAAAGTCATTGATAGCGCCTCTTGAAACCGCATAAATACTAGGTTGTCATTGATTGAAGACATGCTAACCTATTGAAAGTTATGGAAAATATATTGGCCTCCACAAGGGTGTTGCAAATAAGGAACGGTCGGCTGGCTGCTTCCTTACTGTTTATCATCAATTTCTCGTTAACATACTGAAAACGCTAGTTAAATTAACTCTGGCATAATTCATGTTATAGCAATGTGATGTAACTGTGATGGCTGTACTGGTTCCTACAGCTTATTAAGGATGATCACGGCGAAGATGATTTATGATAACGGTTTTGTTATTGGCTGCGATGGCGTTTGCAACTAACTATAAATCATTCTGAATGCGTTGACGCATTGCATGGCATGGAAGCCACTTCCTTTTTTGCTAAATTGTTCAAATGGAGATTGGTTTATGAAAACGTTTATTTCAATGGGATTAATGTTTGCAGCGGTGATTTTTTTGCAATCTATGCTCGGTACTTCGGCATACGCGCAAACCGATTTGATTGCTGAAATGGATTTAGATGAAGACGGTATGATAAGTATTCGAGAAGCCGTTGCTGACCCAAATTTGTTAGCTGCATTCGGCAAAATTGATACTAATGGTGATGGCAAAATAAGTTCTGATGAGCTGTTAGAAGCGAACTTATCCAGACAGATTGACAAAAAAGCCTAGATTATTGACACCCGTATTAACTAACTTTCCCGTTACGATTTTGCCTCAACATTCTGGTTTCTGTGGCTCTGAAGCCGTGTTACCTCCCCGTGAAACCGCTTGTTGAGGTTCTTTAATTAAATGACTTTATTTCTTTGGTTCCATTTACGCCATTGTCGTAGGATACTGCCAGTTTGAGCGATGTTTTTTGAGATATGAAAATGCAAATTGGTTCGTTGCGACAACTTACTTTAATCAGCTTTCTGATTGCACTGATCCCACTTGCTGTGTTGCTCTGGCACAGCCAAAGTACCCTGACCAAAATGGCGCAAATAGCGGCTAGTGAAGCACAGTTTTCAGTGACAATGGCGCGTCAAATTGGTGATATGGAAAACATCGCTATTGATGTCGAACGATTGATACGCCAATATCACGTACTCAAAAAACCTGAACTAAAACAACTTACCGATAATTATATTGATAGGCTTGAAGAAAAGTTAGTCAATGTATGTGCTGAATTGCCTAGCGAGTATGTGTGTTCAACATTGCAAAAACGTATCGCTTGGTTTGAAAACAATGGTCAAATCGAAGACAAACTATTGTTAGATGCACAACTCGCAGAATTTCGCCGCTCTATTGAAGATTTACAAAAACAAGTTGATTCTCTTTTAGACGAACGAATTAAACAGCAACAAGATTATGTCAACTCGGTACAACAAACCCAAGCCTGGTCAACCGCACTATTAGTGACGTTTTCATTGCTATTAATTATCTTCGCCAGTCAAATTATCCTTTCACCTGTGTCTAAAATTGAACGAATAATCAGTGATATTGCTAAGCAATCAGAATCCCTCCCTAAAATTTCTACTTCCGGACCAAAAGAATTGATTGAAGTAGAGCATAAATTACATTGGTTAGCTGAACGTTTAAATCAATTAGAACACCTTCGCCATGCGCTGTTACGTCATGCTTCTCATGAACTCAAAACCCCCTTGGCAAGTATCAAAGAAGGTTGTTCTTTATTGTCTGAGCAGGTAGTGGGAGCACTTAACGAGCAGCAAAAAGAAGTGATTAGTTTGTTAACTAGCAGTACAGAACGTTTGAATCTACTTATTGAACAATTACTTGACTACAATTTGCTATTGCAACAGGCTAAGCCCGTGTATGAAAAAACAGACACAAGTAGTTTGCTGAAAGCGGCATTGATTGACAATGCACTGGCAATACAACAAAACAAAAACGAAGTGAATGTAGATAATCAAGTGATAAATATTACGGTGGATCCAAATTTATATAGACGAATTATTGATAATCTTTTGTCTAATGCATTAGCCCATGGAACCATGGGGCGACCTATAGATATTAAGCTTTATAAACAAAGGGATATGTTGATTTTGGATGTGGCAAATCGAGGGCGAAAAATACCTGCTGAAATACGAAAATCATTGTTTGAACCGTTCAAACGAGGTGAGCACAGGCGCAACGACAGAGTGATTGGATCTGGATTAGGTTTGTCTATTGTTGCAGATTGTGCACGAATGATGCATGGCACAGTTGAAATAGTTGATGTTGATTATGCAGACGTCTGTATGAGAGTAAGCTTGCCACAAACTGAGGTGGCAGCATGAAAAAATTACATAGCATAATTGTTTCTGGCGTTTTGATGTTAACGGGGTGCGAAATTTTAGCGCCAAAACCTATTCCTGTAACTGAAATCAAACCACCGGAAAAAACACAGTTTTGTTTATTTAACGCGGATATGGCAGTGGAGAAGAATTGCGAGCTGACATATTGGTTGACGTATTGGGTAGAGCATGACGAATTGTCTTGGCCGAAGCGCAAAGAAATGATTGCTCAGCTAGGTAACACATCAGGTGAACTGATGAAAAAGGTGCTGCTTAGCCAGGGAAAAGGAACACCTTATCAAAATCGGTTGCGCGCTCAAGGTTGGGCTGACGAAATACTACCGACGTTAACTGAGCAAATGAAACAACTGTTGTTTGTACTTGTATATAAGCCAAGTCAGGAATTATTGGAATTTGAATCTGCGCTGACAATTCTAACGCGGATAAACACGAATCAGTCAAAAGAGCTCGATATACAGCAGCAAAGATTGTTCGAACAACAGCAACAAATCGATCAATTATTAAAAATTGAGGCATCTATGATGGAGAAAAAAGAGGGGATTAACCAATGAGTAAGTCAGAAGCAAGCGCATTACCACGTATTTTGTTGGTAGATGATGACGAAAACTTGTTGCGTTTGATGACCATCAGATTACAAGGTGAAGGTTATCAGGTCGCCACAGCAGAAGGAGGTAAAGAAGCTTTGCGGTTGCTCAATACACAAAGTTTTGATGTGGTGTTAAGCGACTTGCGCATGCCTGGTTTAGATGGCTTGAGTCTATTTGAAGAAATTGTTTCGCTTCGCCGTGACATTCCAGTCATCCTCATGACTGCTCATGGCACAATTCAAGATGCTGTAGAAGCTACCCAAAGAGGTGTGTTTGGGTTTCTAACCAAGCCCATCGATCATGATGCACTTAGAGAATTACTGGTTAAAGCAGTAAGTCAAAGCCAAAGTGCGCAAAATGGTACTTGGAGCGAAGAAATAATTACTCGCTCTATGCAAATGGAGCAACTGTTAGATCAAGCATTTAGAGTAGCAAAACGCGATGTAAGTGTATTGATAAGTGGTGCTAGTGGTACAGGTAAAGAACTGTTAGCCAAGGCCCTGCACAAAGCTAGCAACCGAGGTAGTAAACCTTTTGTGGCGATCAACTGCGGTGCATTGCCAGAAAACTTGTTGGAATCAGAATTATTTGGACATGCAAAAGGTGCGTTCACCGGCGCGGTAAATGAACATCAAGGTTTGTTTCGTGAAGCTGATGGTGGCACGCTTTTCTTAGATGAAATAGGTGATATGCCTGTGCCATTACAGGTAAAACTGCTACGAGCACTGCAGGAGCAACAAATTAGACCGGTTGGTAGCAGTAAACAAATACCAATCAATGTGCGCGTTATTTCAGCGACACATAAAAATCTCGCCAAAGAAATGCAAGAGCAAAATTTTAGAGAAGACTTATATTATCGACTCAATGTCGTGAATTTAACCTTGCCATCGCTCAGAGAACGCTCCGAAGATATTCCATTGCTTGCGCGTTATTTGTTAGCAAAAAGCGCTGAAAGGCATGGCGTAAATGTTAGTCGCTTCTCTGATGATGCAATGCAGTTATTGGCGACTGCACCTTGGCCCGGAAACGTAAGACAGTTAGTTAACGTGGTTGAACAATGTGTTGCTTTAACACAAACATCAGTTATTGCCGCTCATTTAGTTGAACAAGCACTATCGGCTTCAGAACAAAAATGGCCAACATTAACTGAAGCACGAGATGCGTTTGAACAGAATTATTTGCTCAAACTATTAAAAATGACAGACGGAAACGTTACCCGTGCTGCTGAACTAGCTGGTCGTAACCGAACTGACATGCATAAATTAATGAAAAAACACGACCTACACTCAGGTGATTTCAAACCTGAAGTTGCCTAGCGTGACTCAACCACTCTCTCGTCTTGGCTGCTGAGAGAGTGGCAATTTCCTTCGAATCAATAGCCGAAAGTGCATACCTACTACATTTTTTATAATCTTACAGAGAAATTATGCGTTCATCGCTGTGCATTGGCAGGGATTTGTTTATACTATGCGGCTTTTCAATCCTTTCGGATTTTATCAATAATTTTTAGCTACGCGCCTCAGAGAAACAAAATTTAGGGGGCGGTACAGGCAACAGAGGCTTTTCATGCGCACAGATTATTGCGGCAATATAAACGCAGATTTTATAGGTCAAGAAGTTACATTATGTGGTTGGGTTAATAAACGTCGTGATTTAGGCGGTGTTATATTTCTCGATTTGCGCGATCGTGAAGGCATCGTTCAAGTTGTTTACGATCCTGATTTAGAAGAAGTATTTGCCAAAGCTAACAGTCTGCGCAGTGAGTATTGCGTGCAAATTACCGGTTTAGTTCGCGGTCGACCTGAAGGACAAATTAATCAAGATATGTCTACAGGTGAAATCGAAATATTAGGCAAGGCTTTAACAATCCTGAATAAATCAGCCGTATTGCCGTTAGATTGGAATCAAGAGAACTCTGAAGAACAACGTTTAAAATACCGTTATCTTGATTTACGCCGTCCTATTATGAGTGATCGCTTAAAGTTTCGAGCAAAAGTGACAAGTGCAGTAAGAAGTTATCTTGAGGGTGACGGCTTTTTAGATATTGAAACGCCGATATTAACTAAAGCGACTCCGGAAGGAGCGCGTGATTATTTGGTGCCAAGTCGCACCCACAAAGGTGAGTTTTTTGCGTTACCACAATCGCCACAGTTGTTTAAACAATTGTTGATGATGTCAGGAATGGACCGTTATTATCAAATCGTAAAGTGTTTCCGTGATGAAGATTTACGTGCTGATCGTCAACCTGAATTTACTCAGATTGATATCGAAACCACATTTTTAGATGCATCAGGTGTGATGTCTATCACTGAAGGCTTGATTCGTGACTTATTCCAAAAAATGCTAAATGTTGATCTAGGCGAATTTCCGCATATGACATTTGCTGACGCTATGCGTCGCTTTGGTAGCGATAAACCGGATTTGCGTAACCCGCTTGAATTGGTAGATGTTGCTGACTTAGTAAAAGACGTAGAATTTAAAGTGTTTGCTGGACCTGCGAATGACCCTAAAGGTCGTGTCGCAGTGATTAAAGTGCCTGGTGGCGCTGCTTTATCACGCAAAAATATCGACGACTATGGCAGTTTCGTTGGCATCTATGGCGCAAAAGGCCTCGCTTGGATGAAAGTAAACGATTTATCTGCAGGCATTGAAGGCTTGCAATCGCCAATTCTAAAATTCCTTAACGAAGAAGTGGCTATGAGCATTGTTGAGCGCACCGGTGCAAACGATGGCGATATTATTTTATTTGGTGCCGACAGTGCAAATGTGGTTACCGAAGCTTTGGGGGCATTGCGCCTGAAACTAGGAGAAGATCTCGACTTATTAGAAGGTGAGTGGAAACCACTTTGGGTTGTCGACTTCCCAATGTTCGAGGAAGTGGATGGGCATTACCATGCGCTGCATCATCCATTTACTGCACCTCGTGATTTGACTGCTAGCGAACTAGCCGCTGACCCTGCCAACGCATTATCTAACGCGTATGATATGGTGTTAAACGGTGTTGAACTAGGCGGTGGCTCGGTGCGTATTCACGATCAAGCGATGCAGTCGGAAGTATTCCGTATTCTGGGCATCAGCGAACAAGAAGCAGAATTGAAGTTTGGCTTCTTACTTGAAGCCTTAAAGTTTGGCGCACCACCGCATGCGGGCTTAGCGTTTGGGTTAGACCGTCTGGTAATGTTAATGACAGGCGCAACCTCAATTCGCGACGTTATGGCATTCCCAAAAACGACTACTGCAGCTTGTCCGTTAACGGATGCGCCGTCTGAAGCGAATCCTGAGCAGTTGAAAGAATTGGCGATTGCAACATTAGTTGATAAAAAAGCCGAATAATATGACGTTGAGACGTCCTGAATCCGCTTTGGTGGTTATTTTTGACACTGCATCCAATGTGCTTGTGATGCAACGTCAAGATGACCCCGATTTCTGGCAGAGTGTTACCGGTACGCTTGAGCAAGATGAACAGCCAATGCAAACTGCTATCAGAGAAGTCGCCGAAGAAACAGGCATCAATATAATGCACGGCCAATTATCTTTAATTGATTGTCGCTGTGTTAATCAATATGAAATTCGTGATATTTGGCAACATCGTTATCCCCCTGACTGTAAATTTAATACTGAGCATGTTTTTGCGCTGCAGGTTAATGGTGATGAAAATATCACCCTTACAGAACATCTATCTTTTCAGTGGCTCCCCAAATCCGAGGCCATGGCCTTAGTCTGGTCAGATACTAACCGTGCTGCTATTCAGCAGTTTGTACCAGAACCTATAGAGAACGCATGTCAATAATTCTAGGTATTGATCCGGGCTCACGGATAACGGGCTATGGCGTGATCAAACAAACTGGCAATACGTTTAGTTATCTAGGCAGTGGTTGTATTCGTGTGCAAGGAGATGACCTAGCACCGCGATTGAATCAAATTTACAAAGGTGTCAGTGAGATAATTTGTCAGTTTCAACCGCAGTTTTTTGCTATCGAACAAGTATTCATGGCTAAAAATCCCGATTCTGCATTGAAACTAGGACAGGCACGTGGGGCCGCCATTGTGGCCGCAACTAATGCCGAATTACCTGTGGCCGAATATTCTGCCAGACAAATAAAGCAAAGTGTTGTAGGTAAAGGTAGCGCGGAAAAATCACAAGTTCAGCATATGGTAAGCTACTTGCTAAAACTAACTGCTACCCCGCAAGCAGACGCTGCAGACGCGCTAGCCGTGGCCTTATGTCACGGGCATACAAATCAGAGTTTATTAAAACTTGCCGGGCAAGCCAGTAAAACCGTGCGTGGTAGGTTAAGAAAATAATTTTTTAAAACTTCTCTATCGAGAATTAGCAAAATAGGATATATCGATGATCGGCTTAATCCGCGGCCAATTGCTAGAAAAACAACCGCCCGAAATTTTAATTGAAGCGGGTGGCATTGGTTATGAAGTGCAACTCCCCATGACGAGCTTCTATCAATTACCAGAGATAGGGCAAGAAGCCACAGTTTATATACACTTTGTGGTACGTGAAGATGCTCAGTTGTTATTTGGGTTTGCGGATAAATCTGAACGAGCGTTGTTTAGAGAGCTAATTAAAGTAAATGGTGTGGGACCTAAGTTAGCCTTAACGATATTATCTGGCATGTCGGCATCTCAGTTTATTCAATGTGTTAGTCACGATGATTTTACAGGCTTAGTAAAATTACCTGGTGTGGGTAAGAAAACCGCTGAAAGGTTAGTAGTTGAAATGCGTGACCGCCTGAAAAAACTTGAAGAACAAGGTGAAGGGAAACATCATCTTCCACCAATGCAAACACAAACTTCACAAGAAACCCTGGTTAAACCTACTGATGTAAAAGAAGATGCCTTAAGTGCCATGGTTGCGCTGGGTTACAAGCCTGCTATCGCCGCCAAAACGATTAATTCGGTTTTCAAAGACGGAATCAGTAGTGAAGAGTTAATCCGTGAGGCATTGCGATCGATGATTTAATCAGTTGCTTTGGCTTAACTTGACTATACAGTAATTGATTTTTACTGTATAAAAAAACACTATCCATTAACGTTAATTTATTAAGACTTATGCATGATTGAAGCAGATCGATTACTCCATCCCACCGCAGATACTGAAGATGAAGCAGTAGATCGCGCTATCCGGCCGAAATTGCTGGCTGATTACACGGGACAAGATCACGTTTGTAAGCAAATGGATATTTTTATTCAAGCAGCGAGAAATCGAAGTGATGCGTTAGATCACTTGTTGATTTTTGGACCTCCAGGATTGGGTAAAACCACGCTAGCAAATATTGTTGCTAATGAAATGGGCGTCAATATTAAAACGACTTCTGGACCTGTGTTAGAAAAAGCCGGTGATTTGGCTGCCTTGTTAACTAACCTAGAAGCCCATGATGTGTTATTTATTGATGAAATACATCGCTTAAGTCCCGTGGTTGAAGAAGTTCTGTATCCAGCAATGGAAGATTATCAGTTGGATATTATGATAGGTGAGGGACCAGCGGCACGTTCTATAAAGCTGGAGTTACCTCCGTTTACGTTAATCGGCGCAACCACGCGGGCCGGTTCGTTAACTTCGCCATTGCGTGATCGTTTTGGTATTGTGCAGCGACTAGAGTTTTACAACGTGCAAGACTTAACACAAATAGTAAAACGCTCTGCTAAGTATTTAAATTTAAGTATTAATGAGCAAGGGGCGATTGAAATAGCTAGACGATCTAGGGGGACACCTCGGATAGCTAACCGTTTATTGCGTCGAGTTAGAGACTTTGCCGAAGTTAAAGCAGATGGCGATATCACCCAAGATGTATCAGCCCAAGCCTTAGACATGCTTGATGTAGATAAGGAAGGGTTTGATTATATGGATCGTAAATTATTGTTAACTATCATTGACAAGTTTTTGGGTGGTCCGGTTGGATTAGACAATCTGGCTGCGGCAATTGGTGAAGAAAAAGATACGATAGAAGATGTTATCGAACCATTTTTAATTCAACAGGGATTCTTACAACGAACGCCAAGAGGCCGAATCGTGTCACAACGGGCCTTTTTACATTTTGGAAAAGATTATTCGGAGTAGATTCCGAGACAAAAAAAAGCCCGCGAAATTCGCGGGCAAAGCAACAAGTGTTTGGAAGGAAAATTCCAGGGAACAAATCTATCAATAAGAAATTGACAACATTTTCTGACTACCGCTTCGATTGAGTCGTTGCGTTAGTCCAGAGAACGAAGCGTATTCTATACATTCAAAATATTTCCACAATTGAAAAAAATTGTAATTTCAGATTAGAAAAATTAATGGATAAATTTATTTTGGATTTAATTTGGTTTTTTCTAAGCCTTTGATAGGTTGGTTTTTGACTTGTTATTGTCACATTTAGGTTTTTATGGAGTTTGATTTTGGATTACCAAAATTAGGGGCTGTGTTATTTTTTATGCGCCATAAATGCATGCTTATCTTGAATTGACGTAGTTACCATATACTTAGTCAACGTTCATCACATAACTATGCATTTAAACGGTTTAGAATTGAATTATTTTCATGTTTATTGTACTAACCATTGAAATCTTGTTGAAAGGTATGAAATACGATGCAAAACCCCATCCATCAGTATGATTTTAGAGTCTACTACGAAGATACAGATGCGGGTGGAATTGTATATTATGCCAACTATTTAAAGTTTTTAGAGCGCGCCAGAACAGAATGGTTAAGAAGTTTTGGTATAGAACAACACGGACTTTTGGAACAAAATATAGGTTTTGTCGTCAAACGGGTTGAAATGGACTATATTGCTGCCGCAAAATTCGATGATGTATTGCACGTCAATACACAAATAATTGAATTAAAACGTGCTAGCATGTTGTTCAAACAACAAATAATAAACTCAAACAATATAAGTTTGGTAAGTGCGCAAATCAGGGTTGCATGTGTTGATCTGAAAAAGATGAAACCCATTGCTATACCTGCGTTCATTTTAGGGGAAATCTCAAGTGTCATCTAATTTGTCATTCTTTGATCTGTTTTTACAGGCAAGTCTTCTGGTTCAATTGGTTATGTTGTTGTTATTGGCGACATCCGTTGTTTCATGGGCGTTTATTTTTCAACGCACCAAAGTACTAAAGCAGGCAAGAACAGAAACGAAAAAGTTTGAAGACAAGTTTTGGTCTGGTGTCGACCTGAACAAGTTATATCAAGAGTTGTCCGCTCGACAGTCGGTACAAGGTATGGCAAGTCTATTTTGCGCCGGTTTTAAAGAGTTTGTTAGATTACGTAAAGCCAGTGGAACGTCCTCAGAGGCTATTATGGATGGGACTTATCGAGCTATGCGGGTGTCACTGTCGCGCGAAGTCGATAATCTTGAGGCAAACTTACCATTTCTAGCAACGGCAGGTTCGATTAGTCCTTATATCGGTTTATTTGGTACCGTCTGGGGCATCATGAACTCCTTTATAGCCCTTGGTGAAGTTCAGCAAGCCACATTAGCGATGGTTGCTCCGGGCATAGCAGAGGCACTTATCGCTACGGCGATGGGTCTTTTTGCTGCTATTCCATCTGTTATTGCATACAACCGCTTTAGTAACCAAGTCGAAAAACTGGAAAATAGCTATGGTAACTTTATGGAAGAGTTCTCTAGCATTTTGCATCGACAAACCTTATCTCAAAAAGTTGAGAGCATTTAATTATGATCATGTACGAACGCAAAAGGCGACGTCCAGTATCAGAAATTAATGTGGTGCCTTATATTGATGTGATGTTGGTGTTGCTAATTATTTTTATGGTTACAGCTCCCCTTGTTACGCAAGGCGTTAAAGTCGATCTACCTAAAGCGGAAGCGGAATCTTTATCGGATGATTCGAAACCGCCTATTATCGCTTCGGTAAACGCGGCTGGTGAATACTTTATCAATGTGGGTGATAAGCAAGATGATCCTATGTCAGCAACTGATTTAGCGGTTATTGTTGCTCAGCAAATTCAAAAAGAACCGGCCACGCCCGTTGTCGTGAAAGGTGATGGTGCCGTACCTTATGCAAACGTAGTACAACTAATGGTGTTGTTGCAACGTGCAGGTGTTCCATCTGTTGGCTTGATGACAGAGTCTCCTGAGGAATAGGCTATACATGTTTAAGTCTAACCCTTTGTTGATTTCAATTGCGCTTCATATCTTTTTAGGTGGAGTGTTGGCAATTAGTTTCGACTTTCATACGGTACCTAAACAAATTGATCTTAGTACTCCTAATTTTACGCCTATCGAAGCGGTCGTTGTTGATCAAAAAACGGTAAATGATCAACTTAAGCGTATTCAACAACAGGCCGAAGCTGAAAAACAAAAAGAATTACAAAAAATACGCGATGAACAAAGGCGTAAAGCCGAGGCCGAACAGCGTAAACGCGATATAGCAGCGAAAGAGAAAAAGCGAAAAGAGGATGCTAAGCGACAGCAACAGGCTGCGGCTGAAGCGAAAGAAAAGAAACGCTTAGCTGAGGAAAAGGCGCGCAAAGAAGAAGAACAAAAAAAGCAACGTGAACTCGAACGAAAAGCTGCAGAAGAGCGAGAGCGCAAAGCGCAAGAAAAACGCGAACGAGAAGAACGTGCTAGGCAAGAAGCTGAGCGCAAAAAACGCGAATTAGCTGAAATGCAAGAACAGGAACGGTTAATGCAAGAACAGCTGGAACGAGAGCAAAGTGCTCGTAATCAACAACGCCAGCGACAGGTTTTAACTGAAACTGAAAAATATACTGCTTTGATCAGAGCGAAAATAATTCAGAATTGGTATGTTGACGATGCCATGAAAGGAAAGTCATGCAGAATTAATATTCGTCTGGCATCGTCTGGATTTGTTATTCAGGTTCGTACGTTGGGCGGCGATAAATCTGTCTGTGTGGCAGGTGAACAGGCGATACGTAGGGCAGGAGAATTACCCATGTCAGCTGATCAACAAGTACAAAATAATTTGAAAGATATCACTCTCAACTTTGGTTTTTAATGAATGAATAAAATAAAAATTACATTGCTAACATTTTTTCTAATCTGTTTTTCAGTTGGGTCACACGCGACCCTTGAGATATATATCACAGAAGGTGTTAATAATGCGCGTCCTGTTGGTATTGTCCCTTTTCATATAACCCCAGGAACTGTGCTGCCTAGTAGCATCGATCAAGTGGTTGCAGCAGATTTAACTCGTAGTGGTAAATTCTTTGCGTTGTCACGCCAGCAAATGCCACAGTTGCCAAAATCCGACAGTGAAGTGGATTACAGTGAGTGGGCGGAAGCAGGTGCTGAAGCAGTACTTATTGGTCACATTCAACAGCAAGCCGCTGATGAGTTCAAAATTTCGTTGCAACTTTTAGACGTTATTCGCGGCCAGATCACTGGCGGCCAAACACAAATGTTAAATAATGGTCAGATGGTAACGAGTCGCGACCATATCTTGGATGAGTGGACTTGGGTCATCAAAGGAGCTGATTTCCGACAGTATGCCCATCGCATAAGCGACATCGTTTACGAAAAACTGACGGGTGAAAAGGGCGCATTCCTGACGCAAATAGCATACGTTATCGTGCGAGATTCAGCCACTGAGACCAAGCCATTTCAATTAATAGTGGCTGACTACGATGGCATGAATGAAAATATTTTATTGCGCTCGAATGAACCGTTAATGTCACCTTCGTGGTCACCTGATGGCAGAAAGCTTGTGTATGTGTCGTTTGAAAATAAAAAGCCGCAAATTTTTATTCAAGATATATATACAGGTAATCGTACAATGATGACTGATTTTCCCGGCATTAATGGCGCTCCTGTTTTTTCACCAGATGGTAACCAATTGGCTATGGTACTGTCCAAAGATGGCAATCCTGAAATTTATGTGATGGATATAGCGTCGAAACGATTGCGTCAAATTACCCGAAATCGAGCAATTGATACCGAACCAAGTTGGTCTCCAGATGGAAAACATTTGATTTTTAGTTCAGAACGGGGTGGTAAACCTCAGATTTATCGAGTAAATTTAGCAACAGGTAAGACTCGGCGGGTCACTTTCGAGGGCGATATGAACCTAGGGGGAACGTTTACACCAGATGGCACACAAATGGTCATGGTAAACCGAACCAGAGGGAACTATCATATTGCTAAGCAAGGTGTGGAATCTGGCGATTTGTTGGTATTAACCAAAACATTTTTGGATGAGTCCCCAAGTCTTGCACCAAATGGCAGTATGATAATCTACAGTACTTTGCATGAAGGAAAGCAAGTATTATCATTGGTGTCACTTGATGGACGATTTAAGGCAAGGTTGCCGGTGTCAGAAGGGCAGGTTAAGTCACCTAGCTGGTCACCATTTTTGTAATGTAAATTAAAATCTGTTAGAAATTTCGAAAACGAGAAGGAATAACGAAATGCAACTTAAAAAAGTATTTAAAGGTTTAGTGATTGCACTGCCATTGGTGACCGTGATGGCATGTACGTCAACAGACAATGGTGTTGATGAAGCAGCTGCAAGAGAAGCGGCAGCGCAACAAGCTGCGGCGGATGAAGCAGCGAGACAAGCTGAAGCTGAAAAAGCGGAAGCAATGGCGATGAAACAGCGTCAAGAAATGGAAGCAGAAAAGCGTGCTCAAGAACTAGCTAGTTTAGAGCAAGATCAAGTAGTTTACTTTGATTTTGATACTGCAAACTTATCTTCTTCTGCGCGTGCTATTTTGTCAAAGCATGCTGAATTCTTGTCTGCAAATGCAAGTCAATCAATTGTCATCGAAGGTCACTGTGACCGTCGTGGAACGCCAGAGTATAATATCGCTTTGGGTGAGAGACGTGCAAAATCAGTTCAAACATATTTACTTAATGCCGGCGTAAGCTCTTCACAAATTTCAGTCGTTTCTTACGGTGAAGAAAAGCCTGCAGCAAATGGCACCTCTGAGTCTGCATTTGCACAAAACCGCCGTGGTGTTTTGGTATATCAATAAGATTGAGTGATTATGATTAAACGCAATACAGCGATTAGTCTACTACTTGTATATGGAGCCGCAGTTAATGCGGCTCCTGCGCCTGTAACAGACTTAAACGATAGTTCATTGACTAAGCGTGTGGAAGTCATAGAACGTATCCTAGATTCACGTACAGAGATGCAACATCGTATTCAACAACAGTTAGATGACATGCAAAATGAAGTAAGCGAAATGCGCGGAACTTTAGAATTGCATAATCATCAGCTTGAAAAGATATTAGAACGGCAACGCGAATTGTACTTGGAAATCGATAAGCGTATAGCAGCGGTAAGCTCACAGACAAATCAACAAACGACGTCCCCAAATGCTAACCAAAATGGTGCTGCAGATTCGTCTCAGATTGAAATGCCCGTTGTGACTAATGCTAGTGAAAGTGACGCTTATGATCGCGCCGTTAATCTAATTTTGCGTGATAAGCAATACGATCTAGCGATTCCAGAGTTTCAAGCATTTATCAACACTTATCCTAATTCTACCTATGCGCCCAATGCCCATTACTGGTTAGGCCAATTGTTGTTTAACAAACAACAATGGGAAAAAGCAGCTGAGCAGTTTCAAATTTTGGTTAGCGGATACCCAGATTCGTCGAAGCGCGCCGATGCTTTGTTTAAATTAGGCGTTGTAGAACAGCGAAGAGATAACTTAGCCAGAGCAAGACAATTATTTGAACAAGTGTTATCAGAGTATCCTGATTCAGCGTCAAGTCGTCTTGCAGATTCGCGATTAAAGGCGATGAATTAAGCCATTTTCCATTTATACAGCTTTAAAGCCTAAAAAATTTTTCAGGCTTTAAAGCGTATAATCTCACTTTTAGTGAACAGAATTTATACCGTTTATGTGTCGGTTGCTTAGAATTTCATCGAAAAGGCAAATAGTTTACAAATATCGACAGTTTTAGGTTGCGCCAAGAAGATATTTGAGTATTATATGCCGCCGTTGCAGCAGGTCTGTAACAAAACTGAAAAAGGGTCGTTAGCTCAGTTGGTAGAGCAGTTGACTTTTAATCAATTGGTCGCTGGTTCGAATCCAGCACGACCCACCAATTTTCAGTTAGGGCTAACAATTCTCGATTGATTAATCGAAAGTCCGAAATAATCCAGTAAGCATTACTGGAAAAATAAAAAGCTTCAATAGATGGGTCGTTAGCTCAGTTGGTAGAGCAGTTGACTTTTAATCAATTGGTCGCTGGTTCGAATCCAGCACGACCCACCATCTTAAATACTTCGGCTCTACCCTGTAAACGGGGGATCAGCATTCATCTTAGGCTCTACCCTGTAAACGGGGGATCAGCATTCATCTTACTCGATTGATAACACCATTCCACCCACAATGGGTCATCAC
>NZ_BAEN01000048.1 GCF_000314975.1 Aliiglaciecola lipolytica E3
ATATGATAATTATTAGACTTTGTTTCATTAATTTCTCTAAGTTTATAATTTATTGCTTACGAGGCGGTATCAATACCTATTTTGGGACAATCCCACACCACACAAGTGTACTCTTATATTCAAAATAACACCATAAGTTATTTGTACAATATTAATTGTCCTAATTTCTTAGATTATTTCAACAATATCAAAGTCATTATAACGAGCTGAAAAGCAATAAAACAATAGAGTTATCTTTTCATATAAGCGACAATACTAAAATCAATGTTGAGATTTAGCGCAATATTAATTGACTATTTCACAACATTTTATTAACGTACATTATTTATAATATGATACACAATCAATATTTGCGCTTTACAGTTTCTTAGTTAAACAGGTAGGGGCTAAATGGCCTAATATTTTGTAAACGGAACATTGATTAAGGAAATAGATTCATGAAAGCTTTGCCGTTGTTATGTCTTTTCTTGCTACCTTTTTTATGCTCTGAGCTTTTTGCAAAACCTATTGTTATTTCTGGTAAAAACAATGGTTCAATTGTTGAAAGTATCAATGCAACAAAACCAGATGAATCGGGGATGGTTCTAACTAGAGAATTAGTATTGCCGGCATTTAAACACGGCGCTTTCTATCGTCCATTTTCAAGCGCTAACGCTCGCGGAGCGGTAGCTCGAGGTAACCGTGTTGAGGCTGTGGCGTTTTCCTCTATTGCCGAGCTTCAACATTATCAACCATCTATCACTCGAAAAGATCACAATAATGTGCAACAAGGACAATTTTTACTGTTCGAATTGCACGATGGACGCTATCTAGCCGTATTACCAATGGCTTCCAATAAAGTATATGGCCAATTCTTTGTAGAGAATGAAAAACTCTGGTTAAAAACAGGCAATTTCGGCACTAATGAAGTATCTGGAAAAATCCCTCTCGTAATTTGGGCGCATGGTGATTCTCCATATGCTGCAACTTCGGCAGTATGGGAACAGGTATTTGAATCAAATTTTGTTGCTGCACAACCACGAGCAAATAAGTCCTACCCCGATGAGCCATATGGATATCTTGGTTGGTGCTCTTGGGAGCATTACAAAAAAAATATTTCCGAAGACATCATTAAAAATGCTTTTCACACTTTGCAAAAAAGCAACGCCCCTATTCGTTGGGTCATGATAGATGATGGGTACTTAGATGCGGATAATGGAAAACTGTTAAGTTTCGATGTTAATCGCAAAAAATTTCCCAATGGATGGCAACCAATCATGGCGTTAAAAGATCCTGAGCAGATAAAATGGGTAGGGATTTGGCGAAATTTTGGTGGTTATATGAATGGCGTATCAGACGCACATAATATGTCAGACTTAAATCCGTATTTAACAAATACCAAGAAAGAAGGCGTTGTTTTACCTGCAGTTTCGCCGCAGGCATCTAAGGCTTTTTATGACAAGATGATTGCGAATACCAAAGACAATGGTTTTGATTTTGTAAAAGTAGATTTTCACACTCGTACATTTGATCTATATAAAGGAACCGCTGATCCGGTTGCTGCCATGCGCTTCAATAATGAAGCTTTGGAAAATGCAACTTATGAAATGGGTTTACCACTTCTTAATTGCATTGCTCAACCCAATGTAAATTCTTTGCAAACGAAACATAGCGCCTTAACTCGTTCAAGTCCAGATTATAACCAAAACGATAAAAATAAAAACAAATCAAATACTTACCAAAGTTTTGCGAATCATTTATGGATGGGGCAAACAGTTTGGGGAGATTTAGACATGTTCCATACACATGATGAACGAGATGTTAAGCCTATGGCTATAGCTCGTGCTATTTCTGGTGGACCTGTATATATTTCAGATGAACCTTCTAAGGTAAAACCCGAAGTACTTTACCCATTTGCATATGAAGATGGAAAACTTTTGCGCACTTCAGCACCCGCAACGTTATTACCTGAAAGTTTTTTTATTCACCCTTTTCGAGATGAACAAGTATTCCGTGTTGTAGCTCCGTTGAATGATAACGTGGCGGCTATTGCACTTTTCAATTTTAGCGAAAACGGCGAGCTCCTTGACAGTGAGTTTAGCCTTAAAGATTATAGTTATGCTGGCGAACTGCTACAACCTAAAACCGAACCATGGAAGATTCCAGGGGACGGCTTAATTGTCTATGACCGAGAAACAAAATCTGTTGTCGACTTAGGCGCGAAGTACACTACAAAAATCTCCAATTTTGGCGCTAAACTATTCTTAATCTATCCGAAGACTAAAGGATGGGCCGTTATTGGCCGTAGCGATAAATATTTACCCGCAGCAGCCGTATCAAATCAAACTATCACGGATCGTCTAATTTCTTTCACACTTGCAGAATCAGGTCCATTATTAATATATAGCGAAAAAGGACAGCCCAAAATGCAAGGTGTTGAGTTCAAACATATTGGTGATGGCCTATATCAAGCCGATCTAGAGGTAGTATCAGGCAAACGACAATTCAGCATTAGCCGTTGATGTTTTTAAAGAAAGAACCGACCTACTGCAATGAAAACACCGGCAATGAAATTCCCTTTCGCTATTGTTGCACTAAGTAATTTTCTGTGGACAGCCACTCTTTTCTTTTTAACATAGACAGCCACAAACTAGACTCTGAGCAAAATCAAAACATCTATACTTTGGTATTCTAAATTCAAGGAGTTAATTTTCCGTGGACAGCCACTCTTTTCTTTTTATCATAGACAGCCACAAACTAGACTCTGAGCAAAATCAAAACATCTATACTTTGGTATTCTTAATTCAAGGAGTGAATTATGCCACTGCCAAGGAAGCAAAAAATCAGTCTCTCAGATACCCCTTATTATCATTGC
>NZ_BAEN01000047.1 GCF_000314975.1 Aliiglaciecola lipolytica E3
TTAGGGTGCTTGTTTTATTCTTAATAAGGGGGATAAGCGTTGGTTTTGTCGATTAATCCTTTGGCAGTCTTCAATTCATGGCGAGTGTGAGCCATTGAGGTAAATGTCGTGCGAGCAGAAATTTACCGCTAGTAAAAAGAAGCAATAAAAAAGTGGATTAAGGGGGAGGGGGAGTTTAATGAGCCTTTTGCCGACGTTTTCGCTTGTATCTTTTCAAGGTGTCAGATAATCCTGCTGCCACGCTAAAAGTGGTTTCAAAGGTTAGAAACATGGTTTTCCAGGTGTGTTCATCCAATCCTAGGCGCTGCAATATGGGCGATTCGTTCACATCAATTGCGCCTCGCTTATCAGGGGCCATATTGCGACCAGATAGGTCAGCCAACGTTAAATAGTCTACTAACTCGAACATCAAGCCCTGTGATTGAGGCTGTTTGGGATTGCCAATAAAAGGCATCAATGTAGATGGCTGATAGCCTTTCTTAAAATCGCGAATACGACGTTTAATACTGGTGTGTTTAGAGGTTTCAGGTGTGCTGGCCATGTTTGCTCTAATGGGGTTTAAGTCTACGTACACCATACAGGCAGCTAATGCATGTTCATCTAACAGGGCTTGAGATTTGAATCGTCCTTCCCAAAAATGACCGGTACAGTTATCTTCTTGATTTGCTTGTCGTGCAATAGGCTCATTCAATTCTCGCATAAACCAGCTAATATCGGTTAAACGATGGCGATAGACGGACAACGTTGAATGGAGAGTGATGCGTTCGGCGTCAGTGAGCGGTGCAGATTGCTTAGACGTAAAGGCTTGTGATAGAAGCGTCCCTTTGTGAAGCTTATGCCAACGCGCAGCCACCTCTTTATCTGTCCAGCGTTTTGCTTTGTTGGAATTCACATGTAATACCACATGAGTATGATTGTGCATGACAGCATAAGCGCAGACCTCAATGGCAAAGACGGTGGTCAAAAACAACAATCTGTCTTCCACCCACTGGCGACGATGCTCATAGCTTTTTCCCGTTAGTTTATCTTCGCCGCACAAAAAGGCACGTCGAACACAGCGCGAAAC
>NZ_BAEN01000046.1 GCF_000314975.1 Aliiglaciecola lipolytica E3
CAAGCAGTTTACAAAGGTTTGGCGTTGTTTGAGTGACAAGACAACACAAAATGGCTCAATAGAGCACAGAGTACGCAACTCGATTTGATTACACAGCTTCCAAGTTTGTTAAATAACGACAAGTTTATTGACAAGGTGAGGACATACCTAAATGAATGTAGGTAATGATAGTCACCTTGCGCAAATGTCATCTTGAAAAGCAGCAGTCGCTTCGCGACGCAATATGCTTCGATGAATTTGCACGATTAATGTCTGGCGACCTTAGCGACACGGTACCACCTGATCCCATTCCGAACTCAGAAGTGAAACGTGTTAGCGGCGATGGTAGTGTGGGGTTTCCCCATGTGAGAGTAGCACATCGCCAGACTCCCATTTAGAATAAAGCCACCTTAATAGGGTGGCTTTTTTCGTTTCTGAAGCCTGTAAAATAACCGCGTATATATCGAAAATTATTAAGGTGGCCTTATTCTAAGCGCTGCCGCGCAATTGCACCCCAAGGGAAACCATACTCATCGAGTGTTATGCAATACCTGTCCATGTAATAGGCAACTAGGTGTCACACATTCATGTGGCTATCTCCAGCCCGACATCCATGTCGGTCGTGCGCTCGGGCGGAACTGCGTTCCTAAAACACCCTCGCTTACCCCCATGTGAGAGTAGTATTCATGCCCACGGCCAGTGCGCCAGACTCCAATTAGAGAAAGGGCTATCCGAAAGGGTAGCTCTTTTTTGCATTTACAGACTTTACATCTTAGGCGGATATCTCCATCACAGTTGGATAGCCCTTACTCTAAGCGCTGCCGCGCGAAATCTACTCCCGCAGTCAACCGTCACAAAGTGGATTCCCAGCCTCAAGCACAGCTTGAGTCGTTCAAACGGCTGGAGCGATGCTCCAGAGAGCCCCGTTTTCACCCCCATGTGAGAGTAAAGAAATGCGCTAACCTGTAGCACGGGCTTCAGCCCGTGGAATGCTGCTCTACTTAACGAAGCACCTTTATGCACATTGATATAGGTAGCGTTCCTTCTAAGCGCTGCCGCGAAAGAACCATCTCGCAGAGAAACCTAACCCATCTAGTGTCATGCAATGCCTGTCCATGTAATACTCTCGTAAGATACTGTTAGGTGTTACACATCCCTGTGGCTGCACCTAGCCCGACATCCATGTCGGTCGTGCCCTCGGGCGGAACTGCGTTCCTAAAACATCCTCGCTTACCCCCATGTGAGAGTAGAGAAACGCGCAAACCTGTAGCATGGGCTTTAGCCCGTAAAACTCCCCACCAGCATAAATACCAGCCTATAACCTCGAATCCCCTCCCTTTATGCAACTGTCTTACGGGTAAACGAACATTTTAATTTCATAATAAATCGTTTTTTGTCATAGTAGATGCGGGATTACAAAAATAACAATTGGATTAAAAATGAAAAAATTCTTTAAGTGGACTGGCATATTACTTTTGTCCGTTATTTTAATAGGTAGTGCTCTGGCTACTCATGAATGGTATGCCAAGAAACCTATTTTCTTTAGAGCTTTTCTAGATCGTACTTTAATTAAAGTTGCACTAGATAACCCTGAGCTTTTAACGTCAATTGGCGTATTAGATTCAATGGGTTTTAAAGGCCACAATGCAGAGTTAAATAATGATAGTTTAGAAAAAGCAGATGAAATGTTTGAACTTATGAAACAAGTTCGAACCACCTTACTGTCTTATTCTGATGATTCTTTAGATGAATCACAGCGTTTATCAAAAGAAATTGCGCTTTACTTATTAGATGCGGGCGTTGCTTCTGAGGCATATAGATTCCATAACTATCCTGTTAATCAATTATTTGGTTTACAAAGTGATTTTCCAAGTTTTATGGATTCTCAACATCAAGTTAATACTGTAGAAGATGCAGACAACTATATTTCTAGATTGCATAAAGTTGACGTTAAATTTGCACAGAATATGGAAGGGTTAAAAGTACGTGAGCAGAAAAATATTATTCCTCCGCGCTTTGTAATTGACCGAGTTCTAGATGAAATGCAAGCATTTGTAGATTCAGCTCCAGAAGAAAATATTCTTTATACGTCGTTAGAAAAGAAATTAAATGACGCAAACGAAATTGAAAGTAGCGAAAAAACGCGGGTATTAAACGAAACGGCTAAAGTCATTACGTCGCATGTTTACCCTGCTTACCAATCGTATATCGACTATTTCGAGAAATTAAAAAGTAAAGCAGGAACAGATGACGGTCTTTGGCGTTTAGAAGGTGGTGACATAGCCTATCAGCAAGCGTTACAGTTTTTTACCACGACAAATTATTCAGCTGACTTTATCCATGAAACTGGCTTGGCAGAAGTAGAACGCATTCAAGGGCAGATATTAACCATTCTTGAATCTGAAGGATTTGATGTTTCGCAAGGTTTCACTACCGCTATTGAAGCTCTCAAAGCAGATGAGCAGTTTTATTATCCAGATACTGATGAGGGGCGCGCGCAAATACTCGCCGATTATCAAGTTATACTCGATGAAATTAACGCCTCTATGGGAGAGGTCTTTAACGTTCTGCCAAAAGCAGGAATGGAAGTGAAACGTATTCCTGAATTTAAGGAAAAAACTGCGCCTGGTGCTTATTATCAACAACCTTCAATGGATGGTTCAAGACCTGGTGTATTTTATGCCAATCTTTATGATATTAAAGCGACCCCTAAATATGGAATGCGCACTTTGGCATATCACGAAGGTATTCCAGGACATCATTTTCAAGTGAGTATTTCCATGGAACTTGAAGGTTTGCCTATTTTCAGAACCTTATCGCCATTTACTGCTTACACCGAAGGATGGGCGTTATACGCTGAGCGTTTAGCATGGGAATTAGGATTTGAAGAAGACCCTTATGACAACATAGGGCGCTTGCAAGCTGAGTTATTCAGAGCTGTACGACTAGTTGTCGATACCGGAATACACGCAAAACGCTGGACCAGAGAAGAAGCAATTGAGTACATGCTAAACAACACTGGAATAGCAGAGAGTGACGTGGTGTCTGAGATAGAACGTTACATCGTTATGCCTGGTCAAGCCACCTCATATAAAGTAGGTATGATGAAAATATTAGAACTGCGGGAAAAAGCGAAAGCAGCGTTAGGTGACAAATTTGATTTATCCGAATATCACGATGTGGTGTTAAAAAATGGCGCTGTACCTTTGGATATTTTAGAGCGCCTTGTTGATCAATACATACAAACAAAATCTAAATAAGCATTAAGTAGTTAAATTTCAAACATGCTTTGTGCAAGGGTCTGTAATGACTTTTCACAAAGCATTTTTTGTGGTTTTTTAAGCGCAAATCAAAATTAGTCCTTTGGTCCTTTTGGACGACTTTCTATATCGGACAAAACTCTCTCCACATACTTTTCAATTTTCACCAGTTATGCGACTAATTGATCATTTTGGTGCAAAAAAAGTTAGCTAGACCGCAATTGTCCACTTTTTTTGAAGGCATTCCGCTGGTTCATCATTTGCATAAGTAAAGATAATAACATCATGAATTGCGTGCTCTTAAGTAATTATAAGGCTATCGAAATTGGAAAATATTTTAGCGTTTGTTGAAGCCGTTTTGGACCAGTCACCGGTTTGGTCGATTGTTGTGTTGGTTATTGGCAGCCTATTTTTGATACTTTGGTTAGTTAAACGCGGTATTTTCTTTTATTTAAGAAGATTGTCCAATGTGAGTAGATTTACCTTGGATACCATTTTATTGGACTCCGCCAGTCGACCAATTACATTAGTTATCATAGCTGCCTCTTTATTACTGGGAAAACTCGTTTTAGTGCGATTGGTTGATGATGTTAGTGCTTTTGAAGAGTCATTTTCTGTTGTTAGTAAACTTGCTCTTATATTAGCAATCATTACTTTTGCAGATAAATTTAGTCGTGAAAGTTTATATCGTTACTCAAATAGCTCACCAATGCTAAGAAGCAGTGGGAATTTAATAAGAGGAACGGCAAGAGTTATCATTTATGCGATAGGCTCGCTCATTGTATTGAGCACACTTGGTATATCCATCACGCCGATCGTTGCTTCCCTTGGGATTGGATCTCTTGCAGTCGCGTTGGCATTACAGCCTACTCTAGAAAATTTTTTCTCTGGTATCCAAATGTTAGCAGATAAACCGATTAGAGTGGGGGACTACATTGAACTGGACTCAGGAGAACAGGGCTTCGTTGAAAAAATAGGTTGGCGCTCGACATGGATTAAAATGCTGCCTAATAACATTGTAATAATGCCTAACAGCCTAATGGCTCAGTCCAAAATAATTAATTACTACTACCCTGAAAAACAATTGTCTGTTCCAGTAGATGTAGGTGTGCACTATGATTCTGATTTAGAACATGTGGAAAGAGTGACGTTGGAAGTAGCAAGAGAAATATTAAAAACCCATAAATGGGGTATTGATGATTATGAAACCTTTGTTGTGTTCCACACTTTTGATAATTCCAGTATTAATTTTACGGTGATGCTCAGAGCTCAAGAGTACTTTAATCGATTTTTTATTAAATCCGAATTTATTAAAGCATTACATCGACGCTTTGCAGAGGAGGGCATCGTTATACCATATCCAATTCGTGCGATTAATGTAACCCAAGAAGGCAGTTTAGAAGCCGTTTCTAAAACAAGTTTTATTGACCAAAACGCGTAGGGGTTGACGTTGTTATGATGAATGAGACGAAATTACTGTTCATTTATTCAACACCGAACTTGAAATAGCTTAGATGATTATGACATTGTAGGACAAATTACATTAATCGGCTCTTGCACGTATGGATATGTCCGCAGTTTCTCTTTCCCCCACTTACTTGTTAACCGTTGCTGCTTTTTCTGTTTTTGCATTATTAATCCTAATTGTTAAATTCCGAATACATGCCTTTGTCGCATTAATTTTAGTGAGTTTGTTTACTGCGATTGCTGCCGGAATCCCCACTGAAATGCTGCTTCCTACGTTGATGCAAGGGTTTGGTGGAACATTAGCTTCAATAGCATTACTCGTTGGTTTAGGGGCAATGATTGGCAAAATTCTTGAAGTTAGTGGAGGGGCACAGATACTTGCTGAAACACTAATTGCACGATTTGGCGAAAAAAGAGCGCCATTTGCGCTAGGTGTTGCTTCCTTATTATTCGGCTTTCCGATCTTTTTTGATGCCGGATTAATTGTCTTAATGCCAATTATTTTTAGTGTGGCAACACGTTTTTCCGGATCATTACTACTTTATGCCCTGCCATGCGCTGGCGCTTTTGCCGTGATGCATGCCTTTGTCCCTCCGCATCCCGGACCTGTTGCGGCCGCAGGTTTCCTAGGCGCTGATATAGGATTACTACTAATAGTCGGTCTCGCGATCGCCATTCCAACTTGGTTTTTAGGATCATATTTGTTCGCGCTTTATTGTGGCAAAAAATTTCATATTCCAGTGGATAATCGAATATTTGGGCAACAACCTCAGGTTACTGGAAATTCACAACCAAAATTTACCACGGTGCTTTTTATTCTATTGTTGCCTGTGTTATTAATTTCATTTAACACAATTTTGAATACCCTAATTGCCACTGGTTCGGTGAATAGTCAAAGTACCGCTGTTCAAATATTTATTATTATTGGTCAAACACCGATTGCGTTACTTATCACCCTGGTATGCAGCTTAATTATATTTGCGAAACCGTTTGGTGCGAAAAAATTGGAACAAATGTGTGGCGATTCTTTAGCTCCTATCTGTGCAATTATTTTGGTGACGGGGGCAGGTGGAATGTTTGGCGGCGTACTGCGAGCAAGCGGAATAGGCGATTCCTTAGCTTCGTTAATGGCCGATACCGGAATGCCAATCATCATTGCGTCTTTTATTATTGCGACTAGTCTTAGAGTCGCTCAAGGTTCTGCTACTGTAGCACTGACCACTACTGCGGCATTAGTTGCGCCAATGGTGTCCGTGTCGCCTGATTTGAGTTCATTAGATTTATGTTTCATCGTTATTTCAATCGCCGGGGGATCGACCGTGCTTTCTCATTTTAACGACTCGGGTTTTTGGTTGGTTAGTCGTTTATTAAATCTTGATGTCAAAACAACGTTTAAAACGTGGACCGTCATGGAAACGCTTTTAGGTACAATCGCGTTTGTGTTTGCGGCGATATTAAGTTGGATTTTTTAGTCCAAAAAACTTTGAGTCGTTACTTTAAGGGACGGTCTTCACGCAATAATCCATACATGTCCATGTCGTGGAAATCATCGTTCCAATAACATTTCCCTCGTAACGTTCCTTCTAATTTGAATCCGAGTTTTTTTAACAATGAACCGGAAGGAATATTTGACGGTAATGCTAACGCTTCAATTCTGTGTACATAAAAGTGGAAGTCGGAGGAAAAAATATAATCTATGATTTTTGCAACAGCCTCTGAAGCGAAACCTTTCCCCCAGTTGTTTTGACTTATTTCATATCCAATTACAGCACTGTGATCATATTTGTTCCAGTGAGTAAAACCACATGAACCAATATATTCCCCCGTTTCTTGTTCTCTTATCGCCCAGCGTATGCCGCTATCGGTTGAAAATCGAGAGTCGAAGTAGTCAACTAACTTATCAGCTTCATTAATATGTTTGAATAGCTCAACATCATAATGCTCAACTACTTTAGGATCTGAAAAAACATCGAATATGGCTTGCCTGTCAAGTTTAGTTAGCTGGTCTAGTTTAAGTCGCGGGGTATCAAATACTGGAAATGTTTTTATTTGCATTGTTACGTCTAAGTGGCTTACATATTCTGTGTCTATTATTAACCAATTACAGGATTATGCAATCGACCAAGAAATTAGCCATAAAAAGTCAGCCACAAAAAAGCCGGCTTATATCGCCGGCTTTCTTTTATTATGGTCTGATTATGACTCTTTACTGCGGCTAGCGCGTTTTCTTTCATTCTCAGTTAGTAACTTCTTACGAATACGAATGCTCACTGGCGTCACTTCTACTAATTCATCGTTATCGATAAACTCAAGCGCTTGCTCTAGTGACATTTTAATTGGTGGAACTAGAGTTTGTGCTTCATCAGTACCAGACGCACGAACGTTAGTTAACTGCTTACCTTTTAGTGCGTTAACGGTTAGATCGTTATCGCGACTGTGGATACCAATTACCATTCCTTCGTAAACTTCAACACCGTGACCGATAAATAAACGACCACGCTCTTGCAAGTTAAACAATGCATTGGTTAACGCTTTACCGGTAGCATTGGCAATCAATACACCATTTTTGCGTTGACCAATAGAGCCGCCTTTGTGCGGTCCGTAATGATCGAATGTGTGATAAATCAAACCAGAGCCTGATGTCATGGTCATAAAGTCGGTTTGAAATCCGATTAAACCACGGCTTGGGATCATAAAGTCCATACGGATACGGCCTTTTCCATCCGGAGACATATTGGTTAGCTCACCCTTACGAAGACCGATTTGCTCCATCACTGAGCCTTGATGCTCTTCTTCAGCGTCAATAGTCAAGGTTTCAAAAGGTTCGTGGGTTTCACCGTCAATTTCTTTCAAAATTACTTCTGGACGTGAAACTGCTAATTCGTACCCTTCACGACGCATATTTTCAATCAAAATACCTAGGTGTAATTCACCACGACCTGAAACGCGGAATTTATCCGGATCTTCAGTTTCTTCTACTTTCAATGCGACGTTATGTACTAATTCATTTTGCAAACGCTCAAGAATGTTACGTGAGGTAACGTATTTACCTTCTTTACCTGCAAACGGCGACGTGTTCACTTGGAATGTCATCGTTACTGTCGGCTCATCAACCGAAAGTTGCGGAAGTGCTTCAACTGCACTTGGGTCACAAATAGTGTCTGAAATTTTCAATTCACCTAAGCCGGTAATTGCGATGATGTCGCCTGCTTGTGCCGAATCGACTTCGTGTCTTTGCAAGCCTAAGTAACCTTGTACTTGGCCAACTTTACCATTTCGTTTCGTGCCATCAGCCATGACGATAGTTACTTGTTGGTTAGGTTTAACAGCACCACGAGTTACACGACCAACACCAATTACACCCACATAAGAGTTGTAATCAAGTTGCGAAATTTGCATTTGGAAAGGACCTGCAGGGTCAGCGTTTGGCGCTTCAACAACATCAACGATTGTTTGGAACAAATCTGTCATGTCTTCCGCTTTCTGGTCTGCTTCTCTTGTTGCCCAACCATTTAATGCTGATGCATAAACAACTTGGAAATCTAACTGATCATCTGTTGCACCTAAGTTGTCAAACAAATCAAATACTTGATCCATTACCCAATCAGGACGAGCACCAGGCTTATCAATCTTGTTGATAACAACGATTGGTTTCAAACCCTGCGCGAACGCTTTTTGGGTAACAAAGCGTGTTTGCGGCATTGGGCCTTCTTGTGCATCAACCAAAAGAAGTACAGAGTCAGCCATAGACATTACGCGCTCCACTTCTCCACCGAAATCGGCGTGTCCTGGAGTGTCGACGATATTAATACGGTAATCATTCCAGTTAATTGCTGTGTTTTTAGCAAGTATGGTAATACCACGTTCTTTTTCTATGTCGTTAGAATCCATTACACGTTCTTCGGCTTCGCCTCTGCTCTCCAAAGTGCCTGACTGTTGCAACAACTTGTCTACCAAGGTCGTTTTTCCATGGTCAACGTGCGCAATGATTGCAATGTTTCTTAATTTACTAATATCTTTCATTTTGTTCGGTAAGCCTGTACTTAAAATATGCTCTGGGAGTGCCATCTTTTACCCAATGCTTTCATTGGAGTTGCCGAGGGTTGCGTTTGGGCGCGGATTATACAGGTAATTAGTGAGCAGTGCCCCTTTTATTTGTAATCTTCCAAAACTATCCAAAGATTTATACCGAGCCGGCTAAAAAAAGCCGTGTCACTGATGATTTAATCGTGAAATTTTCTGGATCGAAAAGTACTAGAAGGCACTTTGAAAGTGCACTTTTGCACCATGATGAAGAAAAAGTTGATTTTTAACTAACAAGCTACTTTGTTAAGTGATTGAAACTAATGAATTTAATATTGATTGTTGTGATTGGAATAATTATTGCTTTGTAAAGTTCAGCGTAAGTGGCACTAATATATTTAGTGTAGATTATTGCACTCAATACATAATGACGTGATCTGCTAAAACGTATGATTGACGTCAGGCAACGAAGCCCACACAATTTTCCTATAATTGGAAGATCGAGTGGGTTTTTTTTTGTTCTTTTAAAAGCAAATCCTGTTTTAGGTAATACCAAATGAATGCTGAAAAATTTAATCTCTTGTCCTTTACCGGCAAAATGAAAACCTTACATCTTTCCTGGATGGCCTTTTTTATCACGTTTGTGGTGTGGTTCAATATGGCACCGCTAAAAGAGGCAATTGTGGACGGCGTTGGTCTGACTCTCAGCGAATGGAAAACGTTGTTGATAATCAATGTCGCATTAACCATTCCTGCTCGCGTATTAATAGGTTCGCTTACCGATAAGTTTGGACCGAGATTAGTTTATTCAACATTGTTGGCAATATGTTCGATACCTTGTTTTGCATTTGCCCTAGCTGATAGTTTCGAGCAGTTACTCATTGCAAGATTTGCCATGGGCTGTATTGGTGCAGGTTTTGTGGTTGGAATACGCATGGTCAGTGAGTGGTTCCCACCTAAAGAGTTGGGTACTGCAGAAGGTGTATATGGCGGCTGGGGTAATTTTGGTTCAGCAGCAGCTGCATTTTCATTGCCTACTATTGCATTATTGTTTGGCGGCGAAAACGGTTGGCGCTATGCAATTGGTATCACCGGCTGTATGAGTCTAATTTTTAGTTTCATTTACTACAAAAACACCACAGATACCCCTAAAGGTTCGACTTATTTCCGCCCTAAAAACCTCGGTGGACTTGAAGTTACCAGTGTTAAGGATTTTTATTTCCTATTGTTAATGAAAACGCCAATGTACTTGGCATTGGCACTACTCAACTGGAAGCTTTCTCCAAACGGTGTGTCGTTGTTAACAGACGAAGTTGTAGTAATTATTTATGCGGCACTTGTGGTGCTTTATGTATTTGATGTTTATAAAACCTATCAAGTAAACAAAGATGTCTTTGTCACTCCGGTTCCGGATATTCACAAGTACGAATTTAAACAGGTGGCAGTATTAAATATTCTGTACTTCGCCACTTTTGGATCTGAATTAGCTGTGATTTCAATGCTACCGGCATTTTTTGCTGAGACCTTTTCATTGAATATGGCGACGGCAGGTTTGCTGGCTGGTATGTATGCATTCATGAACTTAATGTCTCGCCCAGGTGGCGGTTTAATCTCTGACAAATTTGGACGCAAGCCAACACTGCTAATTCTAACGGCTGGCCTAGCGCTTGGCTATTTTGCGATGAGTTTTATTGATGTAACTTGGCCTATTTGGTTAGCGGTAATTGTGGTTATGGCTTGTTCTTTCTTCGTGCAGTCAGGTGAAGGTGCTGTATTTGCAGTTGTGCCGTTGATTAAGCGTCGTTTAACCGGACAAATCGCAGGAATGACAGGGGCATATGGTAACGTCGGAGCAGTAGTGTATCTAACTATTTATTCTCTGGTTGAAACCTCAACCTTCTTCTTGGTTATCGCGGGAACCGCGGTGTTGGGTTTTGTGGCGCTGCTGTTTATGAAAGAGCCTAGCGGTACTATTACAGAAGTGAGAGAAGACGGTAGTGTTGAGCTGATTAACGTCACATAATATGTATAACCTATTTTTTATTCAGGTATTTTAACTTGGAAAAACTTCACCTCGAATTTGGTGGCTATTCAACGGCAGGCGTTAAAGATGAAAATCAAGACGCTTTTGCCGCCTGGTTACCAAAAGGCGGGCAATTGTCGAGTAAAGGGGCCGTAGCGACAATTGCTGATGGTGTGAGTTCATGCAGCAAAGCCAAAGAAGCTGCAATCACATGTGCTACTAACTTTATCCAAGACTACAGCCAAACTCCCGAAACCTGGACGGTGAAACGTGCGGCTACACGAGTACTACAGGGATTAAATCGCTGGTGTGCAGGTCAACATGAATATGCGCTAGGTGGTCATAGTCAAATGGTAACCACCTTTAGTGCACTGATATTCAAATCAACCACTTCATTTTTATTTCATGCCGGCGACAGTAGAATTTGTCGTTTACAAAATGGCGATTTTGAACAGCTCTCAACCGATCATCATGCGCGATTTGGCAATAAAAAAGTCCTCAGCCGCGCGATCGGAATCGAAGCAAATTTAGAAGTGGACTTTTGCTCGTTTGAGCTAGCTAAAAACGATTTGTATATTTTAACCACCGACGGCGTACATGAGTTTATTGGCGCAAAACAAATCCAACAAATGCTACTGAACTGGTTAGAGAATCCAACACAATCATTGGAGAGCTTGGCCAAAAATATCGTCGAGAAGGCTTTGGCCGCAGGAAGTGACGATAATTTGAGTTGTTTACTTGTTCACGTCACTCAACTTCCTCAGGCAGATGTCAACGAATACCACCGTCAACTCACCCGATTGGCAATGCCCCCAGCACTACAAGAAGGCATGAAGCTAGAAGGATATCGTGTCCTTGAACAAATATTTAATGGCACACGAAGCAGCTTGTACAAAGTCATAAAAGAAGACACACAGGAACTTTTTTGTTTAAAGACGCCTTCTCAATATTTCGTTGATGATCCTGTTTATTTAGATGGATTTTTACGCGAAGAATGGATAGGTCAAAAATTAAAACACACGAACATAATGCGTATTACTCCGAGGTTAGATAATGCCAAGTTTATGTATCACGTGTGTGAATATATTGAAGGACAAACCCTTCGTCAGTGGATGTTGGATAACCCTCAACCTTCAATTCTCGAAGTTCGTAGCATCTTGAAACAGTTAGTCGCGGCGCTTCGAGTGTTCCAAAGACAAGATATGGTGCATCGAGATATCAAACCAGAAAATGTAATGATAACCAAATCTGGCGAAGTAAAACTGATTGATTTTGGAACTGTTTTTGTAGGCGCAATGGCTGAAACTCAGCCATTGTTGGAGGAACATGTGCCGGTGGGATCGGTAAATTACGTAGCACCAGAATATTTACTTAAAAATCAGTTTGATTTCCGTTCAGACTTATTTTCAGTGGCTGTTGTTTGTTATGAAATGCTAACCGGCGCATTACCCTTTAAAAATTACGATACACAAAACCCATCATCAATGAATGTCGAAAATTGGCAATATATATCGATTAGAAAACGCAGGCAGGAACTGCCACAGTGGCTAGATATCGCATTGGCCAAAGGTCTGGCGATTAATCCTGACTTGCGGTATCAGGCATTTTCAGAATTTTTAATGGATGTGACTAAACCTAATACGGCAATGTTAAATCAAATTGAACATCGACCTTTGATTCAACGTCACCCACTGACGCTTTTCAAAATAATTGCAGGAATCGAATTCCTTATCATTATTTGGTTAATCATCAGCAGTGGGTAGTTCAAAAAGACATTGCCCCATAATAGTTAAAAAATGCACCATTACATAGCAGCCCAAGAGCGTGGATAAATTGCGAAATTAATTAACTTATTGATATTTAAAGAGTTGGTGGTTTTGGCGCAAAAAATGCTTCATGTTATTCAAGAGATAGACAAAAACATTGTTGATTGAGTCTATTAACCAAATTCAATAGTTAGCCATGGCGGTTAGCTATACCCGGCAACGAAGCCCGCAGTATCTGTTTTTCAGATGCTGCGGGCTTTTTTCGTTTCTGGGGTTATTAAATCAGAGGCACATTATGACCACAAATGAACATTTAACTCGCATTGTTATCGTCGGAAACGGGATGGTAGGTCACCATTTTGTTGAGCAACTCATTCAGCAAAGCAACGAAGTGTACGGCAAAAACCAATTTCATATTACCGTGCTTTCTGCAGAGCCAAGATTAGCCTACGATCGTGTTCATTTATCAGAATATTTTTCTGGCAAAACTGCAGATGAATTATCGCTAACCAGTGCTGAGCACTATCAAGAACTAGGCGTTGACTTTCAGGTTAATGCTCGAGTTGATCAAATAGACAAGCAAGCCAAAATGGTCACCATTGAAAGTGGTGCTGTATTTGAGTATGACAAGCTTATTCTTGCCACTGGCTCGTTTCCTTTTGTTCCGCCAATTCCGGGTAATGATCAACCTCATTGTTTGGTGTACAGAACAATTGAAGATTTGGAAGCAATCAGTGCTTCGGCCAAAGTGAGTAAAGTTGGTGTTGTCGTCGGTGGCGGACTACTTGGTCTTGAAGCTGCCAATGCGCTTAAAGAAGCAGGATTAAAAACGCATGTCGTTGAATTTGCTCCGCAGCTTATGGCTGTGCAAGTGGACGTCAGTGGTGGTCGCGTACTTAAAGATAAAATTGAAGAACTGGGCGTCGAAGTGCACACCCAAAAAGCCACACAAAGTATAGAAGCGGGTGAAAATAGCCGTTACAAAATGGTTTTCGCGGATGGTGAAATACTTGAAACTGATATGATCCTATTCTCTGCGGGTATTCGTCCTCAAGACAAACTGGCTCGTGAGTTTGGCATTGTCATTGGCGAGCGAGGCGGTATTGTCGTTAATGACCATTGTCTTACTAGTGATCCAGATATTTACGCCATCGGTGAGTGCGCACTTTGGAACAACTTTATTTTTGGTCTTGTTGCGCCTGGATATACTATGGCTCGTGCAGCGGCTAGCAATATTGTTGGTGGAGACGTGGTCTTTGAAGGTGCTGACATGAGCACCAAATTAAAATTGATGGGCGTAGAAGTGGGCTCAATTGGTGATGCACACGCCAGAGAACATGGCGCGCAAACCTACACCTATGAAGACCAAGTTGCGGGTGTCTACAAAAAAATAGTGATTAATGCAGAAACCAATAAACTGACAGGTGCTGTATTGGTAGGTGACACCGGTGATTACGATACCCTGTTACAATATGCATTAAATGAAATCGACCTACCAGAATTCCCTGAAAGCTTGATTTTACCTTCGTTTGGTGACGCTGCACCTACTTTAGGTGCCGACGCATTGCCTGAAACGGCAATGATTTGTTCCTGCCACAATGTGACCAAAGGAGACATTATTGCGAGCCTAGATGGTGGTGCTTGTGATTTAGCTGAGATTAAGTCCTGTACAAAGGCGAGTACCGGGTGTGGTGGTTGTGCAGCGTTACTCAAATCAGTCACTGATAGCGAACTTGAAAAACGTGGTGTAGAAGTTAAAAAAGATATATGTGAGCACTTTGCTTATTCACGCCAAGAGCTGTATCACATGGTTCAGATTGGTCAGATTAAAACTTTCGACGAATTATTATCTAAACATGGAAGTGGAATTGGTTGTGAGGTTTGTAAACCTGCTGCGGCATCAATATTAGCTTCTATCTGGAATGACTTTGTTCTTGAAAAGCCGCATGTGACATTACAAGACACCAACGACACCTACTTAGCTAACATGCAAAAAAATGGTACATATTCCGTTGTTCCGCGAATTGCTGGTGGCGAAATAACCCCAGACAAACTGATCGTTCTGGGTCAAGTGGCTAAAAAATACAACTTATACACTAAAGTTACTGGCGGACAGCGTATCGATTTATTTGGTGCTCGCGTCGAACAGCTTCCATTAATTTGGGAAGAGTTGATTGAGGCCGGTTTCGAAACGGGCCACGCATATGCTAAATCATTAAGAACCGTTAAATCTTGTGTAGGAAGCACTTGGTGCCGCTATGGTGTGCAGGATTCAGTTGGTCAAGCTATCGACTTAGAGAATCGCTATAAAGGACTCCGCTCCCCACATAAATTAAAATTTGCAGTGTCAGGTTGTACTCGCGAATGTGCAGAAGCGCAAAGTAAAGACATTGGTGTTATCGCTACTGAAAACGGTTGGAACCTTTATGTTTGTGGAAACGGTGGAATGAAGCCTCGTCATGCAGACTTATTTGCAACTGATTTAGATACTGAAACCTTAGTAAAATATATAGATCGTGTGTTGATGTTTTACGTACGTACCGCCGACAGATTACAGCGTACATCGGTGTGGATGGAAAACATGGAAGGCGGTTTAGATTATTTAAAAGATGTGGTCATTAATGATTCATTAGGTCTAGGTGCTGAGCTTGAACAACAAATGCAGCACGTAGTTGATACATACCAATGTGAATGGAAAACCGCCGTCACTTCTGAACAATCACGCAAGCGTTTCCGTCAATTTGTTAACAGTGAAAAATCAGACGCTAATATTATTTTTGTAGAAGAGCGTGATCAAATTCGTCCGGCAACGGAAATTGAAATTGATCAAATTTTAGGTGTAAAGAAACCAGTGAAAGCTGCAGCCACATCAATCAATATCGTTGAAGTTGAATAAGGAGTTATGAACATGAGTGAGAATTGGATTAACGTTTGTACCTCTAGTGATTTGGTAGACAATTCTGGTATTTGTGCGCTTGTAAATGATGAGCAAATCGCATTATTTAAAATTTGTCAGGGTGAAGAACAGTTTATTTACGCGGTGAGTAATTGGGATCCGATTGGTAAAGCGAACGTGTTATATCGCGGCTTAGTAGGTTCAATTATGGATGAACATTTCGTTGCCTCTCCGTTATATAAACAGCGTTTTAAATTGAGTTCAGGCGAATGTGTGGATGATGATTCAGTCAAAATTACTGTTTATCCAGCGCGTATTACAGATCAACAAGTTCAACTACAAATAGTAAGCTAAATGAGTGAACAAACTTTACTAAGTCTAACTGCTACGGATGCTGAAAAAGCAACGAGTCCATGTGGATTGTCGCCACAACTTGCGAAAACCACATGTCCGTATTGCGGTGTGGGTTGTGGTGTCGATATTCGTGTAGAAACTGACGACATTAGCAAAGAGCGCAATTTAACTCAGTTAAAGGGAACAGCAGATCATCCTGCGAATTTAGGCCGTTTGTGTGTAAAAGGTAGCAAGCTTCTAGAGACCAATAGTTTAGATGGTCGTTTGCTGAATCCGACAATAAACAATCGAACTGTTTCATGGCAAGAAGCAACACAACACGTTGCGACAAAGTTTAAACAAATTATCGAGCAATACGGTCCTGGATCAGTCGCCTTCTATGTATCTGGACAGCTTTTGACTGAAGATTACTATGTCGCCAACAAACTCATGAAAGGCTACATTGGTACTGCAAATATTGATACCAACTCGCGATTGTGTATGTCCTCTGCGGTATCTGCCTATAAACGGGCGTTTGGTGCCGATGCCGTGCCTTGCAATTATGAAGACTTAGAATGTGCTGATCTCATCGTTTTTATTGGTTCAAATGCAGCTTGGACTCACCCTGTATTATTTCAACGAATAGAGCAGGCTAAAAAACGTAATCCTGACATTAAAATTGTATTGATTGACCCTAGGCAAACAGGGACGGGAGAGCTAGCAGATTTACATCTAGCGATTAAGTCTGGAACCGACACTGCGTTGTTCAATGGGTTACTCCAGTATCTTAAACAACAAGATAGTCTTGATCAGCAGTTTATCGAAGCTAGCACGCAAGGCTTTGATGCTGCATTGGAAAATGCAAAAGAATGGTCAGTAGAGCGCGTTTCCGAATTTTGTGATATTCCGCAAGAAGATGTTGAGGCATTTTACTCCTTATATGCTAAGTCGCAGCGCACTGTGTCCGCATATACGATGGGGGTGAATCAGTCTAGCTCGGGCACTGATAAAGCTAATAGTATAATCAATTGTCATTTAGCAACGGGCAAAATCGGAAAAGAAGGTTGTGGACCTTTTTCGTTAACCGGTCAACCTAATGCAATGGGCGGTAGAGAAGTGGGTGGTCTGGCAAACATGCTGGCTGCGCATATGGATATTGATAACCCTGAGCATCGAGCGCTAGTTCAGTCGTATTGGCAGTCACCGGCGATACCATCTCAAACAGGCCTGAAAGCGGTCGATATGTTTGATGAAATTCAGCAAGGCAAAATCAAAGCTATTTGGATAATGGCTACGAATCCTGTGGTAAGCATGCCTAACCGCGGGAAGATAGAAAGCGCCCTGAAAAAATGTGAGTTTGTCGTGGTCTCCGATTGTGTAGCAAAAAACGACACGCTTGCGTTAGCTGATGTGGCATTACCGGCGACAGGATGGTCTGAAAAAAATGGCACAGTAACGAATTCTGAAAGACGAATATCGAGGCAGCGAGGCATCTTACCCCCACCAGGTCAGACAAAACATGACTGGCAAATAATTTGTGATGTAGCGAAAGCGATGGGGTATGAAAAAGGCTTTAATTACCTACATCCAGCGGAAATATTTCGCGAACATGCAGGGTTAACTGGATTTAAAAATACGGGTGATAGAGCGCTTGATTTATCTACTTTGCAGAGCTTGAGCGATGAAGAATACAATAATTTTAAGCCCGTTCAATGGCCGCTCAATGCGCAAAACCCAAAAGGTACTGCGCGACTTTTTACAGACGGTAAATTTTATACCGCATCTGAAAAAGCACACTTCATTGTGACACAACCTAAAGCGCCTGAAATTGTTGTGTCTAGTGAGTTTCCATTTGTACTTAACAGTGGCCGCATCAGAGACCAATGGCACACCATGACTCGTACCGGAAAAACGGCAGAGTTGACGGGACACATTGATCGTGCATTTTTACATATGCATCCGCTAGATGCCGAGCGTCAGGGAATATGTGAAGGTGATTTCGTAGAGTTAATGTCCAGCAGTTCTGAAATGCACAATGACACAAGGACTGGTTCAAAAGTGATAATGCCTGTTAAGCTACAAACTCAGCAACGTCGTGGAGAATTGTTTGCGCCAATTCACTGGAGTGCGACCAACTCATCGTCTTCGGCAATAGCGCGTTTATATTCAGATGCTAAAGACCCGTTGTCTGGGCAACCAGAGCTTAAACACACCCCAGTGAAGGTGGAGTTATGTAATTTCGCTCATCATGGCCAACTTTTTATTCGTGGTTCTGTTCCACATCACTTATTAAATCGACTAGCGGGCTATTGGAGCAGCGTACCCATTGAAGAGGGTAACTTAGTTTATTTTGCTAGCGATAATGAAATTTTGGTATCTGAATTGCACATGAATTTCCCATTGTATACAGAATGGTTTTCATCCCAACATTCGAATGAATTAGGTAACGAGAGAAACGTATTTGCACTTCGAGAAGGACGTTTTGATCTGGCAATTTTCCTCGGTTCGATTGCGCCCAAAATGGATGTGAATTGGATCAATAGTTTATTCAAACAAACTGATTTGCTGGATGAACAAAAGTCCGCTTTATTAAGAGCAATGCCTGACCCCGCGTTTGCTCAAGGCAGGCTAATTTGTAGCTGCTTCAAAGTTGGCGAGAACACCATAGTTGATGCAATCAAGCAGGGCTGTAGTTCAGTGGATAAACTAGGGGAAAAGCTAAAGTGCGGCACCAACTGTGGCTCATGTAAGACGGAATTGAAACAACTCGTAAGCAGTCATAGCGTTAATGAGTCTGTTACAATATTGGATGCAGAACTTAATCCGCTGAAAACGGGTACGTAAAAAAGTATGTATTGATGGTGATTCAGGATAAGCTTCCATCTTTATGAATACTCGCAAAAAACTATTTAGGTGCAGTTAGCTAATATGAACGACAATCAGGAATTTAAGCACTTTATTCGGATCATTGGCAGAGGCCAAAGAGCAGGGCGTACTTTAACGCAGCAGGAAGCTTTTGATGCCATGACTATGCTAATTGAAGAAAGAATCATGCCAGAGCAAAAAGGCGCTTTTCTGATGTTGCTTAGAGTCAGAGAAGAAACTGCTGAAGAATTAGCAGGATTTACCCAAGCTTTTCGCAAACATACAGTTGCCGATTTGGGCGACTTACATGTAGACCTAGACATGGGATGTTACGCAGGTAAACGACGTCACCTTCCTTGGTTTTTATTAGCGGTTTTGGTGTTGGCCCAACAAGGCAAAAGAATATTTTTGCACGGCACAAATGAGCCAGATTCAAAACGATTATATTTAAATGACGTATTACCCCATCTAGGGTTTTGTGAAGCGACTTCAACGCAAATGGTCGCAGATCAACTTGCAAGTCATGGGTTTAGTTATATGGGGCTGGAACGCGTCAATCCGCAATTAGATAAGATTATTCAGTTGCGCGCACAATTTGGTTTGCGCTCTTGTGCCAATACTCTAGCAAGAATACTTAATCCATCTAAAGCTGATTTCAGTTTGCAAGGTGTCTTTCACCGCCAAGTTGATGAAAAGCATCGTCTTACTGCAGCCTTATTACAAGATCAAAATATGTTGTGTTTTAGAGGTGAAGGTGGCGAAATTGAGTTTAATCCTGAACGTGATGTAACTTTGCATACTTGTCGAAATAGCCAAGAAAAAACCATAGATGTTAAAGCGTTCAATGACACTCGTATAACTAAGCCAAAACAACTAATTGCAAGCGAATTGATTGCGTTTTGGGAAGGTAAAGAAAATGTCTATGCACATGATGCAGTAATAGGCACTCTTAGTATCATGTTGGTATTGTTAGATAATTTAGATTGGCCGCAGGCAGTAAATCAGGCTAAGGGCTTGTGGTCTGTTCGCAATAAAAATTGGCCCGCTGGAAACTCGGCAGAATCTGCAACCACTTCTTTATTTGATACCACAGGCAAACACTACGCACATTAATTTCTAACACGATAAGCAAAGTGTTCCTTAGCGTACTTTAAGGCGATATTCGCGCTCCATTTTGGTGCGAATGCACTGTTTTGGACGTGATTTGTCGCTTTTAATTCTTATTCTAGATTTAACTCATTGATATTCAATACTATATTTTATGGTGCGGAGTTTGCTGATGACTAGCTTATCTATTTGGTCCTTTCAATTCGTATCTGGAAATTACTCTTGGCCAGCCGTAAAAACGAAAAGCAATTATCCTCAGGCACTAAAGATCTGCGGATTTTGTTAATCGATGAAAATACCCACCGTGCAGATTTAGTAACTGCAGCGTTAGGGGATTCTCGATATGCAATCAGTCATTTAGCCAGCCCTAGTGGTACTTTATTAAAGCAAGTTGATCAACTACAGCCAGACATTATTGTCATTGATATTGAGTCGCCAAGTCGGGATATTCTCGAAAGCTTGAACACGATTAAAAATATTAATCCTAAACCTGTGGTTATGTTTTCCAGTGAGCAAGATACGGATACCATCAATCAAAGTATCGAATCTGGGGTAAGTGCGTATGTGGTAGGGGATTTAGAGCCACATCGAGTAAAACCAATATTAGACGCCGCTGTGGCGAGGTTTCGCGAGTATCAAAAATTAAAAACAGAATTAAGTGAGACTAAGCAACAGCTCAGCTCACGTAAAAACATTGATCATGCCAAACGTATCCTAATGAAAAATAGAAATATAAGTGAAGAACAAGCATTTCAAACGATGCGTAAAACCGCCATGGATACTGGCCAGAAACTTGACGATGTGGCTAAAACAATAATATCGATGTTTAATACGTTGTAATGCAAATGATGATAAAACCTGAAAAAACAAATATAACCATTGGATTTAGTCCACTTACCGATTGTGCCCCTTTCGTGGTGGCTAAAAATTTAGGGTATTTTGCACAGTGGGGGCTAGATGTCACTTTACAAAAGCAGAATTCCTGGGCCACTCTTCGTGACAAACTGCATGCAGGAATATTAGATGCTGCGCAGATGTTAGCACCAATGCCGATTGCCAGTACTTTAGGGTTGGGGGTTGCGCCGATGCATGTCATTGCACCCATGATATTAAGTCAAAATGGCAATGGCATAACCTTATCTGAATCACTGGTCGAAGAAATATTAGCGGTTAATCAGATCTCTGAACTTGTTTTCCCCCTAGATGCCAAGCTGTTAAAAAACGTCATCGAAAAGCGAAAACAACATGGCTCAGACAAGTTGTGTTTTGCCAGTGTATTTCCTTTTAGCTGTCACCATTATCAACTTCAAGATTGGCTACTTAGCGGTAATATTACCTTTGAAGACGTCAATATTATTGTTGTGCCTCCCAGTAATATGGTGGACTCGATGTTAAGTGGAGATATCGATGGTTTTTGTGTTGGCGGCCCTTGGAATGCGAAAGCTGTTCGCGGTGGAAGCGGCGTGACCGTTATTACCTCATACGATATTTGGCAAGATTATCCAGAAAAAGTTCTTGGTTTCCTGTCTAGCTTTGCTACAAGTCATCCCAAGACTGTGTTGGCAATTTGTGCCGCTCTTAAACAAGCATGTACTTGGCTCGATTCGACACCAAATCGCTTTGAAACAGCGGTGATAATGAGTCGAGAAGGCATTTTAGGTGAGCCCTTAGAAGTCATCGCTCCGTCCTTATTAGGTAGCTGTTTGACCAAAAAGGGTTTATCACCTCGTCACGTGCCGTCATATAACCAATTTTCAACGACGCTTGGTGGACTAGATATTAACCGTCCGGATATAAAACACGGATTTTGGTTGCTCGAAAAAATTAAAAATTGTCAGCAAATATCCGCAGATGTTGAGACCGATGGTGTCATCGAAAGTATTTTTCGAAGCGATATTTACGCTCAACTCGCCCTGTTAATTGATAAAAAAGGCTGATATTTTTCCGCGCTTAGCACTTTAATGAGGCAATTTTGCAGTGCAAATTGCACTGTTTTGAGCTTTTATATCGTTCAAAATGGTTTTTGTAAAATGTAAAACATTGAAATGTATAGTAAAAAATAGTTGGCATTAGTCATGCAAAAGGAAAGTCAAGTGAGCAAATGCTTAGACGAACATAAAATAAACTTCGCATTGTTTAACTAACATAATATCAAGCCGCTGCAATGATGCAGCAGATTGGTACGGCAAAGTAGCCCACGTGAACTTCAAAGTTTTGGAGTTCACGTGGGTTTTTTTTTGGAAAAAATTGGAGTGGATAATGTCTCAAACAAATTGGTCGGATGCCCTTGTTAAATTGGCATCATCGATTCGCAAAACAGTTAAATGGGCGCCGTTAGCCGTGACTTTTTGTAGTGTTAATGTCGCTGCTGAAGAAATAGGTTATGCCGAAAAAGAAGAGCTAAAATTTGGATTTATCAAATTAACAGATATGGCCCCCTTGGCGATTGCCTATGAAAAGCGCTTTTTTGAAGATGAGGGGCTGTACGTCACTTTAGAAGCTCAGGCCAATTGGAAAGTACTACTTGATAGAGTCATTGATGGACAGTTAGACGGCGCACATATGCTGGCTGGTCAGCCTTTAGGTGCAACTATTGGGTTTGGTACGCAAGCAGATATCATTACTGCTTTTAGTATGGATTTGAATGGGAATGCCATTACGGTTTCCAATGATGTTTGGAAGCAAATGAAAAGCAATATCCCTCATGAAAATGGAAAACCCGTGCACCCAATTAAGGCTGACGCTTTAAAGCCCGTTATTGATGGATTTAAAGATGCAGGTAAGCCATTCAATATGGGAATGGTGTTTCCAGTGTCTACACATAATTACGAATTACGTTACTGGTTGGCCGCCGGTGATATCCATCCTGGTTATTACGCGCCTCATAAAGGTGATACCAGTGGACAGATAAGTGCTGATGCATTGTTGTCAGTCACACCACCACCGCAAATGCCAGCAACTATGGAAGCAGGCACTATCGAAGGGTATTGCGTGGGAGAGCCATGGAATCAACAAGCCGTATTTAAGGGAATCGGTGTGCCGGTTGTTACTGATTACGAAATCTGGAAAGACAACCCTGAAAAGGTGTTTGGTGTCAGTAAAGCATGGGCAGAGGAAAATCCAAACACCCACATCCGTGTCGTCAAAGCGATGATCAGAGCTGCGATTTGGCTAGATGAAAACAATAATGCTAATCGTCCAGAAGCAGTGAAAATTTTGGCTAAAAGTGCATATGTTGGGGCAGATGCTGAAGTTATTGCAAATAGCATGGTTGGAACTTTCGAATACGAAAAAGGGGATAAGCGTGATGTGCCTGACTTCAATGTATTCTTTCGCTATAACGCCACTTATCCCTATTACAGTGATGCAATTTGGTACTTAACTCAAATGCGACGCTGGGGACAAATCAGTGAACAAAAGCCAGACTCTTGGTTTAAAGATATCGCTAAGCAAGTTTATCGTCCCGATATCTATGCGCAGGCAGCCAAAGCTCTCATTGCTGAAGGTAAAGCTGATGCAAAAGATTTCCCAGAGTTTGCGACTGAGACTGGTTATAAACCTGCCCAAAAGCATTTTATCGACAATATCGTTTATGACGGTACCCAGCCGAATGCGTATTTGGAAAAATTCAAAATTGGCTTAAAAGGTGACACTCAGCTTTAACCCGAGCTGAGTTTTACCAAAGGAGAAACAGCATGTCGAAACAAGCAGCTATTCCACTGATTAGCGAAAAACAGAAGCTGGTGGACTTCAATAAATTTACAGGTCTTGCTAAACCCATTTTGTTGCCAATTATAGGTCTGGTGTTATTCCTGGGATTGTGGAACGGAATGGCAAAAAATATCGACACATCTTTAGGACAGTTTCCGGGAACGGCGGCTGTTTGGGAACAAGCAAACGTCTTAGTCGATGAGCACTACGCGCAGCAAGCCAGAGCATCTGAATTCTATGAGCGTCAGGAAAAACGTAACGCTGAACGCGTGGCGAAAGATCCTAATTATCAACCAAAAATTCGGGATTTTACCGGCGCGCCGACTTTTTTTGAGCAGATTTGGACTAGCTTATACACGGTGATGTTTGGATTTGTAATGGCGTCGGTAATTGCTGTGCCTCTGGGAATTGTATGTGGTTTGAGTAAATCCACTTATGCTGCAATTAACCCTTTGATTCAATTATTTAAACCCATTTCGCCGTTGGCTTGGTTACCGCTGGTCACCATGGTAGTTAGTGCGGTTTATATCACTGATGATCCAATGTTTTCTAAATCATTTATTACCTCTGCAGCCACTGTTGCGTTGTGTTGTCTTTGGCCTACATTGATCAACACCGCAGTTGGGGTTTCCAGTATCGATAAAGATCTGGTGAATGTCAGTAAAGTACTGCGCTTAAACCCACTTCAGCATGTCTTGAAAATTGTCATGCCATCTTCGATTCCTGCCATTTTTACAGGATTACGTCTTTCCCTTGGAATAGGTTGGATGGTACTGATTGCCGCTGAAATGTTGGCGCAAAACCCAGGTCTTGGCAAGTTCGTTTGGGACGAATTCCAAAATGGAAGTTCTGAATCTCTGGCTCGAATTATGGTAGCCGTGCTCACCATTGGCATCATCGGATTTATTCTTGATCGACTAATGTTGCAACTCCAGAAATGGGTGAGTTGGGACAAAACAGCAACGTTGCGTTAGAGGAGACGAACATGACTTTTAAACATCAGCTTGAACTAACTCAAGTAGGCATCGACTTCCCAACGCCAAAAGGTCCTTTTACAGCACTGACTGACGTGAATTTGCGAATTCAAAAAGGTGAGTTTATTTCGTTGATTGGACATTCAGGGTGCGGTAAATCAACGGTGTTGAACCTAGTTGCTGGTCTAAATCAAGCAACTACTGGTGGCGTAATTCTCGAAGGCCAAGAAGTCAACGAACCTGGTCCGGAAAGAGCAGTAGTATTTCAGAACCATTCGCTTTTACCCTGGTTGTCAGCCTATAAAAATGTTGAGTTGGCAGTAAAGCAAACACGTTCTGGTCGTAGTAAAAAAGAAATTAAAGACTGGGTCGAACATAATCTTGAACTTGTGCATATGACCCATGCTGCTGACAAATTGCCTTCTGAAATATCAGGTGGAATGAAACAGCGTGTAGGTATTGCACGAGCACTTGCGATGCAACCTAAAGTCTTGCTTATGGATGAACCTTTTGGTGCGCTGGATGCGTTAACACGCGCACATCTACAAGATTCAGTGATGGAAATTCATAGCAAACTGGGCAATACAGTGATCATGATTACCCATGACGTAGATGAAGCAGTTTTGTTGTCTGATCGCATTGTTATGATGACAAATGGTCCTGCTGCGACTATCGGAGAAATTTTGCCAATCGAATTACAACGACCTAGAAATCGAATCGAATTGGCGGATGACGCGAAGTACAACCATTATCGTCATGAAGTACTGAAGTTCTTGTACGAAAAGCAACGAAAAGTTGAATCGGTTGATTCTCATCGAAAAAATAAACAAAAAAACGCTTCACCAGTAACTTTAAAAACAGGTTCTGACAAAGAGTAGTCACAAAAACCATTAAACACTAAGTAGACCAAACCTAATCTAAGCGGATTAAATTTACGAATTGGCTTGAATAGGTTTTGGTTAAGTTATGCCTAAAATAAGAGAGAGAAACATGAAAACCACATCCAAAACCACGCTTAATGTTGCTGTGACTTTAGCTTTATTAGGCACATGTGCATCTAATCTACACGCGGCTGAAAGTATTACTGAAGCTATGACTAGCGGTACCGCTGGGGTCGATTTACTGTTGCGTTACGAAGCGGTAGATCAGGATAACGCAGTTGAAGATGCTAGTGCTTTGACGCTCCGCACTTTACTCAGTTATAAATCAGCTAGTTATAAAAACTTCTCGGCTAACATTGAAGTAGAAGATACGCGTATTGTGTTAGGTCAGGGGGATTATACCGTTGGACCTACTGGTTATAATTCAGGTATTTATTCAGTGATTGCTGATCCTGAGCATACAGAGTTAGATCAAGGTTATGTCCAGTACTCAACAGAAGTCTTTACCGCAAAAGTGGGAAGACAGGTTATCACTATGGACAATCATCGTTTCGTTGGTCACGTTGGTTGGCGTCAAGATCGTCAAACATTCGATGGTGTGAGTGTAGATTACAGTCCTTCAAAAGCAGTATCTGTTAAATATGCATATTTAACCCAACGCAATAGAATTTTCGCTGAAGCAGCCGATTTTGATGCGAAAGATCATTTGTTTAATGCTTCGTATAAAACTTCTGTAGGTAAATTTACAGCTTATGGTTATTTGTTAGAAGTTGATAACAACACAGATAACTCCCTAGATACCTTTGGTATTCGATTTGACGGTGGTAGTGAATTCGATAAAACCAAAATTTTATATTCTGCGGAATACGCGAAACAAAGCAGTGAAACAGCGTCCAGTGATTTTGATGCTGACTATTTAATGTTAGAGGCTGGCGCTGTATTTTCTGGTGTTACTGCAAAGGTTGGATATGAAGTTCTCGGTTCTGACAACGGCAATTATGGCTTTTCTACTCCGTTGGCAACTTTGCATAAGTTTAATGGCTGGGCGGATATTTTTCTAGGAACGCCTTCGGAAGGGTTGGTTGATCTTTCGTTTAGTCTTTCGGGAAAAGCAGCGGGTGGAAGTTGGACGGCAATTTATCATGACTTTAAAGCCGATGACGCCAGTGAAACAGTTGATGATCTCGGCAGTGAGATTGATTTGCAGTATGTCTACAAGGTATCGAGCAACTATACAGTTGGAATTAAATACGCAGCCTATTCAGGTCAAAGCGGTCGTGTGGATACTGATAAACTTTGGGCGTGGTTTGGTGCGAAGTTTTAAGCTGTTTGCACAAGATTGATAACTATTTGTTTCTTGATAGTTTATAAATATAGTGCCTATCTAATTGTAATTAAGGTAGTCTGAGTAAGCTGTACAAGAACAAATAGCATCGTTGCACCATATTTGATCTTGATGAACCAATGTGGTGCATAACTTTGGGGCGTTTGAGTCTTTAATTCACCATTTTGACGATAGAATAAGCATTTGAGCCATGTCACGCATATGGCATGAAAATCGCTTAGTTTAGCGACTAGTAATACAAGTTTGAACACCAACATAATCTTTGATTATTTTCAGGAGGACACAATGTCAGTAGAAAAGGCTTTAGACCTTATCAAAGAAACCGAAGCGAAATTTGTTGACTTACGCTTTACCGATACTAAAGGTAAAGAGCAACACGTTTCTATCCCATCTCATCAAGTAACAGAAGACTTCTTTGAAGAAGGTAAAATGTTTGATGGCTCTTCTATCGCAGGATGGAAAGGCATTAACGAATCTGACATGGTGCTTATGCCTGACCCAGAGTCTGCAGTTCTTGACCCGTTTGCTGAAGAAACTCAAGTTAATATCCGTTGTGACATACTTGAACCTTCTACTATGCAAGGTTATGACCGTGACCCGCGTTCTGTAGCACGTCGTGCTGAAGAATACTTGAAGTCAACTGGTATTGGTGATGAAGTTTATTTTGGACCAGAACCAGAATTTTTCATGTTTGATGATGTGAAATATCATACTGATATGTCTGGCTCATTCTTTAAAATTGACGCTGAAGAAGCAAGCTGGAATTCTGGTGCTGAATTCGAAGGCGGCAACATGGGTCATCGTCCTGGTATTAAAGGCGGTTACTTCCCAGTTCCTCCAGTTGATTCTTCTAACGATACACGTGCTGCAATGTGTTTGGTTATGGAAGAAATGGGTCTTACAGTTGAAGCTCATCACCACGAAGTAGCAACAGCTGGACAAAACGAAATTGCTTGCTTATTTAACACTCTTGTTAAGAAAGCAGATGAAATTCAAATTTATAAGTATGTTGTACACAACGTTGCTCATGCATATGGTCAAACAGCAACCTTTATGCCTAAGCCTTTGGTAGGTGATAATGGTTCTGGTATGCACTGTCACCAGTCTATTAGCAAAGGTGGCAAAAACATTTTTGCTGGTGATAAATATGCTGGTATGTCTGAAGATGCATTGTTTTACATCGGCGGTATCATCAAACATGCTCGTGCTATTAACGCTTTCGCAAATGCGTCAACTAACTCGTACAAGCGTTTAGTTCCTCATTTTGAAGCACCAGTAATGTTGGCATATTCTGCATGTAACCGTTCAGCATCTATTCGTATTCCTCATGTGACTAGCGAACGTGCTCGTCGTATTGAAGTACGCTTCCCAGATCCAACAGCTAACCCATACTTAGCATTCACAGCAATGTTGATGGCTGGCCTTGATGGAATTAAAAATAAAATCCACCCAGGTGAAGCAATGGATAAAGATTTATATGATCTTCCTCCTGAAGAAGCTGCTGACATCCCTACAGTTGCAAGCTCATTAGAGCAAGCTCTTGAAGCGCTTGATAGTGACCGCGAGTTCTTAACTGCTGGTGGTGTAATGACGGATGATATGATTGACGCTTACATTGAGCTTAAAACTGCTGATGTACAGCTTCTAAATATGTCTACTCACCCAGTTGAGTTTGGCATGTACTACAGCTGCTAATTGCTTTAGTTATTATTTTTCATACCAGCCCGCTTTTAAGCGGGCTTTTTTTTGTTCAAGAAAAGGCTACAATTCAAGAATGAAGAAAATAGTGCTCGCCATATTACTAATTTTTACAGTTTCTGCCAGCGGTAGTAAGCTATATAAAGTTGTCAATGCTGACGGCTCGATTACTTATACTGATACACCGCAAAATGGCGCAGTGCAGCTAGATTTAGAACTCACCAATAGCGTTATCATGCCCGCGTTAGCCGACGCCAACCAAGGGCAACAACAATCTAAAAACCAGAAAAAGGCATTTCCAGAGTATAAACTCGAAGTCTTAACTCCCTCTGATAAAGAAACCATTCGAAATAATCTAGGTAAAGTAACTGTTGCCGCGAGGCTTGAACCTGTAGGTAACGGAAAGTTCGAACTCTATTTAGATGGTGTGTTAGCACAAACCAGCCCAGCCCCTTCTTTTCAGCTACAAAATGTAGTTCGAGGAGAACATTCCATTCAAGTTAAATTTATTCACCATACAGGCAAGATCCTTGCATTGTCTAAGCCTAGTGTGTTTTACATGCACCAGGCATCAGTGTTAATCAATCCAAATTAACCGTTTTAGAAGCCTGTAGCATGCTTCACTAAAGACATTGACTTAATCAAGTTAATGGTGTGCACTGATGTGGTGCAAAAACGAGATTGGATGAATTTCTTTGAGTGAACAATTTAAATATTTATTGGAAAGCTTAGCTACCGCGGTATTAGTGTTGGATGAGAATCTCTCTATACGCTATGCCAACTTGGCTGCGCAATCGCTTCTTGAGTTAAGCGAAAATCAACTATTAGGTTGCCCGTTAACACAATTTGTTTCTCATTCCAGTGTGACTTTTGCGCGCCTAGAGAAAGCCTTTGACCGTGACCAAGGATTTTCTGATGGAGAGGTTCTATTTGCGTTCGCTGATGGTCGGCATGTACTAACTGATGTGACAGTGACAACGTTTGATTTTGAAGAAAAATCGGCATTAATGGTTGAAATTAAAGTCATTGATCAACAGAAGAGAATAAGCCAGGAAAGTCAACAATGGGCTCAGTTGCAGGCTGCTCGGGAGTTGATTAGAGGGCTAGCCCACGAAATCAAAAATCCACTTGGTGGTGTACGTGGTGCAGCGCAACTATTAGAAAAAGAATTACACAGCCCAGATTTAAAAGAGTTTACCCAAGTCATTATAGAACAGTCAGACCGCTTACGTAATTTGGTAGACAGACTGTTAGGCCCTAATTCATTACCGAATTTTGAATGGGTTAATATTCATAAGGTCTTAGAAAAAATTCGAACGCTGGTGAAGCTCGATGCCACCCATAATATCGTTATAGAGCGTGATTATGATCCTAGTATTCCTGATTTGTATCTAGATCAGGATATGTTGCAACAAGCCGTGCTGAATATAGTCACGAACAGCATTCAGGCATTAGACGGTAGTGAAACCCCCGGTGAAATTACCATTCGTAGCAGAATTAAACGCCGGTTTACTATTCATGGGGTGAAGTACCCGTTAGTTGCCCAAGTGAAAATTATTGATAATGGTCCAGGAATTCCAGTGGAACTGAAAGATACGTTGTTCTACCCCATGGTTACCGGAAAATCGAACGGAACAGGCTTAGGGCTTTCCATTGCACAATCATTGGTAGATCACCATAAAGGGAAGATTGATGTAGAGAGTTGGCCAGGTCATACCGCATTTAAAATTTATTTACCTATAGAGAAAAAGGATGTAGTTCAATGAGCGCTGAACCAGTATGGGTCGTAGATGACGATAGCTCGATTCGTTGGGTGTTACAAAAAGCGCTACAATCGGCGCAAATTCCCTGTTTTAGTTTCGAAAATCCAGAAGATTTACTGTTGCAATTGCACTCAGGCCAACAACCGGAAGTGATCGTATCAGATATTAAAATGCCGCAGATGGATGGCATGACTTTGTTGCAGGAAGTACATCGTCATTTCCCAGATATTCCGGTAATTATCATGACTGCTCACTCAGATTTAGATAGTGCAGTTAATGCGTATCAAAGTGGTGCATTTGAATATTTACCAAAACCTTTTGATATAGATGAAGCTGTTGCTTTGGTGCAAAGAGCGCTAGCTCATTCACGCGAACAAAATTCACAGCGTCATGCTGAGCCTGAAGTAAAGGATACCGAAATCATAGGTGAAGCGCCTGCTATGCAGGAAGTTTTCCGCGCGATTGGTCGATTATCACGGTCGAGTATTAGTGTCCTAATCAATGGTCAATCTGGTACTGGTAAGGAGTTGGTAGCACAAGCTTTACATCGCCATAGTCCGCGTAAAAGTAATACATTTATTGCTTTAAACATGGCTGCAATTCCAGCAGATTTAATCGAATCAGAATTGTTTGGACATGAAAAAGGTGCATTTACCGGTGCGCAAGCCGCACGTCAAGGCAGGTTTGAACAAGCTGATGGTGGAACCTTATTTTTAGACGAAATAGGTGATATGCCTCTGGATGTACAAACTCGTTTACTGCGTGTACTTGCAGATGGCCAATTCTATCGTGTTGGTGGTCATAATCCAGTAAGTGTAAATGTAAGAATTATTGCGGCGACTCATCAGAATTTGGAGCAACGGGTTGCGGATGGGAAGTTTCGTGAAGATCTTTATCATCGTCTAAACGTGATAAAAATTCATATTCCAACGCTTGCTCAGCGGCGCGAAGATATCCCTTTATTAGCAAGGCACTTTTTGAGTCGTGCCGCTAAAGAATTGGAAGTCGATGCGAAATCGTTAAGTAAAGAAGCTGCGAATGTGCTTTCTCAATTATCCTGGCCGGGAAATGTCCGTCAGTTGGAAAATATGTGTCGTTGGTTAACTGTCATGGCCAGTGGTCAAGAAATTTTAATCAATGACTTACCGCCAGAGATAAACACAAAACCCTCTGGTCCGCAGGCTGCAAATCAAGAAGGCGATTGGAAAAGCTTGCTTGCGAGTTGGGCTGACAAACAACTCCATTCAGGACGACAAAATATACTCGACGAAGCAACCCATGATTTTGAGAAAATTATGTTAGAGCGGGCATTGCAGTATACTAACGGGCACAAACAGGATGCGGCCAAAAAACTCGGCTGGGGAAGAAATACCTTAACTCGAAAATTGAAAGAGCTAGATTTGTAGTTTTCGCACTTCGTTTAGAACGAATTTATAAAGGGACTTCATGATTGAAGTCCCTTTTTTAATCACTTTCCGATAAGACGCAAAAATTCATTTCTTGTCGCCGGCGATGTTCGAAAAGAACCTAACATCACAGAGGTGATCATAGACGAATTTTGTTTTTGCACACCGCGCATCATCATACACATGTGCTTACCTTCCATGATAACTCCAACACCTTTCGCTCCGGTTACCTCAAGAACGGCATCAGCAATTTGTTTGGTTAGACCTTCTTGTATCTGCAGTCTGCGGGCAAACATATCAACAATACGGGCAAACTTAGATAGCCCAAGTACCTTGCCATCAGGTAAGTACGCAATATGGCAGCGGCCAATGAAAGGGAGGACGTGATGTTCACATAGCGAATAATATTCAATATCTTGGATAATCACCATCTCATCAGTATCTGCCTCGAAAATAGCGCCATTAACAACTCCTTGAATATCTTTTTGATATCCATCCGTTAGGAATTGCATTGCCTTGGCAGCTCTTTTAGGTGTGTCGACTAACCCTTCTCGAGTTGTGTCCTCACCCAAAATTTCCAGAATGTTAGCATAGTGGTCTTGTAGTTCTTGTGACATTAATTAGTGGTCTCATTAGCAATAAGCTGAATTCTCAGAATGCCGAAATTTGTTAAACAGCCCAGCATTATAACATTATGTAGATATTAGAAAAACCAAATACGTGATAGTTAAATAATTCCAATTCTATAGGTCTGTTACGCTCAGTTGTGAAAAAAGGATCGCAACATATCAAAGAGGATTATTCACTGGCCATTTCTGCATCCGGTATGTCTGGATGAATAAGTTGATAATCTGGCTTAGATTTCTTTTGCTGAAGAACAAAATGCTCCATCCAGCGCATCAAACGCATACTATAGTCGAGTTTTGCTGGAGCAAGCGATAACCCATGAGCTTCATTAGGATACAATACTAAACGGACAGGAGCTGACGCATTCGACTTAAAATACCGATATAGTTCTTGAGACTGGCTTGCGGGAACTCTTTTATCCAATGCGCCGTGCAACAGTAATAAAGGGGTGGTGGCACTTTGGGTATGAAAAATTGGGCTTCTTTCCAAATACCAAGTCCAATCTTGCCAAGGCGCAATTATCGCGTGTTGTTTTAACATTTCTGAAGGTATATCGGTAGTACCGAACTTAGAAATCTGATTTGATACCCCCATGCCAGAGACGCTTGCAGCAAAAAAGTTATGTTGTTTGGTCGCTGCCCATGCCGCAGCATAACCACCATATGACGTGCCAGTGATACCCACTTTTTGTGGGTCAATAGCATAATTTTCAATTAAAAATGTGCGTGCGTCCAAAAGATCATTAAATTCAGCTCCAGCATAATCTTTTTGGCCGAGTTTAGAAAAAGCGACCCCTTTACCTGTAGAGCCACGATAATTAGGTAAAAAACTATAAAAGCCTTTGCTCGCGGCATAAGCAATCGGATGTGAGTAGCGGTTATTCCAGCCCAAACTAAAGTGGGATTCTGGTCCGCCATGGACAAAAATAATGGCGGCAGTTGACGCATCTGACTCAATCAAAGGGGGGATTAAAATTCCGTCAATAACCGTCCCATCTCTAGCTGTAAACGACACCTCTTTCTGCTTGGGTAAATCTCGATCTTTCAACCACACGTTGGAGTTCGTCATGCGTTTGTTGCTGTGTTTGGTTTTTAAAAATAGTTCAGCGGGATGTTCAGGAGAGTCAGCGATATAGGCAATATTGTAGCCTTTACCATCAACACTCAAGGCTTTTATATTACCTTTATCTTTTACGCGCACTCGGAAAGGCTCTGAGATATCTTCAATATCTTTGTTGGCGATAAAGGTTTCTAAATTCTGCGTAGCAACAAACCCGATAGAGGAATCGTTAAACCAAGCTATATCAGAAATGTGTCCTTCAAATCCTGCCAATATATTAGTGGCATGCTCTGATGTAATCTGACTTAGCCATAATTGACCATCGGCTGGATCTGATTCATCTTCACCACCGATAAAAGCGTAATAATTTCCGTCAGGAGAAACTTCGATTTTCCCTATTTTTCCTTTATGCGCGTTAGTCAGTACGGTTCGTCCATTTGATTCTAACACCGAGATAGAGCTTTCCATGATGGTGTCATCAGCAATTGCGGAAGGGGAGTGATGCAACACAATTTGGTTAGATTGAGGAACCCATTTTGCGTTCAAAACATGAGTTTCGTTGTAAATTAACTGAGCTTTGTTGGGGGGTGAAAGTAAGTTAAGAAGCCAGAGTTCTGCGCCTTTTTGCGATTCATCTACGACTTCAACATTAAAACCAACGTTCAATAGACGTTTTTGCTGCTCATCAATCGTCGAATAACTCCAGAATACAATGGCATCATTTTGCTGACTTAAATCAAAACCAATAATGTCATGGGCAAAGCCAAATACTTTTTCTGGTTCAGAGTCTGATTCAGTCGCATCAATTCGATATAATGAAATGGCCTTGTCGTTTTGCAGTTTAGCTAAGAAGTATAAGGTTTCGCTATCTGTGGCCCATCTTACATGGCCAAGTAAATGCCCGCCTTGCAGCACAGCAGATATTTTGCCTCTTTTAGAAACCGTATATAGTTCTCGCAAACTGACTAGGTCAATTCCATCATAGCTGTCATCAGGTAAGTTCAAGGTTACAGCGATTGCTCTGCTGTCCGGCGCAAATTGCACCGTTTTAATTTTCCGAATTTGATTAAGATCGTCTAACGTCAATGGCGTTTTTGCGACAACAACCAAAGGAGTTAAGCAAATTAATAGTAATACGATAAACTTTTTCAAGTTGACTCCATCTATCACTGCAAATGCGAACTTCACATTATGTATACAAAATGTTAATAAAATATTAAATTAGTTAACATTGTAGGCAGTGATAAAGGGTTATGTAAATTAAATATCAACAGAATTAGCAAGGAAGCAGGTATTTTATTGTTAGTGGGGGAGTGAAAAAGAATATTTCGAGCTGAATTAGATATGCTTATTGTCGTTAAAAATCTTTGTACTTTTTCTTAAGTGAATCGCGCATATTGTCTAAATAAAAATCTAATTCCTGCTTAGCTTCTTCATAAGCAAGAGTGTGTTCCGCAGAACCAGGGTTATCAAGTAAACGTTTAAACGTGGCGTCTGTTTTATCAAGAAGCTGAGTAAGTTGGCGATTATTGACATCCATTTCGTCTTAGTTCCATTTATCTATTACTAACTAGGCTATATATTGGTCAATGATTCTGGTGAAAGCAAATATTAAATTGAATTCAGGTGTGTTTTTTTGTTTTTACTTGGTTTAACTAGAATGCCTTGAGTACAGCCAGAGCAACAATCGCAAAAAGCACTACCACAGGTGCCTCATTCAAAAATCGATAGAATCGTGCAGAATGTGTATTTTTATCTTGCGCAAAACGTCTCATTAAAACAAATAGATAACCGTGATATACATAAACCAAAGCAACTAAGGTCAGCTTTACATGTAACCATTTAGATGCTGAAAACCAGTCTTTACCGTGCATGTATATGAGCACTACACCAAATATTAAGGTGAGAACAGCAAAGGGAGTCACGAAGAACCATAATTTACGCTCCATGATTTTGAATTGCTCTCGCACTTCATGACTGTTTGTTTGCGCGTGATAAACAAACAGTCTGGGCAAATAAAAAATCCCCGCCATCCAAGCGATCATGAAAAAAATATGCAATGCTTTTATCCAAAAAAATGACATTTTTACCTTCTACTTAAAATTTTTCTTGATGCAAATAACTTCGTAATGTGTTCCAGGTTATTACGCCAATAATACTGGAAGGAACCGTTTCATATACATAGACAGCGCCGTCACGATTCACCTGTAATATTTCATATACCTCAGCAAGAGTAGATTGGCTTGGGACTCCCTCCATATCAAAATAAGCTAAAGGAGCGCTGTTGTGATTCAAACTCAATTCGTATTGTACTAAGGAATATTGCACATCTATTTCGAACGATGAACGTAATACAACAGGATGGTTTGGAGAAGTGTCCAAAAACTCCATAATGTATTTGTCTGGCGCATCTATAAATAGTTTATATTCTGTGTCCATCACGGCAAGCACACCGGTTTTTTGCAGTGCTTCACGAATAGGCGAAATAGTATAAGAGAGCTTTTGATATTCAAGTTGCCGTATGAAAATTGAACGATTGCCTAGCAATTGAGTAGAGGTCACATAAGCCGGCACTATTACAAGCATAGCGGGTAAAATAACCTCTGGATTGTAGGCTAATTCCATTATCGATGATAACGCGGCTAAAGGCGCATGTAATACAGCAGTAAGTAGGCCAGCGATACCTAGTAATGCAAAACTGTTGCTATAGTCGATATTTTCCGCCAAAACAAATCCCAGAGGTATTGCTAATACAGCACCCGCGAGCATACCGATGACATAAACGGGCCCAATTAGACCGCCAGGTACGCCCAAACCTATTGCCACTAGTGCAAGAATAAATTTGGCGACCAGAATTGCGATTAACATGCCTGTCGTTTCCCCACTGACGAATGCGTGAGTTGTGTCTAAACCGGCACTGAGTGATTCTGGTAAAAAATATCCGAAAATGGCAGTAATAACCGCCGCAATCAAAATGCGCCAAATCATTTTTACCGGCCTAAAAAGCCGCATGACATTCATCAATTGATTATTAAATAAGGTAGCAATGAAACCCAAAGTGATACCTAAAACAATTAAGTATGGATAATGCCACTGACTGATATTTTGAAATGACAAAAATGACAATTCATGAACTTGGCCGAAAACTGCTCTAGTCATCAAGGAACCGCAAGCAGCTGCTAACATTACAGGTATAAAAATATGTATTCGATATTCTCGTAAAACCACTTCCATCACAAAGATAACCGCGGCGAAAGGCGTATTAAATGACGCAGAGATGCCCGCAGCTATACCACAACCAGACAAAATTCGTATACTGTTATAAGGTAATTTCAGGCCATGCCCAATAAAGCTACTACCGGCTGCACCTAAATGTACGGATGGTCCTTCTCTGCCCACAACAAAACCACTAGCCAGCGCAACCATCCCACCAAAAAATTGATTAATTGTTGTACGTAGTGGGATATGTCCATAGCGCTGTTTTAAGCGGTGAATAACGAAAGGAATGCCCATTCGATAATGTTTAAAGCCGGTCAGAAAAGCGAATAATATAATTAACAATGCACCTATTATAGGTAAAGCAAAACGCAACATCGGAGGAAGATCAGAGAACTGGTTTAATTCATCTAGAAAAGACAACTGAATCCATTCAACGCATAACCGGAATAATATGATTAAAGAAGCTGCACTCATCCCACCGACTATGCCTAAAATGCAGAGCTGAATTGATGTGCGTGGATTGGCTAATTCCTGTCTAAATGATTTTAATGTCATTATGTATTGGGCTTACACTTTCAATAGGTAATAATGGTGTAGTGTACAATTATTTCATTGCACCCTCAGGCAGCTTTTAGCTTATCACAAGTGCTTGTTAACAATGATAAAATTATTTTAGGAAAAATGAAGTTTTGATACCTGACGAAATTCGTAAAACTTGGGGCGCTTTTAAGTTTTATTCGGTCTTGCTGGCGCTATTGGCCGGTGCGGTTTACTTTGCATTTATGTACGGTAATGATCATTTTGATGTTCAAAAAGCGCAAATAAGTACGTTGGAACATACAATAGAAAATTTGAACGCTGAAAATCAGCGGTTGACTAAACAACTCAATATACTTGGAGTGGAACTTGAAGTTCAAAGGCTGGCAGTAAGAAAATCGCAAAACTTACTTGAAAAAGGCCTCTCAAATGAAGCGAGATTAAAAGAAGAAATACAATTTTATCAGCGGGTTATGGCTCCAGAGTTGGAGCAGGATGGCTTTTTGATCGAAGCGTTTGATATCAAGAAATCTCTGAGTGATCGAGCTTACTGGTTTGAACTAGTACTAATGCAGCAAGATAAAATTAAAAATGTCGTAAAAGGAACCGTCGAGATTAATGTCATCGGAAGCGAAGATGGCAAACCACGCCAATATAAACTCTCAGAGTTGTTGACTGAGGAATCGCCTTCGCTAAGTTTTAGTTTCAAATACTTTCAAACGATTCAGGGAGAGATGATTTTACCGAAAAACTTTTCACCGGAAAAAGTTCAAGTGAAATCCACTATCTTTCAATTTAATAGAAAACGAGGTGAGCTGGAAAAGACCTTTGATTGGAATGCTGAAGTATTACAAACCAGCACAGAATAGTTGATTAGATTACTCAGGTATTAGATAATTGGTATATCAATAGGGTATTTCCCCTGTTAGTTAAGGTAGAGGTAATATATGTCGGTAGAAATGGCGGTGCCAATTGAATTTTCTGAAGCCGCATCCGTAAAGGTTCGTTCGTTGATAGAAGAGGAAGAGAATCCTAATCTTAAACTTCGAGTCTATGTAACCGGAGGGGGTTGCTCTGGGTTTCAGTACGGTTTCACATTCGATGAAAAAGTAAATGAAGGCGATATGACTATTGATAAAAACGAGGTCACGTTAGTTGTTGATCCCATGAGCTTGCAGTATTTAGTGGGCGGGACAGTTGACTATACCGAAGGTTTAGAAGGTTCACGCTTTTTAGTCAATAACCCTAATGCAACTACGACATGTGGGTGTGGTTCATCGTTTAGTGTTTAAATCCATAAAATATTTAATAAGCCAGCATTATGCTGGCTTTTTTGTGTCTACGATACTTTGTACACATTTCGATACGAATTAATGATGGTAGTTCCTGCCGTGACGGAGTACCGTTAATTGCGTATGTCTAGGAGTTAGAATGTCTAAAGTTATAAGTAAAGTTCGACAACAGCCAGCGTGGATTGCACTATTTATTTTTATTTTGCTAACGCTGTGGATTGCATCTGGACATTTATTTGCAGAACAAGCAGAACAGAAAAAAATTGAACCAACAGAGCAATTGACGAAAGTGAAAGTGGAAACTTTTTCGGCAGAATCTGTAAGCCGTGAAATTAACGTGTATGGCCGAACTGAACCAGATCGAATCGCTACTTTGCGCTCGGAGATTAAAGGACAAGTAACTCAGATTCATGTTCAAGAAGGGCATCTGGTTAAACAAGGACAAAAATTACTCACTATTGACAGTAATGATTTAAACGCGCAATTAAACTCAGCCAAATCCATTTTAAAACAGCGTGAGATTGAACTCGGTGCTGCTCAGTCACTGGGTAAAAAAGGGTTCCAATCTCAATCTGCTTTGGCTCAGGCGGAAGCGAATGTAGCATCGGCAAAAGCCGAAATTGAACGATTACAACTAGCCGTGACCAAAACCGTTATCCTTGCGCCATTTGATGGTGTCTTAAATAAACGCGAAGTAGAAATAGGTGATTTGTTAAGAGAGGGAGATACCATAGCCACAGTGGTAGATTTAGATCCATTGATAATCTCTGCAAACGTGACTGAAAGTTGGATTCAAAAACTTTATTTGGGCCAACCAGCAAATGGCCGCTTAACCACTGGACAAACAGCAACCGGGACAATTCGTTATATTTCCAGTATTTCTGATCCAGGCACTAATACTTTTAATCTGGAAGTTGAAGTCGCTAATCCTGAACGAGAATTGTTGGCTGGTATGAGTGCAGAGGTCAGTATTCCACTTAAGCAAGACTGGGCGATTAGAATTTCACCAGCGGTAATGGCATTAGACGAAGCTGGAAACTTAGGTGTAAAAACCGTAGAAGGGGATGTAGTTAAGTTTGTTCCAATTGATATTGTGAAAAGTGATAGTCAAGGTGTGTGGCTAGCGGGACTTGGCGAGAAAGCACGGATTATTACACGTGGACAAGGTTTTGTGCGAGATGGAGACAAAGTCGACGTGGTAGACGATGAAACAGACAAGAAGTAACTAAATTAACGTTTTATGAAAAATATAATCTCCGCTGCAATAGGCCATACCCGCACAGTATTAATGATCTTTGTTTTATTGATCGTCTCAGGTGCTGTGACCTATCTAAATATTCCCAAAGAATCGAATCCTGATGTACCGATCCCATTTATTTATGTGTCAATCGTACATGATGGTATCGCGCCCGAAGATGCAGAACGAATGCTGATTAAACCAATGGAACGAGAGTTACGTTCTATTGAAGGTATTAAGCAAATGAAAGCAACTGCTGGAGAGGGACACGCCAGCATTACGATGGAGTTCATCGCTGGTTTTGACTCCAAAGATGCGTTAGCAGATGTGCGTGATAAAGTCACAGTGGCAAGAGCAAAGTTACCGGATGAGACTGAAGAGCCCACGATCCATGAAGTCACTATGGCGGGGCAGCAAGCAGTTTTGACTGTGGTGTTGTCTGGGCCTGTATCTGAAAGAGCGTTGGTTACAACAGCCCGGGAGTTGAAAAATGGCTTAGAAGGCATTTCTGAAGTTCTGGAAGTCGACATTGGCGGCGATCGAGAAGATTTAGTTGAAATTATTGTCGATCCACTACTGCTAGAATCATATGGCCTTGACCAAAACGACATTTTTAATCTCTTGTCACGGAACAATCGCTTGGTTCCTGCAGGTACTATGGATACCGGCGCGGGCAGCTTTGCTGTCAAAGTACCTTCGGTCTTCGAAAGTGTAAAAGATGTGCTAGAGCAGCCCGTTAAAGTGGATGGAGATAGGGTTATTACGTTTGAAGATGTTGCTCAGGTGCGGCGTTCTTACAAAGATCCTTCAAGTTTCGCGCGTTTAAATTCCCATCCTTCTGTTTCTATAGAAGTGAAAAAACGTCCCGGGGAAAACCTGTTGATCACTGTTGAAAAAGTTAAAGGGTTTGTTGAACAGGCCCAACAATCCTCAATATGGCCAAATAGTGTGACAGTGACCTACACCGGGGATCAGTCAATTGATGTCAATATGATGTTAGGGGATTTACAAAATAATGTCTCTAGCGCTGTCGTGCTAGTCGCCATTGTCATCGTTGCAATTTTGGGGGTAAGAACAGCGATTTTGGTAGGGGTATCCATTCCAGGATCTTTCCTAACTGGAATACTGGTTATCTCCATGTTTGGTTATACATTAAATATGGTGGTGTTATTTTCGCTTATCATGGCTGTAGGAATGCTGGTGGACGGTGCTATCGTTGTCACTGAATATGCAGATAGGTGCATGAGTGAAGGGCAAGATAAAAAATCTGCTTATAAGAACGCAGCACGGCGGATGGCTTGGCCTATTATCGCCTCCACAGCGACCACATTGGCAGCATTTGCACCTTTGATGTTTTGGCCAGGCATGATGGGTGAATTTATGAAATATTTGCCATTCACCTTAATCGCGGTTCTCAGTGCCTCCCTGCTGATGGCTCTTGTTTTTGTGCCGACATTAGGTGCTGTGTTTGGTAAACCTAGATACGTAAGTGAGGCAACTAGACAACAATTAATTCAAGCCGAATCTGGAGATATACACTCCCTGAGTGGATACACCGGACGCTACGTGCGGTTCTTGTCATTGGCGATTGCGAATCCTTTAAAAAGTCTATTAGTTGCAATTGTAATAGGTGTTGTTAGTTTCACAGGGTATTTTTCTTCTGGTTTAGGTGTTGAGTTTTTCCCCCATGTAGATAGTCGCGGAGTAAACGTTACCGTGCGGTCTGCCGGAGATTATTCGGTGTATGAAAAAGACAAAATAATTAAAGAGGTAGAGAGTAAAATTATCGATATGCCGGAAATTGAAACCTTGTATTCTCGCTCGGGGGGGCAGGATCAAATTGGCTATCTACGCATGAATCTAGTGGATTGGCATTTACGCTCTCATTCAGATGACATACTTAAAGAAGTTGAACAACGTATTGGCGATTTGCCTGGCCTTGATGTGGAAATCGCACCTGATCAAGAAGGACCTCAATCGGGAAAAGATCTACAGATTGAAATTTCTTCTAGGTATCCCGAATTGCTCAACGACGCGGCCTTAAAAATTCGCAAAGCGTTAGATGCAAATCCGAAATTCACTTCAATAGGAGATACAGCATCTAAGCCTGGAATTGAATGGCAATTAAAAGTAAACCGCAGTGATGCTGCAAGGTTTGGCGCGGATGCGACGCTGGTGGGAAATACCGTACAATTTGTGACCACTGGTCTGAAAATAGGTGAGTATCGTCCCGATGATGTGGATGATGAATTGGATATTAGAGTAAGATTTCCACGCACTGACAGGTACATTGGTAAACTCGATGAGTTACGCTTGAAGACAGCCTCAGGGTTAGTGCCGATTAGTAATTTTGTCGAGCGCAAAGCCCAGCCAAAAACGGATGTGATTCGTCACGTGGATAGCAAACGTGTGCTGCAAGTTGAAGCGAATATGGTACCTGGGGAATTGCTTAGTATTGCCTTACCCGAGCTCAAAAAGCAATTGCCTACATTGGAGCTTGATCCGCGTGTGGACATCACCATCAAAGGTCAAAATGAACAACAAGAAGAGTCACAAGCCTTTTTGCAAAACGCATTTCTAATTGCTCTTTTTGTCATGGCCATCATTTTGGTCACTCAGTTTAATAGTTTTTATCAAGCATTCTTAATTCTAAGTGCAGTGTTGTTTTCCATTGTGGGAGTATTTCTCGGCTTACTCGTATTTCAAAAACCTTTTGGCATTGTTATGTCAGGGGTCGGCGTCATCGCACTGGCAGGTATAGTTGTTAACAATAATATTGTACTTATCGATACTTATAATATTCTAAAAAGGGAAGGGCTAAATACAACTGAAGCAATACTTCGCACAGGTGCGCAGCGTTTAAGGCCTGTTATGATGACGACTGTTACGACAATTCTGGGGTTATTGCCGATGGTTCTAGAAGTCAATATTGATTTTATTGGACGCAATGTAGATGTTGGTGGACCGTCTACACAATGGTGGTCGCAATTAGCAACGGCAGTTGCTGGTGGATTAGCCTTCGCAACCTTGCTGACTTTAGTGCTTACTCCGTGCTTATTAGCCTTGAAAGATAACTTTCGTTCAAAAGAGCCAAGCAAAGGCGTATAAATTAACTAAGTGAGGCGATGTACCTCACTTAGTTTTTAAGATTAATTTAATTTAGATTGGCTCTTTTTTCTTAGTTCTGAGTCAAATACGTCAGGGAAGACGACAATTCCTTCTTCATCTGGATTTGGAAACACCGCTATATTTACGCCGTCTCCTTCTAACCCACCAGTCCAGCGTTCAAACCAATCTTTCAGTGCGATAGCTTTAGGTGTGCAATTCGCCCAATCACCGGTTGCCCAGTATTCAGCGAATTCTTGAGATGGCCAAACTGGTACGCAATCTTCGTCTTCACTGTTTAGCATTACGCAACCATGTTCGTCGGTGAGGATCCAGATTTTTTGGTGAATGGTTACCTGCGTTAACAAATAAGCATGCCGTTTTTCTGGTGACATTTGAATAACATCGTTAAGTTGAGTAGGCATAATTGTTTCCTTATTGAAGAGCGTATAATTAGATATTTTTCGCAAATAAAAATGAATCTAATCACTTGCTGAGTTCCGCTAGCATAGAGTGTTAAACAACATAAATCTTATATCACTAAATATGTTGTTTGTACGTAATTTTAGTATCGAATTGTCGTTGTTTAAAATTCAATTAGTACGAATATTGTGAAGGCCAAATGAATACTCTAATAAACATTAGCGTCTTTTATGTTTTTGGCCCGCCCCCCAGCCAATGATACCAGCGCCTGCAATTGCCCCTATCCAAGCAAATGGAAGCAATGTTGGCATTATTTCCTTGGCGAATATGATTGTTAACATCGATGATATACATAAAAACCAACCAAACATTTCAAGTTTGCTTAAATATTTGGTTAGAAAATTAGGCTGGTTATCGGACGAAGGCATTTAATCAACTTTGTTGGTTCGCTTTAAGGGGTATATTTTGATCGTTAACGTATCTAGGTGCAATACAAATTTATCATGATTGTTCCAGTTTCAATAAGACGGTTGATTTAGATTTCAATTTCAAGAGTTTGTCGTTAAGGTAAGTGCAGAGCTTTAAAAGTGAGGCAACTGATGAAAACTTTTTTATTATATTTTTTATGCATTTTTTCGATAGCTAGCTGGGCGCAAGATAATGTTAAATATGTTTCTGACAATGGGTTTATTGTAGAAAACAAATTTGAGACTGATGTTGAGGCGGCAAAAGTGTGGGATGCATTGATTAATGATGTAGATCTCTGGTGGCCGAAAAGTCATAGCTGGTGGGGAGAAGAAGGTACTTTTTCTATCGAACCTAAAGCGGGAGGTTGTTTTTGTGAGAACGCTAAAGAACGTTCAGCGGAACATATGCATATTGCATTCGTCGACTCCAATAAACTTTTACGAATGACGGGTGGACTTGGTCCATTGCAAGGCATGGGTATGCATGGCGCGCTTGATTGGCAATTTGAAGAATTAGCGAAAGGAACCCAGGTGACGCTAAGCTATCGTGTGACTGGCATAAATAAGGACGGCTTTAAGCAATTAGCGAAAATTGTAGCAGATGTCCAAAATATTCAGTTGAACAGTTTAAAGCGCTACGTTGAGAGTAACGCTGAATAGTGAAGAAAAGGTATACAAAATAGTTTCTTGGGAAAAAGTGTCTAGCAAAGCTTAAGCGACACAGCAGCTGTTACGCCCCAATTCTTTTGCTTGGTACATAGCACGGTCAGCACGCCCCAACCACTCAAAAGCGGTTTCGTGTGGTTCGTATTTTGCGGTTCCTACTGAAATAGTGACTTTGTGTTTCGCTAACCAGCCTTCTTTTTCTACAGAACTCCGCAGTTCCTCAGCGAGCAGAATTGCGTCTTTTAGGGGGGTGTTTTCTGCAATAATGACAAACTCTTCTCCGCCAAAACGATAAAGCTTGTCCGTGGAACGAATTCGGTTTTTAATTGTGTTGACGAATACTTTAAGAATGTCATCGCCTTTAGCATGGCCAAATTCGTCGTTTACCTTTTTGAAATTATCTAAATCCATTAATATTAGTGACGCTGGAAAATTTTGTTCACGTCTTTGAAATGCAATCACTTCCAACAGTTTTTGTTCCATCGCTCTTCTATTGCCAGCATCGGTTAATGGATCTTTGGTGGCCAACTCGGTTAATTGTAGTTGTTGTTTCCGCATGCGATCGGAAAAAGCATAGCTAAATAAAAGTGTGGCAATCGTAGAAATGTAAAACTCTAAAGTAAGAAACAAAGTAAGCTGTTCGCGCAAAACATAGCCGATCGCGATCAAGATTGAAATGCTGTAAAGTGCGGCAATATTGGCTGGCAATAAGAAAAATATCGCAGTTAAAGCAGGATATATCCACATCAACTGGCCAATGCCTTTCAATAATATTGTGACGAAAACGATAAACATCGAAAGAAATGCCAGAATGCGCGCAGGTAGTTCGGTTTTATGAGTCCGATAGACGTAGATAAATAATGAACCTAAAGCCAAAACTGCAAATAAGTCTAGAAAGGCAACAGCCCAATCAGATTGCATAAAGCGTAGTACAGTAAAAGGCATAACACCTACACTGCTTACTCCACTCAACGTAAGTATTATGGATTCTTCAATGCTGCGCTTACTGGGTTCAGAATGCGTAATCATAATTCATGCATCCTTTATGATGCTTTAATCACTCGTTAATGCTCTGTACGATTTTAATACAGCATAACAAAGTCCCAAGTCAACATATATGCTTAATTATATTACTATGTAAAATCGAAAAGCTTAGTTATTTGCAATACAAAAGGGAGTTGAGCGTGTTTGGTAAAATACCCTTAATAACCTTTAGCCCAATCAATGCGGTATTGCAGGTCTTTACCTTGTTGGAATCGCGAAAAATTACGTAAGAATATTTTGCATATTTCCGAGGGTTGAGAAATTGCCGCTGTGTGTTGCGTAATAAACAGATTATCTAGTTTCCAAAAAGGATGACTTTCGGGTAAGGGTTCTTGTTGAAATACATCTAATACTGCCGCTTTCAATTGATTGTGTTTAAGCGCATCCGCTAAATCTTGTTCATCAATTACTTGTCCTCTGCCAGCATTAATGAGTATGCAATCGGGTTTCAAAAAGGCCAAAAATTGTTTGTCGATAATACGCTCGGTATTTTCAGTGTGAGGAAGCAAAACAACTAAATAATCTAATTTACGTGCGAAGGTTTGATATTGCTCAAATCGATAAAACTCGTCGATAAAGGTTTCATTACGCTGGTTTTGTGCAATTCCTATTACTTTCATACCGAAATGTTTCGCAGTTTTTGCTACTTCACTACCAATTGAGCCTAACCCCAAAATCCCCATGGTCTTATGGTTTAAACTCGTCGGTTCTAGTTGTGTCCATGTTGTTTTTTTCTGCAAATTTTGAAAGTTCTGAATTTGTCGCGAAAAATACAGTAAATAAGCAAAGACATACTCTCGCATCTGGGGGCCAAATACATCTTTAACGCCCGTTAAAATAAAGTCTTGGCGCGACCGACTAAGTAACGGTTTAATGCCTGCCCAAGTAGATTGAACCCATTTTACATTTGGACAAATTTCTAACGCTTCTACACATAGGTTTGGATCACCGAAAATAATGTCAATATTCTGTTCATGACCAGATGATAGATAAGGTTGTGGATACTTCCATATGTTGAGATCTGGAAGATTGGCTTGTTCAATTAGGGTTGAATAAGCATCAGCATCTTTGCTTGCGATCAATAAATTAGTCACCTCAATTCTCCACAGTAAACTTATCTTTCCTAAATTAGCATTCGCATATTGAATAATATTCGGATTAATGTGTTTTATTCCGAATAATATTGTTTATTATTGTTTTTATGGAAATTTAAACCGTCATCCACTATGACTAAAGCAGAGTAATCCAATGAATAATGAACAACAAGTCAGCCAAGCCAAACTACTTTCGCCAAGACGTAATACCAGTGAAGCGTTAAACATCGATGAGCTTGCCCAGGAGCAGCTCGCTCATTTTGGTATCGACGCAGATTCTGAATATGGTAAAGCATTGTTTGACACAGCCAAGCACTTTTATCTTGCTCAAGTAGATGTTAATCGACTTTGGACTATTACCAGTGAGACACTTGACGGGCTAAGTAAAGAAAATAAGCTGGCGTATTTCAACGCGAAAAAGTTTCTTTCATTTCAAATAGCTAAAATATTAGACACCTTGCAAAATCCATTTCGCGCTACATACCAAAGTATGACGCAACAAACAGGTTCGCAGATATCTAAAAGTCATTATCCTCTTTTTGATAATGTCCCCGCGTTATTTTCTGCTACGCCGGTTATCGTGCGTACTGCGACTTATGTCTATGCATGTACAGAGTGGGTTGACGATGCTTTTCATGGAAAAGAGTTTACGCATCAGATTTATTCTCGATTATTAAATCCAACCAATATATCTTTAGCGAATGCCATCGTTGACTTAGAAGCCGGTCCTTACTCAGCAGATTATTTAGCGTGGAATTTCAATTCAGGTATGGCTGCTATTGATGCGCTGCTATCAAATGTACTTTCTCATTCTGATGTACTTATTGTGTCGCGCAATGTTTATGGCGGGGTGTATCAGCTGTTACACGATTATTTTGCTCGTGAAAATAGATTAAATATTCAACTAGAATGGTTTGATGGTTATAGCGCGCAAGAGTTTAGCGACTTTATTCAACAGGTAAAAAGCAAGCACCAATCGAGATTACAAGAAAATCAATTACATGTGTATTTAGAATCTCCATGTAACCCGCATGGCTATGTTTTGGATGTGGCTGGAATATGTGAAATATCTCACGCTGAAAACCATTTGGTGATGTTAGATGCAACATTGGCGACACCGATATTACATCAACCATTGCAGCAAAAAGATAAAGCCAGAAGGCCAGACTATATTGTGCATAGTTATACCAAAGACATTTGTGGTACTGGGGCTACTACTGCCGGCGTGGTAATAGGTGAAGGCTATCGTATGTTTCAGCCAAAAGGAGATTGTGTAAATGACTTTGATTGGTCACGCACTATGTTTTGGGATGTGTACTACATTAAAGGTGCATTTCTAGATTCTGAAAAAGCGTTCGACGTATTAAGCGGAATGAAAACCCTTGAGCAAAGGGTAATGAACAAGGTAATTAATACACAGATATTCAGTCAATTTTTGGCTTCGCATCCAGCATTGAATGTAAATAGTCATGCGTTGTCTGATCATCCCAATGCAGATATTCGTGAAAGCCAAATGCGTCATGGCTGGCCTTGCGCACTATTTACCGTTGATCTTGAAAAAGCTAAATTACCCAGAGCGGCATTTGTGCGCTTTTTTGACGCATTAGAGCCTGCTTTTAGCCATCAAGTGAGTATAGGACAGAGCAATACCATAATATTGTGTCCGGCGTTAACATCTCACTCAGAACTCTCGCAGTTAGAACAACAAAAAGCGGGAATTCACATGACTACCATGCGTATTGCTATGGGGACTGACAACGTTAAGGAGTTAATGGCACATTTCATCAACAGTGCTAGGCTACATATCGACCCGTATGTTTCAGATTTCAGTCAGAAGTTTATGAGTCCAGAGCAGATTGATAAACTCTATATGGAGATTAGTATGCAGGTATGTATGCAGCACTATAGCTCTGGAGCAAAAATGGAATCGCTAGTGTATCAAGAAGCTTCAATCGAAAATAAAAAAGCATCGTAACAAATTTGCACACTAGTGAAGTTGAGTTCGCTAGTGTGCTTTTTAGATGCACGAATCTAGTTTATTGAAAGTTAGGTAAAGTGTGGCTAACTTGGTGTTCATAAACTAACGCGGTTTCAACATGATTTACTTCAGGTCTAGCGGTTATCGCGTTAAACACAAAATCACGAAGGTGAATTGAATCACCCACAGTAACATGAACGAAAAAATCGTTCTCACCCCCCATATGAAATATGTTCATCACTTCTGGTAAGGGCAGTAGCGACATTTGAAAGTTATCTACGGTTGCACGATTGTGATCTTTTAAACGCACTGAAATCATAGCTTGAATATGACCACCTAAAGAATTTAAATTGACCCGCATACTCAAGCCTTCAATTATTCCGTCCGATTGCAAACGCTTAATTCTTTCTAAACTAGAGGAGGGGGCAAGTTTCACTTTCGCCGCAATATCTTTATTACTTAAACTCGGATCTTCATACATAGCTGCTAAAATTTGCAAGTCTGTTTTATCTAAAGTGCGTTGAAGGTTTTTCACGTTTTTAATTCTATTTCGTTTATAAGTTAATAAGTGTTAGCGATATTTAGTTGGCTGGGTATAAGCCGCCTAATATCGCATATCGATTAGCACCGGTAACCGAAGGGATATTTCCAGGTATTTCCGATTTATATGCGTAGGCTAACCATGCGAAGGCAATTGCTTCTAAGCTGTCGGAAGATATCCCTAATACGTCCGTGGTGAATAAATTACATTCAACTAGTTCATTCTCTAAACATTCCATTAGGAAATCATTTCGTGCCCCACCACCACACACAAAAACTTCGTCTACATCATCAAGCTGGTTGATTTGTTGAGCTATTGAACAACAGGTTAACATTGCAAGTGTCGTTTGCACGCATTCATTGGAATCTGTTTTGGGATGATTTTCTAAAAGTTGTTCCAGCCATTGTAGATGAAAGGTTTCTCTGCCTGTACTTTTCGGTGCGGGTAAAGCAAAGAAGGGGTCGCTTAATAGTTTTTTGAGTAGCTGTGCGTCAGGGCTTCCTTTTGCCGCCCAAGCGCCATTGACATCGAAAGGTTGTTTTAAGTGTTTCTGACACCACGCGTCCATCAAAGTATTTCCAGGACCCGTATCAAAACCTAATACCGGCTTTGATGCGTCGCTAGGAATGTAAGTGATATTGGCAATACCACCGATATTTAAAATAACTCTAGAATGATGGGAATGGCGAAATACCGCTTGGTGAAACGCAGGAGCAAGAGGTGCACCTTGACCACCTAAAGCGATATCTTTGCGTCTGAAATCGGCAATTACGTCTATACCTGTTAATACGGCAATTGAATTAGGATCGCCGATTTGCATGGTAAACCCTTTGTATCCATCTGGATGATGTCGAATCGTCTGTCCATGGGAGCCGATGGCACATATATCGGTTGGATTTAACGAATTTTTATGCAGCATGTCATTGACCGCAGAAGCAAAAACCGCGGCGACTTCTCGATCTGCATGTCCCATGCTTACCAGTTCATTAGTGGCAGGCGCACATAATGAATTCAGTTTTTGGACTAATGCCGCAGGATATTCATAGGTTTTAAAATCTAAAATACTGGGGGTAATTTTTGAAAAGTCCACAATCGCCACATCAACACCATCCATACTGGTGCCAGACATCAATCCTATATACAGGTTTGACATAGTGCTCCTATTGCTAGCGGTTCATTGCAAGCATAATCCGTTTTGTATTGTTTAATTGGCTCACACGCTTTTCTGCTATTTTCGCAAAAATAGGGGCGTCCGACTTTGCTATCGGCAGTGCTTTAGGCAATGAAACAGTGCGCGGGTTTCTATGTACACCGTCAACCAAAAATTCGTAATGTAAATGTGGGCCTGAAGCTAATCCAGTCGCACCTACATAACCTATAACTTGTCCTTGTTTAACAGATTGGCCAAGTTTGACTGCGCGTTTAGTAAAGTGCAGATATTTAGTTACATATTTTTCACCATGTTGGATGAATACATGGTTTCCATTGTATTTGTCATAAGTAGAACGGATAACTTTACCGTCTCCGGCAGCAATGACAGGGGTGCCCTTATCGGCGGCGTAATCTACGCCTCGGTGGGCTTTCCAACGTTTCTGAACCGGATGGAAACGTCTTTTCTTAAAGCTCGAACTTATGTATTTGAAATTTACAGGAGCACGCAAAAAACTCTTGCGCATGCTACGTCCCTCGGGAGTGTAGTAATTCCCATCGTCGTACAAAATCGCCGTAAATGCTTCTCCTTGATTGATGAACTCGGCTGCGACTATTTTGCCACTTTCAACAAATTCACCATCGATAAAATGTTCTTCAAACACAACATTGAAACTGTCTCCTTCGCGCAGTTCTAGTGCAAAATCGATATCCCAACCAAAAATACCGGCCAGACTCATGATATGTTTTTCCGACAAATTCGCTTTAACTGCGGCATTCCAGAAGCTATTTGTAATTTCGCCCTGAGCATAATTATATCGGGTATCTAGTTGTTTCGTGTCGACTCTACTCGCAAAGTTTTTTGCTGCCTGACGTTCGATAAACAATGTTTCAGTTGAAGACAACTCATAACGCAATGATTCGAGTTTACCTTGTTCGTCTACAAGTAATTGAAGATGATCACCAGGACGCATTTTTAATAGTCTTTTGGCGTCTTTCCCCGCACCGCTAACGTAATAGGTCTCTTGGGGAGTTAATTTTGCGCGCTTGAAGATTTTAGCTAAATTGTCACCACTGACCACAGTGTAAGTTTGCCACTGCAAGGGTTCGTCATCTAACGCTTGGACTAGTTCTTCTTGTGAATTAATCGTCAGTGGCACGTCATAGCGCTTGCCAATTTCTAGAATGACACTGTTTTTTGAAGCTTTAGCCGACTCGGTTGGAATAAATAACAACAGAAGAAAAAATAATGCAAAGCCTGACAATAGGGCTTTATGTTTAGCTGGTAAGCGTTTTAAAGTTCTTTGTACCACGTAACGAAAATCTCTGATTAGTTTGCTAAGTTGAGAATATAACGATTTGCGCTAATTTTCTAGATGCAGGTTAAAAAATAACCAGTTGAGTTAGTATACAACAGCTTACATGATTATATAAAAATATACAGAATTCCTTTCACAATCGACTCTGCACGGGTAAAATGCGCGGCTGTTAAAAAATTAAAACTGTGAAAACTGAGGTAGTAAAATGACAAATTGGCAGGACGCAATCCGTGAGATTAAGCGCGGTGCGGACGAAATTTTGATTGAAGAAGAGCTCATTGCCAAGCTAAAAGAGGGAAAACCCTTAAAAATTAAAGCTGGCTTTGATCCTACCGCCCCTGATTTGCACCTAGGTCACACAGTACTAATTAATAAACTTAGAACTTTTCAGACACTTGGTCATGAAGTGATTTTTTTGATCGGCGACTTTACCGGCATGATTGGTGACCCTACGGGTAAAAATGTCACCAGAAAGCCTTTAAGCCGAGAAGACATAATCGCCAATGCTGAAACGTACAAAGAGCAAGTATTTAAAATTCTCGATCCTGAAAAAACTACCGTACGTTTTAACTCAGAGTGGATGGACACCTTAGGTGCGGCAGGACTCATTAAATTAGCGGCAAGACAAACGGTTGCACGTATGTTGGAACGTGACGACTTTAAAAAGCGTTATAACAACGGACAAGTGATCGCGATTCATGAGTTCCTTTATCCTTTAGTGCAAGGCTGGGATTCGGTGGCGTTGCAGTCTGATGTTGAATTAGGGGGAACTGATCAGCGCTTTAATTTATTGATGGGACGAGAATTACAAAAATCGGAAGGACAATCCCAGCAAACAGTGTTGATGATGCCGTTACTTGAAGGATTAGATGGCGTCCAGAAAATGTCTAAGTCTCTTGGCAATTACATTGGCATTACCGATGCGCCAAACGATATGTTCGGTAAAATCATGTCCATTTCTGATGAGCTTATGTGGCGTTATTTTGATTTACTTAGCTTCCGTCCAATTGCTGAAATAACGCAACTTAAGGAATCGGTTGATAACGGCACAAATCCGCGAGATGTTAAAATCGAACTAGCAAAAGAGATTATTGCGCGTTTTCATTCACAGCAAGCCGCAGAAGGAGCACATCAGGATTTTATTCAGCGTTTCCAGAAAAATGCGATTCCTGATGATATTCCCGAGATAGAAGTGGAAGCGAATGGCGAAGGGATGCCGATTGCCAATTTATTGAAAGAAGCTAATTTAGTGGGTTCAACTTCTGAAGCTATGCGCATGATTAAACAAGGTGCTGTTAAAATTGATGGCGAGAAAGTCGAAGATACGCGATTGCATCTAGCAAGTGAAAGCCAAGCTGTTTATCAAGTAGGAAAACGTAAGTTCGCCAAAATAACACTAAGCTAATTTAGCTTTTAGATTACATTAACTCGTAATTTCCGGCCAATTTGTTAAATAAGATTTTGATGGGGCAGTGATTATCACTGCCCCATTTTTTTTTAATCTCGTAAAGAGGCCAGAGTATAATAGGCACTAAGTCCAACCCGTCTGAAACGAGAAAACGGAAACTTGCGAAGAGGCGATTGCCAAAAAGGCAAATCTGGAAGTAACTCCGGCTCATACATACTCTGTGCTAAACGTTTTCCTGCTAACGATGAAAAAGCTAAACCTGAACCACAATATCCCATAGAATAGTAGACAGTTTTATCTTTATTGTGATGGATTCTGGGGTAATTGTCATAGGTAGCGCTAACCCATCCACTCCAAAAATAATCAATTTCAATCCCATTCAAAATTGGAAACGTTTGTTTGAGGCCTTCTGTTAAGCGTTTTTTATGTTTAGGGTTATCTGCCTTTTTGCCACTAATTGCGCCGCGACCACCAAATAGGATCCTATTGTCTGGCAAAAGTCGGTAATAATATTTCATTCTGCGAGTATCCATGGCCATGAGACCCGCTTTTATTTGAATACTCTCTAGCTCTTCACTACTTAAAGGTCGTGTAACTATAATGCTCGACAGTACAGGGAAATGGCAGTTGTTCACTAATGAGTGCATTTTTTTGCCTGTGTAACCATTGGAGGCTATGATCACTTTTTCTGCTGTTACTCGGCCATTTTGTGTATACAAACATTGGTGATTACTTTTACTCTGCCAATTTATAACCGGTGAATTCGAAAAGGTTTTCACCCCCGCTTCTGTGGCCATTTGATAATAACCCAACACTAATTTCATCGGATTTACGGCAAAGCTTTTATCGAAGTATATTCCACCATACATATTGGCACTTTTGAGAAACGATCGACTCACATCTTTACTACAAACAAAACTGACTGACTCGCCATAACGTTCGTTTAATTTTTCAGCCTGCTCTCGTAGCCCTGCTACTTTCGCTCGCTTATGGGCAAGCTTGAGATAACCTCCTGGTGTTTTATCACAATCAATTTGGCCTTTTTCGATGAAGTCGTTGACACAATCTATGGATTCCATGTATTCCTGAAAAACACCATAGGCTTTAGCTTCCCCCCATTTGACCTCCATATCTGTTAGCGACAGTCTGCCAGTACCGGGAAGTACAAATCCGGCATTGCGGCCACTACAGCCCCAACCAGGGTCATTCGCTTCAAGGACCACTACAGATTTACCGTATTGTTTAGCTAAATGATATGCACAAGAAAGGCCTGTGTAGCCTGCGCCAATAATGGCTACGTCTGCTTGAATGTCATTGACTAGTGACGTTGTCTCGGGAAATGTTGTGATACTTCTGGCCCAATATGAGTCAGGATATTGTTGCCAAGATTGAGGATAGGGCTCAACGATAGGGTCATACATATTTTACTAGGCCTATAAACGTAGTTGAGTTTTATACGGTTCGAGCGATTTTTATGAATATCACATAAGCAACTTATTGTTGGCAGCCCATTATGAAAAACGCTCCAAAAGATAAAATTATTAGAATTTCAAAAGCATTTCAGCTGCGACACATTCACAAATATCAGGGCATACCGGACAACAATACCCTTCATGTACACTCATGGCTCGCCACTTCTCTGGGTGTTCTTTTACTAACTCACCGCCACATTTTGAAAAATACTGAAATGCACTATTTCCGGGACTGGCTAGCCAGATATGTGCCAGACCGGCTAATGCACCTTGTTGACTCGCTTTTTGAATTGATAGTTGCAGTAGTTTTGATCCGACACCTTCCCCACGGTAAGCGCTATCAACGGTGTTGCATTTAAAGTAACAAACCTGATGCTCTGGGATATTCCATTTTTCTGGAGTACACCATTTGTCTGGGGTCCACTTTGTAGCAGCAATTGTCAGTCTAAATCCAATTAATTTGTCTCCAATTAGTGACACGTAACTGGCGTTAATATCATCCTTAAAGGACTTTTTATAGAGTGATTCTATACCTTTAGCATCAAGGTAATTATCCCCATGAACTTGATTTCCAAGGGTTATGATGCGTTCAAAGTGAGATGGGGACAGTTGTGAAAATTCGATTTCCTGTCTATTCGGCGGTTGCATGAGATTGCTCAATATCGTTCAACACACTGTTGATAAATGAAATGCACTGTTGTTGATTTTCGAAAATTCTGTCGTTTAAGGAAGCTGGATTGTTGGCTTTCTCTCGCATTTGACGTAACTGTTCAATTGACAGTGCCGTACCTACACAATAAGCATCTACCACACAGCCTGCTTGTTCAGAACATAGATGGGCAAGTCGAATGATATCTATTGCTTCAGCTGTATACGCCTGACAGTTAGTTAGATCGCCAATATAACCAAAATACTTATCTGGGACAGACTTTACGATTTCAGCAACATCTTTATTGTATCGCGTAGCAAGCTCTACACCAATAACCCCATTGACTACAGCTACCAGTATCCTGTCACTATAAGTCAAGGTGTAGTTAGCGAACTTGTCCTTTCCTTGGTATACCGTCTTCATTTTCAAATTGATTGATAAGTATTATGTAATATGAATATAGCATTTAGTTCTTTATAGTAAAAAAACTAAATTGCATAAACGAGATTTTAGGGTGTAATAACTGGCTGTTATTAACTGTCGCAAATAACAGCCAGTGTATTGGAGGCTTAGAGCCTTAGTAATAAAAAACTAGTAGCGATATGAGTCTGATTTGAATGGGCCTTCAACAGCGACGTGAATATAATCTGCTTGTTGCTGTGTCAATTTAGTGATCACACCACCAAATCCTTCTACCATGTATCTCGCCACTTCTTCATCGAGATGTTTGGGCAATACTTCAACTCGCAACGCTTCGGCTTGCTTCGCGCTATCAAGATTTGCATAGCCTTGTTCGAATAAAAGAATTTGTGCTAATACCTGATTTGCAAATGAACCATCCATGATTCGCGAAGGATGTCCGGTCGCATTGCCTAAGTTAACCAATCTGCCCTCTGATAAAAGTAATAAATGATCTTGTTCATCGTCACTTCGGAACACTTTATGGACCTGCGGTTTGATTTCGTCCCAACGCCAGTTTTTACGCATAAAAGCAGTATCGATTTCATTGTCGAAATGGCCAATATTACACACCACAGCCCCTGGCTTTAATGACTTCAAAATGTTTGCGTCGCAAACATTTACATTTCCCGTAGTGGTAACTACCAGATCAATGTTGTCCAGAAGCTGACTATTGATATCTTCTATTTTGCCGGTATTGTTGCCATCGATATAAGGAGAAACTAATTCAAACCCATCCATACAGGCTTGCATCGCGCAAATGGGATCAATCTCAGATATACGCACAATCATTCCTTCTTGGCGAAGAGATTGTGCAGAGCCTTTGCCGACATCACCATAACCAATTACTAATGCTTTTTTTCCTGCCATCAAATGATCGATGGCACGCTTGATAGCATCGTTCAAACTATGTCGGCAACCGTATTTATTATCATTCTTAGATTTAGTCACAGAATCATTCACGTTAATTGCTGGTACTTTTAGCGTACCCGCTTCTAACATTTCAAGTAAACGGTGAACACCGGTTGTAGTTTCTTCTGTAATGCCGTGCACGTTTTCTAGTACTTGAGGATATTTGTCGTGTAGCATTTGGGTTAAATCGCCGCCATCGTCCAAAACCATGTTGGCTTTCCATGGCTCGCCATCTTTTAAAATGGTTTGTTCAAGACACCATTCATACTCTTCTTCGGTTTCGCCTTTCCATGCATAGACAGGTACACCTGCGGCAACAATTGCTGCGGCCGCCTGATCTTGAGTTGAGAAGATATTACAAGAAGACCATCGTACATTAGCACCTAGGTCGACTAAGGTTTCGATTAATACGCCGGTTTGGATTGTCATATGAATACAACCGAGGATATTAGCTCCTTTCAACGGTTGCGAGGCGCGATATTTTTCACGAATTTTCATCAACGCAGGCATTTCGCTTTCAGCAATGGTTAATTCTTTTCGACCCCATTCCGCTAGATTAATATCTGCGACTTTATAATCGCCGGTGGCCATGACATGATTTTCTTGATTCATAAAAAATTCCGATTTTACGTAAGTGAGAAATTGTTGCTTGTGACAATTATAGAGTAGGACTAACTGAAAAGATCACTTAACCCAATTTAAACATGATAGCTAATATTAACGTCAATAGTGCTAAAAACATTAGTAATGTCTGATTGACACTATTCCAACTCCTTTGCAAATCAGCGAAGCGCACTTCTCGGATAGCACCTACCCGTTGAGAACGTACTTTTAGATTTTGGTAAAATGCGGGGCCACCTAATTGAAAGCCCATACTTCCGCCAATAATCGCCTTAACATAAGTACTATAATGCTGCGTTTGAGAAACCGATTTTAAACTTCTGTAAGCTCCAATGACATTGTTAGCAAGTGAAAAAATGAATAAGAAAAATACCTGAGGGATTAAAAACAGTATCTGACTAATAAGCGCTGCTGGAACGCCAAAATCTTGGTTTTTTCTTAGTTTTGTATTCCACGTCTGGCTTAGTTCAAAAAACATGCGCACAATCAAAGCAACTAGGCCGCCGGCAAGAACATACCAAAATAGGATTGAAAACTGTTGGTAGATAAAACGTTGGTTTAATGACTCAATCGCCGCTTTTGCTATCCCCATTGGTGTAAGTTTATCTGTTTCGCGTAACACCATGCCATTTAAATGGTGTCTCGCTAGATTCTTCTTGTCAGTTTTTAACGCCTTCTGAAGTGCTTTAAAATGTCGTCGAATAGGTTGAAACTGAATTGCCACAAGTAGCATTAGAGTATCAAAGAATAAAGGGTATTCGGCGAGCAACAACGGGATAGAAACAATCACTAAAATAGGTAATAGCAAAACAATTATGGCTAATGAACCCGAAATTCGACGCTGGGTTGAAGTGCGCGGTGAACTTGGGTTGACTTTAGCCGCTAAATTCAAAGCCATTAAACGTAAAAGTGTTAGCGGGTGCGCTTTTTCCGGCCACGGAATAATCCATTCCAATAGCAATGCCGCTACTACCACTAAAAGTGGTAAAAAACCGGAATCTACAAGCGCACTATAAATAGCCAACATAATCAGCTAAGGCTACTGTTGCGCCATTTCTGCAATCATACTCATGACTAGCTCAGCGGAATTTTTGGCAGCTTGGTCGATATACGATTTAAACGAGAGTGTAGACGTTTGCCCTGCAATATCGGACAAAGATCTGATGACTACAAATGGAGTATCAAGCATGTAACAAGTTTGGCCAATGGCTGCACCTTCCATTTCAACAGCGCGCATGTCCGGAAACAATCCTCGTAAACGAGAAGCTGCTTCGTCACAGCCGATAAAAGAATCTCCAGTACATATAAGTCCGCGTTTGCTTTTGACATGTACCACATCTTTAGCGGCATGTTCGGCAGCTTCAATTAATCTTTGGTCACAAGGGAAAATCGCTGGCATGCCAAACACTTGACCGCGCTCATAGCCAAAATGTGTTACATCAACATCGTGATGTTGCACACTGGTACCAATCACAAGATCCCCAATACTCAAATCAGTGTCAAAGCCTCCAGCTGAGCCTGTATTTACAACAAAGTCAGGGGCAAACCTATCGATTAGTACCGTGGTGGCGACTGATGCTGCTACTTTACCAATACCACACTTTACAACGACAACTTCCACACCGTGTAATTGACCAGAATAAAAGTTCAAGTGAGCGTATTCTGATATTTCGACGTTTTCTAGTGACTCTTTTAGCAGGGCCACTTCTTGATCCATAGCGCCTAGGATTGCTATTTTCATGATTTTTTTGGTTAATGGAATTTGCGCGGATTTTAATAGTTACCGGCTTAAATTGCGAGGCTTGAGGCAAGAATATATAAAATCAATCGTATTTATCGGTTTAATCAGCCCTTTGATTATCGAAAATAAGAGGGCTGATTAACAGCTTTGCTGCACCTTAAAGGAGAGTTAAGCTGCTACCGGTCGATTGGAGCGTAGTGGTCTTTTCGGCATATCTGCACGAGGGTTGTCAGGGTTACTGGTGCCCGGCACAACGGGTTTTGGCGTTTTACGTTGCATAGGTGCAAGCTTGGAGTCAATACAGTCTTTTATTTCTGTTTTGGTATAGCCGGATTTAACTTTAATGCGTAAATGTGGAATTCTGGCCGCGTCCAACGCACTACTCACATACCAATCTCGCTGGGTTTTGTAACCCTCTTTACCACTTTTATGAACTAAATCCACAGCTAGAACCGGGCTCATATCCGACTTATTACAAAGCACAAAATCCAATTGACGACTCGCTGCTTTCATCAATGCATTTTTGGCGGTTCGTTTGTCGGTATTTTGACGCAACGATACAATTTCTGACAGCCGAGTTCGACACAGTACTCGATATTTAGGTCCCATCGCACTTTCAATTAAATCAAGGAATGTAAGTTCGGTTTGTGTGAGCAAGGATGGCTTGCGCTTAAATGGAAATGACAAACCACCGTCATTGAGTTTAAGTGCACCTAACGCCACGATGATTAAGATCATCATTAGTATAATGGCTAATTCCATATGATATTTCCTCAAAAGAGACAAAAAATTGACGCTTTTGTCGATAAGCATCAATTATCAAAGATCGTATTAGGAAATAGCAAAGAGAGTGCCACAAGGCTGAAAGCATATTATTTATTTGTGGTTATATAACAAACCAGATGCAATGTTATGGTGATTTTTTCGAAAGGACTAGGATTTAACTAAAACGTCAACTTGTGTGCCCGCACCATCTTTAGAAATGATAATGATCTTATTTGCGCCGTCATATTCCATAAGAATTCGGCCTTTAAGCGCTTTAACCTGTTCAGCCTGACCAAGCTTTTCCGTATAAAACTGCTGAGTTGATTGCTGATCAGTGGACGCATGGTAGGTTAGACTAGCGGGTAATTCAGGCGCAAATATTTGGCACATCTTAGCTTTTGGAAATAACGGAAGTGCGTAAAATTCGGTTGGGCAAGTTTGTGAGGTCATTTGTACAGTTGCATTATCTTGAGCATAAGCATTCACTGAATGTAAAGCGAACGCGGTTATTCCTGCAATGTTTGCAAGCCTTTTTAAGGTTAAACTAAACTTCACTGATACTTTCCTGTCATAAATAATATCTGTTATATACCTATATCTTGTATCACACTATAGAAGTAGACAGGTTTTCGGGCAAGGTGATTAGCCTTCTTTAACGTATACAATTGAGTAATTCAGTATGATCAAATGGTTATTACGTCAATTTGCAGACTATTTAAGGCTCTTCTTATTTGCTGGTGGAGTGTTAATTGGCGTGCAAGCACCAGGATTTATGCAGCAATATCAGCAACGAGTTGAGGCGCATATGCTTGAAGCCAAACAAAATCTAGCCGGTTTTCAATTTACTGCGGACCGCTATTTTGACGGCAGTATTGAAAAGCTTATTGCGTACTATCGAGCTAGCGATGATCCTGTATTTAAACAAGATGCGAATAGTATTACTGCTATTTATCAGCGTGTAGAATTACTCGAAGGCGAATTTGCAGCTATGTCTCAACACCCCGTTAAACAAGCGTGGCATTTAATTAATGACGCTGATGAACAACTTAGGCTAGAAGCGTTTCACGGTTTTAACTTCACAGTACCACTCAATCCTTTAGCGCTTCTGTGGGGATTAGGTATCGCAATCTTGTTGTTGTTGACAATAGATACGACTGTATTCACGTGTCGAAAATGCGCTGAAAAGTTGCGTGGTCATCAGCATCACCACTCCTAACAACTCGTAACGATTTTTAAGGATTTTAGATTGAAAAATATGCAAATCGACATCGTATCCGACGTCTCTTGCCCATGGTGTATTATTGGGTATCAAGCACTTACCAAAGCCATCGATAATTTATCCTCAGAGATTGCGGTGGACATTCATTGGCAGCCATTCGAATTGAATCCGCAAATGCCACCTGAAGGTCAAGAAATTGGTGAGCACATCACCCAAAAATATGGCATCAGCCTGCAACAAGCGGAGCAAAACCGAGAAAATATTAAACAACGTGGTTTAGCCGTGGGCTATGAGTTTGGAAATCGTGGTGGAGGACGAATTTACAATACGTTTGACGCTCATCGTCTGCTGCATTGGGCTGCAGAGTTTGGCAAACAAACCGAATTGAAATTAGCTTTATTTGATTTATATTTCAAACAGTCAGGTAATCCGAGTGATCACCAGCAATTACTGGCGGTGGTTGAGCAAGTGGGTCTGGACAAAGAGAAAGCTGAAGCGATATTAAACAGTGATCTTTTTGAACAAGACGTACGAGCAGCGCAAACTCACTATCAAAAGGCTGGGATTCATTCGGTCCCAGCAGTGATAGTTAACAACAAGCATCTTATTAGCGGTGGCCAACCAGTAGAGGTGTTCGAACAAGCGCTTAGACAGATAGCGAAAGAAGAATAATGTCGCTAACGTAGGGCAATAAAAAAGGGCCGTACGGCCCTTTTTTGTTTTTTAAGCGTTAATTAAACACCTAGATAATCCATGATGCCGTCGGCTGCTTTGCGGCCTTCATCAATTGCAGTTACCACTAAGTCTGAGCCTCGTACCATGTCGCCGCCAGAAAATATTTTAGGGTTAGAGGTTTGGAACGGATAGCGACCTTGAGCAGGTGCACGAACTCGACCTTTTTCATCTAAAATAATGCCATAATCGGCAAACCAATTGGCAGGACTGGGCTGGAAACCAAAAGCAATTATAACTGCGTCTGCTTCTAGTACGTGTTCCGAGCCTTCAACTACGACTGGACGTCTTCTTCCTTGTGCGTCAGGTTCGCCCATTTCAGTTTTCACCAGTTTAACGCCACAGGCGTTGCCCGCGTCATCTACTGCAATATCCAATGGTTGCAGATTAAACTGAAACTCAACGCCTTCTTCTTTGGCGTTAACTACTTCACGACGCGAACCCGGCATACTATCTTCATCACGACGGTATGCACAGGTTACTGAACTGGCACCTTGGCGAATGGAGGTGCGTACGCAGTCCATGGTGGTATCCCCACCGCCTAACACAACTACTTTTTTACCTTTCATATCGATGAAATCAGTAGCTTGTTTTTCAATGCCCATTACGCGATTAATGTTGGCAATCAGGAAAGGCAGAGCTTCGTAAACGCCTTCGACACCTTCATTCTCGAATCCGCCTTTCATCGAGTTATAAGTTCCCATGCCAAGGAAAACCGCATCGTAATCATCCATTAAGGTTTGGAAATCAATATCTTTACCAATTTCGGTATTCAGTACGAATTCAACTCCCATATTAGTAAAGATTTCTCGGCGAAGTTTAATCACGTCTTTTTCTAGTTTAAAAGACGGAATACCGAAGGTAAGTAAGCCACCAATTTCTTCGTATTTGTCGAAGACTACTGGCTTAACGCCGTTTCGCACTAGTACGTCTGCGCAGGCAAGTCCAGCAGGACCTGCACCGACAATGGCCACTTTCTTGTCGGTTTTTACTACATCCGACATATCTGGTCGCCAGCCCATTTTAAACGCAGTATCGGTAATGTATTTTTCAATACTACCGATTGTCACCGCGCCAAAATCATCATTTAACGTACAGGCACCTTCGCAAAGTCTATCTTGTGGACAAACTCGTCCGCATACTTCCGGCAAACTATTAGTTTGATGAGATAGCTCTGCTGCTTCTAGAATTTTTCCTTCATTGGCTAGTTTTAGCCATTGAGGAATATAGTTGTGAACAGGACATTTCCATTCACAATAAGGATTTCCGCAGTCTAAACAACGATCTGCTTGCCCTTCTGTTTGTGACTGTGAAAGTGGCTGATAAATTTCGCCGAAATCCTCTTTGCGCATAATAATGGGCTTTTTAGGAGGATCGATTCTTTCTACATCTACAAATTGGTATACATTTTTAGCCATTTTTAAACCCTACCTCTACTGAGCCTGAATACGTAATTCTGCTGTTGACCGACTAATGTGGCCTAACAGGTTTTTCACGTCACTCGTCTTAGGTTTAATTAATCTGAATTTTTGCAACTGTTTCGAAAAGTCAGTCAATAACATAAGCGCATGCTCACTGCCTGTTTCTTCGTAGTGCTGATCAATCAATCCACGTAAATGTTCAGACAAAATGCCTTTCTCTTCAATCGGCATAATATCCACAAGTTCAGCATTCACACGGTGATCTAAATCATCAAATTCGTCATATAGATATGCGAATCCACCGGTCATACCGGCACCGAAGTTAACTCCTACGCTGCCAAGTACCGCCACGATGCCACCGGTCATGTATTCACAACCGTTGTCACCAGTGCCTTCTACTACGGCTATTGCACCAGAGTTACGTACACCAAAACGCTCACCTGCTTTACCTGCAGCGAATAGTTTTCCGCCAGTAGCACCATACAAACACGTATTCCCCATTATGGTACTGACATGCGGGTCAAAGGTGATATTTCTTGGTGGATAGATAACCAGTTTACCACCGGTCATACCCTTACCAACGTAGTCATTGGCATCACCACATAAGGTTAACTCAAGACCACCTGCGTTCCATACACCGAAACTCTGACCAGCAGTACCAGTTAGATGTACTTTAATCGGGTCGTCGTGCATTCCTTGATTACCATGCTGTTTAGCGATTTCACCAGATACAAGTGCGCCCACAGAACGGTCAGTATTACGAATCGAAAATGAAAGATTTGCACCGCTCATTTCACTGATAGCTGTTTTTGATGCAGCTAAAATTTGTTTGTTTAACAAACCTTCGTCTAGTGGCGTATTTGCGTCTTGTGAACAAAATAGTCTGGTATGAGAGCCTTCTTTCGGTTTCACCAACAGTGGACTGAGATCCAGTTTTTTCTGGCGGGCAGTTATCCCATCCAAAACTTTCAACAGTTCTGTGCGACCTACTAAATCTTCAAACTTAGCGATACCCATAGACGCCATGATTTCACGCACTTCCCGAGCAATAAACTGGAAGTAATGCATAACCATTTCAGGCAAGCCGATAAAATAATTATCGCGTAATTTTTCATCTTGCGTCGCGACACCTGTTGCACAGTTATTCAAATGACAAATACGTAAATATTTACATCCTAATGCGACCATTGGCCCTGTTCCGAAACCGAAACTTTCTGCACCTAAAATACCTGCTTTGACAACGTCAAGACCGGTTTTTAATCCGCCATCTGTTTGCACTCGAACTTTGTGACGTAAGCCATTCTCGACCAATGCTTGTTGAGTTTCTGCTAGACCTAGCTCAAACGGACTACCCGCATACTTAACAGAAGTTAATGGGCTAGCGCCCGTTCCGCCATCGTAGCCAGACACAGTGATTAAATCTGCATAGGCTTTAGCAACACCTGTTGCGATAGTTCCCACACCTGGCTCAGAAACCAGTTTTACAGAAATCAACGCAGTTGGATTAACTTGCTTTAAGTCAAAAATCAGCTGGGCTAAATCTTCAATCGAATAAATATCATGATGAGGCGGAGGTGAGATTAAAGTCACACCTGGAACTGAAAAACGCAGTTCAGCGATGTAATTATTTACTTTATCGCCTGGTAGCTGACCACCTTCACCTGGTTTTGCACCTTGAGCCACTTTGATTTGAATGACATTCGCATTCACTAAATAGTGTGGTGTCACGCCAAAGCGACCAGAAGCCACCTGTTTAATTTTCGAATTTTTCTCAGTATTGAAGCGTGCAGGATCTTCGCCACCTTCACCTGAGTTAGATTGTCCACCTAGACGGTTCATAGCAATCGCCAGCGCTTCATGTGCTTCTGGGCTGAGTGCACCAATCGACATTGCGGCAGTATCAAAACGCGGAAATAGGTTTTCAGCGGGTTCTACTTCACTAATATCAATCGGATCTGAATCGGGATTAAGGGCAAGCAAATCACGGAAATGAGCAGGCGATCGCCCGTTTACTAACTCAGCAAATACTTGATAATCTTCATATTTACCCGATTTCACAGCAACCTGTAATGTGGTTACTACATCTGGATTGTATGCGTGGTATTCCCCACCATGTACATACTTGAGTAAGCCACCATGTGACATTGGTTTGCGTTTTATCCAAGCAATTCTATTGAGGTTAATTTGGTCTTGTTCAAAGTCATCAAAACCGGTGCCTTGAATGCGGCTTGGAACACCTTTAAAGCACAATTCGGTGACTTCTTTGTTTATCCCAATCGCTTCAAACAGCTTGGAGCTACGATAACTGGCGACAGTACTGATGCCCATTTTGGACATGATTTTGTACAAGCCTTTGTTAATACCTTTACGGTAATTTAACGTTGCTTCTAATGCAGTCAGTTCAATCTCACCTTCGTCCACCATTTGCTCAATGGTTTCGTATGCTAAGAATGGGTAAACCGCTGTTGCACCCAATCCAATTAATACCGCGAAATGATGAGGGTCACGTGCTGACGCTGTTTCCACTACAATGTTAGCGTCACAACGAAGGGCTTTTTCGATTAAACGACGTTGCACTGCACCTACAGCCATAGCTGCTGGAATAGGCAATCTGTTATGTTTAATTTTGCGATCTGACAATATAACGAATGCAGCACGCTTCTGTTTGACTACATATTCGACTTCATTACAGATACGCTCAATTGCTTTTTTCAAGCCTTCTTCAGGTACATAATTTAAGTCGATAACTTCCGAATAATAATACTCAGAGTCATACTCGCGCAGTTGCTTTAAATCCGTGTACATTAAAATTGGAGAATTGAACAATACCCGATTGGCGTATCCAGAGGTTTCGCTGAACACGTTTTGTTCACGGCCAATACAGGTCGCTAACGACATCACGTGATTTTCACGTAACGAATCAATGGGCGGGTTTGTTACCTGAGCAAATTGCTGACGGAAATAGTCATACACAGTGCGTTGCTTAGACGACATCACAGCCATTGGCGTGTCGTCGCCCATTGAGCCTACCGCTTCTTGACCATCATTTGCCAGCACTTTGATAATTTGCTGATTTTCTTCATAACTATAATTAAACAGTTTGTGATAAGTGTTCATCATGTCATCGTCAAACGCACGTTGACCAATTTGACTGTAGTCACATTGTTCAATTGGCTTGAGGTGTTTGATATGCTGATCAATCCACTCTTTGTAAGGATGACGTGCTTTTAATTCTTCATCAATTTCATTTGAACGCCAAATTTTGCCGGTATAAGTATCAACAGCCAGCATTTCTCCGGGGCCAACGCGGCCTTTTTCTACCACATCTTCAGGTTTGTAATCCCAAATGCCTATTTCAGAGGCTAGCGTTATAAATCCGTCTTTGGTTAATACGTAACGCGCTGGACGCAAACCGTTTCTATCCAAATTACAGGCTACATGTCGACCGTTGGTCATTACAATGCCCGCTGGTCCATCCCATGGCTCCATGTGCATAGAGTTAAATTCATAAAAAGCACGCAAGTCATCATCCATGGTGCTGTTATTTTGATATGCAGGTGGCACCAATAAACGCATGGCTCTGAATAAATCCATTCCACCGGCCAAAAACAGTTCCAACATGTTGTCTAATGAAGAAGAGTCTGAACCCTCGACATTAACAAAAGGTGCTGCATCTTGCAGATCAGGTAGCAATGGTGTGATGAATTTTTTTGATCGCGCCTGAGCCCAATCTCGGTTACCTCTGATGGTGTTAATTTCACCATTGTGAGCTAAAAACCGGAATGGTTGCGCCAATGGCCACTTCGGTAATGTGTTTGTTGAAAAGCGCTGGTGAAAGACGCAAATCGCTGATTTTAGTCGTTCATCTGCCAAGTCTAAATAAAAGTTTGGCAAGTCTCTAGGCATCACCAAGCCTTTATAAATGGTGACTAATGCGGAAAGACACGCTATGTAAAAGTCAGTGTCTTCAACTAATCGTTTTTCCGTGCGTCTACGGGCCATAAATAAACGGCGTTCTAAGTCGCGTTTACGCCATCCAGGAGGAGCGTTCACGAAAATTTGTTCAATTTGCGGCACACCTTGCGCAGCAAGATCTCCCAAGATTGAATGGTCGACAGGAACTTTTCGCCAGCCAACGACGGCTAACGTTTCTTTTGATAGTTCTTCTTCTAAGATGTGACGGGCTGTTGCGGCTTTATCTTCGTCTTGGTTAAGGAATATCATTCCTACACCGTACTTTTTGCCTAATTTCCAACCGTTTTCTTCTGCGATGGTATTAAAAAACGCATCCGGTTTTTGCAGCAGCAATCCACAACCGTCGCCGGTTTTACCGTCAGCGGCAATACCGCCACGGTGCTGCATGCGATCAAGACCTTCAATTGCCGTTTTTACTAGTCTGTGACTAGCTTCACCGTGTGTATGGGCAATTAATCCAAAACCACAATTGTCTTTTGAATCATTTGGGTTATACAAACTCATTAACGTAACTCCTTCAACCTTTGACTGAGCAAGGTTGTACATGCCAACTGTTATGTTGGTTTTTTGCTGCAAAGGACCTGACTTCTGTGGTCAGCTTTGTCCTTTGCCGATTTAAAGTTGCTTTCTTGTCGTTAGTTGAGGGTACCAGCCGGTTATCGAATTTTTATGAATTTTTAGCCAAGCGGCCTGACAAAATACCGACATTAGAGGTAGAAATCAATTAGCACACTATGCGAATTAATTAATTTTTCTTATGCTCTGTAATTAAGATAAATAAAAATAAACTAAAACAACTAGTTAGCGGATTTATTGTGTATAACAATTGCGAATATATAAGCTCTTAATTTTACCTTTATATGTTAATAAAATGTATATTTCTGAGTGATTATAATAACAATCGCCTTTTTTATCCCGCTTTATTGGCATAATTATTTATTTAAACTGCATAAGTGTAAAGAACTAGCAAAGAATAATTTATATCATATTGTTTAGATTGATAATTATCATTTTGTACAAAATCTAGCCAAGAGTTGGTTTTAGACTCGCAGTTAGCTGCAAAAATCGCTTTAGATTCAGCGCTTAAAAAGTATCTTTCAAGCTTGTACTGAGCCTATGCGTATTTTAACCGCTTGCGCTTAAGCCCATTGTTTTCGTGGATATTAAATCTAAAGACAGAATATCTATGATTAAATGAAACGAAACGTTCACCTAAAGCATTGTTTCTTGATAGCATTAGCGTTCTACTTAAGAAGAGATCTCTTACATGCAGTCAAAAGCACCAATTGAATCCTGGGCCATCGGCGTTGCTCGATTTGTAACGCGCTTCGGTACATTGAAAATTAGCGTATTTTTTGTCCTTCTGACTTTGGCGTTTACCATCGGTGGCTCCTATTTGCTGCGTATGGCATTGAGCGGTGAAGTGGAAATTGAGGATTTTGTAAGCGCAGTTATATTAACAATGCTAAGCGCACCTTGGGTCCTGTATGTCTTTATTGAGTTGGTCAAACAACTCGAACAGTCTCGAGATAGCTTGAGCGAGGCAGTACAACAGCTTGAATTGATGCGCGAAGAAGATGTCCTGCGTAACCATGAATTGCAAATGAGCGTGCAAAAACTCAATTACGAAATTGAGCAACGAAAAAATGCACAACTAGAGCGGGAAATTGTATTTCATGATCTAGAAAGAGAAATCAAAGATAAATCAGATCAAGAGCTTGAGGCTAGGCGTTTATCAACCTTGCTGCGATTAATAATCGATGCCTCCCCTGACTTAATATACTATCGCAATGAAGAAGGTCAGTTTGCAGGATGCAACCGCGTCGCGGAACAAATGACAGGTAAAACAGAAGCTGAATTAATCGGCTTAACACCACATCAAGTTTACGATGAAGATCTTGCACGCCAAGTCGTAGCCAGCGACCATGAAGTATTGGAAACCAATGCTAGTATCACTGAAGAGTTGTGGTTGCGATTTGCTGATGGGCGTCGACGTTACTTTGAAATGCGTAAAGTGCCATTTTATGACAAAGATGGTAACCGTCTCGGGTTATTGGCTTTTGGCCGGGATATAACAGAGCGTAAACAAGCTGAAAATGCGGTGACGAAAGCCAATAAAGACAAAACGGCATTTATCGCTACCATTAGTCATGAGCTTAGAACACCTTTGAACGGTATTGTTGGCCTTAGCAGAATGTTACGAGATACCAGCTTGTCAGATGAGCAGTTTGCTTGGGTCAGTACCATTTATGCCAGCGCGATAACTTTGGGTAACATTTTTAACGATATTGTTGACCTAGATAAGCTCGATCGGGATCGACTGGAACTATCACTAAAAACCGTCTCTTTAAAAGAGTTTACCAATGAGTTGGGAAGTATTATTCAGCTCCTAGCTGCAGACAAAGGCTTAAGATTCGAAACGCAAATCATCGAGCCTATTCCTTTCCAAGTTGAAGCCGATGGTACGCGATTACGGCAAGTACTGTGGAATCTTCTATTTAACGCCGTTAAGTTCACCCAAAAAGGCAAAGTTAATTTAACCGTAGAAGCCACAGAAGAAAAGCCAGGTATAAGTTCAGTGAAATTCACTATTAAAGATACCGGTGTTGGGATCCCTAAATCTGAAATAGATAAAATCTTCGCGATGTACTATCAAGTCAATCATCCAGATCATCAATCCGCCACTGGAACCGGTATTGGTTTAGCGATTTGTAAAGAGATGGTGACTTTGATGAAGGGCGAAATTAAAGTGAATAGTGTGGTGGGCGAGGGCACCTGTTTTACAGTTGAATTGCCGTTAAAAATCAATAATACACCGTTGCAATTACAAGAGTTGCTAGTGCATGGTTTACAAATCCTTTTAGTCGAGGATATTGAGCTAAATGTCATGGTGGCTAAAGCGTTATTGGAAAAACTTGGGCAAACTGTGGAAGTGGCAATGAACGGCCAAGATGCGTTAAAAATGGCGCGTGAAAAACAATACGACCTAATACTGCTAGATATTCAGCTACCTGATATGACCGGTTTTAACGTAGCCAGTGTACTCCATGAAGAAGGGTTAGTAGAACAAACTCCGATTGTGGCATTGACGGCTAACGTCATAAAAACGCGTCAAGAGTATTTAAATAATGGAATGGATGATGTAATTGCCAAGCCGATTAAAAAGAGTCGCGTGATAGAGGTCTTTAATAATTTGTTTGCTGAACAGAAACATATTCCAGAATTTTCAGTCGAAGAAGCTAAGCCTAGTGATCTAGATGCCATTTTAGACTTAGATCTCTTACAAATGTTGGTAGATACCATTGGTCACGAAATGGTGCGCACAAGTGTCGGTGTTTTCCAAGAAAATATGCCCGATTACATGGAAATTCTGAAAATAAACTTAAGTGCAAATGACAAAGAAGAAGTCTGCTCGCAAGCGCATAAAATTAAAGGCGCAGCCGGTTCAGTTGGTCTAGCTCGTGTGCAGAAAATTGCTAATCGAATTCAGCAAGGAGACCATCCTACCTGGTGGGAAAATGTGCACGACTGGGTTGAAGAGTTGGAGATGGCAGAAACACAGGATTTAGCAAAGTTAAATGATTGGCTTAGTGCACAAAACATTGATGATTAATCAATCTGTAAAAGCATGGGCCTAAATTTCCCTATACGGGATTAGGCTCTTATTGCTTTTTTAGGGGATTGTTTAGCGTAAATAACCAAACCAATCCCGCCTAAGATAGCGATACTTGCAAACATCATTCGTATTGAAAGTAACTCACCTAATAGCAGTAAACCGCCTATAGCGGCAATGGCTGGTACGCTAAGCTGCAGCACTGCAGCAACACTAGCACGAAGATTGGGAAGGACCTTGTACCAGATGGTATAACCAAGCGCAGAGGTGAGTGTGCCTGACATGACACCATAAAGGATACCTGCGGTCTCGATACGATTCGAATCAATAAACAAAACAGGGATAAGTAACGCACTAATAAGTGCTGCGCGAATAAAGTTTGAACCCGTATCAATAAGTGGGGTGGTTGAGCCGGCGCCTATAATCGAATAAACCCCCCAACCAATTCCGGCAGAAGCCATGAGTATAACGCCTAACACAGATGGCGAGTTGGCACCGGGTGAAACGAGATACATAAAACCTGCAAACGCGATTAACACACCTAAACTTTCAATTCGGTTAAAGCGTTCGCCTTTTAGCCAGCTGATTGCCAACATGGTTATCTGAACGCAAGCAAATAAAATTAAGGCACCCATACCTGTATCTAAGTCAATATACGCATAAGAAAACCCAGCAGCATATACAAATAATGCAATTGCTGCCCGCCAGCTTCCTGCGGATTTGAGTTGGCTTAAATTACCATTGAAGCTCAGCACGAACAGTAGCATTATTGCGCCTGACCACAAACGCAGTAGCGTGAAAGAAGTGGCGTCTATGCTTGATTCAGCTAACGCAAGTCGGCATAAAATTGAATTTCCAGCAAACGCAAGTAGAGCGATAGCGGTATAAAAAATGAGTTGTGAAGAAGATTTAATAATGTTTTCTCGTTGATTAAACCAGCAATAAAGTAGCAGTGCCAAGAAACGCAAAAATACCAACTACATCAGTTATTGTGGTAAGTATGACACTGCCAGCTAAAGCGGGATCTATTTTTAGTTTTTTCATCACCAAGGGAAGGGTAGCACCGGCTAATCCTGCAGCAATCATGTTAATCATCATGGCAAAAGCGATAACACCACCTAACATCCAATCTTGCTTCCAAATCGCAATCACAGAAGCAATCAATACAGCCCAAATTGCACCATTAAAAAATCCAATAGCTAATTCTTTACTTATTAACCATTTTGAGTTTCCTGCACTGACGTGACCCAGCGCCATACCGCGGATAACTAAGGTTAGCGTTTGATTTCCAGCCACGCCTCCCATGCTCGGTACAATGGTATTCAGGATGGCTAAGACTGCCATTTGACTTAATGTGGCTTCAAACAAATCGCTCACAGCAGCGGCAAGAAGAGCGGTGACCAGATTTACAGCCAACCATACTGAGCGTCTTTGTGTACTTTGTAATACCGGTGCAAAGGTGTCTTCTTCGTCATCTAAACCCGCCATACTCATCATCGAGTGTTCTGCATCTTCGCGGATAATATCAACCACGTCATCAATGGTTATTCGACCCAATAATTGTCGATTGGAGTCGACCACAGGAGCAGAAAGCCAATCGTAACGAGCGAACAGTTTGGCAACATCTGTTTCTGGCATATTGACAGGTATTGCCTCGGCATCTTCATCCATTATGTCCTCGATACTTGAGTCTGGCATCGCCGTAAGTAACTTTGTTACCGGAACCGTGCCGATAAGGGTGTCATTACGACTCACAACATAAAACGTATCGGTACTTTCTGGAATTTCTCCTTTGAGGCGCAAATAGCGTAAAATCACTTCGATCGTCACATCACTTCTAAGTGTGATGGCGTCGGTATTCATAATGAAGCCTGCGGTATCTTCACCGTAAGACAGGGCTTTTTCGGCGCGCTGGCGGTCCTGTTCATCCATCGATTTGAGTACGTCTTTGGATACAGATTGTGGCAAACTGCTTAAGGTTTCCGCTAAGTCATCAATCTCCATGTCTTCTAGAGCATCGACGACTTTTTCCGGCATCATTTGAGTTATGATCCCGTTACGCACATCTTCTGAAAGTTCTTCTAATACGTCACCATAAAAATCGGCATCCAGCATATCCCAAAGTTCAGTTCTAGATTTGCTTGGTGAAGATTCTAGTAGAAGGGCAATATCGCATGCCGGCATATCATGGATGGTTTTTCGCACATGCATAAAGCGACCACTGTCCAAGGCTTGATTAATCGCCTTCAGTTGTCGTTGCGCGTGTTTTACCTCTAGTGCTTCTGCCATGAATATGCAGCTCAATGAAAAAACTTCTGATGTGAATAGTTTAGAGGACTAAGGGCGACAGGTCAGCAATTATTTGCGCAACTGCTGTTAAAGTAAGTCTATATTTTTTAGAGATTATTCGTCTTCGTGGAATTTCTCAACAATGAGTTTTTCAATGGCAGTCAATGCGGCTTCCGCATCAGCACCCTCACTAATCACAGTTACTTCTTTACCTTGTGAGCTTTCAAGCATCATTAGACCCAACACACTATTTGCAGATGCTGATTTTTCACCTTGTTGCAAAGTAACGTCGGCGTCATATTGATTAGCAACTTTGACTAATTCGGTTGCGGCCCTGGCGTGTAAGCCAAGTTTGTTGACAATCACTATTTGTTTTTCAAAACGGTTCATCGATTCAATTCACGGTGTCTAATTTGTACATCAGGGTGAGATGCTCTAAAGGTTTTCGCTAACGACTCTGCCACGTAAACCGAACGGTGCTGTCCACCAGTGCATCCAATTGCAACAGTTACATAACTACGATTATTGCGCTCTAAATGCGGTAGCCAAGTTGAAATTAAATTTTGAATTTGCCAGATAAATTTCGTCACAATCGGTTGTGAGCCTAGAAATATCTCTACGGGTGAGTCTAAACCGGTCAAATGTTTTAAATCGGGTTCCCAATGCGGGTTAGGCAAAAATCGAGCATCAAATACGTAGTCTGCATCTTTGGGAATGCCATATTTAAATCCAAACGATTCAAAAACCAATACAAGTCGAGAGCTTTTTTTCCCTAAAATCCGTTCGCGTACTAACTCAGCCAATTGATGAACTGAGAGTTTATCGGTATCGAGATATAAATCTGCTCGTTCAGCAATGGGCGCTAAAAGTTGCCCTTCAGCTTGGATTGCATCTGAAAGCGATTTATTTTGACGAGATAATGGATGCAATCGACGGGTTTCGCTAAAGCGTTTGATGAGCATGTCATCACTGGCATCCAGATAAACTATGGTCATATCCCAAGTCGCGGGTAAATAATCGAGAATTTCAACTAACTCTCCCGGTACTTTGGGTAAATTCCTAACATCTATACTCACCGCGACTTGGTCGTATTCATCAACCACGGTATGGGTTAGTGTCGGTAAAAGGTTTACCGGAATATTATCCACACAATAATACCCCAAATCCTCTAACGATCTTAGTGCGATTGATTTTCCGGAACCTGAACGGCCACTGATAATAATCAGTTTCATGTGATAATGGCCTCGTATAGTTGTGCATCACTTTCTGCACCGCGTATACGTTTTAGAATCTCTTTGTCACTCAGTTTTGAGGCAATTGTCGCTAACGTTTGTAAGTGTCCAGCAGCTTTATCTTCTGGCACAAAAATAGCAAAAAAAATGTCTACAGGGCAGTTGTCAATAGCATCAAAGCTGATGGATGGGGCACTTGTAAGAAGAATAGCAACAACGTCTTTTAAACCCGACAGTCTGCCGTGAGGTAAAGCAATACCATTACCTATTCCAGTACTACCCATCTTTTCACGGCTTACCAAACTATTTAAAATAGTAGTTTGGTCGATATCATTGATTTTTTCCGCAGCTAGTAGACTGATAGTTTCAAGAATGCGTTTCTTACTCGTCCCCTGGACTGCACAACTTGTGCAGTCAGGGGAAAGGATGTCTTTAATTTCCATTAATGAGGGCCTGTTGACCTATTGTGTAAAAGTTAATGACGTTTAATTTTTTCCTTGTGCTTGATCACTTGTCGATCAAGCTTGTCAATTAACCCGTCAATTGCTGCATACATATCGTTGTGTTCGGAAGTGGCAAACACTTCACCTCCACTGAGATGAACCGTCGCTTCCGCTTTTTGATTAAGTTTCTCGACATTGAGGATAACGTGGACATTATTGATGTGATCAAAATGCCTTTCCAGTTTCGTAAACTTGCTGTCTACATAGTCTCGCAAAGAATCTGTAATATCTACATGATGGCCAGTAAGGTTAATTTGCATATAGCGTATTCCTTCTGTTGTTGAGCCTACAGCAGGCTCTTGCGTTGGTTCGACGGTGGGATCGATAAAGACTCCCGGTACTTTGCTATTGTTCTGCGGGCAACCTGAATACCTTGGTCCGCCAGCAGATCAGCAATCTTGCTATCGCTCAGAGGTTTAGTTGCAAGCTCTGCAGCGACAAGTTTTTTAATTAGCGCGCGTATGGCGGTTGAAGAACACTCTCCCCCCGAATCCGTTGCAACATGACTGGAGAAAAAGTACTTAAGTTCGTAGATCCCTCTAGGAGTATGCATGTATTTCTGGGTTGTCACACGAGAAATTGTTGATTCATGCATATCTACCATTTCTGCGACATCATTTAACACCATTGGTTTCATCATTTCTGGGCCATGCTCAAAAAAACCAACCTGTTGTTGAACGATACAGTTAGCAACTTTAAGCAATGTGTCATTTCGGCTTTCGAGACTTTTAATAAACCACTTTGCTTCTTGCATGTGTGAACGAATGAACTGGCTGTCACTTGTGTTCTTCGCATTTCGACTCATTGCCGCGTATTGCTGATTAACATTTAATTTTGGTAAGCTGTCAGGGTTCAACTCGACCTGCCAACGCCCATTCTTTTTCATTACTGAAACATCTGGTATAACGTATTCAGGCTCACCAATAAGCAGCGCACTGCCCGGACGTGGATTTAAGGTTTGCAACAAGCGTATAGCTTCACGTAATTCATCTTCTTTAAGACGAGATTTACGCATTAAAGTTCGGTAATCTTTATTACTTAATAAGTCGGCATAATCACTAATGATTAATTTTGCTTCATTTAACCAAGGCGTATCAGCAGCAAATTGATTCATTTGTACCATGAGACATTCTTGAGGAGTGCGAGATCCTGAACCGATTGGATCAAACATCTGAATGCGCTTCAAAACACATTCAACTTCATCTAACTCAACATCTTCATGATCAAGACTGGCAAGCACTTCTTCTGTGCTTATGGTTAAGTAGCCTGACTCATCAATTGAATCAATGATAGCAACTGCGATAGCTGCATCGACTTCTGAAAACGGCGTTAAGCGCATTTGCCAAAGTAAATGATCTTGGATATTTTCGCTGGTCTCACCTTGGAAAATTTGGTCGTCGTCACCACCACCGCCACTACTGATAGAAGCTGGCGCTGAGGACGCACTTATATACTCATCCCAAGTGCTGTCTATTGGCAATTCGTCTGGAATATCGCCTTTTTCAAGCGCCTCGTTTGTGTCCATCGAGTCTGAGCTAGCAGATACCGTCTCTTCAGAGAGTTTGTCATTGCTATCAGCTAATGCGGAATCTCCAGAAGGCGTGTCTGAGCTATCTTCTATTTCAAGTAGTGGATTGGACTCTAACGCTTCTTGTATTTCCTGCTGTAAATCCAGCGTAGATAACTGCAAAAGACGGATAGCCTGTTGAAGCTGAGGCGTCATTGTAAGTTGCTGGCTGAATTTTAATTGTAACGAGGGTTTCATTTAGTTTTTATTTTCTTACTTAGTTTAGCCACAAAGCTTTGGTTAAAAACAACATACCTGTACTATAGCTTGAATTGCTCGCCTAGGTATACATCTCTGACTTGTTGATTATTTAAAACCTCTTCTGCTGTTCCAGAAGCAATTAATTCACCATGACTCACAATATACGCTTTTTCACAAACGTCTAGCGTTTCACGTACATTATGATCAGTAATTAGTACGCCAATTCCTCTGTCTCTTAGATGCTGAATTATTTTTTTAATATCATTAACGGAAATAGGATCAACACCTGCAAAAGGTTCATCTAATAATATAAATTCAGGTGATGCGGCAAGTGCACGTGCAATTTCCACTCGCCTGCGTTCACCACCTGATAAGCTCATGCCAAGACTATTTCTAATATGGTTAATATTAAATTCGTCAAGTAGGGCATCAGCTTCTTGTTCTCTTTGTTCTGCACTTAACTCTTTACGCGTCTGTAAAATCGCCATAATGTTTTGGTACACTGTTAGCTTACGAAATATAGACGATTCTTGTGGCAAATAGCCAATGCCTTTACGTGCGCGAATATGCATGGGCTGCAAGGTTAATTCCGTTTGATCAATATAAATATCACCTTTATCCAACGGAACTAAGCCAACGATCATATAGAAGGTAGTTGTTTTTCCTGCCCCATTTGGACCTAACAAACCAACGATTTGACCGGTGGAAACCTCGATACTTACATTTCGTACTACTTGCCTTGATTTATACGATTTAGCTAAACTTGTCGCTTTCAACGTGGCCATTAGGGTTTTTCATCCTGCGGCGATTGTTGTTGCTTGCTGTCTTCTTGCTTTTTATCTTCAGACTGCTTATTTCGAATACTTTCAGGTTGAAAAATGGCTGTGACGCCGCCGTCATCGTTACTGCTACTTTCAGCGATTAACTGCTCTAATTCCATATTGAATAAAATCGATTCGCCTTTCACTAAGCTACTATCTTGATTCAATTCGGCTGCACCGTTAAGAGTAAGTGTGCGATTAGATACTTCATATTTAATTTCATTGGCGGCAGCACTTATATTGCTACCATCATCTAAAGTTTGACTGTATTTAGCGGGATTCCCACGCGCTATAAAGACTTCTTTGCCGTCACCAAGTCCTGCAATAACTTCTACTTCATCGGCAAGAATCTCAAGGCTACCTTGAGTTATCTTAACGTCTTTTCTAAATATCGACGTTTTAGTTTTGCCGTCAAAAAAGTTGGATTTAGAATCAACTTTTATGGGTAAGTTAAAGTCGTTTTCACCAGCTTTAGTCGAGACACTAAAAACCAAAGTGAGTATAAAAGCACTAACGAGGCGCATATTGAGTTTGCACATGATTTTTAAGTTCATATTCCTGAGTAGTTAAATTTGCTATAAACCCATTACTTGTTACAACAAAATCTTTTCCGTTAATTTCCACCGGCTCATCTGACATCATGGTTTTATCGACTAAATTAATCTCTAAAAACTGTGTTCTTATCGTTTGCACAAAACCGGAATCATCCAGACTACGGATTTCTACATCAGTTTCCAACTGAATACGATTATCTTCGTACAGAGTGCCTTCACTCGCTTCTACATGCCAAGGGTTTTGTTCATCAGAAACGTAAATAGTATATCTGGGTTGGCTAAATAATGTGAAACCTAGAATTTGATAATGTTCCATTTTCAGGGCGAAAACTTGGTGATTGATTTCTCCGTTTTCATTATAAAGTGTACTACGCATATTTCGTGCTTGGTAATTTGGCTGCCATGAATCTTCATTTTCTGAATTAGATTGTTCAGGATCAGCCTCCATCCAAGACGGCACATATATCATCAAGATTAGCACAAACAAAATGCTAATGCTTAAGGTGATACGATTCATACACTACTACCGTAAATACGATTTAATTTGTTGTTTGCAAATAAAATCAAATCACAAATCTCTCTGACTGCACCAGCACCGCCGTTAGTCTTAGTAACGTATTCAGCCGCTGACCGCACATAAGGATGCCCATTCGGGACGCTGATAGATACATTGCTTAGTTCAAACATGCCAACATCTGGCATATCGTCACCCATTGATGCAATATTTTCTTTCTTTAAATTTAGTCCAGCTTTTAATTTTTGGACGGCATTTTTCTTGTCTTCCACACCTTGCACTATCAGCGATACACCTAGGGCGGACATTCTATTTTCAACAATCGCTGATTGTCGGCCAGTTACAATGGCCACATCGATACCAATTTTTAGCATCGACTTTACACCGTAACCATCGAGAGTATGAAATGCTTTTAGCTCTTCCCCGTTATTGCCCATGTAAATGCTTCCGTCAGAAAACACACCATCCACGTCACAAACTAACAATTTAATTTTGCTAAGCTTATGAATAAAATGGTTATTAACTGGTCCATATAAAGTTTCAATGGTTGACACTATACAACTCCAGCCTTTAGTAACATATGCATATTTAGCGCTCCAACAGGTTTGTTTTCATCATCAACAGCAAACATTGAGTTAATTCTGTGTTTTTCCATTAAATTTAAGCCTTCAACGGCTAACATGTTTGGTTTTCCGGTTTTACTGTTTACCGTCATAACTTGCGAAACAGGAGTCGAATGAATGTCTATTCGGTCATCCAGTATGCGGCGTAAATCACCATCGGTAAAAATCCCGACTAATTTGCCCGAATCATCGACAATACCTGTCATACCTAATCCTTTTTTAGAAATTTCGAATAAGGCACTTCGAACCGTTTGGTTTAATTCGACTAACGGTAGTTCATCACCTGTGTGCATGATATCCGCTATTGTTAACAACAGTCTTCTACCTAAACTCCCGCCTGGATGCGACAATGCAAAATCAGCCGAAGTAAAACCGCTTGCGTCTAACAAGGCGACTGCAAGCGCATCGCCCATTGCTAACGTCGCTGTTGTGCTGGCAGTAGGGGCTAATCCTAAAGAGCAGGCTTCTTGCTCTACTTTAATACACAAGACCGCGTCAGAATGTTTGCCTAGTGAACTTTTGGTGCTGTTGGTCATTGAGATAATAGGAATTTCTAGACGTTTTACCACCGGAATGAGATTCAATAGCTCACCGGTTTCACCTGAATTTGAAATGGCCAATAAAACATCTTGATCGGTAATCATGCCCAAATCGCCATGGTTTGCTTCACCTGGGTGCATAAAAAATGCTGGAGTTCCTGTACTGGCAAGCGTTGCGGCAATTTTATGGCCTATATGGCCAGACTTACCCATGCCAGAAACTACCACTTTCCCTTTGCAATTACGGATGATCTGACAGCTTTTTTCAAAACTACCGTCAATATACTGTTTTAACTGAACAATTGCTTGTGACTCAATTTCCAACACTTTAAGTGCTGATTTGATATAAGCTGAAGACATAAAGGATTCGCTTTAATTAAATAAACAAAAATACGCAATAAGCCAAATAACTAGCCACAAAGGCTACGCCTTCCCAACGATTTATTCGCCTCGTACCACGCACATTAAAACTAAATACAATCAATAACACAGTGACAATAAGCATTACATACATATCTCTGCTGGCAACATTTGCGTCAATGATGCTTGGCGCTAATAAGCCTGGCATTGCCAAAACTGCAAGAATGTTAAATATATTTGAACCAATGATATTGCCTAATACCATGTCGTCTTCACCTTTCATAACACCGGCGATACAGGCAGCTAATTCGGGGAGACTTGTGCCTAAAGCAATAATCGTCAATCCGATTAATAGTTCACTCATGCCCAGGTAGCGAGCAATATGCACGGCTGAATCAACCATGAAATGTGCACTCAATGGCAGAAATATTAATCCAAGTATTACCCAAAATATTGCTTTGGACGGCGGCACATCTCGCGGTATTTCGTCAGCAGTTTCAGAGTGCAAAGGATCATTTTTCTCTGCGTGTAAAGAAATCCAGGTTAATCCACCGATACTAAACACAAATAGAATGATTAGCACAACACCTTCATAAAATGCCAGATGGCCGTCGGCTAAAAAGTACACAGATAATAAGGTCACAGCTAACAAAACGGGCAATTCACGTTTTATGGTACTGCTAGAGACCATTAATGGTTTGATGATTGCCGTGATACCTAATACCAATGCAATGTTGGTTATATTCGAACCGATGGCATTTCCGACCGCAGTATCAGGATTGTTACTTAACGATGCTGTGGCTGATACGACAATCTCCGGGGCGGATGATCCCATCGCGACTATCGTCAATCCAATGACCATAGGTGAAACGCCTATATTTGTGGCAAGGGCAGATGCACCAAATACAAATCGGTCAGCACTCCAACTAAGTGCTGCTAAACCCGCTAAAAATATGAGAACTTCTAAAATCACAGGACTATTTCTTTAAAAAACAATGATATGATTATCGCAAAATACATAAGCAATTCCTAATGTCGAGCCAATAATAAATTAAACTAGTAAATAATGTCGTATTTTTCAGGTGTTTTTCAGAGTTATCAATTCGCTGTTTAAATTCTTACTTAAGAATATTGTGATCTGAGTGGAGGATATCAAGCGTAATATAGCTTAAATTAACCAGTGGTTTGCATAAATGCGTCGATTTGACCTGATTATCCTACACTAAGCAATGAATACTTTCGATACGCTTTGTTACAAATCGAAGCAGTTAATCAACAGTTCCAATTAATCTATACTGGTAGAATGTTTGCAACACAGCTAAGAGGTTTTTGTAGGTTGCGCTCGATTAATTGTTTATTGGCCTTGAAAAACAGTAAAATGGCCTTAAATTGTCGCCTCAATTGAAACATTTTTAGCAATTGTCATGTCTATGCTTCTAGGCCACACGGAGTTCCAGTGAATAATTTGATAGAAATAGAGAATTTGACCTTTAAACGAGGGGATCGTGTTATTTACGATAATATCTCGTTGCAGATACCAGAAGGCAAAACGACTGCGGTTATGGGACCAAGCGGGATAGGCAAAACGACACTATTGAAACTCATCGGTGGACAATTGCGACCTGATAGTGGCGATATTAAATTCCGTGGGGAGTCCATTCCAGGAATGAGTCGTAAGCGATTATTTGATGTTCGTCGGCAGATGAGCATGTTGTTTCAAAGTGGCGCGCTATTCACCGATATCAGTGTTTTCGATAATATTGCTTATCCATTAAGAGAGCACAGCAATTTATCTGAAGAACTCATTAACACGGTTGTATTGATGAAACTTCAAGCGGTGGGATTACGCGGTGCAGCACACCTAATGCCAAGTGAATTGTCTGGTGGTATGGCAAGACGTGCAGCATTAGCTAGAGCTATTGCTCTGGACCCCGAACTAATCATGTACGACGAACCATTTGCTGGTCAGGATCCTATTTCCATGGGAGTGTTAGTTAAATTAATAAAAGAATTAAACAACGCGCTTAATTTAACCAGCGTGGTGGTGACTCATGACGTAAATGAAGTGATGAGTATTGCCGATCACGTCTATATCATGGCGGAAAAGAAAATTATTGGTTCTGGAACGCCGGAACAAATTAAACAAAGTGATTCAGAGTTGGTGCAGCAATTTTTACGGGGTAAAGCAGATGGACCTGTGCCATTCCACTATCCAGCAAAGACGCTGGAGCAAGAATTTTTAGGAGTGAAATAGTGGATTGGATAGCAAAACTAGGACGAACGACCCTAAATAGATTTGCCGCAATCGGCCGCGCAACCGGTTTACTGTTGGGATCGTTAATCGCTATTCCTCAAGTGAAAAATATTCCGCTAACTATTAAGCAAATTTATGTTGTTGGCGTAAAATCGTTATCAATTATTGTCGTGTCGGGTTTATTTATCGGCATGGTAATGGCGTTGCAAGGTTATACTATTTTAGTTGATTACGGGGCTGAAGGTAGTTTGGGACCAATGGTCGCTTTGTCTATCTTACGAGAATTAGGACCTGTGGTAACTGCCCTGTTGTTTGCCGGTCGAGCTGGCTCTGCGTTGACCGCTGAAATCGGCTTAATGAAAGCGACCGAGCAGTTAAGTAGTTTGGAAATGATGGCAGTTGATCCATTGCGTCGTATCGTCGCACCGCGATTATGGGCGGGGTTAATTTCAATGCCTATGTTAACGTTGATTTTTAGCGCAGTAGGTATTCTAGGTGGACATCTCGTTGGAGTAGAGTGGCTTGGGGTTGACGCTGGCAGTTACTGGTCAATCATGCAATCGACAGTTGAATGGAACGAAGATGTGATGAATGGTGTCATTAAAAGTGTATTTTTTGCTTTTGTGATCACTTGGATAGCAATTTTTAAAGGTTATGATTCAGTGCCAACCTCTGAAGGGATTAGTGCAGCGACAACACAAACAGTTGTTTATTCGTCTTTAGCTGTACTTGGTTTGGATTTTGTTTTAACCGCGATTATGTTTGGAATAGAGTGAGGATAACGGCATGACTTCAAGGAAAACTGAAATATTAGTGGGTTTATTTGTTGCGCTAGCGATTGCAGCATCGCTAATGTTAGCTTTAAAGGTCGCAAACCAAGGCTCAATTGGGCAAGGTGAGTCTTATACACTCTATGCTAAATTTGATAATATTGGCGGATTAAAAGAGCGTTCTTCTGTCAAGGTTGGAGGCGTTGTAATTGGCCGTGTTGAAAAAATTAAACTCGACCCTGAAGATTTCACTCCTGTGGTCACATTGAGTATTTCTAAAACCTACAATCAATTTCCTGAAACGAGCTC
>NZ_BAEN01000045.1 GCF_000314975.1 Aliiglaciecola lipolytica E3
TAAGCAGTTTACTAAGATTTGGCGTTGTTTGAGTGACAAGACAACACAAAATAAGCTCAGTAATGAGCACAGAGTACGCAACTCGATTTGATTATGATATCGCTTTTCCGAATTTGTTAATGTTTTGCTTAAACGGCGAAACAACCAGTTAATGTCTGGCGACCTTAGCGACACGGTACCACCTGATCCCATTCCGAACTCAGAAGTGAAACGTGTTAGCGGCGATGGTAGTGTGGGGTTTCCCCATGTGAGAGTAGCACATCGCCAGACTCCCATTTAGAATAAAGCCGCCTTAATAGGGTGGCTTTTTTCGTTTCTGATGCCTGTAAAATATCCGCATATTTATCGAATATAATTAAGGTGGCCTCATTCTAAGCGCTGCCGCGCAAGAACTATCCCGCAGAGAAACCTAACCCGTCGGTGTGTTATGCAATGCCTGTCCATGTAATAAACGGCTAGATATCAACCATCCCTGGTGCAACACCCAGTGCAGCATCCATGCTGCCCGTTCCGTCGCTCAACGCTTCTGCGAAGCTAAAAACAACCGACTCCACCCCCATGTGAGAGTAGTATTCATGCCCACGGCCAGTGCGCCAGACTCCTATAAGAGAAAGGGCTATCCGAAAGGGTAGCCCTTTTTTGCATTTACAGACTTTACATCTTAGGCGGATATCTCCATCACAGTTGGATAGCCCTTACTCTAAGCGTTGCCGCGCAATTACACCCCAAGGGAAACCATACTCATCGAGTGTTATGCAATACCTGTCCATGTAATAGGTAACTAGGTGTCACACATCCATGTGGCTGTCTCCAGCACGACATCCATGTCGGTCGTGCGCTCGGGCGGAACTGCGTTCCTAAAACATCCTCGCTTACCCCCATGTGAGAGTAAAGAACCGCGCAAACCTGTAGCACGGGCTTCAGCCCGTGAATTGCTGATTACCTAACGAAGTACCTTTATAAACATTGATATAGGTAGCATTCCTTCTAAGCGCTGCCGCGCAATATCTACTCCCGCAGTCAACCGTCACAAAGTGGATTCCCAGCCTCAAGCACAGCTTGAGTCGTTCAAACGGCTGGAGCCGTGCTCCAGAGAGCCCCTTTTTCACCCATCCAGTGTTATGCAATGCCTGTCCATGTAATACGCTCGGGCGGAACTGCGTTCCTAAAACATCCTCGCTTACCCCCATGTGAGAGTAAAGAAACGCACAAACCTGTAGCACGGGCTTCAGCCCGTAAATACCTACTGGGATACCGTCTGATTAATGTATTGAGTTTTAAGGTCTGTGAGAAACTACATACAACTTAATTGTTAATTAAAGGCACTATAAAATGAAGAGCGATAGAGAAATACGTTTCATTAGAATCTGCATGAAGATGATCAGTGTATGAATGTATGTATTCTGTGTTATTATTGAAATATGATAAGTTTTAGAAATTAATATTAACAATAACCTGTCCTATAGATTGTGAATGATCAAATCCACCTAATTAATGCAAAGTAAATTAAAATGCAGTGATTGGGTTTGTTAAAACTAAAAATTTATTAAATGTCGAACTTGATGTGATAGCTAACATTTAATTAAATTTCAAATTAGCCTTGAAAAGGAAAAAAATATGAAGCAAGTTAATAAATCAACTGTCGCATCTACATTGGGTGCAGTCATTATTGGCTCGTTATCTACAGTTACTCTGCAAGCAAATGCTAACCCATTTGATATTCAAGCGTTAGATTCTGGATATATGCAGTTAGCTGGCGAAGGCAAGTGCGGAGGCAAAAAAAACGATAAAGAAGGTAAGTGCGGGGAAGGTAAATGTGGCGAAGAAAAGCGGGGCGAAAAAGCTGATAAAGAAGGCAAGTGCGGTGAAGGTAAGTGTGGCGAAGGTAAGTGCGGTGGTGAAAAAGCCGATAAAGAAGGCAAGTGCGGTGAAGGCAAGTGTGGCGAAGGTAAGTGCGGTGGTGAAAAAGCCAACAAAGAGGGAAAATGCGGAACTAGTACTTAAATTTTCTTAACTTCAAAATAAAGAAGAGGTTGAACTTCAGCCTCTGACTTTACCTTAATTAAAATGCTAAGAGTTGAATCTAGTTATGAGTAAACGGCATCTGCATGGCGTTGGTTTAGGGTTACGTCGTGAAATGCTTGACGAACTATTACCAACTCTTCCTCCTCAAGTCGACTTTTGGGAAGTTGCCCCAGAAAACTGGATACCACTTGGTGGTCGATACCAACAACAACTTACTGAGATATCTTCTAGAACGAATCTGGTAAATCATGGACTTTCTTTGTCGATTGGAAGTACAGATCCACTAGACTTTGAACTTTTAAAAGATATAAAAGCATTTCTAGATGAACATAATGTGCTGATTTACAGTGAACATTTAAGTTATTGTTCTAACAATGGGCATCTATATGACTTGTTGCCAATATCGTTTACATCTGAAGCGGTAGAGCATGTCGTAAAAAGAATTCAATTAGTGCAAGACTATTTACAACGGCCTTTAGTGCTTGAAAACGTTTCAACTTATGCTTGGCCTGATAAACAAATGACAGAGCTAGAGTTTACCTTAAATGTGCTTGAAAAATCTGGTTGTCAAATGCTGCTCGACGTAAACAATGTGTATGTTAATTCAATCAATCATGCTTATGACCCAATTGAATTTATTAAGGCATTGCCTACTGAAAAGATAATGTATGGTCATATTGCAGGTCACTATGATGAGGCTGATGATTTAAAAATTGATACACATGGTGCTGACGTAATTCAACCTGTTTGGGATTTGCTCGAAAAAGCATATGAATATCATGGTGTTTTTCCAACTTTGTTGGAACGCGATTTCAATATTCCCCCTATAAATGAGCTGCTAAAAGAAATTGAGAAAATACGCAATCTGCAAGAAAAGTATCGATCTAAAATATTACCTAAAGTGAAAAGAGCATAAATGAAATCTTTTCATCAAAAACAAGCGGAATTCAGTGAAAGTATACGTAACTCTAATCAATCTAAAGGGTTAGCAAATGTAGAAAAACGTCGTCTAGTTGTTTATCAAGAGCTTCTTTTTAATAATATACTCGGGTTTTTATCAAATGGATTTCCAGTACTCGCGAGTATTTACGGCAAAGAAAAATGGCTGGCTTTGGCTAAGAGGTTCTTTAAAACACATCAATGCACATCACCTTATTTCGTTGAAATTAACAGGGAATTTCTCGAGTATCTTAGTAACGAACATACTATCAGTGAAACTGATCCCACTTTTCTGTTAGAACTTGCTCATTATGAATGGCTAGAGCTCGCGGTAAGTACGAAAAAAACGTATCAACACGCGAAACAATGGGATGGAAAAGAAGTGGTTGATAATATTTGCCTATCAGATTCTGTAGAGATAGCGAGTTATCGATACCCAGTGCACGAAATTTCAAAAACCTTTCAACCTTCAGAACCATCCGATCCAATATTTATCATTGTTTATCGAAATACTGCGTTCAAAATTGGATTTAACGTAATTAATAACGTTACTGCACATTTAATTACGCTTTTACAGCAGCCTGGAGCGCATACGCTAAAGTCTGTTACAGAACAAATGCTAACCGCAATGCCGCAAATACCACAGCAACATACTATTCAAGGAACCAAACAAACAATCGAAAAGTTGCTGGAACAACAAGTATTGTTGATCCCAATCGATTAACCCCTATTAATTTTTACCACTTTGCATTACTATTTGGCGCTTCGTTAACACTCAAAGTTTGGAGTCCAATTATGCAAGAACAAAGCCCAACAAAAGACCCGTTTAACTGGACATATCTTTTGGTAGGACTTGGTGTATTACTCGCGCTACCATTAATGCATGTTTTCTTGGGTTGGTTTGCGTTTTACCTGTAATTTTCAATAAAAAACCAGCCACAAAGAGGATGTCTGTGTCAGCTGAATATATCAAATCTATCGTAAAAACCGTTCCTGATTATCCTAAACCTGGGATTTTATTTCGTGATGTGACCTCGGTTCTAGAAGACCATAGTGCATTTTCGAGCAGTATAGCGTTGTTACTTGAAAAGTTTGCCCCATTGAATTTTGATAAAATTGCTGGGACAGAAGCGCGAGGGTTTTTATTCGGAGCGCCGCTTGCCATTGAAATGGGAATTGGATTTGTGCCCGTTCGTAAGCCCAATAAATTACCACGAGACACTATTTCTGAGTCTTACGAGCTTGAATATGGAGTGGATACACTAGAGATTCATTCTGATGCGATAAAGCCTGGGGAGAAAGTACTGATGATAGATGATCTTCTAGCTACTGGTGGAACCATGGTCGCTACAGCAAATCTCATTAGGAAACTAGGCGGTATCGCGGAACATGCAGGTTTTATTATTTCCCTACCTGATTTAGGCGGCGAAGAGCGATTAAAGCAACACGGTATTCAATGTCATTCGCTGTGTGATTTTGATGGTGAATAACGACTAATGGCATATCAAGTACTTGCTCGTAAATGGCGTCCCAACCGATTTTCAGAATTGGTTGGTCAAGAGCATGTTGTTACCGCAATATCGAATGCATTAGACAACAATAGATTGCATCACGCATATTTGTTCACAGGCACAAGAGGTGTAGGAAAAACCACGATTGCGCGGATTTTTTCTAAAAGCCTAAATTGTGAAACGGGTTTAAGTGCAAATCCATGTGGAAAGTGTGATACCTGTTTAGAAATCGAAAATGGAACTTTTGTCGATCTATTGGAAATTGATGCTGCTTCTAGGACAAAAGTAGAAGATACAAGAGAGTTGCTTGATAATGTTCAATACAAGCCAACTCGCGGACAGTACAAAGTTTACTTAATAGACGAAGTGCATATGCTGTCAAAGCACAGCTTTAATGCTTTATTAAAAACGCTTGAAGAGCCACCCCCACATGTAAAGTTTCTGTTGGCTACAACTGATCCTCAAAAACTGCCAGTCACAATATTGTCTCGCTGTTTGCAGTTTAATTTAAAGGCTTTGTCACGCGAGCAAATTTCTCAGCAATTAAACTATATATTATCTGAAGAAAATATTTTCAGTGAGCCACAAGCCCTGTCACAGCTAGCCCGGGCCGCTCAAGGGAGTATGCGTGATGCGCTTAGTTTAACCGACCAAGCGATAGCGCAAGGCGATGGGAAGGTTACCAATGCCATCGTGACCGATATGCTAGGTTTAATGGATAAAGGGCAAATAGTAAAACTTTTGTATACGATATTCAGTAATGATTCAGTCCAAGTGATGGCACAAGTTGAGACTATGTCTCAACAATCGGTGAATTATGAACAAGTATTGTCTGAGTTAATGAGTTTGCTTCATCAAGTTGCATTAACTCAATTTGTGCCTGAAGCGTGTAAGCTAGAAACGGTGTCAGCTCGTGCTATCTTTCAGTTAGCTAAAATGATGCCACCTGAACAAGTACAATTGGCTTATCAGATTGCGCTACAAGGCAAAAAAGATATTATTTATGCGTCTGATTCACGTGTTGGATTAGAAATGACTTTGCTCAGAATGTTAGCGTTTAATCCCGCTCCAATTTCGATGAGTATTGAAGAAACCAACTCATCTAGCCCAGAGATACCGTTTTCTCATACTCCTGTGTCAAATGCATCCGCTGAAAAAAAAACAGTTGAAGTCGATGAACTGAATGAAATTAGCGTACATAATAATTTAATTGAGCAACAAAATAATATTATTGAACAGGCAGATAGGTTAACTGCCGACCAGTCGATAGAGTCAAAACGCGATGAAAAAAGAGAAGTAAGTTCCGTTTCAAGCTCTACCAATTCGCAGCAGGATCATAGTCTTCCTGATACAGTTAACCATTCAGAAAGTTACGAAAATAACGATACTTATCACCATGAACCTTATGACCAACCGTCAAATATAGCCGATTTTCATGAAGATAATTTCGTCAACACGTCTGCGGTGGTTGACACTAGTCGCGTTGATGCAGCGCAAACTCATCTTGTGGATGAAAATGTAAGTAAAGATACTCCGACACAAAATCACGCGTTATCGGCAACAGAGAATTTAATCGCCCTTAAAAATAAACTCGCTAAGCTTGAATGTGCAACTGAAACAGAAGTTAAAACGGTTACCAAGTCCGACAACGACTTTTTGCCATCGAGATTTAAAACACAACCCCAAGTTAAAAATGAACAAGGCTCTCAAAGCGAAATAAAAGCCGATCAAAACCCACAAAATTTAGATGTTATCGCGCAACCTGAATCTGAACCTGTAGATAGTAAGATTGAGGATGTCGAACAGCCAGTTTCAACTGAGAAGAATGATAAAGTTGAAAGTACATCTACTGTTGCAAAAAGTGAAATGCCTGTCCAAGGTGAAGAAAAAGAATCAATCGATAATGCCGAGTTACAACACGTCTCTCCCCCTTGGCCCATCGACAATGTTGATTTAGAAAAACAAACGGATGACTCACAAAACAGTTTTGATCCAATGGCTCATTTGAATGAGCCTGTTGAAGTTAACGTAGATTTTGAGGTTCCTGCTTTTCTCGAAAATGGTGAAAAAGTATTTCATTCACATCAATTAGATACCTGGAGCCAACTTATAGAGCAAATGCAAGTCACTGCATTAACAAAACAATTAGCACTGCATTCATCATATGAAAAAAATGATGCGACAGTGACCTTGAAGTTATTAGATTCGAAACCACATCTAGATACACCAACAGCAAGAGAACAATTGCAGCGCGCACTAAGCGAGTTGTTTCAAACAGAAATTGAACTAAAAGTTGAGCATGCTCAGCCAATCAGTACCCCTTTTGCTGTGCAACAAACTATTAATCAGGTGAGAATGCAACACGCTATGCACATAGCAGAAACCGATCCGAATATTAATAGAATTAAGGATATATTTTCCGCGCAGGTAATTGAGACAAGTATCAAACCTCGCTAATTTAAATTATCAAGAAGAGAGAACATTATGTTTAAAGGTGGTATGGGAAATATCATGAAGCAAGCGCAACAAATGCAAGAGCGCATGCAAAAGTCGCAAGAAGAATTAGCTAAAATAGAAGTCACAGGCGAATCTGGGGCTGGTTTAGTTAAAGTAACAATGACTTGTAATCACAACGTTAGACGAGTCGAAATTGATCCGTCTTTAATGGAAGATGATAAAGATATGATCGAAGATCTTGTTGCAGCGGCTATAAACGACTCAGTTCGTCGAATTCAAGAAACGACCAAAGAGAAAATGGGTGATGTGACTGGCGGCATGCCTCTACCTCCTGGCTTCAAGATGCCGTTTTAAGCGACAAAAATGCAATACAGCCCACTTATTACTGAACTAATTGCAGCGTTAACTCATCTTCCCGGAGTCGGTAAGAAGAGTGCGCAACGTATGGCGTTTCATTTGTTGGAACGCAATCGAGATGGTGCCATGCAACTCAGTAATGTGCTGCACAATGCGATGGAGCATGTGAAGCATTGTCAGTCTTGTCGAACGTTTACAGAATCAAGTTTATGCGATATCTGTAACGATCCGATGCGTGAAGAGGCAGGGCAGTTGTGTATTGTTGAGTCTCCGCAGGATGTGATTGCAGTGGAGCAAACCCTTGAATTTAAAGGACGTTACTTTGTTTTGATGGGACACTTGTCACCTATCGACGGAATAGGTCCAAATGAAATTGGCTTAGATGAGCTAGAAGGTTTGTTAACATCGGGTAAGTTTAAGGAAGTCATTTTAGCCACTAACCCCACAGTTGAAGGTGAGGCTACTGCTCACTACATTGCGCAGATGTGTAAAACGCTACAAATTTCAGCTTCTAGATTAGCGCATGGAATGCCGGTAGGTGGAGAATTAGAGTACGTAGACGGCAACACGCTAATGCATGCATTTACTGGACGACGTGCTATCTAGCTATAGTTTGATTGTTTAATTACTTCTAAGTTTTAGTGTGTTTACCTAGGGATACTGACGTGTCATGCAGAAGACGCATTCAAGCGGCAGATCTAGATTCATTGTTCATGAGCTAATTATTCAAAATAGCTGTGGAGTTTTCTTGAACATATTTTTCAATCATTTTTTGAGACTCGAATGTACCAATAATTCCAACTAGCTTTTTGATGAAAGCTTCAGGAAGAAGTTGGTCGCTTTCATCAAAAAGCTAAAGTCCCACGAAACACTGTCACATTTTGTTTCTTTTTCAAATTCAATATTTTTAAACAAAAATTGATAATAAATAGACTTGTTTGCTTGAAAAGAAACTAAACGACCTTATCTCCTAAGCCTAGAAACAAAACGGTCTATAGGAGAAATTTGTTTATGGCTGAAACAGCTAATCAAGAAACTCATGGGTTTCAAACCGAAGTAAAACAATTGCTTCAATTGATGATCCATTCACTTTATTCCAACAAAGAAATATTCCTTCGTGAATTGGTTTCAAATGCTGCCGATGCTGCAGATAAATTAAGATTTAAAGTACTTTCAAATCCTTCTCTTTATGAAAATGATAGTGATTTGTGCGTTAAGCTTAGTGCCGATAAAGAAGCAGGTACCATTACCATTTCCGATAACGGAATTGGTATGAACAAAGAGGATGTAATAGAGCATCTGGGCACTATCGCTAAATCAGGTACTAAAGAATTCTTCAATAATTTATCAGGCGATCAATCTAAAGATTCACAACTTATCGGACAGTTTGGTGTTGGTTTCTATTCTGCTTTTATCGTAGCTGACAATGTCATTGTTAGAAGTCGTGCAGCAGGTGATAGCGCAGATAAAGGTGTTCAGTGGGAGTCAGCAGGTGAAGGTGAATTCACTGTCACTGATATCGAAAAAGCGGATCGTGGCACTGAAATCGTATTGCATTTGCGTAAAGACGAAAAAGAATTCGCGGATGACTGGCGTTTGCGTTCGATCGTCACTAAGTATTCAGAGCATATTGGCATTCCAGTAAAAATGTGGAAAGAAGAAGTTCCTGAATCTGACGGGCCTGACGGTGAAAAAATCCCAGCTCAACCGGGTGAATGGGAGTCGGTAAATAAAGCCAGTGCTTTATGGACTCGTGATAAATCTGAAATTAGCGAAGAAGAATATAACGAGTTTTATAAACACGTTTCTCATGATTTTGCAGATCCACTTATGCATGCGCACAACAAAGTTGAAGGGAAAACTGAGTATACTAGCTTGTTGTATATTCCTTCTAAAGCGCCGTTCGATATGTGGAATCGTGATCAGAATCATGGTTTAAAACTTTACGTGCAGCGTGTTTTCATCATGGACGACGCTGAACAGTTTATGCCTGTCTATTTACGTTTTGTTAAAGGCTTATTAGATTCCAATGATCTTCCTTTGAACGTTTCTCGTGAAATCCTTCAGGATAACAAAGTAACCCAAGCTATTCGCCAAGGTTGTACTAAACGTGTATTACAAATGTTGGAGCGTTTAGCCAAGAATGATGCTGAAAAGTACCAATCTTTCTGGAAAGAATTTGGTGCTGTGCTTAAAGAAGGTCCAGCTGAAGATTTTGCGAATAAAGAAAAAGTCGCAGGATTATTGCGCTTTGCATCAACGCACAACGATAGTGATGCGCAAACCGTTTCATTAGAAGACTATATTGGTCGAATGAAAGATGGCCAAGAGAAAATTTACTTTATTACTGCAGACAGCTATCAAGCAGCGAAGTCTAGCCCGCATCTAGAAATCTTCCGTAAAAAAGGCATTGAAGTCTTGTTAATGGGAGATCGCATTGACGAGTGGTTAATGTCACATTTAACTGAATTCAATGAAAAATCATTTCAATCTGTTGCCCGAGGTGCACTAGATTTGGGTGACTTGGAAGATGAAGAAAGTAAGAAAGAGCAAGAAGAAGCTGAAAAAGCGGTAGAAGGTGTGTTGGAGCGTGTTAAAACGGCTCTTGGAGACAAAGTTGTTGATGTGAAATTCACCCATCGATTGACTGATTCTCCAGCTTGTATCGTGACTGATGAGCAAGGTATGTCAACGCAGATGATCAAGTTGATGCAATCTGCAGGGCAACCTGTACCAGAGGCAAAATACCACTTTGAACTTAACCCTGAACATCAGTTGGTTAAATTACTGGCTGACCTACAAGACGAAGGTCAATTCTCTCAGTGGGTTGACGTGCTATATGATCAAGCCGCTTTGTCTGAACAAGGTAGCTTAAAAGATCCAGCAACTTTTATTCAAAAATTGAATAAATTGCTAATGGATTTAGCTAAGTAAAACTGACTATTGATTTCAATAGTAATAAAAA
>NZ_BAEN01000044.1 GCF_000314975.1 Aliiglaciecola lipolytica E3
CATCACTCTTATTCTGTAATTTTCAAAATTTCTAAAACCATACGCTCTTCTCGATATCATTTCCATTTTGTTGTGGAAGCCTTCTGTAATGCCGTTGTTGCGTGTAAAGCGCCACATGGCAATGATGGGTTGTAACCATGAAGTTAGGGTTTTGGCCAGTCCTCGTAGTGGACTGTGATGTAATTGCTCAACTAGATCTAAAAAACCGGGGAGCTTCTTTTCCATCCGCTTTTCATTCATTGTCTTTAAGAGCATATATCTGATGAGCTTTTGTTTAACCTCATACAAGGTTTTTAGCACCGGATAATCAGCTAAGTAACGTTGTAAGTTAGCGTTATTATCTTCGTTCAGTCGCCACTGATGCCGCCGCATCAAACTCAGTAAACCTCTGTTCTTACGCCCCTCAGGGTGATGGTGCTGCCAGGCTTTTAAAAAGTGGTGGTTTATCAGGCGAACCACATGAAACCGGTCAGCAACTATCGTCGCATTAGGGAAGTACTTGTTAGCAATGCTACGGTAAGTCTCTGACAAGTCCATGGCGATTAGCTTAACGTTTTCTTTGCTGGG
>NZ_BAEN01000043.1 GCF_000314975.1 Aliiglaciecola lipolytica E3
TGAAGTGACCCCATTAAGTTGGACTCATTTCTAAGCGGCAACCAAGGCCTGATTTCGATATTGTATCGGACTCAGGCCTTTTAGTTTTAGCTTAATGCGTTCGTTGTTGTAATAATCGATATATTCTTTGATGTTTTCAATGAGTTCATTTGCATCCTTGAACGTCTCATTGTGATACATCTCAGTTTTTAATATGCCGAAGAAATTCTCTGCAACGGCATTGTCTAAGCAGTTTCCTTTTCTGGACATACTCTGAAGCAGCCCATGCTCTTTCAGGTGTTGTTGGTATCTTTTATTTTGATATTGCCAACCTTGGTCTGAGTGTATGAGTGGTCTCTCATGCTTCAGCAGCTTTGCTGTTGCGGTTTTTAGCATATCAGTGACTAAGGGTAATGTGACAGATGTTCGTACCTCATAGCTGACCACTTCTTGGTTAAACAGGTCTATTATCGGTGACAGATATACTTTCTGGCCATTGACCTTAAATTCTGTCACATCGGTCACCCATTTTTGGTTGGGCTTCTTTGCCGTAAATTCACGTTTAAGAACATTTTCAGCGACTCTACCGACTTCACCTTTGTAAGACTTGTAGCGTTTGGGCCTGACTTTTGATTTCAAGCCAAGCTCGCCCATCAAGCGCTGTACAC
>NZ_BAEN01000042.1 GCF_000314975.1 Aliiglaciecola lipolytica E3
TGACACATCAAAATCAAGCACTGGAAGCATCGAGTCGAGATTCATCTTTTTTTGAAGAGCTGAGGATTCCAACAAACCAAACTCTTCACCATTATGATACTGAAATTGGTATTTTTTAGGCTCACTAGCAATGTCAACTAAGCGCCGTAACTCACCTGAGTTACCAGCGTAATAAAGATATCCAGCCTGACTAAAAGGGTCGAACTTCTTAATGTCGCAAAATGCAATGTAAGTCTTTAAGGCGCTTAATTTAACTACTAGAGACCATGCATTGGTTTCATTTTTCTTCTCTTGATCAACCCATCTTTTTAGCTTTTGCATTCTTTCCAGTCGAGAGGGTTTAGCTAATGGTTTTTTGGGATCACACTGTTCATGACACCAATAAATAAAATTGTGTCTTGTGCTGTTTAGCACCCCTTCTGGCCGTATATCAACGATCAAATCTAATGAAGTAACATTTTTCTTAGTAATCGGCGGAGCGGGTGATTTATTTTGATTTCTCGATGCTGCTAATCGACTTTTTGCCATATCATCACCTCAGCGATTGTTGTGCGAATTGATTTTTACGCTGAGCGAATTCCAACCATGTTTTATTGTCATTCATGTAGTTAACGTATTTTTGAGTGGTAGAGGTGCTTTCATGCCCCATCAAATCAGCCAGCTCCTGTAACAAAGCCTCGAAGGGCTTACCTGTTTCCATATGTTTGCTGTACAGCCAGTCGGTTGCGAAAGTGGCTCGTAAGTCATGAGGGGCAAAATAAATATCAAGCCCACAGTGTGTCAAATCATTGCGGATAGTTTCCACATACTTTTGAATGGTGTTTGGAGCGTAGATATTGCCATTCGATTTAACGAATAAGTGGTTATGGCGAAGTAATCCTTTTTCAATAGCCTTCTTCCTCGCCTTACTTAACTTGTACTCGTACAACAGATCCATGACACTGGCTGGGATTTCAATTGTTCTGTTTTTTTTGAACTTGGTTAAGCAACCGTTAATATTCTCACCAATTTGCACCTTAACTACTTTAGCTTTTGGCTTGTCCACGACAGAGGCAGGAAATGTTATTAATTCCTCCAATCTCAATCCCGTTTCAGTTTTTAAGTACACCATTAGGGCTTTAGTGTCAGATGAATTTTCAATATCAAGGTGTTTATAAAGCTCTTGTTTTTCATCTTCACGAAGTGGGTTAAGCTCTCGAATATCAGCATCTTGAGGTTTTTTTATGTTCTTAAATGGTCTAGTGAGACCTGTGGTGTATACAATAATTTCCTTACTGTGACTGCGATTGAGATGTGAGAGCATTTCATGTTGTGCTCTGTTTCCTTTGTTGCTTATGCGAACAGTCTTTGCCTTAAACTCAAATGGTCGAAAGGTTTTGCTGATTGAAATGATCCGCTGGCGATGAAGGAAGATGAAGTAATTGACAACTTTCAAAACATAGTTAGAGGCTGTACTTGGAGAACCACCGACTTTTCCAGTTTCATCCTTGGTATAAAGGTTTTCCAATAAATAGTCTCGATATCTCACGATTGGACTTTCCTCTACCTTCTCGGTGCAGTCATATATTGTTAACGGAGGTTTTTCATCAACCAGAAGGCCAGTCCTTGGGTGTGTATGTTCGGGGATTTCCGTGCTCAACCACCGATAGAAGCTCAATAACGCAACTGCATGGGATTGAATCGTCTTATCGGAGGATATATCTGGATCTGCCAACAAAGAGTGAAGATATAGATTCACTGGCACCACATTGATACCATCGGGGTCTATTAAAATTGGAAGTTTATGAGCAAATGGTTTTGAGTTGTCCCTAACGTCATGGATGATCTCGCCACTGTCTGTCAGGGTGTGGCCTACTTATAAATGAGGGATATTTCTCCGTACTAATCCACATAAGACAATAGTCAAAGCCGAAGTCATCTGGAAACGACCTATTTTGTTCAATCACATTAACACCTAAATCATCCGTTATTCACACTGCTAAGCCTTCCCCCAGGGGGTTACGCGTTCATACATCTACTTTTTCAAGATATTTCTTAACCAATAGTAAAAATTGTAACCACCCCTCATCTCGACGTCTAATTTATACAACCTGAAACATTACAACATGTGATGTCTAAAGTATTTCCCAACTGTAAGCGCATAGTTGGACGAGAATGCCAAAATGCCATGGCGCTGCATTTCAGCTTTGATTTGAAAGACGGGTACGCCCATTTTAATACCGAGTAACTTAGCTTCACGCGACCGTGCAACCACGCAGCCGTCATTGTTGGACAGCACCACAATCGGCGTATCTTTTAAATCAGGACGAAACAGCTTCTCACAACTGGCGTAAAAGTTGTTGCAGTCCACCAAGGCAAATACTGGCATGGGATAGTCACGACTTACGGCGTATGTTTCGCACCACATTGGTGACCACACCAAATATCTCTAACTCTGTCCCTTCAGGAATATGAATGGGCTCATACACCTGGTTTCTTGGGATCAGCATGACGCACGGCCTTAGTTGAAGCTCCTTTACCGTGAGTTCACCATGGATGCCAGCGATGACAATGTCACCGTGTTCGGCTTGGACAGAGCGATCAACCACCAGAATATCATCTGGGTGAATCCCGGCATCAATCATTGAATCACCTTCAACACGCACAAAGAACGTTGCAGCCGGTCGCTTGATGCACAGCTCGTTGAGGTCGAGCGTTTGCTCAACATAATCCTGCGCTGGTGAAGGAAAACCAGCAGAAACACGTTCCATGAACAATGGAATACGAAGGCGCTTGGCTTTGATGAAGGCAAGTGCGCCGCTACGGCCTATCAGCGAGACACTCATGACGAACCTCGAAAAATCATAATTAATACTGTTTGTTTATACAGTATCTAATGCTATGCTGATTTCTACAAGTAAAATTGTAGGTAAAACTGTAGTTGTTCGAGTAAGACGTTGTGTCGTGGGTGATTTATTTCTTGTGTTGAAAAGCTTGATGTGGGGATTGCTCGCCCTCGTCAAAGCCTGCAAGGCTTGGACAATACTGCTTCTGCCTACTGCTCTTGTTTCTGTTACTGATCCTGTTACTGCTACTGGTTAACGCATGGGTCAAGTAACCGTCAGACAAGGCTTGTTGGACCCTTCGCAAAGGGTTTCAAAACAGTTAGTAAAATTCTGTTTCGTATTGAATTTACTGGCTTAAAGGGAAGTCAGGAGCATCATTAAAATGCTCAGTCGAACTCAGTTAAAGCCTTTTTCAACCGTTTGAAAAGGGGTTGGCTAAGCCATACGTAAAGGGTATTGGTAAGGGTTACCTAAAGGGTTTAGCTAAGGCTTTCTGAAAGGCTTAGCCAAAGCCTTCATACATGGGTTCACCCAGTAGAAAGATTAAAAAAACGCTGAGGTATCCAAGGTGCATTTTGAAAAACCTGTGGCACAGTGAAATAACCCAAAGCGAACAATAGAATTGAAGAGGAACCATCAATGACAAGAGCCCCTGCGCCATTTCCGCTAGAGCGCCTCGCGGAGATCCCAGAAAGACCAGAAGATTTTAGATTGCTGGAGCGCATTCCATTAACGCGTGAACCGCAGTCCTGGCCACTTGAACTTTCTCCTGTGGTCGGTGATGAACAGCCAATGGTGCTGCTCGATACAGAGACAACCGGACTGTCTGCCGATGACGAGTCCATTATTGAGCTTGGTATGGTTAAGGTGCTTTACAGCCCATCAGCTATGCGGATTGTGTCGATTGTTGATGTGATCAGCCTGTATGAAGATCCCGGCAAGCCAATCCCCGAGCTGATCACCGAGTTAACCGGTATCACCGATGATATGGTGCAAGGCCAGCGCATTGATGATGCAATTGTAGCGAGTTGGTTATCCGATGATCCGCTGGTGGTTGCACACAATGCACAGTTTGATCGTCCTTTCTTTGAAAAGCGGTTTGCTGCATTAGGCCATCTATCTTGGGCCTGTTCAGCCAGTGGCATAGATTGGAAAGCACTGGGCTTTGAAAGTAGAAAGCTTGAGTACCTGCTGCTTCGCTTAGGTTGGTTCTATGAAGGACACCGAGCTGCAACCGATTGTTTGGCGATGGCCTGGTTGTTCTATTTGTTGCCCGAGTCCGTTGCAAACTTGTTGTCTGAAGCAGACAGGCGAACTGTATTAGTTCGTGCGTTTGGTGCGCCGTTTGACGTAAAGGACTATTTAAAAGAGCGCGGTTACCGTTGGCATGACGGTGTTAAAGGTGCCAACAAACATTGGTGGCGCGAAATCAGCGAAGACGAGCTGCCGCTGGAGCAAGCTTACCTGGATGATTTGTACCATCGTGGCTCAGAACATGCCCACTATGACTACAAAGATGCCCGCAATCGATTTAAAGCTTTGTCATAGCCTCTTGCATATTTGAAAACCTCTGGAAAATGGAAAGTGAACTCATGGTTTAACCAACAAGAGGAATCTTTCCATGTACCAAGACAGCTACATTGAATACTGGGGCGAAATCTTCGTCTCTGCCCGCATCATTGAATTTGGCATCACGTTCGAGCGCTTTCTTAAAGATCCATGGAAGCATTTGATGTCCTGTGGCCAAGAGTCTGCCCCAGACGCGATTGCTGAAGGGATGCTGCCATTGCTGCCAGCTCAGGCAGAAGTTGCCAGGCGCATTCGGGAGAGTGAGCAACGAGCCCTGATGTCCACATACTCGGAAAAAGGGAAGTCTGAAAGCAGTAACATCGTGGTGCCACTGGTTCGGGTAGCGCATTGATAGCGGCTACCAGCAATGGCATGAAACAGTGTCTTCACGCCCATACCTGAGCGGCAATTGCAATCCAGATCAAAAAGTTGCCGCTTAGTCTTCCCTACAAAATAATTTGTGATAGGATGATACCTAATAAAATTAATTAGGTTGAAGCCTATTCAGTGTGTTATGGCCATCTGTCCAGCTTCAACCGGTAGAGATTGCTAAGTCATTGCGGATAAAGAGCAGCATTGAGTGACACTATTCAATGTGATTACGCGATGTCGGTCCGTACTTTATAAACAGAGTTTTAAGAAACTGGTTGAATTGGATAAACAAGACGCATGACAAATGATGGTCTGAAACAAACGGTAGTGGCGAAGTCAGATAGGCTTTCGCAGATAGCGCAGTTGCCACAAGCAACCAGGGATCGCATTGCCCACATCGATTTCACCTTATTGTTTAAGGGAGAAGCGGTGCGAGCGGATTTAGTCGATCGCTTCAGCATAGCCGCTGCACAAGCAACGAAAGACTTCACAATGTACAGAGAGCTCGCGCCAGGCAACATTGAGTATGACCAAAAGCTCAAATTGCATAAGCGTGGTGAAGCTTTTGAGCCCCTGTTCGACTATGACGTTGTGAGAACACTGGCGACGATTAGCCAAGGGTACGGAGATGGCTTCACTGGAAAGGTAAAACCACCACTGGCTTGTGAAGCGCCTTATCACCTTAACAAGCCGAGTTTATCGATAGTAGCGAAAGTCACCGAGGCCATCTACAAAGGCAAAGCCTTGAGTATCACCTATGTGTCGTTATCGAGCGGTGAAACCACGCGTGAAATTGTGCCGCATACGCTGGTGGACAATGGCCTGCGTTGGCACGTTCGTGGTTTTGACCGCAAGCATAATGAGTTTCGTGACTTTGTACTGACCCGAATTAAAGCAGCGGGTGTGCTTGAAGATTCAAAGCTGTCTGAGGCTGAACTTGAAACTCAGGACCGACAATGGAACAGATTTGTAGAGCTGGAGTTAGTACCACACCCACGCATTGAACACAGCGAAGCGATTGAACTGGATTATGGCATGGCGGGTGGCGTTCTAAAGGTTGAGATTAGAGCTGCAATCGCTGGGTATTTGCTTCGCCAATGGCATGTGGATTGTTCAAAAAAATCCGAATTAGAGCCAAGAGATTTTCAACTAGCGCTGAAAAATCTAGGTGCCTTATATGGTGTGGGTAATTTAAAAATAGCACCTGGTTATGAGTAATAAATAAGATATACAAATGAAAGATTTAATAGAGAAAATGAGTGTTCAAGATTATAACACTGCAATTAAAGATATTGCGGGCCTGAAAGACTATACGCTTGTTTTCAATATAATTAGCGCCTATTTTTGTGAGCCTAATTTGACTGACTCGAAGATAACTGATGAAAATGAGTTTGACATTAGAACTTCAAAAACTCGCAATAAAGTAAGTTGGGCGATTAATAAGGCGATTCTAAAGTTTATAAATCAAGATCATGAGCTTTTAATTAAAAAAATTTATCTTTCAGATGCGCCTTTAATAGATAAGAAGTTTTGCTTTTTATGGCACCTATGTCTAAATAATCGGTTGTTCAGAGAAGTCACAACACAAGTGTTCAGTAAAGTGTATTTCACAGGAAGAGCACAGATTTCACAGGACGACATCATTGCCTTTCTAAAAGATAAAATGTCTTCAGAGGGTCCTGATTTTCCGCAATGGTCAGAAGATACTTTATATAGAGTTGCTACAAAGTACCTCAGTTTAATGACCAAGTTTGACTTTGTAACGGTAGGGCGGGTGAAGTCTTTCAATCATATTCGCCCAACACCTGAGGCATTAGTGCTTTTCGTATATTTCTCTAATTTATTCTCACCTGAGATAAAAAGCATTTTTGAGCATGAATTGCTCCCTGCAAGTTTTATAGCCAAAGAAGATATTCAAGACCGATTCAAAAAGCTTTCAATGAAAGGCTTCTTTGACATGAGTTTCAATGGTGTAGCGCTCAATGTCGAATTAACTCATACCTATAAGGATATATGCGATGCCCTTTATAGCTGATCACAAACAAAAGTTTGCTGACCTAGACTTTAATATTGAAAACCAAGATCAGCTTCGTCGGCAAGCCAATGGTGGTAACAGTATATTGTTTTCCTATTGTCCAGGTGAGGAAAATTTATACATTGACAAAGCGAGAGATATTTATGAAGAGAAAGCGGAATTCATAGATATCAGCCAATTACTTGTCAGATTTATAGATTCCGATGGCTGGGATGCTTTCTCCGAGTACTACAGAGATTTCATTAACACTCCACATGTTGTTTTCAAATCTGACGATCCAGAACAAGACCTTTTTGACATGATTATTTCAGCCATTAAACAGGCTTGTGAAAAGGATAAGATTCCATTTCTTATTCGAAGTGGTTGCTTGTATGGCACGGGTATAGAGAATGTAAACATAATGGAGCACAAAGATGTTATGCAGCTAAAGCATCCACTTGTCATTTTCTATCCATCGAAAATATCAGAAGACAACATTTTATTCTTGAATTTTAGACCAGCATCAAAGTATCGCTGTACGTTAGTGAAATAGGGACTAATTTAAATGACAATCATAAATGACATACTAACGTTAGATCTTAAAGAAGATATTAAAAACGTTATTGACCTTGAAGACCGTTCAGAGACAGAAATTCAACACGAAATCGAGTCATACATCGTAACCGAAGGTATTGGGCGGCACCTCTACGAATTTACAAACCAATTCACCTCTAATATTAAAGAGACAGGGGTTTGGTTATCAGGTTTTTATGGCTCTGGTAAGTCATATTTCGGAAAGATGCTGGGTTATATAATAGATAACCAGATTATAAATGGTACTCCTGCACGTGAGCGTTTTATACCACGCTTAAAAGGTGTAAGTGATGCAGGTCTTATTGAAAACGCCCTACGTAATCTTGACGCAATTAACAGCCGCGTAGTGTTCCTTGATGTTGCTAAGCAAAATACTGAACGTGGATTGGCTTTCACCTTGTTTGCTAATCTGCTTAAAAATCTTGGTTTTCGTGATGATATTTACGGTTATATGGAGTTTGATCTGCTCCTAGATGGTAAATACGACGAGTTTAAAACTATTGTCCAAAAACTAGAGTCGAAGGATTGGGATGAGCTAAAGAAAAGTAATCGGCATGTCGCTAGAGTTATGCGAAAGGTCTTTGCCGAAATGGGGTACAGCGAGTCAGATTATGAAGATACCAAAAGCGTCTACAGTGCTTCGATAGAGGATTTTTCTGCCAGTAAATTTAAAACGGAACTGGAAAAATATCTTAAGTTTAATGCAGAAGAAACACTAGTCTTTGTTTTCGATGAGGCGAGTGAAGCTATTAGCCAGAAGAAATTTACCCTTTTAGATTTAGAAGGGATTAGTGAATCGCTATCGAGTATAAGTAATAAAGTTTGGACCATAGCGATTGCCCAAGAAAAGCTCGACGACGTGATTAACAATGCTAACGTCAGTCGCAGTAGTTTGACCAAGGTTACCGATCGTTTTAAAACCAAGATTCACCTTGAGTCTACAGAAGTAGACGTTATCATTCGTAGTCGATTACTTCAAAAAACAGAACAGGCAAAACAAGATTTAGTTGCTTATTACCAAAAGAATGAAGGCCTAATCAGCGACGCCACCAACCTAAAATCATCGTTCCCTACGAAAACGGAAACAGCTGAAGATTTTGCGGTCTATTATCCTTTCCACAAATATCAATTCGATATTTTGCAAAAGTTCTTGTTTAGCTCAAACGCTTTAGTTGCTACCCAAATTGCAGCTCGAGGCATGATTATCACAACATTTGACGTACTACGTAAGCAAATGCGTGACAAAGAGCTGTATAGCTTTACGCCAGGGTTCGCGATATGTGATGAAGCCCAAACCGCGCCGCCAGTTGGATTGGTCAACAAATACGATACAAGCCGAAAAATATTAAAGGAAAATGGCAGCAGCATTGACGGCGAGAAACTGCTCAAAACCATGCATCTATTAGCCGACTCTGAAGTAGTCGCGCCAACGGTTGAAAATATAACCAAAAGCTATATTACTGACATTACGTCTTACTATGAAGTAAAGCCAGCAATTGAAGACGCGCTTAAGCTACTGCTTGAAGCTAAAGTACTACTACTATCAAACAACAACTACAAAATCACATCAGATCTTGAAGGCAAAATGCTCGAAGAAATGAAAGATTTTGATGTCGAACTTTTCAGCAAGAAGCGTGAGTTAATTAAGTATCTGAAGGACTACAAAACCTTTAACGCAGTTGCATCCTACAATGATGGCAGTGATGCATTCAAATTTAGCGTGCTGTCGGACCAAGACGATGAGTTAGCACCTGTAGGAAGCAAACACTTAAAGATCACAGCCTATAGCTTGTTCAATATCAGTGATGATCGTCAGGATTTTATTGAACAACTGAAGCTTGATACTCAGTATCAGAAAGAGCTTATTACCTTGGTGCCAGATACTTCAGAGTTCTCCCAGATTGATAAATTGATAGGCGAAGTTATGCGCTACGCCTACATGGAGGAAAAATACTCGAATGAAAAAGATGCCGATAAGCGTCAAATTATTCGTGAATTTGAAGTTATACGAGAAGAGAAGCAACGAACTTTAAGAGGGCTAATTCAAGACGCATATCACAATGCATCCCTGATCTACATGTTCGACGAGCATCTGCTGAACGTTGATACATTTAAGGGAACCATTGCCGACAACCAGCGAAAAATGGTTAAAAACATCTACACCAAGCGTTTATCAAGTCAACTTTCTGATAGCCTGGTCTCGAAGATTTTCAGCACACATAAAGAAAGCCTGAATAAGTTATTTACCGCTAATGATTTTGCATTCTTCGACGGTCACGGCAATTTTACTGGCGATCACCTTAAAATTGTTGAAGAAATCAACGCTAAGATAAAGTCGCGCTATATGGATGGTAAATCTCTAGAAGCTGACTTGTCAGGTGCTCCATGGGGCTATAGCTACGGAACATTAGTAACGACTCTTGCAGTACTATTCCGTGCCGGTCGACTATCGGTTAAGTTTAACGGCGACACCTATTTTTCTCATGAGCAAAAAGCGGTTCACGATGCCTTTACGAATACCACCAAGTTTAAATCTGCGTCGTTCAAATCGATTACTGCAACGCTAACCGCTGTGCAGAAGAACCAGGCAGTACAACTACTGATGGAACTCGAAACACAGGACCATATCGGCAAAAAGGTAGATTGGAATACAAACGATTTTGACTTGGCTGACAGTATTCGTTTGATGGCTGAACACTTTATCAGTGCCATTACCAACCTGAGTGATACTGTTCAAAATTTTGAAGAACTATTCCCCAAAGTGGCAGGTTTAAAACAAGACTTGCAAGGTTTTGCGGGTAAAGTTACCGAGAGTAACTATATCGAAAAGGTTGAGTATCTACTTAATAACAGCGATACGTTCAGCAATTCGGTTCAAGCCATATTAAAAGCTCAGAAATTCATTAAAAAGAACTTTCCTAAAGTTAAAGAATTTAAGCGCTTTATTGACGATGTTCGAAGCGAGCTGATAAAAGCTGATCGCAGTGACAATAACATTGATGAAGCCTATGAAGAATTCGAGCGCTTATTCAAACTGGATATGGTGAAAAACTTTGCCAATCTCCAGCAACAAGTACAAGTTGTAAAAGATGCTTATTACAAGTTAGTTAAGACAGCATCTATAGGTATGAGTCACGAGTACAAGGTCCTGAGCGGTAAAATTGAGGCTGCTTTTCGTGAACTTAAGAACTACCCCGCGGCGCCGAACCGATTAAATCAGCAAAAGCTTGATGCCTTAAAAGCCTACGCAGAAAAACGAGTAGTTGGTGAACCAGTACTTGCGTTCAGCATTAGTTGCTCAAATAGTGGTTTTTCTCTCTCCGATATTTTGAATTACACAGCTCAAGCACCGCTAAAAGATAGCGAGCTGCTTATTTTACAAAGTAGTTTTATCACAGAAGAACCGCAGCCCGAGCCTGTACCCACACCGCAGCCTACACCTAATCGTGGTCCCGATGGTGGCGAGCCTGCACCAGCCCCGACTCCAGTTCAATCACCAGCACCGAAACAACCCCGCAAAGTTGCTTTTAAAGTTTCTAGTAAGGTGATGACAGTGCAAGAGTATAAAACCTTGCTGACTACGCAGCTAACGGCGCTTGCTGCGGCCAAGCCCGATGAAGAAATCGAACTAACTATAGATATTAATAGCGAAGGACTGTAAGCCCATGAAATTAGCTGACCACGTAGACCATTTAAGAGAGCTGATTGAAGCCGCCTTCGATAAGCAATTTTCTAGACTGGGTTTTAGTAAGACCAAGCAAATGGACGCCATCCAGGTAGAAAAACTACCAGAGGAAGTTAAAACCAAGCGCGAGCGCTTCGCCGTGATGCTGGAGAACCATATCGGTGAAACCGGTGGCTATGAAAGTGCCCGTGAAAAGCTACTGGATGAATTAACGTTTACCTTATTCAACCGTCTTGCTGCCATAAAGGTGATGGAGGCAGCCAGCTTATTTCCGCCCATATTAACAAAGCAAAAGGAGCATGGTGATCGTTCATTCGGCCATAAAGCCTGGCTAGAAATGAATCCGCACATGCGTGATGAAGAGCTGGAAGGTATTCGCGATTATTTAAAATCAGCGTTTGACGAACTTGGTCAAACGTTGCCGTTGTATAGCAAAGCCTACCCTTATGCGCTTTTACCTGATGCTATTAGTTTAAATGATATTATTGACGCCTTTAATGTGGTTGATACTGACGCGCAAGCTAATGACTCATCAGAAGAGACCATCTGGCAAAGTGATGATGTTCTCGGTTGGATGTACGAAAGCTACAATAACGCCAAGAAAAAGGCCCACAAAGACAGCGGTGATAAAACCGAATATAACAAGGTATCACTGCAATCACAGGTGTATACGCCGCGCTGGGTGGTACAATTCTTGGTCGAAAACTCTCTGGGTAAAATGTACCTCGAGATGTACCCGCACTCTGAGATAAAACAGCGTTATAAAATTGCCAACGCACCAACAACACAAATACGAGCACCTAAGCCTTTACATGAAGTGCGCACCATTGATCCAGCTTGCGGCTCGGGCAACTTTTTATTGTATGCCTTTGACTTCTATTACGAGCTTTATCTGGACCAAATTGAAAACTATGGTGCAGACTATGATGAAAAAGACATCCCTAAACTCATCATTGAAAATAACCTGCATGGCATAGACTTAGACGATCGTGCTATCCAGTTAGCACAGCTTGGCTTATTTATCAAAGCTAAGAAAAAGCGCCGTACAGTCGGCGAGTTGCATTTCAAAGTGGTATCGTCCGATTTCTATTTGCCTGAGTATGCGGCAGTAAAGCACATCTTCGAACAGGGCAATTTGGTGTCGGCTCAGCAGCGGGAGTTTATAGAGAAGGTATGGGGTGATCTCATGCAAGCCTATAAGTTTGGCTCGCTGATTCATATTGATAAAGAGTTAAAAGAACAGCTATCTCAAGTAAAAGAACGTGCGCTTGGTGAAACGTTTGATTCGACACAAAAGTTAAAAAAGAAAATTGTTGAAGGGGATCTCTTCGCAGCAGCAGACTATGCCGAGCACCAAGAATTCGCAGAAAACTTCTTTGCAAACTTATTCGCTGCGGTAGAGCAGTATGCTCGAACAGAACGCAATACTTTCTTAAGCGGAAAAACGCGAGATGCGATTACATTCTTAGAGCTGTTAACCTCTGAATATGATCTGGCGACTGCTAATCCGCCGTACACGGATAGTGCGGACTTTGGGCCAGACCTAAAAGAATTCATAGAAGACAACTATAAAAAACCTCACAAATTTAATACCAACTTATATGCCACCTTTATCAAGCGTTGCTGCGAACTTACAGATAAGGACGGTAAGGTCGCCATGGTTCATCCGCCAACATTTATGTATATCAAGACATTCGAAGATGTCCGAAAGTATATGATTGAGAAAACGAGCATCGATCTATTCGTGGAGTGGGGCTATTTAGGAATGTTCCATCAGTCAGCTCGAGTTGATGCTGCGATGTATGTCCTTGATAAAAATAAACAAGAGAAAGACTCAACCTTTATAAAGTTGAACCACATTTATGAAGGCAAACGTTACAACGCTTTTGTTGAGGCCTATGATAATTTGATTGATGGTGTAGCTTACCAAAATAATTACACCATCCCACAATCCAAACTAAAAATCATCAAATCATGGCCATTTATCTATTGGATTTCCGATGATTTTAGGCAGAAGTTTAAGAGTGAGTCAGTAAAAGATCTTTTGAAAAACTGTCAAGGGTTAGCGACAGCAAACAATAATCGTTTTCTAAGATTTTGGTGGGAGCTTTCTTCGTCAGATTTTAATATTGATGGTAATGATTGGGTTTACTACGCCAAAGGAGGACCATATAAGAAGTGGTCTGGTAATTTGTGGCTAATGGTCAACTGGAAATCAAGTGGGCAGGATGTAAAAAATTATACTGATGATAAAGGAAAACAAAAATCTAGGCCTCAAAATGAAGCTGTTTACTTTAAAGAAGGTATAACATATTCAGCATCTGGTTCTAAGGGCCCCTCTTACAGAATATTGCCAAAAGGATGTATTTTTGATGTTGGTGGTAGTTCAATATTTCCCATTAAGAAATACAAAAACACTCACTACATATTGGCATTTTTTAATTCTGTACTTTCGAATTATATAATTGAGTGTCTAAATCCTACAGTGAACAAGCAGGTCGGTGACATTGAACGAATTCCATTCGTAATCCCAGATAAAACTCAAGAAACCCTGATAGAGTTTTTATCACAAAGAAATGTTTCAATATCGAGGGAAATACGAGCAACTGAATTGTTTGATGGAGAATACGATAAGAGCCCGTTGTTGTCATTTCATAGCGGAGACTGGAGATCGGCGATTACTAGTTTACTAAATCGTGAAAATCATTTTAGAACTCAGATCCTCATTAATGAGGCCATTATTAATGAGACGATCTTTGAAATCTATAACCTAACTGAGCATGATAAAGCGATGGTGCTTGCCAAAGAAGGTGTAAGCATCGGTGGTCTGCCGGTTACCTCCGAAGCCCGAAAAGATTATCTGGCAGAAACGGAGGCGACAAAAACATTTCCACTGGACGCTACTCGTGAGTTTATCGAAGCGCTACCTATCAAAGAGTTTAGAGTCGAAGAACGTGAAGCCATTGAAAGTGGATTTGGAAGCCTTTACCAGAGCAACAACGATCTAGAGGAGTTCTGCATCCGACATCAGGTCAACCCGATTAACGTTTGGTATTGGTTCAAACAAAGCAAAGTAATCCCTAAGCAACGTATGCAAACTTTAGCCATGGAATTTTTGGCTGATATGGTTCGTGAAATTCTAATGGAAGATGAAGATGGCATTATCCCGCTAGTGCCTAATGCCGGTGAGAAAGTGCTTCTTGATCGTATCGAGGAGAAGTTTCTCGAAAAAGGGTTTAGTACTGCTCAATACTCAAGCTTTGATTCTGTTTTAGGGCGGCAAATCCATGACTACCTAAACAAATATTTCTTTGCAGAGCTGTCAGATCACTTAAATCTGTTTATGTATTTGCCCAAAACCCCATTTATCTGGCACTTAACCAGTGGCCCAGAGCAAGGCTTCGATTGCTATATCATCATATACAAATGGAATCGCGATAACTTGCTGCGCTTACGCTCGGTATATATCGAAAACCGTGAACGCGCTTTGCAAAACCGCCAGAGTGATATTGCTGGCAATGAAAGCGCTGAAGCGCAAAACGAGAAAGAGCGTATCTTTAAGCAATTGAAAGAAATCGACGCCTTTAAAAAGAAAATCGACGAACTATTGGCTGAAGGTTACAACCCGATTCTTGATGATGGTGTAGGCAAAAATATTGCGCCTTTACAGAAAAAGAAAATACTGGCTTATGACGTATTGAATGCAGGCCAGCTAAAAAAATACTTGAACGCTGATTGGTAAGGATGCCCGACTATGATTGATACCTGGTTTAAAGAGGATTTAGCGCGCATCCTGGAACCGCACCCTGTGGCCGTGTTTATTGATGAAAGCGGGGAGGCAGAATTTCTAATAAAGGGCCTGAAAGGTCAATGTGAGGTGTACTTCACCAATGGAGAGCTCGACGAGCTGGAAGCGAAATATCGCATTGAAAAAGCCATACAAGAGCATCCTGAATCTGAGCACAAGTACGTTATCTATACGCAACTCAGCAAAGAAGACTTAACCTTTGCACGCGAGTACTGTGAGACCAATGGTTGCATCGAAATTCGTTATTTGCAGAACTACATCAAGGATAAGGTTCACCGGACCTTAAACTTAAATATTAACTTGCCGAAAGACGAGTTGATCGCTGCTGCAAAAGTGAGTGTGGGTAAAGATCGTACATACTGGATGGACTTAAGCCACAAAGGAGCCTCTGAAATCTTTGATTTAGACAAGGAACTGCTGCCCTTTGTTCATGATCCCGAAAACTATGCCACTGAAAAATACGACGCACAGTTGCGTGAAACCTTTTACCGCAAGGTTAATGAGCTGCTAGGCCAAGAATATATCGATAAACCTGCATCTACCCTAGCGACTGAAGTTGTATCTGCGATGTTAAAGGGCTTGGCGGATAATGACTGTGATAAAACGTTGTTATCAGTTTACAACAGCTGGCTTGATTCGGTGAGTTATCGCAATTCATTTGGCTCATACCTCGCCAAACATAAGTTGGATTCAGCGTTTATTAACAGCAGTGCTATCTGGCAGATCAATCCCGACCACCCATTTAGGCAGGTGGATGAAGCTTGGTTAAAGGAATTAGGCAATAAACTGGCTAATAAATCTTTGGCTAAAGGAGAGTCAGCACAACTAGTTGCAAGGCTGAAACAACGCCATCAAAGCAAACAGGCACAAGCGCTGGGCATTGTGTTTTGGAACGACATTATTACTTTGCTCGACTTTGATCCGAAGGATATGGCCTATTTAAGCAGCTTTGCTGAATGTGTTGAGTTTTACAAAAGACATTTCTGCCCGCTTGATACTGCCATACGTAATTTGTACACCGAATTTATGCAACAACGTGACAGCCTTGAGCCTTTCCAAGAGCTTTACAAAGAGTACGTTACGCTGTTTTTAGATAAGTGGTTCCAGTATTTCAGTCAGTACCGGGAAGATCAAACTGGCATTTTACAAGCCATTATTGACCGCGATATTCAAATTGATCGCCCAGGAAAGAACAGCAAAATAGCCGTGATTGTAGGCGATGGCGTAGCCTATGAGATTGCAGAGCAGGTTGCTATCAAGGTTAAGCAGCTTGGTAACCATAGTACACTTACTCGCCGTCATATTTTGGCTGATTGTCCATCCGAAACTGAAAACAACATGAGTCATATCTACATGGCTAATGGTGTGGTTGAGGCCGTTCAAAACAAGCGAGAAAAGTATCTTTCGGAACAAAATACAAGCATTAATATTGACTACATCCGGTTGGATGAAGTGAGTGATCAGGCTCTATCGGGCCAAGTATTAATTTGTACCTATAAAGACATCGATGACATGGGTGACAAGCTCAATCATAAGGCGCTCAAATACTTCCCAGAATCTATCGATTTTTTTGCTGAAAAGATTAATCAGTTGCTCAATATCGGCTATACCAAGGTGTATTTAATCACCGACCATGGTTTCGTGTTGACTGGCTTGCTAAGCGAAGCCGATAAGATAGTGGTTAAGCCTTCAGGGCAAAACTACATTGACGAACGCTTCATCTGGACCAGTGACAAGCAAGAAAGTTTAATCCCTCAGTTTATTGAAGTAGCAAAGGTCTACAAAGATTATAACTATCTTTACTTCGCTCGCAGCATGAACCCGTTCAAAACCCCTGGTACTTATGGCTTTGCGCATGGCGGTTTAGCACCTCAGGAGTTGGTGACGCCTTATTTTTGTTGGGAGCAAGAAAGTGATGTTATGGGAGAGCTGCCTGTAACCATTGCGAACAAGCATGACTTGGTCAGTGTAACTGGAGAGCTATACCAGCTAAAACTGCGGGCTGAACCGGGTGAAGGAAATATGTTCACGCTTGACCGTAAAGTGATGTTGTTGTTCTTTGCTAACAAAACCCAAGTGAATAAGAGCGATGTTATTACCGTGCAGAGTAATGGTCAGGTTACTAAAGAGTACACCTTTGATGGCCATGAAGAGTTAGAAGTGCAACTGGTAGACGCGATTTCAAAACAGCAGCTTGATCGTGTTCTTATTAAAAAGAATAACGACCGCGACCTTGGCGGATTATTTTAAGGCCAGTTATGTTAAAGAATGCGATAGAGGAATAGGCGATGGCCGTTTTGAACGATTTAGATCACAAGCTGTTAGAGCACTTTCGAGGCTATGTGGTAAAGAAAGACTTAGTGCGTATGGTAAAAGTTGGTGCCAACGTACCGGTGTTTGTATTGGAATATTTAATTGCTAATTCCTGCTCTACCGATGATGAAGAAAAGATTAAAGAAGGCATGGAAAACGTTAAGAAGATTCTTAGCGAGCACTATGTTAATCCGGAAGAAAGTTCTCTAATACATTCTAAAATAAGAGAAAAAGGTCGATTTAAAATAATCGATAAAATTTCTGTCAAACTGGATTCGAAAAAAGATATCTATTGGGCTCAGCTTCAAAATAGCAACATTAACAACGGTAATATCCGTGATGGCCTTGTGAAAGAGCATGAGAAGATGTTGATGGGTGGTATTTGGGCCATTATTGACGTCGAATATGACCCCGACATAAGAATCGGTCAAAACATATATCCGTTTGTAGTGACAAATATAAAGCCTATTCAACTGTCGACTTTTGATAACAGTAAGATTATCCAGAAAAGAAATGAGTTTTCGAGAGATGAATGGCTGAATGTATTGCTACGTAGCTGTGGATATGAGCCAGATGCTGAAGGGATGACAACCCGCGTAAAAATGCTGTTACTTGCACGTCTGCTGCCAATGGTTGAGAGTAATTTTAACTTTGTAGAGTTAGGTCCGCGGTCAACAGGTAAGTCGTTCGTTTTTAAAGAGCTTACACCTTATGCCGTGCTTATATCAGGTGGTCAAGGAACAGTTGCCAAGCTCTTTGTTCACGGTTCTACTGGCAAAGTTGGTGCCGTTGGTCAATGGGATGCGATATGTTTCGATGAGGCAACGGACAAGATCTTTAAAGAAAAGGATGCTGTTCCTTTAATGAAGGACTATATGGAGTCTGGCTCGTTTTCGCGAGCTGGTGCAGGAGGTGAAATCACTGGTGTTGCTTCAATAATCCTAAACGGCAATATAAATCAACCAGTTGAGACGGTATTGCAAACATCTCACTTATTTAGTCCTCTTTCTGATGAAGTGAATAACGATACTGCATTCCTTGATCGTATTCATTTTTATCTACCTGGGTGGGAAATGATCAAGTTTGCTCCTAAACACTTCACATCTAATTTTGGTTTCAGTACAGACTACTTCTCAGAAGCATTGAAGTCGTTTCGTCGCGTTACATACACTGATGCTCTTGAAAACTTTTTTTCGCTAGGTTCACACTTGAAACAACGTGACACCAAGCCAGTAAAAAAGACGGTATCAGGTCTGATTAAATTGCTTCACCCGAATGGTGAATACACCAAGGAAGATGTGCGTGAATACCTCGAGATAGCTCTTGAAATGCGACGTCGCGTGAAAGAACAGTTAAAGCGAATCGGTGGAATGGAGTTTTGGGATACGAATTTTTCTTACATAGATAAAGAAACGCAGGAAGAGCACTTTGTTGGCTTGCCTGAGGAAAAGGGATCTCACTTAATCGAAAATACGCCACTGCCGCCTGGTGTTTGTTACACCAGTACTAGTGATGGTGACAATGTCGCGCTCGTGCGTATTGAAGCTGTTACTACCTCGGGTTCTGGGAAACTCAATATTTCTGGTGTAAGTAACACCGGAGTAAAAGAAAATATCAAGAATACCTACCAGTATATTAAAGCTAATGAAAAAACAATTTTAAGTGAACAGCACTCGCTTAAAAATTACGATATGACTATCCAAGTAACCAATATGCTGGGGGCTTCAATATCAACGGGAATTGGCTCAGCGGTTTATATCGCAATCGTGTCTGCTCTGTACAAAAAGAACCTAAAGGCTGGCCTTGCAGTGTTGGGTAATATATCCGTTGGCGGTGCGATTGAAAGGTCGATTAACTTTGCTGACAAGATAACAATGTTGTCTGAGAATGGCGCGAAGACGGTTGTTGTTCCAATGGATAATCTAGTTGAGCTAACAAATGTACCACCAACAGTTCTTGGCAATACAGATGTTCCATTTTATCAGAATAATCAGATGCTTATGCAAAAAAGCATACTGCTTGACTGATTTTAAATATTGTTGGGGTAAGATGATTGACTATCGTTAATAGCAAAGAATTCATTCGTGAGGTTAAGCGCACACCTCAGAATTTCTACATTATTCACTATTCTTGCCAAAGCTTGAATGATGATAACGACGGCTTATCTCCTCGAATTACGTCGATTGCAATACTGCACCTGTCTACAGACCAGACAGTGAGTTTTTCTATTCACGCTATTGCTGAAGAACTTGGTATCAGTCGAGATAATATCCATCAACGTCTCGATGATATTGAGCTTGCGTTACTAGGTAAATTCAATGAATTTGTCCGTGATCGTCGTGATAGATACTGGATTCACTGGAATATGCGAAATCTGACTTACGGTTTCGAACATTTAGAACATCGATATCGAGTACTTGGTAAAACCGATATGGCAGTAATTCCTGTTGAACGACGAATCAATCTCAATGATATTTTGTCTGACCGTTATGGCAGTGGTTATGTTGCAGATCCTCGCTTAAAGTCATTGATGAATTTGAATGGTGGTATCCATAGGCACTTTTTAACTGGTGCGGAAGAAGTAGAAGCGTTCAAGAGCAATGAGTTCATCAAAATGCACAACTCTACGCTGTGTAAGACCGGTTTTTATAAGAAAGTAATCGATAAGCTAGCTCAGGGAAAACTTAAAACGAACGCAAAGGGCATGGGCGTTCTTATTGATAGGCTTTTTGAAAGCCGGTTGGCTAAGACAATTGCATTGGCTAGTGCATTAATTTCGGTACCCATCTCTGTTTATCAAGGCTTTATTTGGCTAACAACATGACGGTCAGCGTTTTATGGTCAGAGAGGATTGCTCATGCCAAAACTAAAAGGTTCTGAGATTAGAACGATAGATAAAATTTTCGAAATGACAGATGGCTACCTGTTAGATTTTTCAGATAGGACAATGGCTGAGTATTTTGAAGACGAGTTGAACATTGATATTACTCAAGAAAAGTACCAGATCAATGGGGGCTCAAAGGCTAAACGTTTAAGAGCTTTTATTGAGCTAGAGGATGGTTACTTGGTTGGTCAAGTACTCAGAAAACTTTGGCAGTATAAATGTGATTACAAGCCCGAAGACCCGCAGGAAAAGGCAAAACTGCTTGAAATTTTAGCCAAAGTTGAAACTGGAGTTAGTGCTTCAGTCTTAGCGACGCTTTCAACCAAAGCCGAAGTTTTGAATATGGATACGGTATCTAGGGACCTTGATAGAGCCCTGGAAAGCGCCTTTCGTGATCCGGAAAGTGCTGTCACATCGGCTTGTTCTACACTGGAGAGTGTGTGCCGTTCGATCATAATTGAACTTGGCTTTGAACTTCCTAAGAAGAAAGATATTAAGGGATTGTTTGACTCAGTAAAGCGACCACTAGGGTTGTCTCCTGGAGAAATTAATGTAAATCCAGAAATTGCTGATGACGTAAGAAAGGTCCTATCTGGATTGGCAACCATTGTTGAAGGTATCGGAGCTCTGCGAACACATGGTGGTGATGCTCATGGTCGAGAGCGGGGATACACCCGACTAGATGCCCGTATAGCCAAGTTAGCTATTCACTCAGCAAGTACCGCAGCGTTATTCCTAATAGAAACATGGCAACTAAAGTATCCATCAAAAGAACTCGTAAAACATTGATAGCGGATTGTTAGCCTCTTGGTGGCCTAAAAATGACATGGTAGTTTGATGCAAGATTTTTGAAGCTATCGAACTAAACAACTCTGTTTGAACCTTCACACTATCGTGTCGGAGGTTCACTATGTTCAAAAAACTATTTTTTCAAACCAAAGCACTACCAGAGCTTTCATCGCAACTGGATGTAGAAATTCCACGCTACCCGCCATTCCTGAAGGGGTTGCCAGCTGCGTCACCTGAAGATTTGCAGTCCACACAAGAGGAGCTAATTGCCAAACTGCGCCAGGTACTTGGCTTTAACCAGCGTGATTTTCAACGGTTGATTCAGCCCTGCATTGACCATCTTGCTGCTTATGTTCATTTGTTGCCAGCTTCTGAGCATCATCATCACAGTGGTGCTGGCGGTTTATTACGTCATTCATTGGAAGTTGCTTTCTGGGCTGCACAATCAGCTGAAGGTATCATCTTTGTTGCCAGTGGCACACCGGTTGAGAAAAAAGAGCTAGAGCCAAGGTGGCGTGTTGCGGCGGCTCTTGGCGGTTTGTTCCATGATATTGGTAAGCCAGTTTCAGACTTGTCCATTACAGACGAAGATGGACGCTATCAGTGGAACCCTTTTTTAGAGACATTATCTCAGTGGACCACTAATAACAGCATTGAACGCTATTTCATTCGCTGGCGCGACGGACGGTGCAAGCGGCACGAGCAATTTTCAATTTTGGTGTTAAACCGGGTGATGACACCTGAGTTGCTCGCCTGGTTAACCCAGCCGGGTCCTGAGATTTTGCAAGCCATGCTGGAGGCAATTGGCAATACCGATCCCGAGCATGTCCTGTCTAAACTGGTCATTGAAGCTGACCAAACCAGTGTCCAGCGAGACCTGAAAGTTCAACGAATTTTCGTTGACGACAATGCCCTTGGTGTCCCAGTCGAACGCTATCTACTTGATGCCATGAGGCGATTGCTTGCCAGTTCGCAATGGCTGGTCAATCAGCGAGACGCCAGAGTCTGGGTACGAAAATCGAATCAATCAACCCATCTTTACCTGGTTTGGAAAAGCGCGGCTAAGGACATCATTGAGCTATTGGCCAAAGACAAGATACCTGGCATCCCAAGAGATCCCGATACCCTTGCGGACATCCTCATTGAGCGAAGATTGGCCACTAAATCCGCCTCAAATGAGCGATATGAAAGCCTTGCCCCTGAAGTGCTGATCAAAGACGACAAGCCAATCTGGTTACCCATGCTGCATATATCTGAGGCCGACTTATTGTTCAGCTCGAATGTACCAAGTAGCGTGAGACTGTTTAGCAAATCTGAGTGGGAAGCAACACAGCAAACACAAGCAGAGCCACAGAGTCGCTCCAGTGAGCATTCAGACTTGCCTGAAGCGTCATCATCAATCGAACATAGCAATTCGGCTAAGTCGCCTTCGACAAAACCGTCCGAACAAGATGATGAACTTCTTCATGCCAGTGATGTTAATCACCTTGAGAAAAATGAAAACGTTCCGGGTGATGGATGTGAAAAGCCTAACAATTCATATGATGGCGCTATCTCAAATAACGTAAACCAGCACGATGCAGAAGCATTGAATCTTCCTGAATCTTTGGCGTGGTTCCCAGAGGCCAGCAGTGCGTTGATTATGGTTGGTGAACAGCTTCTGATCCGCTATCCCGATGCCGTAAGACCTTGGTGTGCACCCCGAAAACTGCTTGCTGAACTCAGTCGGTTAGATTGGCTTGAACTAGATCCGGCAAACCCGACGCGTAAAGCCAGAACTGTGACTACAAATGATGGAGTTCAGGAGCAAGGGTTACTGCTGAAGGTATCGATTTCTAAAGGGCTAACTGCACTGATAGACCTTTCCAAACAAGACGCAGAATCAGTGACAGCAATTCAGAACAAAGAGGCTTCACAGCGTCCGAGTCGAATTAATATAACCAATGCCCAAGCAAAAGAGCCCGCCACAAGAGCGGAGCGTAAGCAAAAGCCGATTGCGGCCAATGCGAACTCAAGTACAGACCCCAAACACGCGCAGCGGCAACAGATGGTTAGTTTTGTGAAAGATTTGCCCATCTTACTGACCGATGGCGATTACCCCGACGTGGATCATAGTGCCGATGGTATTCGCGTCACGATTCAAACCTTACGCCAAGTCGCCAATGAGCATGGTATTCCAGCCGGGCAATTGCTTCGTGGGATCTCGGCCAGTGACCAATGCCAGTTTGATGAGGGGGAAACGGTTTTGTTTACCGCTCACGCTAAACGTTAATCCTTTTGAAATTAAGCTATTGCAAACGGTTATTTTGCGGAGCATGAATGAAAGAAAACGCATACGAGATGCCTTGGCGCACGAACTATGAAGCCATGGCAGCAGCAGGCTGGCTGGTTGGGGCCACTGGGGCGATTGCGGCAGAAATGCTGACTGAGCTACCACCTGAGCCATTTTGGTGGATGACAGGGATTTCCTCGGGCATGGCGTTGTATCGCCTGCCTGAGGCTTACCGTCTTCATAAGTTACAGAAGGGATTAAAAGGCAAACCTTTGGCTTTTATGGAGCTGTCGCATTTGCAAAAAGTGATGGCAAAACATCCTGATGAATTGTGGTTAGGGTATGGCTTTGAGTGGGATCAACGTCATGCCCAACGCGCTTATGAAATCCTAAAGCGGGATAAGCAAACCTTGCTTAACCAAGGTCACGGCAAGCAAATGGGTTCAACCTGGATTCATGGTGTTGAGCCCAAAGAAGAAGATGTGTACCAGCCAGTAGGTCATACTGAGGGACACACCTTAATTGTCGGTACGACCGGTGCAGGGAAAACCCGATGCTTTGATGCGATGATCACCCAGGCCATTTTGCGCAATGAAGCCGTGATTATTATTGACCCCAAGGGCGACAAAGAACTTAAGGATAATGCGCAGCGAGCCTGTATTGCCGCCGGTAGTCCTGAGCGCTTTGTGTATTTTCATCCGGGTTTTCCAGAGCATTCAGTACGTCTTAATCCCCTGAGAAACTTTAACCGGGGTACTGAAATTGCCAGCCGTATTGCGGCACTAATCCCATCCGAAACGGGTGCTGATCCATTTAAAGCCTTTGGCCAAATGGCACTGAATAACATCGTGCAAGGTTTGTTGCTTACGTCACAACGTCCTGATCTGAAAACACTGAGGCGATTCTTGGAAGGTGGCCCAGAAGGCTTAGTTGTAAAAGCCGTCACAGCCTGGGGGGAGCAGGTGTATCCAAACTTTAGTGTGGAGATTAAGCGCTTTACCGAAAAGGCTAATACCTTGGCAAAACAAGCTATGGCGATGCTGCTTTTTTACTATGAACGCATTCAGCCTGTTGCCGCCAATACCGATTTGGAAGGCCTTTTGAGCATGTTTGAGCACGATAGAACCCACTATTCCAAGATGGTGGCTTCACTGATGCCGGTGCTCAATATGCTCACCTCAAGTGAACTAGGCCCATTGCTATCACCGATTGCAAACGACGTGGATGACAGTCGGTTAATTACGGATTCTGGCCGTATTATCAACAATGCCCAAGTGGCCTATATCGGCTTGGATTCATTGACCGACGCCATGGTGGGCAGCGCCATTGGTTCGTTGCTTTTATCCGATCTCACGGCTGTGGCCGGTGACCGCTATAACTATGGTGTTGAAAATCGTCCCGTAAATATCTTCATCGATGAGGCGGCTGAAGTCGTTAACGATCCCTTCATTCAACTGCTCAACAAAGGCCGTGGCGCAAAAATGCGTTGTGTGATTGCTACTCAGACCTTTGCTGACTTTGCTGCTCGTACAGGCAGTGAAGCAAAGGCTCGTCAGGTGTTAGGTAACATCAACAACTTGATAGCCCTTCGGGTGATGGATGCCGAAACGCAGCAGTACATTACCGACAATCTCCCTAAGACTCGGTTGCAGTACATCATGCAAACTCAAGGTATGTCGTCCAACTCGGACAGCCCCGCCTTGTTTACCGGCAATCATGGCGAACGCTTGATGGAGGAAGAAGGCGATATGTTTCCACCGCAGCTATTAGGCCAGCTCCCTAACCTGGAGTACATCGCCAAGCTTTCAGGTGGCCGCGTGATCAAAGGCCGTATTCCTATTTTAACCAGCTCTACACAGGCAGCATAAGGAGTCTGTATGCATCATTCTGTCTGTCTGAAAATGACAACACTTACCAGTAAAGAAATGCTCGCTCAGTGGCAGCAACATAATCCCCAGTTCAAGGAAACCTTAAGACTGCTTGAAACCGACTGGCCTCATGCTTTGGCCTCGGTGTATTGCTTGGCGGACTACTTAACGGATGCGTTCACGTTAGATGGCCATTCCATCTTTGATTTGTGTCTGTGTAATGGCTTGGGCAGTTATGAAGAAGTCAGTTGTGATGATGACAGTGTACGCCTTTGGCATTTCATTGAGGCATTGACCTGGACTGCCGCCAGTGCTTTAACGGGGATTCGCCTGCGTGATCCTGACCATTTCGAGTGGGCCGCCGTGGATGGTGTGTATTTCCACACCTGGATTCGTAATCGTCCAAATCGGATGGCGTATCTGGCTGAAGGACGCATCGACGTGCGTTATGTCACTGGTCATACGACGACAAAGCGGCTTCAACAAGTGATTAAAGCCCGGATTATGACGCCAACCGTTGCAGCCATGCTGGCGCGAGTAGAAGAGGATGTTTGGCATGAGCAAGCATAAGTCGGTTTGGCTGCTGTGTCTGGCACTGATGTTGGAGATTATTGCCATTGGCGTGTTAGTGCCCGGTGATTGGACTGGCCGGGTCATTAGTAAAGAGAAGCAGATGATCCAAAATCAATTGGGCGCTCAAACAAGCTATTGGATTGGTCAAACTAGCCATCGCTGGTATCAGTCATGGATTGTGGATACGCAGATGGAGCAATCTGTGCGAGATTTTCTAATCCCAACTGAACAGCAGCGACTTCGTTCTAAAGGGATGGAGAACATGGGAGGCTTTTGGTTTGTCTGGGTAGAAGACCGTATTCAAGCATTTTTTGATGTGTTGTACCAAGTGTTCACTCGATTTGCGTTGCTGATGGTCTGGTTGCCCTTTGCGCTTATTCTCATGTTACCGGCGTTGTGGGACGGCTTGATGACCTGGAAGATCAAGAAGACAACCTTTGATTTTTCGAGCCCAATCATTCACCGCTACAGCATGATAATTCTGGGTTCAGGCGTCATCTTGCTGTTTATGGGATTGTTCGCCCCGCTGGCTATTCCACCGGTGGTGTTGCCGTCGCTGATCATTGGTTTGGCATTGATGGCGGGGTTGGCGTTAAGTCACTTGCAGAAGAAAATATGAGGCCAGTTAGGCCTCATCTTGTAGAGCTAAAACCTGACGCCTACGGCATTGCCATTCTCGTCTTCAGCTGGCAAATGATAAGTATCAATAAGGTGACCTTGAAGCCAAATATATTGCGGCATCCAAAACGAGTACTGTCGTATAAGAGCCAATACTTCTTTCAGCGGTTTGTTTGCATGAGACGCGGCTAGGCGAAAGTACATGAATGAGCAATCATCTCGAAAATACTCATGAAGCTCTGAATCCGATAGCGTTTCTTTTAGTGGCCTGTTTTGCTCATCGTCCTCATCAGGGGAATTGGCATAAATTTCGAATAGCTGCTTTTCAGTAAGCGTCTCCAAGAAGTGGTCTTCAATTAAGATCCCATCACTGGTATCGACATCCATACCATCTTTGACATCAAAAGCCATGACACATCCAGAAGATAATGCCACCTCTGATGGTTTCAGTACGTCATTAGCTTGTACAACCTGATGCCAATGATTAAAACCAGCAGATACTGCAATTTCATCGAGTGCTTCAGTGTGTGTAATGGATTGTTCACGTTTAAGCTTTCGTGCTTTTTGCTTTAAACGTTCAACCGTGGCAGAGGAAATGATTTTAGTAATTTGCATTGAGTTTCTCCTATTAGCGAATACGGTGCCCACTGCCGAGGTCGCAGAAAAAACCTAAGCAAAAAATAAATTTGATATGCATGTCGTCCCGTCCGGGTTTGCTAAAGTGGGCAGCTGGTCTCGACACGACCAATATCCCCATCATATCAACCGCATCAAAAAGATCAATTGTTAGTATTGTCTGAGTAGAACCCTCAAAACCTTCAAGAATTCGGCATCTAGCTGACCACTGAACCTGCCAATCCCAAGGCATCCTTCACTTCTCAATTCAAACAACGAGGAGTGACTATGGAACCTGTGAGTATTCCGTCCTATATCGATGACCCGCCGCACTTCCTGCTTTGGAGTGCCGACGAGATGGCTCCCATTCTGTTGGGGCTAGTGATCGGCATTTTTACCGGTAATGCCTTGGTTTTATGCCTGTTGGGGTTGGTAACAACCAAGCTCTATCGGCGTTTTCGTGATGGTCGCCCAGATGGTTTTATTCTTCACGCCATCTACTGGGCTGGACTGTTGCCAACCAAAGCCAAGACGATCCCTAACCCATTTATCAGGAGCTATCTGCCGTGAAGTTCGACGTGTTTTTAAAATCATGGCAAGGCACGCAATTAGAGAACCGATGGCAACGGTTTCTGATTGCAGTGCTGGTGCTATCTAACTTGCTGCTTGCGGCATTTTCTCGCAATACCGTGGTAGCCATTCAACCGCCAACCTTGTCTGAAACGGCTGAAGTGTCACGAAACCAGGCTACTCAGCCTTACTTGGAATCCTGGGGGCTCTACCTAGCTGAGCTTATGGGCAACGTGACGCCGGGCAATGTGTCTTTTATCCGGGTTGCTATCGAGCCGCTGCTTTCACCTGCGGTGTACCAGCAAGTGGTCGATGCACTGGAGATTCAGGCAAGACAGATCCGTGAAGACCGAGTCACGCTCAAATTCCAACCCAGACAAGTGGAGTATGAGTATGAAACCGGCCATGTCTTTGTGACCGGTTATTCCTTGGTCTCTGGACCATCTGGAGATGAACAGCGCCAAACTCGCACCTATGAGTTTGACATCGATATTGAGCAATACCGTCCAAAGCTCAGTTGGATGGATACGTATGAGGGGCAAGCTAGAACGAAGCGAGTTCGTGAAAAGTTGACCCAAGAGCAAAGCCGGAGGGTGAATGATGCGAACCAAAATTAGTCGATGGATGACACCAAGCTTAATCGCAATGAGCTTGAGTGGCGTCCTGTTATCTCAAGCGTCGTATGCAGACGTGGAATTGCCAATTGTGCCAGCCAGTGTGATGAAGCAGTCTGCTACTGCAAATCCACCGGTTCAAAGCAATACGGTTTCAACGGATACGCCAACAACGCTACTGATGACACCGGGGGTTAATGAACTGATCCCTGTAGCACTTGGTCATCTGAATCGAATTGTGACGCCGTTTGAATCGCCTCAGGTGAGAACAACCAGTGATGCTCAGACGCAAATCAAGGGGAATGTTGTATATGTGGCCACGGACAAAGAATCACCGGTTTCACTTTACATCACTCCGCCTGGTCTGGAAGCACCCGCGTTATCTGTCACCTTAGTACCTCGTCGTATTCCACCGCGTGAAATCACCTTAGCTATTGATGGTCAGCAGTGGCCTATTAAGGGCGTCGTGAACCGCAAAGCCGCCACTTGGGAAACAGCTCAACCTTACGTCGATAACCTACGTGACTTACTCAGACGCCTTGCACTAAATGAGTTACCACAAGGCTATGACATCCGTTTAGCTGGCCAAACTGACACAAGCCCGAAATGTTTTCAGCCGGGCTTAAAGTTTGGTTTTAAGCAGGGGCAAATTGTGTCGGGACATTACTTCACCGTATATGTAGGACTGGTTGAAAGCTTTGCCGATGAGCCGATAGAAGCCAGTGAATTAGCCTGCCATACACCAGATATAGTGGCAAGCGCCTACTGGCCTCGCAATATCTTGTTGCCGGGTGAAAAGACTGAGTTGTATGTGGTTGTTCGCAATCATCGTGAAGAAGCGGTGGAAAGTCAGCGACCTTCGCTTCTTGTAGGAGGTGAATAACGATGAAAGCACAATGGGAACAAATGAGCCCGAACATGAAGCGGGGTCTATCGGTTGGTGGTATTGCTGGCGGTCTCATTCTTATGGTTATGGTGTTTTCACCTAATCCTGACGATGGCGCAAGCAGTCGGAACCGGAAGGAAACGATCCGGCACATTCTTACGGATACCAATACTCGTGATGTTGGGGTCGATAGTTTGGCTGCGAACGTAAAACTACTCAGTGAGCGCAATGAACAGTTACGTCGTGAAGTTGAGCGCTTGCGTCGCGACGTCGATTCAGGACGGCTAAGCCCAGGTTCGCCTTCTATACCAAGTGAGGTCAATGCGGAGCTGGCCCGCCTTAGAGCGGAACTTGATGATGTTCGCGCAGGAGGTGATGCAGCAGTTGAAGGCAAAAATAGCCGTTTTGAAGTGCCTTTATCTGCCATGGAATTACCCAAAGACGAAAAGCCTCTGCCGTCTAACCCAGACGACTATTTTGCCAATGCGCCGCTGCCTGATCCGCTCTATCAGCAGCCAGCCAATGGCCAAGGTACACGAGCACGAGATGTTCCATTGCCGCCAATCACGATTCGTATGATTGAGCCTGAAGTGGTTGCTGAACCAGAGGTTGTTGTGCAAGAAGCGCCGCCTTTGTATCTACCGGCGGGCAGCATCATCTCAGGTACTTTGATCACAGGTTTGGATGCCCCCACTCACGAGTCCGCAAGACGCGAGCCTTTTCCAGCATTGCTGAGGATTCAAAAGGAAGCCATTTTACCCAACCGATTTAGAGCGGATATCAAAGAGTGTTTCTTGATCGCCGCAGGTTACGGTGATTTGAGCTCTGAGCGTGCCTATTTGCGAGGCGAGACCATTTCATGTGTGAGAGAAGATGGCGGCGTCATTGAAACACGACTGGATTCTTATGCCGTAGGTGAAGACGGCAAAGCCGGTATTCGTGGCCGATTAGTGTCGAAACAAGGCCAACTGGTGGCTAAATCGATGATGGCCGGATTCCTACAGGGCTTGGCAGGCGCATTTGATGTGAATCCTGTACCAACGATTCAGACGGGTAATGCCGGTGATACTCAGCTGTACCAGCAAGTCATGAGCCAAGAAGCATTACAAGGCGCTGCGATTAAAGGCACAGGTAAAGCATTGGATCGAGTGGCCAAGTTCTATTTGGACATGGCTGAAAATATGTTCCCAGTCATAGAGGTAGACGCTGCCAGGAAAATTGAAGTCATAGTCACTCGTGGTGCCTCGTTGTCGTTGGCCACTTCGCAAGGGGGAGGTGCAAGAAGATGAAAAAATCCTGCATGTTGCTAACCGATCGAAGTCCGTTTCAGACAATAAGATGTGTATCCAGAGGAGAGTTAACCATGACGACATCAATGCAGAACAACCCAAAGCACCAGTCAAAACAGTGGTCTAAAGCTGGATTACTTTTATTGGCAGTCGGCTCAACCTTATTGTCTGGCTGTAGTTCATTGGGTCTTGGGAGTAGTGAATATGGATGCCCAGGTATGCCTGACGGTGTGCGCTGTTTATCCGCTCGTGAAGTCTATGAGCTGACCAGTAATGGCGCTGCACCCAAGACGATTGATGCTGTGGCGACTCGAATTGGTTCTCCCTCTGGGTATTCACAATCTGATTTAGAGACAGGACTGCTGAGCCATCCAGCATTACCTGAGACGCAGCAATCTGCACCTATTCGCATTCCTTCAAGGGTAATGCGGATTTGGATTGCGCCTTGGGAGGATGACCGTGGAGATCTGAATTTATCCAGCTACGTGTTTACCGAAATTGAACCGCGCCGGTGGGATATTGGGGTGTCAGCACCTCGAACGGTTTCGCCAGTGCTACGTCCACTTCAGACTCAAAGCGATTCAGCCTCAGCGGGAGCTGATGGTAAGCGCGATAACTTGAGTATCTACGGAGAAACTAACGAATGACAAATGCAGTTCGCACCATTCAGACTCAGCGCCTAATGACCATTGGTGCGCTTGGTTTAATGGCGTTAATGATTTCGGAGCCCTCATTTGCGGGCACCGGTGGTGATGCTTTCACTGATGTGTGGGATACCCTAAAAGATTGGACCCAAGGTACTTTGGGACGGATCGTAGCGGGAGCCATGGTACTGGTGGGTATTGTGGGCGGTATCGCCCGCCAAAGCTTGATGGCTTTTGCCTTGGGCATTGGTGGCGGTATGGGTCTCTACAATACGCCAACCGTCGTTGAAAGTGTTATGTCTGCAACCTTACCTGTTGTTGCCAGCACTCAAGAAGTTATTGGCACAACTGTTCCAGCAATCAGCGCCGTTTTACTGGGCACCTGAATGTGAGCCATAGTAGGCAGTTCACTTAAGGTAATCAAACTAGGTCTACACAACATCGGGTTATTGGTGATGTTGTGTAGACCTTTTCATTTCAACAACGCCGCATTAGCGGGCTTGGTTTACAGTATTTGGTATATTAATACCTAAAGTGTTAAAATCACTGTCACAATAAACTATATGGTTTATACTGTTTGTGATATTCATACTTTGGGTGTTAAAATGTCATCTAAGATAAACTGGCTTGTTGCTCATACTTCTCCTGGTGCGCTAGTACTTCAGCAATGGCTGACTGAAAACGGTGTGAGCTATTCCTTGGCTCAAAAGTACGCGCAGAACGGTTGGCTAAAGAAGCTATGTTCTGGCGTGTATTATCGTCCAGATGCGCGGGGCGATATAAAGCCAACTTGGGTTGATGCCATTCAAGCATTAGATGTGCAATTGGGCGTTTCAGTTCATTTGGCTGGATTGAGCAGCTTAACTCACCAAGGACTGAGTCACTATTTACAGCTGAACAAAGAGCAAGTTTGGATTTGCGTTAAAAACAAGTCGTCCTTACCGAAATGGTTTCGTGAATTCCCTTATCAGAATTGGTTTTACTGTGGAAACCATAAGCTTGAAGTGAATCCCGAGAAAGATTTGAAAAGGATCACGGTTAAAGAGAAAGAACTCACTGTCAGCTGTGCAGAACTTGCTGCCTATGAAGTGGTAGATGCGATTGGAAAGCTGATTTCATTTGAGCATGTCGCAGAATTATTTCAGGGTTTAGTCAATCTTAGCCCTAGAAAAGTACAAGATATTCTTGAACGAAGCAGCTCTGTTCAGGCAAACCGAATATTTCTATTTCTGGGTCGATACTACGATCACCAGTGGGTCAATCGCATAGATGAAACAAGAATTAAATTGGGGGCAGGAAAGCGGCAGGTTGTCGAAAAAGGACGTTTTGATGAGCGATATCAAATCACAGTGCCAGAGATATTAAGCGTCAAAAAAGGTGAACAACATAATGGATAAAGATAGCCCATATTACAAACAGGTTTCTTTGCTCATAAGAATGCTGCCTGTGGTAGCAACAGAGACGGTTTTTGCACTTAAAGGTGGCACCGCCATTAATTTATTTGTGAGAGATTTTCCTCGGTTATCTGTAGATATTGATCTTGCTTATCTTCCACTTGAACCAAGAGATGAGGCTTTGATTAATGTCAGGGCTGCATTGCAGCGCATTACAGACAGAATCAATACTCAACCAGATATCAGAGCGGCATTTCAGGATAATAAAGCTGATGAACTGAGAATAGTTGTATCAAGTCCGGTTGCGACGATCAAAATTGAAGTGTCGCCCGTCGCCAGAGGTACATTGCATAGTGCAGAAATAATGGCAGTTCAAGAGTCTGTTGAATACGAGTTTGGTTATGCTGAGATTCAGGTAGTCAGTCTTCCCGATCTGTATGGTGGGAAATTGTGTGCTGCAATGGATCGCCAACATCCTCGCGACTTATTTGATGTGCGTATGTTACTTGGCAGTGAAGGGGTTTCGAGAGAGATTTTAGTGGGTTTTTTAACCTATACATTAAGTCATCCTCGGCCTATTAATGAAGTCATGTCGCCAAACTGGCAGCCGCTGAATGAGAAATTTCAGGCAGAATTTGATGGAATGACTTTTGAAAAAGTTGAATGCGAAGACTTAGCTTCTGTTAGGCCTATGATGTTAACTTCGCTGCAAAAACATTTCACAGAAAGGGATTATGCTTTCCTTATGTCATTCAAAAGAGGGCAACCTGACTGGGCATTGTTTGACTATCCTAATGCAGCAGACTTGCCAGCGATTCGTTGGAAGTTGCAGAACATAAACAAATTGGCAAAGAATCAAGCAAAACATCAAGAGCAATTAGATAAATTGAAGCAAGTGCTTGATGATTGGCTTGTTAACGCAAACGCCGAGTAATTCGTTTATAACAAACCTCAACGAGCTATAAGCCCCCTAGTTAGATTGCGATTTCTTCAATCTATCTAACCGAGTCCACATAGGACAACTGCATAGACTGGAGCCTCGATTTACATTAACGAGGACTCCTCATGCGAAAACTATCTCCAATCATTCTGGCGCTTGCGCTGTCTCCTTTGGTTCAAGCTGAACCTGTGTCTGAAGTGTCGCCCGTTGGCAAAATTGACGGCATGGTTTCTTTACCTGTCACGGGTATGAAAGCGGTCGAAAGCAATGGCCGTATTGTTTTCATGTCAGACAGTGGCCGGTTCGTCATTGATGGCACGCTCTATGATGCCTGGTCCAAAAAGCCGCTTACCAGCCTTGAAGAAATTCGTGAAGCGGGGAACACGCTGGACTTAGGTCGTCTTGGCCTAAAAATGGATGATTTGAATCCACTGACGCTGGGTGAAGGCAAAAAGAAAGTGGTGGTCTTTGTTGACCCACGATGCCCGCACTGCCATGAGCTTTTGAAACAAGCTTTACCGTTAACCAAAGAATACACCTTCCAAATACTCCCTGTGCCAGTGCTTGGTCCTGATTCAGAGCGTCAGGTTCGCCAGCTTGGCTGTGCGCGTGACAAAAAAGCGGCCACCGATGCATTGCTGAATGGCCGGATTGGTAACCTAGAACAGGATGATGCCTGCAACTTAGAACCAATGCAGCGTACCTTGGTGACGGCTCAAATCCTGGGCATTCAAGGTGTGCCTTTCATCGTCGCCAATGATGGTCGCATCAGCCGAGGCCGTCCTTATGATCTTTCTGCTTGGTTGGAGGGGCGTTAATGAAAGCCTCTCTGTATTCAGGGCAACGCGCTTCAGAGCTCTTGCCAGTATTGGCCTATTCCGACGATGAGCAACTGTTTTTCATGGAAGACCAGAGTGTTGGCTTTGGTTTTCTATGTGACCCATTGCCTGGTGGTGATGAGTCTGTTGCAGACAGGGTTAATGTTCTACTCAACAACGACTGGCCAAAAGACACTTTGCTGCAATTTGGCCTGTACGCCTCGCCTGATATTCAAACCGACCTTCAGCGCATGATGGGCTTACGGCATCGTCAATCCGATCCATTGCTTAGGGCGTCGATACGCAAACGTGCGGATTTCCTCGATGGGGGCACGGTTCAATCGATAGAAGAATCGACCCAGACTCAGGTACGCAACTTTCAACTGATCGTCACCTGCAAATTGCCTTTGGAAAGTCCTATACCGACGGAGCGTGAGTTGAGTCGAGCATCCGCGCTTCGAGCTTCTTTCTCTCAGGCGTTGGCAACGGTTGGTTTTCGCGTCACTGAGATGACTGACCGAAATTGGCTCGCGGCATTAAGTGCGCAACTTAACTGGGGAAAAGATGCTTCTTGGCGTAATCCATCTCCAATCCGCAGTGAGGCAGATAAACCACTTCGAGAGCAAGTGTTGGATTATGACCGAGCTATCAAGGTGGATAGCCAAGGTCTGATGCTGGGTGATTACCGAGTTAAAACCTTATCGTTTAAGCGCTTGCCTGAGCGGATCTGGTTTGGTCATGCCGCAAGTTTTGCGGGCGATATGATGACGGGCAGTCGCGGCTTACGCGGCAGCTTTTTGCTAAATGTCACCATTCACTTTCCTTCAGCCGAGGCGATGCGATCTCGTTTAGAGACGAAGCGTCAATGGGCGGTCAATCAGGCTTATGGCCCGATGCTCAAGTTTGTGCCGGTGCTGGCAGCCAAGAAAAAGGGGTTTGATGTTCTTTTTGAAGCCTTGCAAGAAGGTGATCGTCCTATTCGGGCAAATATGACCTTAACGCTGTTTTCCCCGACGGAAGAGGCGTCCATCAGCTCTGTTTCAAATGCTCGAACTTATTTCAAAGAACTCGGGTTTGAGCTGATGGAAGACAAGTACTTCTGTTTGCCCATTTTCCTGAATGCCTTGCCATTTGGTGCCGACCGCCAGGCGATGAACGACTTGTTTCGATTTAAGACCATGGCGACACGACATGTGATCCCACTGTTGCCTTTGTTTGCAGATTGGAAAGGCACGGGCACGCCAGTGATTAACTTTGTTTCCCGCAATGGCCAGATCATGAGTGTGTCCCTTTATGACTCGGGCAGTAATTACAACTGTTGCATCGCGGCGCAATCGGGATCGGGCAAGTCATTCCTGGTGAACGAAATCATCTCCTCCTACTTATCTGAAGGCGGGCAATGCTGGGTAATTGATGTTGGCCGCTCTTATGAAAAGCTGTGTGAAGTCTATGATGGTGAGTTCTTACAGTTCGGGCGGGACAGTGGCATTTGCTTAAACCCGTTTGAAATCGTTGAGGACTATGACGAAGAAGCGGATGTACTGGTTGGGTTATTGGCCGCAATGGCCGCACCTACGCAGTCATTAACCGATTTTCAGATGGCCAACCTAAAACGTCAGACCCGTGAACTGTGGGAGAAAAAAGGTCGTGCCATGTTGGTTGATGATGTGGCAGAGGCTTTAAAAAATCATGAAGACCGACGTGTGCAGGACGTGGGTGAGCAGCTCTATCCGTTTACGACACAGGGCGAATATGGCCGCTTCTTTAATGGTCACAACAATATTCGCTTCAAAAACCGATTCACCGTTCTGGAGTTAGAAGAGCTCAAGGGGCGTAAGCATCTGCAACAAGTGGTGTTGCTTCAGCTTATCTACCAAATCCAACAGGAGATGTACTTAGGTGAGCGGGATCGTCGCAAGATTGTGTTCATTGACGAAGCCTGGGATCTGCTGACTCAAGGTGATGTCGGTAAGTTTATCGAGACGGGTTACCGTCGATTTCGAAAATATGGCGGCAGTGCTGTAACAGTAACGCAGTCGGTCAACGATTTATACGACAGCCCTACAGGTAAAGCCATCGCTGAAAACTCGGCCAATATGTACCTGCTTGGCCAAAAAGCCGAAACCATCAACGCGCTCAAAAAAGAAGGCCGTTTGCCATTAGGTGAAGGCGGCTACGAATACCTGAAAACGGTTCATACCGTCACGGGTGTCTATTCCGAGATTTTCTTTATTACCGAGATGGGCACCGGGATTGGCCGCCTTATCGTCGATCCGTTTCACAAGCTGTTGTACTCGTCCCGTGCAGAAGATGTAAACGCGATTAAACAGTTAACGCGCAAAGGCCTTTCTGTTGCTGATGCCATCTCTCAGTTGTTGAAGGAGCGAGGCTTTGACTGCTCCCCTCCCTAAAGGAAGGGGATTCTTGTTTCAAGGCGTTATGCCCGAAGTTCATTAGAACAATCGGGACTTACTTACGCTCCACAAGCTAACACCGCTTGCCCAGCGGCTTTGATATTAATAGCGGCATTGGTATCACGGTCTAAGCGCGCTTCACACGCTGGACAAGTCCAATGCCTTATATGTAACGGTAGAGAATCAACTACGTGACCACAGCAATTACAACGCTTACTAGACGGATACCACTTGTCAATCTGGACAAGTGTTCTGCCGCGCCATTCTGCTTTGTACTCAAGCTGCCTAACCATTTCGCCCCAATTGGCGTCACCAATGGCCTTAGCAAGTCGCGGATTCTTGACCATGTTTTTAACGCTCAAACTCTCACAGCTAATCACTTGGTTTTCGTTTATCAACGTAGTGGTGAGTTTGTGGGTAAAGTCGCGGCGGCAGTCGGCAATCTTCGCCTGAATGCGAGCAACTTTGATTCTGGCTTTGTGGAAGTTGGCAGTTCCTTTCTTCTTCTTGGAAAGGCGGCGTTGCGCCTGAGCCAATTTCTTCTCGTACTTTGCAGTATGGCGGGGATTGCCAGATTTAAACCCGTCAGCGGTAATCACAAGGTCGGTCAAACCCAAATCAATACCCGTTGTCTTTTTGGTAACAGGCAGTGGTTTAGGCTCGAAGCGGCAAAGCATAGACACGAAGTAGCGGCCTGCACTGTCTTTCGAGATAGTGACGGTAGTTGGTTCGCTAGGAAGTTCACGCGACCAGCGAATATCAAGCGGCTGTTTGGACTTGGCAATGTAGATATTGCCATCTTTGAACTTAAACGCCGACTTCGTGAATTCTGCGCTTTGCTTGCTGCGCTTCTTCTTAAAGGCTGGATACTTCGCCCTTCCTTCAAAGAAGTTCTTAAACGCAGTTTGTTGATGGCGCAAAGATTGTTGGAGCGGTACACACGACACGCTGTTAAGCCATTCAAACTCAGTTTGCTTCTTGAGTTCGGTCAGCTTAGAGCTTGCCGTGTTGTAGTTAACCTTTTTGCTTTCGTTGTAGAAAGCGTCGGTACGCCATTTAAGGATCGCGTTATAAACGAAACGCACACAGCCGAAAGTCTGCGCAAGCAATTGAGCCTGTTCAGTCGTTGGGTAAAAGCGTTGTTTAATAGCGATCTCTTTCATAGTTCACAAGAATACAGTTGTTTTTGTGAAAGTAAATATTAACATTAACCAATCGGGTAGTTTTTGCTCCTTCGGAGCAACCGCTATCCCTCCTCGCCCTAGAAGGACGGGGTTTCTCGCGGGATTTAGATGAATAAGACCACGCTTTGGCCATTTATGGCCTCTATTACTTTGTCTATTGCTGGTAGCGGTTTAATGACCAGCTGGCTTTTAATGAAAACACTCGAACCCATCCACAGCCAGTTGGCGTTAAGTACGCCCATTGCAGTCGTGGATTTTGGGGATGCGGTGTTGTCACTGGGTCCTAATGCCAGCGAACAAGACATCGAATCCAGGTTGCTTCAGACCAATCAGCAAATTGAAAAGTTAAAAGCAGCCGGTTTTATCGTGCTGGATGCCCAAGCGGTGGTTGGCGCTGATGATTCTGTTTTCGTGCCAGTAGGCTCAAAGGAGGTGTCTCATGCAGATACTCCGTAAAAGAATGCCTTGGCGGCCATATCTCATCCGGCTGACCATTCTTGCGTTAATCATGGCCTTGGTAGGCACCTATGCCATGATGCGCTACCGAATAGGTATTGATACCCAGCAAGAGCGCTGCCTTCCTGATACCACGGTATATCTGATTGACTTATGGAATAAAGAGCCCGTTAAGGATGGTCTGTATGCCTTCCACTCAAAAGGACTCGCTCCGTTATATAACGACGGTACTCGGATGCTGAAACGCCTAACAGGGATGCCAGGGGATGAAGTCAAGGTGACGCCTGAGCATGTGCTGGTGAATGGTGCTGAAGTCTCTACCGGCATGGCATTAGCCCAGCGTCTTGGTGTGGCTGAAACAGAATTTAGCCGCTCATTGACGCTGCAAGAAAACGAGTATTGGTTTTCCGGTGAGGCCGCAACGAGTTTCGACTCCCGTTATTGGAATGCCGTTAAGCGCGAGCAGATTGTCGGTCGCGCTTGGCCGCTTTGGTAGGAGGTGGATGATGAGAAGACTATGCCTCTTATTTTTGTTGGTTGCTCCATTGGCTTGGGTGCAAGTGTCCTGGGCACAAGAGCCTTATCCGTTGTCTGACGAGGACAAAAAGATCGTCGAAATGAGCCGCAGCATTTTACAAAGTGCTGTGGATGGTGCATCTGAATTTATAGAGCCTTTTGCACCGGTTGAACAACCTGCGTCGCTCAAACACAGCGATGAATGGTTGATATTTGCGTCGTCCTCACTGGGAGATTCGTCACTGAAGCAGCTTTTCAAAGAGGCCAGTGCTACCGGCGCTATTGTGTTGTTTCGGGGAATTCCTGAAGGAAAGACCTTGGGGGCAGCTATCCGTGATTGGCATACCCTGATGACGGGGCTTGATCCTGTTCCTCAGGTTCGAATCGATCCGAAAGCCTTTGTGCACTGGCGGGTGACTAGCGTGCCTGCCATTTTTCGCATAGACGATGACAAGGTGACTGCAAGTGCACTAGGGGTTTACAGCAAGGACTGGTTGCAACGCCAAATTGAAACCGGCAATACCGGTTCATTGGGTCAACGCGGTCCGATTCATTCGATTTTAGAACCGGATTTGATGCAAGTGGCGATGCAGCGATTACAGTCGATTGACCTGGGCGCATTAAAGAAAAAAGCCATTGAGCGTTTCTGGTCTCGCCAAACATTCACTGACTTACCCAAAGCCACGCAGTATCGGATAAGAACGGTTGATCCAACCATCGTCATGCAGCGGCCACTATTGGATGCCAATGGCCGAACATTGATCCCAGCAGGAACGCGTATTAACCCGCTCAAAGCCTTGCCATTTACTCAGCAGCTCGTGGTGTTTAATGCGTCGAACGCTGAAGAAGTGGACGCAGTAGCGCATTGGCTTGAGACGCAAGATAGGACGCTGCGCCGCATTACGCTTATCACCACGCAGCTCGACCGTGCCCAAGGCTGGAATCGCCTCAATGCGCTCGAAAAGACATTGGATAGTCCGGTTTACCTTCTCAATGCCTCGCTAAAGCAGCGCTTTGATCTGCAAGTCACCCCATCGTTTGTTCAAGCAAAGGGGCTCGCGTTTGAAATAGAAGAAATTCCAGCAAAGGAGCTTGTTCATGAAAAAGCTCAATAATACGTATCGTCTGATGCGGACTCTCGTTGTCATGTTTGTCCTAAGCGCCTCTATTCCTGCAAAAGCCGAATTGACTTGCCCAGACGCGGGGTTATTGTCCGGCAAGTTGCTGACGGATGTTTGCTGGTCATGCATTTTTCCTATCCGGGTTGCCGGTCTTCCTCTTGGCTCTGGCAATGTCCCAAGCGGCGCATCAAATAAGTCATTTTGCTTATGTGAAGACAACTTAGGCGTGCCAAGGCCAGGTATTGTTACCAGTATGTGGGAGCCAGCGCGTTTGATTGAACTGGTCAGAACGCCAGGTTGTTCGCCTTCACTGGGAGGGATTCGCTTACCGTTAGGTGATAGGCGATTGCAAGGTGGTCATGGTGAAGGTGAATACGATACCGGTGATCTTGCTTTCTACCATTACCATTATTACGCCTTTCCGCTTTTGGTCATGCTCGATTTGTTCATGGATGGCAATTGCAATGCCGATGGTTACATGGATTTTGACTTGATGTATTTGTCGGAATTGGACCCAACATGGCTGAACGATGAACTGGCCTTTTTTACTCAGCCTGAAGCTGCTGCTGTTGCTAATCCATTGGCTATCTCTGCTTGTACCGCTGACGCTGCTTCATCAACGCTTGGTAAACCCATCGATCAGTTGTTTTGGTGTGCTGGCAGTTGGGGCCATCTCTATCCGTTATCTGGCCACACCTTAGCCTTTGGTTCATTAGCAGAAAACACCAGCCATTTAGCGGCGCGTGCAATCGCGGCTCAACACAGGCGTGGTCTTGCAAGACGAACAATGGGGAACAGTGCGCTATGCCGACCTGTTATCGAACCCATGCTGCCGAAATCCCAATACAAGATGAGTATGTTCTTCCCTGTACCAGAAACTGAAAGTGCGCATGTCATCGGTGAAAGCACCATGAAATGGGGAGAGTGGCGAACGATCCCCGGTGCCGGAGAAGATGCGCTCTACATTTTGTGGCGCTGGCAAGACTGCTGTAACTCGGGAGGTTAACTATGAAACCAACATTTTTTACCCGAGTGTTAGCGGGTATTTTATCTATCACTATGGCGTGCTTGCCCTTACATGGTGTGGCCGCTGATGTACAGCGCCAATCCGGCCTAAGCGGACAACAAGAAGGTAAGCAATTGCTGCAAAACTGGACGATGCCCGCACTCAATGGCAATACATTGTCGGTGCCGAATGGCAGTGGTAATGAGTCCATTAACTTGCAAGAGCTTTTCCCAGGTATGGATCAGGGCTCATTGGATGTCTTAACAGGCGTTTATGGCTCTGATGCCAGCATGAATCAATTGGGGACGCAGCGCCAAGAGAGCATGGTACCCGAAAGTGGCGCTACGGGTGAGGCATTTCGTTCGCTACAACAAATCAAAGACAGGTCTCGGCCAGATATGGTCAATGATCCCCTTTGGGCATTAACTGATGCGGTTCAAACTGACCCTAATCTATTGACGCAAAGCTTCCCAGGTTGTGAGTCTCAAGGTGAAGGAAGCCCAAACTACCAGCAATGTGACAGACTCAATACAGCGGTTAACAGCTGCACTATTACTCACGATTACACGGCAGGCATTATTGAGCATGTTTCAGGACCAATGAACCTTCGCTCTTGTGGTGAGGGATGTCTTGAAGTTTGGATTGGACGAATTGGCGACAACTACTGGAGTGGCCGTTGTAAAGTGTTTGAACAGGCCATCACACTCAAAGTCGTGAACCCCGATGCGATTACCTCAGCCGTTCTTGAGTACGCCAAATGGGATGACTACATGCAAGTTTGGCTTGGCGATCAGAAAGTCTGGTCTGGGCCGAACAATAACTTTCCACCAGAAACGGCTGGCCGCTGCGAGCTCAGTACCAGTTGGGAGCGCAATCCAAATACCGATCTCACTGCTAAGCTAAAAGCGGTAGAACCAGGTTTAGAAGTGCCGGTAAAAATTCGCGTATCGGTTACTGGTAGTGGTGAGGGGTATGCACGCATCAAGGTGCGCTTTGATCCAACCAAGGTGGTGATGAATGATAGTTGGTCGCCACAATCCTGTATCGAACAAGCAGCGGATATCCCGACGAAGTTTTCAGACTACAGCATTCAATGCACGGATCAGCCGTCTTCAACCAACGGATGTACGGTGGTCAATGGTGTTTCAGTTTGTGAATCCTACTTTGCCCCAAGCCCTGTGGCGGGCATATCGCCTTTGTGTCGGCGTATACAAGTCAGTGTGGATGACGAAAGCTATAAGGGGATTGAAAATCAGGCCTGCCAAGTGCTTGAAGCGAATCCTTCCTGTGGATTCATGTCGTCAGAATGTGCCGAAACCAATGATAAAGGTGAATGCATTCGTTTTACCGATACCTATGACTGTGGATTGCAAACCAGCGATCCAAAGTGTGTGGTATCCAACCTTATGCCAAGTAGTTTTGAGGCCTGTGAGCCTACTCAGACTATTACGCCATTTACTGAAACCAAGCATGTACCGGATTACCAGGTGTGCGAAAAGATCAGCACGCTTACTCAGTGTCAGTTAGAGCGACGTGTATCCGCCGAAACACATCAACAAAGCTTGTACATTGAGCGCGGTTGCTTTAGCTCTGAAACGCTCAGCTTTGTTCCACAGCACAGCAGTACTATGCAAACTGGAAACGCGACACTGAGGATTTTTGATAATCAAAATACTGAGATAAAAATCACCGAGTCGCCGTCAAAGGCAAATGGTTGGAAAACGACACTCTCACTGACGGGCAATAAAGAAGCGGTCACAGAGACGAAACCGTCCATTAAGTACCCTGAAATGACCTGTCCAAAAGGAACCTTGGTTGGCTCATTGTGCAAGGTCGTTAATGGGTCGATTATTTCGTGGCATGAACCTCAGGAAGTCACTCGTTCCAGATGCGAATCCGGCTGGTACAAAGTCGATTTCGACACTTGCAGCCGAGAAGTTCAGAAGTGTTTGGTTCCTGCGAAACTGAGCGCTTCATTGACCTTCTCTGGCAAGTACTTAGAGCAAGACATTGTTCATCAATCAAGTGATCCGGGCATAGAGCAATGCTTGATGCAAACGGATCAGTTTACTGCGGTGCAGTGGCAGTGTTTGGATACGGGCACAAAACGAATCGACGGGTTAACGGTTGGTAGTGGCGAGTTGGCTAATCTTGGAAGCCTTTATCCTGCGGTTGTTTCGTCTCCTGCTCATTTAACCAGTCGCGGCAGTTCTGATGGACTGGGACTCTCATGCTGGAGGGCAAGAGCGACCTACAATGCTTCGACTGCTCATCCTGAGTTCAACATGGGCAGCTCAGATAGCTGGGTAGATGCCAATGGTAATACTCAAACTATCGTCAATAACGGACAAAACACGACCACCAATACGTGTGCCGCGCTAGAGCAAAATCTGGCTTGCCAATATGTCAGAACCGAATGCACTGAAGGCGGGGCTGGTCATGAAGGCTTCTGCTATATCCAAAGTTTGGTGTATGACTGCGGACAAAGCGTAGAAGTGCAAAATGCACGAATGGAAACTCAATACAACTGTGAGGGGCCAGTTCGCTGTATGGGCACAGATTGTTTAGAGCCAGAGTCAATCAAGCAGGCTAACTTTGCAGAAGCCGCTGCGATGCTTAATGCGGCGCAGTTTATGACCAATGATATGTCATGTACGGGAGCTGATGGCCAAGATAACGTCGAGTGTACGGTTTTTAAAGGTAATGCTGGCCAGTGCAAAAAAGCCGTTGGCGGCATAGTGGATTGCTGTGAAAAGCCAAGCGGCGTGTCGTTATCGGACTACATCACGATGATAGTGGCGGTTAACAAGCTTGATACGGCAGTCATGGCCATGAATCCGTCTTCGGCAATCTATGGTTCTTGGAATACGCTCAGGGAGCCAATCACGAGCACTTGGAGTGCGGTCAAAGAGCCTTTTGTGTCAGCATGGGACTCTCTCATGGGAGCTGGGCCATCAACGGCTGCTGGCGCGGGAGCGGAGCAAGCTGCGACTGGCTTCATGCAGGTGTTGACCAATAAGACGGCTGAATGGGTAGGTACGACCTTTGGTTCGGGGGCGCAATCGGCACTGTTTAGTAACGTTGGTGGCGCGGTTGGAGCCGATGGTGTCGTTTCGGGTGGTAACTTTGCACTGGGAGGCGCAGCGGGCGCAGTTCTGAGTACGGTTATGACGGCCTACATGATTTATTCAGTCACCATGATCCTCATTCAGCTTATCTGGAAATGTGAGCAGAGTGAGTTTGAGATGAACGCCAAGCGGGTATTGAAGAGTTGCCATTACGTGGGCTCTTACTGCAAGTCCAAGTTCTTAGGTGCCTGTGTTGAAAAACGGCAGTCATATTGCTGCTTTACTTCGCCACTTTCACGGATCATTCAAGAACAAGTACGTCCGCAATTAGGCCTTGGCTGGGGCAGTGCGAAGTCACCAAACTGTGAAGGTTTGACCGCGAGTCAGTTAAACCAGGTAGATTGGAGCCAAGTCAATTTGGATGAATGGATAGGTATCTTGTCGATCACGGGCAACCTACCCGAAATACCGTCACTGGATCTGGAACGACTCACAGGCTCAGGAAGTACGCTAAACGTTGATGGGAACCGTCAAAGTGCCGCAGATAGAGCCATTGAACGGCTAAACGGAATGGATGCACAGAAACTGCGTCAGGAGGCGACGGAAGAAATTTCGGGGAATAATTGAGCTCGTCCTTCTAAAATAGCAGCGACAATAATGTTCCATTTTGGTTACTTTAATGCGATTTTACGCTTTAAAGTAACCATTTTTGCACTTTGTGATCACAGATCGAACAATTTCAGCTAACGCGCTTTTGCCCTTTTTTGTGTTAGCTACGGGGCAAAGTTAAGCCATTGATTAAGATTTTGACTCACTCAATCCTATCACTTTGTCATTCGTTCAATGAGCGCTGGTTTTAGATAGTAGATTAAGTACAGCAACACCACATACGATTAATCCAATTCCAATCCACCCCCATGTATCCATTTTCTGTCCATATACAAGCCAAGCAATGCCAGTAACAATGGCCACGCCCAAGCCCGCCCATACAGCATAAGCGATGCCAACTGGTATAGATTTAAGGGATAACGATAGAAAATAGAAAGAAATACCATAACCTAAGCAAACAACGAATGAAGGAATCAACTTTGTAAAACCATCGGTTGATTTCAATGTAGTGGTTGCAATCACTTCACCAAGTATTGCTATTGTCAAGAATAACCAGTGTTTCACAAATATACTCCTAGTAGGTTTAGCTGAGGGCTAAGTATATGGAGTTTATTGATTAAATACAATCTTGTTAAAAAACAGAATTTCTGAGCAATGATTGCTTTATCAACGTTTCAATGCGCTCTCGGCTGACTCAGAAATGTCCAAAACTGTGTTTCAAAATCCACAACACTAAATTTCAATAGCCCCTTCGAGAGGGGCTGTGTGATGGGAGCCTAGCTGGCTAGTTGGAGGGAGTATCTGTTTCCTCTTCAATGATATCGTCATCGGTTGAAGGCACCGCTTGTTCAACTTCTGCTTCTTTACCTTTAGCTTGAGCTGATTTTCGGGCTCGAATTTCGATATCAATAATGCGTCGTGCAAGTTTGATAATGCGCTGTTGCCATGCGTAGTTGCCATCAACACGTTGCTTGTTGCTAAGCACGCTAGATAACCAGAGTGTGTCCATTGAGATCATCAACGCATCGAGTTTGCGAACTAAGCCGACAAACTGGCCAACCTGAGGCGAGCTGATTTTAGCGTTGAAGGTTATCGGGTCGGTGTAGTCAGGTACTTCATCGATGCCGTTGGACTCCATCAGTTTGTCCAAACGAGCTTGTTCGCTGTCTACCGCCTTAGCGCAATCCTCGATCAACTGGCTAATGATCTGTTCCACTTCATCAATTTCGTTCTCATCGCCAATGATGCGCAGGATGACATCGATTCCGTAAAGCGCACTGACCGTGCGCCTAAAAACACGGTCAACGACACGTTGCGCCTGTAAGCTGTTAATTGTGAATGATTGTTCAAAGATGGGTTTTGAGTAATTGGGTTTTGCTTGGGCCATAAGTTTGCTCCTGATATGACAATAATCAGTCCCTAGACTAATCCTCTGTGAGGTAATGGCCTTTCAGCTAGGTGGAAGAATTGAGCATCTTTCTAACTATCCTGTCTGGATAAGACGGTTACACTGACTATCAAATATTGCTGATCTGTTTCAGTGATATCTGCGCCTGAGAGCATGAGCTCAAAGGAAGCTCGCCGCTGAGTTTTCTCAGTGGTACAAAGAGGTAGCTAGCCTCCTTAAACAAATAGCCTGCATGTTTTTACATGCTAAACCATGCGTTCCTTGCGGTTCGCCTTTTCACCACCCAACTGGGGGAGTTTTCCCCAGTTGGGGGTGACTCCTTCACAACCAAATTAAGGAGTCACCAATGGAATATATCTTCGGATTTATTATCCAAATCGCAGGCATTATGTTGCTTGCAAAACTGAGCTGGTCGCTTTTGCGATTGCTTGCTCGTCAAAGCGTGCGCCCGTTTCGATTTGTACTTACTCAAATCAAGCGATTGCTCACACCAACACCAAAACGTCGTCCAATGGCAGTGCCTAAAGCTCCTGGTATGCCCCGTTTGACATCTGCGTTTTACAAAGAGCCACATCAGTACGACATGGCTTTACTCGACATACCAACCTATCTGCGCCGTCAGTCATCTTTGCCCAGCCGGGCAGAAACGACTGTGTGCACAGAGTTCAACTAAGACGAGGAGAACATTATGAAAAACCAAGTAACACTCATAGGCTACGTTGGCTCTGAGCCAGAGACACGAGCCTATCCATCAGGTGATTTAGTGACCAGCATTTCACTGGCCACTTCTGAGAAATGGCGCGACCGTCAATCCAATGAGCTCAAAGAGCATACGGAATGGCATCGGGTCGTTTTTAGAGATCGTGGTGGATTTAAGTTAGGGCTAAGAGCAAAAGATTTAATCCAAAAAGGAGCGAAGCTTTTTGTTCAAGGGCCTCAGCGCACGCGCTCATGGGAGAAAGATGGCATTAAGCATCGATTGACCGAAGTGGACGCGGACGAGTTTCTGCTTCTTGATAGTGTGAACAAAGCATCTGAGCCATCAGCGGCGGATGATGCGGGCTCCCAAGCTAATTGGGCACAAACTTATCCTGAACCAGATTTTTAACCGAGCAAGAACGCTTTAACCCAGCCGGGAGTACTTTCCCGTCAGGGGCAGACTCCCACTTTGATTGTCGGAGTCCAAAATGGAAAAACCAAAGCTAATCCAACGCTTTGCTGAGCGCTTTAGTGTCGATCCAAACAAGTTGTTCGATACCCTAAAAGCAACAGCATTCAAGCAACGTGACGGTAGTGCACCGACCAATGAGCAGATGATGGCGCTCTTGGTGGTTGCAGATCAGTACGGCTTGAACCCTTTCACCAAAGAGATTTTTGCGTTCCCTGATAAACAAGCTGGGATTATCCCAGTGGTAGGTGTCGATGGATGGTCTCGCATCATCAATCAACACGACCAGTTTGATGGCATGGAGTTTAAGACTTCAGAAAACAAAGTCTCAATGGATGGCGCGAAAGAATGCCCAGAATGGATGGAATGCATCATCTATCGGCGCGACCGTTCGCACCCAGTCAAAATCACTGAATACCTGGATGAAGTCTATCGACCGCCTTTTGAAGGTAACGGCAAAAATGGCCCTTATCGTGTAGATGGTCCATGGCAGACGCACACTAAGCGAATGCTAAGACATAAATCCATGATCCAGTGTTCTCGCATTGCGTTTGGCTTTGTGGGAATTTTCGATCAAGACGAAGCGGAGCGAATTATCGAAGGCCAAGCAACACATGTTGTTGAGCCATCGGTGATTCCACCCGAGCAAGTTGATGATCGAACCCGAGGGCTTGTTTACAAGCTTATCGAGCGGGCGGAAGCTTCAAACGCTTGGAATAGTGCATTGGAATATGCCAATGAACATTTTCAAGGTGTTGAACTGACGTTTGCGAAACAAGAAATATTTAATGCACAGCAACAAGCAGCCAAAGCGCTCACACAGCCTTTAGCTTCTTAGCGCCACGCATTCATTCTACTAACCCTGGCGGGATTATTCTCCCGTCAGGGGGAAGGTCTCGTCTTTTTTTGGAGATCTTCCATGACTAAATCAGCCTCACTTTTTCGCTTGGTATTGGTTGTTGCCCTTGTCGTAGGTTCGATTCAAGCCGGTATAGCGGCAATTGATTCGGTTCAAGCAAGTGTTGTTCAGCACCAAACAGCGTTAGCACAAGCTGCAAAGTAACCACTTAACCCTGAAGGGGAGTTCTCTCCTTCGGGGGAGTCTCCCCTCAAAGGAGGCAATATGAAGGTTATCGACCTATCACAACGTACTCCTGCATGGCACCAGTGGCGCATTGCAGGTGTTACGGCATCTGAAGCCCCAATTATTATGGGGCGTTCACCCTACAAAACACCTTGGCGATTATGGGCAGAAAAAACCGGATTCGTATTACCGGAAGACCTGTCAAATAATCCTAATGTGCTTCGCGGTATACGGTTGGAGCCTCAAGCAAGGCGAGCATTTGAGAATGCGCATAATGACTTTCTTCTGCCGTTGTGTGCTGAAGCCGATCATAACGCAATCTTTCGGGCTAGCTTTGATGGCATCAACGATGCGGGCGAACCCGTTGAATTGAAATGTCCTTGCCAGTCAGTTTTTGAGGATGTGCAAGCTCACAGAGAACAAAGTGAGGCGTACCAGTTGTATTGGGTGCAAGTTCAGCATCAAATACTGGTCGCCAATAGCACGCGTGGTTGGTTGGTATTCTATTTTGAGGATCAACTGATTGAGTTTGAAATACAACGAGACGCGGCGTTCTTAACTGAATTGCAAGAAACAGCGCTTCAGTTTTGGGAGTTAGTACAGACCAAAAAGGAACCGTCAAAATGCCCTGAGCAAGATTGTTTTGTTCCTAAGGGTGAAGCTCAGTACCGTTGGACATCACTGTCTCGGCAGTATTGCTCAGCACATGCCGAAGTGGTTCGACTGGAAAGTCACATTAAATCTTTGAAAGAGGAAATGCGAGAAGCTCAGTCGAAATTGGTCGCTATGATGGGTAACTACGCTCATGCCGACTATGCTGGGGTCAAACTCAGCCGCTACATGATGGCGGGCACGGTGGACTATAAGCAATTGGCCACCGATAAGTTAGGCGAGCTGGACGAACAGGTTTTAGCTGCTTACCGAAAAGCGCCACAAGAGCGGTTGCGCATCAGCACCAATAAGCCAGATCAGCCCGTTGAAACACCAATCAAAATCAGCATTGAGCAAGAGAACTTGGTTCTGCCAGGTGACTCGCCGAGCTCATTTTATTTTTAACGTTCACTTGGAGCCGATTTCGGCTCCTTTCTCATGCGCTTACATCGAGTGCATCAGAAAGCAAATTCACTCGTAGCCAATGCTGGGTACGAATGATAGAGCGAGCTGAACTCTTACATACACAGCCATACCACAATCCACACACCACCCGACGGGGACTTCATTCCCTGTTGGGGCATGGGGCCTCGTTAAAACTGATGAGGTTTACCATGACTGAACAATCCCCATTTTTGGTTCAAGTGAATCAAGCATTTAATGTCCCGGCTCCTGATGCTTTCGTTCTGGAAGGATTTAGTGCCGACACTACCCATCCAAACATTCCCGTTCGCAAGGACGAGTATGTTTTTAGAAAAGAAGACTTACGTGACGTATTGGCGTTCTTGTCTAACCCCGACGGTGATGGTTTGTATATTACAGGCCCCACGGGATGCGGGAAGACCTCGCTTATTTGCCAAGTTGCTTCTCGATTGAATTGGCCTGTTCAGCAAATTACTGCGCACGGTCGATTGGAGTTGTCCGATCTTATCGGTCACCACACACTGGTTAATGGCAACATGACCTTTGTGTATGGACCACTGGCACTGGCCGTCAAGCATGGCCATTTGCTGATCATTAATGAAATGGATCTTGCTGAGCCTGCTGAACTGGCTGGACTCAATGACATTTTGGAAGGTGCCCCGTTGGTCATCGCACAAAATGGCGGTGAGATCATCATGCCACATAACAAGTTTCGTTTTATCGCTACCGGCAACAGTGCGGGCAGCGGTGACCAGACGGGCTTGTATCAAGGTGTGCTTCAACAGAATTTGGCTTTCCTTGATCGCTTTAGAATCATTGAAGCGACCTATGCAGAGCCATCTGTAGAGGAAGCCATTCTGGAGAACGTTGCGCCGGGCTTGCCAGAAGTCTTTCGCCAAAAAATGGTGAAGGTGGCTGGTGACATTCGTCGTCTCTTTATTGGCGGCGCGGATGGCGGTGCTGAGCTTAGTATCACCATGTCCACTCGGACCTTGGTGCGCTGGGCAAAGTTAACACTTGCTTTCAAAGGCGCTCCTAACGCAGTGGAGTATGCACTGGTTCGGTCTTTGACGGCTCGTGCTGAGTTGGAGCAACGAGAAGCCATTCATCGTATTGCCGCTGATGTCTTCGGTGACCATTGGGAGGATTGATGATGGAAAAGTGCTTTGCTCTTTACCGTTACAGTCATTCTGATGGGACAGCCAAAGAATGGGCCATTTATGTTGGATCAGATAACCAGGAGATTGAAGTTCGGTTTGGAAAAGCAGGTCAATTGTCGCAGCAGCGATTGATTGATTCGACTGATCCTAACGCTGAAGCAGACCGACGAATCAATGAGAAAATCAACAAAGGTTATCGATTTGTTGGACAAGTCGGCATTGATCATCAAGGGCGGCCATTTGAACTCTCAAATGCGCTAGATAGTGTCGCGTGCGCCAATAACGTCAGTTGGGAGTTTCGTACTCGCAAGGACGTCAATGGCCAAATCTCGCTGGCGCAAAAAGCGTTGTTCGATATGGCAAAGCTGCTTGAAGCCTATGGCTTGGCTGTTATTGATGATAACCAGGTCAGGATTGGAGAATGGTCATTAGGGTTTTGCAAAAGCGGATTACCTAGTACCAATCAAATCAGCACGGTGTCAGGTGAAGGCGCTGGCATTGTTAACACGGATGATGGCCCGTGGCCATTGTTGCTGTTACTGGCCTTTAAGCGTCAATTACCACCACTGTGTTCGCTCACAGTAGCGAGTCCTGAAGGGATAGAAGTATCCGACCAACTGAAGTTGGAAAAAGATGTATTGCGGTTGCTAGGCAGTGATTTAGAGCGGGTTCGCCCGATAGCTGAAGCACTGGACTTAATGCCTGTGAAAATCGATCTCAACCAATCGTCGCCTGATTCGCAAAATTACTATTTCTGATAGTGGTATTGCCATTAGCGCGTCAACTACTACCACCCAAACGGGGGCCATTGCTCCTGTTGGGAGTGGTGCGTCCCCATCTCGCATGAGGATGCACTATGAGTATTCAAACCCTTGACAAACTTTTGATTTGTCACATCGACTGTTCCATCTGGAGCGGTAGAAAAAAACTAAGGCCTGAAGATTTCAGATTAGCCAATGGCAGCCAACTTCCACCGAAGGATGTTGCCAGCTTAGGGAGTAAAAAAATTTGTGACCCAGAGGCATTGGCGAACTTTGAAAGGCTTAAGAAAGAAGCGCAGCGCTTGTGTGAGCAAGTCGGTGTGCGGTTTTTAGGTGGCTATGCCGTCCCTGAAGACCGAATTGATCAGATTGTTCCAGAGCTTGACCGGATCGGTCAGGAGTTTGCGCAGTGTAAGCAGTTGTTCTTGGACAACTATGATCAGGTGACGTTTGACTGGGTTGCGAAACACCCGGAATTTGCAGATGCAATCCGACGTGCATTATCACCCATCGAAGACGTGGAACAACGGCTTCAGTTCGGTTATGCCATCTATCGAATGCAACCGGCTGAACAAGCTGGTGGATTAGATGACAAGGTCAATGGCATGGGACACACCCTCTTTAGGGAGGTGGCTCGTGATGCCAATGAACTGTTTGAGCGTTCCGTTGCAGGTAAGAATCAAATCAGCCAGCGATCTCTTAATCCTCTCAAACGGTTAAGAGACAAGTTGGATGGTTTGTCATTCCTGGATCACCGAGTTCAGCCAATGGTTGAAGCGATGGACAATTTATTTGTTCGTCTGCCGAAGACCGGCCCTGTGACAGACAATCTCTATCACGAACTGATGGCGACCATTTTAATTTTGTCTGATCCAGACAAGATGAGAATGCACGGTGAAGGTCAATTGGATATCAGACAACTGATGCCCAAACCTGAACCTAAACCCGCACAGCCAGTATCTGCTCAGGCAGATAACTTACGTGCAATACCACAACCAACCGTCAGACCAAACCTTGGTTCGACTGTACCAAACTCATTTTATTTCTAACGTCCTTGAGGGCATGTTGCCCTTAAGGGCGCATGTCCTCTGAACTATGTAAGAGGAAATTATGCAATCAACCATCCATAACCCCAGCCAACTGAACCAGTTTGAAGCACATTTTCGTGGTGTGACTGATGCGGTTGAAAGTGAATCGATACCAGAAGTGGCGTGTTGTCGAACGTTAGTACAACGATCGTACTCAACACATAGTGTCGTGATCCCCAAGAACCCTGTTTTGATCGCAGATGCGGACGCACAAGGAGCTTGGGTAACGGCCATGGTATTTGTTCCAAACATGGCATTGCAGCAAACCGCTCATGAGCGGGCCTGGCTGCAATATCAACACGAGGTGTCTACTCAGTTACAAGACCAGTACGGTCTGACATTGGATGACATCCTGAGTTTAGACCAGCTTAAAACGTCATTTGAGCAGCACGAGAGTCCAGCTCAATTGGTGGCTTGGCTAGGTCAAAAATACGACCTGGATAAGCTAAAAGCACAGGTTTAAACACCCACATTCCGAGCGGGGAAACGCTCCCGCTGAGGGAGTATTCCCCCTAATGATTAGGAGACTCCCATGAATCATCCATTAAAAAACGCACTGCCAATCGTTGCCGCCGCTTATGGCGAAAAGTTTGGTGTGAAGGTGCTTATTCAAGGACAAGATGCGTTTACCGATGGTGAGCGGATTGTGATCCCAACAGCAAACCCAGACGACCCACACTATCAACAGATAGCTTGGGGTTATCTGGCTCATGAAGCGGCGCATATTCGGCATACCAATTTTGACATGGTGCAGAAAGCGTCGTCCAAACCGATCCGTAAGGCATTTCTCAATATCATTGAGGACGTTCGCATTGAAAACGAATTGGCAAAGGATTACCCCGGAACCCGGCGCAGTATTTCGCAAGTGATTGAGTACATGGTGGACACACAGCAAATGTGTGTACCTGAACAGCTTGAGCCTGCATCTAACTTGCAAGCCTGGTTGTTGTTCCGCTTGAGATGCCATTTTCTCGGTCAGAAAGCACTGACGCCTTTGTATCAAGCAGTTGATGAAAGAGTGAGACAACTCTTTCCTGCCGCAGCGATGAGCCGGTTAAGCGCCATGCTGACAGCAGTGCCTAGCTTAGGCTCTACAGGTGAAGTGCTGAAACTTGTCGATGCCATCGTTGCCATGTTGGAAGACGAATCTCGTCCACCACAGGATGAGTTGGATGCTGATAACGGTAATGACATTGGACAAGATGCAAGTAATGACAGCAATAACGGTAGTGACAGTCAAACCCCGGAAGCAGACTCGTCTGCAACGGGTGATTCAGATAACTCTGATCAAGCTGACAATTTGCGACAAGCCTTAGAGGCCAGTGCCGCTCAGTTTGAACCCGATACCTTTGCACAAGTGGCAGAAGTGTTGTCGGAACAAGCTGAAGGACATCAGGGCGTCACTCCACTCAGTTTGCCCCAAGCAGAACAAGCTATGTTGGGTGATGAGGCCATCTTGACCTTATCGGCGTCTGAGTCGGCTCAAATTCGAGCCAGGCTTAGGGGCATGGTTCAGTCCAGTCAGGACAATCGGAATCATGCCAAACGGCACGGTCTTCGAGTTGCAACCCATCGTCTTGCCGCCTCACAAGCAGGTGAATCGAGATTGTTTATTCAAAAGCAGCCACGCATTGCGCCTAATGCTGCTGTGCACTTGCTTGTCGATATATCGGGCTCAATGGGTAAGCCCATTGGCGAAGGTAATCGCAAGTACTTTCATGTTGCCAATGAAGCCGCTTTGGCTTTGGCCATGGCATTGGAAGGTATACCGGGTGTTGTACCTGCGGTCAGTTATTTTCCTGGTATTCATCAGGAAGTTTCTATCGCGTTATTGCCCAAGCAATCGGTTCGACATCGGGCCGCCTGTTTTGACCAAAAACCACGAGGTTGTACGCCTATGGCACAAGCTATGTGGTTTGCGGCAAACAGTTTGTTGGCACAAAAACAGAAGCGAAAGCTAATGATAGTGCTAACCGATGGTGACCCAGATGACTGGGCTGCTACGCATGACATTGTTGACCGTTGCAGACGAAGTGGCTTTGAGCTGCTGGGGATCGGCATTCAAACACGCAGTGTTGAGAAATTCTTTCCTCAAAGCATCGTGATTAACGACGTCAAAGATCTGAAGCGTGAGTTATTCGAAGTAACACAACAACTGTTAGTTCAGTAACCACATCAACTTTACCACCCTGCGGGGACGATTCCGTCCCCGTCAGGGCATGGGTTCGTCTCCGTTTTTTTTGGAGACTCCTATGAAAAACAGAAAGTTCTTAGCTGGCGAAGAAGCCGGTACTTATATCGTTCCTGAGCAAGTGACCGAAGCGGATATCTTAGATATGGCGCTTAAGCTCGCTCGTGGTCGATTGAGTAAAGGTCGCAAAATTGAACAGCCATCGTCGGCGTTCTCATACCTGCAAACACTGATGCACGAGTATGAGCACGAAGTCTTTGGCGTGCTGTTTCTTGATACAAAGCATCGCGTTATTCGATTTGAAGAGCTATTCAAAGGCACTTTAGATGCGGCGAGCGTATATCCAAGGGAAGTAACAAAGCGGGCGTTAGAACTTAATGCGGCAGCAGTGATACTGGTTCATAACCATCCATCGGGTGATCCTGAGCCCAGTGAAGCCGATAAACGCATCACTCATCGACTCCGTGACGCCATGTCACTTGTTGATATTCGAACGCTTGACCATGTTGTGGTCGCATCCGAGGGCTGCGTTTCGCTTGCTGAACGCGGTTATCTTTAATGAATGGGCGCATTGCCCATTCTCCTACATCACAAAAGCAGTCCCATCAACACACGTCATCACAGCTCGAATTTCTATTTGAGTTTGATGATGCCCCTGTCACTTGGTCTGACACGGAAATCTGGCAGTTACGCGAAGGCATTCTATTAGATGCAATCCGTGTATTGCTGGACGGTCGTGTCAGTACTCGATTGCGCAAGGATGTGTTGTCGTGGATTAAAAATGACGAATTAACGCCATTTTGCTTTCGTGTTTGCGCAATGGCTGCGGTTGTCGATCCTGATGTGCTTCGTGATTCCATCATGTGGCTATTAAGACGACATGGTATCCAGCTTGACTAACGTTCCTGCATTAACCAAACGGCTCAATGCAGGCCCAGAGCTGACTTTTATCACTTGTGGTAGGAGTCGGCTTTTTACTTAAGGAGGTTATATGGCGTTACCTTTACAAATTGAAACTGTAAGGCCATATCTTAATGGCCAGTGGCTTCAAATACTGGCGGCGTTGGTGCCAGAACTTGATGCCGCTATTGCTCGAAAAGGCCGTCATGTGGCTTGTCCTGTTCATGGCGGTCGTGATGGCTTTAGGCTGTTCAAAGATGCTGAATATACCGGAGGTGGCGTTTGTAACACCTGCGGGATCTTTCATGATGGTTTTGAACTGTTGTCTTGGATTAATGGATGGAACTTTGCTCAGTCTATTGAAGCAATCGGTCAAGCTCTAGGTATTCAACCCGGACAAGTACCAACTCGGGTAATACCGAGTAACGCTGTTGACTGGAAGACTAAAAAGCAGGACGAGGACAAAGCGATTATCCATCGCTTGAATCAAACCTGGGGAGAAACGTTATCCCTTGCAGATACTCGTGCGCAACCCGTTTGGAACTACTTGCATCGTCGTGGCATTGTTACGCGGCTTCGTCCTGAATGGGATTCGGTGCTGAGGTTTCATCCAAACTTGCCTTACCATGATGAAGATGGTCTGTTTATCGATAGCTACCCAGCGCTGCTAGGTAAAATCGTTACGCAGCAAGGGCGTTCGGCCACGTTTCATCGGATCTACCTAAGTGAAGATGGATTCAAAGCACCAGTTGAAAAGCCAAAAAAGATGATGCCGATCCCCAGTGACAGAACAATCACTGGTGGTGCCATTCCTATAGGTGAGCCTAGTGAGGTATTAGGTGTGTCTGAAGGTATCGAAACAGCTTTAGCGGTTACCAGAGCTACGGGGCAAACATGTTGGTCGGTTGTGAATGCAACCCTACTGGCTAGGTTTGAGCCACCAAGTAATGTGAAAATGCTGTACATCTGGGCAGACCACGATCTCTCTGAGACCGGCCTGAATGCAGCGAATGAACTCAAGAAAAAAGCCTGGCAGAAAGGCATTCTGACACAAGTCCTGATCCCTCCGATACCAACGTCACTCGGCGTGAAAAGTTGGGATTGGAATGATGTGCTGAATGTTTACGGTGCTATGGGCTTTCCGAAAGTTCATATCTGATCCAAGGGGCTTCGGCCCCTTTTTTGCGCCTTGCATATTTGAAAAAACATGGAGAATGAAAAATAGATAACCAATAGGAGAAACAAACATGATGGTATTAACTCTTTTAACAAAGCAGATTGATGGCAAGTATACGGTGTACTGGAAGACTGGCCTTCGAAGAGGTGGTGAGCTAAAGGTCGATTTAGGTGAGCAATACGACAAGCTACCTGAGCAGCAAAAGCCAATTGCAGCTGAGCTCTATGCGATTCATCACCTACTGTCAGTGAAAGAGGTGATGGGGAGTAACCGAAGCGGCAATGGGCTTCAAATCCGAGTCAGTAAAGGAGCCATCAAAAAGTTACAGAAACAACGCTCAACTCAGCATTCACTTTACAGCCTGACTAGGTTCTTGCTCACTCGATACCAGGAAGCACAGATCTCGGTAGAGAAGCGGGACGATTGGCTCTCACATTCCTTCGAAGAATACATCGTCGATAATGCTACCGTGAGAGAAATCGATGAGGTAATCAACGTTCCGAACATTGGACCTGTCGTGGTGACTCGTCATGCACTGGAACGGTTTGTGGAACGGCTTTCAGACGGTGTACCTAAGCATCCTTGGAAGGCTTTGTGCTCAAAGCTGCTATGTTCGGGGCTAACTAAAACTCAGTTGCCAGAAAACGTCGCTATCCAAAAAGCAAAAAAATATGCCCAAGAGGCCGAGTTCTGGCAGCATGTGGGGAGCAAAATGTACTTTGTTATGATACCCACAAGTGGATCATCTAAGATTTTAGTTTCTGTTGTTAATCAGTGCATAACAATGAACCAAGTTAGTTTATAAAGTATCAATGTACGATTCGAATATATTGTTTATTTCGTTTATTTCGTTTAAATTGATTACTCAAGTTCTGCCTTGTCATTGGAGCCAGTATGTCAACACATAAAAACGTCAATTCCCCTCCCTCTGCTAGCGACATCGAATTAGCACACAAAGGGAAACAGGTATTGCGCAAGCTGATAAGTGACAATGTATCCAGCTACTCAATCAAGGTTATAAGAAATGATGAAGAGCCGAAGATTATTCAACTGCCCGCAATTGCTATTAGCCTTCTAGCAGACGCGTTAAATGAAATTAGCAATGGAAGTTCAGTCAAGGTCATACCACAGCAACCTGAACTGACAACCCAAGAAGCTGCAGATGTTCTTAACGTCTCACGCCCATTTCTAATTAAGCTCCTTGAAAGCGGTCAAATTCCCTTTCATCGAGTTGGGACCCATCGTCGCATCAAACATAAAGACATTATTGAATTTACGCTTAACGGCGATAATAAAAAATAAAAAACCAATTGATATGAAGAATCACGAAGATAAGAAGCGGTTGAAATAAAAGGAATTAAGCATGCCCAATAAGAACTTTGAATTGTTAAAAAACCGCTGGCCTCAACTATATGAACATGCCAATTTCGCTGAGAAATATGTACATACTGATCCTCACACTGCAATTATCAAATTACGTTGCTTTGCTGAACAGTTAGTAGGGATCCTCTATAGAGAACTAAATTTACCTTGCGAGCGAAGTGATGGGTTCTTCGAAAAACTAAAATCCAATATTTTCATCGAAGTAATCGATGAAAATATTGTGGAAAAGCTGCACGCAATCCGGATGTTAGGAAATAAAGCGGCACATGGCCGAAGCGTACATTCAGATGATGCGTTAGCACTACTGAGAGATGCATATTTGATCGGTCAGTGGATGTTCAAAACATATAGCGGATCAACATATGAAAGTTACCCAGCATATATAGAACCCTGCCACCCTGATATAGGGCTAAACGCGCTAAGCCAGAGTAACAAAGAGCTTGAAGAGCAATTAGAAAAAGTAAAAGAAGAGCTCTTGAAACTTGAAGAATCAGAACAAATCGCTCAAAACCAGGCACTCGAACTCAAAAAAGAACTAGACCAAGTTAAACTAGCCGATTTCAAGGAAGCATCATCAAGGGCTGTATCAACATTCGACCTGGCACCCGAAAACACTCGAGAGCTAATTAAACTTCACGACGCTTTCTCTGAATACAATTTAACTGATGGACAAAGTTTATTGGTTGATAAGCTCGATTCGTTTCTCAGCAATAAGGAAGAAAGCGTATTCCTATTAAAAGGTTACGCCGGAACAGGTAAGACATTTATAACTAAAGGCCTAACAGAGTACTTTAGGGCTATTGGAAGAAACTATGTCCTAGCCGCGCCTACGTAAGCGTTGCATCACCGGCCATATTACCGGTAACAATATCGCTAGCGAGGGTAATATCTCCCGCTTGAGCGCCTCCACTTCCTGTTTGAATTGTTACACTCGTACCTGAGTTTAACTGGTTTACGATGTCAGAATTTAAAACATTAGAACTATCAACATTTGATTCATAATTAGGTAAGGGTGTTGCTCCTGCTGTTGTAGCCGAACCAGAAATAGTGATATTAGTAGGGTCTAATAACCATAAACCACCGCTACCTTTTTCGGCGGTTAAATCAAGGCTTACTCCACTTGTTTTTAGAAGATATCCAGAGGTTTCAACCTTGCCTCCATTACCACCTTCTGCACCTGCACTGGCTGTGATGTCGCCACTAACGCTGGTTACAGATTCAGCGTTAGCAACATCAGACCACAATACCACTTTACCGCCGTCGCCATATTGCGTGGCGCTGGCATCAATGCTGGCCGTTGCTGCCATATCAACGGATACCGCTTGGCGCATGTCGCCTGTGCCTTGCCAATCGCCGCCTACTAATATGTCTCCACCCCCTGTTGCACCGGTGGCATTGAGTTCGCTGCCTGCGGCTAAGCTGATGTTATCGCCTTCCAGAATAATTTCACCGCCCACACTGCTTAAACTGCTCGCCTCAACAATGCCTGTGTGGTTAATCACACTGGAGGCTAAGTCGCCAGCGGCTTTTGCTGACAAATACACCATGCCGCCATCGGCTTGAATCGCGCCGCCGTTGGCAATCAGTGAATCTATAGCGCCTTGCTCAACTTCAAGCTTCACTGGGCCGCCCATATCTAGGGTCACTTTTGCACCAGCACCCATCAATACTTCGCCATTGTTGGCCGTGATATTGCCGATGTTTTCGATTTTGGCGGCAATAAATGCAACATAACCACCATCAGCGGTTTGAATGTTGCCTTGGTTGATAATGGCGCTGCTACTATCGCCTGCAAAGACATAGTTGCCGGAGTTAAAATCTTCGTTGCTAATATTAAGCGTAGAGGCAACCAGCGCACCTACGTTAACTTGTGCGCTAGGAGTAAATAAAATGCCGTTTGGGTTGATTAAAAAGACTTGACCATTGGCATTAATAGCCCCTTGGATGCTAGACACATCGCTGCCAATGACGCGATTAAGAATGGCTGAGGTGGCGCTGGGCTGAACAAAGTTAACCGTATTATTCTTGCCCACATCAAAGGACTGCCAGTTAACCGCAGCTTTGTTGCTAGACTGGGTGACATTCATCACGTTGGCTTGTTGTTCGATCGCCACTTGGCCAGAGACAACCACTCCATTGGTAGGTAAGTCAGCAGCAAAAACATTAGCGCTCAACAGCGTCAGAGCACCAGAAGCAATAAGCCGACCTGAGGCCTTAGAGGCGCCAACCTTACACTTTTTACGACCTTTACTATTTTCACCGACTGCCTGCCACACCTGTAAACTTGAATTCCAAAAAACGCGAAAAATCTTATTCATAAACTATTACCAAAAAATTTAGCATGAAAAATCAATTCAAAATACTCAACGGTGTCGCTGCACCCATCAACGTTATCATTAACTAATAGTACTTTTTCGATACGATGCTAAACCTTTCAGCCGCTACACAACGAACACTAGCTCCCTGTGGTTTCTATCCATAGCATTAAGAATAGTTGCTATATCCTAACTCTGCAATAAATTGAGAGTATGACTATTCCCATGAGCTATACTTTATGAATAATTGTTCAAAAGATGGGGTTGAACATGAACCAACAGCCTATTTCATCAGGGTCAGAATGGACCTTTGAGCTTATAGAGCAATACGATAAAGAGATTGCCAAAATCGCCAAGGAATTCAAGCTCGATACCTACCCAAATCAGATCGAGGTGATTAGCGCTGAGCAAATGATGGATGCCTACTCTTCTGTCGGTATGCCTGTGGGTTATCATCACTGGTCTTTCGGCAAACAGTTTTTAAACACGTCTAAGCGCTATCAGCGTGGTCAGATGGGGCTGGCGTATGAAATTGTTATTAACTCTGACCCTTGTATTGCCTACTTAATGGAAGAAAACACTATCACCATGCAGGCGCTGGTGATTGCCCATGCGGCCTATGGTCACAATTCGTTTTTTAAAGGGAATTACCTATTCAAAACTTGGACAGATGCGAGTGCGATCATCGATTACTTGTTGTTTGCTCGTAACTATATTTCTAAATGCGAACAGCGCCACGGAGTTGAAACCGTTGAGAAGTTTCTGGACTCTTGCCATGCGATTATGAACCACGGGGTAGACCGCTATAAACGCCCACCCCCCATCTCTGCAGCAGAAGAAAAAAACCGTCAGCAAGAACGAGAGGAATACCTGCAACAGCAAGTCAACGAGCTTTGGCTTACTCTCCCGACAAAAAAAGGGAAAGAGAAACCCGGTGAGCAGAACAGGTTCCCCAAAGAGCCGCAAGAAAACTTGCTCTACTTTATTGAGAAAAACGCACCGTTACTGGAGCCTTGGCAACGAGAAATTGTCAGAATAGTGCGTAAAATAGCGCAGTACTTTTACCCCCAAAGACAAACACAAGTGATGAACGAGGGCTGGGCGACATTCTGGCACTACACCATTCTTAATCGACTTTATGATAAAGGGTTAGTGACCGATGGGTTTATGATTGAGTTTCTACAATCTCATACTGCTGTTACCTACCAACCTCCGTTTGATAGCCCTTGGTATAGCGGTATCAACCCCTATACGCTGGGGTTTGCCATGTATCAGGATATTCGTCGAATCTGTGAGGCTCCCACCGACGAAGATAAGCAGTGGTTCCCCGATATAGCCGGCAATGACTGGTTAAACACTGTTCACTTCGCAATGGAAAACTTTAAAGATGAGAGTTTTATTCTGCAGTTTTTATCCCCTAAAGTAATTCGCGACCTTAAACTATTTTCCATCGTAGATGATGATATGGAAAACGAGTACCTAGTTCAGGCCATACACGATGAAAATGGCTATAAAACAGTTAGAGAACAATTGGCAAAACAATACAACCTGAGCTACAAAGAGCCCAATATACAAGTATGGAATGTTGATATTAGAGGCGACCGCTCACTTACACTTAGGCATATTCCGGCGGATAGGGTTCCCATGGAAGAAGGAACCGCCGACGTACTCAAACACATACACCGTTTATGGGGGTTTGATATTCATCTAGAAAGTGTAATTAGTGACAAAAACGGCGAAGAAAGAGTGGTTGACGACTATCACTGCCCTCCAATTAGCAACCCAATTTTAGAAGAGGGTGACTCCAGCTGACGCCTCAGAATATCAGCCTATAGCATACGCTTATAAAAACCGCCCAGAACTACAATTTATCCAGCTGCTCTTCGATTTCCTCAATTTTCTGCTTAACGACCTTTTCAAGGTGCCTTAAATCACTCAGTATTTTATTCTTAGCTTCCAGTTCTTGCTGTTCCTGGTCTACAACATCATCCAGCTCCGCCATCACCTTGGTTAGCATAGGTGATACTTCACTTAACTCTTTATAGATATTATGGTCAGAATATGAGCGGACACTGCGCATTGATCGTGAGAACTTGAACTTTTCACTTTTATGAAATAACTGTCCTTTTTTCTTGTAATATATTTGGGTATAATAAAGCTTTATGTCTGCTTTGCCTGTGATATTGCAACTTGTTTATATTCTATATACCTGATAATCTATCAGGTATCAGGTAAGTTAAAAAACCTATCGGCATCTATGGTCGTATAAAGCCTGAGCTACTCGATTAATAGATCGATTAAGCATTAACACCGTTATGTGACGTAATTACTGAAATATTAATTGTCGGGAACTTAAATATTCGTCCATACTTTTACTAACAGTGGAGTAACGGTATTTTGGCTGCTTTTTTAACAGCGAAAATACCAGTTAGCTGATTTCTAATATGTTGCTCTTAAAAATTTTTTAACAATGGTTATTGGCAATATGAGTCAGCAAAAAGGTTTTAACTCAATCTTCAAGTCCAAAACGCAACGTTTAGCACTTGAACCGCGAATAGTCTTTGATGCAGCGTTGCCCATAGCCATCGCTGAGCAGGCAGATAACGCCAATCATACCGAATCACCCACATCGGCTGAACCTCATCAAAATTCTGAGAATCAAGGCGATTTTTCTCCTGAGTTTTCTGCCGAAAGCTCAACGGGTCGGCAGATAGTGTTTATTGATGCCGGTATTGAAAATCAACAATCAATAGCTAATCAATTTGCCAATAGCGAGGTCATTTTACTCAATGGTGAACAAGATGGTTTGCTACAAATTGCTGAGGCAGTAGCCGGGCGCAACGATATCGAGGCTATTCATCTATTTAGTCACGGCAGTGATGGGCAGTTGCAACTCGGTAATAGCACCGTTAATGAGGTGACACTAACGCAAGATTATAGTGAGGCTCTCAGCCAGATACGTGCTGTTTTATCGGTTGATGCCGATATTTTGCTTTACGGTTGTGACGTGGCAGGCAGCGCCGAAGGGCAATCTTTTGTTGCTGCACTGGCGGCTGCAACCGGGGCCGATATTGCTGCATCTACTGACCTCACTGGCGCTAAAGCCTTAGGTGGCGATTGGGATCTAGAGTGGCAAGCCGGTGCTATAGAATCACAGGTTGTTGAAGTTTCAGGTTTTACAGGCTTGCTCGGTGCGCCAGAAATAACCGATGCTCAAGCTGTCGATACTCGCAGCACTGACGAAGACGTGCCGTTAACTATCACTGGCATTAGTGTTACTGATGACGATGCAGGTGTGGAGCTGCAGGTCGCGATCAGCGTGACCGGCGGTAGCATTACCTTAGCAGGGGCAGGGTGGGCAGTGACAGCGGGTGCCGATGGCACTAGCGCGGTCACGATTACCGGCACTGAAGCCGAAATTAACTCAGCCCTCAATGGCATGGTTTTTACCCCGGTTACTAACAGCAACAGTTTAGACCCAGCTTACACCCCATTGATTGATATTACCGTCAATGATGTTGACACCCCTGATGGCCCAACGAACATTCAAATCAGTAACATTAATGTGGTTGCCATTAATGATGCGCCAACGATTAGTGGCGGCACGCCTTTAGAGGTTAATGAGGGTGGCACCAGCAGTTTTTCTGCTGCAACGGCTGCGAGTTTTGGTTTTACCCAAGCTCAGCTTGGGTTGTCAGATATTGATAACCAAGCGGTTCAGACAATTATTAAAATTGCTGCCGTCCCTGCCAATGGTGATTTGCGATTAAATGGCAACTTAATAGCGGTCGGCTCGACCTTTGCGGCGTCTGATATTAATAACTTGTCGTATCAACACAATGGTTCACAAGTCACCTCGGTGACAACAGATACCTTTTTAATTACTGTTGATGATGGAGCCGGTGGATTGATCACCAACCAGTCGGTTTCAGTGAATATTAATCCGATTAATCAGGCACCGACTTTAGAGGGCTCAATTACTGTTATTGAGGGGGAGACTGCGGTCAATCTTGCCGATAACGGCTTATTAATCGCGCCATTTAATAGCTCGAGAGGTGCGATTAGCTTTTTTGACCCAGAGGGTGGCACAGCACAAAACTACGAGATTACTAGCTTACCTATTAACGGTACGCTGTTTTACAACGGTGTGGCCATTGTTGCGGCGAGCGTGGGCACGCCTTTTGTTGTTGCCGACCCAGGGTTGCTGACTTACAGCCACTCAGGCGGTGAAAACAGCACTGATAGCTTTAATATGCAGGTTCAAGATGATGGTGGTGGTGAAGGCAATGTGCTTTCTGATTCGGCGACCATTCAGTTAAACATCGTGCCCAACAACGATGACCCAGTGCTGAATACAAACGTAGCTCAGACTATGGCACCGGGTTCTACTTCGATCACCTTGACCCCCGCTATGCTTGAGGTGACTGATGTTGATTCGGCCAACACCTCGTTAACTTATACATTAACCAGTGTTCCCAACCCAGCAGAGGGTTATTTTACGGTTAATGGCCAAACACTCACCGTTGGCGCTACGTTTACTCAAGCAGACATTAATGCTGGCAATGTAACGTTTGTAACACTTAGCGACACCCCGCGTACCGACAGTATGACCTTTACGGTAAAAGATGGCGGTATCCGACTGTTTCCAGATAGCCGAGACGGTGGTATTTACGATAATCCTTCACAGGGCAGCCCGCTAACGCCGATAACCTTTGATGTGGTTGTCCCCGATACCGTGACTGTTAGCCCTGACCCTGTTCCGGGTGCCGCTGACATTAATACCCCGCCGACCAGTGGCGGCACAAACACCATTGATGCGGCTGACCTCAACGAAGGTGGCACTTTTAACTTTAGTAACACTGAGCTGCTAATTACCGACGCTGAAAGCAGCCCAGATGAACTGGTGTATCGCTTATTCTCACTACCAACCAGTGGTCTTATTAGGCTCAATGGTGCTGAACTAACCTATAACCAAACTTTTACTCAGGCCGATATTAATAACGGCAACGTCAGCTTTGTTCATAGTGGCGATGAAGACTTCGTTGATTCTTTTAGTTATACCATTTCTGATGGCAACACAGAGTCGGCACCGCAGTCGTTCAGTATTGCCGCAACGCCTCAAAATGACACACCGGAGGCTGTCAATAATAGTGCTATTTTTGTCGGTGAAAATAATACCGTTGTTATCAACGGTGCTAATATTGTTTTGAGCGACAGAGATAACTCGGCTTCTGATAACGAAACTGGCAATGCGGTTAATGATGAACTGAGCTTTAGAATAACGGTCGACACACTGCATGGCGAGTTGAGGCTTGATGGCGTGCTGATAACCGCCAATACAACCATCGTTACCCTGGCCCAGTTGCAAAACGGTGATTTGACTTATACTCATTTAGGCAGCGAAAATTTTTCTGATTCATTCTCTCTTGTGCCTCTTGATGATTCGGGGGTGGTTGTGCCAACGGCCACCAATGCTAGCTCAGAAGGTTCGACCTTAATCGTCCCGATTACTATTTTCCCTGCTAATGATGCAACTACGTTTGTGTCTAAACGGCAGCTTATTGCCGGTGAGGCTGGTGCTGTTGTTGAGGGCGGTTCGCGGGTTATTGGTGGTGCGCAATCCTATGCCACTATTAACGGTGTCAGCGGTTCTGGTTTGCCGACACCCGACCCCAATTTGAGCAACGCCCACTTAGTGTTTGGCGACGACGATAACTCAAGCATTCAGCGTCAATATCGCATCACCGATGCCACCAATAATGGCAGCTTATTCTTAAACACTACAGCGCTTGGTGTGGGTTCGGTTTTCACTCAAGATGATCTAGATTCTGGGCGGATCAGTTATCAACATGATGGCACTGAAACAAGCAACGATTCGTTTGACTATGTGGTCAGCGATGGTGATTGGACATCGAACGATTCTGTCAGTGTTGCTCAAGGCTTGCCGTCACCTCCGGGCTCAACGTTTTTAATTGAAATTACACCCACCAATGATATTGCTGAAATCAGCGGCCCCGATAACTTGGATGTTTTCGCAGCGGGCGCTGCAACTACCGCTGTACCAGTGATAACGCTGGCTGACTTAGATCTCGACGACGGTATAACGGCAGGCGAAACTGATTTTATGCGCATTGAGGTAAGCGTTGTGGGTACGGGTGCTAATTTATTAAATTATACCGCCGCTGACCCCAGTAGTTTTGTCAGTGGCAAAGGCACTGATGTGATGATTTTGCAGGGTACTAAAGCAGAAATTGATGCCGTGCTTGCCAGCCTAACAATCGCCTTTAGTGCTGACCTTGATGACGACAATCTTATTCTTAGAGTGGTTGCCGATGATCGTCTATATGATAACTCGGGATCTTTGCTTGCCAATGCCAATGGCGGCCCGGTTAACGATGATGGCTCCGCCATTAATGCCGCCAATAATCGTGTGACCCATGATATTACTTTGCGTGTATCCAATAGTAATGACGTGCCGGTTATTACCAATGTTTCTGGTTTTACCGTTGACGAAGATGCAGAAATTACATTAGGCGGTTTTGCACTATCAGACGCCGATAGCTTTGATGAGGACGTTACCGCCACCATTGAACTTTTTAATGATGCCGGTCGCACGACTTTAGCCAGCAGCGCCAATGAGGGGCGTTTAAGATTAAGCAGCCAGCCCGATGTAGTCATTACTGGTAATAACTCTAATACGATTACCATCACGGGTAACATTACTGATGTTGAAAATGCATTGAACGCACTACGTTTTCAGGGTCGTGGCGATTTTAATGGCCCTGGCCTTGGCAATGGCACGCTGTATTTAAGATCTACTATTGCCGATTTTGATCATGCCGGTGGCCAACAAACGGCGACAGTCGATAATGATATTACCATCACGCCGGTTAACGACGCTCCTGTTTTAGCGATCAACGCAACGCTAACCAATGGTTTATCCCTAGATTCGGGCACCAGTATTAACATTAATGCTGAAGGTGGTTCATTCACCTTGAATGATAATCGCGACACCAGCGAGGGGGCCGCTGATCTTATCTCTGTATCCGTTGCAGCGACCAATACGGTGGGTGGTGCATCTTATGGCACCTTGACGGCCACTACCTCGGGTGGTGCGATAATTAGTAATGACAACACAGCAACAATAACAATAACGGGTACAGCAGCTGATGTTGAAGCGACCTTAAATTCTCTGGTTTATACACCAACTGATGCCAACGTCGATACCGTTGTGCGCATTCGCACCACTGCCGATGATCGTGATGGTGGTGTTGGTAATGGTACTGAAGGCGTTGGTGTTGATGGCAACAATACCGATAGTGAAGATTTTTTCATTGAGGTTTCTGGCACCAACGATGCACCTGTTATAACCCTACCTGTTAACCCCACCGTTTTAGAAGACAGCACCGCCAATGCAATTAGCGGGATTTCGATCAGTGATACCGACGATTTTGGCAGTGACCTACAAGTCAGTTTGAGTCTCGCTGGCACACCTAAAGGCACGATTAATTTAAGT
>NZ_BAEN01000041.1 GCF_000314975.1 Aliiglaciecola lipolytica E3
CAATATTAATATTAATAACATACACCTAATTTTGTCCATTAACGGAATGGACAAGACTTCTCTTAAAATACAAACTTTTGATTGCCTAGCTAAAATTGGTGGAAAAACTTTCAGGTATGTAAATCAGAACTTAGAAAAGTATATTCAGAACGTAATGCTTGTAGCTAAGGAAAATACTAAGGAATCTGAAGGTTCAATAATAGAAATTGTAAATAATTTATCGTTATCAATTGAAATTAGAGAAAATGTAATTAAACATCAAAGCTTTATTTGCTCTGATATCCATTTATTTGATCAAGGGCTCTGGGAGACTATCCTTTCGAATAATAAAGTCATACCAACATGGAAAATAGTTTTTGATTGTTATATGTCCGATAACGTCAGCAATAATTCTTTAGTCGATTTTTTAAAACAACTATCAAATGTTGAATATGTAGAAGGTTCTCAACATTCAGAGATTGAAGAAAAATCAGAAGACATATTTAAGTTCAACTTATTTATCCAAACATTGGATGAGATAGATGACGAGAATTATGAAAGGTTAAATGCTGGATTTTCTATAAGTTCTAAAGGCTTTCCTGATGTATCTAAAAGTAAAAAATTGATTTTGATTAAAATTGGACGTATCTCACCGTGTTTAGAATCATTTGAACGCGCTAATGGAGAATTGGAATTAATAGTTCAATTGTTTAAATCTTCCTCTAATAAAATTTATGAGAAATTGGAAGAGTATAGGGATTTTATATCTGACTCTGTAGGCTATGAATTATTAAATAGTTGTGATTTTTCGGATGATTTTAAAGTTAAAATAGTTGGTATTTTAAATGAAGATCGATTACTAGAATCCCCTGAATTGATTAAATTAATTGGCCCCTATTATCTTAAATTGAGTGAGGCGGCACAAAATATCGAAATTATGGAAAGAATAATACTAGATACTGACGATGAAGAATTAGGGGAGGACTATATAAAAATATTGCTTTCAAAAGGTAGAGATGACTTAACTATTAAAATTCTAACAGAAGTAGCCTGTCGGTGGTCAGAGAAAAATGTAATGAATTCTATAAGTCATTTTAACGAACCTTACTCCCAAATTGCGGATTATGGTAAAAGGCCTTTAATTCCCAATAACGAACTTAATCTAAATTTTCTTAACTCATTAAATTCTCTGAATTTTATAGGTAAGATAGGCCTTGAAGCCAATCAGTTAAGAGTTAATACTAAAAAGAAAACCAGTACCTAAACATTTCATTGATTTGAATTTGTATAGAGGTGGGTTTCACAATCTTCACAATAAGCTGATGGGCCAGTCCAAAACGAGCCGCACATTACGCAACTGTGTCTGGTTGAAGGTGGAAATCCTGAGGATTCATTAAGTCTACTTTTTATTAGTGGAAAGGGGTCTCTTGTCGGTAAATATTTATCGTAATAAGCATTTTTATTGTCTTTGATATGTTTTTTTAGTTGATTCAAAGTTTTTTGTTTTCGAGGGTGATAAATCCACTTTTTACCAAGATAATTTTCTGATAGATAACTTTGTAATGCTTTGGTGTATTGACCAGTTGGTACTTCTTGAAATTCTTTAGCAAGGAAACGCGCATCAAGCTCGACGACACCACAGTTTGAATTCGTAGGCCTATACAAAGAGTCGGGAACAACACGATCTTTATACGTAATGTAAATGACAAGTTCAAAAGAACCAATTTTTGCTAAAATATCAACTACAGAATTTTCATACTTTGTTTCGACTTCGATATATTGTAGAGTAACCTGCGTTTCATTAGCTATTGGGTAAGTCACTTCAAAAGATCTACCTGATGGTGCGTCAAATTCCGTGTGTTTACCTGTAAAAGCTGGCAGTAGAAATACTAATCCTTGTTCAGATAGCTGTTTTATCATTAATCTAATTGATACAGCAAAAGAAAATTCACATGGCTTTTCAGTCTTTTTCTGCTCTTTGCGTGGACTATGAGCGAAATGCCATTCTTTATGTTCTCCTTGTCTCGCGACCAAAGGTGTTTTGCAAGACGGACAGATACAATTACATTTTGAACCTTGACTAACGTTACCGACATCAATTAATTCGCCAGTTTTAGTGTATAAACCAAAGGGTATTAAAGTTATTCCACTCATTATTTGTTCATCCTTTGAACCGGTTTAGTTGATAAATGAATAGATTAGGATTTAGATGGTTTTAAATCCTTGATCCAATTTCTGATTGTATGTTTACCCCCATATGGTGCTGACATACCATATTTTTGAATATCTGCATGTTTTTCCAACGCTACAATTGACAACATCGGATCGTCTTTCCACAATATTTTGGCTACTTCTCGAGTCATTATTCTAGCTTGTTGTTTATGGTTTAATGAGCTCCAAAATGAATCAATATCTGACTGTGTTCTAGAGCCTTTAGTTACTTCATCAATACCACCTTCTTGAAACTGCTCCAGTTCCTTTTGGGAAAACCAAAAATTTGGGGGTGTAACTCCATTAATAGAACAAAATTTAAGTAGAATAAGCCGATCAATATGTACTTTTTCTAGGACCGTTCTGTCGTATTTCCGAGTTAGATAAGTTTTATCAAATTCTTCAACTAATTTTCTATGTCTAAGACCATAACTATGTATATATCCTTCATAATTAATCTCTAGCTTTTCTTGCTCTTCAACTGATAATGACTCGTAATCCTCATCAAGGTTCATGTCTAAATACAATTCAAAATCGACAACGTTATTTGGGTTCTTTTGTACAATTCCGGTTTCATTAGACACAGATATTTCACATCTGATACAAGCTTTACAGAGAAATCTAATTGTATCCTGAATATTAAGTGGCAAAGATTCTGGGTTTGTTAGGTTTGGATCGACTTCGTGCCATCTATGAGCTAGTTCCCATACGCTTAAATGATCTGTGTGTTGAATCATTTACGTCTCGTCCTTTTGATTGATTTGGCTAACGATAAAATCTGAAATTCGATTCATAGGAATTCTTAGACGTTCTACATCAGAAATTATGTAACTAGCGGTTATATCCGTTGTTCGATGATTCGCAAGTCGTTTTAGTGCGAAAGCGGGTAAATCTAATCCGTCCGCAATGGTGATAAAAGTGCGACGTAAGTCATGTAGAGTAAAGCTTATATTACTAATTTCAGCCACTCTATCAACGGCTGTTCGTGGTTCTTTCAGATGAAATTCAGGATTAGGTCCTGGAAATACCCATTCAGAATTGCTTGACGTTTTTAATTCGTTAAGTAGTGCTAATAAAAAGTTAGTTAAAGGGAGGGTATGTGGGTCACTATTTTTTGTATCTGTTACCGTTAGCGTTTGAGATTTGAAATCAATATCAGACCATCTTAAAGATAATGCTTCATTTTTTCTTAGCCCAGTAAATAATACAAATTGTAAATAGTTTCTACTTATACTGCTATTTAATTGCTTTGTTGCCTGAAACCAAGTTTTAAGTTCGTGAGACTTTAAATGACCTGTTCTGCGCTTGTCTTTATACCAAGCTCTATTTCGGCTCAAACGTGAAACAGGGTTAATTAAAATTACCGGATCACCATTAGCATCTTCAAACTTTTCCATAGCGTGGTTATACAATGCCCTTAGCACACGCATAGTATTGTTAGCTTTAGATTCTGTTTTCTGTCCTATTTCCCTATGTCTTGTTTCAACCATGTCTTTGCTTATATCGATTAACTGTTTATGCTTCCAGTCGGCTAGGTATCGATCAATACACACTTTATAATTGTCTATAGTTGCGGGTTTTAGGCTTTTCCGTGAAATTAGATAGCTATCAAGTGCACCTTGTAAGGTGACACTTTTAGACTCCTTAGCTTTTTTATCTGCAATAGGATCATTTCCAAGTGTGATACTTCCAATTAATTCAGTTGCTTTAGCCCTCGCTTGTTCTGGTGTGATGGCACCATAAGCACCAATGGTAATCCGTTTCACTTTACCTTTGATTCGTTTTTCTATGATGAACGACTTTTTACCTCCACTGCTAACTCGCAAACCAAAGCCTGCTAGGATAGTATCGCGGTAAAAAGCTTGAGTTGGCTTGCCATTTTTTAGCTGAGGTGGACTAATCTTATCAATTGTTGATTTTGATAAGCGCATATACAGTTCCTTTTGACTTAATAAGGCATCTACATAATTAAAAAGGGGGGAAACAATAGATAATGCTAATTGATTCCTTTAGCTTAGATTGTAGACATATAGTAGACGTATTGTGTCAAAAACTGACCTGCTATAGCAAGTCATATCCAAGTCATTCATTAGCATAAACCAATTAACTAACTGATTTTTATAGGTATGTAATACTTGGTCAAACTGTATCCAAAAAACTTGTAAATAATTTAAAATCCCTCGTTCGAAAGGACGTGCCGGTTCAAGTCCGGCCCCGGGCACCATTTCTTAGTCTTACGGGCTCGGCTCTACCCTGTAAACGGGGGATCAGCATTCACCTTACTCGATTGATAACACCATTCCACCCACAATGGGGGCTCTGCCCTGTAAACGGGGGATCAGCATTCACCTTACTCGATTGATAACACCATTCCACCCACAATGGGTCATCACTCTTATTCTGTAATTTTCAAAACTATCTTTAATCCATGGCCTAAAGACCATGCTACAAATTAGGTTAGATTTCAAAACGTCTTTGTAGGTGGTGGCTTTAGCCCCGTGATATTAATTTGAAATCCATGGTCTAAAGACCATGTTACAAATTAGGTTAGATTTCAAAACATCTTTGTAGGCGGTGGCTTTAGCCCCGTGATACTAATTTGAAATCCATGGTCTAAAGATCATGCTACAGCTTGTTGTGGAAGTCATGTTTTCCTAATGGTACTTTCTATTAATAACCTGCTAATTTTGCCAATGCCTTAAATCAATGTAAGTTGATTAGATTTGGGATGTGTTTTACTCTGTTTTAATCGTTCAAAGTCAAAAATGACAGGTGCACAATTTACCTGTTTTACCCTTGTATCGGAGAATAATGTTGATGGATTTGGTGCACTATTGGAAAAATATTGTACGTGATACAGGCAAATTGTGGTTGGAGGAAAACGCTTTTAGCTATGCGGGTGCGTTAGCCTTTTATACACTGTTTTCATTAGCTCCCATTGTCATTATCGCCGTGACTGTCATAGGCTTAGTGTTGGGTGAGGAAGCCGCTCAGGGGGAAATCGTTTCTCAATTTGCTGACGTAATGGGGAAGGAGGCTGCAGCGGCCGTTGAACGTACGGTGAGTCAATCTAGGATTGAAGCATCGGGGATACTTCCAACGTTATTAGGTGTCGGTGCATTGTTGCTAGGTGCCACTACGGTATTTGGTCAAATGCAGTATTCTTTAAACTCCATTTGGGGCGTTACTGCAAGTCCTGATCGAAACGGTTTATTTTTGCTGGCTAAAAAAAGATTGTTTTCGTTAATGGTTGTATTGTCTATTGGCTTTGTGTTGCTCGTTTCTTTGCTCTTTGGAGTCGCATTGCGGGCGGTGCTAAATTATACAGCAGAGTTTCTACCGTTTGTTGAACTGTTGATGGGAAGCGCAGAGTTTATTGTGTCTCTTGCTATGATTGCACTGTTGTTTGCAACTATTTTTAAAGTGCTTCCTGATGTAAAACTGAGTTGGAAAGATGTAATGGCCGGTGCATTGGTAACGGCAGTGTTATTCTCTCTTGGACGCTACGGCATTGCAGCTTATCTGGCCTATACCGCAACTGCATCGGCGTATGGAGCCGCAGGCTCTGTGGTCATCATTTTGCTTTGGGTATATTACTCGTCGCTTATTCTATTGTTTGGTGCTGCTTTTACTCGCGTTCATTTAACCGCAAGAGGAAAGCCGATAATCCCGCGTAATACTGCTGTGCGAGTTGATAAACAATTGATACTTTAGATGTCATAACGCTTCAAAGTAAAGCATAAAACCTTGATAGAATGTGTTCTCTTCAAGGTTTTTCTCAATCAAATCAAACGCTGTAAAACTCACCCCCTTGCAATATTGCACACATGTTGTGCGTCCAGTGCTCGATATCAAAGTAACAGGGTTGATGTAGATCTTTAACTTAATCGTTTTAGATGCTGTTTTAGTGTGACATAATATTTCTGCTCAAAAAGAGGTGTTGTGAGCCTGATAAATATCGATTTTTTTAGTTAATAAACGATGGAGTCAGGTGGTATAAATATAATTGGCGTAAACTTTGCTGAATTTATTAGTAATTCAAGGGATTTCTGTATAATTGATAGCCATGCAGATAAATTTATTGGGTCAGCGTAGTAACTTATTAGAAATACTTATTTATTCAAAATACTAACCATATATTTTGATTTACTTTTTTCCCGATGCGCATAGTCAGCATCATTTTTCAGTGTAGGTAGGACTGATCATGCAAGATATTGAATTAAGAAGTAGCCTTGATAAATATTATCAGCAAATTAAGGCAGTAATAGTCGATAAACAACATCCCATTTCAGGCTTGTTGCCGGCCAGTACAGCAATTACCAACCATGGTAATTACCAAGATGCATGGGTACGTGACAATGTATACAGTATTTTGGCTGTGTGGGGATTAGCATTAGCATACCGTCAACTTGATGATGACGGTGGGCGTGGGTTTGAACTGCAACAACGTACTGTCAAACTAATGCGCGGTCTTTTGCGATCTATGATGAGTCAATCGGCTAAAGTCGAGGCGTTTAAGAAAAGCCGCAGTCCGATGGATTCATTACATGCTAAGTACGATACCGCGACAGGTGATAACGTGGTCGCAGATCATGAGTGGGGTCATTTACAAATAGACGCAACTTCAGTGTTTTTATTAACGTTAACGCAAATGATCTCTTCCGGACTCGATCTAATTTGGAGTGACGAAGAAGTTAGCTTTATTCAAAACCTTGTGTTTTATATTGAGCGAGCTTATCGCACACCTGACTTCGGAATTTGGGAAAGAGGGGCTAAATCAAACAGTGGGCACGTTGAATTAAATGCCAGTTCTCTAGGCATGGCCAAAGCCGCTCTTGAAGCATTATCTGGTTTTAACCTATATGGCGCTAAAGGTTCACAAAGTTCTGTAATTCATGTTGTGCCTGACAATATTGCGCAAGCTAATATTACCTTAAGTGCAATGTTACCTAGAGAGTCGATAACCAAAGAAATTGATGCTGCTTTATTAAGTGTGGTTGGATTTCCCGCTTTTGCGGTACCAGACCACACATTGTCTAATAAGGTTCGCAATGACATTATCAGTAAGTTGGAAGGCCGCTATGGTTTAAAGCGTTTCCTACGAGATGGGCATCAAACTGTACTAGAAGATGAAGGGCGACTTCATTACGAAGAGCAAGAGCTGAAACAGTTTGAAAATATTGAATCAGAGTGGCCATTATTTTTTGCTTATTTATATTTGGATGCGATTTTCCGTGACGATCGAGAGCAAATTAATCATTACCGTCAACGTTTAGATAGTGTCATGGTTGAACAAGACGGTCATTTATTGCTTCCCGAGTTATATTACGTGCCTCTTGAATCCATTGAAACTGAGCGTGAAAATCCACACTCACAAGATCGTTTACCGAACGAAAATATTCCACTTGTATGGGCACAAAGTCTATTCTTGTTAGGTGCGATGTTGGAAGATGGTTTGTTACGTCCTGGGGATTTAGACCCATTGGGAAGACGCCATGTCAAAGCGTTAAAACAGCCTGTAGTGCAAATTGTATTCTTGGCCGAAGATGAAGAACTTCAAGCCGAATTAGCTGCTAGCGGGTTAATGACAGAAACAACGAAGGAAATTGCGCCTGTTAAAGTATGTCTACCAGAAGATATTGCCACTATGTATTCGCAAGTTGGCGCGTGCGAAGGACTAGGACTTACCGGGCGCTCCTTTAGAGTGCCTAAAAGCTTAACCACCAGCCGGGTTTATGTGCTGGGTAAGTCACGTTTTGTGTGTTTAACCCCTTCTTTTATTCAACAGTCGTTCTTTTTAAGCTATGACATCGACTTTCTAGTTCGCCGCTTTAAAAGCGAGTTAAGTTATTTACACAGAAATTGGACAGAAACTGGCCGACCGACGGTCACCGTCATGCTTACCAAGCAATTGTTAGATGCCGATAGAACCTCATTTTTTGAATTAATTAAACAGATTGATTCAGGTTCTGTTGATGGTATCCCGGTAAAACCCGGAACCATGTCACAACTAACGCCCACAGCTGCAATTGAACGCTTTGATGATTTAAATGGTTATGCGTTACCAGAAAAAATAGTCTCTAAAGTGACTCCTTTGCGAGGAACGTTAATTTCCAGTGGCACAAACATAGAATTGAATCAGACCCAGGAAATGGAGATTTCACTTCTGACTGATTGCGACGAGTTGACCAGCAGATTAGCGTCGTCAGACAACCTCTTTGAACAAGTGGCGCTACTTTCAGTACTAGTCAAAGAGCAAGGGTTGGATTCAACCATTACTTTTAGTGATAGCTGTTATCGATTAACGGATGCTATTGAAGAAGTTTATAGTGAAGCAGGCCGATTACAATTATGGTCGGTTTTACGCCATGCTTCAGGCCTACTTAAAAAGGTAGACAGTGACCTTGGCCTTGTTGTTAGTGCCATGCTTGTCGCTCAAAAAATTATTCAAGTCGGTCGCGCCTATACTGATGAATCGCTAATTTCTAGACCTATACCTGACGAAGAATTGTTAGCTAAAATCCACAATTATGGTCGCGACGATGTTCGTGAACAAATTTTGACGCAAGAAGTATTGTTATGCCTTGGATTATTAATTAAAGCCAGACCCGAACTGTTTAGAGAATTACTAACAATTCGCGTGAGTCATTTAATCATTTTATTAACCAGTCAAATTGCTCGAACTCAAAATCTCGCTTCTGATGAGGCGTATGAATATTTGATGGCGATGGCACCTTCAGTGATTCAAGAGCGTTTGGAAGCCGTGCTAGAAGATTACCAATCGTTATCTGATTTACCACAAAAACTCGAAAAATTACATGCTAAAGGATATTCAGGAAAGTTAAATTGGGAACAAAATTTAGGATTAGAAACGTTAACGACGCCTAATGATGGGTGGTTAGCATGGCGTCAGCATCAAGGCATTATTGATCGTCGTTCTGATGCCTTTAATCAGCAGATTTGGCGCATTTTGCATCACACACAAGGATTGGTTATTGGTAATAAAATGGATCGCCGTAACCGCATTGATAGCGGGGTAGTGTTAAGTGATATGACTCCCGGTGAAACAGCTTTCGCGTTAATGACTGAGCATATGCTAAATAATATTCAGGCCGCTGAATATCGTCAATTAACCATAGAGGCATTGGAAGCCATGGCGAGTTTCTGTGAGCAAAATGCGAGCTTAAAAATTGATGAGCCAATTGTTGTTGATGTTGTAATTGGACATGCTGTGAATTTGGCATACCTCGATTTACATCCTGATCGTGCTGACAATTATAACGAATATAAAAGTCAGGCTTGGGAGTACTTTTATACAATTTCCCCTCAGGAAACAACGGCATTTATTGTATCAGCTATACAATTGTTATTAACCTTACGAGAATCTTCGATTGAAAAAGCGGAGTCGAAAACGAGTGAGATTGAAACAGAAAGTATTGCGAATAAACCAAAAATTGCGATAACCTGATTGTTTAATTTATTGAGCGTTGGAGTAGATATATGTTTAGTCACATAATGTTAGGTGCAAATGACATTGAAAAGTCAAAAGCGTTTTATGATGCAACGTTTGCAGAATTGGGTTACAAGCCGGGTGTAATTGATCCAAAAGGTCGGTGTTTTTATTACACGGATAATGGTGTGTTTGCAATTACAAAACCGATCAATGGTGAGCCTGCTTGTCACGGTAATGGCAGTACAATTGGATTTACTGTAACCGATCCCGAACAGGGGAATGCTTGGCATGCGGCAGGTTTAGCTAATGGCGGTACTGATTGTGAAGATCCGCCAGGAGTACGTGAAACGCCATCAGGAAAACTTTACTTAGCTTATTTACGTGATCCATCAGGGAATAAGATCTGCGCTCTAAAACGCATGTAGTTTACAAAATCTCATAGAGTAAAAATATAAAAAGACCAGAAGTTATTCTGGTCTTTTTTTGTTTGCTAGTTATTCATTTAATCAACTAAATTCAATTTAGTTAAATCTGATAACGCGTTGTTTATAATTAATTTTTTAGCATTCTCAATATCTGGCGAAAAATACCTGTCTTTATCGTAAAACGGTACGTGGTCACGTAACAGTTGCTTTAACTCCGATAACTTTTCGCTGGTATTTAGTGGGGCTCTAAAATCTATTCCCTGGCATGCAGACAACCATTCAATGGCTAATATTCCAGCCACATTATCAAAAATGTCTCGTAGACGGCGAGCTGCAAAAGTTGCCATTGAAACATGATCTTCTTGGTTTGCTGAGGTGGGCAAAGAATCTATAGAAGCGGGATGTGCGTATGTTTTGTTTTCACTTGCCAATGCAGCACAAGTGACTTGCGCGATCATAAAACCAGAATTAACACCGCCGTTTTCTACTAAGAAGGGCGGGAGACCACTTAGATTACTATCGATCAGAAGTGCCATTCTGCGTTCGGATAAAGATCCTATTTCACATAGAGCAATAGCCAACATATCTGCGGTCATCGCTACAGTTTCTGCATGAAAATTACCACCTGATAAAATGTCACCGCTATCGGCAAACACTAAAGGATTGTCTGAAACGCCATTGGCTTCAACTATAAGCGTTTGTGCTGCAAATCGTATTTGCGTTAAACAAGCACCCATGACTTGCGGTTGGCAACGTAAAGAGTAGGGGTCTTGCACTTTATGACAACCTTCATGAGAACTTCCGATTTCGGATGTCGCCAATAGTTCGCGATAGGCTTCGGCAACATCGCTTTGACTTTGATGCCCACGTACTGCATGAATACGTTCATCAAATGGTACTCTAGATCCCAGCGCGGCCTCTACCGATAAACTACCTATTGCTATTGCGCAATTTAATGCATTTTGCGCATAGAATAAACCTTGTAAAGCAAAGGCCGTAGATGCTTGGGTACCATTTAAAAGTGCAAGGCCTTCTTTTGGTGCTAAAGATATTTTATCCATTTCGGCTATCACTAAAGCGTCTTTTGCAGTGACTTTTTCACCTTGATAAAAAGCTTCACCTTCGCCTAATAAGACTGCACTCATATGTGCTAGTGGTGCAAGATCTCCTGATGCACCAACAGATCCTTTTTCAGGGATCGCGGGATAAACTTGCGCATTGTAAAGACGAATGAGCGCATTGATCACCTTTAAACGAATACCTGAGTAACCCCTAGCAAGCGAATTGATTTTTAGAAACATCATTAGTCGCACGGTGTTCTCAGGCATAAAGTTGCCAATTCCAGCAGCGTGAGACAGTACAATGCTGCGTTGTAATACATCCAACTCTTCTTTCGGAATTTTAGTATTGGCTAATAATCCAAAACCGGTATTAATGCCGTAAACAGTTTTTCCTTGCGCAATAACATCTAAAACGCTTTGTTCTGCAGCATGAATATTGTCCACAGCAGATTCGTCTAACTCGATAGGTACATGTTGACGATGAATAAGTTCAAGTTGTTGTAAGGTAACCTGTCCAGGGATTAAGGTGATTTTATGCATTTTTATTCCCTTCTAACATGGGTAAATCTAATCCTTTCTCTTGTGCACACTCTTTGGCAATGTCATAACCAGCGTCTGCATGACGCATGACTCCTGTAGCAGGATCGTTGTGCAATACGCGACTGATACGTTCATCCGCATCTTCAGAGCCGTCACACACAATCACAACACCTGAATGTTGACTGAAGCCCATACCCACACCACCACCGTGATGTAAGCTCACCCATGTTGCACCACCAGCGGTATTGAGTAATGCGTTGAGAAGTGGCCAATCAGAAACGGCATCAGATCCGTCCAACATGCTTTCGGTTTCACGGTTAGGGGATGCAACCGAACCGGAATCCAGGTGATCGCGGCCAATAACAATAGGCGCAGACAATTCGCCATTTCTCACCATTTCATTAAAGGCGAGTCCAAGCTTTTGTCTTTGTCCTAAGCCTACCCAACAGATCCTTGCAGGTAGTCCTTGGAACTGGATACGTTCTTTCGCCATATCTAGCCAATTGTGTAAGTGCGGATCATCACTGATTAATTCTTTTACTTTAGCATCGGTTTTATAGATGTCTTCTGGATCTCCCGACAGCGCTACCCATCGAAATGGCCCAATACCCTGACAAAATAATGGACGTATGTAAGCGGGAACAAAACCGGGAAAATCAAATGCGTTTTTAACACCGGTTTCAAATGCCATCTGGCGAATATTATTGCCATAATCAAGTGTTGCTGCGCCTTTTGCTTGAAGCGTAAGCATTGCTTCTACCTGCACAGCCATAGATTTTTTGGCAGCCAACACTACTTTAGATTCATCTTGCGTGCGCAATTTTGCAGCTTGTTCAAGTGTCCAGTTTTGCGGTAAGTAGCCGTTAAGTGGATCATGGGCGCTAGTTTGATCAGTTACTACATCTGGCAGCATGTCAGATGCTGCTATTTGACTAAATACATCTGCTGCATTTCCCAATAAACCAATAGAGATTGCTTTGCCTTGTTCTTTCGCTTGTTCTAATAGCTCAAATGCATGGCTTAGGCTGTTGGCTTTTTTATCTAAGTAACCGGTTTTAAGTCTAAAGTTAATGCGACTTTCATCTACTTCAACAGCCAGCATTGAAAACCCTGCCATAGTCGCCGCCAATGGTTGCGCACCACCCATGCCACCAAGTCCGCCTGTTAATATCCATTTACCGTCTGCAGTACCGTTAAAATGTGTTTTAGCGACACTCACAAAGGTTTCGTATGTTCCTTGCACAATGCCTTGAGAGCCAATGTAGATCCATGATCCGGCAGTCATCTGGCCGTACATCATCAAACCTTGTTTATCTAATTGGTTGAAATGCTCCCATGTCGCCCAATGTGGTACTAAGTTTGAGTTTGCGATTAGAACTCTTGGGGCATTCTTATGGGTAGGAAATACGCCAACAGGTTTACCACTTTGTACCAACAGCGTTTCGTCATCATTGAGCCGTTTTAAAACCTCAACAATCTTATCAAAACAGTCCCAGTCTCTTGCTGCGCGACCAATTCCTCCATATACCACCAATTCGTGAGGATGTTCAGCAACCTCAGGATCTAGGTTATTCATTAACATCCTTAATGGAGCTTCAGTTAACCAGCTTTTTGCGGTTAACGTTGTACCGGTCGGTGCTTTTACAACACGTTCTGAGTAACGTTGGTTCATGTTGTTATTTCTCCTAATTTGATGAATGGAAATCTAAATGACCACCTAAGCGGTAGCGATTTCCTGGGTGATAAAGGTTTGCAAAACTCACGATACCTTTCGCTGAAAATGTTCGTCTTGAAACGAGTAAACAAGGTTGTTGTAACGTGACTTCTAATGCGTCTGAAATTTCTTGAGTAGGTACAATCGCTTCTACTACATGATCAGCTTCAGTCAGGGGGGCAACTTTATTTAAATATCGATTAGCGGTAATTGAAGAAAAGTCTTGGTCAATATATTGCGGGGCGTAACTGGGATTAACTAAGCGGTTTTCTAATTGAATAGGTACATTGTTTTCTAGATGAACTATTTTAGTACTGTAAATGAGTTCATTAACTTCAACGCCAAGCATTCTGGCTTGTGGAGCACTTGCTAACAGTTGTTTTTGAGTCAATACGCGGTTGGAATATTGATGTCCGCGTTTCATTATTTCATCGTCTATACTGGTAATTTCTAACATTGAGCTCATAGGTCGATGATCAGACACAAAGGTCCCTAATCCTTGTGAGCGTAATAAAATTCCCTCATTGACTAAATCTGTCAAGGCTCGGCGCGCTGTCATTCTACTGACGCTAAATTGTTCTGCGAGTTGATTTTCAGAAGGAACTTTATCTCCTGGTCGCATATTTCCCTGATCAATCTTGGTTAGAAGATCCGTTTTTATTCTATCAAAATGTGTCGTCATGAATTATTGGGTTAACAAATTGTAAATTTGTACGCATGTTACTTGTATATACAAGTGTGTGCAAGTACACTATTTCTAAATTGATCGACATGATGAGAACGAATGCAAAGCCAATTTGATTTTCTAATACATAACGTGCAAATAGCCAGCATGGCTGCCAACTCTGAAGCGTATGGAGAGATTAAAGACGCCTGTGTAGCAATTAAAAACGGCAACATTGAGTTTATTGGTAATCAACACGATTTTGATGGTGAAGTCGATACCTATGTGGATGGAGAGGGACAATGGCTTTTACCTGGATTTGTAGATTGCCATACGCATATCGTATACGGAGGTGATAGAGCTAATGAATTTGAAATGCGTCTCAATGGTGTGTCCTACCAAACGATAGCGCAACAAGGTGGTGGAATTAAAAGCACTGTAAAAGCAACCCGTGAAGCTAGTTTTGAATCGTTATTAGCGTCTGCGAGCTCTAGAGCCCAAGCATTGTTAGATGAAGGAGTGATGACCTTAGAAATTAAATCTGGGTATGGCTTGGACCTGCAAAATGAAATCAAAATGCTTGAGGTAGCGAAACAGATTGCAAAGGATTTACCAGTAAACGTAAGTACCACCTATTTAGGTGCACATGCATTACCGCTAGAATATAAAGATGATGCGGACGGTTATATTGACTTTGTGTGTGATACCGTCTTGCCTAAAATATATGAATTAAAATTAGCTGATAGTGTGGACGTATTTTGCGAAACCATTGGTTTTAACACAGCTCAATGTGAACGTGTGTTTAAATCCGCTAAGCAATTTGGTTTAAATATCAAAGCACATGTAGAGCAATTAAGCGACTTAAAAGGCGCAAAATTGGCTGCTTCCTATAACGCGATATCAGTCGATCACATTGAATACCTCGAGCCAGAGGATGCTTTCGCACTGAAACAATCAAATACGGTTGCAGTACTTTTACCAGGCGCGTTTTATTTTTTAAAAGAAACACAGAAGCCTCCCGTTAATGCTCTGCGACAGAATAGCATACCTATGGCAGTGGCCACTGATTTAAATCCGGGGAGTTCACCGATTGCTTCGATCCTCACCTGCGCAAACATGGCGTGTGTATTGTTTGATTTGACGCCAGAAGAGGCGTTAAAAGGAATTACGATAAATGCGGCTTCCGCTTTGGGCCTAAATGATCGAGGTCAAATCCAAACCGGAATGAGAGCTGACTTGTGTTTGTGGAACATTGCCCATCCAGCACAACTGATATATGCCGTTAATCAACACAAACCGGTCAAAAAGTGGTTTGGAGGTAAGCTTGTTTAGTAAAAATACGTTTTTTAATTGGCATGGGCGGATTGACAGTGAAGACGGTGTTAAGGGCCATCGCTGGCATCAACTTGTGCAACAGACTACGGATAAAACTGATTTATCTATTTTGGGATTTAATTGCGACTTAGGCGTCGCTGCAAATAAAGGTAGAGTGGGCGCCAAGAATGGTCCAAATTCGATTAGAGCAAGCCTTTGTAGTCTTGCATGGCATTTACAGCAGATCACAATAAAAGACTTGGGTAATGTAGAGGCAACAAAAACCTTAGAAGCCGCTCAACAAGCCTACGCACAACAAGTTTATGCTGCATTGCTTTCCAGTCAGTTTGTTATCGGGTTAGGTGGAGGCCACGAAATTGCGTTACCGAGTTTCTTAGGACTGCATAAAAATACGCAAAGCAAACCGAAACCAAAAATTGGCATTATTAATTTTGATGCCCATTTTGATCTTCGCTTACCTAATCCACAACCGAGTTCAGGTACACCTTTTTATCAAATCGCAGAATATTGCAAACAGAACTCTGAATCATTTCACTATACCTGTTTAGGAGTGGCAAAACCTGCCAATACACCGGCTTTGTTTGAAAGAGCTGATGCATTGAGGGTAGGGTATTTGCTGGATGAAGACTGCAACATAGAAGCCGCCAAATCATTATTAACACCGATGTTGCAAGAAGTGGATGAATTGTACGTCACTATTTGTTTGGATGCATTTTCTAGTGCGATAGCACCGGGGGTAAGCGCGCCTAGTTCGCTGGGGATTTCTTTGCCTTTTGTTGTCTCTATTATTCGCTGGTTGAGTCAGCAGCAATCTAGTTTAGGCTATGCTTGGCGACTAATGGATATTGCTGAAATGAATCCGCTATTTGACGTTGATTCACGAACCGCTAAGTTAGCGGCTCGTTTGGTGTTTGAAGCCGTGCACGCAAAGGTTGAAAGCAAAAATTAGTAGCTTAAGAATGCGTTAGTCTTGATTCTAATTTAAATTTTGCAGATACCAATCAGCAACAAGTTTGCGCTCTTCGTTGGTCATCTTGGTTTTGTTTAAAAACGGCATATCACGAGTCACAAATACCCGTTGATAGATCACGCTCGCTTTATTTTCGATATCTTGCCAATCATCCATTACTAAACCTAATGGTGGTGATGGAAACATGTTATCTGTTGGTGTTTTTGAGTGACAAGATAAACAATGTGTATCCAATACCTGTTTAACTTGAGATTGACTCACCAATTCTTCCTGTTTTACTGGTTCGGAATTTGATGCATCACTCGTCCCATTAAAAAGATTAGGTGCAGATACCCAAACCGCGATCGCTAGCATAGCCAAGGCGCCGGTAATTAAAATAGAAGGTTTTACAATACCTACATGGCGTAAATTGAAAAAGTGTCTTATCCAAGCAGATACTACACAAAGAGCTATCAATACCAACCAATTTTGTGGATGTAAATACGTCATGGGATAGTGATTACTGATCATAATAAATAAGATGGGCAGCGTAAGGTAGTTATTATGAACAGAACGTAATTTCGCCTTTTCTCCCCAACTAGGATCAATCTCTTGTTGGTTTTTGACTGCGTCAACCATGGCTCTTTGAGACGGCATGATCTGTAAAAATACATTGGCGACCATGATAGTGCCAATTAATGCACCTATATGAATGTAAGCGCCGCGACCGCTAAACCAATGTGTTGCCAGCCATGCAGCAACGGTTAATAGAAGAAGCAAAAATATTGCAAACAGAATGGGCTTTTTGGCTAATGGACTGCGACATGCGATTTCATAGACGAGCATACCGCCAAAAATCAGTCCCAAGCCCATAACAATTGCTTGAGTTTCTGACAATTGCATTACATTAGGGTCGATTAAAAAAGCGGATGCGCCGAAGTAATAGACTAAAACCAACAAACAAATGCCGCTGATCCAAGTAGTATAGGCCTCCCATTTGAACCAATGGAGGGTATCGGGCATGTTTTCTGGACCATATTGGTATTTTGCTACCTCATAAAACCCGCCTCCATGCACTGCCCATAGGTCTCCTTTAATCCCTTTTTGTTTTTTCCACTCTGGGGGGGACTCCAAATTATTATCTAGCCAGATAAAATAAAATGAAGCACCAATCCAAGCTACACCGGCAATGACGTGAAACCAACGAATAAATAACGATACCCAATCTATCCAAACCATTTAATGACTCCTTGCGGGTTGTTTAAATACCGCTTTTCCAGCGATATACGTAGCTTCTGTTGTTCTTTCATCTGCCAACATACTTAATGCGAACAATACGTCGGAAGGTAGGTTAATAGTGTTGTCTGTCATTAACGAAGCGGTTCTAATCTCACTAAGATTACTAAATTTGGGATCTAAAACGACAAAGTCCGCGTGACTGCCCGGGTTTAAGTTGCCGATGCTGTCATCTAAATCCAACGCTTTAGCCGTGCCTTGCGTCATCATGTAAAGACCACTTAATGCAGATAATTTACAGTGATTTAATTGACAAATTTTGTATGCATCGCCCATGGTTCTTAACATATTAAATGAAGTTCCGGCCCCGACGTCGGTGGCTAAGGCGACATTTACATTCGATTGTTTAGCTTTATCAAGATTAAACAAACCACTACCTAGAAATAGGTTTGATGAAGGACAAAACGCAATCGTGGCTTGAGTTGCGGCAAGTAAGTCCCATTCATCTTGGTGAAGATGAATACAGTGGCCAAAAACACTACCTTTGCGAACTAAATGATGATGGTCATACACGTCTAAATAATGCTGATGTTGTGGAAACAACTCTTTAACCCAAGCAATTTCGTGAGTGTTTTCGGACAAATGGGTTTGGATAAACACATCTTTGTACTGTTGCGCTAATTCGCCTAAAGCAGCTAATTGGTTTTCTGAACTAGTGGGCGCGAAACGCGGTGTTAACGCATATTTTGTTCGCCCTTTGTTGTGCCACTTTTCGATCAGTTCTACGCTGTCCTTTTGGGCAGAAGTAGGGCAGTCGCGTAAGTCATCTGGACAATTTCTGTCCATACAAACCTTACCGGCAATTAACGCCATTTGCTGTTCTGTAGCAGCTGCAAACAAAGCATCCGTCGCTTGCTTGTGTACACTGGAGTACACCATTGCTGATGTGGTGCCATTACTAAACAACTGCGCTAAAAATAAATTTGCCATTGCTTTGGCGTAATCATGATCCTGAAATTTAGTTTCCGTTGGGAAAGTAAAATTTTGCAGCCATTGTAAAAGTTGTTCACCGTAGCTAGCTATCATTTCTGTTTGTGGAAAATGTAGGTGACAATCTATAAAACCAGGGACTAATAATTTTCCACTATAATCGACTACCGAATATGACTTAAATTCTTCTGGTAAATCAGAAAAATGGCCAATGGCAGCTATTTTTCCGTTACGCGTAACTAGAAAGCCATCTTTAAAAAAATTGAAGTTCTGCTCTGGAGAGCTTGTTTCCTCTGGGAAGTGCAATATGCTACTTCGAAAAACGTGGCAGTGAGAATCCATTATTAATTAACTGCCTCGGTAACTACTAAAACCAAAAGGAGAGATTAATAAAGGTACATGATAATGACCTCCATTAGTCGATAATTTAAAATTTACATCGACAAAAGGATAGAAACTTTCACCGTGTTTTTCGACCAGATAGTCTTCTACATAAAAACGAAGTTGGTATTGTCCAGCGGTAAATTTTACTTCGTCCCACTGATTACATCGACCATCGCTATCGGTCTGAGTAATGATTTGTTCGCCTTGCGGCGTTGTTAACTGTAATTTTAAACTAGCTACAGGTTTTCCCGCTGCCGTATCAAGAACGTGACTGGATAAAGTATTCATTTAGTCTCTTCTTTAAAGTTCTTATTGAAAAATTAGGCGGTTAAACCTTTTTGAATTCGTAATATAGTAATTTTTAGTTGTTGCTCTGCAGCAATCTTTATTTCAGTTTCTGTATCATTGTGAATTCGCTGTTCTATCGAAGCCAGCATATTTTCAGCGCTTTGACCTGTTGCACATATAATGAAAATGAAACCGTTTTGTGCCAGATATAAATGATTGAGTCTATGTAACTCTTGCAACACATTAGAATCTGCTCCAATCGCACTTGCTTGTTCTTGCTCTGCCAATGCAGACGTATTCGCGAACTTTGCTTCTAGTGTATTAATATCACCTATCATGGGATGAGCTTTAAACGCCTCTAAAAAATCTGAATTAGATAAGCATGACCAGATTTTACACGCTGTGTTTATCACATCATCAATTGAAGTATAAGGTCGTGAGCGCTGCATATTTTCTGCCCACGCACGAGACGCGCAACAGCGTATAAACCAATCTGTCGCTTGGGAAACGGTGAGTGCATTTAGTTCATCTATGGTCATAATATTTTCGCAATTTCTTTGGTTTGTACCCAAGCTGTTTGAGTGTTTTGTGGATCAGCTGAGTCGCCTGAATTTAAATGTTGGATCAACTGACCAGCAATTGATATTGCCACTTCAATGGGGCGCTTTCCGGTTACTGAGTCTAATCCAACCGGGCAAATCAATTTTTGCAATTGATGCTCAGAGATATTGTGATTTTTTAGTCTGGTTTTAAATCGTTTTGCTTTTGTTTCTGAACCAATTAATCCAAGGTATTGAATAGAGTCTATCGTTAAGGCTTGTTTAACTATGTCATAGTCGAGTTGATGATCATGGGTCATTACTAACACATAGTTGATTTGCTTATCATTAAAAACATCAATGCAGTCTTGAGATATCACTGTGTGAATATTGTCAGGGACCGCTAAATCATCAAAAATGTGCTGTCTTGAATCTACCCAAGTAGTACTAACCGGAAGTTGCGATACTATTGGTATTAACGCCTGAGCAACATGACCTGCGCCAAAGATGAGTAATTGATTCGCATGCTGCCAAAATACCTCGAATAACACATGCGTTGCTCCGCCACAACATTGCGCTAATTTCGCGCCCAATGGAAAATATTCGACATGCTGGTTTGTCTTTTTATCCGCGAGTAATGAGCGTGCTTTTTGAATTGACATGTGTTCTAAATGACCGCCTCCAATGGTATCAAATATGCGATCTTCAGTGACCACCATTTTTGTACCTTGAGCGCGTGGTGTAGAGCCGACCGACCCCATGACCGTTAACACCACATATTCTTTTGCCGTATTCTGGCAGTGGTGGATGCCATCAAACCATCGATTACCGATCATGCCTGATATTCCTCAGATGCGCGCATACTCTGACAAGCTTTAAGTATTTTCTCCGGAGTAGCAGGAGTATTTAATTGAGGATCCAATTTGTAGCCAGATAAACTAGAAATGGCATCTTTGATAGCACACCATACCGATATCGCTAACATTAATGGCGGTTCGCCAACGGCTTTGGAATTATAAATCGTGTTTTCGGTATTCGCATGGGGATATAAATCCACATTAAAAATGCTCGGAGTATCACCTATGGCAGGAATTTTATAGGTGGCAGGGTTATTACTGATCAATTTTCCCTTTTTATCCCAAAGTAATTCTTCTGTCGTTAACCATCCCATTCCTTGGATAAACCCGCCTTCAATTTGGCCGATATCAATGGCCGGATTGATACTATTTCCCACGTCATGAAGGATATCGACGCGATCAACACGCGTTTCCCCAGTGAGTGTATCAATCAAGACTTCGCTACATGCTGCGCCATAGGCAAAATAGAAAAACGGTCGTCCTTTGCCTGTTTCGCGGTCATAGTGAATTTTTGGAGTGCGATAATAACCCGTTGTAGAGAGGGATATTCGTTCAAAATAGGCTGTTTGAACTAGTTCGGCAAAACCAATTTCAAAATCCTCTAAACATACTTTTTGGTCAGTAAATTTGACTGTTTCTGCGCTTATCGATGCTAATTTTTCTTGTTGATTGTTTTCTGACTGCTTATTCTTGTGATAGAGATCGACCATTAAATTAGCTAATCGACTCTTTATTTCTATACACGCATTTTGCGCCGCTTTGCCGTTGATATCGGTACCGCTAGACGCAGCTGTCGGAGACGTATTTGGCACTTTGTCGGTGCGTGTAGAAGTCACATCCACTTTTTCAATGGGGACACCAAATTCATTTGCGACAATTTGCGCGATTTTAGTGTGCAATCCTTGCCCCATCTCAGTGCCGCCGTGGTTTATTTGCATACTGCCATCGGTATAAACATGTAATAAAGCGCCTGCTTGATTTAAATGTTTTGCAGTAAATGAGATGCCAAACTTAACCGGCGTTAGTGCTAAGCCCTTTTTAATTATGGGACTCGTTTGATTATAGGTTTGAATGCGTTTTCTTCGCTGCCAATAATCACTTGTGCTTTCTAACCTACTGATTAAATCTGGTAAAACACTTTGTCCGATGGGCATACCATAATGTGTGTTTGTGGCGTTTTTACTTTCATATAAATTACGGATTCGCGCGGTCAAAGGGTCGAGACCTCTATGTCGTGCTATTTTATCTAGCATGTCTTCGGCGACTATCATGCCTTGCGGGCCACCAAATCCGCGAAAAGCGGTATGGGAGACTTTATTTGTTTTACATCTGTGACCCACCACATCTGTGTTACCAATATGATAGCCATTGTCAACGTGAAACATAGCACGATCAACTATCGCATCAGAAAGGTCAGGGGAGTGTCCACAATCGCCATTTATTTCGAATTTGCTTGTTTGAATTATCCCAGCATCATTAAACTGTACAGCGTATTTGTTAGTAAACGGATGACGCTTACCAGTTACCTGCATATCTAGCATTCTGGGTAATCGCAGTTTGACTGGACGTTTTTGGCGAAAAGCAAAAATTGCCGCGATACAGGCCCATTGGGCAGCCTGCGTTTCTTTACCTCCAAAACCGCCACCCATTCGGCGCATATCTACAGTAACTTTGTTGATAGATGTGTCGAGTACTTCAGCTACCAGTTTTTGGACTTCACTGGGGTGTTGACTAGAGGTATAAATGAGCATGCGATCTTCTTCTTGAGGTATCGCAACAGAGACTTGTCCTTCAAGATATAAATGTTCTTGACCACCCACATCCAAACACGATTCTATTTGATGTAAGTCTTGTGATTGAAGGTTATTCTCGGTTTCTTGATGCATGCGATGCAAGGGTCTGACGAAACTTTGTTGTTGATGAGCTTCATCAGTCGTTAATACTGGTTTATTACTTGAAAATTCAAGCTTGGCATGAGTAACCGCTTGTCTGGCTAATCGTGTTGAAGTGGCCAGTACAGCAAATATCGCTTGCCCATGAAATGCTATATCAACACTGCTCATTATAGGATCGCCCTTGAAAACGGGGCCTATATCTGTATGACCAGGTACATCTTCAACGGTAATGATATCAATCACTCCGGGGCTGGACTTAACCTTGGATAGATCCAAAGAGCTAATTTTTCCGTTCGCTATAGTACTTACGCCAATGGCTGCAAAAAGGGTGTTGCTAGGTAAGTCTTTATCATCAACGTAAACTGCCTGGCCAGTAACATGCCGCTTAGCGCTTTCGTGTTTAATGTAGCTACCAATTTTTCCACTTGCTTTTTCGTCGTTTTTCAAATCAATAAGCTTACGCATGTGTTACTACCCTGGTTTCAATAGCGTTACTTGTTTGTGTATTCTCTATCCAAAAACGATGCCACAAATTTACGACTAAATCTGAACGATAGTTTGCCGACGCTCTTACGTCATCCATTGGCGTGAATGCATCACGTAGTAGCGCTTTACCACGTTCTAGAGTGTCAGTTGAATGCCATTTTGCACCTAACATATTTTGTTCAAATGATTTAGCACTAACAGGCGTAGCTGCCACACCACCGAATCCTGTATATATTTCCTTGATTTTGTTTTGTTCAACAATGACATAAAATACTGCGCACACCGCAGAGATATCATCCTCCATCCGCTTTGATACTTTATAGGCTTTTAGCATTGCGTCAGGGGGGAGAAGCGGAAGTTTAATTGAATCTATCCATTCTCCTGTTTGCAATGCAGTTTTCCGATAATCTAAAAAGAACTCTCTAGCTGGTATGGACCTTGTGGTATTGCCGTCGTCTGCGACAATTTCTGCATTAATAGCTAACATGACTGGAGGCATATCCCCAATTGGCGACGCATTGGCAATATTTCCACCTAAAGTTGCTTGATTCCGTATGGGCACTGAAGCAAATCGCCACAATAGTTCGCTCAAAGACGGAAAATGTTTAAGTAAGAGGGGTTCTAACTCATTAAATGGTATTGCAGCACCAACGCTTAAATGAGAGTTTGATAAACTTAGATTATTTAATTCAGGCACACACTTTAAATCGATTAAACAATCTAAGGTTTTTAATTGTTGGGTCACCTCTAAGGCTAAGTCTGTGCTGCCAGCGAATAATTTTGCATTGGGGTTTTCTTTTAATAGATTTGCAAGTGCTGCTCTGGAAGTGGGGATATGCAATCCAGAGAGCCCGGCATTATTGTGACCTATTGATTTCAACAATTGAATAATAGATTGTTCGTTTGTATCGAATTTATCTTTTTGTTTAGTCTGACAACTGTCCAATGCGGCATCAATGATGGGGCGATAGCCTGTACATCTGCAGAGATTACCTGATAAGGCTAATTCAACATTATGACGGTTACAGTCTGAATCTTGATGGTAAAAGGCAAAAAGAGACATGACAAAACCTGGAGTACAAAAGCCACACTGCGAAGCGTGGTGTGTTTCCATGGCGGCTTGTACTGGATGTAACTGTTGGTTTTCAGACAAATGTTCAACCGTAATTAACTGCTTACCATGTAAAGCACTAGTAAAAGTGACACAACTATTTACGGCTTTGTAATCGATACCATCTTTTTGCTTATTTAATTGAGCAAGTACAACTGTACAAGCCCCACAGTCTCCAGATGCGCAACCTTCTTTACTGCCGCACAAACCTTTGTGCTCACGAAGGTAATCTAAAACTGTTAGATCCGTCTCCACTGAGTCAATTTCAGTCGACACATTGTTGAGTAAAAATTGAATCATGAAGTATCCCGAGTGCCGATAAACTAATTAGTTAGAGTTATATCATTGTAGTTAAACGCGGCTACAAATTGATATCGCCATTGATTGTTTTGCTTAAATTTGAAAGTACCTATAATATAAAACCTGACCAGATGGTCAACTAATATTGAAACTAATTGATATTTTTATTTAAAATAGTTTGCTTAGCGACTTAGAAATGCCAAGAACTAGTGATACATTGTTAGAAAGAATGATAGACCCATGCCGAGTAGGGCTTCAACCTTCAATAGTAGAAATAATGGACCATGACTGATAATAAAATCAATAAAGAAGGCCGAATTGGCGCTGCAAACAAACAATTAATTCTAAACGCCGCTGAATTTGAATTTGCTAAACATGGATTTAAAGGGACCCGAATTCAACAGGTTGCTGATCGGGCATGTTTACCAAAAACCAATGTACTGTATTACTTTAAGAGCAAAGAGAATTTATATTTAGCGGTTCTCCAACAAATTTTAGATGAATGGAATTCTGTATTTGATCACGCTACAAAAGAAGATGATCCCGCAGAAGTTTTAGCCAAATATATCGCTGAAAAAATGGAGTTTTCGCTTACTCGTCCCGATGCTTCTCGCATTTTTGCATTGGAGATTATCAATGGCGCTCCGAATTTAAAAGGATTCTATAAAGAGAACAATGTTGCTTGGATGGAAGGGCGAGTTGAGGTTGTTCAATATTGGATTGAAACCGGTAAAATTCAGACGCCTAATGCATACTATTTGCTTTACCATATTTGGGCCTGCTGCCAACACTATGCTGATTTCTCGGCGCAAATAACCCACTTACAAGGAAAGCAGATGGGAGAAAGCGAATTTGAAGAAGCGACTAAGGCAATTATCAGTTTAGTACTGAAAGGTTGTAGTTTAGAAATTCCAGAAAAATATCGTTAGATTAAGGGCCGTATAATGCAATCTTATCCTCGTGATCTCAAAGGTTATGGGCAAAATCCACCTAACCCTAAATGGCCAAACAACGCTAAAGTTGCCATTCAATTTGTACTTAATTACGAAGAAGGTGGCGAAAATAACGTATTGCATGGCGATGAGTTTTCAGAAGTTTTTCTATCTGAAATTATCGGCGCAAAAGCGTATGCTGATCGACATCAGAGTATGGAGACGCTATATGAATACGGAAGTAGGGTTGGCTTTTGGCGAATTTATAAATTACTCAATGATAATCAAATTCCGGTTACCGTATTTGGCGTAACTATGGCAATGCAACGCAATCCTGAGGCGGTAGAAGCTATGCTAGCGGCTAGATGGGAAATTGCCAGTCACGGCTTACGCTGGATTGATTATCAAAATATGCCTATCGATACAGAGCGTAAATTGATTGATGAATCGATTCAATTACATGAAAAAATCACCGGCAGTAAACCCAACGGTTGGTATACCGGCAGGACGAGTCCCAACACCTTAAGTCTGATTTCAGAGCGCGAAGATATCTTATATTGTGCAGATAGTTATGCAGACGATTTACCCTATTACGACTATCACTATAACAAGCCGCTATTGATGGTGCCGTATACTTTGGATACCAATGATATGCGTTTTGCTACTGCGCAAGGATTTAACAATGGCGACATGTTTTACCAATATTTAAAGGATGCATTCGATACATTGTATCTTGAAGGTGAGTATAGCCCTAAAATGCTCTCTATTGGTTTGCATTGCCGTATTATTGGTCGTCCAGCACGATTGGCTGCATTACGTCGTTTCATAGAATATATCCAAAGTTTCGAACATGTTTGGTTATGTACTCGAGAAAAAATAGCCCAACATTGGTTGGCTAATTTCCCATCAAAAGTTCGATAGTAAAAAATAGAGTGTCTTATTTATGGAAAAACTAATTCAAGCCTTACCTAAAACTGAATTGCATTTGCATATAGAAGGCACGCTAGAACCCTCACTGATGCTCGAGTTAAGTCGAAAGCATAAGGTCAACCTGCCTTACACTAATGTTGAAGAAATCCAAAAAGCGTATAATTTCGAGGATTTACAAAGCTTCTTAGATTTATATTATTTAGGTGCATCTGTACTGGTTGATGAAGACGATTTTTATCAATTGATGTGGCAATACTTATTAAAGTGTAAAGAGCAAAATATTGTACACACAGAAATCATGTTTGATCCTCAAACCCATACGTTACGCGGTATCACATTCGAAACTTTTATGACAGGTTTTACGCGTGCGATTGAGGATGCTAAACAACAATGGGGCCAGTCTAGTTTACTGATTATGTCGTTTCTTAGACATTTAAGTGAACAAGAAGCCATCGATACATTGAACGCGGCAAAACCATTTTTAAAACATATTAAGATTGTCGGCTTAGATAGTTCAGAATTGGGTAATCCACCTGAAAAGTTTGCAACGGTTTTTAAACAAGCTAAAGATTTGGGTTTACTTTGTGTAGCCCATGCTGGTGAAGAAGGCCCCGCAGAATATATATGGCAAGCGTTAAATTTGTTGCATGTAGATCGAATTGATCATGGGGTTAGAAGTAGCGAAGATCCAAAGCTCATAGAAACGCTGGTTAAGCTGAAGATGCCGTTAACAGTATGTCCATTATCAAACACTAAATTATGCGTTTTTGATGATATGAAACAGCACAACATTCTCGATTTGCTTAACCAGGATGTTTTGGTCACAGTTAATTCGGATGATCCGAGTTATTTTGGTGGATACCTGAATGAAAACTATCTCGCTTTACATGAAGCATTAGGATTAACTCAAGATCAATTAATTGCCATAGTTAAAAATGGATTTACTGGCAGTTTCCTACCAGCCAAAGACAAGCAATATTGGTTGCAGGAAATCGACAAAGTTGAAAATCTTATTTTACCTTAACTTTAGTCTTCACGGGTTAAGTGTTTAATTATATCTTTATGTTGCGGGAACGTGTTAATTAGTTCTTCGCGCACGGCTAATTGCATGTCTTCATACTCAAAGCCTGGAGCAACGGCTTCGCCAATTAATCCATAGCCATTTGCTTGGTTTGTCTCAATAGTTGAGGCTTTCCAAACACCCCCTTCGACAACGAATTGAAATTCATGGCCAGACAATACATCCGATCCTAATGTTTTTGTTTCAAGCCTGCCATCAGGGTATATGAGATAGTAGGTTATTGGATCGCCACCATGAAAGTAGTGCATGATGTCAGACGTGTTTCGGTGGAAATGACCGATTGGACTTTGGGCAGTAAGCAAATAATAAATCGAGGTTAATGTAACCCTTGGTCCCTTTGCGGTATGGATAACGGGGTCTGCATTGGCTTTAAACGTTTGTTTGAAATACCCACCTTCAACATGAGGTTCTAATCCTAACTTGTCGACTAACTGAGTTACTGAGGGGGATTGTGTTGATTGCATCGATTTCAATTCCACTTGATGTTGTGTAGAGCATGCATTTAAACATAAGATTAAGAGACACGACGAAATTAGAGTGCTGTTTTTATTCATTGAAATACAAGTCGTTAATATATTTTAGATTGACTCTATCATACCAATAAAGGTCAATAAGTGAATGCCACCAAATCAATTAAGTAGGGATTTAAATGTCTGATTTTGCTACTACACCAAAACCTCCATACTACGCAGTTATATTTACTTCATTACGTACAGACATTGATGATGATTACGGGGGGCTAGCCACATCCTAGCACTTTGCCACACGAAATTTTCGAACCTCAATCTCCAAAAGCTTTCGGTTAAACAAGAACAAACATCACCAAATTCAAAATAAATTGCTTTGCCAAAAGTAATTGAATTTTCGCCCCAAGCGAATTCGAATAAATTTGATCCAGTTCGTTATGAGCGAGACCTAAAATATATGAAGGTAAAATATGCTCCGCGTTTACAAAACTTACTCTCATCACTCACGCGGCAACAAATTTCAAAAATTTACAGCAAAATATTTACCGCATTCAATATTAAGCCTTTTAAAAACCTATTGAGGACAAGTTAAAGCGCTATTTGAGTCAAGAAATTCGAACGAAATTAGATCATCGCGAATTATTTGACCAAGCATTCGATTGGCTTGATCATCGAAGTATTGAGAGACCCTCGTATCGAATTTTAAGTAGAGTAATATCAGCGGTTGTGACCGCTGAAGAAAAACGAATAAAACATTTACTCAATTAGAATCTCAGTACAAAAACTCAAGAAGTTTGTCTAATTTAGTGGTTGATGAAAATTCAAAATAGGTTTTTGATGCAACCAAATACCAAGCGACTGACTTCAGGCCTTCCCAAATAAGAAAAGAAGAAAAAGCATATAATGCTCCTAAACCCGATTTATGGGAATGTCAATGCTATGGTGGACATCCTTTTATTTTCCAAGGCCAATATTGAGTACTATGCGTCGTTGCTTACTCATTATGACAACTGGGAGCTTAAAGGAACAGACAAGCTCAATTTTTATCTTTATTGTTCGTGATTTATTTTTCGACGGTTTAAAGATATCACCGATATATTTTTGTCAATGCGTTCGATCATCATTACCGAAAAATACATTCATCTGCAAAAGAGAAAGTGAAAAACCGCATACTCCGCGAACGAGAAAGTATGCTGAGCTTATTGTCAAAGCCGTGGAGGCTCTAGACCTATTTGATGTTGAGTCACGTTCAGATGAAGAGCTGAGAAAAAGTTTTGAGGATTTACTTCCGATTGAGAAGCGTTCAGTCGTCGCGAAATACCTTAAATCGATTGAGGCTGAAGAAGTATACTATTGGGAGTACACTAATTCCTTTAGCACAAAAGGACTTCAATCTATTCTTATTCTCTTCAAATATATCACATTCGTTGAGCTGGGGGATTTGGAACGGAGTTCACGCTTTAAAAATCGACAGCTTGCAAAATTCTGATAATGACGCGTATTTGACGTAAACGCTGCTAATAATTGGAATAATGCAAAACTAACCCATGCAAAGCAAAAGGCATGGAAATTTCAACGCGGAGTTTATCAAACGTACTTAACAAACATTTCAATCAAAATTTTTATGACTTTGAAAATCATTACCGCATTATTGACGCTAAAGCACAGCTTTGCGCTCAGGCTAGCAAGGATAAAAGCATCAAAAGGATATTTGAAAGCGCGTGGTTAGATAGCAAGGCAGCGTTTAACACATTGTTTAAAAAGACTACCGGTCAAACGCCAAGTGAGTTTCGCGCACAATTGCAAGCGGCTTGATAAAAACAGAACTATTACAAAACAGTGTTCCGTATGAAATAATTAATCTAACAATAGATTACAATTTGCAAACATATTTTTTTTACCAATACGTGTACCTTGCTCCAGTGTCTTTTGGGAGAACTTAAAAATGAAACATTTAATGATTATTGGTGCAGTGTGTGTGATGGCTGCTTGTGCGTCTAAACCCTTAGATCCTAAAGCTAGATTAGTTAGATTGACCACGGTAGAGCCGGGAAGCGAATGTCAGTTTTTAGGTGATATTACAGGTAATCAAGGTGATTTTTTGACCGGTGAATTTACCTCTAATGAGGATTTAGAAACAGGTGCCAGAAACGATCTAAAGAATCAAGCGCATAATATGGGCGGAAATGTTGTGTTTATACTGACACAACGAGCGGGTCAAACCGGTAGTTTCCATCAAGAATTTGGTGGCTCATCAGTACAAACGAATGTCACCTTAAGCGGCAATGTTTATTTTTGTCCAACCAATTAAAGTTTTAATATGCAAAGTTAAGCATAGCGTCTAGACTAGCTTGAACGTTTCTTCTAGATAAGATAAGTTTTACGTAAGGAGTAAGGTTTGTTCATAAAGAAGTTACTGTTAATTGATGCCCAAAGCGACACGAGAGCAACTTGGGTTACAATGTGATAAAGCTTATCAATCGAAGTATCATTGTTCTTTTGTGCTTGGTCGCATTACAAACGCATCATACCGTGTTTGCGAATGACGATGATGTTGCCATCAACAATGGTGCACAACAGGCCTCAATTGAGAATAAACCTGAATTGGATTTTACTCTCTATTTGCGAATAGATGCCCTTTTTAAAAACAAACTATTTATCGATCCTGGGCAAGAAGAATTTATAGATTTCATTGATGTTTCTTTGGGTATCGATGTTTATTATGATCGGTTTTTTATTGAAGCAAATAATCAGGCTAACCGTAGCAATCGAGGCTCATCAATCGGTTATCGATTGGTCAACGATGTACACTATCAGATTGATTTTCTTTTAGGCCAATCATATTTAGATGGCTTATCCGAAGATATGGGTAATCTATTGAGAGATGAACCGTCTGAAGAGCTCCGAGGAATAAGGGATAGAGACGGTGAAATCAATCAGGGTTTTCGCTTTACGAGATATAGTGACAATCAGGCATGGTGGATAGACATTGCAGGTGATCCATTCAACATCACCCATGGTGGGTGGATAGTTGATGGGTACTATGCACGCGCCTACCAAATTTATAACTGGGAATTGCATGCGGGGATTGGTGCGACACTATTCACCGAAGAGGTCGTCGATTACCATGCTGGAGTGTCTCTTGAAGAAGCGACAACTAACCGGCCAGTCTACGAAGCAGGGTTCGGGGCTCGTTTGTCGCTGGATTTATCGGCGCAATATCCCCTAAGTCAGGACTGGGTTTTTGTATCGGGATTTACCTATAAGTATTATTCAGATGCATTCAGCGACAGTCCTCTTTACCAACGTAACCAGCACGTGCTGTTTAGTTTGGGTGTGATGTATGTTTGGTAAAGGTAGACATCTTTATCATTGCGTACTGATACTTTCAGTGCTTTTTTCCGTGTTACCCGTTGCTGCCGACACTCCACATTATGGTCACTTTGAACTTAAGCCAACCAGTTGCGTTGTTATTGCAAAAGGTAAAGATTGCTACGGTGACCTAGTTCTTTCTTGGACGTTACAAATCCCGAGAAATGTTTGTCTTTATCAAGAAAATAAGGATCGCCCCATTTTTTGCTGGTCAAAACGCGAAACGGGCGATTTTAGTGGTTCATTTGTGTTATCGAAGACCAGTAGTTATTTATTGCTCGATGTAGAGAGCAAAGAAGTGTTGTTCACTGATTCAATTGTAGTGACATGGGTCTATAAAGAATCACAAAAAAGACGCCGCTGGCGTTTGTTTTAAACTCAGCCAAATAGCAGGAGCAACACATGTCTAGTTACGCCAATGTTTTGTTAGTGGAAGATGATGTTGCACTTGCACAGTGGGTAAAGGATTTTTTGCAAAATGAAGGCTTTGCAGTTACTCATCTTGTCGATGGGTTGGCAGTACAAGACACACTTGATGACGCTAATTTTGACATAATACTTCTAGACTTAATGTTGCCAGGACTTAATGGGATTGATGTTTGTAAACGTGTCAGAGAATCTAGTCAAATTCCTATCATTATGTTGACAGCTAGAGCTGATGAAATAGATGAAATTATTGGCTTGGAAGTAGGGGCAAATGACTACATCACAAAACCGGTGAAACCCCGAGTTCTATTAGCTCGGATCAAGTCTGCATTGCGAAATGTAACAATTGTTGAGAGCTCTGATAGAAATGCACTTACTTTTGGTGGTTTGGAGATAAACAAAGCGTCAAAAAGGGTCGTTTTAAATGGCAAGAGTATAGACTTAACGACTGGATTATTCGACTTCCTTTGTTTACTAGCTGAGAACGCCGGGACCGTAGTAAGTCGAGAACAGGTGTTTCAAGAGTTGAAGTCTCGAGAGTACGATGGATTAGATCGACGCTTCGACGTGATGGTATCAAATTTGCGGAAATTATTCGGTGATAACATCGAAGATAATGAACGCATTAAAACCGTTTGGGGAAAGGGGTATTTGTTTGTACCTGATGCATGGTAATGCACGAGTATTGGCACGTACCGTGCAATTTAAATCATGAATAAACTCATCATCCACATTGTTCTCACGGTTACGTTGTCATTGTTCGGTTTTGGTTGGCTTATCGATGAGTTTGTCTACCATTCAACGAGCCAGAATAATGAACAAAACAGTTCCGAAAACGTACTTTTAGATGGATTCATCAATCACCTTAACGAAGTGCCAAATGAGCAACTAAAGTCGACTGTAGCCAAATTAAGCCAGCAATTTGATGCTGACCTAGTGTTAGTTAGTATTGATGATTTTGCATTCGATGACGATATATTCACAGAACTCGCAACCACTGGCATTCAGCTGGCATCAGAGAATGAGTTTTTTCTACTAAAGCGACTAACAAATCACTCAGATTACTTACTCAAACTTACTGTGAACAATAGCGTAGAGCAGGGTCGACAGTTAGAACTATTTTTAACGTTATTTCTTTATTTTGGCGTTAGTATAGCTGTAGTTTTGTGGATGTCCCCTTTAATCCAACGGCTTAAAAAATTAACAAACTTCGCTAATGAGTTTGGCAAAGGAAATTTAAGTGTGCGTGTTAAACCGGCAAAGTATTCACAGATAAATGTGCTTGAGAATAGCTTTAATAAAATGGCCTCTCAAATTGAGCATCTGATCGAAGAAAACCGGTTGCTTGCCAATAGTCTGTCACACGATTTAAGAACGCCAGTTGCTTGCTTCAGGTTTGCGTTAGACGCAAGCATCAGTGAACCTGACATTGATAAAAAGAACGGCTACTTGCGACGCTTGGAGCAAGATGTTGATAACATCGAAGGGATGCTCAACGCTTTTCTGGATTACGCCAGTATGGAAAGAAAAGGAATGCATTTAGATTATCGTGCTACGGATGTTCACGATTTTCTTGAAGCTATCGTCAATGATTTAAAACCAATAGCAAAAGATAAAGGAATCAACCTACAGTTCAATTCAGTCATTTCTGATAGATATTCCACATTTGATAATTCGTGGATGTATCGCGTGTACATAAACTTAATTACCAATGCGATTTCGTACGCTAAAAGTGATGTCACTGTAAATTTATTCAATAGAGCTGAACAATCGTCGGCTAAGATCAAAATCATTTGCGTAATTTGCGATGATGGGCCAGGTATCCCTGAACAAGACTTAAATAAAGTCTTTCAAGCCTTTGTGCGGCTTGATTCGAGTAGAAAAAGAAACGGTGAAAACTTCGGGTTGGGGTTGGCGATAGTGCAACGCGTTGTTGATTGGCATGGCTTTCAAATTGCCTTCCTTTCCAAGGATGATCTCAAATTTGAGTTACGCGAGGTTGCGCAACACTGTGAACTTGAGCGTTTGGGCGCAGTCGTTAAGTTAACCATGCCCGTGGACGCCAATCTAAATTAATTTCATCGTCTAAATGTGTGAGTATTGGCGATATATAGCAAACCTTACAATTAGCTTACAATTTCCCTACAGTTCCAAACAGGATTAGTTAAACCCCAAAGATATACTTGCTAAACTTTAATAGTTTACGGGTATGTCAAATGTACAAGTTAATAGGAACAATATTTCTCACCGCTATTCTTACAGCGTGTGGAGGCTCAAACTCAAACGAGCCTTCTCCAAATCCCAATCCATCACCTGATCAATTCGCGCAATTGAGATCGACTATTGAGCAGGGGTTATCTAACAATAATACTGCGGCAATTTCGATTGCAATATACAAAGGAGGTGATGTGGTATTTGCCGAAGCGATTGGAGAAAAAGTTAAAGGTTCTGGTGAACCTGTAACCACAGATACACTATTTCAATTGGGCTCTACTACTAAGATGTTCACAGCTGTTTCAACACTGCAGTTAATAGAGCTGGGCAGTATCGCGCTGGATGACAAATTAGTTAGTGTTTTGCCACAAATTCAATACACTAGCAATCAAACGCTAGATTGGCAAGGTATTGAAATACAACATCTTTTGACGCATCAGTCGGGTTTGCGTGATTCAGGTTTGCAATCTAATGAAGAACTACAAACCTACATGAAAGCAGTATATCCGCAGCAGTCTGGTTTAATGAACCCACCTGGCCAATTTCACAACTATAGCAACCCAAACTGGTCATATCTTGGGGCGATAATAGAAGAACTGTCAGGACTAGGTTTTGACGAGTACATTAAAATGAATGTTTTTGATGATTTAGGTATGACTAGAAGCGCTGTTGGACGTTCAGGTGCAGAGGTTGATGGAAATTATGCGCTCGGCTATCAGGCTTTAGATCCAAGCGAAGATGGTACGTTTGTCACTGATATTAACCAAATACCTGAGACAATTGCTGGCCACCCTGCGGGTACCGAAACCTGGTCAACGCCTACAGAGCAGCTCAAGATGGCAGAGTTCTTGTTAAACGGTAACGAGAGTATCTTAGATAGTTCATTAAGGGAGCAATTAACAACTGCCCATGTCAGCGAGGACCTTGGTGGTTTACCAATGAATTATGGTTACGGTATTTATGTTGATGAAGGCTTTCAAAACGATGGTGCATGGTACCCAGTAAGAAATTGGAACCATGGCGGAAATACTCTCTCATACACCAGCGTTTTTTATGTCTTTCCTGACAGTGATATCGCAATTTCAATTATGAGCAGCGGAGCTTTTAACGATTTAGCGCCAACCCTTTTAGCAGCGCTTGATGCAGTGAGCACACTGCCGGCACCCGAGGCGTTACCACTTATACCGAACGACCCAACTAAATATGTTAAGCACGAGGGCATTTATACAACCGAGAACTTCACGTTTATTATCGAAGCAGAAGGAAACAATTTAACTATAGCTATCCCTGAGCTAGATTCTATGCCCGAACCTATTCCTTATGAAAGAGAGCTTCAGCACTTTGGTGATGATACGTTCTTTGCAGAAATAGGTGGAGAGGTATCTTACTTAACCTTTATACCAATCGAAACGGATGGAGAATCTGTGTATATAAGGAATAGAGAGCTTGTTGCGATTAAAGACGGTTACTAGACTTAATGTAATTTAACTCAACCTTCAGTGAGCGGTGTCGATTATATTTTTAAGCCGATAACCGCTTTTTTAGAATAATGAAAGTGCCAAGACAGCGAAGTATTATAAAATGCAAAATGGTGGCGATCTGTATATTTATTCTCTTAATAGTTATTATTTCTTGGTTTGCACTGCCACACAAAGTGCACACGCTTTTATTGACTATAAACAATATGTCGGCGGGGTTAATAACAAAATCGATTGATTTACCATTTGGTCGAGTGCATTACTTAGAAGGCGGGCGTGCACGCAATAAAGCTGAAACAGTAATATTATTACATGGTGTTTTTGCGCGAAAAGAACACTGGGTTGATTTGGCGAGAGAGCTCACACCACATTTTCACGTAATCGCTTTGGACTTACCAGGTTTTGGTGATAATGACCAATTGAGTCAAGAGCATTACCTGTTGCAAAATCAAGCGAAAAATCTACGTAGTGTCTTAACGTCACTAGGTGTATCAAAAGCGCATTTTGGTGCTAATTCAATGGGAGCACAAATAGCGGGCTTAGTCGCAGTTGAGCAACCCGAACTATTCCAGTCTCTCGCTTTTATTGGCAGCCCACTTGGCGTCAAAGGGAAAGTCAAAAGTGACATGGAAATCGCCATAGAAAATGGACATCTACCACTTCTGGCTCGTTCAGAAAGCGAGTTCAACAAACGCAATGCGTGGTTATTTCCAATCACGCCAACACTACCATCGCCTATTTTAAAAACGTGGATGCAGAAAGAGACTAGTACTCCTGATCATAATGAGAAAATCTGGCATGCGGATAACAGCTTTATCGATACCCCTACATTATCATCGTTAGCGCCTCAATTGGAAATGCCTACATTAATAATCTGGTGTAAAGAGGACCGTATTTTTCACGTTTCTGGTGCAGATATTTTAGATGCAAAATTACCTAACTCCAGTCGGAAAGTTCTATGCGAATGTGGTCATTTGCCAATGTTGGGTAAGCCAGAAATCGTCGCACATCTATATTTGGTGTTTTTGCATGGAATAGGGCATTAAATACAGTAAATAGCGGGAATATTCCTACAAACATTCCCTCCAATTTTAATCTTCAGATTTAATAGAGATTGACTGGCAGATTTCTGCAATATTTTCGTCTGTCATGCCCGGGTGCAAGAATGAGTCTAATGAACTTATTTTCGTTCTTTCCGATTCATTAGAAGATATTACTTGTTCAATCCATTCGATATGCGTCGAGACTCTGGTATATAGTTCTTCAACGCCATATTCACCGACGTCTTTACCTTCTGAATCAGCTCTAGAGCTGATACCCATTAGGAAGTAGTCGTCTCCATCTTTAATAAAGGCTGGGCCACCACTGTCGCCATTTCCAGATACACCCTCAAGTTCTAACCCATTGATTCCTGATTCAAAAACAAACCTTAGGTCAGATTCGGTTACTGATACCACTTGGTTTTGAGCTTTACGCAATACTCCATTATTCTCTACGTTACTTATAGTTTGCCCTGTTGATCCTGTTCCCGTGCCACCACTACCAATAAACCATACACTTTTATTAACCTCATCCTTCGAACGATACAACTGAGCTGGTTGGACGCTTATGATTGGTTTGCTTAGTTTAACGAGTGACAAATCGTTTTCTCCACCTAACTCGTAGGATGGATAACTATATGTAGACTCAACCTCTACCAATTCATTGCCGACCTTGATAGGTTGACCTGTATTCAAACAAAAAACAGTATGCGTGGCTGTCAATAACCATTCAGGTTCGATTAGCGTTCCATGAACACCTATATTGTAAAAGGTAGCTAAGGGCGGGAAATCATTTAAATCCGCTAAGTAGTTTTCAGCGGGCTTGTCATGGCGAACAACGATGCCTGATGCACCATTACAAATGGAAAATGCAATTAGAGAGCCAATTGTAGCGCCTTGAAAAATTTTTAAGTTATTCATTTTGTAAGCCTTGTTGCATCTGATTTCCAACAAGGATATAGAATCACGTACAATGTGATTGTTTTTAATTGTAAGAAAATGAGCTTAATTTGTAAGCATTGGCGATTGAGCACACGGCAGAGCTCAAGATCAAGCTCGATATTGCCGTGTTAATATTCTTTTAGTCTGTCAGCTTTTGACTCTATTGCGCGTTAGTTTCAAATCTCATTCTGGCATTCTTGAACGCGCAATCGGCAGCAGGAGTGTCACGATTTACAAGATGTCCAAAACCAAGCGCTGTCAGCGCCTCATCAATAGCTTGATTCCTATCAGAGTTCTCATCAACAACTTCAAAAGTAGTCGATTCAATATCAACAGGTACACCAACCACCTCAAAAGCCTGACCGGTGTGATCGTAGATAACCATGTTAGATAAGCCTAACCTTGCACCTTCTACCGGCAGTTGTTTATCCAATGGTGCTGATAGAATCCCGTCTGATCGCTCACCAATAAAACAGACTGGATGCTTTAGCGCTCGCATTGATAGTAAAAAATGCTCAGCAGCACTATAGGTATTCGGTCCGGAAATTGTGGCAATTGGACGGCTATACGAAACGCGATCTGTTGGCGCTAGTTCACGCTGAACCCGAGGACTTTGTTGTGGTGTATTAGAATCATCATAACCAAAGGCCTCATACGCGCTAACCGTTACTGTTTCTGTAGAGAATCGACTTGCAATTGCATCAGCGATAGCTAAGTCACCACCACCGTTTACTGCAACATTAATAATTAATGCTTCTGTATGCGCTAGATCAGTAAGAACTCGGTCCATAAGCTCTTCAGTTGCTGTAAGGTCACTAACCGCTGAATTTGTAGAGATACCGCCCATACTATTGATTTCAATATAGCCAGCAATACCGTTCCCAATCGTGGCCCACTGAATAACATCCTGCCTTTCACCACCAGCCTTCGCAAAACTTCCAGAGTCAAAATAGCTATCAAGAATTTCAAACATTCGTTCAAATTGATCATCTACATAAGTATTAAAATCAGCTGTTTCTGATTGATTTTGAAAACCTTGCGCCAAAACGTCTGCTATTTTGCCTTCTGGATTAAGGGGAATAAATTCGAAATCATCGCCTGCAGTTAAACTCACATGACCGTCGTCTAAGTCGCCAATAAGCTCGATAAGCGTAGCTAACAACTCTTCATTTGTTGTTTGGCTATTCACTTGAGATCTTGCATTTTCCATACGCTCTTCCCAGTCGACTATTCCTCGTTTCTCAAAAAATGGATAATAGTCATTGAAGTTGTGTAATGTATGCTCAAGGGTTGATACGGGGCCGTTATCAGTGATCAATCTATCGTCAAGACAAGCCGCCGGAATGGAATCTCGTACAGAGTATACAAGTTTTGCTCCATCTTCGGTTGCGACGAAATCTTCCGCATCAATTGAGTCTATTGTTAGCGAATTAGCAAATTCCTCTTGAGTAGTATTACTCACCAGCAAACACGTTTGACGCGTAAAGTCATACATATTTATGGTATCACCCGTGACATTGATTGCTCTTCCAAAACCAATCTGCTCCCAAACTCCATCGGGGATCTTTACAGGCACAGGATTCGGTAGTACTTTGTCATTGTTCCCACAACCGAACAATATGAGGGCTGACATAAAAACCTTGAGTCTTAGATAATTGCGATTATAAAAATACATTTTTTCACCTTCGATATTTAATTAAACGACTGCAATAGTTTAAACATTTGATGGTGCTTAAAATGTTAGAAAGTAAATAACAATTGTAAGGAGGGGATTGCCAATCCAGATTTTAAATTTCGGTTTGAGGCCAAATTACTTCAATAGCTCTTATGCCAACTAAATGTCGATGTGATTGGTGTTCCATTTTGAATTATTTATTATTTTACACGGCGCAACAGCCTAAAACATTTCCGTTCCGCTTTCTCGGCAACAACTAACAATAAATTACAATTTGCAAACATATTTTCTTTATCTGGGCGTGTAGATTTTGTTGGAGTTTCTTGGCGATATAACGGGAAATCTTCAAGATTTCATTGCGAGAAGTTCAAGACTAACAAATAACAACCCCCTCTAATTTAAAAGTGGTTTATGGATGAAAGTATTAATTTTAGATAACGAACAACTTGCAATCGACAATCTTACGTCGCTAGTACAGGAGCATTACCCTGACTGCGAGGTTATTGCCTCTGATACGCCATTAAAAGCAGTCGATATTTTTTTTAAAGAGCATCAATTGAGCTCCATTAAGCATGCACTAGATAACTTAAACCAGCACAAAAGCAAAACTACGCACAAAATAGTGCCAATTAAAGAAGTCGGTAAAATACGCGTAATTAGTATTGAAGATATTGAATATCTGTCTGGTAGTGGGAACTATGTTGAGATCTTTCTGAAGAGCGGACAAATGGTATTACATCGGGAAAAAATGTCTACCATGGAAGACAAACTTGATCACCAAGAGTTTATCCGTATTCATCGCTCTTCTATTGTGCGATTTAGCGCTATTTCAGAGCTGATGACCAGTAAGCGCGGAGACTACACCGTAAAGTTGAAAAACGGTACCGAATTACCGGTCTCTAGACAGTTTAAAGCCGAAATACTCAGCTATTTTCGGTAAGCGTCAGTATATACAATAAAGCTCCTCTACAACCATTAAATACATTACCACAACACAGCAAACCGCAATGGTCGCTTGAAGTGTAAAAACAATTATTACTGCATTTACAGAAGAACTTTCATTCCTACGATCCGTATTACCAAAACAATAAACCGCAGACGTCGACAAAATCCGTTTTACTTATTGATTGGCAGGATTAGGAAAGGTGGAGCATGTTCTCCCCACCTTTCCAGGGAGACAGCACATTGTGCTGTACAGGTTCACTAGGCCTGCACGACTAATATAATTTCTATGCATACAGAATGCCCCCCCATTGGTACGATATGAATGATCGGTGATGTGAATTACAGGTTCTTTTTTTAAGCAGCATTTTTCTGAAAAATGCGCCGTGTAAAAGATTGTAGGTAATTGATAAATCAACCTAATTGCGTTGATACTGCTGCTTCGAAAAGTGGAATGTTTGGGTTAGTTATCTAGGGTTTGTTTTTCACTAAATAAACCTTAAAGAGAGATAAGGTTCGAATACAAAAAAGCCGATGAACGTTGCTCATCGGCTTTTGTATTCAAGCACTAAGCCTGAAATCCGTTTCAAGTTATTAGTACAGCTTCAACAACGACCTAAAAAGTGTACGTTGCGTTCAAGTAGAACATACGACCGAACACATCATAATAACGAGGATCGAAACCTTCCTGGTGCCCGCCGCTATTACCGAGTGCACGAGGTGGTGCTTTATCAAACACGTTATTGATACCAAAGGTAACATCCAGATTTTTTACCAGCTCATCTAAGTTATACGTTGTTAGGTAATCAACGGTTGTATAGGAAGGAATATCTAGTTGTACACCGCCATCATAAACTTGACTAAGATCAGATGCCAAACGGATGCTTGAGTCTCCGCCGGGGAAGTTTTCATCAGTCCAACCGCTCTGATAGTTGATGTTGACAGAGTGGGCAAAATTACCGTGCACAAGAGTATTAACAATACGAATTCGATTTCTGAATACTACATTATTGTCAGGACCTTTCTGACCAAGACTAGTATCAAAAATTGCAGCAACATCACCTGTTCCGGTACCGGTGCGCAGGTAATTATTTTCAATCATGTAAGTACCTGCAATATTGGTGGTAAGTTCTGCAGTACCAAATTCATTAGAGAACGACACACTGTAGTCAATACCTTCAATATTAGCTTCACCTACGTTAGCACTTGCCGAAATCATCGTCAGTACTTGCTCTCCAGTACCCGGGTTAACCGTTGTAGTAAATAAATCACGGAATTGTTGAGGGTTACCGAAGATTTGACCTTCAGTCGCTGGTAATACTTGGTTGGTCAGCTTAATGTTGAAGTAATCAACACTGAATTCAAAGTCGTTTCCACCGTATACAACACCCAATGAGTACTGCTCTGATTCTTCTGGTTGCAAGGTTTGATTACCCTGACTAACTACTGAGTATTGTGACTGTGGATCCAAACAAAACTGTGCTAGCGGATCGCTACCGGAAAATGGACAATCATACACATTGCCAGTTACACCAAAGGGGGTTCTGGGGCGCGCCACTTGCAACATGGTCGGAGCCTTAAAGCCAGTCCCCATAGAAGCGCGGATTAACCACTCGTCAACTGGACGATAAGCCAAACTTAATTTGTAGGTGGTATCGTCCATTTCTACACCGCGAGTCTCTGCGCTTCGGGTAGGATCGTTAATACCGTCACCGTCAAGATCACTCCAAAGCGTGTCAGCAGCATCGATGTCACTGATGTCGTCGTAACGCAAAGAACCGGTCAGTTCTAAATTGTGAGTAATAGGCGCAACCATTTCTATAAAGGCACCGTAGGACGTTCGCTCAAGGTCAAATTCAGGCAGTGGGCGCGTAAACAAGATGGTAGCTTGCTGATAAGCCTCGGATGCCGTTTGCTCAAACGTCATTTCGCGATAATCAAAGCCACCACCTAAGTAGACTTCACCACCCGGTAACTCAAACACTGGCGTAGAGAATGAACCTTCAAACATGGTTAAACCTGTATCGGTTTTCTGGCGCGGCCCGCTGTACATTGTCGCCTGAACTGCGGCTCGCTCTTCATCGCTGAGTTCGTCTGGAGACGCAAATACGTTCACGGCACCTGAAGATACCAGAGGTACAAACTCAGAAGTAATGGGATATCCAGTAAGAATATTATCGCTACGTTCGTTACCTGCGTGAGTAAAAGACAAATCGTATGATATGTCGCCGAATTCACCGCGTACACCAAAGTTCGTCCATAGAGAATTAGTAGAAAACTCATTGGTACGATTGCCACCAGGAAGCACACGCCACGCAGCCGCCACATCGGCAATGTTGTCAATGATTTGCTGTGGAGTGAAACCAAGCACATTGCTGGGCAGATTAGGGAGTACTTCGTTTTGTACCAACGCAGAATCAGTTGGGATTAGGAAGTTACCAGTAGGATAGGGGGCGATTCGAGTAATCGTATCGAAGTTTGAGTAGTTAATCGTACCGTATGCTTCTGCTGAGTCACCCAGCTCTACAGTGCCGTTTAAAATGATATTGTCGCGAACAAACTCAGGTAAAATTTCCAGAGTAGACGTAAAATCGAATACACAAGTTTCGACCTGCGACGTAGCTGTGGAGCTGTTCGAAGGGGCGCTATTCGGACCACACTGGCCGTTGGCAAAACGGTAAGGGTTAAAAGTGGCGGTCAGGCGGTCAGGCGTTCCATCTCCATTGCTGTCTACCCCATCTGGATGCCAGAAACGAACGCGCGCATTTCCCGGAATTGCGTTTGCTGACGCAGCAACGAACATCAGATCGTTACCATTATGATTGAACGGAATAAATCCCGTTTTTGAAAAATCGCGATCAAAGCTTCGCAGTTGTGTTTGGTCTTCACGAGATGCAGACAAAGAGATGTTGAACCCGTCTTTGCTTAAATCTCCAAAACCCGTGGTAATGTTAAAACTAAAATTTTCACCGCCGGTGTCTTGTGGTTTGTCGTAACGCACCTGAATTGTCGTTTCCTGTACATCTTTTTTCAGGATAAAGTTAATTACACCAGCGATCGCGTCAGCGCCGTAAAGTGCAGAAGCACCATCAGTTAGAATCTCAACGCGCTCTATAGCTGCAAGAGGTATGGTGTTTACATCGATGGAACTACCAGAACCTGAAGCTGCCAGACGGCGACCATTTAATAGTACGAGTGTGTATTCGCTACCAATACCGCGCAGTGAGGCTGTTGCAACACCTCCACCACCGCCACCAACACTCTGTGAAGGCGCTGTGAAACCTTGCATTGAAGGTAGTTGCTGAATCAAATCAGGGACAGAAGTAACACCTGTTCTTACTATATCTGCCTGGGTCAGCGTGGTAACGGGTAACGCTCCTTCTATATCGGTTCTGACAATACTGGAGCCTGTCACTGCAATGCGTTCAAAGCTCTTATCTGACTCTATCTCCTGTGCTAATGCTTGTCCAGATATTGCCACGCTGGCAATAGATGACATAAGCGCAATTTTAACTGCCTTTGTTATTTTCCTATGTGTGTGCATTTTAAACCTCTTATTTATTATCGATTTGCATTTCTGGTCTTTGGCATGGCGACACCATGCCTAAACTAGCGAGGAATTTAACGGGTAAGTTCCAAGAGCAAAATGGGGTTTACACGAACAGAAGGAGACGCGGTTTAGAATGGTTGAAATAAGATTTAGATGCTTGCATTGATACGACCCACTAGTGTTCATTCAGGCACTAAGCGCGAATAACACTGTATTGATTTGATTAAAAAGTGTAAGAAAGTAACGCGAAAAACCAACAATTCTGCAACAGAGACCCAAAACGAGGGTTGTTAGGATCCTAGTCCGTCAATTAATACAATTATCTAGGATAACACAATGAATAAAACTATAACCATTGTCGCTAAGGCGTCGATGTGTATGTCATTACTTGTTTCAAGCAAGTCGTTTGCGGTTACCAATGACACGGACGAAAGTGAACTTGAAGTACTCACTATAGAGGGGCAGAGAAACATACTTAACACAGAACCAACCGAAGAAACGGTCAAACTTCTAAATATTGCGGGTATTGATGGTGATCCACTTACGGCTGTATTCTCCTTACCTGGCGTACTATATGCTGGCGGTGATACCGGTGGAGGCCCGGCTGTGCGCGGTTCTTCTCCACAAGACAATGCTTTTTTTATTGATAGTATGCCCGCGGGGTACATATATCATTTATTTGGAGACAGCGTTTTTAATAAAAACATCGTGCAAGATTTTAACTTTCAAGCGTCATCTTTTGGGGCTCAATATGGCGAAGCAACAGGCGGCATCTTCGATGTGAAGTTACGCGATCCCAGACGGCAAGATATAAAATTCACCCTAGATGCCAGTCTTATAAAAACGGGGATTTTTGTGGAGGGGAGTATAGCTGAAGATCACGCCTTTTATGCTAGCTATAGACGCTCACTAATTCATTTGTTTTTAAGGGAGGGCTCAGACTCTGATGGTATCACTATTACTAACGCTCCAATTAGTGATGACTATCAAACTAAATATCAGTGGCAAATCAGTAAAAACCAAAAGTTAACTATATCTGCATTAGGAGCAAGTGATGACGCGGGCGCTAACATATCAAGCTTATCGGAAGAGGGGAGAATACAGCCTGATCTTATCGGTGATGCTCGCATCGTAACATCTGCAAATTCGCAATCTATCTTTTACGAATATTTTGGCAATAAGATCTACTCTTCAATCGGTTTAAACCAACTTGTAACAGAAGACCGCAGCAGTTTTGGGGCCGGACAATTTACCGACGGCAAAAACACACAGAATAATTTGCGAACGAGCGTGACGACCAATATTGTGCCTTACCACTCAATAACGTTTGGTTTCGACGCCCAGCGCAATCGCTTTGATTATGCGTTTGATATCATTGACTATAATTGTACCGAAATTACCCCTGATTGCGAAAGTCAAAGAGGGGATAGAGTCCAAGGAAACGATGAAATTGAAATTGACGTTATTGGTGCATACCTCATTGATAGCTTTTACGTAACAGACGCTTTTAAGGTCGAAATCGGCACGAGGTTTGAAACAGATAGCTATACAGACGAATCTTTTGTTCACCCACGAATTAGCCTGGCTTGGATGTTGAATAGCACAAGTACCGTGTTTGCAAAAGGCGGCGTTTATTCGCGTTTTCCTGACGGAGAGCAAGCTCTGCCTACTTTAGGCAACCCCGACTTAAAACCCTTTTTAGCCAATCATTACTCGGCGGGTATCGAAAATGATTGGAATTCATTATGGTCGAGCAAGTTTGAAATCTATTATAAACAACTAGAAGATTTACCTCGCGCGACTGATGATCTGAGTCCTGACCCTAGCCTTAACTATACGAATGATGTTAGCGGCGAATCCTATGGTGCCGAATTACTAATAGAACGACAAAAGCAGAACGGATGGTATGCGTGGGCAAGCTTTAGTTATTCTAAGAGTGATCGCACTGATGAGTTAAGTAAACAAACGACTCGTTATTGGCTCGACACACCTTGGGTATTGAATATGGTTGCCAATTATGAGTACTCTGCCGATTGGGAATTCGGAGCGCGTTTTACGGCAAGGGCAGGTGCGAGATACACGCCGATAGTAAGCCTTAGAGTTGACCCCAATTTCCCAGATAATTTCCTACCAAATTATGGCGAACTAAACAGCGAAAACCTACCGAATTATGTTCGCTTGGACTTACAGGCAAAATACTCTCGCCTGCCTTTTGACCTAAATGGCTCAATAACATTTGCTCTTTTAAATGCATTAGGAAGTGACAATGTGTCTGGTTACTACTACTTGCCAGATGGTACTGAAAGTTTAACCAATATCCCTATTGAGGCAGAGAAAGGTCTTGAAATTTTTCCTTCCATCGGTATTGAGCTGCATTTTTAGTAACGCTTACTTTAAACGTCAGAAAGTATGAGATGGTCATCTGATGCTTTCTGAGATTTTCTAGTCAGAGCATCTATATCTTTATTGTCGCATACTTATTAATGCGCTAAGTGGTGATGCATTTACAGATGCAGATGGTTTTAGGAAGCCGGAGTCTTTAGCAATATTGGGATACATTCAGTAGCAGGTGGAATAATTTTTGTTTTATCTGGAGGCAAATTTGGATATTGTTTCTTTAGCGCAGGTCTAACGAAAGTTCTAAACACTAATAAAAAGATATGTACCGCTACTAAAGGTGCCAGACTTCAAAAAGTTGCTGCTGTAGTTAGCGGGAGTGCTTCTAAACTCACTGGTGGTAAATTTAGTAATGGAGCACTTACAGTTGGTTTTGCGCAAGCATTAAAGGTAATCAACACGCTAAACGAGAAGAGGAGATTAAACATTGAGAACGCTAATGTCAGATATTGCTTGATCAATAGATACAGTGACTTATTTGATCACCTAGAAAAAAGTTAAGGCCTGTGAGATGGAAAAAGCCGTTCAGGGCCATCCGGATATGCAGATTTGCAAGATTTACCGCCAATTAAAATTCATTTTCCAACCAACCGTTTTCTAATGTGGAAGTGAAAACGCAATTTCCAACCAGATTTTGATTATAGACTTTTGTGAAACCTTGTCTTAAGTATTTGAACTATAAAAGTGTTTTTTATATCCTTGGTTAAGTGTGTTTCGATATTTGTGAATCGGAAACGATTTTCGTTTACTTAGTTTAACGAGTTTGATAGTCAAATTCGCGAGTAGAAATTAGAGGGAAAAAGTACATGACATCTTAGGTTATCGCATAAGCAAAAACTAGAAAAAGAGAAGGTTGGCTTCTTCGCGCCCAAACGGCAGATAACCAATTTCATCAATCACTAACAATTTAGTGCCAAGTACGCTACGCTTAATGTAACTAACAAGTTGCTCTTGTTTCTTTGCTGTCGCCAACATGGATCATGTGGTCTGCAGCTGTAACTGTTAATTTAACTGATTACAGAAAGCCGCGAAAGCGGCTTTTTCGTGTTCTAGGAGCAACAAAATATTGCGCCATCAACAAATAGAATTATACGTAATAGATCACCATCTAAGGTGTTTCATTACGAAACATGTGGCAAACACATCGGCCAGTCACAGCAAAAAACGCTCACCAACGTGTTTTTTTATTTCTTAAAAATTTAAACTCTCTGTTGTTTTTAACTTTGTTTTGATGAATTTTGCTAAATAAAACCACTGAAGTTACAAAATGGTAAGATGGAGCTAGCACCCCATCACGCTATTACGTTCGAAAACATGCTGGCACTTGCTCAACAAATTGACGGTTATTTGGGGGTAGAATCAGCTCGCGAAAACATCGGTATCACAGTGTCTTATTGGCGTGACTTAGCAGCAATAAAACATTGGAAAAATCAACAAGAGCATTTGATTGCACAAAAACATGGTAAGCAAAAGTGGTATCAACGCTATTCGGTACGAATTGCAAAAGTCGAGAAACAGTATGAATTTTAATAAAAATAGTCGTTCAGCACTTATCAATCCAATACAGATGGCACAACTGATAAAAAATGAATCTGTGCAAGTTTTGTTCACTCATGTAGCGTTTCCTGTTAGTTACGTGAGTAAGTTGGATAAACCGGCATTTATTCCTGATTCTCTGTTTTTCGATTTTGATAACGTGTTTGTCGATAAAAATAGTGGTCTTCCTCATACCTTACCAACACCTGAAAAGTTCGCAGCCGAGATGTCTAAATTGGGTATTTCTAATGAAGCTACGCTGATCATTTACGATGATCAGGGAAGTTTTAGTGCGCCCAGAGTGTGGTGGATGTTAACCATTATGGGCCATAAAAACGTTTATGTGCTTGATGGGGGAATCCAAGCGTGGATAGACGCAGGCTTTGCCGTCGAAACTGAACTCAAAAAGGATGTCACTAATACTCACTATCAATGCCGTTTTAATCCTAACCTACAGGTAACTAAAGAGGACATAAAACGCACGTTGTTTAATCACGAACGTGTGGTTGTTGATGCGCGTAGCACTGCTAGATTTAACGGTATTGAACCAGAGCCTAGACCTGGCGTAAGAAGTGGGCATATACCCAACTCTCTTAATTTACATTACGCGAAGCTGCTAGAAGATGGAAAGTTTGTTGATAAAACAAAGATTAAAACGTTGTTTGCACCCGCGCTGCAACACCAGAATAAACCGCTTAGTTTTACTTGTGGCTCTGGCGTTACTGCTTGTATTCTTGCTCTAGCAGCCCATGAAATAGGAGTCGACAATTGGGCAGTTTATGATGGTTCTTGGAGCGAGTGGGGCGCTGATACGGATTATCCAATTGAGTAGATAAATCCTTAAGCGACCAGTTCGCTGTTTTCTCCATATTGTTTTGCTAATTGCTGTACATAAGATTTTAAGACTAACATTGTAGCGTTTACATCTTCAAAATTAACCGATTCAGCTGGATGATGACTGATACCTTTTGCACATCTAACAAACAACATACCGGTAGGACACAATTCAGCCATTGCCATAGCGTCGTGACCTGCACCGGAACTTAGTACGAAGGGTTTAATTGCGTTTATTTCACACGCCAACTCAAGTTGCGACATGATACTAGGGTGGCACAAAGTCGCATCAGCATCGTGGGTTAAGGTTTCATTAACATGTAATCCTCTCAATTGTGCTATTTGCTGTGTTTTTTGTTTTATCTGTTCGATACATAAATCGCGTTTACTGTTATCTAAACTGCGTACATCTAAGCTAATATCAACTTTACCACTAATTACATTTACAGCATTGGTGAGAGAGTTTATTTGACCAACTGTAGCCACAACATCGTGTTCTATTGCGGCTTGTTCAATTGCTAATATGATTTCTGCTGCGCCAGCAATTGCGTCTTGGCGCAGGGCCATAGGAACAGTTCCGGCATGTCCAGCGTGTCCTACAATTTCAATAGAAAAGCGTTTTGCGCCTGCGATCCCACTCACTATCCCAACCGGTAGATTTTGAGATTCAAGCACAGGACCTTGCTCTATGTGTACTTCAACAAATCCCAGAATACTATTTTTGTCGCGGCCTGCATTATGAATATTATTAATATTTAAGCCAAAATCGCGCATTGCAGTTGCAACAGTTAGACCTTGTTTATCTGATAAACTTGCCCAACGGTCTTGCCATGTGCCAGCAACGGCGCGACTGCCTAATAACGTCGTACCGAAACGCGTACCTTCTTCATCAGCAAAACCGACTATTTCCACATTAAACGGTAACGTAATAGATTTATCTGCGAACCACTGGATTAAGCTCAATGGCAACAAAACGCCTAATATGCCGTCATATTGACCACTGTTTGGAACGGTGTCTAAATGGCTTCCAATGATTAAGGTTTGTGCGTTTTCAACGGGACTTTTATAACATCCCCATTGGTTTCCAGCTTCATCTTGCCAAGTTTGCATATTGGCTTGTTCCATCCAACTTGCGACTAAACGGTTTGCGAATTTATGTTCGTTCGTCAAATAACGACGATCTATATATTCAGGACTTTGACTGATCAAAGCCAGCTCATCACATCGTTTGAGGACAGTGTGAACATAGGAAGTAAACATCTTTAGTTCTCCTCATTTGTGTAAACATCAAACGCCATATCTGTCGCTAAACCTGATTGTAGTTTATGACCGGCGCGTCTTAGAGTGTTTTCAAGTGCTTGTAACGTGTGTAAAACAGCGTCTTTTCTGGCGTTATACCCCATAGTTCCAATACGCCAAATTTTGCCGTGTAATGGACCAAACGAAGTACCAATTTCGATGTTGTATTGGTGTAGCATTGTATGGCGAATATCTTCACCATTAATATCTTCTGGTATATGAACTCCAACCACATTGTTCATTTTATGCTTGAGATCACCGAATGGTTTGAGGTTCAATCCTTGTACACCTGCCAACATAGCATCACCATGTAATTTGTGTCTGTTGATGCTGTTTTCCAAACTTTCTTCACGCAACTGCAATGCACATTCTCTTGCTGCATAAAGCATAGATGTGGCTTCTGTGTGATGATTAAGTCTTTCTGTTCCCCAGTAATCCAAAATCATAGGGATATCGAAATAGTTAGAACGTATCCGTAAACCTAATCCATCCATATGATTTTCGTTGCGAATTCCTGCTTCTACATGTTGACGTTTTCTGACTGTCTGTACGTATTTATCACTTAAGGTAATTGGTGCGCTACCTGAAGGTCCACCCAAACATTTTTGTAAACCTACTGAAACCGCATCGAGTTTCCATTTATCAGCTTCAAAGGGGTTTCCGCCAATTGAAGCGGTAGCATCACTATAAAATAGTACGTCATATCGAGTACAAATCTCACCAATATCCTCTAGTGGTTGCAACATGGTTGTTGACGTATCACCTTGTACTAAGGCCAACACTTTTGGACGAATTTTCTGAATAGCAGCTTCAATTTGCTCAGGCTTAAACACCTCTCCCCAAGGCGCTTCAATTGTATGCACGTTTGCACCCGCACGCTGACTTATTTCGGCCAAAAGATGACCAAAGCGTCCAAAAACCGGCACGAGCACATCATCACCTGGTTCGATACATGAAACCAAAACTGCTTCGATACCTGCTCGGGAAGTTCCATCGATAAGTAATGTGGCATCGTTATTAGTATTAAACACATAACGATATAGTGACATAACCTCATTCATATAACCGGTCATTATCGGGTCGTACTGTCCAACGAGTTGAGTCGACATTGCACTCAGTACGCGGGGATAACAATTTATCGGTCCTGGCCCCATTAAGAGTCGAGGTGGGGGATTAAGTAAAGACATGATTCTCCTTAAAGTAAAACCTGAACAAGCATGCGCCCACCAGTGATTAATAATGCGATAGCAAACACCCGTTTGAGAAGATTCGGATCTAGTTTACTACCGATAGCTGCGCCCACCGGCGCGAATAAAACGGTGAGAGGAACAATGCAAATGAAACCAGCTAAGTTAACTAAGCCATAAGTGAAAATGGGCGCATCAGCCGGAGTTTGTCCTAGTATCAACATCGTTAAAGCGCCGGGTAATGAAATAATTAAGCCTATTGCTGCAGCCGTACCGACGGCTTTATGTGCTGGGTAATTGAACGTGGTTAATATAGGCACAGATAAGGTGCCGCCACCAATACCTACCATTGAACTTAACATGCCTATTATACCGGCAATGACACTTTGACCTGGACGTTTAGGTAGTTGCTCAAAAATAGGGGGTTTTGATGCTCGAAATAACATATTTAGCGCAGCTAACGTGGCTATAACTGCGAACATTAGGGTGAGCCAATAACCATTAACCACAGTAACCAATAAACTACCAACTAGAACGCCTAGTAATACGAATATCCACCAAAACCGCAGCAATTCCAAATCGACATTACCTTTTTTCCGATGTGAACGGATAGAGCTTATTGACGTTGGCACTATTGTCGCCAGAGACGTAGCGGTTGCTATTAACATCGCTGAACTAGGCTCTACGCCGAAGTGTTGAAACAAAAAATACAACACTGGTACTATGACAATACCGCCACCAACACCCAATAAACCGGCTAAAATACCGGCAAAAATACCGGTTGCCATTAATGCCAAAATGGTAGGGTAGTGTTCAATGAGTAAATCCATCTGAAAAATCGTCTCCTAATTAGTATGGGAAAGCTTTGCCGTCACTACGCGGATCCGTTGCAGCGGTTACTTTGCCACTTGGTGATCGCACGATCATACCGGCATGGCCCATCATTTCGTTGTTAGGTGCAACTATGGCTACATCGTGTCCTTTGCTTTGTAATGAATCTACAATTGAAGGATCGATATCTTCTTCAATTTTTAAGTTATGGGATTGATCACCCCAGGTTCGACCTAACAGCCAACGCGGCTCTTCGATAGCATGTTCTAATGATAAGTTTTGAAATACATGGCGACTAAAGATAGCCGCTTGGGTTTGCGGTTGGCCTTCGCCTCCCATAGTGCCGTAACTAATGCGTCTGCCATCATGTAATTCTGCAAACGCAGGGTTCAACGTATGGAACGGCTTCAGTCCCGGTTTTAAAAATTGGTTTGATTGCGGATCTAAACTAAATGATGTGCCTCTGTTGTTCCAAACAATGCCTGTCGAATTTGACACTACGCCACTACCAAATTCCCAATATAAACTTTGAATGTAACTAACCATTCTTCCTGAGCTATCACATGCACCCATCCAGACAGTGTCACCTGACTTCGCTGCATGAGGCCATTGCATTGCTTTATTGATATCGATGTTACTTAGCAATTTGTCTATTTCGGATTCATTTAGCAGAGAATCCAACGATTTCGTTAATCTTGATTCATCCGTCACATATTGATTTCGCAGAATAAAAGCTTGTTTGGTGCATTCGACGAGTAAATGTACGAAGTCGTGTTCATTTACGGCAAGATGTTTGACTTTATCGAACAAAGCCAATATCAATAGTGAAGCGACACCTTGTGTAGGTGCACCCAAGTTGTATAGCTTGCCTACTGAAATATCTACTTGTAACGGGTCTACGAATTTCGCTTGATAATCGATAAAGTCATTTGATCGAATAGGAGAACCAGCTTGCGCCAAATCGGCTGCTAAATCGTTTCCTATTTCGCCACGATAAAAATCATCTAAACCGTTTTCTGCAAGCTTAGTCAGGGTTGCTGCGAGTTTAGGAAGTTTAACGATTTTTCCTTTTTTAAGGGCTTTGCCTTTTATTAAAAACTGTTCAAACCCAGAATTATTATGCAATTCATCAAACGTTTTAAAGCTGGCATCAGTAAGACTTTGGGTTACTTCTAAACCCCATTCTGCTTGCCCAATTGCAGTAGACAATAACTCTTGCAATGATTTGTTTGGTTGCCATTGTTGACTGACTTCTAAAGCTTTCTGCCAACCGGAAACCGCGCCAGCCATTGTTAATGCGGCTTTACCTCCTCGAGAGGGAATGTCAGTTAAACCCTGATAAAAGTCCGAAGTGGCCAATTTAGCTGCGCTACCACTGGCGTCAATCGCTATGGGATCTTTACCCGGTTCGCTTATCAACCAAAATCCATCCCCACCTAAACCATTCATATGAGGATAAACGACAGCAATAGAAGCAGCTGCTGCAACCATTGCCTCTATAGCCGTACCACCGGTGTCTAAAATATGTTGTCCTGCTTGCGCAGCAGCGTAATGTGGTGCAGTAAATCCCGTTGTTGTGGAATGATGTTCAAGACTTTGTACTTTATGTTTCATTCAATATTTTCCATAAGCTGCTTGCCTAAAAATAATAATTCTAAATCGCTATTTTTAGGGCCTATAATCGATACACCATACGCCGTATTTTTCTGTTGGAACAACGGCATATGCAGTTGAGGGCACCCAGTTAAACCTGCAATGCAGGTGAATTGCATTAGTTTTTTTCTATATTCAGCAATCTCACGTGCCGAGGTATCTCGTCTTGGCGCGGGTCCCGGTGTCGTAGGTATTACTATGTAGTGCTGCTGATTCAAAATTAATGACACTGTTTTGATTAAACGTTGCTGTTGTTCAATAGCCGCTAATTCGTCGTTTGCTGACAATGTCGAACACCACTGAAAGCGCTGTTGAATGTCATCAGCGAACCTAGGTTGAGTGTTTTTTATCCAGTCACCATGAGTTTGCCAGATTTCTCGGCCTTGCAACACTCTAAATGCATCAGATGCGTCTTTTAATAATTCAGACGTAACAGCCAGGCTACTTTGCCAATTTTTATCAAATTTAGAATCTAACCAAGTATACAATTCATTCTTAAATTCGCATGATTCAACCAAATTGTTTAATACGAGTGGTTGCGCAGCCATAAAATGTTTTTCAACTGACTTTGGAAGTAAAAATTTCCCAATTTCAACCGCATCTTCTATGTTATTTGTTATCCAACCGGCGGTATCGAAAGAGGGGGCTAATGGCACAACATCTTTTAGTGAAATCAATCCATGACTTGGTCTAAAACCAACTAAACCGTTGTAACTAGCGGGTATTCTTATCGAACCACCGGTATCAGTTCCTAAGCCGATTCTGGCTAATTTACGCCCAACAGCCACAGCGGAACCGCTAGAAGAACCACCACAAATACGTTCATTATCCAGACAATTAACTAATGCTGGGTAATGGATATTTTGCCCGTTAAGGCTATATGCCAATTCATCCGTTATGGTTTTACCCACGTATTGAACACCAGCATCTAGTAAACGACTAACTGTCTCGGATGTCTTTGTCGGCAGCGGATGGCTGTCAGCCCAATCTGGATTTCCTGCTGATGTGACAATGCCGTCAATATGAAACAAATCTTTCACTGCCAAAGTCCAACCTTTAAGAGGCTGTGGAGCTTTGGTGTTGGATACGTTGTTTATATTTAAATTAACGGGTAAAACGAATGGCGAGTTAAATGAAGAATTCATGTAACCAAACTTTATTAATCATTTTATTATGAAACAACTGTTTCACTCAATAGTCAAGAGAAACAGTTGAATAAAGCATTTTTTATTCTAATTCATCCAACTCTTTGTACATATTTGATATGGCATCAATACGATTTAGTTTAGAATATTTTTCTGAATTAAGAATTTGGTTACAAATAACAGAGATGACACTCATGGGCGCTGAATAACTATCAAGAGGTAATTCTTGGCCTAATTGACAAATAAACAACTGATTGACTTCATCTTTATATATTTGCGCCGATGGATCAGCCATTAGTACTAGCTGCTCTTTCGGTATCAATTTTATTAACTTCTCGACAATTTTTGGTCTCCGACGAAAAGCAATGATAATAACTAATTCATCTGCTGAAATATCTTCAACTTCCTCTGCTAATGTTTGCCCTGGAAGCGGTAATAACCTGACTTTACCTCTCACTTGTAATAGTTGCTGACGAAAATGTAAGGCTACAGGGTAGCTGTTTCGAAAACCAATTAAGGTTATGCGAGAGGCCTGTGAGATGGATTCGACCAATTGGGTTATATCATCTGGTTTGACATTCTCCCAGGTTTGCCGAATACGTTCTAACTCTTGAGTAATGTAATCATTATTTTTATGTGTTACCGCTAAAGGCATGCCTGCACTTCGTGCTGCACGCATTTGATCTTTAACTTGTTGAAGATTTTTATAACCTAACTGTCTGAAGAAACGGCTTACAGTCGCTTTAGAGGTTAGTGTAATTTCAGCAATTTCGGCGACTGAAAGATTTAACACATCCGCAGGATTTTGTTGAAGATAATTTGCAATTTTCCGCCCATTTGGAGAAAGCTGCTGGTAAGATTGGGTAATCAACGTTACAAATTTAGATTTTGGCAAACCGTAAGTTCCACAATATTGAGAGTGTCCTTAGTTAGTGTAACGAAAAGCGCGTATTCTACAAAGTCTAAACAATTTAAATGATGGATAATCAAATTATATATGCTTAGTGGATTTAACAAGTCTAGCAAAGTTGTCGTATTAACTGGGGCAGGGATCTCGGCTGAATCAGGATTGAAAACATTCAGAGATAATAACGGCTTATGGGAAAACCATCGTGTTGAGGATGTCGCGACTCCAGAGGCTTTCGAACGCAATCCAGATGTGGTTTATCGTTTCTATAATCAACGTAGAGCACAACTACAATCACCAGACGTGAAACCGAACGCAGGACATTATGCGCTGGCGAAATTGGAAGAATATTTAGAAGATAACTTTTTATTAATTACTCAAAACGTGGATAATTTGCATGAGCGTGCAGGTTCAAAACGAGTTTTACATATGCACGGAGAATTATTAAGTCATCGCTGCCTGAGTAGTCAGATTGTTAAATCAACAACAGAAGATTATGACGAAAAAAGCCATTGTGATTGTTGTGATAATCCCAGCATGATAAGACCTAATATTGTATGGTTTGGCGAAATGCCGATGTTTATGGATGAAATTAGTGAAGCACTTGCCAATGCAGATATATTTATTTCTGCGGGTACTTCAGGAAACGTGTATCCTGCAGCAGGTTTTGTGCAACAAGCCGGATTGTATGGCGCACATTGTGTGGAGCTTAACTTAGAACCGAGCCAAGGGTTTAGTGCTTTTTCAGAAAGTCATTATGGACCCGCAACGCAGGTCATCCCTAATTTTATAGAGTCACTAATCAAATAATGTATTTCCCAGATTTAACCTCCTATTGGATCGAATTTGCTGCAATTGCAACACTACACTTTTTTGCAGTTGCCAGTCCTGGGCCTGATTTCGCTGTTGTTTTGAAACAAAGTATCAGTTACGGCAGACGTTCAGCCATGTACACAAGTGTTGGCGTGGGGGCGGGGATACTTGTGCATGTCGCATATTCTCTGCTGGGAATTGGAATTTTGATTAAAACAACACCTTGGTTGTTTCAGGTTTTTGCTTACGCCGCTGCAGCATACTTAGCATATTTAGGGTGGGGAGCCATTCGAAGTAAACCACAGCCGATTAATATAGACGAAGTAGAAAAAACTAACAGATCACCTGACGCTGCGATAACTAATAAAAAGTCGTTTTTAATTGGGTTTGTCACTAATGGGCTAAATCCTAAAGCGACTTTGTTTTTCTTGACCGTGTTTGCAGTTGCCGTATCGCCACAAACACCAATTCAAGTCAAATTGATATACGGAATTTACTTAGCGATAGCTACCGGATTATGGTTCTGTTTTTTGTCGTATTTAATGGGCGGCACTAAATTGCGCTCACTGCTGCAACGTCACGGCTATATCTTCGATCGCATCATGGGAGTGATTTTGATTTTATTAGCTGCCAACCTTATTTTTAATACCTAAATTAACGAACGAATTATTCATGTTGAAACCAATAAAAAAACCTTATTCTGATCTTATTCAGAAAAATTTAGCGGGCGAATATAATTTTGATCTAAAAGTCATTTTGGCGAAGGGATTTGAAAACACAACTTCAAGCATTTGGATCTTCTTTCAAATGATATTTGTGGTGTTTGGAATAAGTTTAGTAATTGCGACGATTTATATTAAATTTCAGGGCATTCAGACGATGGAACAGTTTACGCAAAGCCATTTGATGACGTTAGACTTAGTCATTCAATTGGTTATTGCTCCGTTCACAGCTGCCATGATGTTACAAGGTGCTAATTCACATATTAAACGATTAGCCAATGTTAGGTTTCTATTTTCAACCTTACCGCAGGCGTTACCTATTTGTGTCGTAACTGGCTTTATACTATTACTCACAAAAATCGGAATGACTTTATTTATTTTACCTGGATTGTATTTAATGATCGCTACCAGCTTTGCTGTATTGTTGGTTGCTGATAAACGACTTACGCCAATAGATGCCATAATTTTGTCTGTAAAAATGGTTAATCGATATTTGTTTCCTTTTACCATTTTATATTTCTTGTTCTTAATTTTATTGATCTTATCAATTGTTTCGTTTGGGATAGGTTTGCTACTCCTCATACCCTTCTATTATAATGTAAATGGTATGTTATACAGTGAACTTTTTGGTTACGGCAGTGCTGATGAGACACTACAACCGGATTCTGCTGGAGATAGTACTTTTGATGCATAATGTAGACTTTCCAACACCCAAGCGCATTGTTTACTTAGCTATAATTTGGATTTTTGGAGCTGTGGTATTAAGTTACCCATTTTTATTCCCCCCCAAAGAGATCGACCTTTTTGATGAGGCAAATATTGCACCTTATATAGAGCAGGAAATGCCTAACTTTGCTGAAATTGAATCCATCGTGGATAGAAAGAAGGCATTTTTTGATTATCTATTACCAGCAATTAATCATCACAATAAAGTTATCTTACAAAAACGCGAGTTTCTAAATGAAATCCGTGATGTGATTAACCAAGACCAACCATTTTCTTCCTTACAGCAAAAAAGGTTAGACGCGCTTATTGAAGAGTACCGTATTGATCCTGATGAAGATTTAGTTGCGATGATTGCGCGATTAATGCGTCGTGTAGATATTATTCCGGTTGAATTAGTATTAATGCAAGCTGCTAATGAATCTGCTTGGGGGACATCTCGATTTGCTCAGAAAGGTTATAATTTTTTTGGGCTTTGGTGTTTTAAAAAAGGTTGTGGTTTTGTGCCTAAACGCCGTAACGACGACGCTGCTCACGAAGTGGCAAAATTCAGAAGTTTAGATCATGCGGTTGGAACATATTTTCGCAATATAAATCGTCATTATGCCTATGCTGAATTACGTCAAATTAGGCTTAACCTGCGAAACAGTGACAGTAAGATTACAGCTGAAAAGCTAGCCAAGGGTCTAAAAAGTTACTCTGAGCGGGGAGAAGATTACATTGAAGAACTAATAAGTATGATCCGCTTTAATAGGAAATTTATGTCGTTATGAAAAAGATTTTAACCGGTGTTTTTGTGTGGAGTCTTAGCCATTTTGTAGTCGCTGAAACTTTATCGGTGGATTACGCCAGCTTTTATAGTCACCTTGCCAAAATAGATAATGACGATACGCCAGCATTGCAATTTGCATTTGGTTTTAAGAATATAACAGATGGTAGTTTATGCGAAATTACCGCGGCGAAGATTGTGACCCAAAAAGTGACTTTACCCGTTACAGTTACAACCGAAAATCGTTTTTTATTGCCGACTGAAAAAGCCTTAAAACAAGCTCGAGCAACAGTTGAGTTAGACATCAAACAACCGACTAACCAATGTGATATGTCAGTACAATTAGAAACCAAAAGTGAATATCTGAAGAATCACTATAGTCATCATGAAATACAAGATATATATCATCAATACAATGTGTTTTTTGATGATATGGGAGGCTTTTTGTCGTTTATGATGCCTTCGGTAACTGGATTGAAATTCTATTTTGAAGCGTTAGAAAGAGATTCTGTGCCATCAGAACTATACATAGATAAGCAGCATGTGGTGTTAACAGAAACATGGATAGAGCAGGGCAAACAGATAGATTTTTCTGAAGCCCCATATCGAATTACCGCGACGACTAACTAGAGAAAAGTTGGTCTTTGGTGAGGTTTTTGAGTTTAATCTAGGCGCAATTGATATTTAATTTGCGCCGCAACTCTATTCACACTTTGACGCCCCTCTTCAATAAGCTCTGCAGCGCGATGAAACTCCATAATACCGAAGTCGCGTAACTGCGGCTCGATTAAAATATCGGGAGGATCGCCCGCTAATCGAGAACGCGTCACTCTTGCTTGTAAAATGTCTAATGAACTAGACATGACGCCCAACATACTGGGCGTTGAATCTGTTAACTTCACATGATTTATTTCTTTTTCGACAACCGCTTGTTCAACAATTTCTTCAATTTTAGTCATGCTTTCATCAACATTTTCACTACTGTTGGCAGACTCATTGGGTATTTCATTCGCAGGTGTTTCTAGATTATCAATATCTTCTAAGGACTCAAGTTCACTTTGCTCAATATCGTCTTTTTTGAAACGACCACTGAATATGCGCTGCATAAAAGACTGACTTTTATTAAAAAATTCATTGGTTCGCTTTTGATTATTCTCGTGCTCCATTTGGCTACTTGCTTGCACTTCGGGCCGAAAGTCAGCACTTAGATTAACCGCAAATACAAAATCTGCACCTAATTGACGACATAAATTAACCGGCACCGGATTAACCACAGCGCCATCTACAAGCCAACGACCATTATGGGCGATAGGGGGGAATAGTGCGGGAATAGCGCATGAGGCTCTTACCGCTTCGGCAATGGGGCCTTGAGTAAAGGATACTTCTTTACCACTATATAAATCGGTGGCGACAGCACCAAATGATTTAGACAGGTGTTCAAAATCTTTTTCACAAAAATTATCTTCAAGGGCTTTAAAAACTTTGATTCCGCTGGCCAATCCACCTTTTCGAAAACCCACGCCCATTAACCCTAATACTTGCCATTCGGTTAGTGAACTCGCCCAAACTGCTAGCGGATCTAATTTATTGCTTGCATATGCTGCTCCCACGTAAGCACCAATTGAACAGCCAGCAACCACATCAATTTTTATCCCGAGTTCTTCTAAAGCTTGAATGATTCCGATATGTGCCCAGCCTCTGGCGGCACCGCTACCAAGCGCTAATCCGATTTTCATATATTGAAATGATCCTTAACTAATATTAATTATTTTAACACTGTTGTCAGTAGTCACTTTGGAAACTGAAAAGTCTTCTTGATCAAATCCAATATCGCCGTTTAAAAACGGCTCATCTTGTGTTTTTAGATTATTAAAATCAAATAGTTCATTGTCTGCCAAATGAGAAGGAACTACATTTTGCATGGCTCTAAACATGCTCTCTATTCTGCCTGGAAAACGTTTGTTCCAGTCGGTCAACATATTTTTGATGACTTTGCGTTGCAAGTTTTCCTGTGAACCACATAAGTTGCAGGGAATAATTGGAAATTCAAGCAGGTCAGAATATTGGCTAATTTCCTGTTCTGCACAATATGCTAAAGGACGGATCACCACTTGCTTGCCATCGTCACTAACGAGTTTAGGCGGCATTGATTTTAAGCGACCACCATAGAACATATTCAAAAACAGGGTTTCTAGCATATCATCTCGATGATGTCCCAATGCGATTTTTGTCGCTCCTAAACGTGTAGCGGTTTTGTATAAAATTCCGCGGCGTAACCGCGAGCACAATGAACAGGTTGTTTTACCTTCAGGAACTTTTTCTTTTACTATGGAGTAAGTGTCTTCTGTCACTATTTCATAGGGGACCTGTAGACTGTCTAAATAAGTAGGTAAAACATCTGCTGGAAATCCCGGTTGTTTTTGATCTAAATTGACTGCAATAATTTCGAAGTTGATAGGCGCGATATTTTTGAGGTAAATGAGAATATCCAACATGGTATAGCTATCTTTTCCACCAGATAAACACACCATGACCTTATCACCGTCCTCGATCATGTTAAAATCGGCGATCGCTTTACCTACGTTTCTTCGTAAGCGCTTCTGCAGCTTATTAAAACTGTATCGTTTGTTCTGGGGCAGTGATTCAAGCTTACTCATTTCATTCCTACAAGGTCTTAATTTTCGGCGCAGATTATACCTGTCCTAGCGAAGGACATAAATACCCCGATGAAAATGTAGGTTTAACGTTTAAGTGGACATTCAAACCCGTCAGGTTTAATTGCCAACACATCACAATTCAACGCATCAATTGTATGTTCTGCGGTGTTTCCAATTAATGCGGCTGTTATACCCGTACGTCCGACCGTGCCTATCACTACCAATTCGGCATCAATTTCTTTGGCAATAGCAGGAATAACATCTTCGGGTAAACCTTCACTTAAATATTGGTTACTTTCTGGAATATTAAATTCTCTCGCATGTTCAAGCATACAGTTTTTATGATGTTTTTTGACGGAATCGGTGTACTCGATCGGATCAAATTCGGGAATTTCGATGGCAATATTGACCGGAGTACCTGGATATGAATTGACTAAATTTACATGCCCATCTAACAAGTCAGCCATTAGCCCAGCCATGTTTGTAATACATTTATTTAAATTACGGTGTTCTTCGTCTTCACTACCGACATCTACAGCAGCAAGGATATTGCCTTTAATTGGCCAGTCATGCTCTTTCACTAACAATACAGGTACAGGGGACTTTCGTAATATATGCCAGTCAGTAGGGGTGAAAATAACTGATTTTAAAGTATCGTGTTCTTGAGTACCTTTAACAATTAGGTCATAACTATGATCAATAACTTCATATAAAACGCTTTCATAAGGTCGATTGTGCCAAACCACTTTTATATCGATTGATATCGCTGAATTAGCCGCTAAGGGCTCTACAATATTCGCTAACCAATCAGTTTTATCATCAACCACAGCTTGGCGCATAGTTTCACGTTCATCAATCGTGAGCATGGTTGTCATTTCATAAGAAAAATCATAGATAGAAAGAAACGCGGTGACACTAGCGCCGGTTTTTCGGGCTAACAAAAGTGCTCTTTGAAACCCCTTTTGTTCATCTTTGCTTGGGTCTACAACAGCTAGTATTTTATTAAATACAGACATCAGATAACTCCCTAAATATTTCAGCACATATACATTTAAGTGTAAGGGTAGTCTTAATAGTTTGCCAATTTACAGCGGGAAAATTTGATGTAAATCAAGTGAATAATGTGATTTTTTTAGAAAGTGTTAGCCGCAAGCCTTTTTGTTAGCAACATGCTCACCAAGCTTTTCCCTTAGTATTTCAATACTTTGAATTTGTATATTTTTACCATCGACTTTAATTATCTGTTCTTTTTGAAAGCGGGTTAATAATCGGCTTACGGTTTCAACAGTTAATCCTAAATGATTGCCAATTTCGTTGCGAGTCATAGTTAAATTGAACTCGGCTGGTGAAAAGCCGCGGCTTTTAAATCTGTCGGAAAGGTTTATCAAAAAATGCGCTAAACGTTCTTCGGCTGTACGTTTATTTAATAACATCATCAAGCTATGGTCCTGATTTATTTCAGTACTCATAATTTTCAACATTTCTTTACGCAACGTAGGGAGTTGCGCACTCATCGTATCTAATTTGTCATACGGGAGTTCACACACCATTGACGTTTCCATTGCTTGTGTATAGCTTTGATACTTTTCTGAGTAAAGTCCGTCGAATCCAACTACATCCCCTGGAAAATGAAAACCAGTGATTTGTTGTTCGCCATCAGGAGAGGTTATATAGGATTTAAACGAGCCCGTTCTTACCGCAAATAAAGAGGTGAACTTTTGTCCAGGAATGGTTAATTGATCGTTCTTATGCAACGGACGTTTACGTTCGATAATCTCATCTAAACTTTGCATTTCGGTTTGATTTAATGCGACCGGAATGCACAAATGATTGAAACTGCAATTTTGACAGCGAATGCTAAAATCATTTGGTTTAGACATTAATTTCCCCGATTACCGTTTAAGTTACCAATTATGAACGGCCTGATAACATAAAAGCAAGCCAAAAGCGCACAATAGTGCCGCTACAAGTTTTTTAACTAAGGGTTGTGTTAACCAGTTCCTAATTTGTGCAGCGCTGGCTCCCATTGCTAACATGATTGGCAAAGTACCTAAACCAAAACAAAACATGGTTACGGCACCTTGCAATGAATTACCTGTCGAAACACTCCAAGTTAAACTTGAATATACCAAGCCACAAGGTAGCCATCCCCAAATTATGCCATATGGAACGGCGTAAATTGGGTGTTTAAAGGGAATGAAACGTTTGGAAAATGGACTGATTTTACGCCAGAAAAAGCCACCCATTTTTTCGATTTTTAGTAACCAATTTGACCACTGTCCAACATATAGTCCCAATAGCAACATGAAAATTCCGCCAAATAAAACAAGCGCTTGAGGATTGATAAATGATTTGGTGGTTATAATTTGTCCCAGTAAGCCCGCGAATGCGCCTGCGATGGTATAAGACACAATTCGCCCAAAATTATAAGCGAGCAGATAAGGCCATTGGGATTGTGATTTAGGAAGGGCGAATGTAAATGAGGTAACTATGCCGCCGCACATTCCTGCGCAGTGAACACTGCCTGCCAGTCCGATTAATATAGCAGAAAACCAGCTTAATTCATTCATCATTGTCGCTTTTGGGTGGTTTAGCTTGCGGCTTTTTTTCAACATCGTCATCAAACAAAATGCTAAAACCTTGACGTTCGAGATCTTCAAATTGATTGGTTTTCACTGCCCAAAAAAAGATACCTATAGCTAATAAAACCAAAATAATGGCGATTGGTATCAGTACATAAATAATACTCAAGATGATCTCCAATAGAGCCTTAGCTCTCAGTTTAATTAGCGTAATAGTCGAACAGAATTGACAACCACTACGATTGAACTCAATGACATTCCCACCACCGCCATCCATGGAGTTAGGTAACCCGCGACTGCTAAAGGAAGAATAAGCGCGTTATAGCCAATGGCCCAAGCCATATTTTGTTTTATTTTAGCGCGAACCTTTATGGCCATGCTAATGGCGACATCAATATTCTCTAATTTAGGTGTTAGCATAATAATATCAGCTGAACGTTTAGCCATATCACTTGCATCGCCAACCGCAATCGACACGTCTGCGCCGGCTAAAACTGGTGCGTCATTAATGCCATCACCAACCATTAAGACTTTGGTTCCCTGAGATTGTAAACCTTGTATATATGCAAGCTTCTGCTCAGGACTTTTCCGAAATAGAACATTTGTTATGCCCAGTGAAGCAGCGACCGAAGTCGCATTTTTTTCTGCATCACCACTTAACATCACGAGGTTTTTATTACTTAGTTTGCTAACAAGTTGTTTGGCATCCGTTTTAATCACATCTTTAACAGTGAAAGCCGCAACTAAATCATTCCCCCATTGTAGGTAAATCCTAGCATCATCTAGATCTACGCAAGAGGGCAGTTGGACGGATAGTATGTCCAAGTTACCAATTCTTACTGCTTTTTCCTGATATAAGCCTTGTAACCCTTTTCCGGGGACGGTGCTGACCTGTTCTACAGATGCTGCTGAATTTTGGCTAAATGCCTTTGCGATAGGGTGTTGTGAATATTGTTCAATACCAGCAGCCAATTCAATCGCAAAGGATTCGGAATACCCATTAAATATCTCAATATTGCTAATACTAAAGTGACCTTGGGTAAGCGTACCGGTTTTATCAAAAATTACCGTTGTAATTTCTGGAATCACATCGATTACATTGGCTCTTTTTACTAAAAGCCCGTATTGATTTAATTTAGCAATTGCACTGGTTAATGCTGAAGGTGTCGCCAAACTAAGAGCACAAGGGCAGGTTGCCACGAGTATAGAGATAGCTACCCAAAACGCTCTATCCGGTTGATACATCCACCATGCAATGTAGCTTAACAACGTGATTATCAGGACAATAATAATAAAATAACGTGACGCTGTGTCAGCATAAACAGCGGCTTTGGGTTTGTCTGATAATGCGAGCTCTTGAAGTCTTAGAATTTTATTTACTAAGGACAATTTGAGCTCATTCATCACCTCAATCACAAAAGAACCATTAACATTTATGGTTCCACCGTAAACTTGTGAATGTATATTTTTTTGAATCGGTTCAGATTCGCCGGTAAGCATTGATTCATCTACATTGCCGCTGCCTGATTTTACAACACCGTCTACCGGAAATGTTTCACCAGGCTTTACCAGAATTGTTTGTCCAGGAAGCAAGTGCTTCGCTAAAACTGATGTCTGCTTATTATTTTCATCAACTTGTGTTGCAGTAAGAGGAATATACTTAAACATATTTGCTGAAATCAGACTAGCTTGATGCCTAGCTCTGTGCTCTAAAAAACGACTAATTAGCAGCAAAAATATAAACATACAAACTGATTCAAAATAGATTTCACCACTATTTGAAATCGTGCCCCAGGCGCTCGCCAAATAGGTTCCCCAAATGGCTATGGATACCGATATATCCATATTTAGGGTACGCAATTTTAAGGAGTTAACCGCACTTCTGTAGAAAGTAAAACCGGAATAAAGCACGACAGGCGTAGTTAGAAGTAAACTAACCCAATGGAAGAATCGCTTAGTAACATCATCTATAGATCCAAAAATTCCGAAATACAGGCCGATTGCTAACATCATAACCTGCATGGTCATTAAGCCTGATAGACCGATTCGTTTTAGAAAGCTACGTGATTCACGTAAAAATGAGGCTTCATGCTCATCGGCTTGGAAGGGGAGTGCATGGTATCCAATAAACTCTAACTTACGGATTATTTCACTCAATTTTAGCTCAGAGTCGTTCCAATTAACCGTGGCTCTGCGAGCTGAAACATTTACTGCTATTCGTTTGATGCCTGGTGTTTTTAAAAGCTGCTTTTCAATTAGCCAACCGCACGCAGCACAACTTATTCCTTCGATAGTAAGTTGTATTTGTTTTTGAGTGCCATCATCTACGACAAACTCTTGTTGAATCTCTGCATGATCATAGGCTTGAAGTGAGTCTAATGTTTCGGTTAGTTTCTCATCGCCCTTGTCTGCGAACTGGGTTCTAAAACGATAATAATCTTCTAATCCATTGTTGACGATGGCCTCTGCTACGGCTTGGCAACCTGGACAGCACATATTTCTAGTTTCATTTAGAACTGTGACTGTGAAGCTTTCACCATCCTTGATTGGAAGCCCACAGTGATAGCACGTATGCAAATTTGCGGCGTCCATTAGGGATTAAAGCTAAACGCTTCTTTTTGAGGTAAACCGACATCCTGCATAACTTTCCATTGTTCGTTTAATGGAGATAAAGTAATTGTCCATTTTCCGACGATAGGTTGTTCAGCATTCCCTCGATAAAATCCGTTTGCATCTTGAGTCAATAACAAAGAAAAGTCATTTTTTTGCAAGGTTGCGTGATAAAAATGGAGATTTAACGCTTCGCCCGAGCTGGGTTTACCGGAAACGAATTCAAGTTGTATACGGCTACCATCAATAAATAAATTCGTAGAAATACCATTTGCTTTGGCTTCTTGAATTTTAGTTAATTCTAAATTTATACCTTTACCTTCTTTATAATAGTCATCGATTACAAGACTATCTTCCGTATTTAAGGCAAGGTTTAGCATCGTTATGCTAAGACATATGGATATAACCGGGATAGTAATTAAGAACCAAGGCCAAAACTGCTTGTACCAAGGTGTTGTATCAGAGAGATTCATTATTGTTACTTCTATTTTAAGAAAACAAAGCCTCGATAAACGAGGCTTTGTTTACTACCGACTTTTTGTTTATTTGTCTTTAGACAAACTGTAAACATATGTGGCAACTAAATGTATTTTTTTCTCTCCCAAGGTATTCTTGAAAGAGGGCATAACACCAGCACGACCATAATTAACCGTCTCTGTTACAACATCTCTGCTGCCCCCGTACAACCAAATATTGTCTGTTAGGTTTGGTGCGCCAAGCGCTTGGTTTCCTTTTCCGTCTGGTCCATGACACGCTGAACACACAGCAAATCTAGCCTTACCAGCCTGTTTTAGATCTTCATCAACTTGTCTACCGCTTAAGCTTAAAGTATATGCCACAACTTCTTCGACACCTTTTTCGCCAAAAGAAGGTAACCAAGCTGCCATATTTGCAGTTCGTCCATTAACCAGCGTTTCAACAATTTTCTCAGGGGTTCCACCGTATAACCAATCATTATCAGTTAGGTTAGGGAATCCGCGTTGACCTCGAGCATCCGAACCATGACATTGAGAACAGTTTTGCATAAATAAACGCTGTCCAATTTTGAGCGCTTCTTCATCATTCGCTAATACTTCAATGGGTTGTTCAGCATATTTGTTAAAGATGGGTGCGAAACGTTCTTCTGCTTTTTGCAGTTCACGATCATATTCAACACCAACACCGCCTAAACCGAAAAGAGCCGTTTTAGCTTCTTCTCTGGATTGCAGTACCGCGTCTTTTGATTCCTGAAGCGATTGCACGTTTTGGTTAGAACTTTTCCAACCCAACAATCCTTTCCAATTCCCTAAGCCAGGGTAGAGGATAAGATATAAAATTCCCCAAATAATGGTCATGTAGAACATGATGGTCCACCATTTAGGCAACGGATTGTTTATCTCGATTATGCCATCAAATGAATGATGCATATCGTCACCTTCTTCAACGCCTGTTTTGTTTAACAGACACCAGCGTAAAATTAGATAACACCCTAGAATTGTTCCCAATGAGATTACTGAGATCCAAATACTCCAAAAGCTACTCATTTATCGAAGACTCCCGCTCTTTTTTATCTGTTTGTTGGGTTGGTTCATCATCAAAAACCAAATTTTGTGCTTCATCAAATCTCTTTTTGGCGCGACGGCTAAATGCCCAGATCACAATGCCAATAAAGCACACAAAAACCACAACTGTAAATATGCTACCCGCTACACCGTAATTCATATTACTTGAGCGCCGTTCCAAGAGATTGAAGGTAAGCTATCAACGCTTCCATCTCGGTTTTTCCTTTAACTGCATCTTTGGCACCTAAAATTTCTTCCTCGGTATAGGGCACACCAAAGTCTTTAAACACGCGAAGCTTTTTCTCAATCAATTCGCCATCAAGCGTGTTTTCAGCTAACCAAGGAAAACCAGGCATATTTGATTCAGGAACAACATCTCGAGGATTTAATAAATGTACTCGATGCCATTCATCACTATAACGGCCACCTACTCTTGCTAGGTCGGGACCAGTACGTTTTGAACCCCATAGAAATGGATGTTCCCATACCGATTCACCAGCCACTGAATAATGACCATATCTTTCTGTTTCAGCTCTAAATGGACGGATCATCTGACTGTGACAACCTACACAACCTTCGCGAATATAAATATCACGTCCTTCCATTTCTAGGGCGGTATAGGGTTCTAAACCGTCTACTTTTTCCATTGTTTGTTGTTGGAACATCAGTGGCGTTATCTCAACCATTGCACCGAAACTAATTGCAATAAGAATAAATATCGCCAATAGGCCTACATTCTTTTCTACTACCTCATGAATATTTTTCATCTCAATTCTCCTTAAGCTGCTTGAGGTTGAGGTGAGTTTTCAGGTGCATTAGAAAACTCTTCATTTGGTGTACGAATTGTTTTGTAAACGTTGTAAGCCATTAGCAACATGCCAGCTACTACGAATAAACCACCTACAAAACGCACAAAGTAGAAGGGCATAGACGCTTGCAATGATTCAACAAAACTATAGGTTAACGTACCGTCAGGGTTTACCGCACGCCACATTAAACCTTGTAATACACCCGACATCCACATGGCAACTATGTACAAAACAACGCCTATCGTAGCTAACCAGAAATGAACGTTAATCCATTTGATGCTATACATTGCAGGTTTATTAAATAACACTGGTATGAGGTGATAAATTGATCCAATGGATACCATCGCCACCCAACCTAAAGCACCAGAATGAACATGACCAATCGTCCAATCAGTATAGTGAGATAGAGCATTTACGGTTTTGATTGCCATCATCGGGCCTTCAAACGTTGACATGCCGTAGAATGAAAGTGACACAATTAGGAAACGTAATATTGGGTCAGTTCGTAGTTTGTGCCATGCACCAGACAAGGTCATGATACCGTTTATCATTCCACCCCAAGACGGTACGAATAAAATCACTGACATAACCATACCCAGAGATTGCGTCCAGTCTGGTAGGGCAGTGTAATGCAAGTGGTGAGGTCCAGCCCAAATATATAAAGCTGACAACGCCCAAAAATGCACAACAGAAAGACGATAAGAATAGACTGGTCGACCCGCTTGTTTAGGTACAAAATAGTACATCATACCCAAGAAGCCTGCGGTTAAGAAAAAGCCAACCGCATTATGCCCGTACCACCACTGCATCATTGCATCAACAGCACCTGCATAAATTGAATAGGACTTAAAGAACGAAACCGGAATAGCCATACTGTTACCGATATGAAGTACAGCAACGGTTAACATAAACGCACCGAAGAACCAGTTGGCGACATAAATATGAGACACTTTTCGGACAACAATCGTACCAAAGAAGGTAATAATGTATGCAACCCATACAAGCGCAATCAAAATATCAATTGGCCACTCTAATTCTGCATATTCTTTAGTACTGGTTAAACCCAAAGGCAAAGTGATAGCGGCAGAAACAATGACTGCTTGCCAACCCCAAAACGTAAACGCAGCTAATTTATCACTAAAGATACGAGCCTGAGATGTTCGCTGTACTACATAATATGAAGTGGCAAACAGTGCACATCCACCAAATGCAAAAATAACAGCATTAGTGTGGAGCGGACGTAAACGTGAAAAAGTAAGGTAGGGGATATCAAAATTTAAGGCTGGCCAGTAGAGTTGTGCTGCAATAAACACACCTACTGTCATTCCAACAATTCCCCATACGACTGTCATTATGGCAAATTGCCTAACGACTTTATAATTGTATTCCGGATGTACTTGGCTGGCTACGCTCATATCAATGGATCTTCCACATCATTATTTATAACAAAACGATTGATTTATTTTGTTTAGTTGTGTGTATGTGACGCTGATGTCACGGTTTTTACATTTTATTAACCTAAGTGACTGAATTAACTTCGAAACCCAGATTTTTCAGTCGCGATCATAAAGTTTTTACCTCAAAAAAGATAGCCTAAACATCGATACCTTGATCTTAATCAATAGATTTTTAGCATTTGTTGTTTTTATCTTAGTGATCATTCAAACTTTAAGCATATTTGCGATTTTTCGCTGTAATTAAATTAGGTACAACACGCTGATTAAACGAACCTTTCCAATTATAGTTGTGATTTTGATTCTTTCCGTGGTTTATTCACTAAATAATCAAAATAAAACGATATTAGATAAAAACCTTTGTTATTTGGATGCGTCAACGTGCCAAATCATGTTGGGTGACTCCTCAATCGAATTTCACATATCTGAATATCCTGTTTTATTAGAGGAAATGCTTAACATTACGTTGACTTACGATATTCAATATGTCGCTAGGCGAGGGTGGTTAGAAGGCACAAATATGTTTATGGGGAAAACGCCATTGGTTTTTAAAGAAAACCATATTCAAGAGGTGAACAAACAAGTCACGCAAGAAACTGAATTATTTATTGGTGCTTGCAGTGAACCCAATATGCGATGGAAACTAAGTATTGAGTTGGAAGATTTACAAAGTGGTCAATTACAGACTGTCTATGTATTCTTCCAAACTCAAAGTACCCAATAATTTACATTTGCGATTGTAAGTAATTAGGTAGTCCTAATCGTTTAATTAAGCCTAATTGTTGTTCTAACCAATATGCATGGTCCATTTCAGTATCGTCTAATAACACCATTAACATATCGCGCGTTACAAAATCTTTTTCAGTTTCGCAAAGCGCAACGGTTTTTTTCAATTCTTCAGTAACCTTGTATTCGACACGCAAATCGCTTTCCAACATTTCCTGAACGTCAGTCCCCACTTTGAATCCTGTACGTACCGTCATATCAGGTGTCCCTTCTAGAAACAACATACGTTCAATCAACTTGGTTGCATGGCCTTTTTCATCTTCAAATTCGTGGGCAATTCGCTCATAAAGTTTAGTCAAACCCCAATCTGCGTACATTTGAGAATGAATAAAGTATTGATCCATTGCAGCTAATTCGTAGGCTAACAATCCATTTAGAGAATCGATTATATTTTGGTTACCTTTCATAATTTAATCTCCTGAACCGACTTGAGTTTGTAAGTAATTTTCTAAACCCAATGCAGATATTTGATATTCCTGCGTTTCTAACCAATCGAGGTGCTCTTCTTCATATTCCAAAATTTCTTCAAGAAGATCTCGAGAGACATAATCTTGTTCAGACTCACACAAAGCGATCACGTTTTTGAGTTTTGGAATTTGTTCAAGTTGAAACTTCGAGTCACATTGCAACATTTCAACGGTTTCTTCTCCAATATAGAGTTTCCCTAACATTTGTAGGTTAGGCAGCCCCTCTAAAAACAAAATACGCTCAATAAGCTCGTCAGCTTGTTTCATATCCTTGATGGATTTTTTATAACAAACGGAATTAAGTTTATTTAACCCCCAATTCTTGTACATTCTTGCATGTAAAAAATACTGATTAATGGATGTTAACTCGATAGTTAACACCTCATTTAATGCCGCGACTATGTTGGCTTGGCCTTTCATAGTTTAGTTCTCCTGATTAACCGTATCGTTACAGTATAGTTTATTGCAGTGAAAAATCAATAAAACCCTTTAAAAACAAATGGATAGGTAATGCAAATGGTTATCATTTTTGACTCTGTTATTACTTCGTTGAAAGCGACAACATTTGTAAGCTTTCTTCAGCAAAACCTGTACCTGCTTCTGTGAAAAAGTTAAATACTTTGTCAGCCCCCGCTTTTTGTAGCAATTCAATTTCATCTTCATAACGAGCAATCGAAGCAACTGTACCTTGATAATTTGCATTTCTAAGTTGTTGAGTAATATTACTAATATCTTCTACGGCAGGAACTGCAAGCATAATGATATCGGTTTGTCTTAAGTCAAAGTTTTCCCAAAAATCAACGTCTTCACCGTCACCTACAAATACTTGCATATCAAGCTTTTTCATTTTTCTGATGCGGTTAGGATCTGCATCCATTCCCCATACTTGTTCCTTTAAGACATTTTCGAGTGCTCGATATGCACCTTTCCCTACACGTCCCATACCAATAATCAGTACGCGAGCATTGTTAGGCAAGTTGTAAACATCTTCTTTTAATCTAACTGGATGCTCGTAGTTCTTAAGACGATTTTTAATACGATTATATTGTTGGTGAGAAGAACGATAACCAAACCCGGTAAACAGGAATGAAATTGAAACGGCTAAAGCCAGTACGACTAACCAGTGTTTCTCTACGAGATTTTCATTGACTAATAACGCCACAACTATCAGCCCGAACTCGCTGTAATTGCCTAATACTAAACTGGCCAAGTATGAAGTTCTGGCGCGCAAGCGTAAACGCGTAAATATACTGAAAAACAAACCAAATTTAAGCGGAATTAAACAACATAATAAAAGCGCTGTGAGAAGCATTTCCAGGGTAGGTAGTGCAGTAAACCCGATGGATAAGAAAAAGCCAATTAAAAACAAATCTTTAAAGCTCATCAATGATTTAGACAATTCAGCTGCTTTCGTTTGATTGGCTAACAGCATTCCGAGTATTAAAGCACCTAAATCTCCTTTAATTCCCACAAGTTCAAATAGTTCGTATCCACCTATGGCGATCAGAAAACCCATTAAAGGCAATAATTCACCATGCCCTGCTTTTTCTAAAAGTATCGACCATATGGGTTTTGCCAACAAAAGCAACAATAACAAAACCGCCCAAATAGATGGTATTTTCCCTGTAGCAAATACTAAAAAGATGACTGCAAAGATATCTTGCATAACTAAAATACCGATGGCGACTTTACCATGCCGAGTGCGAATTTCTCCGCTTTCTTCTAATATTTTAACGATGCAAACAGTACTGCTAAAACTAAGAGAAAATGCAATAAGAGCACCGGTAAGTATGTTTATGTCAGCAAAATAACCTAGGCTTAACGCACTTAGAAAAACAAAGCTGGATGCAACAATTAATACCCAAAGCAGCATATGTAAGCTACTTCCAACCCAGACCTCGGGTTTCATTAAGTCTCGAATATTGAGTTTTAGACCAATCGTAAATAGCATTAAGGTGATGCCTAGATCAGCCAATGTATCTATTGAAGCATCAGGTTCATATCCCATAAAATTCAAACTAAAGCCTGCAATCAAAAATCCTATCAATGGCGGCAGGCCAGCTATTTTCATAATTAAACCGCATAAAAATGCAACTAGAATAAAAGCGAATTCCATAAAACTCCGAAAACAATTTTGTAATAGACTGAATTACCCAATCAAACTAACTTAAAAGGCAGTTTAACTAACTTGGTTTTTATATAGGCGATGATTTGGCCGTTTGATCGTTACTGAATGAACTATTTTACTAGTAATTCGTAAAATACGAATGTTACTGTTTGACTCACTTAATCCTAATTTAATTGAATAATAATTGCACTTAAGAGTTAGTTTTTTTGGCGTTTATCTAACATGTCAGATAAATTAATGAGTTCTTGCAACAGTTCATTCTCTTTAATTTTAAGTTCACCTAGTGCAAATGTAATTTCTGTTTCTCTTTGTTTCACTTGTTCATAACTCATTTCACCCGGCTTCATTGTAACTGGACGGGTTGCAGCCTGATCTTGCGCTAACTTTTTATAAGAAGGGGGCTCAATTGTTTTTTCATTATGACTTGAAGATAAATAGCTGCTCTGCTTTGATGAAGCAACTTCGTTTCCGCTTTCTAAAATAGCATTATTTGTCTTATTGTTAGCAGCCTGTCGTATGATTTGTTTATTATTTCTTTGAGCTTGTTCTAGTTTATGCAGCTCAAATTGACGTTTAGACAAGTGCGCTTTGTCAATCAATTCTAATTTGGACGCAAATCGGCTTAGAGCCTGGCGATTAATACTTAATCCAAGCTCAATACATTGCTTATACGTTTTTTCATACTGCTCGTAGTTATTCTGACGAATAACCCGTTTGACCAGTTCGATTTTTTCTATTTTTATTTTTTCAAACATGGTTTCGTTAATATGTGAGTAATCAAGGTTATTAGAGCATAAAAGCCTTTGCGTGGGAAACTAGGAATTTATCGAAATTTAACTGAAAACTAAAGTCATCACTATCTATTCAAGATATAATACGCGTTCAATTATTCCAGAATGATTTACGCATGGGTATATTATTCAAAACTAGGTAGGTTAATGAGTAGGAATTCCCCTTCGTATAAAATCACCCCAATTGGAGATATCTTCTTCATTGTGTTGGAAGGTGTGTGGACGGTTCAAATTGATTTAGCTTATATAAGCGAACTATTCGAGATTTTGGAAAAACGTAGGACACGAGATTGGGGTATCTGTGTTGACATGACAAATTGGACATTTCCCAAAGAAGTTTTTGATTCTCCATTTAAGAGCAAGATAGCCTTAAAGCGTAGAAATCAAATTGGAGAAAGCTGGATAACCAAGTCGACTACACAAGGTGAAGAACTAATGGTCTTCTTCGATAATTGTTCATTCAAGCCCCAACGCTTTGCAAAATTAGCAGATGCAATTGCGCATTTGCAAGCATTGGGACTAAGCTGTCCTAGTCACGATATTATAAAATCTATTATTAACTAGCGTTGTAAAATGCTATTTTTTCACCCACTCGCCATCGTGTTTTAGGTAGTGTCCAGATGCCGTTTTTTCAAATGCTTTCTTGGCGGCTAATTTTTCGACCTGCTCCAAAGTAATATTGTTTTTGTTGGCTAGTTCGATGTATTTTGCTTTTCGCTTAACATTAATTTCGCCAATTAAAGCCATCACATCAGCACGATCTACCACTGCGCCTAAGTAGCCATTTTCTTGTTCTCCAACCAAGCCGTTTTGTTTCGCATCATCTAATTCAAGAGCAAAAGCAGTGTGGCAAAAGAGAAGGGCACTTAACATGGTTATACGTAAAAATTTCATTGTTAATCCTTAAAATAATTCACTGTCATCACTAAAAATATCATCAAGCTCTTTATCAACTTTAACGCGTATTTCGTGGTCAACTTTTACATTAATATTAATGGTAATTGGCTCTTTAGTTTCAACTTGTACAGTATGGGTACAAGCTGCAACATAAACAACAGAAACCAAAATGAGTACGTTTTTCACAGGTTATTATCCTTATTTGATAATTTTTGTTTAAGGCGTTTTTCAATCGAGTTTTGCACGGAATTGGTAATTCTCATAGATTTGAATAAAGTGAAAATATTCTCTTTATGAGTATAGTTGAAATTTATTTCCTGATTTTTTTCAGGATTAACGCCATTGATACCAATTTTCAAATCTAACCAACCATCGTCCGTGAGCGATACCTCGCTCGAAAGTTTACTAAACTCTACGTTTTCCAGAAAAGCCAACTCTTTCTGTTGTTTTTTGATTGCATTGAAGGCTTCGTTATTACTAATTTTCAGTTTTCCTGGACCATCGTTGATCAAGGTTCCTTTATCAATATTGTTGAATCCAGAAGACCATGAAATAGGTAAATTTCCTGATATTTCTCCGGTAACTTCAATACCATCCTGGTTTTGTAATTCTACTAATTTTTTTAAGTCCACATCTTCTATATCTAGCTTTAGTATTTGTTTGCGGTTGTCTAACCAAAAGTCAGTTAGCGCAACTTCTCCCCCTATTATTTGTGCCCGCGCGAAATCAAGTTTAGGGACATTATTTAATATACTGAGTGATGCGTTCACCTCAGTCAAAGGTATTCCTACATTAATCTCCTCAATGGTTATCTTGCCATTGTTTAACTGAATTCCAGATGAATCAATGCTAAATGACTCATCCATGTGCGCATTAACAATTTGATAATCCTGATATTCTAAACTCACACTATCAAGCTTAATATTCGCGCTTAAATTTTTGCTTGGATTTTTATTATTTAATGCGAATTCAAGCTTTCCCATGACTAAGTTGGCATCCGGTAACACTTGTTTTAAAAGTGGATTTAGATAGGTCACAGGTTGTTCGGGAACCAACACATTAATGTTTTTATTTTCATGGAATAGATTACCCAACAAACCGGCGGGTAAGGTAAATTCATGATTACCGGTATAATTATTTGCGGTTAAATCACCATTGATGTGATGGATAATATCTATCGAACCTAATTTAATAGCAGCGCTAGAGATACTAGCTAATTTAGACTTGCCCACAGCACTAAAATATTGGTTTTGATCAAACTTTAAAGTAACTTGCGAATTTATATTTTTTACGACGTTTGTGTCTTGATACTTTATGCTTTGAATCGAATTAGAAAACTCGATTTCTGTTTGGTCAAGGGTTTCCCCGCTAAGCGTAAATTGATTTTGTAGCGCATTAATATGAATTTCACCGGCGGAAAAATTTTTAACAGTGACGCTTCCTTTTCCACTTGGTTTCCAATCTTGATTAGATTGTTTCACTAAGTTTAAGCTGATATTGCCATTGATATCTTTTATATGGTTTTGTTCAATTGATAGGTTTGTCATAGAGATGATATTTCTATCACCATTTATTTGGAATTCATGTTGGTTTTTGTAGAGCGTACCATGAGACTGGAGACTCAAGTGTTCATATCTAATTTTGGGGTTGTCATAAAACTCGTTGAAGGTTGAGCTCAAGTTAAGTTGATAATCTAGCCGTACATCATTTTGTTGATTGATATTAACCTGACTAAGTTTAAATAAAAGTGGGTTACCTTTTGACGTGGAAGTAAGACTGAGTATGGGAATGTTAATGCCTGAATTGGAAACTGATATAGACGACGGAAAGGATAGGGCAAGCATACCCAATTGAAGATCTTCGATATTTAGTGTTTTTTCAATGCATTTATCAACATCAATATTAATGTCCAATCCCTGAGTATTAATCTCAATTTGCCAGGAGCTCAAAGTTAACTCAGTAACAAGATCGCCGCGCAAATTCACAGGAATACCACAATCGTTATAAGTGATCTTATTTTCTAAATTAATAGTGTGGTTGCTTTGTAAAGTTGAGCCGGTATATTGGAAAGACGTATGTATTGGCATATTCATTAATCCTTGCCAATCTTCTACGAAATTTTGGTAAGGTTCAGTGGTTGTATCTAAAAGCTGACTATTCGTAGTTAATAACTGACCGGACCAAATAAGATCTCCTGAAACCTTCCCTTTTCCCACCGCAAATTTTGCTTCAATATCACCCGTGACCACAAGTTCAGAACGGTTAGGTTGAGAAAGAGTCAAATTAACAGGCTGTTGCATAAGATAAGAATCAATTTTCAGATGTTTAACTTGGATAAGAGGCAATAAATCTGGAAGTGACCATAAGTCTACAGATGAATTTGTAGGTTTCTCATTACCAATATTTGAATCATTACTCTCAAAATGATGAACAAAGATTCGCTCAATATTGACACTAGCTTGTGCGAGAAAATAACTTTTATCTATAGAGCCGCTGCCTACATCATACTCTGCATCAGTAATCTCAATTTCAAGATCATTAGAACGGAAACAAATTGAATTAATGACAATGAACGGTGATTTTCCAATATCAAAATCTAAGCATTCAATCGCAGTATTTTCAGGTAGCCAAAAATCACTCGCCCACAAAACCACTGAATTTCTAAACAAAAACAATAAAAGCGTAATAAAACCTAACATTGTACAAAGTACAATTAGTGTCCGTGTAAAGATGTAGAAAAAGGGCTTTTTTAAAATCGCCGGCATGACAATCCTGAATTAGTCAAAAAGAACATTTATATCGTTCATATTTAGTAGGTACTTTTTTAATGCTTGAATATTAACATGGACAACGCTGTGTAAGCTTAATTCCTTATGTTACATAATTTACACTGAGGTGGGGTTTGCAATGAGCCACTTTTCATAATTTCTCTTGAGAGTTTGAAAACGTTCTTCACTTTCTAACACCTTGTATTGCGGCATAATAGAGATAGCCGAATAGCAGCAAGGCCCGTAAATATCTGTTAATTTTTCAAGATAAGTCAATGCGCCATCCAACTCTTGGCAATCTACAAAGGCTGTTGCGATTGCATGATAATGGTACAGCGCACCAAATTTATCAGGTTTTGCATTTAGCATGAATTGTTCAACCGCATCACGCACTCCCTGAATATCTCCTAACAGTCCTGGAAGCGTTACGGGGTAGTAGGGGGTTTCACCGATCCAGCCGCCGGGGTATGCAATTTCAGTCGCGTCTATCCGTTGCTTTATCTCCTGCAATAATCGTTGGGCTTTTTCATTTTCACCAGTTAATTTGCAAGCAATTGCCTGGTATAGTTGATAAGTCTCAGGGAACATAGGCGTGGCTTGATGAGCTTCTGGCCAAGTGGAAAGCGCGTAATTTATCTTTTGAGCATCACCTGTATTAAAGGCATGAAATGCGCGTCGATAAAAATACACAAAGTCTTCATCGTTAACTTCGATACAAGCACCATCAAATGCTTTATTTGCTTGCCCGGCAAGATGATAAACATCGCCTAATACAATCGCGGTGAAATTAGCTGCAGGCGCTAATCTTTGTACATGTTGTAACATTTCGTAAGCTTGCTTAAATTTTCCAATAGCTGCATACGTTTCTGCAAGCTCCATGGGGAGATCTATCAGCATCGGATCGAGCCTAATCGCATTATTTAATGCCGTAATCGACTCTCTAAATCGTCCGTTACGACGTATAACGTAGCTTTTGCATGCTAAAGCTTCAGTATTTTGTGGAGCTAATTTCAATATTTTATTGAGTACGGATTCGGCTTTGAGTAAATCCAGCTTTCCCCAATAATAGTAATATGCTTGTGCCAACAAACTTTCAATAGAATCAGGTGCTAAAATATTAGCTCTTTCAACGGACAACTTCGCTTTTTCTACCCACTTATAATCCCATCCAAAAAACCAAAATAACGTTAAATAAGCGCGCGCTTTATTTGCATGTGGTTCAGCAAAGTCAGGATCTTCAGCAATCGCTTTATCAAATTCAATAATGGCAGCATGAAAATCCTGTTTTCCTGCGGCTTCAGAGCGCATTTTTTGTTTTCCACGCAAATATGCATCATAGGCAGTAAGGTTATTGGTTGGTGCGTTTGCACTGAGTAACTTTTCATCTTCAGGCGAAAGGGCAGCGTGCAATGACTCTGCAATTTCACGCGTAATATCACTCTGTATATCGAAGATATTTTCCGGCGTTAGTTCACAATCATAGGTGTCAGCCCAAATATGAATATCCGATTTACCATCAATTAATTGGACATTAATTCTAACTCTTTGACCTGCACGTTGAACCGCTCCCTCCAAAATAACTGCCGCTCCTAACTGAGTGGCAATTTCAGGAATACTCAGAGTGGCATTCTTATAGCCCATTACTGACGTTCTAGAAATGACCTGAATGGATGCTAATTTTGAAATCTGGGTTAATAGTTCATCATGAACACCATCTGCAAAAAAGGCATCATCCGCTTGTGGGCTACGGTTGGTAAAAGGCAAAACAGCCACGATTTTGTTGGTGTTTATATCTTGTAATTGAGTATCTTTGAAAACTGATTCATCCTGCCACCCATGCACATTTTGGGTCATAGTTTTTGATGTTAAAGGTGACTGCTTTTGCTCGGGAGTTTCATCTGCAGGTGAAGAACGCTGTAAACGGGTAGATATTGCTTTTATAAGTTCTTTAAATATCGCCTCATTTTGTTGACCCTGCCAATTAGTTAAATCGACACAATGAAACTGACGGAATCCAATAGGGGGGCGAGAGCCATCTAAAGATAGTGAAATTAACGAGCCCGAATCAGCCGCAATAGCAGCCTCATCTCTTACCCAACGCGACTTTGCACCTGCTTCTGACCAACTAACGATTACCGCCTTAGCAGATATCAACTCGCGCTCAATATCATCAGCAAAGTTATCTCCACCGAGTAATTCTCGATCCCACCATACCGAAAACCCTTGAGCTTCAAGCGCTTCTGACAAAACCTTAATTGCCGGTTGATCACGCCTAGCATAGGAAATGAATAGATCTGCCAAGTTGACACTCCATGCAGTTTGGCTAGTAAGTTGTTAGCTCATTGAATAAAAAGGATATCATAAAGTACACTAACTGATGTTATTTTGTACAAATTAACATCATTTCTTAATTTGTTTTTCTGTAAGGTTCAGTTTTGTTTTCTTTAGTTGTAATTCTTTTTTATACAACTAGGACTCAATTTCTTTTTAAGTTAATTTCCAATTAGTCCTATACAAACTAAAAACCTCTTTTTTAAAACATTATGTAATTTAATCGCACATTAATTTTTAATCGTAAAAATAGGGCATGTCAGTCTTTAGTTCAATTTCTATTAAGCTACAAAACAATTTAAATAATCGGAAGAGTTTGCAACAACAGCCACATGACAATGGCATATTATTACAATTTACTTAATTTAACATAATATACATTATACGAATTTTATTATTGAGGTGGACAGGAGCCTTATTGGGCGCTATTGATAATAAATTGGCTTTCAAACGCGTTTGTGTGCGTTTATTTTATGAATATTGCGTATCTACAGTCTCAGAATTTGCGTACGGCGACGTTACTTTCTATTTTCTTTACTCCACAAAACACTTGCTTGTGTCTTTGTGCCAAACATATTTATTTGCAGGTTTTTAGATTTTAAATTGTGCGGGTTCTTTGAGAACCATAATGGCAAGTTTGAATAAAGCTGTTACTGGTGTATGTAGAATTGGTTTGATGTTCAGTGATAAATTAAAATTAATGTGGCCGAGCTTTTGTCGGCCACATCATGTTCGTTTTAACTGTTGAAAAAATCATCGACTTGTTTTTCAGCTTCTTCTTTGCTTTTACCATAAGATTTTTGGATTTTACCAACTAATTCCTTACGGCTACCTTCCATTTGGTCCAATTCGTCATCGGTTAATTTACCCCAGTTTTTTTGAATCTTGCCTTTAAGCTGCTTCCAGTTACCTTTAATTTGGTCATCGTTCATAATATTTCTCCAGTTGTTTAGGATTGAAAAATATAATTCTGCATTGCATGTTGCATCTCTATAAACGCAAAGAACGGACCAATAAGCATTAACTTATACATTTAACTTTCAATAAGAAGCAAACATAGTTGATTTTAAAGGAGTATTTTTTTCCACCAAATGGCTTCCTTGCATAATTCGGTTTCAACGAGTAGGAATTCTTGCTTAACTAATTGAAATAATTACACGGGTTATATGACGAATTTGCAGAGTTAGTCATTGTACGCAAAGTTGCTCCTAGGTTATGCGTTACCGTGAAATCAATGATCTCACCACGGTTAAAGAATGGGAATACTAATTATTGGAGTTTATTTACAGCGATGCTAACGGATTCCATGCCTTGATTTATCTCTTTAAATATACCATCTACCTGAGAAATAAGATCGACGCCCGTTTTGGCAATACCTTGAGTTTGTTGAATATTCTTGGAGAGTGCTGTTGATAGTGCGGTATTGTTTTTCACTACCTCAAATATTTCAGACGTTGATTTACTTGTTCTTGCAGCCAGTTGTCTCACCTCATCAGCAACAACAGCAAAACCTCTACCTTGTTCACCTGCTCTAGCTGCTTCTATGGCTGCATTCAAAGCGAGTAAGTTAGTTTGATCGGCAATAGCGGAAATGGTATCCACAATATTACTAATTTTATCTGATTGTTGATTGATCGCAGTAATATCGTTGGCGACAATTTCAACGTTTTCAGTTATTTCATCCATTATAGAAACGGTTTTCATCAACACGTCCTTTCCTTGTTCAGAGACTTGTTCTGTCTCTATCATTGTTGAATTAACTGCTTCCGATGCATTACTAATATTGGTAATTCGTTGTGTTACATCTGTTGCGAATTTAACGATTCGTATTAATTTGCCTTGTTCGTTTACTATTGGGTTGTAGCTGGCCTCTAACCACAAAACATTTCCATTAGAATCTATACGTTCAAATAAACCTTGGATAAACTGCCCTTTGTTTAATTTCTCCCAAAATTGTTTGTATCCGTAGCTTGAAGATAGCTCTGAGGTACAAAATATTTTGTGATGTTTACCTTGAATATCATTAAGTTTATAGCCGGTCGCGGCCAAAAAGTTTTCGTTTGCTTCTAAAATAGTGCCATCTAAATTAAATGATATAATCGCTGAGGATCGATTTAACGCTTCTAAAGTTCCCTTTTGAACGTTGGAACTTTCTACATATTCTGTGATGTCTCTTGCTAATTTAACTACTGAAATTACTTTGCCAGAATCGTCTAAAATGGCATTGTAACTTGCCTCTAACCATATGGGTTGACCAGACTTAGTATACCGAAGAAATCGGTCGCTGATGGATTGACCAGCGGCCAATTGACTCCAAAATGATTTGTACTGGCTGGTTTGCGTGTAAGTGGGATCACAAAAAATTCTATGGTGTTTTCCCTGTATTTCATCAAGTGAATAACCAATCGTGTTTAAAAAATTAGTATTTGCATCTAAAATTTCACCGTCGGTTGAAAACTCTATAAATGCAACAGAGTTTTTTAAGCTCTCCAAAATATGATGTGACTTATTTTCCGCAAGTTGTTGAGGGGTAGGTGTGTTTTCTACTAGTGCCTTACTTTTAAATAAAAAGCCCAAACTTGTATACTCCTTAAGTTAAATGCAATGTTCCTTATCAAACACTAGGTTTGTGGTAAAAATACTACGCCACCTTCAAAAACAAATCAATTTTAGTTGGTAAAATATATGCGTGAGACTATTACGTCCCCTACCCTAATTATTTTGGGACTTAGATTATGCAATTAGGATGTTTACTTGGCTGTAAGAGATATCATTAATAATGGGACAGTTGTGATAAATAATAGCCTTGAGAAAAAGCGTGATGTTTGACTCATCACGCTTGGTATTAATTATGCGGATTGATACTGTTTAATTTGCACTAGAGTATCGGCTAGAGAGTCTTGGTTAACCTGAATAATTCCTCGTCTTGGACGGTCTAAGTCGACTACGATGAATACCACTAACACGATTAATCCAGACATCAAAAGTGTCGGAAAAGCAGGTCTCTTTTTATGAAGTCCACTGGTATAACCCAACATTCCACCTGCGGTAACAAATACGAAGAATAAAAGAAACAGAACTGGTTCAGGAACATGCAGCCTTAACATGGCAGTTCGCTTATTTTCTACGTATATAATATTTGAGATGGATTGGAAAAATGCATTGGCAACAGCCGGTTTCTCTGAGTTTTCAATGACATTTTGAGCAACCATCGTCAATTGAGATTGCAATTCACTTATTTTAACGTTTAGCGCTCTTCTGCTTATTTCATCAGAAAGATCAATTTCACTGAGTGAAATGCGTAATTCAAGGTACTGTTCTAATAGAGTGAGCGTTTCAGTCTTGACGCTGTTTGTTAAAAGACTTGCTTGCATTGCTGCTTTGGCAATTGTGCCGGCTTCTTCAATTACAATATTACTTCTCGCATCGTATCGTTGCAGAGACATATTGAATGTAAAACCGAGTAATAAGGCTAATAAACCCACAATACCAGCTTGGATAGCGGCAGTTTGACCTTTAACTTCGTTATTTTCATCTGACGTTTGGAAACGACGGCCGATTAAATAACAAAGCTGATTTACGGCGAGCATACTTAAAAACAAGCCTATGGCTATTAAGATGCTATTTTTATCGTACATTATTTCGTTGCTCACGGTTATCCTCATGTAAAAGGATTTTAAAAGTGCGATAGAATGAACGAGATTATTTTGTTGTCAAGAAATTGATTGGCAATTAACGAAAGTCTAATACTGTATAAATAGGGTCTAGCAAACCGACGAAATAAATAAAAATATTGAAATATATATAATCGTTGATTAATCGGTTATTGCTTTATTTGAGTGGGTTTTAACGTCTAGACTTTGAGCTCATCCGTAAGCTCAATCATAGTGTTGATGATAATTTAAGGTTTGTCTTTTAATTTTCTTAACCATATGTTTCGGAAACTGACTAGATTGCCATGATCTTGCAATTGAATAGGTTCACAACCGTGTGCTTGGTAACTAGGTGCTCCAATCCATTCTGTTTTACCCTGAATTTCAGTATGATTTTGAACGACGACACCATTGTGGATCACAGTTACATAACCAGGTGATGTTAGCGCGTCCTTATCAAACCTAGGGGCTTTAAAAATAATATCGTAAACTTGCCACTCTCCTGGCGGACGCATTGCATTAACCAATGGAATTGTTTGTTTATATACACTACCGGCCTGACCATTGGGATAGGTTAGGTTATCAAATGAATCTAAAATCTGAACTTCGTAGCGCTGTTGTAAAAATACGCCACTATTATTTCGTTGTTGTCCTTCCATACCGTCAACTTCGGTAGGTGTTTTCCATTCTAAATGGAGCTGAATATCACAAAAACCATCTTTTGTTTTAATATCCCCTGCCCCAGGCTTAACGGTTAAAACGTTACCAGAAATCGGCCAAGATGCTTCGCTCCCATCCAAAGACAGCCACTGAGATAGGTCATTGCCATCGAACAATATTATTGCATCCGAAGGCGGTTGAAGGGGCGGTGCCGATACAACCGTGGGTACTGGCTCCCAAACTTCCGTTTTTTCTGCTTCTTGCCAAGGTTCTAACTCTGATTTTTTTGCATTGACGGCGTTACCAGTCAAAAAGGTTCCGGCTACAGAGAGCAATATTAAACGTCCAATGCGCCCACGATTATAACGAACTGAAATGGGTGTTATCTTGCCCATGCTTTGTCTCCTTTTTTATAAGCTAAATCACCGTTGTATGAACCCGGAATGGCAACATGCCTTAATACTTGCGTAGCGCCTATCTCAGAACTAAAAAACGTGAAAAGCACAAGTTGTTTGAGCATAGTAAAATAGTGCACAGGAACTGTTTTGTTTTTAAGTTCTTGTCTAAATTTTTTATTATATTGATTCGCTTCGGCGTCTTTTGCAGTAAGCAATTCTGTTTGTTGTACATTTGATAGCAATAAAAATGGATTATTGTAGGTTGATTGCGCCTTATTATCGATAACAAGCAAACCTTGTTTAAATATTTTTTGTTCATCAGTTGTATAACAATCAGAAATGATAATCGCGATCATCAATCCAACGTTTGCTTGTTTAGCTCCCGGCGTATCTGTTTTAGGTATAATTGTTTCGCCTAATTGATTTAAAAATGTTACGTCATCTTTATCAAATATGGTGTCTGATAAAGTAACGTTGGGACGCATATCGTATGCGAGTACCTGACTACCAATAAAAGCGCTACCCGTAGCGGCAACGATCATCTTTAGTAATTCTCTGCGTTCCATTAGAGGTTCCCCTTTTTCAATTCTTCGACGGCAAAATCAGCTGCTCTTGCAGTTAATGCCATATAAGTTAGAGAAGGGTTAACACAAGACGCTGAAGTCATACAGGCACCATCAGTAACGAAGACATTTAGTGCATCCCAAACTTGATTGTGGCTGTTCAAGACAGATGTTTTTGGATCCCTGCCCATTCGCGCAGTCCCCATCTCATGAATGCCCATTCCTGGCGCGTATCCGGAATCAAAACCCTGTACATTTTTCAGTTTAGCGGCGTCAAAAAAATCCATTGCATCTTGCTGCATATCTTTACGCATACGATACTCATTTTCTTTCATTTCGACATCCATTGCTAAAACCGGTAAACCCCACTTATCTTTTACTTCATGATTCAAGTAAATTCGATTGCTATGGTCGGGTAACATTTCGCCAAACGCCGTCATGCCAATTCGCCAAATGCCAGGTTCACTTATCTGATCTTTTAATGCAGCGCCTATTCCCATTTCAGCGACGTCACGTCCCCAGCCTTGTCTGCTAGCGCCACCTTGATAGCCAAAGCCTCTTACATAATCACGCTTATCTGCTCCCCAATTTCTAAAACGAGGCACGTAAAAACCACTGGGCCGTCTGCCGTAATAATATTTGTCATCAAAGCCCTCAACTTCTGCTGAAGCACCAGTTCTGAAATGATGATCCATAACATTGTGGCCTAGTTCACCACTACTGCTTCCAAGACCACCTTCCCAAACATCAGTTGCAGAATTCATGAGCAACCATGCTGAGTTAAGTGCTGAAGCGTTTACAAATACGATTTTACTTTTGTACTCAATGGTTTGATTTGTTTCAGCATCAATTATCATTACACCTGAGGCGCGACGTTTATCTTTGTCGTAAATAATTTCTTTAACGATTGAAAACGGACGTAGGGTTAAATTTCCTGTTTTCATTGCAGCGGGTAACGTTGAAGATTGAGTACTAAAATAGGCCCCAAAAGGGCAGCCGTACCAACATTTGTTACGATATTGACATCCAGCCCTGCCCTCCGCTGGTTTGGCTTCTGTCATATTTGCCGTTCTACCGGGTATTAGATGACGTGCACCTTTAAATGCCGTTTTTATTCGTTTAGCTACTTCCTTTTCTACGCAATTTAGCTCCATAGCGGGTTGGTAAATACCATCTGGTAAAACATCCAAACCGTCGCGGTTACCACTTATTCCTGCAAACTTTTCAACGTAATCGTACCAAGGAGCAACGTCTTCGTAACGAATTGGCCAATCAACTGCGATGCCTTCTTTTTGGTTCGCTTCAAAGTCTTCCTTATTTAGTCGGTAACTTTGTCTGCCCCATAACAAAGATCGTCCACCAACATGATAACCCCGAAACCAATCAAACCGTTTATCTTCTGTATATGGCGATTCTTTTTCATTTGCCCACATACCAAAAGTTGATTCATTTAGAGGATAGTCACGTCGAAGTACGGGGTAGTCTTGCTTCATATCTTGAGTTGCAAGATCTCGGTGAGGATAGTCCCATACTTCTTTATGAGCATTTTTGTAATCTTTAATGTGTTCAATGTTTTTACCACGCTCTAACATCAACACTTTTAAGCCTTTTTCACACAACTCCTTAGCGGCCCAACCACCACTAATGCCAGATCCAACTACAATTGCATCATATTCATTTGTCTTCATATTTAACCCTTTCTAACTTTGCTGCGCCTAAGCAATTAAGTTAAGCGCCGCCAGTTTCAACTAATCTAAAACCGTAAACTTACACGTCACAAATAGCGATCGCTTGTTGCAATGACTCAGCCTTGCCTTCATTTGATTTGGGAGTTGGAATAAATTCCTGTGCGAGATAACCGTTAAATCCCGTTTTCAATATTGCTTTTGCTATAGCTGGATAATATAACTCTTGAGTTTCATCAATTTCATTTCTTCCGGGCACGCCAGCTGTATGATAATGACCAAAATACTGATGGTTATCGGTAATTGTCCGTATCACATCTCCTTCATTAACTTGCATATGATAAATGTCATATAACAACTTAAAATGTTGACTATTTAAGCGTTTGCATAGTTCAATTCCCCATTTAGAGTTGTCAGCCATATAATCGGGATGATTGACTTTGCTGTTGAATAATTCCATTTGCAAAATTACCCCTCTTTTTTCGGCATGAGGAATAACCTTTTGCAATCCAACAGTGGCATTTTTTAAACCTTGCTCTGGGCTCATTCCACGCGCATTACCACTAAAGCAAACTAAGTTTTTATATCCTGCGTCTGCTACCAGATCTATATGCTTTAAATAACGTTGAGTGAGCTCAGCATGAAACTGAGGGTGGATCCATCCGTCTACTAAATTTAGTTCAGCACCATTACACATAGACGAATCGATATTATATTGTTTGAGTATTGGCCAATCTTTTGGTCCAACCAAATCAATTGCGTTGAAGCCTAAAGTTTTAACTAACTGACAAAGTTCTTCGATACTCAAATGCCCGTAGGTCCAACGACTTACGGAGTGATTGATATTACCTTTTAGCAATGTTTTGGACTTATCTTCCGAATGCTGTTGTCTACCCATAGCATTCTGAGTGGCTAGTGCAGCACTGGTCAGTAGCGCACCTTTTATAATGTTGCGACGAGAAATGGCCATACTTACGAACCTTTTACTTTTTTATAACATATTAAACGTTTAAGAAAAGTTTGACTAGTACGAAATGTAGAAACATTTAGGTAAAGTAGTATGAGGCGTAAATTGAGGTAATCAGATCCAAGTGCAACAGGCGTTGCACTTGGATTTAGATGTTATAAGAGCTTTCTAATGACAAATTGTAGGATGCCACCATGTTTGAAATACTCAAACTCGTTTGGTGTGTCTATTCGAATATCGGCATCAAAACTAAATGGTTGCTGGTTTGCTCTTCTAACATTCACAACAACTCTTTTTTGATTTGGTTGAATAGCATCTATATTGAATACTTCTGTGCCGTCTAATTTGAAGGTTTCTGCACTTTGCCCAGATAAAAATTGCAATGGTAAAATTCCCATTCCAATTAAGTTTGAGCGGTGAATTCGTTCGTAACTTTGCGCGATAACGGCTTTAATACCCAACATAAGTGGTCCTTTAGCCGCCCAATCTCTGGAGCTCCCCGTTCCGTATTCTCTACCTGCAATAACAACGGTGGGTATTTGTCTACTTTTGTAGATTTCTGCGGCGTCGAAAACTGTCATTTCGTTTGCATCAGGCTGCAAACGAGTCCATCCTCCTTCGGTACCGGGGGCGAGTTGGTTTTTAAGACGTACATTTGCGAAAGTTCCACGCATCATAACTTCATGGTTTCCGCGTCTTGAACCATAGGAGTTAAAATCCGTCTTTTTAACATGCTCATCTTGCAGGTATTTTGCAGCAGGCGTATCTAAACCAATTGCACCTGCGGGTGAAATGTGATCAGTCGTCACACTATCACCTAACTTTAACAAACACCTAGCATCTTTGATTGACTTTATATCGTCAGCTGTTGATGCCATATCTTCGAAGAATGGCGGACGTTTTACATAGGTAGAATCAGGCCAATCGTAAATGTCAGAATCAACTGCTTCCAGTTCATTCCAAATTTCACCACCATCATAAATAGCACCATATTTTTCAGTAAACATTTCCTTGTCGACAACATCGTTTACAATTGCCTGAATGTCTTCGTTACTAGGCCAAATATCACGTAAATAAACTGGTTTACCTTCATTACTTGTCCCGATAGGCTCCTTTGTTAAGTCAATATTCATATTTCCAGCTAAGGCATAAGCGACCACCAATGGAGGTGAAGCAAGATAATTTGTTTTAACTTCCGGATGTATGCGACCTTCAAAATTGCGGTTGCCAGAAAGCACAGAAGATACCGTTAAATCACCCGTATTAATTGCTTGGGATATGGGATCAGGTAATGGACCTGAATTTCCTATACAGGTAGTACATCCATAACCCACAAGGTTAAACCCTAATTGGTTAAGTTCTTCGGAAAGTTCAGCTTTATTCAAATATTCGGTGACGACTTGTGAGCCTGGCGCAAAACTGGTTTTAACCCAAGGGTGAACGTTCAGTCCGAGTTTATTAGCATTTTTTGCAAGCAATCCAGCAGCAACTAATACAGATGGATTTGAGGTGTTGGTACAGCTTGTTATAGCAGCAATGACTACAGCACCGTCATCAAGCTTAAAAGTTTGCCCATTATACTCACACTTAATCGATTTAGTGATTTCCTCCTGTCCCTGCCCCCCTTCACTTTCGTAACGTCCTTCAGAAGTATCTTCAGGAGCAATCTTTAATTCAGATTGATCTGACACCCACTTTTTAAAACTATTGGCCGCATCGCTAAGTGCAATGCGATCTTGTGGTCGTTTTGGACCAGCAATAGCAGGAACAATAGTACCTAAATCAAGTTTTAACTTGTCGTGATATTGTGCGCTATTGAGAGAATCTGCCCCCCACATATTTTGTGCTTTGCTATAGACAGTAATGTAGTCAATTTGTTCTTCGCTGCGTCCCGTCAACCGAAGATACGTTATTGTTTGTTCATCTATTGGAAAAAGTCCGCAAGTTGCACCGTACTCTGGGGACATGTTCGCAATAGTGGCGCGGTCAGCTACCGACAAGTGTTTTATTCCGTCACCAATAAACTCGACAAATTTACCCACTACCCCAAATTCTCGTAATTGCTGAGTAACCGCTAAAACCATATCAGTGGCTGTCACTCCTGGTGCAAGTTGGCCGGTCAACTCCATGGCAACGACTTCCGGAATAAGCATAGTGACGGGCTGTCCAAGCATGGCTGCTTCAGCTTCAATGCCGCCTACGCCCCACCCCATTACACCAAGACCATTGATCATAGTCGTATGCGAATCGGTTCCAACTAGTGTATCGGGGAATAATAGTGTTTCATTTTCGCTTTCTTCCGCAAACGTTACTCTCGCTAAATATTCCAGATTAACCTGATGCACAATTCCTTTTCCAGGAGGTACAACTTTAAAATTGTTGAAGGCTTTTTGTCCCCACTTAAGAAATTGATATCTCTCTTTATTTCGCTTAACTTCTATTGCAGTGTTATTTCTAAAAGCATCTTCACTGCCATATTCATCAACCATAATTGAGTGATCAATTACTAAATCAACAGGTTTCAGAGGATTTATTTTCGTTGGATCTCCGCCTAATTGATTCATAGCATCACGCATAGCTGCTAAATCAACTACCGCAGGTACGCCTGTAAAGTCTTGAAGAATTACTCGCGAAGGTACAAATGCTATTTCAGTTGCAGATGCCGCGCTATTGTCCCACTCTACCAGCGCATCGATGTCTTCTTGTTGCACAAAAATGTCTTCGTTATGACGTAATAAATTTTCGAGCAATAATTTGGCTGTAAGAGGAAGGCGTTCAATCGATTCAGGTGAGCCTGCTTTGTTGATGCTGTAGTAGCGATAGTTTTTGTCGCCAACAGAAAGAGTAGTTTGATATTTTGAACTTGATCCCATGAGGCTTCCTTTTACGTTGTGTTTTAGTTTAAATCTCTTCTAAGAAAACAACCTGATAACTGTAAGAGGTATAATTCTCTCAAATCGTTCCATAAAACTGTTTTAAGCTAATTAACGATACAATTTATATGTGTATTCATATTATTGAAGCAATAACTTAGCCAACACCGAAAGCTTTAGTAATTGAAGGTTTATAGGTAGTTACAAGTCTCAATTACCTATAAATTTTTCAATGATTGTAATATCTACATTATTTAAAGCTCCGTTGGGGATTGCCTTTATTAGGTAAATAATGTTGCTCCCTGATGTTTTTAAAATCCCCGTTTAATTTACCTCGGGCAATGATTCCTTCTAACTCCGCAACTCTGGACATTAACTTCGATTTTTTGCTTAAAGCAAAATAGTACCCCTGCGGCGAATCTGTTTGGAATTTTGCTGGAATAATGATGCGATTGTTTGTATCTAATACCTTAATTGTACTGGGGGCGAAGTGTATAAAACCATCAACACGATCTTTTTCAAGCAACCCAATTTTTTGTTCCAAAGAGGATACCTTTACCAGTGCAGGCCAATCATTGTTATCAATATGCTCAAAGTAGGTTCCGCCAATTGTTACTGCTAAGGTTGACTGTTTAAAGGATTCTAAAGTGGAAATTTTTTGATGGTCGGTGTTTTTGATGAAGATGGTATTTTGCAAAGATTCGTAACTAGGCTTTAATAGAATAAATCCCGTTTCTTTTGTGTAAACCGGACTAAGACCTACCACTATATCTAGATTTCCGTTTTGAAGTTCCACAATACGGCGTGCAAAGGTTAAAGGTGTAATGACTAATTCCACATCAAGCTTGGATGCAATATAGTTTAAATATTTTGCGTGTAAACCACTGGGGAACTCAGGAGAAACAGAAGATTGTAATGTATCTTTAGCGTAACAAACACTCACCAAGACGGATGAACAAAATACAATTAAAAAGTGTAGTTGTAATCGTTTACCGAAATACTCTTTCAATACAAAACCCCATTTTAACATTACAACAATCACCTCTTATGATCTTTCAACCATTCGTTCAATAATTTTATTTGGCCACACTTATAAGCCGCATAGGTTATCCTTAATGCATTAGATAATACTTCATTATCAGTCCAATTCGTTTTTTCACGAATTTCTTCGTAACAGCTCATGGCGTCTTTTGAAACATATCCTCTTATGTGTTTATGACCGAGTTCTTTTTGACGTTGACGATATCGTTTTTGTTTTTCAGCGTTAGCTATTTTCTTAGGGTTTTTGTCCATTTTATACAATATCTAAATTATTTAAGGTTACAATAGGTACAAAATAGCAGTTTGTCTTGATTATTTCACTGTTCAGAGTTGTTTAGCTTACAACTGTTCGCTAAATTAGACCTTTTAAACTAGAAGAAGCCCAAATGAGTAATTTTAAATCAAGTTTTAGCCGTGAAGACCTCTTGTCATGCAGTCAAGGAGAGCTTTTTGGGCCAGGAAATAGTCAGTTACCCGCTCCGAACATGCTTATGATGGATCGGATTGTAACCATTAGTGAAACTGGCGGAAAATATGACAAAGGTTATATTTTAGCCGAATTGGACATAACCCCAGATCTTTGGTTTTTCGATTGCCACTTCCCTGGCGATCCGGTAATGCCAGGTTGTTTAGGTCTCGATGCCATGTGGCAATTAGTTGGTTTTTTCCTTGGATGGTGTGGTGGACCTGGTAAAGGACGCGCGCTAGGAGTGGGTGAAGTTAAATTTACTGGTCAAATCCTACCTACCGCTAAAAAGGTAACCTATAAAATTGATATGAAGCGTGTAATAAAACGTAAATTATTTATGGGAATGGCTGACGGTGTCGTTGAAGTTGATGGCCGAGAAATTTATGCTGCAGAAAATTTAAAAGTAGGCTTATTCCAAGATACGAGTAGTTTTTAAAAAGCTACATTTAAGTTCTACCCCAAAACTACAAAAGCCCCTAACGGGGCTCATTTCTTTAACGGCTATTTAAACCTATATTGCGGTCTTCGATAGCCTCTCGCCATCCTCCTAACCACTCGGAACGTGATTCCGTTGTTTGAAATGGACAGTTTTCTTTAGAACGTCCTGATATGCCTGCTTGATAGCCTTTTGAATGAGCTCTGGAAAGTTTATCGCGTTTTTGTCTTTTCATTGAGTGACCTCTTATTGAAAAATATACATGTGATTATTTGAACCACACAATTGAGACTATCCTAATCGCCAAAGGGTTCAATATGTTGATCAAATTTATTTTTGGAAAACGCAATAAATAATTGATTATATGTAGTTTTTATTCTTAAATTAAATTGTAATATAGCTAACTTTTTTAATACCTAATTGATATTACACATTTGTTACGATAAGTAGCTAGCCTGCTGCAGGCTGATCGTCACTAAATTGACACAAAAAAGCCCCATATTGCTATGGGGCTAAACCAAAAATCAACTCATGTCTTTGCTGCATAAATATTCAGCAATTTTCAATATGCTTTCTAGTTTTTTCGCTTAATTCTGAAACCTGCGACGATTAAAATTAATCCTAAAAGATAGTAGATACTTCCACCTTTACGTTCAACTTTATCTTGAACCAAGCGGCAATCATCAATACTACCGCCCGGAATTGGCACCAATTTAACCGCTACTGTCATATTTTCAAAGATAGTATTTCCGCGTGCATCAAGAGCTAACTCGCCATTGATACTAGAACGCTCACGATAAACGATTGCTGTTGCAGTGATTTCGTCATTATCATTAATATCGTTACCTTGAATGATGGTATAAGGTGTATCACAACTTAATAAATCATTTATATTGGTAAACTCTTCGGTATTAATATCGTAAATAAATCCTTCGCTACGTCGGCTACCAATTAAATCGGTTTCTACTTCTCCTTCACCCACAACTAAACCGTTATTATTTATAGCTCTTGCTTTACTTGATGAACTTTCGAAAAAGTCATCAGGAAAAGTAGTCACATTTCCACGGTAATCATGCACAAAAAACTTATTGCGGGTAGAGGCTGTAATAACTTTGGAAGCGAAGCCAACAACGATATCGTTGTCATTTATATCCAGAGCAGTACTTTCTATATAATCGTTATCGCTGATAATTCCAACTACTTCATCACCATCAAAAACAGCCGCTTTATTTACAACAATAGTTTGTGAATCTAGAAAGTAATCATTTGAGATACCAACCGCGATACCATTATTATTAATGGCGTTGGCTTGGCTAGAATAAAACCGTTCATCCCCTGGTTCCGGATCTAAGATTGTGCCCAGTTCTCTTGAGTCCAAAAGTTCACCGCTAGAAGTAAACTCCCAAATCATTGCCCTGCGCTTGAAGGTTTGATCCAATGGATAACGAGACCCCAGCGCAGCGGTCATTCTAGCTCTTATTCTACCTTGATATTGATCACGAAGTTGTCTTAAGCAATACTCCTGCGGAATATCGCCTCTTTCGTTTTCATCTTCACAAAGTTCAACAACTTCTTCAAAACCTTCAACCGCTTCTACTGAACCGTAACCCGCTACTTCAAAACTGTCGTTAATGTCGTTTGCAACGCTAATCCCACCTAACAGATCTTCGATGGGAGGTATATCTATAGTAGTTCCGTTAATATCTAAAAAGCCGTGAACTAAAAAATCTTGTACGTGATATACCAGATTTGCGCCATTTTCATTACGATAGTTGATTTTTCGAAACGGTGCTTCTGCAAAACCAACCGTGGCAGAAAAATTATTAATTCCTCTCACCAAGGTATCAGCACTTTTTGTTAAACCTTGTAAATCTTGTTCAACTACATCAAAAGCGATTTTTTCTTCAACTTCCGTGTTTTCTAACACGTAACTTTGCACTTTTGCAATTTGCTGATAAAACGGATTCGTTGAATCATTGCTTTGCGTAAAAAAGATACTTCCTGTGGTTGCATCTGAGGTGATAAAGCTATAAAGAATTAGCAAGTCTTCATCGTTGATATTCCCAACTGCGGCTCCATCAGGGTCCGTGAGTAAATTAATTAATGCTTCGCTTTCAAAGTTAATTAAATCTACATCAATGGGCGGGTTGAATGGTGATAATATTGACGCAGCAACATCCCCTCTATCATTGATTGCTCTGGCATAGCTGTTGACACCTTTATCTCTTAAAGGTAATTCTACAACTGAATATTTTGCTGCTTGCGCTGAACAAACAGTTAGCGCACAAAGGGTTAGCCCAAAGGCCAGCCGATTCATTTTCATTACGTATCCTGTAAATTACTACTTAATTAGCTAATTTCGGTAATTCGATAATGCGAGCATATTTAATGCGATTGCATACCTTCTAGCTCATCCCATCTTTCATACGCTTTTTCGAGCGAACTTTCACAATCAGCCAGATCACTAATTGCTATATTAAAATCATCTTGGGATTGCTTAAAAAATTCCGGATCATTTATTTTACTTTGTAAAACCTGGACTTTATTTTCTAATTTTTCTATTTCTTTTGGCAAAGTATCCAGCTCTAATTGATGCTTGTAAGACAGTTTCTTTGTCTTTTTCACTATCGGTTGAGATTTAGGACTCGGTGATTTTACAGAAGTTTCGTCTTCTGTGTGTTTTTTTTCTGCCTGATACCAAGTTTCAATGTCGGTATAACCGCCAACAAACTCTTTCAGTACACCATTACCTTCAAAAAACAGGCTAGATGTTACGACATTATCTACAAATTCTCTATCATGGCTGACTAAAATTACGGTGCCTGTATATCCCGAAATCAAATCCTCGAGCAACTCCAGTGTTTCCACATCCAAATCATTGGTTGGCTCATCCAGAATTAAAATATTAGATGGCTTTAATAGTAACTTAGCTAGCAACAATCTATTTTTTTCACCACCAGAGAGTGACCGCACCGGCGCATTAACTCGTTCTGGAGTAAATAGATAGTCTTGAAGATAACTCATAACATGTTTGTACTGGCCGTTAACGTTCAAATCACGTTTACCATCCGCTACTACATCGATTACACTTTTATCAAGGTCAAGTGCCAATCTATGCTGATCAAAATAGGCAACCTCTAAATTTGCGCCTTGTTTAACTGATCCTGATTGCGGTTCTAAACTACCTAATAACAAGCGAATTAGGGTACTTTTACCACAGCCATTAGGACCGATTAATGCAAGTTTATCGCCTCTAAAGACATTGAGTTCAAGATTATCAACAATCACCTTATTATCGATTTCGTAGTGTAGATCTACTGCTTCAAATACAATCTTACCCGACGTATTTCCGGTACTTACTGTTGCTTTAGCTCTGCCTTGTAAATTACGTCTTTGAGAATGTTCTTGGCGTAACGCTTTTAGAGCTCGAACACGACCTTCATTACGTGTACGTCTAGCCTTAATCCCCTGTCGAATCCACACTTCTTCTTGAGATAGTTTTTTATCAAATTCAGCATTAGCGTTTTCTTCGTTTTTTAAATCTTCTGCTTTTTTATCTAAATATGTTTGATAATTGCCGGGATAACTTGTGAGCTTACTGCGATCTAAATCAACGATACGTGAAGCCACAGCACGAATAAAAGCGCGGTCATGACTAACAAAAACGACCGCCCCCTTATATTCTTTGATAATGCCCTCTAGCCATTTGATCATATGTATATCTAAATGGTTAGTTGGCTCATCTAAAAGTAAGATGTCTGGGTTGCCTACTAATGCTCTTGCTAACGCAGCTTTACGACGCCAGCCGCCCGATAACGAAGATAATTGCTGGTTACCATCGAGTTCTAACAATGTTAGTACTTGACTAATTTGCTGTTCAAACTGCCAAGCGTCTTGGTGCTCGAGTTTGTGTTGCAATTGTTCCAACACCTGTAAATTTTTATCACTAGGGTCAGTCGAAACCAAGTTAATTTGATGAAAATAGTCTTTTAGTAATTCACCCGTTTCGGCCATTCCTTCAGCGACATAATCAAACAAAGATGACTCAACACTTTCAGGTGGATCTTGTGGCAAGCGTGAAATTCGTACATTCGCAGAAATGATTCTTTGACCATCATCTAATACTTGCTCTCCTTCCAACACTTTTAGCAAGGTCGATTTGCCACAACCATTTCGACCTACCAAACAAATACGTTCGCCAGGATGAACAACAAGTTCGCCTTTTTCTAATATGGCAGGATGACCAAAAGAAAGTTGCGCATTTTTTAACTGCAACAAGCTCAATCTAAAAACTCCTGTAGTTGGGTTAAATCGAATGGCCAGCCTAGTTCAGCTTGAGTATCCATACGTTTAAGCACCGGAATTCTTGCTCCATATAGATGAAAAAGTTGGGTATCTGACTTCACATCAACTTTTGTTACATTGAGGTCATAACTCGACTTAACTTGATCTAACAATGCCTGCGCTAATTCACATAAATGACATTGTTTCCCAGTGTAGAAATATAACTGCATTAATTAGTTCACTCGTTTACTTAATACCCAACAGTGATGTATTTTGGGATTACGTTTAAAATCTTCTGGAATAGTTTGTTGAGTAATATTCTCAACACTTAAGCCAATGGCTTTAACTGCGGATTCGTCTAATTTAAAACTACGCAGATTATTAGAAAAAATAATCTCACCATTTGCATTCAAGCGCGCATGGGCTGAGGCTAAAAGATCTAAATAATCACGCTGAACATCCCAAGTCGTATCCATACGTTTTGAGTTGGAAAACGAGGGAGGGTCAATAAATATTAAATCATAATCTTGTTGATGATCGTTTAACCATGTTAGGCAATCAGCCTGTATAAATTGGTTTGCGCAGGCAATATTATTTAATTGCACATTTTGTTTTGCCCAATTTATATAGGTTTTTGACATATCAACTGTAGTAACTGATTTAGCACCACCAAGCCCAGCATGAACGGAAACACTGCCGGTGTATGCAAATAGGTTTAGCACGTCTTTGTTTTTTGATCGCTGCTGTACTAAATGGCGGGTAATTCTATGATCTAAAAACAATCCTGTATCTAAATAGTCAGATAAATTAACTTCAAATTTAGCCCCATTTTCAAATACGTTAAACGTCACCTTCTTTTCGGCGACCTTTTGGTATTGCTCACTCCCCTTTTGTCTTTGCCGGGTTTTAACAATAATTTGCGCTGAATTGACACCTGTAATCTCCGGCAAGGCAAGTAAAACGTCGTGCAATCGTTTACGTGTTTTTTGTTCAGGTATATCTTTAGGGGCTGCATATTCTTGTACAACTAACCAATCAGCATAGCGATCTATGGCAACGTTATATTCAGGTAAATCGGCATCATATAATCGATAACAATTGGTGTTTTGCTTTTTAAGCCAACGACTCAATGATTTGATGTTTTTAGCTAAACGGTTAGCAAAATCTGATTGAGGTATTGTCGATTCTTTAACAACCACATTTTTCGCGTCTAAAACATAATTAACCAGTTGACACTCAATTGCACCGTTATTCAGTTTGTAGTCTTTATTTGCAACCAACTTTAACTGTTTAAACAGGTCTCGGTTTGAGGTTAATAAACTGACACGCCAACCCTGAAAATGCTGTTTAAGATGGTCTCCCCATGCTTGAAAAACAGGTAGAAGCTCAGTTAACTCATTTAATCTTTCACCATAAGGTGGATTGGAGACAATATACCCTGCTTCACTATCAACTTGTAATTTGGTCGCATCAGAATTAAAAAAGGTAATATGCTCCAACATCTTAGCAGCGTCAGCATTTTGTTTAGCAGTATTTAAGACGCGTCTATCCAAATCATTCGCAAATATTTTGGCAGTAGGTTTTTGTTGTTGGCTAATGGCTTTTTCAATTAATTCAAGCCAAATTTCATTCTGATGCAATTTCCAGTGGGTAAAGCCCCACTGCTGGCGACCTAGTCCCGGAGCAATATTGCAGGCCATTAACGCTGCCTCGATAGCTATTGTGCCTGAGCCACACATGGGATCAAAAAGCACTTTAGAACGATCATTATTCCAGCCGCTGCGTAATAACATCGCACACGCTAAATGCTCTTTTAGTGGCGCTTGCCCTGTCTGTTGTCGATAATGGCGTTGATGTAAACTGCGACCGGAAATATCCAAATAGACAGCAAAGTTTTCTCTACGCACACGTGCTTGTACGCGTATATCTGGCATAGACTTACTGATCGATGGTCTTTCGCCAAAATGATGAGAAAAGGTATCAACGATGGCATCTTTGACTTTTAAGGCACCGAATTGCGTATTGTTAATTGTTCTATTTGTACCGACAAAATCCACGACGAACGTATTGGAAACAGAGAAGTGGTCTTGCCAAGGTACAGTGGCAACTATGTCATAGAGTTCTTCAGCACTATCAATTTTGCCTTCGGCTAGCTGCACTAGAACTCGATTAGCTAAACGAGACCACAAACAAACCTGATAAACATCGCTTAGTTCTCCGCTGAAGTAAACCTGACCAGGACGCATTTTCAAACTGCAATGAGGTAACAGAGAAGTAAGTTCGTCGAGCAATAGCCCATCAAGACCTTTTGAAGTTGTTACAAGAATTTCAAACATGTAGGTACCAATAAATAAAATCCCGTGGATTATACGGGATAAAACCAGGCGGTATAAGGGTTAATTAATATGCTCGTTGGATTGTTCTATAGGATCGTCATTTATTTGCTCTAAACTCACTAAACGATCGGAATGCACATTGATGAGTGAAAATTGTTTGTGAATTTTATTATCTGCCGTTTTAAAGTCTTCAGATAAATTTAGGCACAAAGCCAAACTACCTTGCTGTTGTAAAGTTAGCACTAGATAGCTTTCCTGATTACAGGATAGCCAAGCTAGTTGTTGTTCAGGACCGACTAAACAACTCGGGTGTTTTTCATATAACCAACTTTTATGTATAACAGGTTTGTGAAAACACTTAGCCGCGGTTGCATTTAAAGCAATTTGCGTCTTTACACTTTGCTCAAACGGCACATTAGATTGATTGACCGCTTCTAAAGATTCGATGAAGCATTGTGAATGTAGAATTTCAAAATATAAGTTTTCTGGGATTACCTGCAATTGTGAGTCTACAAAAGCAGTTTGAAATGACAGCCCAGCATTCAACTCAATCATCAAAAAATGTGACTGTTTATCGATATACCACTTCCAATGTCCTGAAGGCAACAGCATAGAAATATCTAATTTAAAATAAACGTTAAGAAAGGTAGCACAAATCTAAATTTACACTAACCCTTTCACAATTTGTTTTATCAAAGGAGGCCCCTGATAGATAAAGCTAGAATAAATTTGCACTAAAGTAGCCCCCGCATTGAGTCTGTCATTTGCGGTCGCACTGGAATGAATTCCTCCCACACCAATGATAGGCATTGCACCTTGCAATGCTTCAGCAAGCACTTTTGTGACATGAAGACTTTTTGCAGTCAGCACTTCACCACTTAAGCCGCCAGCCTCTTTAGCATAACGTAATCCTTCCACAGAGCTGCGGTCAAGTGTGGTATTGGTAGCAATTACGCCATCGATTTCTGTTTTTAATAATGAATTGGCAATGTCTTTAATTTCTTTATCGGTTAAATCCGGTGCAATCTTCACTACCAAAGGCACGTACTTACCATGTATTTGTGCTAATTGTTTTTGTTCGGCTTTTAAGCCTAGGAGTAATTTGTCTAGCGCTTCTCCGTACTGTAACGATCTTAACCCTGGGGTATTGGGACTAGAAATATTAACTGTTACATAATCAGCGTATGCATATACTTTTTTTAAGCAAATTAGATAATCATCGAGTGCATTTTGTTCTTCTGTTTGTTTATTTTTACCAATATTAATTCCCAAGATACCGTCGTAATTCGCTTGTTTAACCTGTTCAACTAAATAATCTACGCCTTTATTGTTAAACCCCATTCGATTTATCAGTGCATTGGCATCCGGAAGTCTAAACATTCTGGGTTTTTCATTTCCGGGTTGCTCAAGCGGCGTAACTGTCCCAATTTCAATAAAACCGAATCCCATTGCTGCAAATGCATCAATACATTCGCCATTTTTATCCAAGCCAGCGGCTAATCCCAACGGGTTTTTAAACGTCAAACCAAAACAATTTACCGGATGAGCTGCTACAGATTGTTGGTAGGTAGATTTTAATAAGTTGTGTTGCGTGCGCTTTAAAAAATTTAATGTAAAGTCATGACTCCATTCGGGATCACATTGGAACAACGCTTTTTGTACGATTGGATACATAGTTAACCTCAAATAAAAAGCCCTGATATCAGGGCTTTTGGTATAAATTATATAAAGCGGAAATGTGCTAAATGATACTTAGTTACTCGCATTAATGCTGAGTAACATTAGTTCACGCAGTGCAACAGAAAATTTCGCAAACTCATGGGTATTACTAGTTTTGAATTCTGACATCATATGATACCAGCGGTCTAGCAATATCGTATTATTCTCCATCCATTTATTCAATATCTCTTCTGCATCATTACTATCTGGAGCACCATTTAGCAAGACTGATGTAAGCGAGCGTTGTTGCCAATCCAACTCTTCTCGATATGATGCTCTAGCTAAGGCCTGCCAATGGTTACTTACCGCTTGATTATTGATTTGATCAAGGAACCAATGTAATTGCAGCTTTGCTCCAAGATTAAAGTATAAACTTGCGGCTACATCCAGTTTACGGTTTTCCGATTGCGTCATTTGCGCTAAGTCTAAACAACAGAACATATTACTTAAACTTGCCACTTTATACGCAATCTTTTGCGGAACCCCTTTACTGACATAATCAGATGTGAACTTTTCTAGTTGACTATATTCTTTGTCTACTAAGTAACGTTCCAAATTTTTACTTAAATCATTAAAGGTAGGAACATACAGATTAACTGCGTCGGTAATAGACATGTGTTTTTCACCATGTCTAAGGAACCAACGCGACGCTCTGCGCATAGTTCTGCGCATACGATCTAGCATTTCAAGTTGTGTTTTAGCCGACACTTTATTGTCTAGATCTTCAATTTCTTGCCATAGAGCATCAATCCCAAATACTGCCTTGACCACAGAATAAGCTGTGGCCACTTCATCCACTGCAGCTCCGGTTTCTTCTTGCATTCTAAATACGAAATTTAAGCCCATATCATTAACCATATTATTGGTTAATTTAGTGGCGATAATTTCAGCTCGAAGTGGATGGAACTCCATTTGCGGAACAAATCTATCTTGCAGCTTTTGTGGGAACGCACTGACCAATAATTGTTCATGGTATGGGTTATTCGTGATTTGTTCGATATTCAGCTTTTGTTTTAGCACCATTTTGCCATAGGCAATCATCACTGAAAGCTCAGGTCTGGTAAGTCCTTTACCTGAGGCTTGACGATCGGAAAGCTCGTCATCTGATGGAATAAATTCTAGCTCTCTATTAAGTGCACCTTCACGCTCTAAACCATGGATAAAACGTAATTGTTCTTTGAGTAAGGTCGGTCCACCAAATTCAGTTATGGAAATTGATTGGGTTTGACGGTAGCAATCTTGAATCACTAACTCTGCAACATCATCTGTCATTGAATACAGCAATTCATTGCGTTGTTTTTTGGTCAAATCCCCAGCACTAACTAAAGCATTTAGTAGAATTTTTATGTTAACTTCATTATCTGAACAATCAACGCCACCTACATTATCAATAAAATCAGTATTAACTCGACCACCTTTGGCGGCATATTCAATACGGCCTAGCTGGGTTAATCCGAGGTTTCCACCTTCACCAATAATTTTTGCACGTACATCTTTACCGTTTACACGAGTATCGTCGTTGGCACGATCCCCTACTTCACTATGAGTTTCTTTCGTCCCTTTAACATAGGTTCCAATACCGCCGTTCCAAATGAGGTCGACTTGCATCTTTAATGCATTATGAATCAGTTCGTTTGGTGTCATCGCGTTTTGCGTTGTTCCTAACCACTTTTTCATTTCATTGGTTAATTTAATCGATTTCGAAGCACGACTGAAAATACCGCCGCCTTTAGAGATTAATGATTTGTCATAGTCGTCCCAAGATAATGACGGATTTTCAAATAATCGCTGTCTTTCAACGTAACTTTTCTGGGTATCTGGATTAGGATCAAAGAAAATATGCAAATGGTTAAACGCACAAATAAGCCGAGTATGTTTCGACAACAACATACCGTTCCCAAATACATCACCGGCCATATCACCAACCGCAACGCAGGTAAAATCGGTCGTTTGACAATCAATATTAATTTCTCTGAAGTGGCGTTTAACAGATTCCCATGCTCCACGAGCAGTAATCCCCATTTTTTTGTGGTCGTATCCAATACTTCCACCCGATGCAAACGCATCACCAAGCCAGAAATTAAATTCTTCTGAAATGCCATTGGCAATATCGGAGAAGGTCGCAGTTCCTTTATCGGCTGCAACGACTAAGTAAGGGTCGTCTTCGTCTATACGTACTACATTTTTAGGAGGAACTATTTCGCCATCGACGATGTTATCTGTAATATCCAGTAAACTACGGATGAAAATACGATAGCAATCTTGCCCTTCTTTTTGAATTGCATCGCGTCCTTGGTCCATTGGCAGATTTTTACAAACAAAACCACCTTTAGCTCCTACAGGCACGATCACGGTATTTTTTACTTGTTGTGCTTTAACCAGACCTAGCACTTCAGTTCTGAAATCTTCACGGCGATCAGACCAACGCAATCCACCTCTGGCAACTTTACCGCCTCGTAAATGCACACCTTCAATGCGCGGAGAGTAGACAAAGATCTCAAATTTGGGCAGCGGCAGAGGCATATCAGGGATGAGTTCTGGTAACAACTTAAATGACATGTAAGGCTTTTCATTACCTTGTTCGTCAGGTTGATAGAAGTTGGTACGTAAAGTCGCCAAAATCATATCTAAATAACGACGGATAATTCTGTCATCATCTAAATTGGAAACTTGGTCAAGCCGTTCTTTGATATCGCCTAAAATACTTTCTGCTTTTTTCTCACTTCTTTTCTTACTTGGGTCAAAGCGATTAGCAAACAGTTCAATAAGTTGTTTGGCAATATTTGGATAATTAGCCAGCGTATTCGCCATATATGTAATACTAAACGAGCTGCCTGTTTGACGCATATATTTAGCATAAGCACGTAAAATTGTGACATTACGACCAGTTAATCCCGCTCCTAACACAAGTCGATTAAACGGGTCATCTTCCAAAGTGTTGTGCCAAACCTTTGCAAATGAATCTTGAAATAAAGCTTGTGCAGCCTCCATATCCAATTGCTGACTATTACTGTGTAGCATTGAAAAATCCATAATCCAATGCACATCGCCGTTCTGACAGTTGATTTTATAAGGACTTTCGTCGATTACGCGTAACCCAAAATGTTCTAACATCGGTAACACGGCAGACAAATGAATGGGCTCTTTGCGGTGGAAGAGTTTTAATTTAACAGCCTTGGAATCGTGTCCTTCTTCTTGCGGCCTATAAAACAACATATCTAAAGAGTGCGATTCAGTCAGTTGCTCTAATTTGCTGATATCAACCAATGCAACGCTGGGCAAATTTTGTTCTGTGTAGCTGCGTGAAAAGGCATTGCCGTATTTTTGTTCAAGCGCTTTCCCTGCTGCTTCGCCATAAGTTGCACTAATTGAGGCTGCTAATCTATCGTTCCAGCTTTTGGTTAGTTCGATAATATTCTTTTCGATATCCTTCACATTGAATTCCGCATTGTTGTCTTTTACTCGAGCGATATAGTGGGTGCGTGCATAGACAGATTCAGAAAAATAAGTTGTAAATTCTACCTGCTCTTCACTATTAAATGATTTCTGTAATAACTCTTGCGTTTCTTTACGCAACTGCGTGTTATAGCGCTCACGAGGAACATAAACCATACAGCTAATAAAACGCCCAAACGCATCCTTACGAACAAATAATTTCGATATACCGCGCTCTTGCATCTGAAAAATGCCGAGGATTATTTGGCCTAGCTCTTTTTCATCGCCCTGTAGTAATTCATCACGAGGATAAGTTTCGATAATATTGACGAACGCTTTATAAGCATGAGAGCTTTTATCAAAACCAGAATGTCTGCAAATACGCTCAATTTTGCGTTGTAGGACTGGCAATTGAGTCGCGCTACTATTATAAAAAGAAGCTGAATATAGTCCTAAGAAACGATGTTCACCCGTGACATTACCTTCATCGTCAAAGCACTTAATTCCCACATAATCCATATATGCTGGACGGTGGACGCGCGCACGACTATTGGTTTTGGTAAGGATCAGAGGATGTTTACTTAAGGCTTCTTTTTGTGCTGAAAGTGGGAGATTTGATAAAATTCTATCGCGGTCGCTAATAGAGTTTTTCATTAAACCTAAGCTAGTTTCATTTTTTGGTGTCCAGCGATGATCCCCTTCAATGGCATTGACATCATAATATCGGTAGCCCATCAGGGTAAAATTATGATCATTTAACCAACTTAAAAACTCTATCGCTTGCTGCTGTTCTTCTTCATTTGCTGGGCAATGAGATGTGGGAAACTCTTTAATAATATTAGTGAGCTTATCACGCATAGATTCCCAATCTGATACCGCTAAAGATACTTCACCAACTACTGATAGCAATTCGCTCGTCAACTGATTTAACGCTGCTTTTGATACTTGTCTATCAACTTCGATTAAAAATACCGTTTCTTTTACTTTTTCCTTAACGCGAGATTTACTGCTTAGAAATTCCTCTACTTCGCCTTTTTCATTGCGCTTTAAGTTAATCGGACTATGCAATAACAAATGCGACGTTATATTTAGGCGATTAAGGGTCATTCTTACAGAATCAACCAGAAATGGCATATCTCTAACAATAATTTCAACTATGGTGTGCGAAGACTGCCAACCATGTTTAGAAATTTCAGGGTTAAATACCCGTATTTTTGGCTGTTGGCCATCATATTTAGCAAACTCATTCCACAGACTTAAGGTGGCGCCGTACAGATCGCTATCGTTGCGATTCTCTAAATCGTCTACTGAAATATTTTTAAACAATAGACGTGAAAATTGCTCAACTAATTCGGCGTGAGACTTATCTATCTTTTTATTAATGAGTTTAAATACATTTTCTAACAGAACTGAATGTTGGTTATTGGAAACCGTCATTTGCATACCTTGTAATGAAATAAGTGTTAATTTTTAATCAACACAACAACTGGATTCTTTTTAGATTAGTCAAAAGGCTGAGATATATACAGTTTTTGATAATTTAGTTGTGCTATTTTCGCTAAAAATATGTCCCTTTAAAAGGATTAAATTAACTATAATTTTACAATTAATATAACTATGCATCGAAACTAATTAAAAAAGGGCCCTTAGGCCCTTTATGTGTATTTAATGCTAATAATTATGCAAAAAATTATTTTTGTTTGCGCCAGAATACAGCAGCTAAAGCAGGTAAAACCACAATTGCACCTAACATATTTACCACAAACATGAAGGTCAGCAAAATTCCCATATCCATTTGGAACTTAAGCGATGAAAATACCCAAGTGCTCACACCAACAGCTAACGTAATTCCGGTAAATAGCACTGCACTACCTCTTTCTTTCAGTGCTTCAAAATAAGCCTGTCTAACGGGCATACCAGATTTAAGTTTGATATTCATCGTAGATAAAATATAAATCCCGTAATCGACGCCAATACCAACCCCCAGTGCAATCACCGGTAAGGTTGAAACTGTTAGGCCAATTTGCAAAAACGTCATTAATGCTTGTGCTAACACCGACACCACATATAACGGAACTACCACCGACAAGGTCGCACGCAATGACCTAAAGCTCATTAAACACAATAAAATCACAGCGCCAAACACATATAGCATCATAGGATCTTGTGCTGCAGAAACAGCTTCATTTTTAGCAGCCATTACGCCAACAGGACCAGAAGCTAAACTAAATTTGAGTGTATCGGTTTCATAGTCTTGTCTAAATAATTTCACCGCATCAACCACTCGGTCGATAGTTTCTGCTTTATGATCTTCCATAAACAAAATGATCGGCATTACTGAACAGTTTGTATTGAGTAATCCAGAAGATGTAGGTATACGTGATATTGCTTGAACTAACGTTTGTTGATTACGCGGTAATACACGCCATTTCGGATTTCCTTCGTTATATCCCGCGTTAACCAGTTTCGCTACAGATGGTAGGCTTACCGCTGATTGCACGCCCTCTACATTGGTCATTTTCCACTGCAATTCATCAATTGCGTTCATTACCTCAAAGGATGTACACGCTTCTGGCGTTGTTTCTACCAGCACTGAGATGTAATCAACGCTAATTGCATATTTATCGGTTATCAAAAAGGTATCTTGATTATACCGACTGCTTTCATGCAAAGCTGGTGCACCTGCATGCAGATCACCGATTTTCATTTTAGAAGATTGCATCCATCCTAAAACAAAAAGAACGGCAGTAATCGCTAAAATTATGTATGCATATTTTGGAGTAGAACATTTAGATATCGCATTCCACCATCCATCTGAACGATTTTGTTTGTTCTTGAATTTATTCTTATATGAATCACTAAATTTCACATAAGACATCAACACCGGCAATAAGATGAGATTGGTTAGGATTATTACCGCCACCCCTAAACTTGCCGTAATGGCCAATTCTCTGATAATACCAATATCGATCACCAGTAAGGTCATAAACCCAACCGTATCGGAAAGAAGTGCTATTCCACCTGGAATCAACAGGGTTCTGAATGCAGATTCCGCCGCAAACCTCGCAGTTCCACCTTCCACAATACGCTTTCCAACCGCGTTTATCATTTGCACACCATGACTTACGCCAATAGCAAATACTAAGAAAGGGACTAAGATAGACATAGGATCCAATCCAAATCCTAATATAGTCAACAACCCCAGCTGCCAAACAACTGCTATCACAGAACATAAAAGTGGTAAAATGGTAAGCATGATTGATTTCGAAAAGAAATAAACCATTATTGCGGTAATGGCTAAAGCAATGGCAAAGAATAACAATACATCTTTTGCGCCATCGGCTACATCACCAATCATTTTGGCAAAGCCAATAATATGAATGCTGGTATTTTCGTTCTCAAATTTTCCGCGAAGTTGCGTCTCTAATTGTTCTGCAAGAACAAGAGTATCGAGCTTTTCCCCAGTGCCTGGATCGATGTTTAATAACTGTGCAGAAACCATCGCACATTTAAAATCATCCGATACCATTTGACCTACAACGCCGGCCTTGTCTACATTTTGCGAAACCAACGCAAGCGCATCTGGATTTGTGGAATCGAAGTCAGCAGGTATTACCGGACCTCCAGCGAAACCTCCTTCAACAATTTCGGTAAAGCGTGTAGAGGAGGAAAATAAAGATTTAACTAACGAACGTTCAACACCATTAATAAAAAATAACTGGTCATGTACATTTTTTAAGGTATCAAAGAATTCCGTATTATAAATATCACTGTCTTTATCACATACAGATACCAAAATATTATTCGCACCACCAAAGTCCTTGGCATGCTTCATGTAATTAACCATATATTCGTGGTTAAGAGGAATATTTTTGGTAAAGCCGGCGTCCAGTTTAAGCTGCGACGATTGATACCCGAGGAATCCAGTGGCTAAAACAAAAAGTAATACTACAATGATTCGATTACGAAAAATTGCATTTACGCAAAAATCAATCAATTTAGTCATAGTCCGCTATTAATTCCTTCACATACTGTCATGTCATCGCGATATAAAATACTTTTCATTCCCATCGCAGAGGCAATGATAATTTGATTTTGCACGTTTAGTGCAGCATTAATTGCCTTTCCATCTTCAAAATGCGCTTTTTGCACATCATCGCCGTTAACACAGACGATATTGCCGCTATTTCCCATAGCAATAAACTGACTTTCAGAGTATGGAATGATGGTATTTAAGGAAGAAGTCATGCCTGAACGTATTTGTATCCATTGCGCACTTTCTGATGAAAATTTAAAAATATTGCCGCGTAAGCCAACAGCAACAATGTCACCATTGTTTATCTGTTGAATATCAAAGAATGAACCAAAATAATTTACGTCCATACGTTGCCAAGTGAAGCCTTTGTCATCGCTTTTAGCTAACAACCCTGATTCACCGGCGATATAAATTGTCTCTCCGGCTACTAATATTTTATTTAAGTGTGGCAAAATGGACGCTAACTCTGATTGATAAAAGTCCTCATCTTCAGCTCTAATCTCTTCTAAATAATCAATATCATCTGGATGTAGAAATTCTCTATGTACTTCTTTTTTCCAGTCAGCACCGCCATTAGTAGTGCGTAAAAAAGTACCATAAGCACCAATAGCGATCCCTTCTTGGGAATTTAAAAAGGTAACATCTAAAAGTGGCTTTTGTAATTCGGGGGCGAACATTTGTAATTGCCAAGGTTGGCTAGCTGCAGACTTATGCAGAATGACTGCATCATGTCCAACTGCCCATATCTGATTGTCTATTGCTGTAACAGCAGTTAACGTTGATAGCGTTGGTACGGTTTGTTGCTGCCAATTCTCGCCGTCTTCAGACAGTAAAATATGGCCTCTTTCTCCAACACTAATAATTTGTGTATTTGTTTTTGCTACATCTAGTAACAAGGATTCTTTTGCTAAGGGAGCCAAATAAGATTCTTCAGAAGACGCTGAGAATGCACACAAAGAACTCACAAACAAAACGGATAGAATTTTACTTCGATTCATATTCTTCTTTTCATCTTCATTTACAAAAACGGTTGGCAAAGCCAACCGTTGATTTTAATAGTTAGCGTATACCTTCTCGCCTGAGGGCCTGAGCAGTAAATTCTTTTTCGTTAGGTCTAACCGAAAAGTCATATACTTTATCTTCATTATCAAGACCTAAAGCAAGGTAACGTCTAGAATTTAAATCATGATATACATCAAGCGTAGACCAATGTGTAGGAACTTCGTAGTAATTTATTCCATGAGCTACCGCTACTTTATATAAATCACCACGATTATCGTACATATCTGCTACCTGAACTTGCCAGCTATCCTCGTCTATAAAAAACACACGTTTAGAATAAACATGGCGGAAACCATCTTTCAGATTCGCTTCAACTACCCATACACGGTGCTTTTCATAACGTGTTAAATCAGGATTAATATGGCCAGGTTTTAGAATTTCGTCGTACTTCACATCACCACTATGCAAGGCATAGTTATTGTAAGCGACGTACATTTCTTTTTTACCTTTTAATTCCCACGTATAACGGTCCGGCGCACCGTTGAACATATCGAAATCATCTGTAGTTCGTAAACCATCAGATGCAGTACCTGGTGCGTCATATGCAATATTAGGCGCACGTCTAACTCGACGTTGACCGGTATTATATGTCCAAGCTTGACGCGGCTCTCGCACTTGGTCCATTGTTTCATGTACTAACAAAGCCGTACCTGCAAGTCGAGCTGGAGAGGTAATGGATTGTTTAAACTTCATTAAAATGTTGTCTTCTAACAACGCTTCTGGCGTTGCATCCGGACTAGAGTATTTTACAAATAAAATTTCATCAAATCCAATGACAGTATAATCACCCGAAGATGTAGGGGCTGCTTGACCACCGTTACGCTGAATGCCTTCACCACGGAATCGTAAAATATGATTCCATATCGCTTCTACACCATTTTGTGGAATAGGAAACGGAACGCCAATTGCTGCGTTTTTAATACCGTTACCACCTTGAATTAGTTCAGCTCGCGAAGCATTTGCTTTCGTTGCGTCGTAAACAAATTGTGGATTCGACGCGGTACGGCGAGTTTGATAAACCGGCATTTTATAAGTGTCAGGGTAAGTTTCGAACAATTTGACCTGACCAGCACTTAGAAAATCAGCGTATTCTTTGTAATTTTGACCAGTTATGGTGAAAAGTACTTTGTCACCAGGGAACGGATCTGGATGAAAGTCCCCTGCTTTATATCCCGCTGGAGGCGTTGTAATACCGCCGTCCCACGCAGGAATACTACCGTCAGCATTTCCTGCTTTTTCACCACCAAGTGGCGTTAGTTCGCTGCCTAGTTTCGATGCTTGCTCTTGAGATACTTTCGCTTGAGCAAACGAAACAGTGAGTGCCAATGCTATTGCAGAGGTTGTTACTACTAAATTCTTAATCATTTCGTTTTTCTCTTAAATCGAGTATTTAAAGTTAACTGATACAAAGTCACGGTCTGATAAGGCATTCGTTGTGCCTATCCCGCCCCAGAAGCTACTATAACCTACAGATGCAGAAAATTTGCTTAAATAATCGAACTCAAAAGTCAAATTCGCAGATTTAACATCTTCGGTAAATAGGAACAAAGGATCAGGTGTTGTACCGTCTACATCATGAGAGAATGTCGCTCGTGTTCGCAGGTTGACGCCTGAAAATACATTATTAAAGTCAGCAACAGCTAAGATACGATAACCCCAAGCAGAATCGGTTGGGAATGGATTGGTTTCTGGCCCATTTGATAAACCAATGTGCAACCCTTCTCTAGTAGAAATAATATTGCCACTTTCATCGCGAAGTGGTTCTAATGATGCCGTTCTAGATGTTCCAGGTCCATTTAATCTTAGAATGCTAGGATCAGGCATATCTTCAATGCTAATATAGCCAACCTCCCCTAATAAAATAAGGTTATCAGCACCTAACGCTGGGCCAAAAACATGAGTGGCTGTCATTTGTGCCTGAATGGTGTCAGACAATACGAAGCCTTCAGCTGTTTCACCTGGTCCTACATCGCGACCAATATTACCCAGTTGTGAAATACCCGCTAAATCTGGACGTAATCCTACATTTGCTAGTTGTTCAGGCATAGCGGTATAAAGAAGTTCGACATCATCAATTTGTAAAGGTTCATCAGCTCGGTAAGCAATTTCACCTGCAAGTGCCGTTTCCCCAACGTTAGTATTGAAACTAAAACCATATAATTTGATGTCTTCAGGATACATAAATTGAGTTTCAGTAAATGCATCCAAGGAAGTGATATTGTCACGTGTAATTTCATTTGCAGCTAAAAATGCAATGTCTTGCGCAATGCCTGCAGTGGTAAAATCTGATGTTGTACCAGAAATTAGTGGACGCTGACTATGATAGTTAATGTGATACAAACTAAATTCAGTATCGTTTAAATCTGCTGAGTAATATGACATTTTAATACCATATTGCCCCTGATCATCAGCATCTGTGTGAGCAGCGTCACTATAGCCCCTTACAGCAACTTTAGTTGGATACGCTAAATAAGCAGCAGAAATTTGTGCAGGATCAGCTCCCGCTAGCAGCGCTGAGCGCAAACCATTTAAGCTTTCAATCAGAAAATCTAAATTAATGTCGGGATTACCTGTGAAACCTAACTGAATATTTTGCGCTTGACCGCCCTCACCTGCAAAATCATTAGTGGCAAAGTAACTCCCGGCTTGCGGTAGTCTGCTGCGTTCCCATTCATATTGATAATATGCTGACAAACTGAGGTTTTCAGTTAAACCAAAAGACGCAAATACCATCCCTACAGGAATGAAAACTTCTTTTAGTTCTGCCCCAGGTGCTTGTGCTCTGGTAACATCAACGGGATTTGTTGTATTAATACCGTGTTGGATAAACGTACTTTCACCCCAACTCACGACCTGATCACCGATACGCAAGGTAACTGGTACATTGCCTATATCAAAATCGGCATAAAAGAATGCATCTAACAGTCTGACATCAGAACAAAGTTCCTCTGATGCTTGCGAGGCAGCACAAGGATCTTGTGTTTGACCGGTAATTGGATTTGTCCAATCTCTACTGCCATCTTTTAAAGCAAAATCATAAAAATAGAAGCCACGAGCGAAAAAGCCCATGTTGTCATAGCGAATATCTAATTCATGGGTCCCTTTAAACACAGTCGAAAAGGCTTCGCCTTTGTCAAAGTTTAAGTTTCCAAGATCGCCGTTAGTTGAATATGCACCATCGGCATTGGCCCACACTTCAGCTGAGGTATAAATAGGATTGGTAGCAGCATTGTATCCACTCCAATCAAAATTGGGATGGTTACTATTACCAATTAAAGAAAAGTCACGTTCTTCAACGCGAATACTGGTTCCTAACGAAAAATTGGAATCAAAATTAACTGACCAATCTCCACTATCCCATGATGCAGCAAATAGGTTTGCGGAAGTCATAACAGAAACAGCAGCTATGCTAAGTGCAAGCGGTGACTTTTTAAACTTCAAAGGTCCACACTTCATATTTTAGTTCTCCCATGTCGCCTTAAAAATCAAAACGACTGATTATTAGTAGCAAATTATTCACAAAATCATTACATCATTTCGACCTGATAGCAAGAAGAAATCGTACCAGTTAAAAAAATGTAAAATGCCACCGTTTTCAACAGGTTAAAAAACGTTCAAACAACTAATGCAAATAATTATGTTATTTTTTCAAACGAAAAGACTTTATTTTCAGAGGTAATTATAAGACGAAAACGACCTTTTAACCCAACGCGAGTAACAAAAGGTCGCAGATTTAAAGTAGGTATTTGTATACGTTCTCCACTTTCAGAATGAAGAATGACCGAATTGGTGGAGGCTGTGTACAACTTCTCACACATTTCATAAGAGGCATTTAAATTAAAATAATAGGTCCGCATAAACTCATTGATAACTTAAACTTTTACTCACTTTCTCATACAAGTCTTTACTAAGATTTGGTTGCGCCAACAATCGGGTTAGTTGATGTTTCATGAGTTCAGCTCGAGCTTCATCCATTTTTTTCCATTGGCTAAGTGGTGTAACAATTCGAGCAGCAACTTGCGGATTTCTTGCATCCAATTTTAATAAATAATCTGCAATATATTTATATCCAGATCCATCTATCGCATGAAATCCTGTTGGATTGTAAAATGCAAACGTCCCGATAACAGAACGCACACGATTTGGATTATCATGATTAAACTGTTTATGACTAAGCAACAAATCGAGTCGTGCAAGTATATCAGGGATTTCACTGCTGGCATGTAAAGCAAACCATTTATCCAGCACCAATGGGTCATCTGCCCATTTTTGTTCGAATTCAGACATTAGACGTTCAAAACAAGGCAATAAAGCGGACTGTGCCGCTTTTAAAGCACCAAGGCTATCAGTCATATTACTCGAAGCAGAAAACTGTTCACTCACCAATTTATCGCCAATGTCAGTTTTAGCTAAATAATGTAAGCATAGATTTCTTATTTTACGCTTGTTCACTTGAGTAGCAGTATATTTGTATCCAGATTGTGCGCTTTCACTGTAAATTAATAAGAAGTTAGCTGAGAATGTATTTGCAATGTGCGACTCTAATTCTTTTCGGGCTTTATTGAGTTCAACGACATAGTAGCGAGAAACCTGTTGAGCAAGAGTTTCAATATTGGGTAACGTTAACATTTCTGCCAACAATGCCCAGTCAGTGTCCGCCTGCTTATCGTTAAAAATGCCGTTGATCAAATTATCGATATCACGCAATGAAACTTTGAAAGTTGAACCTGCAGGCGTTTTACCGTGCAAATATTCACTAAATAATTTTTGCCCCGCATCCCAGCGTGAAAAGCCATCCTGACTTTGCAGCGCAATCTTTAGCAAGGCATCTACAGTGTAATCAAATTCTAGTTTAACCGGTGCTGAAAAATCAGCTAATAACGCTACCGTCGGTTTTTCAGTAAACCCGCTTTTAGTCAACGTTTGACTACCTTGTTTGAGTTCAAACAACTCAGCACTTGGCTTTTCTCCGTTACACATAAACTCTAATCGAATAGGAATATGTAAATTTTGTTTTTGTTGTTGATCTGCAGTTGGGGCGTTAATTTGCTGGAACTCCAATATATATTCCCCGGTGGCATCGTCAAAGCGTTCTTTTACGCTTACCACCGGCGTGCCTGATTGGCTGTACCAGAGTTTGAATTGTGATAAATCAACCTGATTGGCATCTTGCATTGCACTGACAAAATCATCGCAAGTTACCGCTTGACCATCATGACGCTTAAAATACAAATCAATACCATTTTTGAACCCTTGTTGTCCTAACAAGGTGTGCAACATACGAATGACTTCAGCACCTTTATCGTAAACCGTTACCGTATAAAAATTATTCATTTCAATAACTTCATCAGGACGAATTGGATGCGACATTGCGCTGGCGTCTTCTGCGAATTGATGCTCTCTAATGACTTTGACATTTTTAATTCGGTTAACCACTCTAGAGCTCATATCTGCACTAAATTGTTGGTCTCGAAAAACAGTCAGCCCTTCTTTTAAACTGAGCTGGAACCAATCTCTACAGGTTACTCGGTTGCCGGTCCAGTTATGGAAATATTCGTGTGCGATTACGGATTCAATATTAAAAAAGTCTTCATCTGTAGCCGACTCACTGTCAGCCAGAACGAACTTACTATTAAAGACATTAAGGCCTTTGTTTTCCATCGCCCCCATGTTGAAAAAGTCGACCGCGACTACCATGTAAATGTCTAGGTCGTATTCTAAATCGAAAACTTCTTCGTCCCATTGCATGGACTTTTTAAGAGAGGTTAAAGCATGTTTGCCGCGTTTTGCTTTGCCTTTATCGACAAACAATTGCAATAGTATTTTTCTGCCAGAAACGGTTTTAAAATGATCTTCAAGTAAATCAAAGTCCCCTGCCACTAACGCAAATAAATAACACGGCTTTTTAAAGGGATCGTGCCATTTTACCCAATGCCTACCGTCTTCTAATTTGCCACTATCAACTTTGTTGCCGTTAGACAGTAAATAAGGATAGGCTTTTTGATCGGCATAAATAGTGACAGAATACTCGGATAAGACATCAGGTCGGTCAATAAAATAGGTTATCTTACGGAAACCTTCAGCCTCACATTGGGTGCAATACGCATTTTCGGTTTTATATAATCCTTCTAATGAGCTATTAGATGCAGGATCTATTTCGGTATAAATTTCTAAATAAAATTCATCAGGCACATTTTCAAGGGTCAATGATGTTGGTGTTTGCTCATACCGAGTAACACTATTAGCATTTATTTTAATATCTATAAGGGGTAATTCTTCGCCATCTAACACTAAAGGATGTCGATGCTCTCCATTTCGGATAACTTTTAATTGGCTCTTAACTTGGGTCTTTGGATCCTCAAGTTTGACCGATAAATCAACCGTGGATATGAAAAAATGCGGGGGTTGATAATCTAAACGGCGTTTTGCTTGAATCACACTATTATCGGACATACTAAAACCTAAAATAAGACCATTGAAAAATATAAGAAGACTTAAATGCTTTGCTACTTACGATTTGTCTTCCGCAGTTTCTGCATACGAAGGTATGGGAACGCGAAGTATTTTAATCCCTAAGAAAGCATAAATTATTGCTAGGATCGGGTTTATAAGATTGAAAAAGGCATAAAACGCATAATCTAACGCACCGACACCTAGTACGCCTCCCATATAAGCGCCACATGTGTTCCAAGGAATTAGTGGTGATGTAAGTGTACCACCATCCTCTAAACTACGAGAAAGGTTTAACTGGTGTAGACCGCGCTTTTCATATTCATTTTTGTACATTCTTCCTGGCATAACAATAGCCATATATTGATCAGCTGAGATTATGTTAGTTGCAAAACAAGTTAATATTGTTCTAGAGATCATATCACCAGCAGTTTTAGCGCCTACTAATATTGCACTGACAATACGTTTTAACAAGCCAACTTTCTCGAGCACAGCACCAAAGGTCAAGGCACACATGATCAACCAAATAGTGTTTAGCATGCTCGACATACCACCGCGACTCAATAAATCGTTAAGCACCTCACTGTCAGTACTAAAACTTACACCGTCGTATAGCGCAGTCCAGACCACAGTGATGCTGGCAACTAACCCTTCACGCTGATTAGTCGCGAAACTTTGCACAACTTCGGGCTGAAAGACAGCTGCCCAAATACCCCCTAAAATTGCACCAACTGAAACAGCGGGAAAAGCAGGCACTTTTTTTAATGCCAAGATCAACAACACAACTAACGGAATTAATAGATGTATCCCAAGGTTAAATTCGGATTTTAAGAGATTCTGCATATCAATAATGCTTTGCGCTGACGCGTCTTGGGTACTATTGAAGCCTAAAACAGTGAAAATAATCAGGGTAATAATAATGCTTGGAACAACCGTCCATAACATGTATTGAATATGTTCGAATAAGTTTGTTCCAGCAATCGCTGGCGCTAAATTAGTTGTTTCCGACAGAGGAGAAATTTTGTCACCAAAATAAGCACCTGACACCACTGCACCGGCGGTAATCGCCTCAGACATCCCCATTCCATTGGCTACACCCATTAACGCAACACCAACAGTTGCCGCTGTGGTCCAACTGCTGCCTATGCTCATGGCTACCACGGAACAAATCAAACAGGTCGCAGCATAAAATAAAGAAGGGTTAAGTAACTCGAGACCATAATAAATCAGAGTTGGAACTGTTCCTGATAACATCCAAGAACCTATAAGTGCACCGACGGCCAATAAGATTAATATGGCCCCTAAAGACAGTGAAATTCCTTTTACTATGCCTGCTTCAATTTCCTTCCAAGTATATCCGTTTTTAATGCCAATCCCTGAAGCTATAAACATAGCAAAAATCAACGCTATTTGATTAGGTCCAAATGAAGAATCACTACCAAACCAATAAACCGAAGAAAACAGCAAACAAACAAGGATTACAATTGGAATTAACGCGTCAAGAATCGACGCCTCTTTAACTGCCGGCTTTTTAATTTCATTTTCCATTGATACGTATTCCCTATGCAGTTACTGAACGATAAAACATAATAAAAATAACCACAGGGCACACGAACTTAACGTACCAAGGCCAGATTTTCCAAAACAAGGAATGCTCTGCCCCTTCATAGCCTAACTTTAACTCGGCCAGAATACTGTCTCTACGCCATACCCAGCCAGCGAACACACATAATGCTAACCCTAACAACGGTTGACTATATTTAGTGGTTAAACTTATCACTAATCCAAATAAACTTTCGAAATTGAATATGATGAAGGAACTGGCGATAAATACACACACAGTTAGCATCCAAACTGCTTTTGTTCTTCCAACTCCCTTACTTTCAACCACATAGGCTACTGGCACTTCAAGCATTGATATCGAAGACGTTAAAGCTGCAATGACCATGAGTGCAAAAAATGCGAAGGCAACGAAAATTCCCACTGATCCCATCGTATTAAATAGTGCTGGTAAAACCGTAAAGATGAGACTGTCACCCTCAATCAAAGCACCACTTTCAGAGAAAATTTGCACACCATTATGCAAGGCAACATACATAGCAGGGATAATTAGCATACCAGCCAGCACAGCAACGCCGATATCGACGAGTGCTACGGACGCTCCTAAACTAGGTAAACGCTCATTTTTACTTACATAAGATCCATAAACTAACATTGTGCCTACGCCAAGTGACATAGAGAAAAACGCTTGCCCCATCGCATTGATAAGCAACGCGGGATCCATAATGCGGCTAAAATCAGGCACTAAATACGCTTTCCAACCTTCAATTGCACCTGCTTGTGTTGATACATATATGATCAGTAATACAATTATAATCATTAAAGTGGGCATCAAGCGCACAGACCAGCGTTCAATTCCCTGACTTACTCCACCGGTAACAATTCCGGCGGTAATGGCCAAAAATGCGCCACAAAACACGACATTGCGGATGATAGAGTGGCTGGTTAACCATGTTGATAGAGACTCAGCACCGAAAAATTGAGTTATCGTTTGTAGGAAAAAAGCAATCATCCATCCTGCTACAATGGAATAGAATGCTAAGATAAGGGAAACAGTGACAAAGCCCCAAACACCCGTGGCTCTACCAACTTTACTACCAGAAATTTGACCTAGAGCATCAACCATATTTGCACGAGTTGCTCGTCCGATTATTAACTCTGCCATTAGAACTGGATAGGCCAGTAAAAAGGCCAATACGATATAGACTAATACAAATGCAGCTCCGCCATTACTGGCAACCTGAGTTGGAAAGCCCCAAATATTTCCTAAACCAACCGCTGAACCCGCTGCGGCCAGAATAAAACCAAGGCGAGAAGAAAACTCTCCACGTGCGTTCATTTAATACCCTTTTATTATTATTGTGTTTATCTGACCAATGTCTGCTTAGTCTTTTTTTGGGAATACTACACTATACTGTTAATACCACAAAATACTCGCTTTGATTGCCTAAAAATAAACCATAAAGCGTAATGCTTTGTAGACACTCAAGATATTGGCTGTCTGGTATTTTTTAATTTCGCTGATTGCATTACGCAATTTGTCTTAAATAAAAAGTAACACAGCAGCTTTTTTTTATTCTATAAAAAAGGGCTATTAAAAATAGCCCTTTTATAACCAAACATTTATTACTTTTTAGCACTATGTGAGGCGTACATACCTGTGGAGACGAGGTCAAAAGTAATATTTGCAGCTTCGTCTAAGAACGGATCTAGTTCTTCTAGGTCTTCAGGCAAGTCATCAAGTTTTTCTACTTTCTCATGACCTGCTCTAACTAATCGTTCATTTGCCCGTTTAAGACGCGTTGCTTCTTGCTCTTCTTTATCTTTAATACGTTCTGACTCAACTAAAGAAATCGTCTTTTTATCCTTTTCCTTTTGATAACGCTGAATATCTTCAAAAATATATGCGAATTCAGGATTATCGTTGATACGTTTTAAATGATTTTGTTCCATCAACGTAAGAGCGCTAGACGTATTCCCCACAGTTGAGTAGTTAACGCGGTCAATACTATCCCATGGAAGCGCATTTTCTTCTTGGCTTTCACCCCAGTCTTCAGGGTTGATTGCAGATGGAAATTTAATATCCGGGACAACGCCCATATGCTGGGTACTGCCACCGTTAATACGATAAAATTTCGCTATTGTGTACTGAATACTGCCTAGAGGATTACTATACAGATCATAAATACGTCCAAGCGGACGGTGGCGTTGTACAGTGCCTTTCCCGAAAGTTTGCTCACCAAGTACGACAGCACGACCGTAATCTTGCATAGCTGCAGCAAATATTTCTGATGCAGAAGCACTATAGCGATCAACTAACACTGTCATCGGTCCTTCGTAATAAGTGACCCCATCAGTATCCTTTTCCGTTCTAGTTCGCCCAGAAGCGTCATGAATTTGCACAACTGGACCTTGATCGAAAAACAGACCAGATAGTAAAGTTGCTTCGGTTAATGAACCTCCACCATTACCACGCAAGTCTACAACAATGCCCTGTACGCCCTGCTCTTTCAGTTTAACTAGCTCTTTTTTTACATCCGTATGTAAATTGTTGTAAAAAGAAGGAATCGTTATCACCCCTAACTTTTCACCAGCATGAGGACCTGTTTCAGGTGTGTAAACTTCTGATTTAGCAGCGCGATCTTCAAGTTTTATTTTGTCGCGAGTAATACTAACGACTTCTGGCACATTCGATTCAGAAGCACCTTTCAACACTTGCAGTTTTACCACACTACCTTTTGGACCTTTAATTAACTCAACGACCTCGTCCAATCGCCATCCGATAATGTCAACAAAGTCTTCATCATCTTGGGCAACACCAACAATTTTGTCTTCGGGTTTAATTTTTTTAGATAGTTCAGCAGGCCCGCCTGGTACCACACTTCGAATGACTGTAAAGTCATCTTCGCTTTGTAGAACTGCGCCTATACCTTCAAAAGACAGATTCATTTCCATATCGAAACGTTCTGTACCTTGGGGAGATAAGTAGCTGGTATGAGCGTCTACACTGCGTGCAAATGAGTGCATGACAGTTTGAAATACATCTTCACTTTTAGTTTGAGACAGTCGTTTAATTGCGCGTTGATAACGCTTAGTTAAAAGATCTTTTATCTCTTCTTGCGTCTTTCCTGCAAGTTTCAAATTCAATGCATCGTATTTGACTCGTTGTCTCCACAACTCATTTAATTCTGCTGTAGATTCCGCCCAGGGCGCTTCTTCTCTATCAAATTCTAACGTATCGCCCTTTTTTTCGAAATCAAATGGCGTGTCTAGCAAGGTAATCGCATAATTAAAACGCTCTAAACGGCGTTTTAAATTAGTGGCATAAACCTTATAAGCATCGTTAAGGTTACCCTGCGCAATGGCTTCATCAAAATTTAATCGATACTTCTCCATCGCTTCTATATCAGACTTCAGGAAGAAGTTTCGATTATAATCTAACGTTCTAATGTAGCGTTCAAACGTCTTGGCAGACAAATTATCATCTATTTTTATTGGCTTATAATGAGAGCGCAATAAATGTGAACTTATACGTTTTGCAGAGGCTGAATGTTGAGACTCTTGCTCTAAGCTGGGAAGATCTATTTCTACGCTAGTAGAATTAACAGCAATGGCTGTTGCACTTAAACAAAATAATGCGCTACTTACTGAAGCGCGAACAAATTTATTCATATTACTACCTCTTTGGTCGAGCTAGGCGCAAATTATCAGCTTGCACTTTCACTATCATACCCGTTTGAAGTTGGACGTGAACTTCATCTTTAGAAATATCGGTAATAGTCGCAGGAAGCGGACTTTTTCCAACTTTAACGGTCACTTCGGTCCCAACCACTAAGTTTGACTCAGTCAATTTTTCTGGAGGGGGTTGCTTAGTTTGTTTATGTTTAGCAACTTTAGTTCCCTTAAATTGTGTTTGACTAGACTTTTCTGCTTTTACTTTGTAACTTTTCTTTTCAGCCGGCTTGGTTGCATTTGCTTGTTTTCGCTTCTCAGCTACTTTAGCTTTGCTTTCATTTAATTGCTTTAAAGCATGGTCAGCATGTTCTTGTTCGATAGCATCACCTTGATTTCCATCTAAATCAATTCGAAAACTACCTTGTTTGACGCTATGTAAATATCGCCAACTATTAGTGTAATGTCTAAGAGAAGCACGTAACAAGGTTTTGCTTATACGCTCATCTTCTTTCAATCGCTCAGAAAGCTCTTGAAAAATTCCAATTTTAAGGGGCTTCGCTTCACCTTCTAAGGAAAAACATTTTGGGAAGGTTTGTGCCAAAAAAGCGATAACTTCTTTGCTATTTGAAAATTTTTGTTGGTTTTCCATTCAATCTACTAATTAATAATTTTGTTCATAATCTTCATCGTGTTCTGCATCATCCCAAGTTGCCAATAGATGGTCAACCCAGTCATGCAAATCTGCGTCGTCGATTTCCAAGAGATAACTGTCTTCATGCCAGTTTTCCCATATGTGATGTAATATTTTTTCTAAACGGCTGGACTCAATATCTTCATCCGCCAAATCATAAGCCAAATGTAAAATGGTATTTAAACGTTCGGCAGCTTCTTCAGCTAGTTCATCCCAATTTTCCAAGTCTGCTGGCGTCGCCAATACAACATGAACGTCAATCAAACTCTTCAACAGATAGTCTCTTGTAAAACATCAACTATTTGTTGCAGCCCTAAACCGTCTACTGAATCAAAACGTTCAACTATTGGGCTATCAATATCTAATACCCCAATTAAGCGTCTGCCCGACAAAATCGGTATGACTATTTCAGATTGGCTAGCTGCATCACATGCAATATGCCCTTCAAATTGATGAACGTCAGCGACTATTTGCGTTGTTCTGTTTAATGCAGCTGTGCCACAAACGCCTTTTCCTATTGGAATACGTATGCAAGCGGGTTTACCTTGGAACGGTCCTAATACCAATTCATTTTCATCGACAAGATAAAATCCAACCCAATTTACGTCGTCTAAACTCATAAATAAGAGTGCGCTTAGGTTGGCAAGATTAGCTACTAGGTTTCGCTCGTCACCGATTAATGCTTGAGCCTGCTTAGTAAGACTATGATAAAAATCGGTTTTTTCGTTATCTATGGACATTTTCACCTTCAGGCAGTTGTCGTGTGTTTTTAACTTGTCGATCAATTTTCAGATTTTAACCTTCAATCACCAGAATTTCAGCGATTTTTTTATCCTTTGTGATATGCAAAATCATACTTTTCGATTTATTTAATAAAAATCCTAGTATAAATGAATAATTATCACCCAGTAAATTCGAGTCTACTAAGATGCGAAAACCTTATTTTTTAATGCTAAATGACAAAGTTACACTGGCATTAATTTCATTTAATCCTGGTAAATATTGTGCAGCATCGTTAAACACCGACAAAGAACGAGCAGAAGGTTGTGGTGCCGGTTGATAATTAGACGTTTCTTCAACATTTATCACGTCTCCTAGCTCAATCTGCAAATTCTTAGCTAAATGCTTAGCTCTTTCATGACCATCACTAATCGCCGCTTTTAGAGCATTTAGATAGGCTTGTTGTTGATCTTCTACTTCGTAACGGAAACCATCAATACGACTGACTTTTAGTGCAAATAAATCACTTAGGATGGCAGGGTAATTTTCAAAATCTCGTAAAGTGACGTTAATATTACGATTAAAAACATAACCCTTCTGTATATTTGATTGTCGCTCTCTTTCATACCAAGGATAAAGGCTCAATGACATCGCCTGAATATCTTTTTGTTCAATATTGTGTTTGGACAACACGGTTAATATTTTTTGTGTTTTAGCATTTACTTGGTCATTTAAAACCGTTGAGTTTTCGCCTTTCTCTTCTACAGCAATGGTAAACTTCAAGATATCAGGCGCTTGAAAAATACTACCTTGACCTTGAACAGTTATAATATTACTGCGAGATTCATGTGCTATTAAATTGAAACTATTTAGACATAAAATACAAATCCAAAAAATACGCATATTACTTTAACCCTTTGTGTGTAATCACCGCAGCTCTATCCATAATAAAGCTCACTTTTATATATTTGTCTTCTTCATTTCCCCAAATGCAAGTATAGGTGCCTATAACAACTTTACAGTCTTCAGATTTCCCTAAAATCATCTCTACATCTGACTTTATCATCCCCATTTCGACCCTCTCGTAGTTAGCCAAAGTAACTTTGGAGCAAGCGGTTAAAAAAAGACAGCTAAGCACTAAAAAAGATGAGGCAATAAACCTATTCATCGTCACAATTCCTTATCCTAAAATAACTAACATTTTTCGTTAAGTTTAACCAAAAAACCAATAAGCGACTAAAATTGCTGTAACAATTCCAGCCAAATCAGCGAATAAACAGCAAGCAACAGCATGGCGGCTATGCTTGATTCCTACCGCGCCTAAATACACAGCTAATATATAAAATGTGGTTTCTGTTGAGCCTTGCAACACAGACGCTAACCTTCCTGCGAAAGAATCTGCGCCATGATGTTGCATTGTTTCAATCATTAATGCTCTGGCACCAGAACCGCTTAAAGGTTTCATTAATGCATTCGGAATTGCATCAACAAAACGATTATCAAGCCCAATTAAGTTGACACCATGACCTACCAATCCCATGACCATGTCAAGTAAGCCACTTGCTCTGAGCATACCAATTGCGAACAACATAGCGATTAAATAGGGAATAAGCGATATTGCTAGTTCAAAGCCCATTTTTGCGCCATCAACGAATAATTCATAACAATTTAGCTTTTTGATGGCCCCAACACTGAGTACGATTATCACGAAAGTTAGCAGCAGACCGTTTGCAACAATGGATGACTGAGACGCCATCTGATGAGCTGCAAGATTTGAAAAATATAAGATGACTGATGTTATCAGCGCGAATATTGCCGCAGCATACAAAAAGACGACTCGGTTAAATAAGTTTATTTTTTGTACCCAACATGTGACTAAAAGTCCTGCAATTGTTGACGCAAAGGTTGCCAATAAGATTGGAATAAAGACATCTGTAGGATTTTGCGCGCCTTGTTCTGCACGATATAAAAAAACCGCGATCGGAAACAAAGTTACTGAAGATGTATTGATTACCAGAAACAAAATCTGTGCATTGCTTAAACTTGTCTTATCCGAGTTTAAACCCTGCATATCTTGCATCGCTTTGATACCAAACGGCGTAGCGGCATTGTCTAAGCCAAGTACATTGGCGGAAACATTCATGGTTATGCTCCCAATTGCCGGATGTCCTTTGGGGATTTCGGGCATGAGGCGACACAACAAAGGTTCTAACAAAATCGACAATTTAGAGACTAAACCAGACTTTTCGGCAATTTGAAAAATACCTAACCAAAAAGCTAAAACGCCAATTAATCCTATAGAAATATCAACACTCAATTTCGCCATGGCATAAATTGCATCCATAACGTCTTTGAAACTATCTAACTGTTGATTGAAGATAACTTGCCAAAGTGTGGCAACAAATGCTGACAAAATAAAAGTCAGCCAGATTCTATGCAGCATATTTGCTTATCTAAATATATAAAGTGGATAAACTAGCATAAAATTTATGAAGTGTTGTTAGATCCTGTTCCACAAAAATGAAAAACAGGACCTTCACAGCGTTTAGATTAGGATAACACCGACTTAATTGCACTAATGCAATAATTAACGTTTTTGCTATTGCAACCATACCCCATAAGCCCTATCCGCCAAACTTTTCCTGCTAGTTCACCTAAACCAGCTCCTATCTCTAAATTAAATTCAGATAGCAAAGTTTGTCTAACTTGCGCATCATCAATACCCTCGGGAATACGCACCATATTTAATTGCGGCAATCTGTATTTTTCTTCAACTACAAATTCTAACCCTAATGCCTGTAATCCTTCTCGCAATTTTACATGCATCTGTTGGTGACGTTGCCAAGCGGTCTCAAGTCCTTCATTTTGCAGTATTATTAATGCTTCATGCAGGGCGTATAAACTATTTACTGGTGCAGTGTGGTGATATGCTCGTTTTGCTCCTTTGCCCCAATACCCCATCACCAACTCCATGTCTAAAAACCAACTTTGAACCGGGGTCTTTCTCGATGTAATTGCATCGATAGCCAGTTGACTAAATGAAACAGGTGATAAACCTGGCACACACGAAAGACACTTTTGGGTACCTGAATAAATAGCATCAATTTGCCATTCATCAACGCTTAACTCACAACCTCCCAATGATGTAACAGCGTCAACTAAAGTCAGGCAATTAAATTTTTTGGCTAAATGACAAATGGCCTGAGCGTCATTTTTAACACCTGTTGATGTTTCCGCATGGACAAAAGCGACAATTTTAGCGTCACTGTGATTATTTAATGTGTGTTCTAATTTGTTTAAATCGGTTGGTTTACCCCATTGATCTTCAACCATGATTGGGATACCACCACAGCGAAGGACATTTTCTTTCATCCGGCCACCAAAAACACCGTTTTGACATACAATGACTTTATCCCCGGGTTCAACCAAATTCGCAAAACAAGCCTCCATGCCTGCGGAACCGGGGGCAGACACTGGCATAGTAAGTTGGTTTTTTGTTTGGAACGCATACTGCAGAAGCGATTTTATTTCATCCATTAATTGGATAAATTGCGGATCCAAATGCCCTATAGTGGGTCGCGATAACGCCGTCAAGATGCGTGGATCTACGTCAGAAGGACCTGGCCCCATAAGCGTACGGATAGTAGGAATAAATGATGTAGCAAATGAATTCATAAATACACTCTCAAAACGTTAATACCAACTCAGTGTTACAGTTACTAGACCTAACGACAAGATAGTCATAACCAACATTCATCAAAAGAATGTGATTGAGGTATTTCATCATTACTTTTTTTGTTTTTTGAGAAGATTTTACGGTAATGCTGTGGATAACCTGTTAAAAAGCACTGCATAAATTGTGTTGTAGATGTAGATAAGTCCCAACCACAAAGCTACAAATACTTTTCATATTATTGATTTAAATACAGTTTTAAAAAAATTAAGAAATTTGTTTAAAATTTATGCATTGTTGTTCTAAACTAAATGTTCAAATCAATTTTTTGATTTTTGAAGACTTCTCCCTGAAGAAGTTAAGTTAGCGCAAGGCTCTGAGAATGGGCCATTCCCCTAAGCCCGGAACTAGAAATAGTGCCGGGCCTTTTTATATCTTGAATATCAATGTGTTATTCGGGGACAAGGTTTGCCATATAGTGCTTAGCATTGTCTACGTAATGTTCTGCCGAGCCCTTTAACAATGCTTGTTGTTCGTCGCTTAATGTTTTGACGATTTTTGCAGGGCTACCCATCACCACTGAGCCATCAGGTATCTGCATATTCTCCGTCACTAAGCTGTTGGCTCCAATCAGGCAGTAACGTCCAATTTTCGCGCCATTGAGAACCACGGCATTGATGCCAATCAAACTGTAATCCCCAATTTGACACCCGTGTAACATTACTTTGTGTCCTACGGTAACGCCCTGCCCGATAATTAACGGTACATTTTCATCTGTGTGCAAAACAGAACCATCTTGAATATTCGTATCCGCACCAATTGTAATCTCATCGCAGTCACCGCGGATCACTACATTGAACCAGACACTGCTGTTCTCAGCCAAATTAACTGAGCCTATCACGTGGCTACCCGGTGCGATAAACACGTTATCTGCAATACTCGTTTTACGATCTCCAATGGAATAAATCATCTTACTCGTCCACCTTTCGCATAAGGCCCTCTTGCATAGTAGATGCTACCAGCACGCCTTTTTGGTTGAAAAATTGACCACGAACTAAACCTCTTGCGCCCCCCGTGAATGGACTTTCAGCCACATATAGCAGCCATTCATCAAATTTAAATGGATGATGGAACCACATCGCGTGATCAATCGTAGCCATTCTTAATTGTTTATTTCTGACAGATATTCCATGAGGCTGCAATGAAGTACCCAAAAAATGATAGTCAGAAGCATAAGCTAACATGGCATGGTTTAAATTTAAGCCATCGTTAATCACTTCTTGGGCACGCATCCAAATAAAACGTTTAGGCTCTGATTTAACCGGCTTAAATGGATCAATTGTTTGTACTGTTCTGCTATCAATCGGTTTGTGATAGCTGAGAGCTTCTTGCATTCGTTCTGATATTTGGTCAAGTGTACTTTCGAAAAACGCTAAATCAGAACCAACCTCTTCTGGTGGTGGAACGTCAGGAATTTCTGCATATTGGTGCTCAAGACCTTTTTCAGGTGTTTGAAAAGATGCAGTTAAATAAAAAATATTTTTACCGTTTTGAATCGCTTTTACTCGACGAGTAGAAAAACTTCGACCATCCCTAACATTTTCAACATCGTATAGTACGGGATAGTTGGCATCTCCGGGCAGTAAAAAATAGGAATGAAAAGAATGCGTAATTCTGCCCTCAGGTAAGGTATTTTGAGCTGCAGCCAAGGCCTGCCCCATAACTTGTCCACCAAATAACGCTCGAAAACCCAAATCCCAACTTTGTCCTCTGTAAAGTGAATTTTCAATCCTTTCTAACTGCAATAATGACTTCAACGTCACTTCTGCCATGAACCTCTCCCATCAAATATAATATTTAGCTATTTTAGTTATTTTAGCTTTTTTGGATAAAACTTTTCAGGTAATCCTGCAGCATGCTCAAAATAACGAGTATCTTTATACGGTAATTTCATGAAACCAGAAATTCCTAATCCATTTATTTTGGGCAATAAATCAATAATTTCCTTTAGTAAGCTCTTAAATTCAAGTTCCATATTGTGATCAAGTAACGTGTAATAGCTGTGAATTTTTAAATGCGTTGGTAAAGCTTCAAAAATAATGCATCCAGTGTGATGAATACTGTTCAGTTGACGAATGATAATCATCATATCTTCAGGCAAAGCGAGTAATTCGTCAGGATCTTCTCCATCTTCAAAATACGAGTGATTCCTACTTTGGTCTTCTGTAATCGATGTTTGACTCAATTCGTACGGGATCTGCATATCTGTATTGGGGATAAAGGGTACCGATTCGTCATCTCTTTCGATATGCAGTGTATCTCTGGCGTTAAACATACAACTTTTAAACACGCCAACCCTGTGAATGGCTCTTGCCAGCGTGACAACATTGTTAACGGAAACGTCAAACGATCTTTTTAAACTAGGATTGAACAAATTAAGGCTTGAATCTATGTAAACCCCTTCAGGTTGCCATCTTACAACTAAGCCTCCTACCACAGGATATTTACCCAACCTGCCCACCGCTGAAATAAATGCTTTTTCTGTTTCTCCCATACCTTGCATATAGTTTTTATAGTAACGTTCAAATTGAGCATCATTTATGTAGTGAAGATCATTTTTTACGTCGGTATTTTCTAATTTTAGAAATGATCTGCGAGAGCTGTAAACAACAGTATCTATTTCCTTTTTCTTTGAGAACGTCCAAGTAGGAATTAGCGCCACATGTTCATTTTGTTCTTGTTTTGCAAACACGACATTTTTCATAAACTTCATGTTTTTAATAAAATAATCACCACCTAGTTTTCTCTGCTTAGGGTCTTCACTTAACATTGCTGTTAATACCTCAGCCAACTCTTTAGGTAAGCCAAGTGAATTAGGTTGAATGATATGTCTACCAAAACGGCTGGACTGCCCTGAGGCTAATGCGTACAGCGTACTTGCAAGCCCTTGTTCATCGAATCGAGGACTTGATAGTTCACCATTTAACTGTTCATCTCCAATAAAATATACATCCCCTAAACGTGCATTTGTCTGTTGCAGATCACTGGACATCAAGTCCATTACATTATTGGCGATGTATTGCCCTTGATGGTCCATTTGCGCAAACACACTTGAGCCCCAATCAATCAAACCTATTGTTTCAGTTTTTTCATCAAAAACAATATTTGATGGCTTGATATCACCATGCACAATCGGTTTAGGTTTCCCCTGATGTTGGTGATTACGTAAGAACAATAAAATTTCGGAAAGCTGAGCGGCTATTTTAGTGATAAGTCTTGCGGACAATGGCCCTTGCTGAAGCGAATACACTTCTAAATCTACGCCAGTCGCCCTTTCCATTACCAAAATGGCTTGTTTTTTAACCCGCTGAAACTCGATTAATGAAGGCACAAATGGATGATCAACTTGACTCAACATAAAGGCTTCGTCTTCGAGTTGGTCTTGTACATGCTGTGGCAAGTTAACTCTAGAGAATTTAAACACCAAATGTTTATGCTGTGGATCAATGCCAGCAAAAGCGAAACCAAAAGCTCCTTTACCAATTAGTTCAATGTTACTGTAACCAAGCAGTTCGAGCTGCTCTTTACATAGGTTGATCCAGTCTTTTAATTTTTGTGCATCTTTATGCGATAAAAGATAAATAGATTGTTCATCAGGAATATAAAAGTGTTTTAGATTTGCCAATGACATTTGACTAATCAGCCTGCTTTAACCATTCTACAACTGCTTTACCACTTAAATCTGCCTTCACTAATTGAGAAAAAAGCGCAGGTACGACACTTTCCAATTCTACGTCAAGTTGCCATGGCGCGTTTATTATAACCATACCCGAACCATACATTCCGGTTTCGCCATCATTTTCGGTGACATGCAAAGCAACATTTAAAACACTTTTACAATCTAGTGCACTGATTTTCTTTAACATGTTTTCACTTAATCCAGCTTTTTTAGCGGCACGAGAAGATAGCAATGGATACCAGATAGCATATATACCTATTGGCCATTTATTTAAGGCTTTTTCTAACGTATTTGTTACTTGCTGATATTCGTCTGACACTTCGTATGATGGATCGATTAGAACCAAACCACGGGCGGGGTTAGGTGGTAAAAAAGCGAGTAAGCCTTCGTAACCATCTCGATGATGAATTGCCAAAGAGGCAGCACATTCTGTTGTTGACAAATTCTGTCTTAAATTATCAATCTCAGTATTATGCAATTCCATGCAAATAAGTCTATCTTGTTCGCGTAATGTACGAGCCGCAATCAGCGGAGAACCTGGATATTGATCCTGTGTTAGAAACTCACTGATTAATTGCTGATATTTTCTTATATCTTCGTGTTGTGAATGCGCAACTTGTAAGCATTCGACGCCTGACAAATATTCTTTGGTTTTTTGCGCTTCAGCACTTTGTAAATCATACAAACCTGCGCCACTGTGAGTATCAATGTAAATCGCAGGTTTTTCTTTAAGTTTTAATTTATTGATGATTAACATCTGGGTGATATGTTTTAGCACATCGGCATGATTGCCTGCGTGAAAACTATGACGATAGCTTAGCATTTCAATTTTTACTCTATAAACTGCCTTTTAGCTAATCATACCCAAATACGGCAAAGTCACCAGTAATTCCCCACTTAGTGTTTCTTCGCCGTGGATGATTATCGCAGATGACTTAGCATACTCATTGGATTTTCTAGATAAGATTTCCAAAGATTACTAAATTTCACCATTGTTGCGCCATCAATTATTCGATGATCTCCAGACCAACTTATATGCATTAAATTTACCGGTATCACATTGTCTTGCGCATCAAAGCGAGGTAACCGTTGAATTTTACCCAATGCGACAATCGCGCTTTCTGGCTTATTAATTACAGGAGTTGCAGTTGTGCCACCTATTACACCAATATTAGAGATACTAATGGTACCGCCTTTTAAATCGTTACTAGCAAGCTTTCCTTCCCTTGCTAAATTGACTAAACGATCCATTTCTAAGGCGATTTCAAACAAAGATAAATTTTGTACATTTTTAATGTTTGGAACCAGTAGTCCTATTTTAGAATCAACCGCAATACCAATATTGTGTTCATTAAAGTAGGTAATCTCGGTGCATTCGTCATTTACCTGGCTATTAATAATTGGAAACTGTTTTAATGCCAACGACAAAGCTTTTATGAAAAAGGGCATTAAACTAAGTTTAGCGCCGCTTGCTTCGAAATCAGCTTTTAGCTGCGTTTTCAGCGTTAATAACGTATCCATTTCAACTTCATCACTGACACTGAAATGTGGAATCGTAAAAACTGAACCAGTCATCTGTTTTGCCATAACTGCTTTAATTCCGCGAATGGCTTCAACTCGATTTGGCTGAATATTTTCACTTGATTCTTTTATGCCATTAGCGTTTGTTTGGGTATTGCTTTTCGATTCACCTTTGTTGTCAAGGTGAGAAGCGATATCCTGTTTTAAAACACGCCCTTTTTTACCACTCCCAGAGACACTCGTTATATCCAGATTATTCTCTCTAGCTAAACGGCGTACAGCGGGACTTGCCAAAGCTTTTCGCTTGTTATTTTTTTGCACTGATTGAGCCGCTGAAGGCTGAGAATTCTCAGCTAAGTTTTCAGTTTTCAACGGTGATGATTGCTTCTGTGAATTACCCGTACTTTCTGATTCTTCAGTAGATAATGCATACAAAGGACTATGCACTTTTGCAATTTCGCCTTGCTGGTAATAAAGCTGCATTATGGTCCCTGAATATTTAGCAGGGATTTCCACTAGCGCTTTATCTGTCATCACTTCAACAACAGGTTGGTCTTCTGTTACTTCCTGCCCTTGCTCCACTAACCATTTTACAATTTCACACTCGACTATACCCTCACCGATATCAGGCAAAATAAAGTCAATGGAGGATTGGTTTGACGAACCTTCAATACTTTCTTTAGAAGAGGCTTGTGATAATTCTGAAAGCTGTTCTTTTTCTAGCTCTTGTGAGTCAGTTGACGACGCGTTTTGATTTTCGTCTGACTCATTATCCATAGCAAATAGTGGAGCATGTACTTTAGCTATATCTCCGGTTTTATAATACAGCTTAGTGATTACACCAGCATGCATTGCGGGTATTTGAACCGTTGCTTTATCGGTCATTACTTCGGCTACAGGTTGGTCTTCTTCAATGACATCACCTTCTTGTACTAGCCACTCAAGTAATTCACATTCCACAATTCCCTCGCCAATATCAGGCAATATAAAGTCACTCATGTTGTTCTCCTGATTAATAATTGACTGAGCGTTTTATCGCTTCGTAGGTTTTTAAATGGTCTGGCATGTATTCTTTTTCATGGGCTAGTGGATATGGCGTATCTAGCCCACACACTCTGGCAATAGGCGACTCGAGATTCAAAAAGCATTTATCTTGTACAGTGGCAGCAATTTCGCTGGCAAAACCACCCGTTTGTGGTGCTTCATGGTTAATTAATAAACGTCCTGTTTTTGCTACGGATTCACACACAGTTTCAACATCCCAAGGTAAAATACTGCGCAAATCAATAATTTCACAAGAAATCCCATCAGCATCCGCCATATCAGCCGCTTTTTCTAAAATTTCTACTTGTGCTCCCCACGCGAGTAACGTGATATCACTGCCCTCTTTAATCACATCGGCCTTTCCCAAAGTGAGTTCATAGTCTTCTTCAGGTACTTCGCCCACCGACGCTCTATATAAGCGTTTTGGCTCCATAAATAACACAGGGTTGTCATCTCGAATGGATGCTAATAACAAACCTTTAGCCTGATATGGATTGCGTGGCACCACAATTTTCATGCCTGGGATATGTGCAAAAAAGGCTTCAGGTGATTGTGAGTGATAAAGTCCCCCAGCAATACCGCCGCCGTAGGGCGTTCTGATAGTTAAACTACCGCAGGTAAATTGTCCGCCAGAACGATATCTAAATTTAGCTGTTTCATTCACAATTTGATCAAAAGCAGGAAAAATGTAATCTGCAAACTGAATTTCAGCGATGGCTGTTGAACCTTGAGAGGCAAGACCATTAGCAAAACCAATAATACCTTGCTCAGTTAGTGGTGTATTGAAACAACGAGCTTTACCAAACTTTTCTTGTAAATTACTTGTAGCCCTAAACACGCCGCCAAAATGGCCAACATCTTCACCAAATACCATGGCGCTTTTATCTTGTTCCATTGCGGTGATTAATGCGTTATTAACCGCTTGTAACATGTTCATTTTAGTCATTTTTGATTCTCCCTGAAGTCTTCGGGTACGCTTCTGGGTACTGGCGAATATGCTGTTTTAGAGATTGAAGTTGCTCTTTCAGATGCCAAGGCGGTGTGTCGTATACATCTTCAATAATATCGTCGATATGATTAACTGGCTCTTTTTCAACTTGTTTTAAGGTTTGTAATACTTCTTGGCGCGACTCAACGGCAAACTGCTTAATGGCTTCTTCATTAAACCAATTTTTGCTCTTTAACCATTTCTCAAAACGTAAGATAGGATCTTTTTCACGCCATTTAGCTTCTTCTTCTTTAGAACGGTAGCCAGTTGGATCATCCGAAGTAGAATGCGCAGCTAAACGATAGGTCATTGCTTCGATCAACACAGGGCACTGTTCTTTGAGCGCAATTTCTCTGGCTTTTTTGGTCGCCGCAAAGACAGCCAAAACATCGTTACCGTCAACCCTAATGGTTTTTATCCCATAGCCGATCCCACGAGATGCTATGCCGTCTCCTGCAAACTGTTCTTCTGCTGGTGTTGAGATTGCGTAACCATTATTGCGACAAAAGAAAATCACTGGACAATTTAGCACGGCGGCCATGTTTAATCCGGCATGAAAGTCTCCTTCCGAAGCTGCACCTTCACCAAAATAACAGATAGTTAATGCGTCAACCCCCGCCATTTTTTGTCCATAGGCATAACCAGATGCTTGTGGTATTTGTGTTCCTAAAGGCGATGAAATTGTCATAAAGTTCAATGCTTTATCACCATAATGAATCGGCATTTGACGACCTTTATTAGGATCCTTTTGGTTACTAAACATCTGATCCATAAATTGTTTTGTTGTATAGCCACGATATGCCAAAGTACCCTGTTCACGATATTGAGACATAATCATATCTTCAGGTTCTAACGCTGCCGCACTACCAATTGTAGCCGCCTCTTCACCTGTACAAGCTAAATAAAAACTAATTCTACCTTGACGCTGAGCAGCTATCATTCGCTCATCTAAAATTCGAATATAATGCATCGTTTGCAAGATTTTTTCTGACTTATCTTGGTCTAACTCTGCATAGCCATCGCTATCGTGCGCAACACCATCAGGGGATAATAATTGCAACATTGGAATATCAACTAAACCGTTTGATATCATTTTGACATCATGTGCTATTCCAATATCAGAAAGATGATTTCTGTCTTTCATTTAAAAACCTATTTCAAAGTTAAATAACCTGTTAGTAATATGTTAATTTTAGTTCACAAGTAGGATAGATGTGTTGCGATTTTGAATAGCGCAGTGAAAACTAGTGAGACAAGTAATCTAAGATGATGGTGTTAATTAGGATAACTATCCTATTTGTGCGAAAAGTCATTTTTGTTAGTCTATAAATTTCAAAAAACCAACAAAAAGGGCCTAGATTATTAGGCCCTTCAAATTCTTATATACTTTTATTCGTATTTACGCGCTCTTTTAACTTCAATGGTATCAATATATCCGTGCCAAGTAGCGTAGCCTATCAACGGCATCAACAAGATAAAACCAATGAAACCGGTGAGGAAACCTATCACTACCGCGGTGAATATAATCATTGCCCAAATAAACATAGGGCCTTTATTCAACCAAACTGCATTAACACTGGTTAGCACCGCAGTAGCAAGATCGACCTTTCTCTCTATTAAAATGGGTTGCGTAAAGGCACTAAGGAAAAATACGATTGCAGTGAAGGCAGCACCCACTACACTACCCAATGCTAGAAATGGCAATAATTCTTCTAAATTATCTCCCAAATAGGCAGGATATAGTGCATGTATCATCGAAGCGACTCTTAACCAGAATATCATCAACACTGTTAATAATATGCCAAAGCCCCATTCGTTTACCGCATTACGTTTTACTGCTTTGACAGCATGCCATAAGCTTGGAGTGTGTCCTTTTTCTAGTTCCCAACTAATGTCATATAGTCCGGCAGCTAAAAACGGGCCAATCAACATAAAACATACCATGGCTGGTAATATCACTAAATGCCATCCGGTCAACGCCACTGCGTAAGTAATTAACCATGGAATTAAAGCGAAAAACACGCCGAAAAACACGGTTAAAATAGGCGCTTTGAGCAGATCTCTAAATCCCAAAGCAAGCCATTTTAACGGGTCACCTGCTTCTAGTTTCTTGCAAGGAATGACTCGGGCTATGCCACTGTCGGTGATTGCGTTATGCGGTTCTTCCTCAAAATGTTGGGACATACTCAACTCCAGATTAAAAAATGTATTGGGGTTTAAAACACAATTATTATTGAAATCATATATATGGATAAGTATAAGCAAGCATTTTCACTTTGCCATTGCCCCAGATCAAATTTTAAGCAGTTAAATTATATAAATTTTTATCAGGAGCAAACTACTATGAATATAATTAACACAATAGCAACAAGATAAAAACAAAACATTAATAAAATAGTATATAGAAGTGGTTAAGATATGTTGGTCGGATACCAACAAAGTGCGGTTTTAAAGTAAGCGTGTAAAACTCTATTCAGATCAGAAAAGCTAGTTACTGGTTGATTTGTTTGCGCCACACATTGACTAACAAATCGATGACAATTATTTCTAATTAAATCGTATCGCGTATATTCGAACAGTCGCGCAACAGATGATTCAACAGCTTTCGGTGCTATTAAGGGATCTGCATAAGTATCACATAAAACAAAAATTTGATTTCCGCTTCTGCCGGTTAAAAATCGTTGTGGGGATATACCACGAATAAGTCCATTGCCCTTCAATTCAATGATATTACCGTCAACCCAAATACCAGTATGTTCAAACACACCATATATACCGCAACACACAATTGCACCATCTTTAGGACTTACGATGGACTTAACCTCGCCAGGATAATGCTGAACAAATTGACGATTGACTTTATTTGCTTGGCGAACTTTATCACCTGCATAAATTGCAGCTAATCCAGCGCCTATCCATATTAAAGGTACAGGCATGATATTTCCCAGTTAAGTAAACAAATTCAGATTGCAAGAAGTGGTAAAAATTAACAAGGATTAGTTTGTAAACAGATGTTATGCAATAAAATTGAAAGATATATAAAAATATTTATTAAATCCCTCTTAACACCAGCCCCTGTGCTGTATTACTCTGTATCATCAGTTTAAGGTGTATATGCATGAAATTAATTAGTAAATCCAATAAATTAGAAGGCGTTTGTTACGACATAAGAGGGCCGATTCTTGATGCGGCTAGGAAAATGGAAGATGAAGGGCATCGTATCCTCAAACTTAATATAGGTAACCCTGCCCCTTTTGGATTTGCAGCACCTGAAGATATATTAAAAGATGTAATTCATAATTTGCCCACAGCGCAGGGATATTCAGATGCTTCGGGAATATACGCCGCACGGGTGGCTGTTATGCAATATTATCAACAGCAGAATATTAAGAATATTTCTGTAGATGATGTGTTTATCGGCAATGGGGTGAGCGAACTCATCGTGATGGCGATGCAAGCGTTGCTAAATAATGGCGACGAAGTGTTGATACCTAGTCCAGACTATCCTCTTTGGACAGCGGCAGTTAGTTTATCTTCAGGTACACCGGTGCATTATAAATGTGACGAACAGTCAGACTGGTTTCCAGACATAGATGATATACGCAGTAAAGTAAGTAGTAATACCAAAGCCATTGTTTTAATCAATCCGAATAATCCAACTGGTGCCGTATATAGCAGAGAATTGCTGCAACAAATAATTGAACTTGCCCGAGAATTTAACCTTGTGGTGTTCAGCGATGAAATATACGACAAAATTTTATACGATGGGGCAAAACATACCTGTATCGCATCGATGGCAGATGATTTGTTTTTTATTACCCTAAGTGGACTGTCGAAAAACTACAGAATTGCCGGCTTTAGAGCGGGCTGGTTACTAGTTAGCGGGAACAAATTAATCGCTAGAAATTACATAGATGGATTAAACATGTTGGCATCAATGCGTATGTGCGCAAATGTGCCCTGCCAACATGCAATTCAAACGGCATTGGGCGGATACCAAAGTATCAACGACCTAATCGTTGACGGCGGACGATTAAAAATCCAACGCGATATTGCATCAAAAATGTTAAACGATATTGATGGTATTAGCTGCGTTGTGCCTAAAGGTGCAATGTATTGTTTTGTCAAAGTCGACGCAGAAAAATTTAATATCACCAATGATGAACAAATGATCTTGGATTTATTAACCAAAGAAAAAATCCTGTTAGTTCACGGGAAAGCATTCAACTTTACCGAAGGTTGTTATTTCAGATTGGTATTTTTACCGCACAAAGATGAGCTTGAAATGGCCATAAAACGAATTGGAAATTTCTTTTCGTATTACAAGCAAGTAAGGTAAAAAAGCATGTCACTTACTCCAAATAGAAGCCACTTTTTTGCTCACCTTGCACGCATGAAGTTGATTAATCGCTGGCCACTAATGCGTAATATCAATACGGAAAATGTGCAAGAACATAGTTTGCAAGTGGCCATGGTTGCCCATGCACTGGCGATGATTAAGAACAAACATTTCCAAGGACAGTTAGATCCATTCAAAATCGCCACGATTGCGTTATTTCATGACGTTTCAGAAGTTCTCACTGGTGATCTGCCAACACCGGTAAAATATTTTAATCCGGCCATAAAAGATGAATACAAAAAGATTGAAAAAATCGCCGAACAAAAGCTAATTGATATGGCCCCCGTTGAATTTAAAGAAGACTATGCTGATTTGATAGACCATAACCGTCACAGCAAAGATGAAGCCTTTATTATTAAAGCTGCGGATGTCATTTGTGCATATTTAAAAACCTTAGAAGAATTATCTGCCGGTAATAGAGAATTTGAAATAGCGAAAAAAAGGTTAGATAAAATACTCAAAGATTATCGTTCGGATGAAGTAAATTACTTTTTAGACGCGTTTGTACCTAGCTTTTCATTAAGTCTTGATGAAATAAGTCAGGAAGAAAGTTAACTACTGCCCTTTTGTAACAAGGAACTAATCGATGTGGACTCAAAGAAGAGAATCGAATCAATCTATTCGTAGCGGCGATCATCGAAATCCTTATCAACGCGACAAAGCAAGAATTCTTCACTCAGCAGCATTCAGGCGTCTGCAAGCTAAAACTCAAGTATTAGGCGTGGGTATGAGTGACTTTTATCGTACGCGATTAACTCATTCACTTGAAGCATCTCAAATTGGCCAGGGTATTACCGCACAATTACGCAGCAAATATCCTGATCTCACCGAGCAATTAGATGTTAATGAACAACTCATCGAGGCGCTTTGCCTCGCTCACGATATCGGACACCCTCCTTTTGGTCATGGTGGCGAAATTGCGCTTCACTATAAAATGTATCGACATGGTGGTTTTGAAGGAAACGGTCAAACATTTAGAATCGTCGGCAAATTAGAACCCTATACCTTAGAACATGGAATGAATTTAAGTCGACGCACTATGTTAGGTTTAGTAAAATACCCTAATTTTATCGACACCTTAACCAATCTTGATATCGAGGCGCAAAACGTTCCTCATCGACAAGTAAAAGCCAACTTGTGGCATCCTCCTAAGGGGTTGTATCAGTGTGATTCGGCAATGTTTCATTGGTTGCTTGAACCTTTGTCTGAAAACGACAAAAAACATTTTATGGGGTTTAATCAGTTTCCTGACAAACATAGCAAAACACGTTTTAAAACGTTCGATTGTTCAATCATGGAATTAGCCGATGACATTGCTTATGGCATCCACGATTTAGAAGATGCAATTGTGATGGGAATCATTCATAGAGAGCAGTTTCAACAAGAAGTCGCCAATAAAATCAAAGATATCTCTGATTTTTCCCTTTCCGATCAGATAGATTCGTTAACAGAGAAATTATTTAGTGAATTTCATCATCAACGCAAAGATGCCATAGGCGCATTGGTTAATAGTTTTATAACGTCGATAGAAATAAGCAAAAAAGCGGAACATTTTGACGAGCCACTATTACGTTACGATGCAACGTTCCCGACTTCTTGCCACCACGCTCTTGGTCTCTTTAAAGCGTTCGTACTTAATCGCGTAATTCGCAAACCTGATATTCAAATTATCGAATATAAAGGCCAACAAATTGTTATGGAGTTGTTTGAAGCTATTCAATCTGATCCTGAACGTTTATTACCAGAAAATACCTGTCAAAGGTGGCGTATTGCTGAATTGGAAAATAACGGAAATCGCGTCATTGCGGATTACATTTCAGGCATGACAGATGGATTTGCATCTAAACTATATAGCAGTTTATTTTTACCTAAATCAGGCAATATAAATGATCAGTTTACAGCCTAAGTAAACGAACAATAAATGACTGCGTTGTAATTTTTTATCCAAAACCACTTTCTAATCGTATATAGAGTAGAATTCGTTAATTAATTGGATATTGTATGCTGTTAAAAGTACCCAAAAAAAGTGACCTATCAGAAAATCTAGTAACACCTAAAGATGTGTATCTTCAACGTAGAAAATTATTGAAAACGTTAGGTTTTTTAGGGACTGGAGCGTTACTATCCAGCCCTTCTGCGCAGGCTTTAAATTGGTTTTCAGATGATGAAAAACCGTTCAAAACAAGTCCCTTGTCATTTTCTAAAGCGTCTGACTGCACAACGGATGAAACATTAACTCCGCAAGACAAGATCACCTCGCATAATAATTTTTACGAATTCGGAACGGCAAAATCTGATCCTAAAGAAAACGCACAAAGCTTTAACGTTAACCCATGGACTCTTTCCGTTGAAGGACTTGTCGAAAAACCATTAACCTTAGATTACGACGATTTAAGCAAGCTCTTTACGCTCGAAGAACGCATATATCGATTACGCTGCGTAGAAGCATGGTCAATGGTAATTCCTTGGATTGGATTTTCACTAGCCGCTTTAATCAAACGCGCTAAACCACTAAGCTCAGCTAAATATGTGGCATTTGAAACCTTATATGATCCAAAACAAATGCCGGGACAGAAAAGTCGTTTTGTCGGTGGTGGTATTGATTATCCCTATGTGGAAAGTTTGCGTATCGACGAAGCCTTGCACCCTTTATCAATGATGGCTGTCGGACTATATGGTGAAACCCTACCACCACAAAACGGCGCGCCAATTCGACTCGTTGTACCGTGGAAATATGGATTTAAAAGTATCAAATCCATCGTTAAGATAAAATTAACAGATAAACAACCACCCACCACATGGAATCGACTTGCTTCTAACGAATACGGGTTTTATGCGAATGTTAATCCTGACGTTTCTCATCCTCGTTGGAGTCAAGCAAGTGAACGACGTATAACCAGTGGTGGTCTTTTCAACCAAAATCGTATTCCCACATTACCTTTTAATGGCTATGAAGAAGTAAGTGACCTGTATAAAAATATGGATTTAAGGCGATACTTTTAAAGTGAAGTTTAGATTAATCCAACAGCATATCTTTTATTTAAAGATCATTATTCACCTATCTGCACTTGTGCCTTTAGTCTGGTTTTTTTATCTGGGTTTTAATGACCAGTTAGGCGCTGATCCAGTCAAAGAAATTTTACACTTTACTGGCATAAGTGCGTTTAATTTACTATTACTTTCTTTATTAGTCTCGCCTGTCGCTAAACATTTTAAACAATCGATTTTGATAAAAGTGCGCAGATTACTTGGGCTTTACGCATTCGTATATGCGTTAGCACATTTTCTCAGTTATATATTGTTTGAACTACAACTTGCTTGGCAACTGCTCATTTCCGAGATTATAAAACGGCCTTATATCACAGTTGGGTTTAGCGCTTTTCTAATATTAACGCTACTTGCTTGTACATCTACGATGTGGGCGCAAAGAAAATTGGGAAGAAAATGGCAAACATTACATAACTTCGTGTATCTCGCCGGTGTATTAATTGCGCTGCATTATATTTGGTCAGTTAAATCAGACATACTTCAACCTGCTGTTTATTGGGGGCTGTTACTCTTCTTATTGTTCTTTAGAAAAGAAAAATTTAGACAATTGGTTAAAAAATATAAAAAAAGACTTGCATGATTATTTATACAGTACTACTGTATATATCAACACTGTATACAAATACACTATTGAGGTGATTCATGGCACAAGTACATTCTTCCGAACTCCCGTTTTTGCCGGTCAATAATCAATTGCACTATCAAAACTATATGGCCCATTTCGGCCTCAATGGTTTGACTGATTCAAAATGGATGTATTTGATAGCTGACAATATCCGTTTTTCTGGTAAGTATGAAAAAGCCATACGATTAACTAAACCAACCATCGATAGGCTGTTTTGTTGGATGGAGAAAATTATATTAGCTGGCAATTGCTCCGTTTTATTCGTGGAAAACTTACAACTTGATGACTTGCGTACACAACGTATTAAGGCATTGTGTGAGCAACAGGATGTCACCTTAATTAATTTGACTTTAGATTCAGCATTACCCGAAAACTTAATTGTTGGTCCATGGCATTAAAGTTTAGTGTCTGCTGCCATTTCCAGTGATAAAGAGGTTAGCGCAGTTAATGCGCGTTGTGCGTCTTTGTCTGCAACAAATATGTGATCATGATAGTAACCCGCTACCACATTGGCACTAATATTATGTTTGGTAAGCACGTTAGAAAATGCCGCAGTTAAACCTACCGCTTCAAGACTAGAATGAACATTTAAGGTAATACACCGATACAACTGGTCATAGTGGATCCCACTGTCTATTGCCGTTTGCTCATTAATAATCAGTGTCATTCCCTCTTTTTCCTGAAATACCCCCTTGGGGATTAATTTGGCGATACTGGCCCAATCTATATCAGCTACAGAATGAAATATGTATTTGTCTTCGAGGAGTTCAGGTGACATTGAAGCAATCAGTTTGTCTAAATTTTTTTCTCCAGACATATTTCTCCCTTAAAGTTTATTAGTAATTTTAGAAATGAAATGATTGTTTCCAATGGCATAATACATTAAATTTCCTCAATATTCGTAACCATAAGTAACCCAATTATTTTGCAATTGCCGACAAACACGTGCCTATGCGGCAGTAATATTCAATTTCAACACTGTTGTGAACCCTACTTACAGCAAAAACAATGGCCACAAACAGCAGAACAATTAATGCGTTCTCGCTTTTCAGCCTACGCCACACAGCAATATCAATATATTTTAGACACCTATGCGCAAAGTCAACGTGATACATTATCGGTAAAAGAGCTACAACAAAGCGATAAAGAAACAACGTGGTTAAGGTTACAAATCGTCAATTGTCCTGATGATCACACAGTAGAGTTCAAAGCCTATTCTAAATTTCAAAATCAATTTAACTTATTACATGAGATATCAATTTTTACCTTAGAAAATCAACATTGGATGTATAAAGAGGGAGAGCTTTTAGCAGACACTGGCCAGGTTAAATTAAACCGAAATGACCAATGCCTTTGTGGTAGTGGGAAAAAATATAAAAAATGTTGTATCTGACTTTTTTGTTTTTGTTTTCATATCGTTTAGAAACCACTAAAGGTAATCCGCTTTCTAATTAGATAAAATCAACATCCGCATTACTTTTCTAATAAAGTAGAACAAGATAACGTCTGCTCTTGTCCGCCAATGCTTTCTAATAGTTCGTCACCTATTTGTTCTATTTGTTCAGTCGTTAAAGGCCAAGGGTGTTGCTTAGAAGAATACGGAAATAGAACGTAAAGTATTTTCCCTCGTGGTGCGCCAGCGCCATTGCGAGGATTTACGTTTTTACCTCCCAATCCTTCTGCTAATGCCATAGACATTTCCCCCAAACTCGCATTAGACGGGCCTACATCAGCCACTACAAAACTTTGAATGTCGTTGGTTTCAAGATTGATAGCAATACCAATATCACCTAGACGACCAGTACCCTTTTTACTATAAAATTTACCGGGGTAAACAAGGTAAGGAAAATGTGTGGCATCGACGTAGCGGCTCGGATCGAGTTTAGATTTTTGCTTATCAAATAGGGATGTTTTTGAGATGAAATATCCCTTAAATTCTCCATCTGGTTGCACGTATGGCTTGTTCGGATGATTTGGATCTTCGACTAAAACTGACGGCCACCAATCGCTGTCTGGATATCCTGCATTTAAGTAGTTATCAAGCCCTATATTTTCCGGGTGATACGCATTGGGCGCACCATCAGCATCGATAGCCTTATGTTGTGTAGCAAATATAAACGCAGATTTACTCTCGTTTATAAGTAGTTTTTCATTTTTATAATTTTGCCAGTGAGTAAACTCACATTCGACAGCAGCAACTAATGCCGAAGGTAACATTAAATTAAGTGTTAACATTGCAACTGTTCTATTCATTTTGGCTTCCTTGACTATGCGTGTGTTTATACACTATAGCTTGGAATTTTGAATTTAGAATAAAAGTTTACTTTCGTTTAATCGCATCAAATAACGTGTAAAAGTTATTAGTTGTAATTTCAGCTAATTGTTTAACGCTGACACCTTTTAATTGCGCAATAAATTCTGCAACTTCAACGACATAAGCTGGTTGGTTTTGCTTACCGCGATATGGTATTGGTGCTAACCAGGGAGAATCAGTTTCAATTAATAATTTTTCTAAAGGTAGCGCTTTAACGACATTTTGCAGTTCTTTTGCAGAGTTGAACGTAACTATCCCTGAAATGGATATATACAACCCTAATTCAATTGCCGCTTCGGCCATTTCTAAAGATTCCGTAAAGCAATGCAATACCCCTTTGGTTTCACTGTCTTTATATTCATTTAATAGCGCAAGCGTATCTTCACGAGCATCACGGGTATGGATAATTAATGGTTTGGATAGTTGATTAGCCACTTTAATATGATCAATAAATGATTGTCGCTGCACATCTTTGGTATCTGCGCTGTAGAAATAATCTAGTCCTGTCTCCCCTACTGCGACAACTTCGGGTTTAGAAGCCATTTCTAATAGTTCGTCGAAACTACATGCGTCTTCTTGATGCAATGGATGGACCCCACATGAAACAGACACATCTTGAAAGTCATTTACTTTAGCTAACATTTCGGGAAAGTCCTTAACCGAAACAGCTACACATAAAAAATGGTCTACGCCGCGCTGCTTTGCGAATGCGATAACGTCTTTAAGTTCTGAATCTGTTTTATCAAGTCTGTCTAAATGACAATGCGAATCTACGAACAAAATATCTCCTATTTCTACAATTTTTGGTAATCTAATAGTAATCCAGTTAATACAAGTATTCTGTTTACTCCTGGATTTTGCAGCGATACTGTAGCTAGCTTCAATTTATTTTCTATTTGCCAAAATAAACTATTATGGATGTTAGCAGCCGCTATCTGGCGTAGCTCATATTGTAACCACAAAACTATCTGATCTGACTCTTTCTGCCACTTTTCGGCCAGTACCAGAGCCGACATTTTACCACGCTTCATTTCTTCCATTGAATGACAAAAATCTGCGTAGTTTGTACTCTGCTGATTTTCTAATTGAGAAATAATAGTCAGCGGACAATGGCCATATATTCGAATAATATCATCTGTGACTCCGGCAATATTCTGTGAGCTCAACCATTGTTTGCACTCATCAAAACTAGGAGCGCTTATATTTACTTTTTCACACCGACTAATAATCGTTGGTAACAATCTTTCCGGATGGGCACTAATCAAAAATAGATAAGTGTCACCTGTCGGTTCCTCCAAGGTCTTTAACAGCGCATTAGCAGCTGACTCTGTCATGCTATCGGCTCGCTCAATAATAAGCACTTTATTACCAGAAAGATGAGCTGTGCTCGTCAATTTTTGAATGGCCTCACGCACTAAATCGACGCCTAACTGTTTATCAGAAGCGATCCGATGTAGATCAGGATGTGATTGTGCGTTAAATAACTGACAGGATTGACAGGTACCGCAGGGTTCATTTTCTTGTTTTTTGCACAAAAGCGATTTTGTTAACGCATCACAAAAAAATGTTTTACCAATTCCTGACGGACCTTGAACTAATAAAGCGTGATGTAAACTGTTTCTTTGAGCACGTTGTGCTAACTGCCTAAAAGTGCCGTTTAACCAGGGATACACAATGTGTCCTTCAAGAAACCTGACAAAGCAATTTTAATGTCATTATGCACTTCATCGATAGATTGCATGGTATTGATCAATGTAATGTCATTATCCGAATTACATAGCGCTAAATAACGTGCACGAGTTCTTTCGAAAAAAGATAGGTTTTCCAATTCAATTCTATCCAATTCACCTCTACCTCTTGCACGCTTTAGACCTTCTTCAGGTTCAACATCTAAATATAGAGTAAAGTCAGGTTTAAAACCGTTTAACGCTAAATTACTCAGCGTTGTCATTTTGTCGGCTGAAATCCCTCTTCCACCGCCTTGATATGCTTGTGATGATAAATCATGTCGATCACCGATTACCCAGGTACCTTCCGCGAGATTAGGTTTAATCACATTTTCTAGTAATTGTACGCGAGCGGCGTACATCAATAATAGTTCAGCTTCAATCGTGACTTTTTCTTGCCAAGCGTGTTTGACACAATCTCGAATTGATTCCGCCATGGGTGTACCACCAGGCTCTCGAGTGCAAATGACTTTTATATTGGCTGCTTCTAATTGTTTTTTTACAGTAGCTATAGCACTGCTTTTACCTGCGCCTTCTAAGCCTTCAATAACGATAAATTTACCGGACATTTTTTTAGTTACTTTTAGTTTTTTTGAGTTGGTATTGCCTAACGGCACGATTATGTTCGTCTAATGTAGTAGAAAAATAATGAGTACCATCACCTTTCGAAACAAAATAAAATTCTTCGGACTGTATTGGATGTAGCACCGCATCAATACTCAATCTACTTGGCATAGCAATCGGTGTGGGCGGCAATCCCTTAATTACGTAGGTATTATAGGGTGTTGCTTGTCTTAAGTCTTTACGGCGAATGTTACCATCAAAAGAATCGCCCATTCCATAAATAACAGTAGGATCTGTTTGTAAACGCATGCCTTCTCTTAGACGATTAACAAACACGGCTGCGATGCGTGGTCTTTCTATCGGTACGCCCGTTTCCTTTTCAACGATAGAAGCCATTATTAGCGCTTGATAGGGATTATCATAAGGTAAATCTACTTGCCGCGTTTCCCAAGCACTTGTTAGGTAATCTTTTAACGCCTGATGAGCCCGCTTTACGATTTCTTCTACATCAGTACCATTTGTAAAATGATATGTATCCGCCAATAACCAACCTTCCAAGGATGCGCCGGGTAAATCGGGATCAAACGTCGTTATCCACTGCTCGAAAGTTTTTTCAGATTTATTTAACTGTGGGTGATTATTTAATTGAATTAACCAATCCTGCCAACGCAACCCTTCAATTAAGGTAATTTGATAGGTCTTTTCTAACCCTTTTGACAGCACGTTAAACATATCTCGTGCACTCATTCCTAATGTAAGTTCATAAGTTCCAGTTTTAATGTGACTGAGCTCCGGCTCTAATTTTAAAGCGGCTTTAACTAACAATGGGTGCTTTAGAATTCCGCGTTGATGAATTTTATTAATAACAGAATGAGCATATTGCCCTTTATCGACTACTAAAATCTGACTGCCAACAATATTTAAGGGGTTATTAAACGCAGAATTAATTTGGTAAATTAAAACAATGAGAATCGTAAATGAGAAAACAGCCGATACAATAAATAGCTTTAACCACTTACTCATTTATTGATACCTCTTGTTGATTCTCTTTAAACCACTTTATAAATTTATTTTCAGAGCTATTTAAAGTGATTGTTTGCTCTGCAATTTTAAATTCTTTAACGTTTATTAATTTCATTAGACTGTTACTTACAAAGGCTTCATCACAGTTGAGAAGATGTTGCATTGTTTGTTTAGTTTCGACCAAACTCAACTTATTATTAACCATAATATCAATAATATAGTTACGCATAACTCCGGAAACCCCACATTCATCGAGCTTTGGGGTAAACCACGTATTTCCTTTTCGCCAAAACAAGTTAGCTGAACAACACTCAATAATTTTAGAATCTGTATCACAGACAATGACTTCATCTACTGATAAATCCTGCATTTCATGTTTTATTAATACTTGCTCTAAACGATTCAGATGCTTAATTCCGGCGAGCAGAGGTTGCTTACCTAAATGAATTGAACTCGCTCCTAGGATTAATCCTGTATGTTGAAGTGATGAATAATGCGTTGGAGCGTCAGAAATAGTGATATAACAATGTGGGGATTTAACTTCTTTTGTGCCATATCCTCTACCGCCATAACCGCGAGATATAATCGCTTTAATCACTTTATTAGCATGTAAAGTTGCGAGTTCATTAAGTTTGACTCGTAGATTGTCCCATTCTTCAAAAAGAATTTTTAAACGATTACAGCCATCTTGTAAACGCGTTATGTGACGCTCGAGCAATTCAATCTTGGTATTGCTCACTAGCATAGTCGTAAAGCAACCATCACCATATGCAGAAATTCTATCACTACTTAAAATTTGGTCATTTTGTGAAAGTTCTATAATCATTAATTATCAATAAAAAAGCCCAGTAAGTACTGGGCCTAATCTTAACCGATTGAATGTGCTAAGCAATAATTCAATTCCGAATAGGGCTATATTCTCTTAAATAATAAAGAGCCATTAGTCCCACCGAAACCAAATGAATTGCATAGCGCGTATTCCATACTAACTTTTCTTGCTTCATTTGCCACAAAATCTAAATCACACCCTTCGCCTGGATTATCTAGATTTATGGTTGGTGGAGCAATTTGATCACGCAATGCTAATAAAGTAAAAATGCCTTCAACTGCTCCGGCAGCACCAAGGAGGTGTCCAGTCATTGATTTAGTTGAACTTACTAAGACTTTTTCTGCATCAGCGCCAAATATACGTTTGACTGCCGCGACTTCTGCAACATCACCCGCTGGGGTTGAAGTACCGTGAGCATTGATATAGCCAATTTCACTTGCTGGAACCTTGGCATCATTCAATGCATTTTCCATAGCGGCGGCTGCTCCCTCTCCGTCTGCTGGAGGAGATGTCATGTGATACGCGTCACCGCTCATACCAAAGCCAACTAATTCAGCATATATAGTCGCACCTCTGGCAACGGCTTGTTCATATTCCTCGAGCATCACAACGCCAGCGCCCTCGCCCATGACGAAACCATCACGGTCTTTATCCCAAGGACGACTTGCCTTGGTAGGTTGTTCATTGCGTGTTGATAAAGCTCTTGCTGCAGCAAAACCGCCTACCCCTAAAGGTGAGATCGATGATTCTGCACCGCCTGCAAGCATTGCGTCTGCATCGCCATATGCGATGGTGCGAGCAGCAATACCGATATTGTGTACACCTGTTGTACAAGCAGTCACAATATTTAAATTGGGGCCTTTCAATCCTTCAAAAATAGATAGAAAACCTGAAATCATATTGGTAATTGTTGCTGGCACAAAAAACGGCGTAAGCTTACGAGGCCCGCCAGCTAACATTTTTTTATGATTTTCTTCAATTAATCCCAAACCACCGATACCTGATCCAATAGCAACACCCACTCGACTTGCATTTTGAGGGGTAATTTCTAATTTTGAATCGGCCAGAGCTTGTTTTCCCGCTGCTATACCTAGTTGGATAAAGCGGTCCATTTTTTTAGTTTCTTTTTTGGGGATATAACTTTCCACATCAAAATTTGGAATTTCACCCGCAAAACGCGTGGTAAAATCAGTGGTATCAAATGACGTGATGGGACCTATTCCACTTTTACCCTGTATAATGCCTTCCCATGTACTGTTGGTGTCTCCACCCAAGGGTGTCAGCATGCCAAGACCGGTTACTACAACGCGACGTTTTGACACTTAGGCCTCCGCATAAAATTCTTATTTTAAATATAAAGAAGAAACGGCTCGAATAGAGCCGTCTTTTGGAATGTCTTACGCGTCTTTATTCGCGTTAACGTAGTCGATAGCAGATTGAACAGTAGTAATTTTTTCTGCTTCTTCATCTGGAATTTCAGTATCAAACTCTTCTTCCAAAGCCATTACCAATTCCACAGTGTCTAATGAATCTGCACCTAAATCATCCACAAATGACGCTTCAGCTTTTACTTCTTCTTCTTTTACGCCCAATTGCTCGACGATGATTTTTTTAACGCGCTCTTCGATGTTACTCATGATTCTAGTTTTCCCTATAAGTAGCTAGAGTTTAAATTTCCGGTAGTTTATTCAGCTAGCCTCTCGCTTGCAAGCAAGACAATTAACTTTTTCTCTGGTCAAACCACCGAATCAAATAAGTCTAATAAACAATATTTTAACAATCAAGCTCTAAAAGCATGACGATCCAATACGTTTATTATCCCATATACATACCACCGTTTACATGGATTGTTTCACCCGTAATGTAAGCAGCATTGTCACTTACTAAAAAACTAACAGCTGCGGCAATCTCTTTTGGTAAGCCTAATCTGTTAGCTGGAATATCTTTAAAAATCGCTTCTTTTTGCTCATCTGTCAATGACTTAGTCATATCAGTATCAATAAAACCTGGTGCAACTACGTTAACCGTAATGCCACGAGAGGCTACTTCACGGGCTGTTGATTTGCTAAAACCAATAACACCCGCTTTGGCTGCTGCATAGTTAGCTTGTCCTGGATTTCCAGTGCTACCAACAACCGAACCGATATTTACGATTCTACCGTAACGTTTTTTCATCATGCCACGTAATACGGCTTTAGTCAGTTTAAAAATGGGCGTTAAATTTGTATTTAAAATATCATCCCACTCTTGATCTTTCATGCGCATCAATAAGTTATCACGAGTCACGCCCGCATTATTAACTAAAATTTCGATTTCGCCGTGATTTTCCTTTATCTGTGCCAATACGGATTCAAGCGAATCCTGATCAGTTACGTTTAACGTTAACCCTTTACCGCCATATTCTGCAAGGTAAGATGTAATTGCTTCTGCACCGCTGTCAGATGTAGCCGTACCGATTACGACAGCACCTTGTTGTGCCAAAGATTCCGCAACAGCTCTACCAATACCTCGGCTGGCGCCAGTCACTAACGCAACTTTTCCGTTTAGTTCACTCATTTAATAATCCTATTGCAGTAGTTTTTCGACTGATTCAACTGTATTTAACGCATCTGTCGCAATTGACTTTTCAATGCGTTTAATTAGACCTGTAAGTACCTTACCTGGCCCTACTTCGTATATACGTTCAACATTTTGAGTTGCCATATACTCGATAGTTTCAGTCCAACGAACGGGACAATAAAGCTGTCTAATTAATGCATCTTTAATACTAGTCGCATCACTCGGCGATGCAACATCTACATTATTGATAATGGCAACTTTAGGTTCTGAGAATGTGATTGAGTCAATCAGTTTTGATAATTGCTCTGCAGCGGGTTTCATCAACGCACAATGCGATGGGACGCTTACAGCTAGCGGTAATGCACGTTTTGCACCGGCTTCTTTACACAATTCTGCTGCGACTTCGGCTGCACTGGTAGTCCCTGCAATAACCACTTGTCCGGGTGAGTTAAAATTTACTGCCGACACAATTTCAGAAGTTTGTACCTGCGCTTTTTCACACGCTTCTAAGATAAGCTTATCGGCTAATCCTATTATCGCGTACATTGCACCTTTACCAGCAGGAACAGCTTGTTGCATAAACTGTCCTCTTGCTTCAACCAACTTAACCGCTTCTTTTAAACCAATTACGTCTGCACAAACCAGTGCTGAATACTCACCTAAGCTATGCCCAGCCATAAAGTCAGGCTTGTTATAACCAGATTCAATAAGTAACCGATATATAGCAACACTTGCGGTTAATAGCGCTGGTTGAGTGATATGAGTTTGATTGAGTTGTTGATTTTCATCATGTTGCACCAATTCCCACAAATCATATCCTAGTGCATCTGACGCTTCGTCGAAAGTTGTTTTAATTTTCGGAAAGTGTGCCGCCAAATCAGCCAACATCCCAACAGATTGGGAGCCTTGGCCAGGAAACACAAAAGCTTGTTTAGACATAAATCAACCCTTGCTTAAATAATTATTTAATTTATTAATATTTAACTAACGCTGAAGCCCATGCGAATCCACCACCAAAGGCTTCAAGCAATAAATTTTGACCACGTTTAATTCGACCATCTCGGATGGCGGTATCTAACGCTGTAGGAACTGTTGCTGCAGAAGTATTACCGTAGTTTTCTAAGGTAAGAACAACTTGATCTAATGACATTTCTAATTTTTTAGCTGTCGCTTTGATAATACGAAAATTAGCTTGATGCGGTACTAACCAATCTAATTCTGATTTTTCCATATTATTTGCTTTTAAAGTTTGCTCAACCACTTCACTAAGCTTGGTAACAGCCACTTTAAACACCTCATTTCCTTTCATCACTCCCCAGTTTTCATGCACTGATTGCTCATTGCCATGTTCGATATGTCCAATCTGTAAAAGATCACCATATGAACCTGCCGCATTTATGTGAGTTGATAAAATTCCGGGCTCTTCACTTGCCTCGATGAGTGTTGCACCTGCTGCATCACCAAATAGAATGACCATTGAGCGGTCAGCAGGATCGATCATTTTTGATAAACAATCTGTGCCAACGACTAATATACGTTTTACCATTCCAGTTTTGATATATTGGTCAGCTACACTCAAAGCATAACAAAACCCTGCACACGCGGCAGCTACATCAAACGCAGGAATACCATCAATTTCTAATGCTTTTTGGATTTCACAGGCTGTACTGGGCAACGCATAGCGTCCACTAGTTGTAGCGCAGACGATCATATCAATGGAACGCTTATCGATGCCTGCCGCTTCTATCGCTTTTAATGATGCTTCGTAGCCCATAGTTGCAGCGGTTTCATTTGCGCCAATAATGCGTCTTTCTTTTATACCAGTTCGATCTGTTATCCATTCATCAGTTGTATCAACCATCAATTCCAGATCAGCGTTTGTACGCACATCTGCTGGATAATAACTACCCGTACCTATTATTCTTGAGTACATATATTAAGAGCGCTCCATTAACACGGATTCAATTTTATCTTTTATTTTCTTCGGAACTTGTCTTTGAATTTCTTGCTCAGCCTCTTTAATGGCAAACAGAAAAGCATCAGACGAAGCGTTTCCATGGCTCTTGACCACAATTCCGCGCAATCCTATCAGACTCGCGCCGTTGTACTGGTCGGGGTTCACCCTCCGATAAATCTTTCTTAACAATGGAAGCGCGATTTTTGCTAATAATTTAGTCCACCAATTTTCTTGTGAAACACGTTTAGACTCTTCTAAAACAAGTGTTGCCAATCCCTCACAAGCTTTTAATGCAATATTACCGACAAATCCATCAGTGACTACAACGTCTGCACAATTAGTAAAAATATCATTCCCTTCAACAAACCCAGTATAATTAATGCCTGGAGCGTCTTGAAGTAATTGCGCAGTAAACTTGACTTGATCATTGCCTTTAATTTGTTCTTCACCCACGTTTAACAATGCCACCCGTGGATTTTCAATTCCTGCCACTTCTTCAGCTAACACAGATCCCATTACCGCATATTGGAAAAGTGTTTCAGAGTCACAATTAACGTTAGCTCCCAAATCCAATAAAAACAATTTATGATGATCATCTGTTGGTAAAGCCGATACCAATGCAGGTCGATCGATACCAGGTAATGTTTTTAAAACATGATAAGCGATAGCTAGTAAAGCACCTGTATTACCAGCACTTACACAGGCATCAGCATCACCATTTTCAACCCTTTCTAATGCGCGACGCATTGAGGAATCTTTTTTATTTCGAAGTGCTGAACTTGGGCGCTCATCCATAGCAACATGATCTGAACAATGTTGAATTTCAATCCGGTCGCGTATAGCTGATTTTTGGGGACTCATAAACTGTGAGATGATTTTCTCATCGCCACATAGAATAAAATATAATTGGGGATTTTCTTGCAGCGCTTTTAAAGCGGCAGGTAAGGTAACATGGGGGCCGTTGTCGCCCCCCATAATATCTAACGCAATGGTTAGACGGCTAAAAGTCATTACTGCTAGTCAGCGATAACTTTTTTGCCTTTGTAGTAACCGTCAACAGTCACGTGATGACGCAAATGAGTCTCACCTGAAGTTGAATCTACAGACAAAGTCGCTCCTGTCAAAGCATCGTGTGCACGACGCATGCCACGCTTTGAACGAGTTTTCTTGTTCTTTTGTACAGCCATTACATTACTCCTAGTCTCGCTTAAGTTCTTTCAAAACCGCGAAAGGGTTTGGACGTTCATCGGCCGGTTCAATCTTACCAAACTGCATTTCATCCCGCTTTATGTTGCAATCCTCCTCTGCATGAAGGGCAACAATTGGCAAAGACAATATTAGTTCATCCTCGAACAATTGCAGTAGATTGATTTCTCCGTGGTCATTGACCTCTACCGGTTCGTAAATGTCCGGCAATTCAACCTCATCTTCAGTCTCTTTCCGTTTTATTGGACTGAAACAAAAAGATGTGTGAATTGAATGAGCAAATTGCTCATTACATCTTTGACAGACAAGCTCCACTGATGTTGATAGTTGTCCTTGAAAAAAATTCAGACCCTGCGCGTCTTTATCGAATCTTACTTCAGCTTCAACAGTATCAGCAGCGGTGGCCACTGCACTAAGAAAACGTTGCATGTCAGACGTCATCATCACACCCTGATAATCAGAGCGTTTTGTTGCACTTTTGACAGGATCAATTAACTTGGGCAATTTCACTTTCTGCATAGGGCGCGCATAATATAGATTGTCATCTCGTTAGTCAAAGGAAAATATAGCCAAAAGGCCTATAACCCTTATAATAATTCAGGCTTTTAGAAAATAAAACGGATAATTGTGAGAATCGTACTTGCTTCAACCTCAAAATATCGTAAATCCCTGTTAAGCAAACTGCAATTAGATTTCATCTGCCACAAACCAAATGTTGAAGAGCATAGTGAGCCAAATGAATCTGCTCAAGACATGGCGCTGCGATTAGCCAAAGCAAAAGCTCAAGATGTGGCTAAGCATTACCCTGACGCTCTTATTATTGGTTCTGATCAAACAGCTAGTGTCGACAATGCAATTTTAGGCAAACCGGGAAATGCCATAAATGCTAAGCGACAATTGCAACAATGCAGCGGTAAAGATGTCATTTTTCATACTGGACTGTGCGTTATAAATGTCGCTACCGGTCAACAAGAATCTATTACAGAACCATACACTGTTAGTTTCCGACAATTAACTGATTTACAAATTGACAATTATATCGCAAGAGAAGCGCCGTTTGATTGTGCAGGAAGCTTCAAGTGCGAAGGGCTAGGAATCACCTTATTCCGTCAATTACATGGCCGAGATCCAAATACCTTAATAGGATTACCATTGATTGCTCTTTGCGACATATTAGACAATTTTAATATCAGTGTATTGTCAGCCCCAAACAATTAAGCGTCATTTTTGCGCAACTTAGCCAACGTTTGAGTCAAGGTATTATCCAAATTAGCCGTATGACTCATTTGTTGACCACTAACTGGGTGCACATAGAGAATACGATGTGCATGCAAAAATAATCGATTTAAGCCTATTTCAGCCATGTAGTGATTAAACTCATCATCTTTATATTTACTATCGCAAGCAATCGGATGACCAGCATGTTGACAATGCACTCGAATTTGATGCGTACGTCCAGTAATCGGCGACGCTTCGACTAACGTGGCTTGTGAAAACGTTTCTAAAATACGATAACGAGTTTCAGATTCTTTGCCGTCAGTGGAAACCGACACAATACGTTCGCCCGACTTTACTATATTTTTTAATAACGGCGCTTTCACTTTAAAGCGGTTTTCAGGCCAATGACCATGAACCAAAGCTTGATAACGCTTATCTACAGTTTTGTTCCGTAATTGCTCATGAAGATGTTTTAGCGCTGAGCGTTTTTTAGCGATTAACAAACAGCCCGACGTATCTCTATCAAGGCGATGCACCAACTCTAAAAACTTTGCCGTAGGACGCAGTGCTCGCAATGCCTCAATAACGCCAAAACTTAAACCGCTACCACCGTGCACAGCCATTCCAGAAGGTTTGTTCACCACAATCAACACATCATCTTCAAACAAAATGTGAGATTCTAGCGTGGCGACTTTATCCAACTTGGTAGATGGCGCCTGATTTGTGGTTTCAGACACACGAATAGGTGGCAGACGAATTTCGTCACCTCCCATTAGTTTATATTCAGGCTTAACGCGTTTTTTATTAACGCGCACCTCCCCCTTACGTAAAATGCGATAAATGAGACTTTTTGGCACTCCTTTTAATAAGGTGCGCAAAAAATTATCAATTCTCTGCCCTTCATGATCAGGATCGATGGTGATAAATTGTACTTTTTCAAAATTTGTATCAGTCATAATGCTGTGCATTCTAACGTAAATATTTAAATTAGGTTTAATATTTTAATTGCTTGCCAGACAGTCAGTTTTAATGTGATAATCCAACCGTTTAGCTGGCTTTGCAGATGCAAAGCAGTAAATAATGCGATGAAAAATAGAATTTGTATGGCATCAACGAAATAAATTTCGTAACACATAGAGATGCATTGCTGCTGTCGAAGTGAGTATTTTTTCGAATGGTTGAGCAAGCAAATTCGCAAATCATCATGCGATATACAATAAAAAAGTACCAATCGCAGAATAGTAAGAATTGAATTTGGCAACAAACTGATGGGCAATATTTATCTCCACATCAGTTTGATAAGATAGACAAAAAAATTTGGGGTGAGGCGTTTCACCCAAGGGTCTAAGACTGGTTTACAGATTGTAAACATTCTAGTTTCCTTAATGAAATCAAATGCATATGGTTAACTCCGTGCATATCCAAACGCGCACAAGATCTGTTTTTACAGTCGTGAGACTGAAACAAATTTCAGCTTGATGCAGCTTGCAAGCCACGTTTTTTCAGTTCAATGTTATTCCGCATTCGGTACTAAAACCGAGTCTTATACAATGAAAAGAATGTTAATAAACGCTACTCAACAAGAAGAGTTGCGTGTTGCATTGGTCGATGGACAAAAGCTTTATGATCTTGATATCGAAAGCCCTGGCCACGAACAAAAGAAAGCCAATATTTATAAAGGAACAATCACCCGCGTTGAACCAAGCCTAGAAGCAGCATTTGTTGACTACGGCGCTGACCGCCACGGTTTCCTACCGTTAAAAGAGATTGCCAAAACCTATTTCCCGCAAGGTTACAAGTTCGACGGCCGCCCAAGCATTAAAGATGTGATAAAAGAAGGCCAAGAAGTCATTATTCAAATTGATAAAGAAGAACGTGGTCAAAAAGGCGCAGCCTTAACTACGTTTATCAGTTTAGCTGGAAGTTATTTAGTTTTAATGCCTAACAACCCACGTGCAGGCGGAATTTCACGTCGTATCGAAGGTGACGAGCGTACAGATTTAAAACAGTCTTTAAGTAAACTAGAGTTACCTGACGGAATGGGGTTGATTGTTAGAACCGCTGGTGTTGGTAAATCCTATGAAGAATTAGAGCATGATTTAAATGTACTAATCCGTCACTGGAATGCAATTTCAGAAGCGTCTGAAACAAAAGCAGCCCCTTTTCTTATTCACCAAGAAAGTAATGTTATTGTAAGAGCTATCCGCGATTATTTACGTCGTGATGTTGGTGAGATACTCATTGATAGTCAAGAAGTGTATGAAAAAGCATTGCAGCATATCCAATTAGTCAGACCTGATTTTGCCAATAGAGTTAAACTTTATAAAGGCGACGTACCACTGTTCAGTCATTATCAGATCGAAACTCAAATAGAATCTGCATTCCAACGCGAAGTACGTTTACCTTCTGGCGGCTCTATTGTGATTGATCCGACTGAAGCGATGATCTCCATTGACATTAACTCAGCAAGAGCAACAAAGGGTGGCGATATTGAAGAAACAGCATTCAATACCAACCTTGAAGCAGCGGATGAAATTGCACGTCAGTTAAGATTGCGTGACGCAGGTGGTTTAGTCGTTATCGATTTCATTGATATGACTCCTGTTCGACATCAACGAGAAGTTGAGAATCGTTTAAAAGAAGCAGTAAGACATGACCGCGCAAGAATACAGCTTGGCCGTATCTCGCGTTTCGGCTTATTAGAAATGTCGCGTCAAAGACTACGTCCTTCGCTTGGCGAATCAGCTCATATCGTGTGTCCACGTTGTAGTGGTCACGGTACGATTCGTGGTACTGAATCGTTGGCTTTATCAGTATTGCGAATAATGGAAGAAGAGAGCATTAAAGACAATACTGGCCAGATTGAAGCACAATTGCCAGTCAATGTTGCTACTTATTTGCTAAATGAAAAAAGACGCTCTATTCAATCTATTGAGAAACGTCATGGTGTTGCTTTATTGGTTATACCTAATCCAAACCTGCAAACACCGCATTACCACGTTGCACGTAGACGTCCTGACGATACTGTCACAGAAGCAAGTTACAATGTTGAGTTAATGGATACTCAGTCAGCTGAAGTAGATAACCCAACCCAGGAAATTAAACCTAAAGAACAACCGGTATTACAAGGAATGGCAGCGCCGCAACAGGCTCCCGCCTCTGCTAAAACTGCTGAACCTACATTATTAGGCAAATTCTCTAAATGGTTGTCTGGTTTGTTTGAAAGTGAAGATGAATCGAAAGAAAAAGCACCGAAAACGAACCAAAACAAACGACCTCAACGAAATAGCCGTAATCGCAATGATCGTTCAGGAAATCGTAAGCCTAGGTCAACAGAGCGTAAAGAGCGTCAAGATAAATCTGATCGCAATGATAAGCCACAAGCTGACAATCAAGGTGAAAAGCGTACTCAAAAGCCAAAACAACGTCGTGACAATCGCAACAAAACACAAACTGCGAAAACGAACGATGCAGCGAAAGAAAACGTAGACAATCAAAGTCAACCAGAGCGTAAGAAAGAACAAGTAGCTGAACGCAGAAAGAGACGTGATAATCGTCGTAATGTGCGCGGCGAAAATACGGATACGCAAAAGACTGTTGAACAAACGACTACAGACGTGAATAAAACGAGCAAACCAAAAGCGAAAGTTGACGTCGAAAAGAACGAAGACTTGGTAAACGTAGCTCAAGCTGATGTAAATAACTCAGTGGTAGAAGACAATTCATCTAAAGATAATAAAGATGAAAATCAGTCAGAGCGAAGCAGAAGCAGACGTTCTCCTAGACATATTCGCGCAGCGGGTCAAAAACGTAAAAAAGAAGGCGAATCTGTTGAAGAAAACCAAGATACAACAGACACTCCTGTTGTTGATGTTGCTCAGGATGAGCTTAAGTTTGATTCTCAGGAAACATTGCCCAAGCAAGATGCTAATACCTCTGACGAGGTAAAAGCTGAAAAGCCTAAAGCAAAACCGCGTTCAAGAAAAAGAGCGAAAAAAGTTGAAGAGACAACAGCCGAATCATCAGCAAATGCAGATGTTGAAAAAACTGATGCAGTTAAAGAAGCTACAGATTCAACTGTCGCACAAACTAATTCTGAAGTTGAGCAAAAGCAAGCGGATACGAGTGACAAGAAAACGGCCAACGTATCTCCTGCGCAACCAGAACAGGTTGAAATTCAGCTAGACGCTGATAGTCACAGCAGTGACGTAATAAATGAAAGCGCAGCACCCAAAGTTGAAGCAGTAGCACCCAAAGTTGAAGCAGTAGCATCCGAAGTCGAATCGGTGGCTAACGTTCAAGAAGTGGAAGAAGCTGAGGTGACGGCTGATGCTAAAAGCAAAACCACACCAGAACAAAAAACTGCTGTAAAACCAAAAACTGCGCAAAAGCCGAAAGTTAAGGTAGTTAAAACGCCAGTCTCTAGTCCGATGGCAAAACCAAAATCTATTGAAAGTGATTTTAATGAAATAGAAATTAAATCATTGTCTGCTGATAAACGTCCTAGCTTAAAGGTGTCAGGTAAAACTGCATCCATGGCAAATACAGCAAATAGTTCAACTGCGGCAGCCACTAAACCAGGTTCTGTAGCCTAAACTAGACTTTCTAACGTAGAAATATAAACGCCGATGAATTGATATTCATCGGCGTTTTTTGTTCCAGTACTCATTTTTGAATCAATCAGTTCCCGCTAAATTCACCGTCAGGGTTGGCGCGCCTGCAAGTAATTTTTGTTTTAGTTGCTCGTTTATTTCAACTTTTTTATACGTTTTAGCATCAACCATTACATAAATAACCTCTGCTAAGCAGATTGCTTTTTTTGTGAGATGATGGCGCATTTCCAAACTCAATGTATATGAACAAGTACCAACTTTTGACACCCAGATGGCCATTTCAATAACATCATCAAATTTAGCTGGTCCTTGCCAACTAATATTAAGATTAACCACTTGATTGTCGAAACCTTGTTCAATTAAATGATTAAAGCCCCCTAAAACTCCACGCATAAACTCCGTCGCACCTAGATCCACATACTCCGCGTATCGACTATTGAATACCACTTGTTGTGCGTCGCATTCTGCGTAACGAACTCTGAAAAGTACTTTCATGGAATCTGACATCTAGTCTATCTCTCTTTTTATGTGTATCGGACGTTGTTGGTCATCATAGGTTTCTTCAATATCGTGAGAGTCTAACCACTGCTCTCCAATTATGGGATCATCGGCGTTTTGCTGATCTTCCCATTCATAGCGTTTAAGTGAGGGTTTAGGATCAAGTTTGCGCCAAAATAACGCACTCACAATACCGGCAAGCGCGCCAAACAAGTGATATTCAAAGGATATACTTTCTTCACGCGGAAAAATCGTCATGGTCATGCCGCCATACATGAAGAAAGCCGCCATCATAATAGCAATTGAGCTTTTATCTCGTCTAAATAGACTCACTACGAATAAATAGAAAAATATGCCGTGGCTTAACCCACTAGCACCGATATGAAAGGCATCACGAGCAAAAAGCCAAACCCCTAAACCTGAGAATACCCATACAAAAGCAATGACACGCCATCGTGATTTTGGATACCCATAAATAAGAAACGAACCCAAGATTAACAATGACAAAGTATTGTTAAATAAATGCTCTAATGAACCATGAACTAACGGAGCGGTAAATATACCTAGCAATCCTCCACTGGAATGTGGAAATACCCCTAACCAGGATAAATCCACATTAAATAAGATTTCATAGGACTTGATACACCATAAAAAACCAATAAAGAAACTGGTGATTACAATGCTAGTTTTAAGTGACGGCTTTGTTTTCATCTCTTAGAGATATGGACATATTGCCTAAACAAAAGATAGCCATCACATAATATTATCCGTTTTTAAACAGACATATGATTTTTAATCGGTAAATCCCTAATACGCTTTCCGCTAGCATGAAATATCGCATTAGCTAAACTCGCCGCAACAGGTGGCGTACCTGGTTCGCCGACTCCTCCAGGAGGTGCATCAGATTCAACGATATAGGTTTCAATTTTAGGGCATTGAGACATTCTCAAAACTTGATAGTCATGATAATTAGATTGCTCAACCGCACCATCTTTGACAGAAATTTCACCTAGCAAAGCTAATGACAAACCGAATATCATCGAACCTTCTTGCTGAGAACGCACACGGTCAGGATTGACGATAGTTCCAGCATCGATACTGGAATGCATTTCCAGCACAGTGACTTTGTTTTCTTCTACTTTAACTTTAGTAGCAACCGCACAATAGGTTACAAAACTGCGATGGACACTAATCCCCCACCCTTCATTTGCTGATGTCTCACCATCAGCACCGGATTTTTCAATGACATCGTTAAGCACGTGTTTCAAGCGTTTAATATCGATAGGAAACACATCCAATGATTCACCATAGTTTTGATAATCAAAGCTCTCCGTTTTCGGATTTACTAATCGATTTTCACCGAGTAATTGCTGCCACATTTGATATGTAGATATATTTGCTTTTGCAGCTAATTCATCCACAAAGCTTCCTTGAGCAAATGCATGTTGAATATTACTCACTGAGCGCATCCAACCTATACGAATATGCCCTGTTGCCTTGTGGGTTTCACAGGACAAGTTTTTAATATTAAATGGTACGTCACCGAATCCAAGAGATAATTCCCCCACTTGCGGTTCATCAACTGTGCCGGTAAAGGTCCAACTAATACTTGGAAAAGCAGTACGTTGTAACCATGAACTAACGAGGTTGTTTTCGTCCATACCCGCAGCAAAATGCTGAACACTAACTGCGTGATAAAAGCCTTGTTGAATATCATCTTCGCGACTCCAAACCACCTTAACGGGTCGTTGCATTTCTTTCGCCAAAATTGCCGCTTCAACTGAAAAATCTGGTTTTGATTTACGTCCGAAGCCGCCACCCAACAAGGTCACATTGACAATCACGTCATCGGCTTCAATGCCCAAAGCCCTGGCCACATTTGCTTGTGTGGATTGCGGAGTTTGAGTACATGCCCAAATCTCACACTTTCCGTCCTTAAACACCGCGGTGGCTGCAGGTGGCTCCATCGGAGCATGAATTAAATAAGGAATGCTATAGGTCGCGCTATGGGTTTGCTTCGCTTTTTCTAGATCTGCATAAGCATCTCCTTCGGCACGGATTTCTTTACCCTTATTGACAATCCGACTTTTTAATTCTGTCACATAATCAGCGGAATTATGTTCGGCATTTGCGCCTAACTCCCATTCAATATCAAGTACTTTGCGGCCTTGCATTGCTGACCATGTATTAGTAGCAATAACGGCAACACCATTCATAGGATGAAACACAACTGGCGTAGGCTGGTCAGGCATTTTGAACGTTGCTACAACACCATTAACCGATTTAGCTGCATCCGCATTAAACGACTTAACTTTAGCGCCTAACACTTTAGAGCGTTCAATGCTGGCGTATAGCATTGAATCCATTTTAATATCTTGGCCAAAATCGGCATTACCTGTAACAATGTTGGGTAAATCAATACCCGTAATAGGCTTTCCAATTAATTTGAAATCTTTTTTAGATTTAAAAGTTAATTCTTCATTGGTTGGTGGTGTTAATTTACTAGCAGCTTCGGCAATATAGCCAAAGCTCACTTTTCGATTAGAATTTTTATGATGTATATAACTTTCATCTGCATAAACGCTACTTACATCCACCTTCCACAAATCGGCAGCGGCTTGTTCGAGCATTGCTCTAGCTGCCGCTCCCATTTGCCTCAATGTGGTATAAAAACGTCGTATTGAACGAGAACCATCGGTATTTTGGCTTCCATATTCAGCATTGGCTAACCCTTGCACGACCGACACCAAATCCCATTTTGCGCATAATTCATCGGCAACAACTTGAGGAATTGAAGTTCGTACTCCCTGTCCCATTTCACTGCGATGACAAACAATATTAACGCTGTTATCCGTGTTAATGCTGACAAACAGGTTTAGCTCAACCGCAAGTTTTGATTGCTCAGCCCATACAGGTTTAGCAATAGGTAATGCACTGCCTAGCACAAAGCTACCAGCACCTATACCAGAGACTTTTAAAAAGTGTCGACGACTGACATTTTCAATTTTATGGTTCATGCATCATCTCCTACATTTTTTGCAAGATCAGGCCCTGAAGAAACACTTTTTATAGCTGCTTTTATTCGCGTATAAGTTCCGCATCGGCAAATATTGCCTTGCATATAATTATCAATATCTTCGTCGCTTGGTGAGGCATTTTGCTCTAGCAACGCTACGGCGCTCATAATTTGTCCTGATTGACAATAACCACACTGAGGAACATTGTGTTCTATCCACGCTTTCTGAATAGGATGATTACCGTCTTTTGATAGTCCTTCAATGGTCGTTACCTTTTTACCCGCAACGGCAGAAATTGGCATCACGCAGGCTCTCACGGGTTGTCCATCAATGTGCACGGTACAAGCTCCACATTGAGCCATACCACACCCATATTTGCTACCAGTAAGACCTAACATGTCTCTAAGCACCCATAAAAGTGGCATCATTGGCTCCGCATCCACTTGATGTTGCTTGCCGTTTACACTGAAATCAATCACATTATTCTCCTGAATTAGTTTGGAGTTTACTTTGCCAGCGTCGCAAATCTTCCGTCGTGTCTATATCAAACTGCGCTTCGGGAATTGCAACTCTAATCACCTTACCTTTGTTTGCCTGAATGACAGGCTTCGCACCAGACTTGCTATCTAAATTAAGTAAATCGGGAAACATCGAGGTTGGAAAACAAACAGGTACGCCAATATTATTGGCATATTCTGCAGCCACAATTGCTGACGGGGCATGTGCTGCCTGACTACATAGTTTAGCTATTTGTGGAGATTTCACTTCAATTTGATCAGCTAGACTTAGAAGAACATGCTTAGTTTCTGTTTTTTCACGGCTATTTATCGCTTCGACACCAACTCGAATACTTTCCCCCATACCCAGTCGCCAGTTGTTCGCAATGACTACTTGAACGGACGTATCAATCTGCTCAACTATTTTGTTTGCATTAGCACCTAGTACCACAATAATGTCTTCAATACCTGCTAATTGATGTTGCTTAATCACATAATTTAACATTGGCATCCCGTCAATATCGGCCAATTGCTTAACGTCACCAAAACGACGCCCTTCACCTGCGGCTAACAGTAACGAAGTAATATTCATAAAATACCACTGATCGAATTGCCGTCTTGTTGCTCTAAAAAGCAATGAACTTCCGATACCATAGATAACGCAATAGATTCAGGCAATTCGCCACCTAAGCGCAGTCCTATCGGGTTGGCAAACGGAATGGGATAATCACGCCTATCCAAATCAACCAGAACGAATACCCTTTGGGTGCGATGTATTGGTCCTAACATGCCAACATATTTAGCCTTGCTTTTAGCCGATAATAATACAGCCTGTGCATCAATACTGAGGTTATGACTCATAATGATGATGGCATCTGTTTCCTTTAGCCAAGTTAATTCATGCGCATTTTCTACTAAGCTTTTCATCGGTTGTTTGATAATTTGTTGCACGCCATCAAAATATTGTCGTCGACCATGACTAGTTCGAGGATCAACCAAGGTAACTCGCCAACCCAAGTTAACTGCAAAATTAACCACTGGCCGAGCATCAACCCCTGCTCCAAACACACATAAATTAACCGGAGGACAGAGTATTTGCTCTAAATAAAGTTGTCCGCTTCTATCGACCAAATGTGTTTTTTTCGTAACGTCACGAGATAGATCGTCAAACTCAACTTGAGGTATCCCACTCGAAATTGCCTGAGCATATCGACAATGGCCATTATGATTGATGCGGCTGTAAACCTTATCTAAATTTAAATAATCATTTTGAGCTGAGATGGGTTGCAAGAGAATTTTAACTAGACCTCCACAACCTATACCTAACTTCCACGCCAAATCTTCTTCTTCTGTCATATCGTATTCAACAATACGACCTTGGCCATTATCCCAACATTTGCGAGATTGCAGCATAATGTCTGACTCTAAACACCCACCGCTTAATAATCCGTGATACTCCCCTAAATCATTAATTAACATGTGAGCACCAGGCTTACGATATGAAGAACCTTGGGTTTCAAAAATCGTTGCCAACACCCACTGACAGGTATCTTTTTTTTCAAACCATTTACTTAAAATAGCGGACAACGTATTTGCCATTTAACTTCGCTTATATTTTTGTTTTTAATCTTATTACTAAGGTTTCAGCGATTTTATCTTGAATTGCTTGCCGATTAGGATCCCAATAAATTTGAATAAACCCCAATAATCCAGTAGCCAATCCAGCTCCATAACCACCATAACGGCCAAACGATTCCCACACATTTAAACTACTACCATCGAGTTTAATCACTTTTATGCGAACTATTTTTTTGCCAATTGTTTGTCCATGTAGTAACACCATAGTGCCGGTGAAATACACGGCTGCCCAACCAAACCCTAACCCCAAATCTGCCGCAATACCTTTAAAAAACTTCACAATACTATAATCATGAAACGATTTTTGTTTAGGTGTGGATTGTATTTCTTGCTCTTGTTCTGCAGCCTGAATATCGAATTCTTTCTGCATGGTGGCGAATTTTGTTAATAAAGATTCTTTAAGCAGCGTATGTTCCTGGTCACCAAGTTCAACAAAACTTTGCTTTAAAAACTCTTCTAACATTTCCAACTTTTCATCTTTTGATAAAGGTAACTCCACAAGGTCTTCTACAAAATCATTTCCAATCTCAGACCAACACGCTTCCTTATCTGCACAATCACCTTTTTCAATTTGTTTATCTATTACACTAATTAACGCTGCGTAAGTTCCAGTAAACACCACCACATCTACTGCATCTCCCGCACTGACACTTTGTTCATTTTGTTGAGCCATCCAAATTGGCGTGTCATTTCGAAATAATCCGAAAAACCCACCCACAATTAAAACGCCAGCAATAATTCGCACTAAATATATGACCGACGGAAGGCGTTTTTCACGTTTTAATCGGCGACTGGTAACCCATAACAAAATCGCAATAAAAATTGCCAGTGCATTACCTGTAACACCTGAAAGTATTGCCACCAAGATTAAATCGATAGATAGCGCCAATGCGCGACGAATGGGACTAGCCAGTGGTGTGCCAAACAAATCCGGTGACACTTCAAACGCATATGGCGTAATGACATCTCGGGTTTCTTGACGTTGTTGATGAATGCTTGTGTGTGACTGCTGATTAGCAGTTGATTGCGCCTGCGGTGTTCCCTTATCGTCCATTTATTTACCTTTTGGTGAGCGCCTTAATACCTTCGGTCAGCCCTTCGATGGTTAATGCATACATCTTATCTTGCATTAAGTCTTTTAAAATTTGAATAGATGCATAGTAATTCCAATATCTTTCCATTTGCGGGTTTAACCAAATTGCGTGGGGAAAGTGATCGGTCAGGCGTTTTAACCAAGTAGAACCGGGTTCCTCATTCCAATGTTCAACACTGCCACCTGGATAAGTAATCTCGTAAGGCCCCATGGTCGCATCACCAACAAATATTAATTTATAGTCATTACCATACTTATGAATAATATCGAATATAGAAATAACTTGGCTGTTTCTGCGCTGATTGTCTTTCCAAACTCCTTCGTATACGCAATTGTGAAAGTAAAAATATTCGAGGTGTTTAAACTCAGTATGCACCGCGGAGAATAATTCTTCACAAGATTTGATATGAGCATCCATTGAACCGCCCACATCAAAAAACATCAGCACTTTAATGGCGTTGTGTCGTTCAGGAACCATATGAATATCTAACCAACCAGCATTTTTCGCCGTTTTGCCTATGGTTGTAGGGAGATCTAATTCTTCACTAGCACCTGTGCGAGCAAATTGACGTAGTTTGCGTAATGCGATTTTAATATTGCGGGTACCAAGTTCTACATCACTTGCCAAATTTTTGAATTCGCGTTTATCCCAAACTTTAACCGCGGAAAACTGTCCATTCCCCTGCTGACCAATACGAATACCTTCTGGATTGTAACCATGCGCACCAAATGGAGAAGTTCCTCCTGTTCCCACCCATTTGTTGCCTCCTTGATGACGTTTTTGTTGTTCTTCTAGGCGTTTTTTAAGGGTTTCCATTAGTTTATCTAACCCGCCCATCGCCTCAACTTCAGCTTTCTCAGCATCAGTAAAATGACGTTCCAACTGTTTTTTTAACCATTCTTCCGGGATATCTTTACCGAATAAATCTATGGATTGCACACCTTCAAAATAGTCAGCAAACGCACGATCAAATTTATCAAAATAACTTTCATCTTTAACCAAACATAAACGAGATAAAAAATAAAAATCTTCTGTATCAGCAAAAATAACCTGCTGTTCTAAAGCACTTAACAGATCAAGTAACTCTCTTAATGTAGCAGGAACTTTGTATTCTCTTAATTTGAAAAAGAAATCAACTAACATTAGCGTCTAGCCATAAAAACCAGTTTTTCAAACAAATGAATATCCTGTTCATTTTTAATTAACGCACCGTAAAGCGGAGGAATACTGGTTTTACCATCTTTGTTTCGTAACACTTCCGGAGAGATATCTTCAGCGACCAATAACTTTAACCAATCAATCAACTCACTAGTCGATGGCTTTTTCTTTAAACCTGGGACCTCTCTTAAATCGAAAAAGGATTCAAGCGCTTGGGCTAATAAGTCTTTTTTTAAATTTGGGAAATGTACATTTACAATGTCTTGCATTTGCTGTTGATCAGGAAATTGGATGTAGTGAAAAAAACATCGACGTAGAAATGCGTCCGGTAATTCTTTTTCATTATTGGAGGTAATAATGACTATAGGTCGCTTTGTAGCTTTTATGGTTTGCTTCGTTTCATAAACAAAGAATTCCATTTTGTCTAATTCTAACAACAAATCGTTGGGGAACTCGATATCGGCTTTATCTATTTCATCAATAAGTAATACCGGTGGCTTTTCCGCGTCAAATGCCTGCCAAAGTTTTCCTTTAATTATGTAATTGCTGATGTCTTTTACTTTTTCATCACCCAATTGTGAATCGCGCAAGCGCGAAACCGCATCATATTCATATAAGCCTTGTTGAGCTTTGGTCGTAGATTTTATATGCCATTGAATAAGTTCAGTCCCTAAACTACTAGCCAGCTCTTCAGCAAGCATCGTTTTTCCGGTTCCTGGCTCACCTTTTATCAACAATGGTCTTTGTAACGTAATAGCGGCATTCACTGCCAATTGAAGTTCTTTGCTGGCAATATAATTTCCAGTACCACTAAATGCCATGTATTACCCCTTTATAAAAAAATGTAAATAAGATATAGCTAAAAGCACTTTGAAAACGAATCATTGAGCACAATCATAATACAGTTAAGAATATTTATTAAAATTAGCATATTGGTTTGCAACAAGTACTTGTTAAACGCAACATTAACAGCCTAATATGCTTAATCAAATAACAAATATACATCAAAGAGTATCACTCAAAGTTACCCGAACCTATGCAAGGATATAGTATGCAAGTTTATGATGATAATTCTCTCGCTATTGGTAATACCCCTTTAGTTAAATTAAATCGCGTTGTTTCTAGCGGTAATGTGTTTGCTAAAATGGAATCTCGAAACCCCAGTTTTAGTGTTAAGTGTCGTATTGGCGCAAACATGATTTGGGATGCTGAAAAACGCGGCGTTTTAACCAAAGATAAAGAATTGGTTGAACCTACTAGCGGCAATACAGGCATCGCTTTGGCATTCGTTGCTGCCTCAAGAGGCTATAAATTAACCCTTACTATGCCTAGCAGCATGAGCTTAGAGCGTCGTAAGCTACTCAAAGCATTGGGAGCGAATGTCGTATTAACCGAAGCCCCTAAAGGTATGAAGGGTGCAGTCGCTAAAGCACAAGAAATAGTCGCTTCGGATCCCGGAAAGTACATTTTATTACAACAATTCGATAATCCGGCGAACCCAGAAATTCATGAGAAAACCACAGGTCCAGAAATCTGGAAAGATACAGACGGGAAAATTGATATCTTTGTAGCCGGTGTAGGTACAGGCGGAACAATCACAGGTGTGAGCCGTTATCTTAAAAATACCAAAGGCAAAAACGTATTAACAGTTGCGGTTGAACCTACTGATTCTCCGGTTATTACGCAAGCCAAAGCGGGTGAAGAGTTAACCCCTGGTCCACATAAAATTCAAGGTATTGGTGCCGGTTTTATTCCAGGTAACCTTGATCTTGATATGGTCGATGAAGTGGAACAAGTGGGTAATGATGAAGCAATTGAAATGGCGCATCGCCTCCTAAAAGAAGAAGGCATCCTAGCGGGCATTTCTACTGGTGCTGCAATGGTCGCTGCAAAACGATTAGCTGAAAAGCCAGAAAATGCGGACAAAATGATTGTGGTTATTTTCCCAAGTTCAACGGAGCGTTACCTCAGTAGTGCAATGTTTGCCGGTGAATTCACCGACCTTGAGGAAATTCAATAAGCCTCACTTCAATTTAGTGTGTTTATAGAGCAGGCTTTTTAGCCTGCTCTTTACTTTTCATATCAGAAAACGCAGACTATGTCGGTGTTCAATAAACCTGTTTACCGATCATGAATAAAAATCCATATCTACGCTTAATACAGTTGTTTTTCCTCGCCTTAATTTTGCAAGCTTGTGATACAGAGAGTAAAAAAGGGGCTGGTAAGTATGGCATGATGGATACAAATACGCCTGATTATGCTGCAGTCGCATTTTTCGAACATGTTTATAATGATAACAATCTTAATAAAGCTATCGCTATGAGCTCAGAGCGAATGGCTAAGCTGCTAAAATCTTATCGTACGAACCGTAATGTGCAAAGACACGTGTTTAACCTCATGTACGATGAAGTAGAAATCCAACCTGACACTGGCAATAGTGTAGGTCGTAATGAATATGCTGAATCCGCTGTTGTCACCTTATTTTTTACCGGTACGTTACATGATGAACGCGTTGAAGATATACGCGTAATCGAAATGTTACGTGTGGATGGCGAATGGTTAGTGGATAGAATTCAGCCTGACAAATATTTATAACGAAAGATTCGAGACAAATGACCGAAGCTGTTTCTGCAATCTGGCTCAATCACATAAAACGTCTTCACGCCATCGCTGAGTCAGGACTGGCATTTTCACCCGAAGAATTTGATCGTGAAAGGTTTGAAGAAATATCTCACATTGCACAACAAATGATGAGTGATTTAGCATCGGTTCCAATTGAACAGATATCTGCCCTAGTTACTCCCTATCATCGACGTTACGTGACACCTCAAATAGAAGTGCGAGGAGCCGTTTTCAAAGATAATAAAATACTTTTGGTACAAGAAAAAAGTGACCATAAATGGACGCTGCCGGGCGGCTATGCAGACGTTGGCCTCTCTGCGGTACAAAATTTAAAAAAAGAAATCGAAGAAGAAGCGAATGTCCTAGTCAGCTGTGCGCGCATGGTGTCATTGCGACATAAAGCATCAGGTGACTATGATCCGGATATTCGAGAGTTTTACAAATTAATATTTTTATGTGAAGCAATAGAGCCGATTGAACAAAAGCCCGGAATGGAAACCTGTGGTGCAGAGTTTTTCGCTTTAGATCAACTCCCAACTCTTTCCACAGGCAGAACCATTATAAGAGATATACACGATGCTTTTTCGTTTGCCACTGATCCAGAGAAACTCACTATCATTGAGTAAACAAGTTTTCTAGTGAAAGCTCGACAGACGACGAGCCCAATCTCCCTGATGACCTATTTGACACGCTTCCTCACTATCAAAAAATACGTTTCGCCTAACATCCTTCAACACTATGCCCACTTTAAGTAACTGGCTTTGTATGAGTTTACGTAGATAGGCGTCGTGCTGATTTGCTTTAGCATCAACAATTTGCTGCTCGTTCAAAAAAACACACGTAATCACCAAACTATTCGGAAAGTTACTGAAATCAGCACGATGAGTCAGCCAGTCGAAACCACTAATTGTCGATTTAGCTTGTTCACACACTTTCGTGAGTGCTTTTACAGTATTATCGTCTAGCTTTTTTACGGTAGATTTCATAGCCACTTAACTTTGTTGATATTTACCCGTATGTACAAAGATATGCAGTATCAACAGACACCTTTACCTGAAATTTAACGTTTGCTTCTACTGTGAACACTTCACCTGTTTTAAACGTTTGCCACTCTGTCTGATCAGGTAACAATACAGTCAAAGCTCCGTTAACCACTGTCATCGTTTCGAATTGGCTAGTACCAAATTCATATTCTCCCGGCGCCATCACGCCAACTGTTGCAGGCAGCGTCTCGGTTTGAAAAGCCATTGAGGTAACATTACCGTCAAAATACTCGTTTACTGTAAACATACTATTTTTCCTCTAATAAGGTAAAACCAGTCCGAATAAAATTCGACTACCAGTTAATTAAATTCGCACTTATTTGTTTGCTTAAGATCGATATCATTATCTTTTGCTTGTTCAATAATATCGACATCTTCGAGGAATAACATATATCCTTCTTGATCACTTGTTTTAAAAAACACATCAACGTCAAGTGACTCAAACTTATTAATATTTTCAAAACAATCATTGTTAGTGGTTATTGCAAATTCGCCCGTTCCTTTGGCTTCAACGGCTTTATATTGTTTCGCCAACTGAAGTAAATTTTTCATATTTTGCGCATCACCTTCTGATAACTTAAGAATGGTAACGCGTTCATTTTCTTCAATATCATCTAGCAGAATTTCAACCAAATCGGCATCTTCCGCTTGCTGTACTTGAACATTAAAATTATGCTCTTCATGGATAGCAGGTAGCGTATTAGTTCCATCGGAGCGGTAGCTCATAGAAATTTTGACAGCTCCATTTCTAACCTGAATTTGTTCATCTGTACGTACAGCCACTCTGACTTCTTTCGGTTCCATATCAAAAGGCGAAAATTGTGACATTTTATACATAGTGGATATGGGCATACTCATACATCCAGCTACGCTAAACACCACAAAAAACACACTAAACACTTTATATTTCAAAAACATAAACATTCCTTTTTATTGAGTGTAAGTAGAGCTAAAATTCTCATAAAAGTTCATTGTTAATTTTGCCTACAACTAACTAATAAGGCTTTTAGATAAATTAATCGCCTACTGCGACCCCTTCCCTTCTTGGATCTGCTCCACCTATAATTTTCCCATTTTTAAATTGAATACCGTGTAATCCACTGTTTAAATCAATTATTTTAACGGTATGCCCCATTTCCGTCAGTTTAGCTTCCCACTTTTCAATAGATGTTCCTTTCTCAAGTGCTGTATAGTCGTTTCGATTGGTTATTTTGGGTAAATTAATAGCTTGTTGAATATCCATTCCCCAATCAAGAACACCAACAATGGTTTGCGCAACGTAACTGACAATCCGACTACCTCCCGGAGAACCGACAACCAATAGCAACTGTCCTTCTTGGTCAAACACCATAGTCGGACTCATGGCACTACGTGGGCGCTTATTTGGTTCAACACGATTTAATGCTGGTCGTCGATTTGGGCTGGGGTGTAATGAAAAATCAGTTAATTGATTATTTAGCAGAAAGCCTTCGACCATTAATCCCGAGCCAAAAGCAAACTCTATACTCGTGGTCATTGATAATGCGTTACCTTCTTTATCAACAATTGATACATGGCTGGTGTTAGGCAATTCAAAAGAAGTATCAGTCCCAAGTAATGAGGCATTTATATAGGGTTCTCCAGCACGAGCTAAGCCCATATCTTTATTGTGCTTAATCAAATCAGCTCGGTCCGAAAGATAAGTTTGATTGATTAACGCTGCAAAAGGCAATTGTACGAAATCACTGTCTGCAATGTACTTGTCTCGGTCGGCGTAGGCTAATTTTGACGCTTGCGTAAACAAGTGAGTAAACTCTAACGAATCTGCGTCCATCTTACTAATGTCGAAACCTTCGAGCATTTTAAGAATTTGTAAAACACTAATCCCACCGGAACTCGGAGGTGCCATGCCACAAATTCTGTAGCTACGATACATACCACAAATAGGGTCACGCTCCTTCGATTGATAATTTGCTAAATCCGTTTTTGTTAGTGTGCCCGGATTAATTGTTGAAAACTGTACCGTGTTAACAATCTTTTCACTCAAGTCACCTTTATATAAATAATCAGCACCATGTTCAGCGATCTGTTTAAAGACCCTAGATAGCTTAATGTTGGTCTTATTAGTGCCTTGCTTAAGCACTTGTCCATTGGGGTAAAAATATGTTTTTGGCGTTAAAAATTCTTCCAAGCCTGGGTGAAACCGCATGGCAAGCAGCTTTTCTAATCTAGGAGATACCGTAAATCCTTCTTCTGCGGTTTGAATCGCATCAGTAAATAAAGTATTCCAAGGTAACTTTCCAAATTGCTGATGGGCAAGCTCAAGCGCTTTTAGTGCACCTGGTACACCAACAGACCGCCCTCCAACAACTGCATCACGCCACTTAAGAGGCTTTCCGTCTTGCATAAACAAGTATGCATTAGCTGAAGACGGTGCCGTTTCTCTTCCATCAAATGTATGCAGTTTTTTGGCTTTATTATCCCAATATAAAATAAAGTTACCGCCGCCAATCCCAGATGATTGAGGTTCAACTAAGGTTAGCATCGCCTGTACTGCTATCGCGGCATCAATAGCACTACCGCCATTGTTAATGATATTTTTACCCGCCCATGAAGCATATGGGTTTGCGGCTACAACCATATAATCTTTAGCAACTCGGGCTTGTTTTTGATTAACGCCGGTTGCGGCTTCTGGCTCTCTATCTTCTCTAATTGTTTGCTTAGCGTTTACTTGGTTTAAGCAAACAACTAAAAAAAAGCAGACCATTATGAATGTCGATTTCACTGTTTTTCTCTATTTCTCACTTCGTAATGATTTCAAGATAGCGAGCCGCTAAGTGGTATGCAACACAAAATGTGGTTCTCACAGAATTCTTGTGCCAATTGTTAGTTTTAGCTATGGTGAGAGCAGTTTAATTTAAAATGATGTAGCTAAATTGTTAAAGTTTCCGATTAAAAATCAGCAATTTGTAGGACCAATATGTATTGCTGTGATTTGTATAGTGTTGTGGATTATTGAGCCCTTATCGTCTGAATATCTAGCTTTAGTGCGAAGTGAATTGCCAAGAACGCATTGGTGGCAATTCATAACGGCTAACTTCGTTCATACCAATACAAATCACTTATTATTGAATTTAGCTGGTGTATTGTTACTTTGGGTTGTGCATGGCGAGTATTACAAAATTTCTAACTATCTTTTCAATAGCTTAGTGTTAAGTTTTTGGGTCACTTTTGGGATCTATATTTTTTCGCCTACCCTATCTTGGTATGCTGGGTTGTCTGGCGTTTTGCATGGTTTGTTTGTATACGGTGCTTGCAAAGATATTCAACATAAAATTAAATTTGGATGGCTATTGTTTGTTGGTATTTGGGTCAAAATTGGATATGAACAACTATTCGGGGCGGATCAAATGATAAGTGACTTAATTGCAGCCAATGTTGCTGTTGATGCTCATCTGTACGGAGCGTTGGGAGGTTTAAGTTTAGTCTTAATGCGCATTCGCCTAAAGCAGGGATAAGGCGAATGCGATGTTTTTAAAATTTAGAGATTTTCTTCAAATAATTTAAATATGCGACGATATTCGTCGAGCCAAGAGCTTGGCTCTATAAAGCCATGCGACTCAACCGGATAAATCGCCGTTTCAAAATCTTCTTTTTCTAGCTCAATTAGCCGTTGCACTAATCGAACAGTATCAACAAAAAATACATTTGAATCGACCATAGGGGCATTAATTAGCAAAGGTTTTGTTAGCCCTTCTGCAAAATAAATTGGAGAGCTACGCTCATAGGCTATGGGATCTACATCTGGAGTATTAAGAATATTTGAGGTATATCCGTGATTATAATGGGCCCAATCCGAAACCGGACGTAAGGCCGCACCTGCTTGGAATAAATCAGGATGGGTAAATAACGCCATAAACGTCATAAAACCTCCGTAAGAGCCTCCGTAAGTACCGATTCTCTCGCGGTCCACATTAACGTTATCAACCAGCCAGTCTACCCCATCGACTAAATCTTCAATTTCAGGTTTCCCCATATGTCGATAAATAGCAGTACGCCAATCTCTTCCATAACCGGCAGACGCGCGATAATCCATATCCAAAACCACATAACCTTTTTGGGTTAAGAGGTTATGAAACATAAACTCACGAAAATAACCAGACCAACCTAGGTGCGAGTTTTGCAAATAACCTGCCCCATGATTAAAAATGACGGCACGTCTTTTTACATTGCCGCTATCGTTCTGCGGCATATATAAGCGAGAAAATATAGGCTGCTCTGTGTGGGATGACTTAACAGGTACGATTTCCGGAGCAACCCAATTGATTTTTTTAAATTCGTCACTGGTAGTGTAAGTAACTTGTTTGGCTACTTCTGAAGCACCAGCTGGCTTAATATACAACTCTGGAGGTGAGGTAAGTTTAGAGTGTGTTAACAGTAAGGTGTTTTGTGCGTCGTTTAATACGTAATCTGTAACACCATTTAGATCGGTCAAAGCATCAATGTCACCGCTGCTTAAATCAACTCTATATATTTCATAAATACCTGGATGTTTTTCATTTGCTTGGTAGTAAATATATTGATCGTCAGCAGTTAATGTTAAATCATCTACTTCGAACTGACCACGAGTGAGTTGCTGCGCTTGCCCATCTAAACTTTTTAAATATAAATGAGAGTAACCACTCTTTTCAGATAAGTAATACAATTTTGCCGTGTTGTTTAACCAACCAAAGCTATTAAAATTATAGTTTACCCATGCATCATCATGGAGTCGCTCTTGAGTCACTAAGGTATGTTTGTCCAGATCGACAGTGGTTAGCCAACGATCTTTGTTATCCCACGCTTCCAACATAATAGCCACATGTTCGCCGTCAGCTTGCCAACTAATCGCACTTTGACTCCAGCCCCAATCAACAAGCAAACCTATGTCTCTGGGGAGTCGGTTACTTTGATATGTTTTACCTTTCGCCTGAGCATTTTCTGTTTTGACCTTTGCTAAAACATCTTCGTTGTAACCAGGTAAGGTTTTATAAGACAGTTCGTGTTGTGAATTTTGTTGTAAGTCAATGAGCCACAATGTTTGACTTTCTGGTTTAGCGTCAGCAACGCGGCGGCGAACTTTTTCCGCTTCAATGCGTCCATTATCAACCACATAATTAGGCATAATATCGCTATCGTCACGGCTAGGCGTATCTTTCTCAATAGCTAAAATTAAATACCGACCATTTGGAGAAAGGCTGGCATCCACTGTTTTATGTTTAGCAGGTAAATAGATTGGTTGTGGTGCAGTAGTAGGATTTTTTTGGTCCACCTCCGCATTTTGATCAAATCTGTCTTGATTACGCTGACGTCTTTCACGCAATACACTGATAAGATTTAACTGCTGTTGTGCAATATAGTCTTTAGACTCTTCATTCGCTTTCGGCGCATCTCCAAACTGCCATTTTACAAGTTGCTCAGTCATGCCAGAAGCAGTGTTTATCGCATATATTGCATTGTAAGTACGGTAACTTAGCCGACCGTCTTTTAAAAACTGTAGATGACTGACCGATTGCGAGTCACGAGTGAGTTGTTTTATGTCACCTGTTTGCAAATTTTTTAAGAATATATTTTGTTTAAAAATCCACGCTGACATATTTCTTTGTTGATTAAAAACTTTGTTTTTATAAGCAACTTGGTGATAATTTTCTATTGCGACTTGTTTGGCTGAATCACTGTTCAATGTTTGCTGAAAAAGATCATTAACAAAAGATCCTTGTCTCTTTTGTGAATAAAAGAAGGATTTTCCATCCATTGCCCAATACGGAGCTTGAGGCGGCCTACCAATCCAGTCAGGATCAGCCATAATTTGTTCAAGTGTTAACGCATGTTCAGACGTATTCACTGATACATCTGCTTGTTTTATTGTTTGATAAACTGGTGTTGCAACCGAGTTAGTATTAACCTGATTTGAAATAGCGGGTGATTCTGAGGTTTGAATGCCTGAACAGGCAAGTAAACCTGAAGTAACAGTAGAAATAATGAGCAGTTTAAAGCTTTTTTGCATTTTTGACTCTCTGCTTTTTTGTTTTAGTCCAATAAAAGTAAAGCGCTATTAAAGCGCAACTCGTTATTTACGTAAACAAATGATCTAAAATTGCTTTTAGGGAATAGTAACGTTTAGCTGCCAACAAACTTAATCCACCCATTTTCGGAGTAACCATGAAAAAACGAATAATATTGTGTGCACTGATGTTTACCCCATTCTTTGCTTCAGCAAATGAATGTCCAGATATCTTGAAATTTATGAAACGGAAATTGAACTCTCAAGAGACTGTGAATATGTGTAGCGAATACAAAGGTAAAACGCTATTGATAGTAAACACCGCCAGTAAATGTGGTTATACCCCTCAATTTGAAGGATTAGAAACCCTGTATAGCGAATACAAGGATCAAGGATTGGTAGTGTTGGGTTTTCCATCTCACGATTTTAAACAGGAATTCGATGACGAAAGTAAAACAGCTGAATTGTGCGAGCTTACCTATGGTGTCCAATTTCCAATGTTTGAAGTTACTCACGTCAAAGGTGAAAATGCCGATCCGCTTTTTCGTAAACTAGCCAAACAAAGTGGTATGGAGCCAGGTTGGAATTTCTATAAGTATTTGGTAGATAAGAATGGCGCTGTAGTTAAAGCGTATAAATCATCGACTAAACCTAGGGATAAAGCATTCGTGAAAGACGTTGAAAGCACCATCAATCTCTAACTTAAACTTTCCGCAAGTCAAAAAAAGCCCCGATAAACGGGGCAATAAACACACATCACTTGGAACACACAATGAAATGTTTTACTGTTTTAGCAATAAAACATCTTTACAACTATTTGTTAGTCAATTTAAAAAAACTTTAGTTCACAACTTTTTTCACTTTTTTTAAATTAATTTACCCTCTCAACCTAACCATTTGAAATTTAAAGATTATTAATCTAGATAAATTTAAATTTTAGCAAATGCCTGCTCAAAGTCGGCAACAATATCATCAATATCTTCGATTCCTACCGAGAATCGAATCATATTGTCGTTGATTCCCATTTTTTCACGTTGCTGTGGTCCATTTTCGTAAAATATAGTCGAAGCTACAGGTAAACACAGCGTTCGTGTGTCACCCAAGTGAGTCGCGATTATGACTGTTTCTAGCAAGTTAAGAAATTTATGAACATCTAGTCCTGGCGCTAAATCCATACTGAAAACGCCACCATAATTGCCTGCAAAAAGTTCTCTTGCTATATAGTGTTGAGGATGGTCTGCAAGGCCAGGATAATATACGTTTTCGACTTTACTATGGCCTTGTAAATAGGTGGCTAATCGGAGTGCATTATTGCACGTTTTTTCGATTCGCAACGCCATGGTTTCCAGACCCAACGATATTTGATGAGCTGAATCAGGAGATAATGTTGCGCCAAGATCACGCAATCCTTTTTTACGTATTTGCGTCATTCCCCAATTAACCGGATCGCCAACGCGGTAGAGTTCAAAAATATTTGCATATTCAGACCAGTCGAACAAACCCGTATCAACAACAGCTCCACCTAAAACACTACCATGGCCTGCAATGTACTTGGTTAATGAACTCACCGTAAGAGACGCTTTGACAGCCTTGGCATCAAAGATAAAACCGGGAGTCATTGTGTTGTCAATAATAAACAACAATTTATTTGCTTCACACAACTCACCCAATGCTGCTAAGTCTGCAACTTGTGTGACTGGATTAGCAATGGTTTCTGTAAATACGAGTTTAGTGTCGTTATTCACTTCTCGCTCTACAGCACTAATATCTGTGGTATCTACATAACTGACACGAATTCCCAAATCAGATAAAGTTGCCATTAAGCTGCTGGTATTGCCAAACAGAAACTGACTGACAATGATATGGTCATTATGTTTTAGCAATGCTAGTAACATGGACGAAATAGCAGCCATTCCTGTTGCAAAAGTCACAGCCGCAATACCGCCTTCAATATCCGCTAAAATATTCTGTAGCGCCGCATTAGACGATGACGAGGAACGGGAATAAACGTGTCCTAATTTTTTTCCCTGAAATACCTCTACCAAATCGTTTACGTCTTCGTATTCGAACAGCACAGAATTACTCGTAGGAAAATGAACAGCACCATCTTGAGGCTTATTTAATCTTCGGTCAGCGTGAACCAGTCGTGTTGTAAAACCTTTATTTTTCAATCGAAGTCTCCGCGGGAAAGGCTACCTGGGCAGGAAATTTTGCGTGCACTTTAGCATAGAATTTATAGATTTTTAGCATTTCTAAAGAGATATCCTCAGAGGGTTGAAAAACGGGGCCTAAAACAATGGATTTTTGTTGATAGTCTAAACCAACTAGAAATACAGGTACATTTGCCTGTTGAGCAATATGTAAAAACCCACTCTTCCATGGAAATATTTTACTCCGAGTTCCTTCTGGAGCTACAGCCAGAAGCATTTTATCCGTATCTTTAATCTTATCAATCATTTGATTTACCACACCATGGGATCGAGAACGCTCAATAGGAATGCCCCCCCATCTAACCAACAAGGCTCTGAACGGTGGAATAAAAATACTATGTTTTCCGAAGAAAGAAATTTTTAACCTCAATGCGAAAACAACCGCTAGACCGATGACAAAATCCCAATTTGATGTGTGCGGTGCGACGGTTATCACCATTTTACTGTGACTAGGAAATTGGCCTTCAAATTTCCAACCAAGCAGTGTTAATACAGTTTTGCCCAGCCATTGGCTAAAACGATTACCCAATCTGGGAATATTTGCAGAAATTTTCAGGTTTTTTAATGTTTCTGGCATGTAAAAGAAATAATTAGAATGTTATTTTTTGTCATATGACCTTATTATACACTGATAAATTGTTAAGATGCTCGTTCTCATACATTCCGATCTGAAACATGTTATAAATCAGTTCCAACATAATTTAAAAAATTATGAACATGTGAGAAAACAGGGTTCATGCCCCAATCCTTTATATCAAAAACATGACGTAAATTGATGTAAGTTATTAACTGGAATTAAGCTAATTCCGAATAACCATCCTCAGTAATTAAATGGGATTTTTAGTGCCAAGAATTATTTTATTATTAACCTTGTTAATTAGCCAACAAGTGTTTAGCCAGCAAACGGCTCAAAACCTTTTCAGCCAGTATCGTAATTCACTGTATCAAATTCAAATGATTGATAAAGAATCAGGAAATAAATCTTCTATCGGTTCAGGTTTTAGAGTGAGTGACAGCGGCGATATTATTTCTAACTATCATGTCATATCAGATTTTGTATATTTTCCGGATAAATTCCGGATGCAATATATGGATGCCAGTGGAAACACAGGAAGTTTGAAGCTTAAAAATTTCGACGTTATAAACGATCTATCTTTACTGCAAATAGACCCTGAACAAACCAGTGGTTTACCGTTTAATTTAGCAGAAAGCTTACCCTTACAAGGTTCAAATATTTACTCATTGGGTAATCCTCACGATTTAGGCATGATAGTGGTTCCTGGTACTTATAATGGATTAAAAAAGAATAGCTTTTACCAACGAATCCACTTTACTGGATCAATTAACCCAGGCATGAGTGGCGGACCTGCGGTTAACGGACTTGGGCAAATTGTCGGCGTTAACGTTGCAACGGCAGGCAATCAAATCGGATTTCTAATTCCGCTCCCCAAAGTTAAAGCGTTATTTGAATCTCAACAACAAATTAAAGTTGAAGATTACAAAACACATATTCAACAACAATTGCAAGCAAACCAAAATAAAATGATCTCTGAGATTCTTTCATCCCCTTGGACATATTCCCAACTAGGTAAGGCCCGTGTTCCGGAGAAAATATCCGACTTTATTTCGTGCTGGGGTGGTTCTAATGCTAGTGAAAAAGATGTGAAGTTTTTGTCTGTTTCAAATAGATGCCGCATCGGTGAAGCTGTATTCTTAAATGCCAGACTTCAAACTGGCGAAATTGAAATTGAATTTGAATGGTTAACAAGTGAAGAACTAAATACGTTTCAGTTTCACAACTTTCTTAGTCAAAAAATCGCCTTTACTCGACCAGGAAATCTAGCTGGCAAAAATGACGTGACAAATTATCGCTGTCAACAAGACATTGTCAGTAATCAACAAGAGTTAACTCAAAAAAGTATTTTATGTGCACGCGCATATAAAGATTTTAACGACCTTTACGACGTTTTATTTATTTCGGCCAGCAATGATTATGCGGATGGAAGTTTAATCAGCCACTTTACTTTAGCAGGTGTAAGTGCAGATTCGATGAAACAATTTTCAAAACAATTTATGGATTCCATGTCATGGCAATAGTCGTTGAAGTACTGTCGAGAAACGGCAAGGTCTTAAATCATCAAGTTTTTGATAAAGCACAAATTTCTATTGGACGTGCCTATGACAATGATATCCGCATAGATGACCCCTATATTTGTCCGCACCATATTAATATTCGCGCCGACGAAGATACAAAAGCGCTGGTTTTGGCAGATGTAGAGTCGTTGAATGGGGTTAAGGTTAATGGTAAATCTGGAACAAATGCGTTAATTGGATACGATGATATTATCACCATCGGTCGTACACGATTACGCATTTTCAGACATAAACAGGCGGTAGCGCCCGCGATAGTGCTAAGTAAACTAGAAGAGAAGATGGAATGGTTATCAATGCGTCGGCTTTGTGTACTTTTTGCCATGATCTTTATCGCGTTAATTTCAGCTAATTTTTACTTTAATAGCATCGTTGAAGTAAATGTATCGCAAGTCATGAAAGTAAGCTTAGGGGTCACGGCAGCGGCTTGTATCTGGCCTTTCTCCTTTGCACTTCTGTCTATTTTAGCCAAGAAAGACGCGCACATTGTGAGTCAGTTTAATTTACTTTGGCTGTTTCTTATCAGTCATGAGTTATTAAATTACTTGCAGGCTATGTTGCAGTTCAATTTAAGTTCTGTGCAATTTGTTTATTGGTTCATTTTATTAATCAAAGGTGCATTATTTTTTACCTTTTTGTGGTTCACCTTATTTATTGCATTCCACCAGTCAAAGCGTATGAGAAATTCAATCAGCATTGCTGGTACAGCATTAATTGCGATATATATTTTAGCGCCTCACGTCTTCAACACGCAAAAATTCAGTCAGTCTCCACGTTATTCTTCAAAAATACTGACACCTGCTTTTAGAGTGACCTCACCAGAAAGCACAGAGAAATTTGTTGAACGTTCTGAAGGATTAATCGAAGATTTAAAACATGACGTTGAAGAAGGTAATCAATAGGTAATGTGTATTCTTTTCATCGCCGTTGAACAGCATCCAGATTATCCTTTAATTATTGCTGCCAATCGCGATGAGTTCTATCAGCGCGAAACAGCCCAATCAAAATTTTGGGATGATAACGAGCAAGTGCTTGCTGGTAGAGATCTTGAGGCTGGCGGCACATGGATGGGTATGAATAAAAATGGCCGTCTGTGTGCGCTAACCAATGTCCGCGATCCACAAAAAATATTAACTAACGCCACCTCAAGAGGTTATCTGGTAAGTGAATTCTTAACAAATCAAGATTCTCAGTTATCGTATTTAGCCAAACTTCAAGAAAGTAAACACCAATATAATGGTTACAACCTCATGTTTGGTCAGTGGAACAATCTTTGGGTTTACAATAATCACACTGATAAACTCGCTAAATTAACCGCTGGGGTGTATGGCTTGTCGAACGCCGATTTAGACAGTCCGTGGCCTAAAATTAATCAAGGTGTGAATAAGTTAAAAGAGCATTGCCAACAGGCGCAAGCGCTGAATACCGATAAATTATTCGCAATACTTCTTGATCAAACCCAGGCACGTGACGAATTATTGCCAAAAACCGGGGTGCCAATTGATTGGGAACGTAAGCTTTCTTCTATTTTCATACAATCCCCGGATTACGGAACGCGTTCTTCAACGCTATTATTAGTGAACAAAAACAAGCATGTAACTTGGTTGGAACATACGTTTGATAATCAAGGAATTAATCGACAACAGCGTAGTTTTAACTTTTACCTCTAATAAGCTTATTTATTACTCGAAATCTCGCTGATTACTGGCATAATAGCGGCTTCTTTTTTGCCTGTTATTAATTGAGGAATTGCTGTGTTAGAAGTGTTACCCAAATTACCCGCCGATCCGATTTTAGGTTTATCTGCCGCATATCGTGAAGATCCTAATCCAAATAAAATTGATCTTGGTGTTGGGGTTTATAAAGATGAAGATGGTAATACGCCTATTCTCAGTTCTATCGCAAAAGCACAGAACATCCTATTGGCTCAAGAAAAATCAAAAACCTACATTACCCCTCAAGGTGTACAAGGTTACATCGATGGTATGTTGCAATTATTATTAGGTAAAGGTCACCCTGCCCTAATTGAAGATAGAGTGGCAGCAGTGCAAGCACCTGGTGGATGTGGTGCATTGCGTGTACTAGCTGAATTATTAAAACGCTGTAACCCGGATACCACTGTTTGGGTGAGTGATCCGACATGGGCAAACCATATTCCTTTAATTGGTAATGCGGGCCTTAAAATAGAAACCTATCCTTATTTTGATAAAGCCACTGCAAGTATTAAATTCGATGAAATGGCGGATTGTCTTAAGCAAGTTAAAAAAGGTGATGTCGTATTGCTACATGGATGCTGTCATAACCCTACAGGTGGTGATTTAAGCAAGCAACAATGGCAAGCCGTACTAGAAATTGCACAACAACAAGGTTTCCTTCCGTTTGTTGACGTGGCATATCAAGGCTTTGGTGATGGTCTGGAAGAAGATGCATATGGCGTACGTTTATTAACTGAAAACCTGCCAGAAGTAATTATTGCAGCGTCTTGTTCTAAGAATTTTGGATTGTATCGCGAGCGTGTAGGTTTAGCTGTTGCGGTGACTAATAGCAATACGGTTAGACAAAGTATGCAAAGTCAGATTCAGTCAATTGCCAGAGGTATTTATTCAATGCCACCGTCGTATGGTGGTGCGTTAGTTGATATCGTTTTAACTGATCCAGAATTGAAACTAGAATGGCAAAATGAAGTTGAAGCAATGCGATTGCGCATGCAATCATTGCGTCAACTACTAGCAGCTAAACTCGCTGAAAAAGGCGCAAATAAAGATTTTAGTTTTATTACCCAGCAAAAAGGTATGTTTTCATATCTTTGTATCAGCCCAGAACAGGTCCAAGCGATCCGAAATAAACATAGTGTATATTTTGTGGATTCTAGTCGTGTGAATATTGCTGGAATCAGCTTAAAAAATGTTGATGCACTTGCTACTGCTTTAGTAGATATTCTATAAAATCTCTTCAAGATGCGCTCTTTAATGAGCGCATCTCCCTGCCTTTTTAGCCGTTGTATCGCAGAGTTTTGAAGCAGATCGCAACATAGGCTCACATTATTTGTATTTTCACAGTTTCAGCATTGTTTGTGATTACAACGAAAATATTATCCGTACTTAATTATAAGAGAAACATTAATGACCTTTAATTCCCTTGGTTTAGGCCAAAACATTGCTAATGCCCTTATCGAAAAAGGCTACAATGAGCCGACACCAATACAAGCTCAGGCGATCCCTGCCATTCTTGATAATCAAGATGTTATGGCAGCGGCCCAAACTGGCACAGGCAAAACAGCCGGTTTTGTTTTACCCATATTAGAAAAACTGAGTCACCACCCTCGCCCTAAAGGGAATCAGGTTAATGCCTTAGTATTAACCCCTACCCGCGAATTAGCAGCGCAAATTTCTGAAAATGTAAAAGCCTATAGTAAAAACCTGAACATTAGGCACACAGTTGTGTTCGGCGGCGTTAGTATAAATCCGCAAATGATGGCACTTAGAAAAGGCGTCGACATTTTGGTGGCCACACCGGGACGTTTATTAGATTTATATAATCAAAAAGCAGTGAAATTTGATAACTTACAAATATTAGTGCTGGATGAAGCAGATCGAATGCTGGATATGGGCTTTATTCACGATATAAAGCGTATAATCAAATTACTACCTAACAGTCGCCAAAATCTATTATTTTCTGCAACATTTTCGACGCAAATAAGAGAACTGGCTAAAAGTATTGTCAATAACCCAGTAGAGATTTCTGTTGCGCCAGCCAACAAAACTGCAGACAAAGTTGAACAATGTATCCATCCAGTAGATAAAAGTAAGAAGTCAGGACTACTTACACATATCATCAAACAGCAAAATATGGATCAGGTGTTGGTGTTTAGTCGCACTAAACATGGCGCAAATCGACTGGCTAAACAATTAACTGCGCGTGGCATTGTATCTGCCGCTATTCATGGCAATAAAAGCCAAGGCGCACGTACTAAAGCATTAGCCGAATTTAAATCATCAGCTATTCAAGTCCTAGTGGCAACCGACATCGCTGCAAGAGGCTTAGATATCCACCAACTTCCCTTTGTTATCAATTACGATTTACCCCATGTCGCTGAAGACTACGTACATCGAATAGGACGTACTGGGAGAGCTGGCGCAACAGGACATGCTATTTCTTTGGTAACTGCAGAAGACATTAAGCTGTTAAAAGATATTGAGCGCGTTATCGGTGAAAAAATCCCGAGAATTGAAGTCAGTGGTTTTGAACCAAGTGAGAAATTACCTGAAACATCGGCCAATCCTCCGCCTAAAAAAGCGCCAAGACCTAAGAAACCTAAAAAACCGCGTAAACCTAGGTCACAAAATACGCCAACAAACTAAAATACAAAACTTAAGAGCGATGGAACTGTGTTAGCAGTCGATCTAAGTGATTAGCAAAATTTTGGCGGTCAGTGTGGTTTAACGCCGGGGGCCCCCCGGTGTTCACACCACTAGCTCGCATGGTATCCATAAAATCACGAATATTAAGACGCGAACGCACATTTTCTTTGTCCATTAACTCACCCCTTGGACTTAATGCATTACAGCCTTTTTCAATTACTTCAGCTGCCAATGGGATGTCACTTGTAATCACTAAATCACCTGAGTTGCAACGCGACACAATTTCATCATCAGCCACATCAAAACCGGATGAAACCTGAATTGATGTAATATTTTTATTTGCTGGAACCCGTACAAATTGATTGGCGACTAAGGTCATTTCCACCCCAGTTCGTTGTGCAGCTTTAAATAAGATATCTTTGATTACATTGGGACAAGCATCCGCATCTACCCAGATTTTCAAGTTAACAAACTCCTTGCGAATATATGTTTATGACTGATTTGAAATTACCATACTAGATCATCTGGAATTTCATAATCGGCATACCATTCGTCTTCTTCAGCGGTGCTGGTAGATTTAGCTTCTGCCTGCTCTGCTGCATCTGCTCGATAAACAACTGCGTCTTTATCACGTAAACTGATTTTATCCGCAACTGGCATAGGTACAATCTCATATATGCCATCCAAAACAACAATCGCAAGTTTTCCCTGACTGATGCGATTACGGGTTTGCTGATTAACATATATGCGTTTGATAATATTGTTATGGGTAAAGTTGCACGGAATATCACCGTTATCTTTGGGTTGCTTATTCAACTCAATTAGTTGTTTAATTTGCGCAACGACGGCTTTTGATTCTGCCAAGGCTTTGGCTTCTTGATTTAACTTTCGATCTTTTTCTTGTTTCGCTTGTAGTGCTTTTTCAGCCGCAATTTTAGATTCATTTTTGCTGACTACTTTGTGTTTTTGTTGTTGCTTAACTTGTTTATGCTTTTCTTTTTTAGCCTGCTTAACTTTGTTTTTATCGGTTAAACCGGCTTTTAGTAATTGCTCTTGCAGTGACAGTGCCATAATAAAATACTCTGTACTCATCTTAGAAATAAAAACGGCAGTTTATCACTGCCGTTAAACAAAATATGCAAATTAGATTATTTACCTTTTTTGCGCTTATCGTCTACTACCCATTTACCATCCTGATACCAAGCTGACCAGCCAGTGGCTTTGCCTTCTTTATTCTCGGATGTGACATATTGTTGTTTAGTTTTACGACTAAACCTGACCATGGTTGGGTTTCCATCTGGATCTTTAGCAGGAGCATCAGCTAAATAATAAAACTTAGGTGATATTCTATCTCTAAACCTAGCTAACTCATGCACCATGGGCGCGCGTGTTTCACGGGATTTAGGGAAATTGTGTGCCGCCATAAAAATACCAGACGCACCATCTCTAAGTACAAAATGTGCATCCGACTTTTCACATTCTAACTCAGGCAAATCAACCGGATCTTCTTTTGGTGGCGCCGCTTCACCATTTCTCAATAGCTTGCGGGTATTTTTACACTCTTCGTTTGTGCAGCCAAAATATTTACCAAATCGCCCATTTTTAAGCTCCATGTTAGAACCGCATTTATCACATTCGATAATCGGACCATCATAGCCTTTAATTTTAAAGGTGCCTTTTTCAACATGAGTTCCAGAACAAGTTGGCGCGTTACCACAAACATGTAACTTACGCGTTTCATCGACCAAGTAGCTATCCATTGCCGTGCCACAGATATCGCAACGACGTTTTGATCTGAGCACTTCGGTCTCTAATTCATCCTCATCATCAACTTTAATAACTTCGTCACCAGGAGTAAGGTTTTTCGTTCCCGTACAACGTTCTTTGGGCGGTAAGTTATAACCAGAACAGCCTAAAAACACACCTGTCGAAGCCGTTCTAACATTCATGGGACGACCACAAAGATGACATTCCACATCCGTTTCAATAGCTTGATTTAAACGCATTCCACCTTCTTCAGGCGGTAATTCTGCTTTTAATAAGCGTTGGTAAAAATCCTCGTAAAACTCATTAAGGACGTCTTTCCAATCACGGATACCGTTAGCAACGTCATCCAACTGCTGTTCCATATTCGCAGTAAAATCAAAATTGATTAAATCAGTAAAATTATCAACCAATCGATCGTTGACTATTTCACCCATTTTTTCCGCATAGAAACGTTTATTGTCTAGTTTTACATAACCACGATCTTGAATGGTTGAAATAATACTGGCATAAGTAGAAGGACGACCTATACCCCGTTTCTCCAACTCTTTGACTAACGACGCTTCATTAAAGCGCGCAATCGGTTTGGTAAAATGTTGCTTAGGATCCAGTGCTTTAAGATCGAGTTTCTGACCTTCTTTAACATCTGGTAAATTAAGGTCGTTATCACCTTTTCCTTTCACCTGTGTTTGAACGCGAGTCCAACCATCAAATTTCAATACTCGGCCTTTTGCCACTAATTCGTATTCACCCGCTTTCACTTTGATAGTACTTGCGTCGTATTTTGCCGGTACCATCTGACACGCAACAAATTGACGCCAGATTAATTCGTATAAGCGCTGTGCATCGCGCTCCACTTCCGTCAAGGATTCAGATTTAACAACCACATTTGAAGGTCGAATGGCTTCATGCGCTTCTTGAGCTCCTTCTTTACTACCATAAGAAATGGGATTATTTGGCAAGTATTTCGCACCAAAATTATCATCAATGTAACTACGACACGCATTGACAGCATCCTGACTCAAATTGGTTGAGTCGGTACGCATGTATGTGATGTGACCAGCTTCATACAAACGCTGAGCCATCATCATTGTTTTCTTCACTCCAAAGCCCAAACGTGTACTGGCGGCTTGTTGTAAAGTCGATGTAATAAATGGCGCTGATGGTTTACTTTGAGTCGGTTTAGATTCTCGGCTAATTACCTCGTAATCGGCTTTTTTCAGTGCCTCCAGTGCAGTGTCCGCCTGCGCTTTATTGACCGGTTTAAACGCACTACCTAAATGTTTAGCAACTAACATTCGAAGCGCTGCTTGATTGGCATTTAAATCGGCATGAATATCCCAGAATTCTTCAGGAACAAAGGCTTTAATCTCACGTTCGCGCTCCACAACCAATCGCACAGCAACAGATTGTACACGCCCGGCTGATAGCCCACGGGCGACTTTTTTCCATAGCAAAGGCGACACCATGAAACCTACAACCCGATCTAAGAATCGGCGCGCTTGCTGAGCGTTTACGCGAGCTATATTTAGTTGGCCGGGATCTGCAAACGCTTCTTGAATCGCGTTTTTGGTGATTTCGTTAAATACCACTCGTTGATAAGTTTTGCCTTTACTACCGAGCAGTTCTTGTAAATGCCAGGCAATCGCTTCCCCTTCTCTATCCAAATCCGTTGCGAGATAGATGGTATCCGCTTCTTTTGCTAGCTTTTTAAGCTCGTTAACGACTTTTTCTTTACCCGTTAGTATATCGTAGTGGGCCTTCCAATCGTTTTGCGGATCAATTCCCATACGATCCACTAATTTTTGATATTCAAATTCCCGCAAGTAGTTTTCGCGTTTTTTATCGCTCCACTCTTTCAGCTCTTTTGCTGGTTTTTTAGCCGGAACTTGACCTAATGCTTTCGTTGGTAAATCTCTAACGTGCCCAACACTAGATTTAACAATAAAATTTTTGCCGAGATATTTATTTATTGTTTTCGCCTTAGCTGGCGACTCGACAATAACCAGTGATTTTGCCATAAATTATTCATTAACCTTTGATTTATATGGGTTTCACGCCATTTTTAAGGAGTTTAGTTAAACTTCCTGTCCCATATTGCTTTTTTAACATATATCGGCAAAGTGAATAGAAAACAAGTTCTTCTTAATACTTATCTAAATTCTTTCTTTCAACTCGCCCTAAAATAGCTCACATTTTGTACAGGTGGATTGGCAAGTACATTAAAAGACGTATAATCGCTGCCAATAGTAAACAGTGCTAACCCGTTTCGGCTAGGTTTTTCTAAAATTCATTTTCGACGAGTTAGACTTTGCGTATCAATTTTTGTGTATTACAACTGCGATGAGGTAATTGAATGAAACAAGTAGAAGTAAATTTTGACGGTTTAGTAGGACCTACCCATAACTATGCTGGCCTTTCATTCGGTAATGTCGCTTCGCTAAGTAATGCAAAAGCATTTAGCAGTCCAAAACAAGCTGCACTGCAAGGTCTACAAAAAATGAAAGCCTTACACGATATGGGAATGACCCAAGGTGTGTTAGCACCACAAGCAAGACCTGATATTGATACACTCAGACGTCTGGGCTTTGTGGGCAGTGATGCAAGTGTTCTTGAACAAGCCTCTAAACGCGCTCCTGAGGTTTTTAGAGCGTGTTGCTCCGCTAGCAGCATGTGGACTGCAAATGCCGCCACAGTATCTCCTAGTGCCGATACCAGTGATGGCAGAATTCATTTTACACCGGCCAACCTTACTAACAAATTTCACCGCTCTTTAGAGCCTGAAGTAACGGGTCGAATTCTGCAATCCACGTTTGCTAACGATAAATTTTTCCAACACCACGCGCATTTGCCTGAGAATGAACACTTTGGCGATGAAGGCGCTGCCAATCATACTCGTCTTTGTACAGATTATGGGCGTGCCGGTGTTGAAATGTTTGTGTATGGTAGGTATGCGTTTGATAGCAGCAAACCTGCACCGAAAAAATTCCCCGCCAGGCAAACCCTTGAAGCAAGCCAAGCTATCGCTCGTTTACACGGTTTAAGTGATGATACCACTGTATTCGTGCAACAAAATCCAGATCTGATTGACCAAGGCGTATTTCACAATGATGTCATTTCTGTGGGTAATCAAAATGTGCTTTTTTACCACGAACAAGCGTTTTTAAATACCGATAGCGCGTTAGCTGAGATTCAAACTAAATTTGGCGAGCATAAATTACATTTTATTCGTGTTGATACACAAACTGTTCCTGTACAAGAAGCGGTAAAGACCTATCTATTCAATACCCAAATAATTACCTTAAAAGAAGGTGAAATGGCGATTATTGCCCCGATTGAATGCCAAGAAAGCGAAATCGTTTCTACCTATTTAAACGATTTGATTAGTCAAGGAACCCCCATTAAAAAAGTTCATTACTTTGACGTAAAACAGAGTATGCGAAATGGCGGTGGCCCAGCGTGTTTGCGTTTACGTGTTGCCATGACTGAAAGCGAACTCGAAGCAGTAAACCAACATACCTTGATGTCAGAAGCCGTATTTGCGCGACTTAATAAATGGGTAAATAAACATTATCGTGATCAGCTAAGTGTGGATGATTTACGAGATGCGGTTTTATTAGATGAAACCAGAACGGCATTAGATGAATTAACGCAAATATTAAATTTAGGGTCGATTTATCCTTTCCAACGATAACTAACTATTTTCTAACTAAAAATAAAAAAGCCCTTGTTTATCAAGGGCTTTTTATTGAGTCTTACAGTGTATCAGTACAAGATGAACCTGTACCGAATGGACTGTTAGGTGGTGGTGAAGATTCATTCTCTAAATCAGAAGCGGCCACTGATAAAGGATAATACTGACTTTCAAAAGCTTCACTACCAGAAGATTGTCCAAAAACAGCTACCTCTGTATCCGCCCATGCCCCAAAGGCTCTGGGATAACGCACGTCAATTTTAGCTTGTCCATTCGCATCAGTTTCGTCGTTACCGTCAGCAAAACTAACTGTTCCAATAATACCAGGAGTCAATTTTCCATCTCCGTTAGTATCTTCTCCCGCATCAAGTATACCGTTTCCATTGATATCCTCATTAGGGCAAGTTGCTGATACAACTGAAACCCAAACATCCGTATTAAAGAACCACGTTCCTTTTCTATAAACACCACCATTTACGTATTTAACAGGTGTTAAAGATGCGGTTAATGCAACATTTGCGACTGGTCGTCCAACTGAATCACTGACAAATATCGAAAACTCTTTTGAATAACTAGAATCATCTGGTGATTCAATTAAGTTACCTGTACCAAGTGAAATATCAAAGGCTCTATCACCAACGGTTAATGTCGTAAAGTCAGTTACACTAGTATTGTCGGAGACATCCGCATAAACAATGACTGCATCTTCACTGCTTACGGCGTTTGAAGTATAAACGGTAGACGCTATTCCATTGCTATCAGTTGTTGCAGAATTAGGTGAAATTAAGCCTCCACTTACATCATCTAATCTAAAATTAATGACTTTGCCTTTCACTAAATTACCACTAGCATCACGCACAACAGCTGAAATGGTAGAAGTTTGCCCATCAGGACCAATTAAGTCAGGTGAAGCGTCAACAATAATACTATTTGGAGCAGTAGCAATAAATTCAAATTGCGTTCTGGCGCTTACCGTTTCCCCATCATCATCAGTTCCTATAGCAGTTATGGACGCAACACCAGCATTATTTGATTGAATCGTAAAGGTGGCAACACCGTTTGCATCTGTGGTCGCAGTGGGCGAACCTATAACGCCGCGTGAACTGCTCAAAGTAACCTGGCCACCTGCATAAGCGCTATTATCTTTAAGCCAGGTGATTTCTAATGTTGCATCGGTACCTAGTGGGACATCTTCTGAAGGAACCGTTGTAAAACTAAAACTATCTTCTTGCACGGTAAATGTTAACGTGCCTTGCGCGTTCAATGCACTTGCCGTAATCACGTTTTGCCCTGATGTAGTAGCAACATATTGAATGGTAGCCTGACCTTCCGTATCGGTTGTGGTAGATGAAACAATATCCCCTTGTGATGCAGTTAACTCTACGACTCTATTGGCTAAACCTGTACCATCGGAATCGGCAACTTTGACGGTCACATCTATTGTATCGCCTAATACCACGGACAAAGGTCCATCAACATTAACTTCTGTACCAACAATTTGAATATCCACGGTTTGACTAAACAAGCCAGAAGATACCGTGGCAGTGATAACCCGATTCTCTGGATTATTGCGGCTCGTTAAAACCGCTCTTGCCGTTCCGTCATCAGCCGAAGTTCCCTGAGTGATTTGTAGTTCAGCCCCGTTATTAGCAGAAAAAGACACTTCAACTCCTGACAATAAAATATTTTGTGCATTCTTAACGACTGCAATTAGCTCAATTTCATCTGAGCCTGAAGATGCTAATTGGGTTGAACTGGTATAAAGCTCTAATGAAGCGGGGGTATCTCCGGATTGTGATGTACCTGATGAACTAAAACCAACTTGTCCTTGTTCTCCGCCATCTAACGCCCCAGAAACTATTCCATCCCCAGAACTATTGCCTACTAGCAGCCCAATGGTCGCGACTCCGTCTGCATTGGTTAAAGCGGTACCTGTATCGTTATCAAATGTAGCCAGACCATCCTGACTAAAACTGAAGGTAATTAATTGATCAGCCACTGTGCCACCGTCGCTAGTCACTGTGGCCGTCACAACCAAAGGAGTGGTTGCAGTTAGCTGATTAACTGCGTTTCCATCTTGATCAGCAATCGACAACGCAACGTCATAAGTCACCGTTGTCCCACCGCCACCTGTTCCCGTGCCAGTCGAATCACGCTCAACTGAGCCGCCTCCGCCACATGCAGTTACTAACAAAATCATTAAACCCGTGAACAATATCTTCAAGCGCGAAGCCATGCTTTTTTTCCCACAATTAAAGTTTTTCAATTCAAGTACCCGTTCTAAATCACTTTTATAGTTTTGCTGGCGAGCTAAACTTGCTACGCTATCCAAAAACAATAACAATTTTAGGATAAATATGCCTCAGTCCCCAAAAAAACTTGGTCTCACCGCTAAAATCTTTATCGGCATGGTTGCCGGGATAATTACCGGTGTCTTATTAAAATGGTCATTTGATGATAGCGGAGATTTGGCGTTTAGTGTATTCGGTACGACAGTTTCTACGTATGACGTTTTAGTCAATGGTATATTTAATGTAATTGGTCAGATATTTATTAACAGCCTTAAAATGCTAATTGTACCTTTGGTCTTTGTGTCTTTAGTGTGCGGAGTAGCCAATTTATCTGAACCGAGCAAACTGGGCCGTTTGGGTGGTAAATCGGTTTTACTTTACATTAGTACAACTGCCATCGCGATCACCATTGCTATGATTGCCGCTTTAATCGTAAAACCCGGATCTGGCATTCCCATTCCTACTGACGCGGTATTTGCAGCCAAAGAGGCTCCTACACTAGCCGCGGTTATTATCGACATATTTCCTTCCAACCCGTTTCTTGCGTTTACTGAAGGTAAAATGCTGCAAGTCATCGCTTTTGCTGTGCTATTTGGTTTAGCGATGGCAATGGTAGGCGATGCTGGGAAACGTGTCGCCGCACTTTTTGAAGACCTCAACGCCGTTATAATGAAGCTCGTCACCATCTTGATGAATTTGGCACCTTATGGTGTATTTGCGCTTTTAGCTAAGTTATTCACAACGATTGATGAAGGACGTATCGCCTCTCTAGCCATTTATTTTGTACTGGTTTTTGCGGTACTAATTTTCCACTTCTTAGTCAATTATTCAATTATTCTCAAACTTTTGACTGGCTTAAATCCCAAATTTTTGTTCTTAAAAATGCGCGAAGCGATTATTTTCGCATTTAGCACCGCGAGTAGCAGTGCGACGCTTCCCGTTACCCTTGAAACGGCGACTAAAAAATTAGGCGTTGGCAAAAGTGTTGCTTCCTTTGTTGTACCGCTAGGCTCAACTATCAATATGGACGGAACGGCAATTATGCAGGGCGTCGCTACTGTGTTTATTGCTCAGGTATACGGTATAGATCTTTCTACATCCGATATGTTGATGGTCGTGCTAACAGCAACTTTGGCTTCGATAGGAACAGCGGGTGTACCAGGTGTAGGAACACTGATGTTATCCATGGTACTGGTTCAAGTCGGATTACCAGTTGAAGGCGTAGCGTTAATACTTGGCGTAGATCGATTATTAGATATGACCAGAACGGCAGTAAATATAACTGGTGACTGTATGGTTTCATGTGTTGTAGCTAAAAGTGAAAACGAATTAGACGAGTCAGTTTACTATGATTTAAATGCAGGAGATGCATACGAAAACGTAGATTTAAAAGACTTCAAATCCACCGATTCAGATAAACCCAGTCAGTGATAAAAAGAACAGACAGTTTAGTTTACCCAAACGAACTGTCTGTTTTTCAATTCTCTTGTTAATGTTGTCCCAGTGCTTCAGCCGGATTTATTTTTGTCGCTTTGAATGCAGGATAAATAGTAGCCAATAGGCTCAAACAAATCGCTATAGCTGCGGTGAATATCACTTCAGTCCAACGCAATTGTGAAGGAAGAAAATCAATAAAATAGACATCTCCCGATAGAAATTTAACACCACTAATAGTCTCAATAAAAGAGGCTATCACAGTTAAATTCTCTGCTAACAAAACGCCGCATACCACGCCGACCAGTGTACCAATTATACCGTTTACAGCACCTTGTAAAATGAACACTTGAATGATGAGTCGATCTCTAGCCCCCATCGTTTTTAACATTGCTATTTCAGCTCTTTTTTCACTAACGGCCATCACTAAAGTTGAAATAATATTAAAACACGCTACACCAATAACAAGGCTCAGAGCAACGTAAACCACAGCCCTAACAAGCTGGATATCCTGGTACAAATGCCCCTGTGTGCGCGTCCAATCAGACATAAAAACATGCTGTGAAAAAGAAAAGCCAAACTCACGCATTGCACTGTTTGCAATAAACGGATCTTCAAAGCGAAATCGTAGGCCTTGCGCGCCAGTTTGTGTGCCTAATGTGTTAGCAGCAAGTGCGATATGCATGAAGCCAATCTGTGCGTCCAGTTCACCACCTATTGCGATTTCACCCGCCACATTCAGCCAAACTGTTTTAGGAGCTGAAAATGATAAATCATCGGATATTTGAGGTAACAATAACTGTACTTTGTCACCAACCGACAATTCGAGCTGTTGCATGATAGAACGACCCAACAATATTGCATCTTCATCAGAGGCAAAGGTCTGCCATTCAGTTGCACCCACTTTTTGAATTAATTTGTTTTTAGCGACATAGTTAAGGTCAATTCCGACTAACTCGGGAATCGCCTTCATTTTATTGCCCTTTTGTAAAAGCCCCGAAGCTTTAACATAGGGTTCAACAGATGTGATCCGTGAATCTGTCGATAATCTTTTTAAATGCGTTTGCCAATCTTGTAAACCTGAACCTTCGTAAGCATAAATTTCACCGTGGGGAATAAAACTCAGCAACTGATTTTTAAGCTCACGTTCAAAGCCATTCATTACCGATAGCAGCAAAATTAACACAGTACACCCAAGTGCAATGCCTACAGTTGAGGAAGCGGAAATAAAGGAAATAAAACCATTTTGACGTTTTCCTGAACGAAACCGCCAAGCAAGTTGTGCAACTAATTTCATAGCACTGTGCCCTGCTCGATCAACTTCCCATCTGTAATATTTAGCGTTCTATCTAACTTGGCAGCAAGTTCAATGTCGTGAGTAACCACAATAAAGCTGGTGGAGATTTGCTCTCGCAATTCATTTAATAACTGATAAATACTTTGACCTGTTTTATGGTCTAAATTACCGGTTGGTTCATCGGCTAAGACTAAATCAGGTTGGGTGACCAGTGCGCGAGCTATTGCTGCTCGTTGGCGTTCACCTCCAGACATTTTGGCGGGCTTATGACTCAATCGATGCGACAATCCCACACGTTTAAGAATTTCCTCTGCACGGTGTTTAGCTAAATCGGATTTAGTTTTGCCGATTAGTAATGGCATTGCGACGTTTTCTAACGCACTGAACTCGGGCAACAGATGGTGAAACTGATATACAAAACCTAAACATTTATTTCGAAAATCAGCCTGCTGCTTTTCGTTAAAGGCAAATATATCTTGCTGCTTAAAAAAAACGTTACCTGACGTTGGAGAATCTAAAGCCCCCAATATATGCAATAACGTACTTTTTCCAGAGCCCGAGCTTCCTAAAATAGCTATTTGTTCTGCACGACCAACAGTAAAATTAATATTATCAAGCACTTGTACTTTAGATTCATTTTCTTGATAGGTTTTACTAACATTTTTACAGATTAACAACTGTGACATATTCTCTACTTTATTATTCTTGCTGTTGGTTGAACAATTCACGCTCACGCCTTTTCCACATGAGTCTGGCGACTTTTTTCATACTGACGTGTTTATCTTTTTCGTCGACTATTTCAAAACCTAAAAGACTTTCAAGCAAATCTTCTAAGGTTAATATGCCTTCCATTCCGCCGTATTCATCCACTACCAGCAGCATATGTGATCTAGACTGTAAAAAATATGGAAAGGTTTCTGATAGATTGGTGCTGCTTAGTAATGTCACCATGTCTTTACGATAAGCGGCTAATGGCTTATCTCCATTACCGCGTGCTTGCGCAAGTATTAAATCGGACTTAAGCACAAAACCACTTATCTTTTCAGGCTCATCATCTTCAAAAACCGGTATGCGTGAATAAACTTCACTGGCATATTTATGGTAGAAAGTTTCGACCGTGAGATTTTCAGATACTTTAAAAACCACCGTTCTGTGGGTCATGGCATCTCTCACTTTGAGATTATCCAGACTCAATAAGCTCTGTAAAATATTCGCTTCTTGATGTTCCAGTAAGCCTTCGTGTTTCGACAATTCAGTCATCGCGTGTAATTCCCCGCGACTTAACCCTTTTAATGGGCTCTCTTCGGTAAATTTACTGGTTAAGGCATTTGCCATTTGTACAAACGGGTAAAGTACCCAAACTAAATACTTTAAAAAATACGCAGTCACTGGCGCAAGTTGACGCCAATAGGTTGCCCCCAACGTTTTTGGGATGATCTCGGAGAATACCAAAATTAATAAGGTTAAAATTGCTGAAGCCGCACCTAGATATGCATCCCCAAATACCACCGCAGCTTGCGCGCCGGCGCCTGCCGCTCCCATAGTATGAGCGATAGTATTTAACGTTAATATCGCGGCTAATGGTTTGTTAATATCGGCCGTAAGATCATGCAAAATCAGCCCTGACTTTTCACCTTTATTCATCGACACAGAAATATAAGCCGAAGAAATACTTAATATGACCGCTTCTGCCACAGAGCAAAGGAAAGAAAACCCAAGGGCAATAACAACGTAAATTATCAATAGCAACATAGCGCTTAATTATCACCTTCATTTTTCGGTTTATGCTGATCAAACCACCATAAAATATAATCCACTTTAGCCATCAAATTACTTGGCTTACGATAAATACTGTGTGATGCCCCGGGAATTCTGACCATTGCGCTTTCAACACCTTGAATTTTTAACGCTTGATAAAATTGCTCAGATTCAGATATAGGCGTTCTATGATCAGACTCCCCTGTCAGTAACATGGTGGGTGTAGTGACATTACCGACATACGATATCGGAGAATATCGCATATACTCTTCTAAATTATCCCATGGTTTACCATTGAACCAATACTGGTAAAAGTACGGGTAAAAATCGGCAGTCAACACAAAACTGTACCAATTGATGACAGGCTTAGCGACAACAGCTGCTGCAAATCTTTGAGTATGTCCGACAATCCAAGCTGCCAAGGTCCCACCGCCTGAGCCACCAGTAACAAATAATTGCTGGGTATCAACAAATCCCTTTTCAATAACTGCATCAACACCTGACATTAAATCATCATAATCTTGGCTCGGATAATTTTTATCGATGCTATGTGCAAACTCTTGTCCATAACTTGAACTTCCACGTGGATTTACATATAAGACTACATTACCCGCAGCTGCATACAATTGTATCTCCATAGAAAAGTGTGGGCCATAAGCTGTAACAGGACCTCCATGAATTTCCAATACTAGTGGGTATTTTTTGCTTTTATCAAATCCTGGCGGATACGCTATCCACCCCTGAATATCTTGCCCATCAGCACTGGATTTAAACCAGATCTCTTCGATATTAGCTAATGATTTGTGGCCTAAAGCGTCGTCATTTAAATAAGTTAGCTGTGTGGTTGTATTTTTTTCGACTAACCCGACATCTGCGGGTCTTTGTGGATTAGAAAAAGTAATTGCGACTTTACCGCTATCACTGACAGCAAATTCAGCACCTGTATACGGGCGGCCATACGATTGACCACCTAATTTATCAGAAAGTATCGTGCGTTTGTCAACCGTTCTTGCCGATTGCAGGGCAAGTACTGTTTTACCCATATCATCATATTGAATATACAGATTCCGGCCATTTTTATCCCAAGCGATTGCGTCGATACTGCGATCTAACCCTTCTGATACGAATACTGTTTCAGCATTAGACAATTGTTTTACATAGACATTTGCGTTTGCGTAATTTTTGCGTTTATCATCAAACCCTATATAAGCTATATACTTACCATCGGGTGATACAATAGGACTAGCATCAGGACCGTCCCTATCGGTTATTTGGGTAATGTCTCCAGTTGCCACTGAAATGGCGAAAATATCAGAGTTTAGCGGCGCAAAATCACGGTTTTCTGAACGGTTAGCGGCAAAATAGATAACATCACTTTGCTTACTCCAACTTAAATTACCACTATTATCAAATTTGTCGTTAGTAAGTTGTCTTGGTGTACCTCCATCGGCAGATAAAACAAACAACTCAGTGCTTCCAGGGACGCTATACCCACCGCCATCGAATCGATAGTACACATCGTCAATAAACACCGCAGACTCTGCCCATTTAGCTCCGCTAGGCTTTCCTGAGAGACTAACAGGATTATTGGGCTTTCCTTCGACAAACATGCTAAATGCAATGTGTTTACCGTCTGGAGACCAGCTCAATCCGCTGGGCGAAGAAGTCAGGTTAGTTAACTTTGCGGTTTTCCCAGTAGTTAACCACGTCATATAAATTTGTGGTTTTCCAGTACGAGTGGAAATAAAAGCCAGCTTGTTGCCATCAGGAGATAAAATTGGATTAAAGTCGAGATGATCTCCGGTGGTAACAGGAAGCATGTTTTTAGATTTAGTATTAACTGACCAAATATTTCCAAGCTTCCGGTCAGTTTGAATATCCATATAATGACGGACAAAATAGATTGTATCTCCGTCAGGGTTAATAGTTAAATCCGCGGCATACTCAATATCAAATATGTTTTTTGATTCCAACACATCTAGCTGAGAATCGGCATTCACAATAGTGGGTATCATCCCAGTTAAAATCAAACATATTCCAATTAGCTTTTTCATTTTAATCCCTACTCTATTGAATAACTCAGATAGCTTATCGCATTTATAGACAAATGCCTCCTAAATCGATTATTTGATGTAAGAGTTTGTGATTTGTAGTGTTTGAACATTAAACGGCAAGTTTAATTTAAAGTTATCAAAGTTCCTTCTAAAACCGCAGCTTTAACTTCTCCATCAAATAACATTAACCAAGTTGGTGATATACCTAATTGCTTAAACTTCGCAGGTTCAGGCTCTCCTATTCCCTTAATCACAGGCCAATCTATTAATCGATTTATCAACGATATATCACCACCAAAACGACAATATCCGCTTTTTAATAGAGAAATATACGTTTCCTGATTTAAGTCAATGGGTTCAACAACTTCGAATGTGTTACCAGGACAATAACTATAATTATGGGCATTTAATACTTCAAAGCCGCCTAATTGACGAAGATCGCCTAGCTCTGAGATTAACGCTGTTTTGTTTGTTTGTTTATTGATCGCAATATCTAGACAATAGTTTGCGTTAGCGGTTTCAACATTCAATCCTTTTATCAATAAATCCGCTAATCCATTTTCAACATTCAATGGCAATGAATTATAAGCAAACTCCCCTACTTCAGAATAACTACTTTGCGCAATATGATTCATCCCATGAAGCAAACAAAAAAAGTTGAAGCGCCTTGCTTGCTGACGGTTCTCATCATTAAATGCGCTACCGGATTCAATCAGAACACATGCAATACCAAGGCTTGTGGCTAAATCGCCAAATGCACGTTCAGAATAACCATCGCTATATTTTGCGACTTTTCCAAAAAGTTCTTCTGCCATATCCGATAACACAGCACCAATTAATTTCATGGCATTGCAACGGTGTGGAGGCATACTTTCATGTAAATCACCGGCGGGAGCAAGAAACGCCATTTCTACCGGCTTTAAAGAATGTTCAATTCGATAATACTTAGATTGGTCGTGCAGATTAAACGCAAATTCAGGCTTTAGTTCGTCAAATAACGATTTGAGTACTCTTCCCTCAGGCGTTTGCAAAGCCGCTGCATCACGATTTATATCTATGCCTTGTGCATTTTCTCTGGTTTGCTTAGCAGCCCCATCTGGATTTAACATAGGTACAATATGCAACGTCACTTTGCTTAAAATATCTTGCAACCAAGCTTCAGCTATATTTTGTTTTAAAAAATGTATCAAATCGATAAGCGCAGCTGTAGCAGTAGGCTCATCACCATGCATCTGAGACCAAAATAATATGGCGCGATCACCATGTCCAATAGTCAACTGTGTAATTTCTTGGCCTAAATACGAATGCCCGACAACTTTGCGTCGAAAATGCAGCGAATCTGATGAAAGTGTCTGATTGATATTGTCGGTGACATCTTGCGGAAAAATGTGAGGTTTGTCTAATTGATCAATTCTAGCGTTTTTGTACAACTGGTCTAACACTTGATTATCAGGGATCATGACTACTCCACAGTTACCTTCATCAAACATATTTTTTCGGTACTAACGTATTATTTGATCACTTTGTGAAATAAAAACGCGTAACGTGATAAATTGTAATAACTTTAGCTGTTAGCAAGGTTATCCGCAATTAACTCTATTTAAATTAGTTGCAGCCACCTTTTTGGGCTTGCCTTTGTTCATATGCAGCGATTTGTTCAGGTGTTGCCTTGGCTTGATACTTTTCTTTCCACTGCGCATAAGGCATACCATAAATTTTTTCTCTGGCTTGCTCGTAATCAAGTTCTACGCCTTTTTCTTCCGCCGCCGCTTTATACCATTTTCCTAAACAATTACGACAAAAGTCAGCCAAAATCATTAAGTCAATATTTTGCACATCTTTGTTATCATCTAAATGTTTTAACAACCTTCTAAAAGTTGCAGCCTGAATTTCTATTTCAGTTTTTTGGTCCATGGTTAATTCCTTAAAATTCAAAGTTTAAAAAACAAAAAAGGAGCAAAAGCCCCTTTTTGACATTTTCTATTTAATGAAGATTACTCTTCTGACGGTGCTTCAGCTTCCGGCTTTTCTAATAACTCTTTGATACTCAAACGAACGCGATTTTGACGGTCAATTTCCATCACTTTTACGTCTACCATTTGACCTTCAGAAAGATAATCAGAAGTCTTATTCACACGCTCATGCGCGATTTGTGAAATATGAACCAAACCTTCTTTACCAGGAAGTACTTCAACAAACGCACCAAAATCAACGATGCGAGTTACTTTACCGTGGTAGGTTTTACCAGCTTCAACTTCAGCGGTCACCTGCTCTATTTTAGCAATAGCAATTTCAGCTTTTGCTAATTCAGTTGCAAATATTTTAATTGTACCGTCATCTTCAATTTCGATATTGGTATCCGACTCTTCGGTAATAGCGCGGATCATTGCACCACCTTTACCAATTACGTCACGGATTTTATCCTGATCGATTTTTAACGTGTAGATACGCGGCGCAAACTCAGACATTTCATCGCGGTGACCACCAAGCGCTTCATCCATTACACCCAGTATATGTAAGCGTGCTTCTTTCGCTTGCTTAAGGGCTTTTTGCATGATCTCTTTAGTGATACCTTCGATTTTGATATCCATTTGAAGTGCAGTAATACCTTGTGTAGTTCCAGCAACTTTAAAGTCCATGTCACCAAGATGATCTTCATCACCTAAGATGTCAGATAGGACAACAAAGTTCTCGTCACTCTTCACCAAGCCCATTGCAATACCTGCAACTGATGCCTTGATAGGTACACCCGCGTCCATCAATGCCAAAGAAGTACCACAAACTGACGCCATTGAAGACGAACCATTTGATTCAGTAATCTCTGAAACAACACGTACTACGTACGGGAACTCTGCTTCTGTAGGCATAACCGCTTGAATACCACGCTTAGCCAAACGGCCGTGGCCGATTTCACGGCGTTTTGGAGAACCAACAAAACCAGTTTCACCAACACAATATGGAGGGAAGTTGTAGTGCAACATGAAACGGCTGCTTGCCATTCCGCCAAGCTCGTCAATCATTTGTGCATCACGCTCGGTACCTAAAGTGGCAGCTACCAACGCTTGTGTTTCACCACGTGTAAACAAAGCAGAACCGTGAGTTCTTGGTAGAATACCGGTATTTACGTGTAAAGCACGGATCATATCAGGTTCGCGACCATCGATACGCGGCTCACCAGCTAAGATACGTGAACGCACTACATCACTTTCTAAGTCGTGAAGCATCTCGGATACTTCTTTTGCGTCCTGCTCAGGATCAGCTTCTAATATTGCAGCGACTGCTTTTTCAGTCACAGCAACAACGGCATCTTTACGAACCATTTTATCAGAAATCTGATAAGCTTCTGTCATGCCAGCTTCGGCTAACTCTTTCACTTTTGCTTTAAGCGCAGTATTTTCTGCAACGGCTTGCCAGTCCCAACTAGGAGTAGCTACGTCTGCTGCGAATTCTCTCACTGCATTTACCACAGCTTGGCTTTGCTCATGACCATACATAACGGCACCAAGCATCACTTCTTCAGATAATATGCTAGCTTCAGATTCAACCATCAATACTGCACTTTCAGTACCAGCAACAACAAGATCTAACTCACTGGTTTCAAGTTCAGATGTGAGGGTATTAAGAATATATTCACCTTCTTTGTAGCCTACACGCGCAGCGCCAACAGGACCATTAAATGGAATGCCTGAAATAGCCAACGCCGCAGAGGTACCAATTAAAGAGATGATATCGGTAGGAATTTCTGGATTAGCAGAAACAACTGTAATGATGATTTGAACTTCATTCATGAATCCATCAGGAAACAATGGACGAATTGGACGGTCGATCAAGCGCGCAATAAGAGTTTCGCTCTCGGAAGGACGACCTTCACGTTTGAAAAAACCACCTGGTATTTTACCGGCTGCGTAGGCTTTTTCTTGATAATTAACCGTTAATGGAAAGAAATCCTGGTCTGCCTTGACATCTTTTTTACCAACTACACTTACCAATACAGAAGTATCGTCCATGCTAGCCATAACAGCGGCAGTTGCCTGACGAGCGATAACGCCCGTTTCTAAAGTAACAGTATGTTGACCATACTGAAAAGTTTTCGTAATAGGAGTCACTATTTATCCTTTTTAATATTTTCTATATCGCTTTTAAATGCGGCGCATAGTATAGCCAGATGAAGAACAAACCGACAGTGAAATTTATATTTAATCCACAGTTTATTGCGGTTTTCCGATATTTTTAGTCTTTTCACGCTGCCTAAACATAAAGTACTTAGCCCATTGCGCAGAAAATAAATGGTAAATGGATTACAGACTGAAAAGTGCAGACACTTTAACGCACAATTTCAATTTAACTTTGGCGCAATTAGAAATATATATTACACTCCACTTTAGTAATAAAAACGTCACAAAAGTGTAACAATGCTATTAATTAAGCAATCAAAGTTAGTCATTGCAGTGTTAACTGTACTTTGCATCAGTGCCAAAACTCATGCGAACAACACGAGCGGTGTCACCGGACCAATCGTAAAACCAAATGACCAATCGTACCAATTTCGTACTGCTTATACGCCAAGTGATAATGGCGAAAGAGAGCAACTAGTCGTTAGAATGAATGTTCAAAAATCTGTTAGTGATGATGTCCGTCTGCGGGTAGTTGGACAAGTAAGAGATACCACCGGCAGCTTTGAATTTGATTCTATTTCAGCTGATTTGTTGTGGCAGTTTCAACATAAAGAAGACGGAATCTGGGACAGTGCTGTACGTTTTGATTTAAAGGCACGCAAAGCACATCGAAGTGAAGGATTTTCCTTTAAGTGGACGAATAGATGGTCATTTGCTCCAGAATGGTCTCTTACTCAAGTTCTTTCATTCAGTAGAGACATTGGTGGAGACAATCCTGCATCAGGTACCTATTTGGAATCACGGACAGGCTTAGCTTATAAATCAAGTAAAAACCTTACTTTCAGCCTCGACTCCTTTAATCAGCTAGGTAAAATTGGAGATTTTGGAAGCGCAAACCAAGAAAGCCATCAAATTGGTCCATCAATGTCAGGAAAAATTGAAGGATTTTCCTACTCAGTTAGCTATTTAGCTGGAGTATCGAGCGCCGCTAAAGATAATGTGTTCAGGCTATTCATCGGAAAATCGTTTTAATATTTCCTAATTACCTAATTTGAAATCACTAAAATACGACGTCAACCCATGTCATTTAATAGAATTGAATGACTAATAACTAAATCGATTTTACTGATTTCAAATCCTTCACTATGCTTAATTTTCTCCATATTTGTAACCCAACTCCCCTACTCTTTTAAGGATTAATCATGAAGTTAGAGTCGATAGCATTACACGAAGGATATCAATCAGAAGCGACAACAAAAGCAGCGGCAGTCCCTATTTATCAAACAACCTCTTACACATTTGATGACACACAACATGGTGCTGATCTATTTGACCTAAAGGTTGCTGGAAATATCTACACGCGTATTATGAATCCGACAACTGACGTGCTTGAAAAACGCGTGGCTGCAATGGAAGGTGGAATTGGTGCAGTGTGTGTATCATCAGGTATGGCTGCTATCACTTACGCCATTCAATGCATATGTGAGTCTGGTGATAACATAGTCAGTACCAGTCAATTATACGGTGGTACTTACAACCTCTTCGCCCACGCTTTACCACGCCAAGGTATCGAAACTCGGATGGTCTCTTTCGATGATTTTGATCTTTTCGAGAGCTCAATTGACGTAAAAACCAAAGCGATTTTCTGTGAATCAATCGGTAACCCTGCAGGAAACGTGGTTGATATTAAACGCTTAGCAGAAATAGCAAACAAACATGGTGTTCCCCTAATTGTTGATAACACAGTGGCGACGCCTTATTTGTGCAGGCCATTTGAATTGGGCGCCCACATTGTTGTGCACTCGCTAACCAAATATATTGGTGGACATGGAACTTCTGTAGGTGGTGTGATTGTCGACTCAGGCAAGTTTGACTGGGTCAAAAATAAACATCGTTTTGCCATATTGAATGAGCCTGATCCCTCCTATCATGGGGTGATTTATACTGAAGCGTTAGGTGAAGCTGCCTATATAGGTCGCTGTCGCGTCGGACCACTTAGAAATACTGGTGCAGCCATTTCGCCAATGAATGCTTTTCAAATACTCCAAGGATTAGAAACGCTTGGCCTGCGCATGGACAGGCATTGTGAAAATGCTGAAAAGCTTGCTGCTTATTTGCTCCAACATGACAAAGTAGAATGGGTGAACTATGCTGCACTGCCAGACAGTCCTCACCACCAAAACTGTCAAAATATCACCTCAGGTAAGGCTTCAGGTGTGTTAAGTTTTGGCATTACTGGTGGCATTGAAGCAGGCACCAAGTTTATTGATGCACTAAATATGATACTTCGTTTAGTCAATATTGGAGATGCAAAATCGTTGGCATGTCATCCTGCTTCAACAACTCATCGCCAATTGAATGAAGATGAACTTAAAGCCGCTGGGGTAAGTACGGATTTAGTACGTATCTCTGTGGGAATCGAGCATATTGATGACATTATTGCAGACGTTAGCCAAGCATTAGCTAAGGTTTAATCATTTACTTCAAGTAGAAAACAGTCTAATTTTAACGCTAAAAAAATACAAAACAGCGTATTATATTTTTATGCACACCATGTCGCTTAAATATAATACGCTTTAAACAGTGGGATGAAAAATGCGGGTTTTTAGAAGTTTTAAAAGCGTAATTGTTTTATTGAGTTTGTCGTTAATCTTTGGCTGCGTACCTGCTTATGATAAGGGTCAGGACATTAACGCCGGCTGGGAAGGCATTACTTGGGGAGAATCAGAAAAACTGGTTAATGAAAAGTTATCTTTGACGGATGCAGATAGAACACCGTTTGGTGAATACGCAATAATTATCAAAAGTGGATTAGTCAGAACACTAGGTGATTTCAAAGTGAATGCGCAGCCTGTTATTTCTGCTAATAAGTTGGTTGGCGTCATCTTGTTACGTAAAAAGCCACTAGATAAAAAGGCAGAAATAAATCAAATTAAGACCATTTTCACTGAAAAGTATGGTCAACCAAGTGTGCAAGATAGCAACGCTATTTGGAAGTACAAAGACATGACGTTTCAACTCTCTGACAAAAACAATAGCTTTTTGGTCGTAATTACCAATATCAAACACGCAGAAGCTGCTGTTCGCAACATTGTTGAACCAAATTAAATTCTACGGCAATGCTGTACTGAGCAAATAACCTATTATTACAGCAGTTGTTAATTTTAAGTTGGCGTAAAACTTCTAATAGGATCCATTTTAAGGACATAAATTGAAAACGTTTAGTATATTCACTTTGCTTTTAGTCACCTTTACTGTCACTGCCACCACAACTATAGAACGATAATAAATAAATCCTTATAAACGGAAAATGACTAACTCGCTAATCGGTGAGAAAATTGCCTATTCCTCGGTCGTTCTAGAAGCAGTTACCGTCACTGGCTTACCCGTAAATTCAAGAAAAATAGTTACCATCCACGTTTCCAAATTCAAACCATGCGAATTTAAATTCATTGCCAATGATAATTTGCTTTCAAATGTCTCAGCAGATACAAACATCCCAGGTCTTCGAGGTGATTTTGAACTGTCAACATCCATGGTCTACAACAATATTGGAAATAGTAAATACAATCAATCACTATGTATAGAGCCTTAAAAGACGCGGGTAAAAACGTTCAAAAAATAGAATTGAGTGGAGAAGATCATTATTTGTCTCATGGCCCTACTCGACTTCAAGCCCTAAAAGCGACAATAGATTTTGTAAACAAAAATATCTAACAGTAGCTCATACGTTTCATCATTATCGAATGATAGATATGTGAAAACCAATAAAAAAGGGCTGTCACCGTAGGTGATAGCCCTTTTTCTAATTGGTGCGGATGGAGAGACTCGAACTCTCACGGCCGAAGCCACAGCCCCCTCAAGGCTGCGTGTCTACCAATTCCACCACATCCGCAAAAATTTAACTTGTTAACTAGTTTGGAATTTCGTTAGATTGCTGATTATTTTCTTCGTTAGGAATATCAGAATCAACAGGTTGCTCTACTACACCTAAACTATCAAACTCATCTACTGCTTGGCTTTTGTCAGCCGTTTGATTACCAAGAATTAAGCTGATTGCGAAGAATAACGTAGCTAATATTGCTGTGGTACGTGTCATAAAATTGCCTGACCCTGTTGAACCAAAAACAGTATTTGAACCACCGCCACCAAACGATGCGCCCATATCGGCACCTTTACCTTGTTGAATTAGCACCATACCAATCAACATCAAAGCAACTACCAAATAAACTACTATCAAAATCTCGTAAAAATACGTCATGTTATGTCTCTAACCTTTTGCTGCTAAGCAAATATTTAAAAATTCCTGTGGTTCCAAGCTGGCACCACCTATCAACCCACCATCAACGTCGGGTTGTGAAAACAATTCATTGGCATTGGCCGCTTTTACACTGCCGCCATATAAAATTCGTAAACCTTGAGCGACTTCTGCATCTAATTCAGCTAAGTACTGGCGAATAAATTCATGTACTTGCTGAGCTTGTAGAGGGCTCGCAGTTTTTCCGGTTCCTATTGCCCACACGGGTTCATAGGCAACCACAATATTATCAAATTTAGCAATCCCAATCTGATCAACTACTGCATCGATTTGGGCCTGTATGTGATTAAAAAACTCACCACTTTCTCGTACTGCTTCCGGCTCACCTACACATAATATGGGCGTCAAGCCTTGTTCTAAAGCCACACTAACTTTTTTAGCCACTAAAGCATCACTTTCGCCGTTATCTGTGCGTCTTTCGGAGTGCCCAACTAACACAAAATCACATTTCAATGATTTGAGCATTGTTGCCGAGACTTCACCCGTATGAGCGCCAGCATTGAACTCGCTAAGATTTTGTGCGCCTACAGAACCACTAAAACCGTTAAACTCACTCAAAAATGGAAAAGGAGGACAAACCAAAACATCTACATTTTGTATGTTGCTACTGTCGAGGGTATCAATCATTTGCTTGGCAAGTTCAACACTGCCATTCATTTTCCAATTCCCAGCAACCAGCGGACGACGTTTATTCTGCACTTTAAACTTCCTTAGCCCGGCGAAAAAGCGGGCGAGATATTAACTAACCCCAATGAAATATACAAGTGGGCTAACGTTAATTTATGTTGCTAAATAACTATTTGGTTAATTTACGCACTGCATCAGCGATAAATTCAGCCCAATTAGTCGAATCTTCCTGTTTTTCAGCTTCAACCATTACCCGGATAAGTGGCTCAGTACCACTTTTACGCAATAGCACTCTTCCTGTTTTACCTAGTTTAGTCTCTGCTTCGATAACCGCTTCTTTTACTTTGACATTTTCAAGTGGGTTTTCACCTTCCTCAAATCTAACATTAACTAAAGTTTGAGGGAACATGTCCATACCTTGACATAATTCATGCAGGGTCATTTGCGACCTCAACATAGCTGTAATCACTTGTAAGCCAGCTAGTATGCCATCGCCAGTAGATGTAACGTTTAAATTTAATACATGGCCAGAGTTTTCGCCACCAATTGCCCATCCACGTTCCTGCAATAACTCCATTACATAGCGGTCGCCCACGTTACTGCGAAGAAAAGCGACTCCGAGTTTATTAAGCGCAATTTCTAAACCTAAATTACTCATTAGTGTACCGACAACACCACCATTTAAACGACCTGACTTCAACGAATCACGAGCAATGATATAAATCAGTTGATCACCGTCTATCACGTTTCCTTTGTGGTCCACCATCATGATTCTGTCGCCATCGCCGTCTAATGCAAACCCTAAATCGGCTTTATGTTCTAACACACTTTCTTGAATAGCTTTCATGGAAGTAGCGCCAACACCTTTGTTGATGTTAAGTCCATCAGGTGCTGTGCCTATTTCAATGACATCTGCGCCAAGTTCTTCAAGGACATTAGGTGCAATGTGATAAGTCGCACCATGAGCGCAATCAACAACGATTTTTAAGCCTTTAAGATTTAGATCGGATGGGAAGTTACCTTTGCAGAATTCAATATAGCGGCCAGCGGCATCTTCAATTCGATAAGCCTTACCTAACTTATCTGATGCAACACACACCATAGGTTTTTCCATTTGCTTTTCGATTTGTAGTTCTATTTCATCATCCAATTTATAGCCTTTAGATGAGAAAAACTTGATACCATTATCGTAAAACGGATTATGCGATGCACTGATAACAATGCCCGCTTCAGAGCGAAAGGTTTTGGTTAAGTACGCAATAGCGGGAGTTGGCATGGGACCGAGCAAACCAATATTTATACCCGCTGCTGACAATCCTGCTTCTAAACACGACTCCAGCATATAGCCAGAAATGCGAGTATCTTTTCCTATTAGTACTTTGTTAGTTCCCTGACCTGCTAATACTTTGCCTGCTGCCCAGCCTAATTTCATGACGAATTCAGGGTTAATAACACTTTCACCCACTTTTCCACGAATACCATCTGTACCAAAATACTTTCTAGAGCCCATTAATTTAATCCTTATAAGCACTCAGCGCTGACACGACTTTTACTGCATCAGCTGTCTGTTTAACATCGTGCACTCGCAATATAGATGCACCTTTGGTTAACGCGATTGTGGCAGCGGCAATACTACCAGCTAAACGTTGGTCAACGTCTCGATTTAATAGATGTCCCAGCATTGATTTTCGGGAAACGCCGATCAACATTGGAAATCCTAAATTGTTCAGTTCTTCAAGTCTATCAAGTAATTGATAATTATGCGGTAATGTTTTTCCGAATCCGAATCCGGGATCAATAATTATTTGAGATTTAGGGATACCTGCTTGCATGCATTGCTGCGTTTTTGTATCTAAAAAAGTGTATACATCTTTTACTACATCTCGATACTGAGGTGCTGCTTGCATCGTTTTAGGTTGACCTTGCATATGCATTAAACACACGGCAGCCCCAGAAGATGTTGCTGCACTGAGAGCCCCACTCTCACCTAATGCACGGATGTCGTTAATTAATCCTGCACCAGCACTCACCGCTTGCTGCATTACTTCAGGCTTACTGGTATCTATTGAAATAACCACATCAAAATTTGTAGCAATCGCTTCTATTACCGGAATAGTCCGATCTAATTCTTGTTGTAATGATACGTCTTCTGCACCGGGCCGAGTAGACTCACCACCCACATCAATAAAATCAGCACCTTCAAGGATCATCGCTTCTGCTTGTTTCAGAGCATTTTCTCTACCCAAAAACCTACCGCCATCAGAAAATGAATCTGGCGTAACATTTAGAATTCCCATAACTCTGGGTGTATTTAAATCAATGTATTTATCTTTAAACTGCATAAGGTGTTTTATAAAACTGAAGAATGGATGTGACAATACGAAAAAAGGTCGATTCAGAACGTGTCCGAATCGACCCCATGCGATTTAAAAACAACTTAACTAGTTATGTCGCCCGGCTTCCCAACAGTTGGTGGAGGAGTACTTTTATCCTCATCCGGACTCACCGTTGCGCCACCAGTTGGCTTGTCATCAGAACCTGGATCTCGACTTTCCCAGTCCGCCGGCGGTCTAACAGGACGTCTAGCCATCAAATCATCGATCTGCTTAGCATCAATGGTTTCATATTTCATTAAAGCATCTTTCATAGCATGCAATATATCCATATGTTCATTTAAGATTTTTTCTGCTCTTTCATAATTGCGGTCAATGATTGATTTAATTTCAGCATCGATGGCACGCGCAGTATCGTCAGACATATGTTTTGCTTTGGACATACTACGTCCTAAGAAAACTTCACCTTCCTCTTCTGAGTAAAGCATTGGTCCCATCTTAGTAGACAGACCCCACTGAGTTACCATCTTACGAGCGATATCTGTCGCACGTTCAATATCATTAGAGGCTCCAGTAGTTACCCCTTCTTCACCCAAAGTAAGCGCCTCAGCAATACGTCCACCGAACAAGCTGGAAATCATACTTTCAAGGTGTTGCTTACTATGACTGTATTTGTCTTGTTCGGGCAAATACATAGTCACACCCAACGCGCGACCACGAGGGATAATAGAGACTTTGTAGACTGGGTCGTGCTCAGGCACAACACGTCCCACAATCGCATGCCCTGCTTCATGGTAAGCAGTGTTGGTTTTTTCTTCCTCAGACATTACCATGGTCTTACGCTCAGCGCCCATCATGATCTTGTCTTTGGCTTTATCAAACTCTTCCATTGAAACAACACGTTTGTTTGAGCGTGCTGCAAATAACGCGGCTTCATTCACCAAATTAGCTAAGTCAGCACCGGAAAATCCAGGCGTTCCTCGCGCGATAACTGACGCTTCTACGTTGTCTCCAATAGGAACTTTGCGCATATGTACTTTAAGAATTTGCTCACGTCCGCGAATATCTGGTAAACCAACGACGACTTGACGGTCGAAACGTCCAGGACGTAATAACGCTGGGTCCAGTACGTCTGGTCGGTTAGTCGCAGCTATCACGATAATACCTTCGTGGCCTTCAAAACCGTCCATTTCAACTAACATTTGATTCAGAGTTTGTTCGCGTTCATCGTGACCGCCACCTAAACCAGCACCACGTTGGCGACCAACGGCATCAATTTCATCGATGAAAATGATACAAGGGGCAGATTTTTTAGCTTGTTCAAACATGTCACGTACGCGAGACGCACCGACACCTACAAACATTTCAACGAAGTCAGAACCGGATATAGTAAAGAAAGGAACTTTAGCTTCACCAGCAATCGCCTTGGCCAGAAGTGTTTTACCAGTTCCAGGAGGACCAACCATCAAAACACCTTTAGGAATTTTACCGCCTAATTTTTGGAATTTAGACGGGTCCCTTAGGAAATCGACTAGCTCAGAAACGTCTTCTTTGGCTTCATCACAACCCGCCACATCTGCAAATGTGGTTTTAATTTGGTCTTCACCTAATAAACGCGCTTTACTTTTTCCAAATGACATTGCTCCGCGACCACCACCGCCTTGCATTTGACGCATGAAAAATATCCACACACCAATAAGCAGTAACATTGGGAACCAAGAGATAAAAATCTGAGATAAGAATGAAGGCTTCTCTGGTGGCTTTCCTTCTACAGCAACACCGTTACTGATTAAGTCAGACATCAACTGGTCATCGTGGTAAGGAATATAGGTTGAAAACGCGTCACCACTGGTAGTAACTCCAGTAATTTCACCTGTTTGCCTATCTATCGTGGCCTGTCGCACAGATTTCTGATCAACATTACGTACAAACGTCGTGTAATCGATTTTCGCCTTGTTTGCTTCACCCGGCGAGAAACTGTTAAACACGGACATCAGCACAACGGCGATGACCAGCCATAAGATTAAATTTTTTGCCATATCGCTCAACGCTTTTAACCTCTAAAAGTAAAATTCTGTATGTAGGCACATGCTTAATTAGATTGCTAATTAATCAATAAAGTATTTTGCCCGGTTAGCAGTCCCTAAAGGGTACTACAGTTTATAATCCGCTGCTACCAGATATACCTCGTTAGTGCTCGCTTGTTTAGATTCTAGTTACTGGTTATTGCAACATTAAATATCTGCTTAAACACTTTCACGAAATTAACGAAACTATCAATGTGAAACATTTTGACCACAAAAACCTCAAATGGTTTTAAATACTAACATTAAAGACTAATATCCAACTTCACTTGCATTTAATTGGTGTACTCTCATTAGCAGTCACTATGCCCTTAACAGCATATTTTTCTACTTATTAAATCGGTATTTTTTGCAATGTATGCAGTTTCTTATTAGGTATAAAAGCAAGATGGCGTTAGAATACCGGTTTTCAACCATTAAATATCAATAAAATTGTAAGAATTAATCTAAATGAAGTTATCTAACAAACAGAAACAATACTTGAAAGGCCTCGCCCATCCTTTAAAACCGGTTATTCAGTTAGGAAATAACGGATTAACCGAAGGTGTATTAGCAGAAATCGAAAATGCCTTGACGTTTCACGAATTAATAAAAGTCAAAGTGCCTTCTGATGACCGTGAAGAAAAACAACTCATAATGGATGCGATTATCCGTGAAACTGCAGCCATTAAGTTGCAAGTCATTGGACATACATTAATCATGTATCGCCAAAGTGACGAGAAAAAAATAAGTATACCAAAAGTATAATTCGCTTGTTTTTCCTCAGTTTTCTTAATTTAAGCCACGACAAAAAATAGCCTATGACAAGGTCGTTATTAGTACCTATTTCAAATCTTTATGGTAATGGCGACTTCACTGCTCAAATTCTCTTAGAAGGTGTAGCAAGTCCACTCAATTTAATCTTAGATACTGGCAGTAGCACTTTAGTTGTTGATGCTGCTCATATCGAACACCTTCAACCCATACCAACAACTATTGCGCAAAGAGTGGCGTATGGTATGGGAAGTTGGATTGGGCCAGTGGTTAAACATGCTGTCATCCTAGGTCACGAAAACGATAACGTTAGATTACCAGAAGTACATTTAGCGATAGAACAAAGCTTAGATAAAAATACCTTTATGTTAGCCGATGGCATTTTAGGATTGGCTTACAGTGAACTAAATTTAGCTCACGATATACAACATTATTTAAATCAGCTCAATATACAGCCAGCCAGCACGTACCCTTGGCCTGCAGCAGTATTTGAAAAAAATATTAGCGATCTCGATGACATCTTATTTACCTCACCCAAACATCATATCACGCCCTATTTTGATGAGTTGGAAAAACATAATTTAGTTGCCAATCAATTCGCATTTGTTGTACATCGTTCCAGTATTTATAGGGGAGATCCTGAGCAGGATGACAATGCCCTGGCTCATCACCCATTAAATACCGGTATTCTCGTGGTGGGAAACCCAAAATTACATTCACATATGCACAAGAACGACTTCCAAACAGTGAAAGTTGTGCATGATAAATATTACAACGTTAATGTCTTATCCATAGGACTTTCTGGGCAAACTCAAATCCCCTTTCCCAAATTAGAAGCTAAACATGTAAAAAGTTATATATCTAATGGGATTGTAGATAGCGGAGCATCCGCTATGGTATTTCCACAATCAGTGTTTAATCAGTTGTTAGCGCAATTTAGTACTCACAACACTGATTTTAAGCACCTTTTGTCAACCTACGAAACTTTTACCGGCAAAGAAATTGGTATTCCACTTGATTTGGTCAACCTTGATAGTTGGCCAGATCTGATTATTGTTTTAGAAAACGAGCTTGGAAATACCGCTGAACTCAAGTTAAGTGCGAGCACGTACTGGCAAACCCATGCGCCTAAAAAAAACCAAATATCTTTTAAAATTACTTCTTTACCGGATTGGCCTAATCAGGCCATTTTAGGGTTACCTTTATTAAATAATTATTTTACGATCTTCAACCGTAGCGCAGGTGAGACAGGCACAATTGAATTTGCCAACAAACACTTTTGTCCGCATTTGATGACTGATAAACAACATCAGGATAAGCAAACGCTAAAACAACACTTTATGCAGCACAAACATATTTTGTAATTTTTGAACTTAGTCATTTAGGTAACAAATAAGAAATGGATAACACAGGCAACACGGAATATCACAGTGAAAGATTTAACTTTGTTACCTTATGTGAATTTGACCTCAATTTAATTTATGAGCTTTATTGCAGTGATTTGGTGATGGAAAAAGTGATGCCTAAACTGAACCACACCCAAGCAAAAAACTTGTTGTTCGACATTTTGAAGCAACAACAAACACGCCCTTGTGAATTTTGGCGAATAGAATGCGCTTGTTCAGGTGAAACAATGGGTATACAGGGTTTTATGGCGAGCAAGAAACAACGCAATCAAAAATGCGCAGAATTTGGGATACTATTGCGGCCCGAAGCTTTTGGCAAAAAAGTGGCAACTGAATCAGTCACTGCGATGCTAAATTATGGCTTCCGAACGCTAAAGCTAGAGTCAGTACACGCATTTTATCAAGCAGATAACATTGCGAGTGGCAAAATTGTTGAAAAACTGCATTTTTCAATTGAGCCTGTCTCACGGCAACCTAAACAAAGACGCTGTGAAATTACACGCACCGATTTTTTCAATCACAACAAGGATTTTCAGTTTGTCGGAAATTAAGACTCAACAATCTAAAGGCAGCATAGTATGTGTCGGTTTAGGCATGATTTTAGGGTCTCACATAGCACCTCTGTCGCGTCAATTTATCGAACAAGCTGATATTGTTTTCATGAGTGCTACTGACGGTATGACTGAAGCCTGGATTGACTCTATGAATTCTAATAGTCATAGCCTGCAAAAATTTTATGCTGAAGGAAAAGATCGCCGAATCAGTTATCAAGAAATGGTTGAGGCTATGTTAAACGAAGTAGAGAGTGGTAAAAAAGTAGTCGCTGCATTTTACGGTCATCCCGGGGTTTTTGCTTGGGCTGGACATAAAGTTATAGAACTTGCCAAATCAAAAGGTTATCACGGCCATATGGAACCGGGCATTTCAGCAGAAGATTGTTTGTACGCTGATATGGGTATAGATCCAGGTCGGTTTGGTGCAGTTCATACTGAGGCAAGCCAGTTTATGTTGTATCAAAGACACGTGGATGATACTGCCTATCTAATCTTATGGCAGCTTGGTTTCGTCGGTGATCTTAGTATGTCAAAATATGCTACAGACAAGGCAAGCCGTAAATTACTACAAGAATTACTCATTGAATATTATCCTTCAAATCATGAAGTTGCGATTTATGAGTCGCCAATGCTACCTACAGAAACAGCTCGAATTTCATGGTTTCCCCTAAACCAATTATCCGAAATTCACGTTGAACACTTTTCAACTCTAGTTATTCCCCCAGCAAGCTCAAAAATTATTGACCAAAATATGCGCATTAAGATGCAAAAGCTTGAGAAATAGCAATAAAATTAAGAAAAAAACAGGATTGTTCTTTCCACAGGTAGCGCAAGTGTTTAATAATAGAGCGGTTAAAATAATTAAATAGTTTCAAGCACTCTAAAACATAAAAAAGGTAAAACTATGTCCGCATTACAATTATTAGAACAACTAGCAATAAATCCTGATTTTAAACGAGAATTGCTCGATCAAGAGCAACACCCTCTGGCACTCAAAGCTAAAAAAGACATTGAAGAGATGCGAAGCAAACAAGGTAAGTTTTGGTGTGCATTAGTGCCTGCGAAAGACGACGAGCCAGAAGAAGATGACGATTCTGAAGAACAGGAAGATGCTCCGAAAGAGAATTGATAATGCGTTTTGCTGCCGTTGTAGTTGGTTTCGTTGCCAGTATTCTATTAACCTTTCCGTCTTTAGCAGACGTATCCTCTTTACTAGATAGAGCGGATAAAATACGCAGCTCTGATTTTAGTGGTTTTGAAGCTTTAATCACTGAAATTGAGCAAAGTGACGAAACTCTCACTCCACAGCAAATGCATCTTTATAACCTTTTAAAAGGTTATCAATTAACCTTTACAGGAAAGGTAGATGAAGCAATAGCGCTTTATCAAAGTATTGAAAATAGTAATGCTTCAGATACTTTTAAGTTACGTGCACTTAGCTCTTTGGTAAATAATTACGCAGTTAAACGCGATTTTTACCTTGGAGCTAAAGCGATTAATCGCCTTTTTGATTTACGTGAAAAAGTTCAAGATGAAACGGCATTAGAAAGCAGTTATTTAGTCGTCGCTATATTTTACAATCAGGCTCAACAATTTAGCCTGGGTTTAAATGTCGCTAAACAACTACTCGAAAGAGATGTTTCGAATCGTACTCAGTGTTTTGCGCGACATGTCAAAGTTGAAGCAGAATTTGAATTGGTAAAAATCTTATCAGATTACCAATATGCAAAACAAAGTATTGAGTTTTGTAAAAAACATAACGAAGTATTAGTGGCTAGTATCATTATTGCGACGATGGCGGAGTCGTTAACGAATGAAGGGCGAATTACAGAATCTCTTAATTTATTGCAAGACGCAGAAAAAGATACCCTCGCCAGTCAATACCCGCCAATCATAGGCGTTTTTTATGCACTTATTGGTAAAAACTATTTATTGTTAGACCAACCAGATTTAGCCAAATCATATGGACTCAAGGCCTACAATACAATTCAAAACTTCGGTATGTCGATCGCATTGGTTAAGTCACTTGAAGTCCTGTACAAAGCGACCGAAGCGCAAGGTGATTATCCACAAACAATCAGTTATTTAAAGTTATATAATGAGGCAGAGAAAGCCTATCTGGATGATAAAAAAACCCGTAGCTTATCGTTTCAACAAGCGAAATACGAAAAAATAGAGAAAGATAATACGATTGTTATTTTAGATAAACAAAATGCACTTCTGCGCACCCAAGCGGAATTAGCAGATGAACAATCGCGAAATAACAGACTAGCCTTAACACTCGCAATCACGTTGCTTATTTTACTTTTCTTATGGCTATATCGCAGTAGAAAAATCCAAACGAAACTACGTAAACTTGCCGAAACAGACGAGTTAACCGGCATTAGTAATCGCCATTACTTTAATGACAGAGCTCAACGTATCATTGAGCAAGCACAACAACAAAAGCAGCCTGTGAGTTTTGTGCTGTTTGATTTAGATCACTTTAAAAAAGTTAACGATACCTACGGTCACCAAACTGGTGATTGGGCTTTGCGAAAATCAGTACTAGAAGCAAAAACGGTATGCCGATCTATCGATCTTATAGGACGAATGGGGGGCGAGGAATTTGGCATAATCCTTCCGGGCTGTAGCGTTGATGAAGCGGTCAAAGTTGCCGAAATTTGTCGCGTAGCAATTGAAAGAATCGACACTGGTGAGACGGAACACAAATTTAAAATTACCGCGAGTTTCGGTGTGTCCGATGCGTCATTATGCGGTTATAGTTTAGAACGATTATTTGCAGGAGCTGATACCGCTCTTTATGATTCCAAAGAAAATGGGCGTAACAGAGTCTATCGATATAACACGTCGAAACCGTCTTTAACACCTACCTAATTTGACATTATTAAGAACATCAGAAAACGAGTAGAAATTTCTGATAATGAATATTTGTTCCGCGACAAAGCATAAACTCAACATCAAGAGAATATATTTTAGGCGAAGTTTATGCCTTGCTCATCCAACCCTGAGCTTAAAAATAAACCTTAATTTTGAGATAGAAACTATGCGCGTAATTTTTTCCACGTTTCATTGCCGACAATGCCATCAGGTGATATACCATTATTTTTCTGGAACGTGCTGACAGCGCCCTCAGTAGCAGATCCGAAATCTTCATCAATCGATAACACAAAACCTTTTGCAACCAGCAATGACTGTAATTCCCCTACCTTTTCGCCAAATGAACCTCGACGAAGGACAACCGTTTGTTCACCTTGTTCAAGAGCAATACGAATACCTTCAATTCCCGCTAAGGCCATTTTCGCTTTTTGAAAATATTTACGTCTATCTTCTAAACCGCGGCGACCACCGTTTACTAATTTAGTCACACGAATTAAATCATTCATGTCAGCTGCCGCATTAATATCCCTTGATTTCCAGTACTCACAGGCGATTTTCAACGAAATGGCGGGATCAGCGGCTATTTGAGGATCATCTTCTAATGGTAAATTTAACATTTTACCGTATTTTCGGTAATTAGCTCGTCCGGTCAATTGCAATAAACCTCGTCCTTTGTAGCGTTTTCCATCTCCAGGCTGATCGTTTCCTAGATCAGCCCGACCTTCGTAGGCAGCGCCAGAAGCAAATTCTTCAGTGGTACGAAAACCCGCACATTCATGGGTAACTTGCCCCATAAAATGAGCGATGCGTAAAGGAGTGTTGATTTGATAACTCGCTAAAGTAGGAGCAAATATTGCTGAAATATCACTCACAATGCGCATTTGAGCTTCGGCTTTGTCGCCAGAGAAACGCGGAGCAATCTTTAAAATGAAATCGCCATCCACTGGTATCATGTTAATTTTCCTTAGTTTAAATTAAGAAAATGCATTCATACTGCGATGCGATTATTGCCGTTCAAATAATATTTAAACCACTTGAAATCATTGGCTTTGATTAAAGATAGCGCATACAAACGTAAACCATCAATTATTTAAACGATTTTTTATTAATTGGGCCAATCAACGCCGATTGTCTATTTGCTAGTGATGGTGGCCACCTACCCCATGAGCATGACCGTGAGACAATTCCTCTTGGCTTGCATCTCGTACATCTTCAACTTTCAAATCAAACTTGAGAGTTCTGCCTGCTAATGGGTGGTTAGTATCGACCGTTGCCATAAACTTGCCCATTTTAACAATAGTCACTTCCATAGCGCCTTTTTCGGTTTGCACAACTGCAGTCATACCAGGTTTCCACTTTTTAGCGCCTTGTAAATGTTTGACGGAAACTCGCTGTTCTGCATTTTTGACTAATTCACCAAAGGTCTCTTCAGGAGGTAACTCAATGCTAAATTCGTCCCCCGTTGTTTTCCCTTCCAAGGATTTTTCAATGCCGACCATCATATTATTATGCCCATGAAGATAAGCAGCAGGATCCTGTCCAAAACTACTTTCTAATTCGTTGCCATCAAGATCATTTATTCGATAATGGAATTGCACTACTTTGTCTTTACTAATTGTCATGTTATTTCTCTTTTTAATCTGTATTAATCGTCGTCTGCGCCATTCACAATCGAGGCAATGTTATATAAACGATTAACCGCTAAATAATTCATAGTTCCCTTAGGGTATCGTCCCTTGGAATTTAGTTCACCCGCATCTTTACCCGTTAAAATGGATAATGCTTGGTCTACATTCTCCACCGTATAGATATGAAAAACACCTTTTTTAACTGCTTCTATTACTTCACTGTTAAGCATCAAATTAATGTGATTTGATTGTGGAATAATAACACCTTGAGTCCCGTTTAAACCACGGTGTTGACAGAGTTTGAAGAAACCTTCAATTTTTTCATTTACTCCACCAATCGCTTGCACTTCACCGTATTGATTTATTGAACCGGTAATCGCTAAATCCTGTCTGGCGGGAACTTCTGTCAATGCAGAAATTAATGCGACTAGTTCACCTAATGAAGCGCTATCGCCATCGATATGCCCATAAGATTGTTCTAAGGCAATATTTGCCGACAAGGTTAGCGGAAAATATTGCGCATATTTATTACCTAGATATCCAGTTAACAGCATAACGCCTTTGGAATGGATAGGCTGCCCTAATTCAACTTCCCGTTCAATATCGACTACCCCATTGGCACCGGCATACACAGTTGAGGTAATCCGCGCGGGGGTACCAAATACGCTATCTCCCACTTCGAGTACTGTCAGTCCATTTACTTGTCCTATTGCAGTACCTTGTGTGGCAATTAATATTTGACCTTGCTTAATATCTTCCAGTAAAGCCTGACTTACCCTGCCCGTTCTATCTGTCTTAGCTTTTAATGCCGTTTCGATGTGACTGACTTGAATTTCAGTCAGATTTTCTAAACAACAAAAATAGTTAGCTTCATTAATGAGTTCAATTACGTCAGAAAAACGCGCCGATAGGTTTTCTTGGTGTTCAGCTAAACGCAAACTATATTCTACAAGCCGATGCATGGCTTTATCTGAAATACTAGTTAATCCAAGAGACATCACATGATTTCTTACGCGACCTACAAAATCATACAAGGTGTGTTTATTCAGTGGAATCTCGTGGTCGAAATCTACTAACACACGAAACAATTCATCGAACTCTTCGTCATAATCTTGAAGTAAATAATAGAGATCCCGCGAACCTAACAATACGACTTTCACTGTTAACGGTATTTGTTGGGGGATCAGCGTCATGGAATTCACCATTCCCACATCAAGTTGTGGCAACTCCATTTTTAATTGGCCAAATTTCAGAGCCAACTTTAATGATTCCCAGACAAACGGTTGGTCAATCATTTTATCAGCATCAAGTAACAAATAACCGCCATTCGCTTTATGTAAAGCTCCACTGCGTATCATTCGGTAACTGGTATACATAGAGCCTTGAACATTGGTGTACTCTATTTTTCCAAATAAATTTTGATGAGTAGGATTAGGTTCGTATACCACTGGCGCACCAGCGTTGATTTGATGGGAAACTAGAATATTTGGTAAATACTGTTCTTCTAATACGTCTCTTTTGTCGTATTCATCTTGTTTATCGTCTTTTTGATCGCCTGCTAACAATTCCACAATCGTATCAACTAAATGTGATTTCAGTTGCTTGAAAAATTTTAAAATGGCTAGGTCGTTTGCGTACTTGTGCTCTAAATCTTTGAGAAGTGGCTTAATGCCCTGTTCCGCGGTATCACGTTTTAATTTACGTAATTGCTCTGATGAGTGACGCTTCCATTTAGGCAATTCTAATAAAGCTTCACTTAAATAATCTTCAAGGTTATCAATCAATTGATAGTAATGTTGGCGTTGTTGATCATCCAATTTACTAAAGTCAGCGTCGGTAATTGGTTTACCATTTACAATAGGCGAAAAACTGATTGTTCCGTTGTCTTCATACAAAGCAACATTTTGCGATTGCGCATGTTGCTCTACTTTATCTATAGCTAAATCATAACGTTGATCAAACTCTCTGGCGATAGCGGCTTTTTTACGTTGATAACCCGGATTGTCATAAGCCGCTGGAAACGTATCCAACAATTCATCTATTAATCCTTCTATATCTTTATGTAAAAGTTTGCTCTCCCCGGGCTTCAATCGTAAAACAAAGGGTTCTCTTTCTTCTTCAAAATTGTTGATATAACACCACTCATCTGGAGTAGGTACTTTATCTACTGATTTGGCGATATATTCATGCACCAAGGTATAGCGTCCTGTGGCATGTTCACCCATAACATACAAATTATAGCCTTTAGCTTGTATACCTAACCCAAATGACAACGCATCTCTTGCGCGCTGTTGGCCTATAAACGTGGCTTGCAAAGCATTGTCGTCGCGCAAGGCTTGGTTAATTAAACGTCTGCTTGGAATCGCTTTTAATTGTTCGACATTAAGTGATATATGTTGCTGCATATGACTATTTTGAAGTTGATTTGGCCACAGTGAAACCTTTATGGACAATGCTGTCAACTAACAAACACGTTAGGAATTTACGATTCGCTTATTTTATAGTCACCCTTATCGATTTTAATTGCGTAAAACGGTATTTCGGGTTGTTTGCATACGGCTAGCTAAGGTATTCTTGAAGGAATAACTTTTTGAAGCGATTTACGCTTCTTTTAATAAATAAACAACCTATTTTTGGAACATCTTGTTAATGGCTGAGAATCAATACGACCCGCAAAAAATCGAATCTAAGGTACAAACTTATTGGGAACAAAATGACATTTTCCGCGCCGAGGTAGATGCCGATAAAGAAAAGTTCTATTGCCTGTCGATGTTTCCGTATCCAAGTGGCCGTTTACATATGGGTCATGTCAGAAACTATACTATTGGTGATGTTGTTAGCCGCTTTCAGCGTATGCAAGGTAAAAACGTGTTACAACCTATGGGCTGGGATGCATTTGGATTACCCGCTGAGAATGCCGCGATTAACAACAATACTGCGCCTGCCAAATGGACATATTCCAATATCGATTACATGAAACAGCAATTAAAATCCCTTGGGTTTGGTTATGATTGGAATCGTGAATTAGCGACCTGTAAGCAGGACTATTATCGTTGGGAGCAATGGTTCTTTACACGACTGTACGAAAAAGGCTTAGTTTACAAAAAGAATGCAACCGTAAATTGGGATCCTGTTGATCACACAGTACTAGCAAATGAACAAGTCATTGATGGCCGTGGCTGGCGCTCAGGTGCATTGGTTGAACAAAAAGAAATCCCCCAATGGTTCATAAAAATTACAGATTATGCTGAAGAGCTATTACAAGACTTGGAACAGTTAGATGATTGGCCTGAACAAGTTCGCACCATGCAAAAGAACTGGATTGGCCGTTCCGAAGGTGTCGAGATTAAATTCAATCTTGCTCAGCCAATCGATAATATTGAGAATTTTGAAGTTTATACCACTAGACCTGACACGTTGTTGGGTGTCACTTATGTCGGCGTGGCAGCTTCTCACCCTATCGCGCTTGCGGCGGCTCATAGCAACCCTGAATTAGCTGCATTCATTGAAGAGTGTAAAAATACCAAAGTGGCTGAAGCTGATATGGCGACGATGGAGAAAAAGGGCTGTGCCACGGGATTATATGCTGTACATCCAATATCAGGTATCAAAATACCGGTTTGGGCAGCTAACTTTGTGCTTATGGATTATGGTTCAGGCGCAGTAATGGCAGTGCCAGGTCACGACCAGCGAGATTTTGAGTTCGCGAGCAAATATAAGTTAAATATAACCCAAGTAATTGAACCTGTTGAAGGCAGTGGTTATGAATGTAACTTAAATGAAGCCGCGTTTACCGAAAAAGGCATTCTAATCAATTCTGGGCAGTTTAACGGACTAACCTCGGAACAGGCCTTTGAACAAATTAGCCAAGAGCTAGAAACCCAGCAAAAGGGCAAACGTAAAGTTAATTATCGATTGCGCGATTGGGGCGTATCAAGACAACGCTATTGGGGCTCTCCTATCCCAATGCTTAACCTTGAAAATGGCGAATCTGTACCAGTACCTGAAGATCGTCTGCCAGTTGTACTACCTGAAGATGTGGTAATGAATGGAGTCGTTTCTCCAATTAAAGCCGACCCAGATTGGGCTAAAACCGAATACCAAGGTCAGCCTGCATTACGTGAGACTGATACCTTTGATACGTTTATGGAATCGTCTTGGTATTACGCACGTTATACAAGCGCTCAAGATAATTCTGCTATGTTAGACCCGACCCAAGCAAACTATTGGCTACCTGTAGACCAATACGTTGGTGGTATTGAACATGCAATATTACATTTACTTTATTCTCGATTCTTTCATAAACTTTTACGTGATGAAGGCTTGGTGGAATCTAGCGAACCTTATAAAAAATTACTTTGTCAGGGAATGGTGCTAGCAGACTCATTTTATCGTGAAGATGAGAAAGGTAAAAAACACTGGTATTCCCCAGCAGATGTTGAAACTGAAAAAGATGATAAAGGACGGGTTGTGAAAGCCGTCTTAAAAAGTGATGGAAAAGAAGTTGAATTTGGCGGAATGACAAAAATGTCTAAGTCAAAAAACAATGGAATAGACCCTCAACAAGTCATCGATATATATGGTGCAGATACAATTCGTTTATTCACCATGTTTGCAGCGCCACCGGAGCAAACGCTTGAATGGATAGATTCAGGTGTTGATGGTTCCAATCGGTTTTTGCGTCGCTTTTGGAAGTTAGTACAAGATCATTTAACCTTAGGTGCTGTGGAAACCTTAGATGTCGCTAGTTTAAATGCTGATCAAAAAGCGTTACGTCGACACATTCATAAAACCATCGAGAAAGTCAGTGATGACCTTGGTCGTCGACAAACCTTCAACACTGCTATTGCAGCAATAATGGAGCTTCTCAACCATTTACAAAAAGCGGAGCAACAAAGTCAACAAGACCGTGCACTTCTCGATGAAGGGTTACAAGCCATGGTTCTTATGTTGAATCCAATCACACCGCATATTTGTCATGAGTTGTGGCAACAGTTTGGTCATGCTTGTGACATTGCGTTTGAACAATGGCCAGTGGCTGATAAAGCCGCATTAGTTGAAGATGAAAAACTTATCATAGTGCAAGTAAACGGAAAGGTACGTGCCAAAATGACGGTGGCCGCTGATCTGCCAGAAAGTGAGGTAAAACACTTAGCACTAGAACAACCTAATGTGGCTCAATTTACTGATGGTAAAACCGTCCGAAAAGTAATTTATGTGCCAGGTAAACTTGTCAACATAGTAGCAAACTAAGCCTATGACTAAACTTTCATTGCGACTTTGTATTCTATTAATGGTAACGCTAGGGTTGAATGCTTGTGGCTTTAAATTGCGCAGCGCTCAACCGCTACCAAATGGAATAGAACAGGTATATCTATCCGGGGCACAGCAATATTCGCCACTTAAGCGCGCAGTGAAAGAATATTTTGATATATATCAAATACCCTATGTGGATAACATTCCAGTCGCGCAAAAAGATAGTACAATTGCGATATTTTTGTATCCGGACACTCTCGAACGACGACTGCTATCTCTGTTCAATACCGGTCAGGTAGCCGAATACGAATTAGTATTAACGATTCGTTTTCAAGTTATTTTTCCGGGTAAAGAAGCACAAATGGTAGAGTTTGATGTGACACGTGAATATCAAGATGATCCGGATGCAATCCTAGCAAAATCCAGAGAACTTGAACTGGTGTTAAAGGAACTACGCAAACAAGCTGCCGATCGAATAGTAAGGATGTTACCTAGCCTGGATGATCGGGAAGTTTAATGCAAGTTTATCCTAATCGGCTGGCGCAACATGTAAAACAACATTCCAACAGCTTTTACTTGGTATTTGGTGACGAACCTTTACAAAAAATGTTGAGTATTGAATCCATTCGTAAGCAAGCTTTGCAACAAGGCTTTGACGAACGTCAACAACTTACTGTCGATAATCAGTTTCAATGGAGCAGCTTAGTAGAAGCGACTCAAACTTTATCCTTGTTTAGTTCCAAACAGTTTATAGAACTGGAATTACCCACTGGAAAGCCTGGAACTGAGGGTAGCAAAATATTATGTGAACTAGCTGACAATGCACATGCAGACACGATTATATTGCTGCATGGACAAAAAATCGGACGTGATGTTCAAAATGCTAAGTGGTTTAAAGCCTTAGACAAGCTTGGCGTTTATGTCCCCTGTTTTGCGCTGGAAGGAGCACAATTGCAACAATGGGTGGCGGGTTACATGCAAGAAACAGGTGTAAGAACCGGGCCTGAATCCATTAAACTGTTAAGTGATTTTTGCGAAGGAAACTTATTAGCCGCAAAACAAGAAATCGACAAATTATTGCTGTTGTATCCTGATGGCAATGTGACTGACGAACAAATTATTGAAGCAGTTGTAGACCAATCACGTTTTAACGTATTTCAATTAGTTGATGTTATGCTGTCTGGTGACGCGACTAAAATGATAAAGATGCTTTATCGCCTAGAGGCTGAAGGCGTTGAACCCACGATAATTTGTTGGGCGTTGACAAGGGAGTGGCAAATTCTTAGCCTATTATTGTCAGATACCCTTGCGGGAAAAGCTATCAACTGGAATCAACACCGAATTTGGAAAAATCGACAACGCTTTTACACCAGTGCATTACAACGAATTAATCAATCCGTACTAGATAATATTCAAGTTAAGTTGCAAAGTTTAGATCAACGTATTAAACAATCCAATGTACTGCGTCCTTATGTAGAATTATGTCATTTATGTTTACTATTTATACCCTTTGATTTAAGCCCTATACCATTAGAATAGCAAAACTTGGTTACGCATAACCAATAATCAACATGAAATTACTGCATTACGTGCCTATGCTAGTTTGCAACAATTTCTGATACAATTCATTTCGACCATACGATTTACGAGGAACACCATTGGATAGCGACGAATTTAAAAAGTTTGTGATCGACAAAATTGAAGATCTAAAAGCACGTGATATTGTAGATATCGATGTGAAAGGCAAGTCAACCGTTACCGACACCATGCTGGTGTGTTCAGGAAACTCTAAAAGACATGTAGCTTCAATTGCTCAAAACGTAGTTTACGAAACCAAACAAGCTGGTCACCCTCCTCTTAGCGTTGAAGGGCAAGCCGAAGGCGAATGGGTACTAGTTGACCTTGGTGAGATTGTTGTTCACGTTATGCAAGATCAAACTCGCGATTTTTATCAGTTAGAAAAACTTTGGGCATAGCGACAAAGCGATATTTAGGATACTAGTTAAAATGCGTATTCAATTAGTTGCGGTTGGCACCAAAATGCCTGCTTGGGTTGAAACAGGTTACCGTGAATATGAACGCCGTTTTAGCGGTGATTTGGTTTTATCTTTAACTGAAATACCAGCAGGAAAGCGCGGCAAAAATGCGGATATCAAACGTATTTTGCAAAAAGAAGGGGAACTTACCTTAAATGCCGTACCCAAAGGTAATAAAATTGTGACCCTTGAAGTGACCGGAAAAGCATTAACTACACCTGATTTAGCCCAACACTTAGCCGCATGGCAAATGGATGGGCGAGATATCAGTCTATTGATAGGAGGGCCAGAAGGACTTGCCCCTGAATGCATTCAAGCCAGTGAACAAAAATGGTCATTGTCTGCGCTGACGCTCCCTCACCCTTTGGTCAGAATAATCGTAGCAGAAAGCCTGTATCGAGCTTGGTCAGTTAACGCAAATCATCCATATCATCGAGAATAGTTTTGGCGATTAAACGAGTCACCATTAAAGACCATTCAGCGGAAGCAAATCTATTTGCCAGACGTAGCTTTATTGCCATGTTGCTGGTTTGTGTGATGATGATACTAATTATTAGTAATCTATATTACCTTCAAGTCTCAAAATTCGACGACTATCAAACGCGATCTAATGGCAATAGAATTAAAGTCTTACCTGTGGCACCGAACCGGGGTCTAATTTATGATCGTAATGGCATATTGTTAGCGGAAAATCGTCCAGTATTTTCGTTAGAGCTCATTCCTGAAGAAATCGATGATTTAGATAGCACATTAGCTGAACTCACTACCTTATTAAATATTGAAGAAGATGAAATAGCTGACTTCAAAACCAATATGCAAAGAGTGCGTCGCTTTAAGCCAGTGTCGCTTCGGAATCGACTTAGCAATACAGATGTTGCCTTGTTTTCAGCTAGCCAACACAAGTTCCCCGGCGTTTCTATTGAAGCCAGATTAGCACGCCACTATCCATTTGGTAGTGCATTAACTCACGCACTTGGTTATGTAGCTAGAATTAATAAGAAAGATTTGCAAAAGTTAAATGAAGCTGGACAAGAAGCCAATTACGCTGCAACACACGACATAGGCAAGCTTGGAATCGAAAAATACCACGAAGAACTACTGCACGGTGAAGTGGGATATCAAGAAGTTGAAATTAATAGTAAAGGTAGAATAATTCGCACGCTTAATTTTCAGCCGCCTAAACCGGGTAAAGATCTGGTGCTTAACCTAGATGTGAAAATGCAGTTAGAGATTCAAAGTGTATTAGCAGATACGCGAGGTTCAGTAGTCGCGCTAGATGCAAAAACAGGTGGCGTATTAGCTCTGTACAGTAATCCTAGCTACGATCCAAATTATTTTGTGCACGGCATTAGCAGTAAACGCTATTCTAAGTTGCTGCAATCCACTGATAGACCACTAATTAACCGCGCAACCCAAGGCCAATATCCGCCAGCTTCCACCGTAAAACCTCACCTCGCCTTAGCCGGTTTAGAGGAAGGCGTGATCGATAGCGAAACGCGCCTATTTGATAATGGGCGTTACCAGCTAAAAAATGTAAGCCACGTCTGGCGTGATTGGATACCCTGGGGGCACGGTTGGGTTGATGTGAAAAAATCAGTAGAAGTGTCTTGTGATTTCTTCTTCTACGATCTTGCCTACCACCTCGGAATTGACCGTATCAATGAAAGCATGACTGAATTCGGCTTCGGTGATTACACAGGTATAGATATTTACGAAGAATCAGACGGCAATATGCCCAGTCGAGGTTGGAAGAAAGCCCGTTACAATGAACCTTGGTATATCGGCGATACCATATCGGTGGGAATAGGCCAAAGTTATTGGACAGCAACCCCCCTGCAATTAGCCAAATCGATAAATACATTAATCAATAAAGGACGAAGAATTGTGCCACAAGTCTTACGAGGACAAATGATTAATGGGGAAACGGTATTAGATCCATTAAAAGAATTACAGCCAATCCCAGTAAAAAATATTGAGAATTGGAATTTAGTCTTGTCGTCAATGTATGGCGTAATTCATGAACCTCATGGCACGGCCAGAGCTGCTTTTGTCGATGTGGCGTACTCACCTGCTGGTAAAACTGGAACAGCTCAAGTTGTATCAATCGCTCAGGATGCAAAATACGATGCAGAAAAGCTGGCTGAAAAACACCGTGATAATGCAATGTATGTTGGATTTGCTCCATTTGATGATCCGCAGATAAGTGTCGCTGTTGCGCTTGAAAATGCGGGAGGCGGAAGCTCCCAAGCAGCACCGATCGCGCGTAAAGTTATGGATTTTTATTTCAAAGATAAACAACTCGAACTCGTGAAAACAAACCCTGATGACAACCCAACACACATTCAACAATAAGCAATAATGCATGTTACGAACGAAACTAGAACCTAACAAACAATCCATTTTTACTAAAGTTCATATAGATGTGACTCTATTAGTGGGCTTGTTAGTTTTAATGGCAGTGGGTCTGGTTACCATCTACTCAGCAGGCGGCCAAGATATTGAGCTCATTCAACGTCAGGTTATACGCTTGGGAGTAGCTCTGTTTGTTATGCTGTTATTAGCGCAAATACCTATTCTTGCTTACCAACGCATGTCTATTTATTTTTATATAGCCGGCGTTCTTATGTTAGTTGCAGTGCTGTTATTCGGGGTGACTGGTAAGGGAGCACAACGTTGGCTGGATTTAGGCGTGGTAAGGTTTCAGCCATCTGAAATTATGAAGCTTGCAGTACCTATGATGGTTGCCTGGTATATCAGCCGTTTTAATCTTCCGCCAAAACTATGGAATATTTGTATAGGGTTTGTTTTTGTAGTGGTACCAACCTTATTAATTGCCAAACAACCCGACTTAGGTACTTCACTTTTAATCGCCAGTTCAGGCGTGTTTGTTTTATTTTTGGCTGGAATGAGTTGGAGCTTAATTCTGATGGTGACGTGTTTGGTCTCGGCATTTGCACCAGTCATGTGGTTTTTTCTAATGAAGGAATATCAAAAACAGCGCGTTCTTACCTTTATTAATCCAGAAAGCGATCCTTTGGGCTCTGGGTATCATATTATTCAATCTAAAATTGCTATCGGCTCTGGTGGCGTCAGCGGAAAAGGTTGGTTACAAGGAACGCAATCACAGTTAGAATTTTTACCTGAACGTCACACTGATTTTATTTTCGCAGTATTTAGTGAAGAATTTGGATTATTTGGGATTTTGGGATTACTCGCCATATACTGCTACATCATAGTCGTTGGTTTGATGATAGCGATGCGGGCCCAAGATGCCTTCGCCAAACTATTAGCGGGAAGTATCACCCTCACCTTCTTTGTTTATGTATTTGTTAACATGGGAATGGTATCGGGGTTATTGCCGGTTGTCGGTGTTCCTTTACCGTTAGTCAGTTATGGTGGAACATCAATGGTGACATTATTAGCCGGATTTGGCATTCTAATGGCTATCAGTACACAAAAACGTCTGCTTTCCAGACAATAATAATGCGGTGAACGATATTTAGATTCACCAATGGAGAGAAAATGCGTGCGCTAATTAAAGCTGCTTTATTAATCGGCCTGAGTTTTCCATTGACAAACGTGTTTGCGATGCCGTCAGTTGCCGATGCAGAAACACAAACACAAGTAGATCAATTTGTTTCAATGATGGTTGAGAAACACCAATTTGATCCCGATTTCATTCAACAAACCTTGGATTCTGCAAATAAAAATCAAACGATTCTTGATGCTATAGCCAAACCTTGGGAAGCGAAACCTTGGCATCAATATTATCCAATATTTCTTACCGATAAGCGTCTAGCTAAAGGTGTGAAGTTTTGGCAAGAACACAAAGTTACCTTACAACGAGCAGAGAAGGAAACTGGGGTTCCCGCGCAAATTATCGTTGCGATTATTGGTGTAGAGACATTTTATGGCACTTACAAAGGTAAATACCCGGTACTCGACGCTTTATACACTTTAGGTTTTCATTACCCTCCCCGCGCCAAATTTTTCAAAAGTGAATTAGCTGAGTATTTTCTATTGACCCGTGAAGAAGGCTTCCCGATGACAGAAGTTAAAGGGTCTTATGCTGGCGCAATGGGTTGGGGGCAATTTATTTCTTCTAGTTACCGACACTATGCAATAGATTTTGATGGCGATGGTGTGCGTGACTTACTCAACAATCCAGTAGATGCCATAGGAAGCGTTGCAAATTATTTTAAACGTCATGGCTGGATACCCAATGAACCCATAGCTTTTAAAGCCAAGGTTATCAATCAAGATGCAAAAGTAGATGACCTGATAAGTAAAAGTTTAAAGTATCAGCACACGTGGCAAGAGCTGGCGGATGCAGGTATCGAAATTGAAAAAAATATAACAATTCAGCCTAATCAAAGCGTGAAACTTTTATCTTTTGAACAAGCCGAATTCACCGAATATTGGGTAGGACTACCCAATTTTTACACCATCACGCGATACAATCACAGTCCTCTTTATGCCATGGCAGTTTTTCAATTTAGTCAGCAACTTCAGCAGGCAATGGAAACGCAATGAAATTAATACTAACTATAAGTTTGTGTATCGTACTTAGTGCTTGTAGCAACACTGGACGATATTCACAACACTCAGATTCTAAACCTCAAATAATAAGCCGCGACATTGATTTTCGTGACGTAAAGCCTGCGTATGAACCCTACTTACCTGCGTCAATGCGCCCCTACACTGTTTTAGGTAAATACTATACGCCATTAAAAACAGGTAAAGGCTATGTAAAACAAGGGATAGCTTCTTGGTATGGTCAGAAGTTTCACGGCCATCTCACCGCAAACGGAGAGGTGTATAACATGTTTGCCATGAGCGCGGCACATAAGACCCTTCCTCTGCCATCTATAGTCAAAGTGACAAACACTGAAAATGGCAAAATTGCGGTTGTCAGAGTAAATGACAGAGGTCCTTTTCATCACAATCGCATCATTGACTTATCATATGCAGCAGCCATGAAAATTGGCGTATTAGACACGGGAACAGCAAAAGTTAAAGTAGAAGTCATGCATGTGGATCACAATGGCGTGTTAACCGTTGGCAACAATCCTCAAGCAACAACCACCGAAGTTGCTACCGCAAATCTTGAGAAACAGGTATTCATTCAAGTCGCTGCACTTCAGGATCAAGCTAAAGTACTGGCATTGGCGAAAGGATTGCAAAACCAGTATCAGGTTTCTGTGAATACGCCCAGTGAAAATGGCATTTATCGATTACATCTAGGCCCATTAACAGATGAATTCCACGCGGATCAACTTTTACAACAGCTAAAACTCGACGGATATAGCAGTGCATTTCGGGTATATAGTGAAATTACGATGACGCCCTAAGAAAACAGTTTCTTAACTAGTTAGGAGATTAAACTTTTTGCACCTAATAGCGGTCATAACTAGATAGTTAATCCAGTGCATGACAACAAAACACAGATTTTGCCAAATCGGTCATCTAGCATAAAATCTATTCGGTTGATCGCACAAGCCGATTTTTTTCACGAAACTGTTCGGCAGAAATGATATATTAGCCGGCGCTTTCGATTCGCTTTTTAAAGTTTAATAATAATGGTAGGTCAATGAACAATTTTAAGTCTATTCTTTTGGGTTTGTTTTGCACACTCAGCACAACCTTTTTTTCTGTTGGTGCATTCTCAGCAGTGGTTATCCCACCTCCTCCGACTGTAGCAGCAAAAGGTTTTTTGTTGATGGATCATAATACAGGCCATGTTATTGCCGAGCTAAACGCTGATATTCAATTAGCACCAGCAAGCTTAACTAAAATGATGACAAGTTATGTTATTGGCAACGAATTGAAACTCGGCAACATTTCAGAATCAGATATGGTTACGATTTCAGAAAATGCCTGGGCTAAAAATTTTCCAGATTCATCAAAAATGTTTATCGAAGTTGGCAAGCAAGTATCAGTTCATGATTTAAATCGAGGCATTATAATTCAATCAGGAAACGACGCATGCGTGGCGATGGCAGAACACATCGCGGGAACAGAAGGCGCATTCGTTAGCTTGATGAATGCCCATGCGGAAAAACTTGGAATGACATCAACTCATTTTGTAAATAGCCATGGATTGCACGATGCTGATCATTACACTTCTCCACGTGATATGGCTATTTTAGCTAGCGCACTAATTAATGACGTTCCTGAAGAATATGCTTTGTATCGAGAAAAAGAATTTTCATACAACGACATTAAACAATATAACCGTAATAGTTTGCTGTGGGATAAAAGCCTAAACGTAGACGGCATAAAAACCGGTCATACGTCTGATGCGGGATATAGTTTGGTGACGTCAGCAACCCAAGGAGATATGCGACTTGTTGCTGTAGTAATGGGGGCTGACAGTGAGCGTGCACGTAAAAATGAAAATAAAAAGCTATTAAAATATGGATTCCGTTTCTTCGAAACCGTTACCCCTTACAAAGCTGGAGATAGTTTCGTCTCTCATCGTATTTATATGGGTGATAAAGAAACAGTAGACTTGGGAATTAACCAAGACACCCCCATAACGATACCCAGAGGTCAGGTCAAAAATTTAAAAGCCAATTTCGAATTGGAAAAAAGCTTAGAAGCACCGATTGCTAAAGGTGAAGTGGTAGGCAAACTATTCTTGCAACTTGAAGGTGAAGACGTTGCAGAATATCCATTGGTAACGCTACATGAAGTGCAAGAAGGCGGATTTTTTGATCGGGCTTATGACTATATAAAATTGCAACTTGGATTTGACGATTAAGCGTTAAGCCTATTCAAATCCCCGAATAAGTTAAGAGTAAAAAGTGGATACTAAATTCGATCAACTACTGGATTTTCCTTGTTTCCAAACATTTAAAATTATGGGAGTTGCTCATGAGCAACTTCCTATTGATGTAATAACCTGTTTACAAGAACATGCACCGGGTGATTACAGTCCAAAGATTAAACCCAGTTCAAAAGGCACTTATCATTCACTTTCTATAAGTGTAAAAGTTACCAGTAAAGAGCATATGGAAACAATCTATACTGAACTATCTAGCCTAGAGCTCGTTAGAGTTGTGCTTTAGTGACATTCAGGCAGTATTAATTGAGTCATACATCATTAATAGTTCGTCAACTGGGCGAACGTAGTTACCAACCTGTTTGGCAAGCCATGCAAGACTTTACCGATTCTCGTTCTGCAAATACTGCAGATGAAATTTGGTTAGTAGAGCATTTACCTGTATTTACCCAAGGTCAAGCAGGGAAAGAAGAGCACATCTTAGCTGCGGGCGAAATTCCACTGGTGAAAGTTGATCGCGGAGGCCAAGTCACCTATCACGGTCCTGGGCAACAAACCATGTACGTTTTATTGGATATAAAACGTCGTAAATTAGGCGTGCGTCATTTAGTGACTGCCCTTGAAAGTTGCGTGGTTAATACCTTACGCGACTACAATATAGACGCTTATCCTAAGGCCGATGCGCCAGGCGTCTATGTAGACGATAAAAAAATCTGTTCGGTTGGCTTAAGAATTCGTAAAGGTTGTTCGTTTCACGGTTTAGCATTAAACGTAAATATGGACTTAAGCCCGTTTAATCGAATTAATCCTTGTGGCTATGCTGGCCTTGAAATGTTAAATTGCACAACGATAGGCGGTCCGCAAACAGTTGTAGAAGCGGGTGTGAAATTGGTCGATCACTTTTGTAGTTTATTAAATATTGAGCATAAAGAATTTAAAGAAGGTTTTGATGAGTAACGCACGACCACAAGCTGGAGTAAAACTCCGCGACGATGAGAAAGTAAAACACATTCCCATTACCATTGTTCCCACTGAAAAAGAACAGATGTTGCGTAAACCTGAGTGGATCAAAATAAAACTTCCGCGCACCACAGATAAGATAGATCACATTAAACAAACGCTACGCAAAAATAATTTATATTCTGTATGTGAAGAAGCAAGTTGCCCTAACCTAGCTGAGTGCTTTAATCACGGAACGGCAACATTTATGATTTTGGGCGACATTTGCACTCGACGCTGTCCATTTTGTGACGTAGCCCATGGTAAACCTCTCCCTCCAAGTGCAGAAGAACCGATTAAATTAGCCAAAACGATTGCCGAGATGGGGTTGAAATACGTGGTTATCACCTCTGTTGACCGTGATGACTTACGTGATGGCGGAGCTCAGCATTTTGTGGATTGTATTAACGCCATTAGAGAGCATAGTCCGAGCACCAAGATTGAAGTATTAGTACCAGACTTTCGTGGTCGTATGGATCGTGCGTTAGAAATATTCAAACAAGGTGTTCCGGATGTTTTCAACCATAACTTGGAAACCATTCCTCGTCTTTATCGGGAATGCCGTCCCGGCGCTAACTACCAATGGTCATTGGACTTGTTGAAAAAATTCAAACAGCAACATCCAGATATCCCGACTAAGTCTGGACTGATGATGGGTATGGGTGAGGACAAGCAGGAAATCAGCGTAGTATTAGATGATTTGCGTGCACACAATGTCGATATGTTAACTTTAGGTCAATACTTACAACCGAGTAAGCATCATTACCCTTTAAAGCGTTATGTACATCCTACCGAGTTTGACGAATTAGGCGAATATGCCCATAGCATTGGTTTTACCCATGCCGCTTGTGGCCCCATGGTACGTTCAAGTTACCATGCAGACAAACAGGCAGCGGGTGTTGAAGTAAAATAAAAAAAAGAGTCGGCATTGCCGACTCTTTTAGTATTTACTCAAATAATTAACTTTTTTGTTTTTCAATCCAACGATCAATCTTAGCTTCTAAAATTGGCATTGGTAACGCTCCATCAATTAGCACTTCAGTATGGAACTTACGTATATCAAAGTCATCACCTAGCGCTTTTGCAGCTTTATTTCTTAACATGCGAATATGACGCTGGCCAATTTTATATGCTAGTGCCTGACCGCCGATAGAAATATAACGCTCTACTTCAGCAACAACGTCACTTTCGGCCATCGAAGAGTTTTCTAGCATATAAGCTATCGCTTGTTCACGACTCCAACCAAAAGCATGTAACCCCGTGTCCACAACTAATCGCATGGCTCTTAATTGTTCATCACTTAAGCGACCGTACCACATGTAAGGGTCAGTAAAGAGCCCTAATTCTTTACCTAAGCTCTCGGCGTACAGCGCCCACCCTTCAGAAAACACTGTGTAGCCGCCAAATTTACGGAATTTAGGCAAAGACTCCACCTCCTGTTGAATGGCAATTTGAAAGTGGTGACCCGGTGCTGCCTCATGAATACTCAAGGTTTCGAGTGAAAATTTAGGCTGACCTTTCAGATCGCGCGTATTGATATAGAAGATCCCAGGTCTTGAACCATCCGGAGAAGGCGGCATATAACTCGCACCAGCTTCAGATTCTTCTCTAAACGCTTCTACAGGTTTTACCACATAATCAGCTTTAGGAAATACTTCAAACAGTTTAGGTAAACGTGCATTAATCTTTTCTTTGACTTCTGTGTAACCATCAATAATGTCTTGCTTTGAATCGAAGTAGAATTGATCGTCAGTACGCAAAAATTCAAAGAATGCAGCTAAATCTCCTTCAAAGCCAACCGTTTCTTTAACGGTATGCATTTCTGAAAGAATACGCGCCACTTCTTGTTTACCGTATTGATGAATCTCTTCTGCGGTTAATGGTAAGGTTGTATTGGTTTCAATACGATATTCATACCACTTTTTACCGTTCGGCAAAGCTGACAAACCCACGGTATCTCTGGCATTGTCTAAGTACTCACCTTTAACAAAATTAGACACTTTTTCGTAAGCAGGAATTATCACCTGTTTTATCACAGCAATATATTCGCTTTTTATTTTAGCTTTTTCTGTCTCGCTAATATTGTCGTTATTTTCTAAAGCAGCTACTGGCCCGTAAAATACACTTTCTGTAACATCGTCAACTACGTGTACGCTAAGTTGTGGAATTAGCTTCTCGACTATGGGTTTAGGATGAACGACTCCTCTTTTTATACCCTCTTGCATGATAGTGATAACACTGTCCATATAAGCGGAAAATCCAACCGAACGTTTCATAAAGTTTCGATAGTCTTGAGCGGTGTTAAATGGTTGTGCGCTGCTACCTGAGCCTAACATTGGAAAATAACTGTGCATACCACCAAATTGACTGATTGGCATTAAATGTTCTGGCAGTTCAAACCCTCGAATATTGACGTCGAGATCACGTTTAAACACTTCGTAACTTAGTAGATCCTGCCCACTTAATTTACTTGGGTCGATTTTATTAACCGCAGCCAAATATTTTTTTTCAAACGCCAAACGTTTTGCAAATGCAGCTTCAGTGATAGGCTCATCGAACTGATCGTTGTACTTAGTTTCCCCTAAAAACGTTGAGTAGACCGGATTCATCGCCATACTTTCATTAAAATAATTTTCAGTAAGATCTTGAATCTTAGCTGCTTCGGCTTGTTGAGCCATATTTTCAGCAGCAATTTGGCTAGCACCTTGGTTTTCAGTTGATGTTCCAGCGCATCCTGCAAGTGCAATGCTTACCGACATGGCAATCAATGCATGCTTGATACCGCTCGTTTTTTTAGCCTGTTTCATGGTTATTATTTCCTGTAGTAGTCACTTTTGTTAGTGCTTATTATTGCGCTCAAGAGCATACCAAAGCACATTGCATTGCGCTGCTTAAAAACAAATTCTGTAACATTTTAAAAAGGCGTAATTTCGTAAAGTTAATCTGACGTAATTAAGTGTAATTTTGTTTGACGTCCATCCATATAAGTCACACCACTTTCATCAAAATAGGCATTTTCCTCTAACATAATACGGATTTCTTTTTTCCATTCCGGTATGAATGAAGCTGCATTTAATTCGATTGAATAAACCGTATTATAATGCAGTGGATGATCGCCCTGCACTGCTACTCCGCCCTGCGAATCCCACATACCTATGGTAGTGCCAGCTGCGTGACCATGGTAGCCCAGAGGGTGGGTATAAATTGTTGGTTTTATGCCTGCCTTAATAGCCTCTTCTCGAGACATTTTTAACACTTGATTCCCTGTTCGCCCCAAAACAAAATTATCGGTTAAAATATCCTGCAGTTGATTGGCTTTTTTAAACGCCTCTTTTATATATTCAGGCGCATCCGTTTCCCCTTTTTTCAAAACGTAAGCATGTTGCTGCTGATCAGAGTGTAAACGCAAATAAACCAACCCGAAGTCCACATGCAACAAGTCACCGGGTTGAATAATTTGAGAACCTTTATTTCCGGAAAACGCCTCGGTTGGATTAAACTTTTCAGTACTAGAACGTTGTAATGAGACGCTAGGATGAAACCAGTTTGTCAGTTTCATTTCTCTGCTTTTTTCACGTAACCACCAAACTACATCATCTGTGCTAGTTTTACCCGGCGTGATAACTTGGTTTGAAAAAGCCTGAGCTATTAGTTTACGTCCAATTTGTATTAACTCTGGATAGACAGCCATTTCTTGTTCACTGCGGGTTTCAAGCCAAGCGACGGCAAGTTTTTCAGACGACACAACTTTACTTTTTAATTCTGTTGGTAATGCTGCATGTAACTCTTCGAACTCGGTAGCGCTCATGCCATCTGCCAATGCGAAATGAGTAGATTTATTTAAGCCAATTTTGTTGGGATTTTTTTGTTTAATAATCTCAACTAGGCGCTCCCATTGGTTAGGCTGCTTTTCTTTGTCCCAACCTTTCTTAAACAGACTATCTACCGCATAACGACTTACCGCTAAGCGTTCAATGGGCTTCCCCTCACCAGGGTTATACAAAACCAAAATAGTTCTTCGCCGGGCTGAAAGCCAAGTTGCAGGTAACATTGTTTTCAACACTGGATCTTCATTATATTCGCGTGAAATTAAGATCCACATATCAATCTCTTCACGTGCCATTAAATCAGGCAATATATTTTGCAATCTATCTTCTAAGATCTGATCTGTTAATTGCGCGCGATCACGCATACTTAAAATATCAGCGCTAACTGGACGGCTTAGTGTGCTGCAAATAACAAACAGCAAAAAAGTAATGACAATACGAGTGACGTTCAAAATAATTCCTTCAAAAAATTAAAATAAGGTGCATTTAACAAAGCGTACATCAAAAAATCCCATAAAAATAAAATAATTAGTCTGAAGCTAAAAGTAGAATCAGTATAGAATGTGCGAAATCTTGTGGTTAGAAAAGTAGATTATGATAGAAACGAAAAAACGTATTTATGTAGCTTATACTGGCGGAACTATTGGTATGCGCCCCTCTTCCCATGGTTATGTGCCAGTGTCCGGTTTTTTATCTGAAACCTTGGCGAATATGCCAGAGTTTCATCGACCTGAAATGCCAGATTTCACCATCCAAGAATATCAAAGTTTAATCGACTCTTCAGATATGAGCCCACATGACTGGCAAAGAATAGCAGATGATATCAGTGATAATTACGCTGCCTACGACGGTTTTATTATACTGCATGGAACCGACACCATGGCATATACTGCATCAGCCTTGTCGTTTATGTTAGAAGATTTAGACAAGCCAGTAATCGTTACCGGCTCACAAATTCCTTTAGCTGAATTACGTTCCGATGGCCAAGTTAATTTATTGAATGCATTATACATTGCGGCCAATTACCCAATTCCAGAAGTCTCTTTATATTTTAACAATCGATTATTTAGAGGAAACCGCAGCAGAAAAGTTGACGCAGACGGCTTTGATGCCTTTGGTTCCCCCAACTACCCTGAGCTGTTAAGAGCTGGGATCGATATTGAATTAATTGCCGGTAAACTTTCTACTGAAAGTCAAAAAGTGATGACTGTCAGCCCGGTAAACGCACAACCCATTGGCGTAGTCACATTATATCCAGGTATAAGTGCAGAGGTTATTAGAAATACTTTGCAGCAACCGGTAAAAGCATTGATTTTACTCAGCTATGGTGTTGGAAATGCTCCTCAAAATCCCGCTTTGTTGGCGCAACTAAAAGAAGCTGAACGAAATAATATTATTGTCTTAAATTGTACCCAGTGTTTTAGCGGAAAGGTCAATATGAGTGGCTACGCAAATGGGCACGTATTGCGTGAAGTTGGCGTGGTATCAGGCAACGACATGACCCCAGAGGCCGCATTGGCCAAATTACATTATTTATTGAGTAAAAACTTACCAATCGACGAAATAAAAAGACTACTGATTACAAATATGCGTGGTGAATTAAGTTAATTCACCACTTTATTCGCACTCAGTCAATAAAGTGAGATCTAACTCTTTGCTGCAAATCGGCATCTTTATCTTCAACTGAGCCATGCTGAATCCATTGCAATAATAATTCATTTTTATTCAGTTCTTCACCATGCTGCAATTTATCCGTCATAAGTTGCAATTGCAGGTTTTTACGCAGTTCCAAATCCCCTTTTGGGCTGTCTTTCGAATCTATAATATCGAGTAAAACCGCAATTTCTTGCCGACTATATTGAGGTGCAGAGTCACTTTGATAAGCTTGCTTCCATGCTTGAGGTAACTGCTCTAATAAATCGTTAGTTACTTCATTATCAGTTTCTGGCTCAAGCAGTGTGAATACGCAATCAAGTATTTTACGTTTTTCATCCGTCACTAAAGATTGTTTTTTAGAAAGCAGTTTATTTTCTAATTGCGTAACCTTTCTTTCTATTCGATTATGATTAGCTTCATCATTTGCTAATGTATTAGCAAAATCACGTAATTCTGAAGTAACCTGTTCGACATTTGCTAAACTTTCCACATTAAGTGCATCTTTTTGAATAACAGCAAATTGTTCTTCAAGTTCATCGGTTTTCTGCTGTAATGCTTGTTTATTGCTATTTTGAATCTCATTACGTTTAGCAAATAATTGATCATTAATATTTCTAAATTCATTCCACAACGCATTTTCATGTTTACGCCCTGCTTGACCAATGTCTTTCCATTGAATTTGCAACCTTTTTGCTTGGTCAATAGCTTCAAAAACATTTTCTGTTTCGAGCAATTTTTGCGCCTTTGAAATTAGCTCACGCTTAGCATCTGCGTTTTCTTGATTGAATTGCGAAATGCGCGATTTTAGTGGCTTAAGTCCTTCATCATACTGCTGATTGAGAGTGTCGAGTATTTTGTAATCTACTTTCCCAATTGTTTTCCAACGCTTTTGTAGTTGATTAACTTGATCAATTAATTGATTAATTGAATGCTCTTCTGTTTGTAAAGCTTTAAGTTGCTCAATCACTGCATACTTTTGTTGTGCATTTTCTTCACGTTGTGTTTCCATCTCAGCGAAGTGCAAACGACAAGGTTCAAATGCTTTTTCTATAACCAAATCAAACGCATGATTAAGTGCGATATCTGCTTCAGTTCCGGTATTACCTAAGCTATTCCATTCACTCCGCAAATGCTTTACTTCAGAAACTTGTTGATCGATAGGAAGTGGATTCAGAGCAATTATTTCAGCTTCTTTAAGGATTGCGGGTTTACGCGGTTGAGCGATATATTGTTGCCAATCTTTTAGATTTTCGACTTGCTCTTTTACTGACAAAAATTGTCGACTGATAAATTCCTGATTACGTTCTGGAAGTTGCGCGTACCAGATAATGACTTTTTCATAAAGCCCCATTGCTGCATGATATTTACCTTGGGAGATAAGACTATCAATGGTACGTAGTTTAGCCCTGCACCGACTTTCGTTTTGTTTAACTTCAGCCTTTAATTCTTTTAAACCTTGATTAAACGCCTTACGGCATTGTTGCCACTCGACTTCTAATTCTTTTGGCCACCCAGAACCATATGAGTCAGATAAAGACTTCCAGTGTTGCGTTTGCTCGTTCAGATATTCTTGAGAAGCACTTATTTGACTTACATCAGTTGGTGGCTTTAAACGCTTAAATTGCGCAATAAACTCTTTTCCTAAACCAACCGCTTTTTTAAACTCAGGAAGACGTTCCAACGTCGAACGACACTGAATGATCTGTTTAGAAATTGCATAAGACATTGTGTGCAATGACTTTTCTTGTTCTGGAAGTTGCTGCTTTATTTCAGCTAAACTATGCTGACATGTTTGCAAGGCATGCTCATAATCTTCTACTGCTCCTAATGTTACTTTTTCAACATCTTGAGATAGCTCCTGATTAGCTGAAGAGACAATTGACATGACTTGAGAAGCCAACCCATCGAGTTGCGCCTTGAAAGTGTTAAATTGTTCAGCAGCATGGAAGCTCGGCGCTAATTGCTCAATTAGTCCATTCACTTTCGAATAGATTTCATCAAAACGTTCATTCAATTGAGTCCGTAAATCAGCTTTCAAACAACCGAATTCTTTTTGCAACAGATTGAAATTTTCAGCAAATGCTGACAGCTGTTGTTTTATGGTTGCGTAATCTTGTTTATCTTTTAGTGCCAGCATTTGTGATAATACTAGCTTGGCATCTTTTTCAATTTCGATTGGTTTTAGTTTCGCTTCCTCTATCTCTGTCAACATTTTAGCAATAGTGGCTTTGATACTTTCAAATGGAGTGCGCTTTAATGCTTTATTAAGAGTTGCTTCGTCCTTAATTAGCGGTAGCAGATTGAACTGTACTTTTTCATTTTGTGCGTTGAGAAACAGCTGTTTGGTGACATGAGGCTTATTTAGTTTTTGTAATACCCCCATTAGCAATCCACTATCGTCATTTTGCAACGAAGGCAATTGCAGCAACTTTTCTAAAAGCGCATTACTCTTGCATTCAGCAATGAAAGTATGTCTTTCTCGATCACTAATTTTTAATGTACCTTGTTCAAACAACGCATTTTCTACTGTTGTTTGTGCACGTTTTTTAACCCTTTCCGATTTAGCGGTTTCAGCCATTTTGCACCAAAGCGCAAAACTATTTAAACGCGTAAGGGCGGCAAGATTAACGTTCGGATCTTCATCATTGAACGCTAGTTCATGCAATTGCGACTTATGCTGGGTTTCTTCAGGCGTTAAGTTGGCGATAGCTTGGATTCTAACTTGAGGATTAGGATCCTGGTGTTTAGGTCGAAAAAAGTGTTTAAAAATCATCCTGTTTGAACCGTGCAATGCTGCTTTGTGAAGCAAACTGTTCTTTAAGTTGTTGACGGCTTTTATGATTTATTTCGCCATCTGCATTTAGTGTCATATGCTGATCAAGCTTTAAAACCTTAACTTGATACATCATCACCGCTTGCATGCTGCTCTCTCGTTGGCTTTCTGTCAAGGGTGAACCATCAAGCCACTTACCTGTTTCAACAGCTTGTCGTAGTTTTTCATATGTTTGGACGGTCATCGACGACACAAGTGCATCAATATTCACTAATCTGCTCGCTTTATAAATATTAATCTTATCCGATTTACGATATACCAAACGAATCCAGTTACCGAAACACCAATAGCAATCGTGTGTTGAAAATCACCTGGCTGCGCGCCCCCCCAATACATAAATCCAAATCCAGCGACAAACATCAACATCGCTAACATTGACTGATTTTGAATGCTATGTTGCTTTTTAAATTTATTTAAACTTTTTTTGCGTAAAAGATCTTCAGCGGTTGCATCCCCAATGGCAAAGCCACAATGGGAACAGGTTGTTGCTTTATCTGAAATAGTCTTGTTACACGAAGGGCAATCTGTCAGTGCCATATTTAAACTCCAAATACAAAATCGTTGACGGCCTGTATTGACCGTCAACGATGCACAAATCAGCTAACAATATAGGTTAGAAATCTAAGATTTGTTTTCTTTATTAAATCGTACCCAATAATCTTTTACTGAGCTTTTCATTTCTTTACTCAGCATTAAAATACCAAATAAGTTAGGTAAGGTCATCACCACAATAGCAACACTTGCTAATGTCCAAACAAGCTCAGTGTCGGAAAATGATGCCCATACAAAACCGGCAACATAGACCACACGATAAGGCATGATAGAACGAGCGCCAAGTAAATATGTCATCGCTCTGTCACCGTAATATGACCAGGCAATTGCGGTTGAAAAAGCAAATAACAACAAACCAATTGATACTATATATTGACCAAATTCGCCAAAATATCCTTTCGTGAAAGCTATCGTGGTCAAGCGGGCTGAATGGACCAAAGACTTACCGGTTAATACCAGATTATCTTTGATAAAGCCTCCATCTACTACTTTCAATGTTCCTGTATATAAATCTTCATCAGTACCAACAGTAAACACAACGTCTTCAGCTAATGAACGGGCATGAATAATTGTGAAACCACCGCTTACTGCTACGCCTGAAACCACTTGAATTTCACCATTGTATTTTTCAACACTAGAGCCATCAATATGATTTAAATAACGATACAGGTTATCTCTGTCTTGCTCGTCATTTTCAGCATAGTTGCCAGCCACTATTTCCAAGCTAGAGCGCTCGAAAACGTTAACGTGTTTTTCTTTCCAAACCCCTGAAGATAAAATGACTAACCCTGTAATAGTGCATATCAAAATGGTATCAATAAAAGGCTCTAATATTGACACCATACCTTCAGATACAGGTTCTTTTGTTTTAGCTGCGGCATGCGCAATAGGCGCTGACCCCTGCCCGGCTTCGTTCGAAAACAAACCACGGTTTACACCACGGTTAAATGCATAAGCAATAGATGCCCCTAAAAATCCGCCAGTAGCAGCAGAGCCTGTAAATAAATCAGAAAATATGGACACAAATGAAGGCACAATATTGCCTAAATTAGCGAAAATTACCGCAAGCGCGCCAATTAAGTAGATAACCGCCATAAAGGGAACAATTTTTGAGGTGACTGCAGCAATTCGATGAATACCACCTAAAATAACTAGCGCCAATAGGATCCCTAAAACGCTACCAACAATCCAAGGTTCGAATCCGAAGGTTTCTTCGATACTCGTTGCAATGCCGTTACTTTGCGGGAGGTTTCCTGTGCCGAATGAACTGATTACTGTAGCGATCGCAAAAGCTACCGCTAACCATTTCATATTCAATCGTTTATCCATGTAATACATGGGACCACCGGCCATAGTGCCGTCTTCTGTTTTATCCCGATATTTATGTGAAAGCGTGACCTCAACAAATTTTGTGGTCATACCGAAAAATGCTGTTGCCCACATCCAAAACAAGGCTGCTGGACCACCCAAAAAGATAGCAAACGCGACACCACTTATATTTCCCGTACCCACAGTACCAGATAGCGCAGTTGTTAATGCTCTAAAATGACTAGTATCGCCCGGCGAGTCTTCTGTATCGAATTTTCCAGTAACTACTTTCCATGCATGCTTAAAATAGCGAATTTGAGGAAATCCGAGAAAAATGGTAAAAAACAGACCCGTTCCCAGCAAGATGAAAGGGAACAGAGCATTGCCCCCCAAAAAACTATCTAATAGCTTTAAAAAATCATGAAAAGCTTCCAAGCGACACCCCTTTTTTTATTGTTATTTCGAGTTTATTTTAATGTTATGTTTTAATATCGCGCTAGCGCAAATCATCCACTACCGCATTAACGGCGACCAATAAATCTTCACCTAATTGTTTGCATCTCTGCGCTGACCAACCGTATGCGGGGTCTGGCAATAGCGCATTATCTTTAAATGGCATCTCAAGCGTGTAGGCTAAACAATCATATAACTGCCCAACAGCATTGGTTGCAACTGTCATATTACCTTTACCAGGCTCGTCCTTATCGTAACCAAATTCATCTTGAAACTCTGGTGAAACAGTTAAAAAAGCAGATTTGAATGCATCTTCTAAGCCTTTTATGCGCTCACTGTATCCAGGATTTCCTTCAGCACCAGCCACAAAATTATAAGGAATAGATTCGTCACCGTGGATATCTAAAAACAGATCAACGCCAGTTTGCTGCATTTTTTCCATGACTAAAAACACTTCTGGACTTTTATCCATGCTAGGGGCATTCCATTCCCTATTTAAATTTGTGCCAACCGCGTTGGTTCTCAAATGTCCACGAACTGAACCATCTGGATTCATATTGGGAACGACATAAATAACTGCTTTATCAAGCAATCTTCTGGCCACACCGTCGTCAGCATCGAAAAGTCGTATTAAAAGCCCTTCTATTAGCCATTCAGCCATAGATTCGCCGGGATGTTGGCGTCCAATAATCCATATTGTCTTTTTCCCTTCCTCGGCCTCCCCTATTTCTAGCACAGACATGTCGCGTCCATCCAATGTTTCACCCAAATGGTGCAACTGGCAACGGTCATTCACCTGTGCCGACGCTAACAAATCGAGATGTCTTTCGTAACTATAAGGCGTAAAGTAGGCAAAATATGTATGCTTATGTTCAGGCGTGAAGGACATGTTTAAATTGTCACCATCAAAAGTGCTATCGACTCTAAACCACTCTTGTCGGTCATAAGAGGCAACAGCTTGATAACCTTGCCACCCTTCAGGATAAGCTGACTTCGCTAAGTCACCTATCTTGATGTTATGTTCCACAAAAGGTGTAGAGTCCAATTTAAAATGGAACCATTGATAAAACTCAGACTGGTTATCTTTGTTAATTTGTAATTCTATTTGCTTTGGATTCTCTGCATTAACAACGACTATATTGCCAGAATCAAAATTGCTGCTTATTTTCACGACTAGACTCACTGAAATTTAAACCGAAATCAATTTACCATAGTCTGAATAAAAATGGGTGGCGCAGAACTATTAATTTAAATAAAAAAATTAAATTAGCTTATAAATAAAAATATTCTGAAGTGGACTGAAGAAATCGAAAAGGAGATAAACTTGTTGTTTAGCATCATTAGGGTCAACTATTAATGCAAAACAACAAGTATTTTAACGTTATCAATTACGCTGGAATTGTGGGATAAGTTAAACCAGCCATTGACTGTACGCAACGCATAACCTGACAACTATACCCAAACTCATTGTCGTACCAAACATATAACGTCGCTCTATTTCCAGCCACGATAGTTGCTTGAGAATCAACCACGGATGCGGCACGTGAACCGACTAAATCAGTTGACACAATTTCAATTGATGAAGTGAAATCTATCTGATGTTGAAGCGAAGAAAACAAAGAAAGATCACGCAAGAAGTTATTCATTTCTTCTTTGTCTGTGGCTGTCTCTAAATTCAAGTTTAGAATCGCCAGTGATACATTCGGAGTTGGAACCCGGATTGCATTTCCAGTCAACTTACCATCTAATTTAGGATAGGCTTTCGAAACCGCCTTAGCCGCCCCAGTTTCAGTAATCACCATATTCAATGCGGCACTACGCCCACGTCGTTCGGCTTTATGGAAATTATCAATTAGATTTTGGTCATTGGTAAAAGAGTGAACTGTTTCTACATGTCCATTTGTAATGCCATATTTTTCATCTAATGCTTTAAGCACAGGTGTAATAGCATTGGTAGTACAACTGGCAGCAGACAAAATCGTATCTTCGACTTTAATATCATCATGGTTTACACCGTACACAATATTTTTGACATCACCTTTGCCTGGTGCGGTTAAGATAGCTTTTTTGGTCCCTTTCGCCTTTAGGTGTAATCCAAGACCGTCTCGGTCACGCCAGATACCCGTATTATCAATCACGATAGCATCGTTAATACCGTATTTTGTGTAATCTACGCTGTCCGGTGAATCGGCGTAAATAACCTGAATAAATGAACCATTTGCTTTGATTGCATTACGTTCGTGATCGACGGTAATACTACCGTTAAATGGACCGTGTACAGAATCACGACGTAACAAACTTGCGCGTTTTTCCAAGTCGCCGTCTTTACCACCACGCACAACAATTGCTTTAAGACGGAGCTTATTGTTTTTACCTTGACGTTCAATCAGAAGTCGCGCTAATAAACGTCCAATTCGGCCAAAACCGTAAAGAACAACGTCTTGCACAGGATGATTATCTTGTTTATCAGCAATCTCAATTAATTGATCGTTCAAATAAGACTTTATATCTAAATCTTTGAACGCTTCATCGTGATGGAAAGCAAAAGCTAACTTACCTAAATCGATGTGAGCCGGTGCTAATTTAAGTTTGCTCATTTCCTCAAGAATTGGCCAACTTTCTCTTAGTCTTAGTTTCTCACCTGTGTGTCGTCTTACGGTGCGGTGAGCTTTAATGATATCAATCGCGCTTGCGCCTAACATTGGTCGCCCAAAAATCGAGATTTCTACGGCGCTATCACGGTATAGTTTACCCAACAATGGCTGCATTAACTCTGCGTATTCTTGACGCTCTTGCCAACTACCCATTAGCTCTTGTTCAAACTGCTGATTCATTCTTTACTACCCTAATATGTTTATAGCATCAAAAAACGCCGGGTATTCTATAGGCAGATTTAAATTTCACCAAACTGGTACAAACTTACAGTTTTCAGTAGTTTGAAGAGTACCAATTGATATTGAATGTAATTTTACCTCAAAACTTTCAATACAGTGGCAAAGCTAGTGGTAAGACTGAAAAAGAGCCGTGTATTCATGTAAAAATATTACACAAAATAATTTTATCAAAAGAGAATTAAAACGACTGAAGGCTATTTTTCAGCAGAAAACTTGATTGAAACAGAGTTTACACAATAGCGCTGGCCAGTGGGTGCCGGACCATCCGGAAAGACATGCCCTAGGTGAGCATCACAGTTCTTACAGACAATCTCTATGCGTTGCATTCCTAAAGAGTTATCTTCATGAAAAGCGACGTTATCGTGTTTTGTATGGGCTGAAAACGACGGCCAACCACAACCTGAATCGAATTTATCTTCCGAACTAAAAAGAATACTTCCACAACAAGTACACAGGTAATCTCCCGTTTTTTCGTTATGCAATAACTCTCCGCTAAAAGGCCTTTCAGTACCTTTTTCACGACAGACTCTATACTCTTCTTTGCTTAACTTCTCACGCCACTGACTATCACTAAGTTTCATCACGAACTCCTTTGTCCGTTTATTCGCAATCTTGATTATAGGTGCGTTTCAAAACAGTCACGCTGCGATAAGCCTGCAAGAAAACATGACATATTTTGGCTTTAGGTTGAAGTGATGGATTACTGTATCGGGTATCCAGTTCCAAACTCCAACTTCCAGATTTAAGTTCAGGCAAGTGAAATCTAACATCATGATCATATGCATTAAATATCATCAACAGATGTTCTTCATTATGCTTAGCACATCCTTTCAACTCTACTGCAAAAGCATGGTTGTTGGGATCTTGCCAGTCGCTAACTAATTTATTTTCACCATCAGGTCGATACCATTTCACTTCATCAACATTGTGATGGAGATTATAAGTGTCATTTTCAAGGGATAATTCAGTGAGAATCACACTACTTTTTCGTAATTCAATAACACGTTTACAGAAAGCTAAAAAGTCTTGCTGAGACTCGTTCAAATTCCAATTATACCAATTAACTTCGTTATCCTGACAATACGCATTGTTATTACCCATTTGAGTTCGACTAAGCTCGTCCCCTCCTAACACGTGAGGAATACCTTGTGACAACAATAGCGTTGCGAACAAGTTGCGTTTTTGCTTTTCACGCAGCGTATTTATGTTTGGATCTTTAGTTGGGCCTTCTACACCATAGTTTGCAGATAGATTATGCCCATGCCCATCGCGATTATTTTCTAAATTAGCTTCATTGTGTCGATTCGAATAAGTCACCACATCATGTAAAGTAAAACCATCATGATAAGTAACATTGTTGACCGAAGAATGAATAGACCGTTTTCCTTTTGGAAAGATATCGCGAGAGCCTAACAAACGCGTTGCAAAATCCCCTACTAACCCGCTATCACCACGCCAAAATCCTTTTACTGTATCGCGGAATTTGTCATTACACTCATGCCAATTGGATGGAAATTGTCCTAAGCGGTATCCACCATGTCCGATATCCCAAGGCTCTGCAATTAATTTAATGTCAGCTAAAACTGGGTCTTGTCGTAAGGTTCTGAAAAAACCCGATAAAGAAGAGAATTCATAGGGATCTCTGCCTAAGCCTGCGGCGAGATCAAATCGGAAACCGTCCACGCCCATATTGGTAACCCAATATCGCAGCGCATCCATTACCATTTTCATGACATACGGAAATGCGGTATTAACACTGTTACCACAACCTGAATTATTTACGTATTTTTCGTAATCAATGACACCAAGTTCATTCAATTCGAATAGGTAAAAAGAAGTATTATCCAATCCTTTGAACGATAATATTTGTCCATCTGCTCCCCCTTCAGCAGTGTGGTTAAACACCACATCTAAAATCACTTCTAAGCCTGCTTCGTGGTATTTTTTGACTAGGGTTTTAAACTCAAGGATTGGATCATCAACGGCGTAACGCATTTCCGGACAAAAATAATTTATCGGATTATATCCCCAATAATTGGTTAAACCTTTTTCGGTTATATAAGGTTCAGGCATAAAGGCCATGACCGGCAGAAATTGTACGCTCGTCACTCCCAGATCTTTTAAATGCTTGATAATCGCTGGATGACAGGCCCCTAAATATGTCCCTTGAATATTTTCTGGTACGTCTGGATGTAATTTGGTTAATCCTTTGACATGTGCTTCATAAAGGATTGTTTGACTTGCTGGAATATGTGGCCTGTTATGGTTTTGTAATAAAGGAGGGTTGTTGTATTCAACTACAACACACTTGGGCATCATTAATGCGCTATCCCCTTTATACTTTTTTCTATCCCAGTGCAGTGCCCTGTTTAACTGTTTGGCATATGGATCGAGTAGCAGTTTTTCTGGGTTAAAGTGATTGCCATTGCTAGGTTTATAAACGCCCTGAGTACGATACGCGTACAACTGTCCTGCTTTAATCCCTTGCACATGACAGTGCCATACTTGCCCAGTTTTTGCTATTAACTCAACGCATTCCAACGCTTCTTCAGTGTCTTTCTTAAATAAACACAGGAGCACTTTTAACGCTTTGGGACTATGAACAGCAAAGTTACAACCTGTTTCAGTAAGGGTTGCACCTAACGGATAGCAAGTGCCTTCCGTAACTAACAATTTATGCGGGTTTAAATCAGCCAATTTTTTACTCTGTTATTAGTAACATCAAGGTCGCCAAGGGAGGCATATTTATTCGAATTGAATGGGGTTGATTGTTCCATTCTAGCGCTTCAGATTTCACTTTCTTAGCTACTTTGTAGCCACTTCCCCAATATTTTTTATCATCGGAATTTAGCAACAGCGTATAAGTCCCCTCTTTTGGGACACCAACTCGGAACTCATCTCTAGGAACCGGCGTAAAGTTACTTATCGCAACAACACACTGCTTCCCGTCTTTTGATTTACGTAAAAGAGACAACATAGATTGTTCAGCATTACCGTGATCGATCCACGAAAAACCTGCAGGATCATGATCACATTCGTACATTGCGGGTGTTGTGCGATAAACACTATTTAAATCTCGATATAAAGATTGAATACCAATATGTTTATCGAAATCAAGCAAATGCCACTGCAAACTTGCATCATGGTTCCATTCTGAACTTTGGCCAATTTCATTGCCCATAAAGTTTAGTTTTTTGCCTGGGTGTGCATACATAAAGCCAGCGTAACAACGCAGATTTGCTGCTTGCTGCCATTCATCACCCGGCATTTTGCGCAATAATGCGCCTTTGCCATGCACCACTTCATCATGGGAAATAGGCAATACAAAACTCTCTGAAAATGAATAAACCATGCTAAAAGTAATTTCACCATGGTGATAACGGCGATAAGATGGATCTTTACTGATGTAATGCAATGAATCGTGCATCCACCCCATATTCCATTTAAATCCGAAGCCCAACCCACCTTCAAAAACAGGTTTGGATACTTTTGGAAAAGAGGTCGACTCCTCAGCTATCGTCATAGCATGGGGGAATTTCTCATAAACCGCTTTATTCATCCATTGTAGGAAACTGATCGCTTCATAATTTTCATTACCACCATCAACATTGGGTATCCACTCCCCGTCCTTGCGCGAATAGTCCAGATACAACATCGACGCTACTGCATCTACACGCAAACCATCTATGTGAAAATGCTCAATCCAAAATAATGCGTTAGCAACTAAAAATTGGCGTACCGTATCTTTACCAAAGTCGTAAATACATGAATTCCAATCTGGGTGCCAACCTTTACGTGGATCTTCATATTCATATACATGAGTGCCATCAAATCGTGCTAAGCCGTGACCATCTTCAGGAAAATGTGCGGGAACCCAATCAATAATGACACCAATATCATTTTGGTGGCATTGATCTACGAAAAATTTGAATTCATTAGGATCACCGAAGCGACTCGTTGGCGAAAACATACCTACCGGTTGATATCCCCACGAGCCATCAAATGGAAATTCTGACACTGGCAATACTTCAATGTGGGTATACCCCATATCTTTTACATAGGGAATTAATTCATCCACTAAATCTCGATAACTAAGATAGGTCTTTTTAGGATCAGAAGGTCGCTTCCATGAGCCCAAATGCACCTCATAAATGCTCATTGCATTTCGATATTTATCTGATTTCGCCTTTTCAATCCATTTGGCGTCATTCCATTTATAATCATATTGATTAAATATTATCGACGCATGGGACGGATATTGTTCAGCACTAAAACCCACAGGATCCGCTTTATGAGGTAATTGATTGCCATGGGAATCCTTTATTTGATATTTATATCTTTGTCCCGCGGCCAACCCCGGAACGATCAATACCCAATAACCCATAGATGTTTTTTGCATCGGATGGCAACTACCATTCCAAAAATTAAAATCACCAATTATGGATACTGCTTTAGCATTAGGCGCAAATACTGCAAATCGTGTCACTTCAATATTCTTATCTAAGCCAACATCAAGAGACAACAATTGTGCTCCTAATTGTTGATACACATTTTCTGGTGCGTGATCAACGTAATGCACAGCGTGAAACGCTTGATCTTGAAATTGATAAGGATCAATCACTTCGTAATTAGTATCTTTAGTCTCAATCTTTAAGCCATAAACTAAATCTTCTTTTACTTTTTTGAACTGACCGCTAAATAAATCTGTTTTATTTTTACGTTTTAGTTTTCCAACGTTTTTACCAGAACCTATTTCAAACACACTGACATTTTTTGCTCCGGGTAGCCAAACATTAAACTCTGTTACACCGTCGTTCGTTTTTTTACCTAAATAATTAAATGGATCTGTACAGTTAGCGTGTTTTAATTGTTCTTCTATTAACATTGGTTCGCCTCTTGGGTTAACGTCAGCCCAACAATTCAGGGCTTCAACCATTTCAGTATAGTGAAATTAATAAATTAGCTCGCGTCTTCTCGTGCCTTAGTCAGATTTTTGGCTAAATTTACGATTTCCGGATCGGTAAATATATGTTCTAACTCTCTATTTAATTTACGTTTCCAATTAGGATACTCTTTAAATGTACCAGGTATGTTGACAGTTTTATCCATCAGTAACCAGTCTTCTAACTGCAAACTTAACAATGCACTAGAACCGGCAGCCATATGAGTTTGCATGCAATAATTCAACTCTTTGCTCATACCAAGTTGATCAACTTTATTATCTATCCAATCAGGGATGGAGTGGTGTCCATGTAAACTATTTAAGATCTCTTGTTTATTTTCATGTCGACTAGTATATAAAACGGATAAAATTTCATCTGTAGGATACAAACCTAATTCTTTGCCCAACTCAAGATCATGGCAATGCCAATAACCAGAAAGGGTTGGCATATCGTGAGTAGTCAAGGTTGACATAGACTGCACTGGATAATGAGCTGGTGAATAAAATCCACCATCTTTAGCCTGTTCAAAAAAGAATACTCGATATGAATATACGCCGTTGTCAGCAAGTTTACTGCGTATTTCTTCAGGTACAGTACCTAAATCTTCACCTATCACTAAACTTTGATGACGCTGACTTTCAAGCGCAAGTATGCCTAACAAATCATCAACAGGATAATAAACATAACCGCCATTTTTTGCGTTGTCACCTTTTGCAACCCACCACAGGCGTAATAACGCCATAACGTGATCAATTCGCAAAGCGCCAGCCGATTTCATATTTGAGTCGAACAAATCGATAATCGGTTGATATTGCTGCTGATACAGTTTATCGGGATTCATCGGAGGTAAACCCCAATTTTGTCCTAGAGGCCCAAGTACATCTGGTGGCGCTCCAACACTTGCATCAGTACAATATAGATCTTTATTACCCCATATTTCAGCACTACCTTCACTTACGCCTACAGCCAAGTCGCGATAAATGCCAATGGACATATTATTTTGGTTTGCAACTTGATTGGCAGCCTCTAATTGCAACGCAGACTGCCATTGTAAAAATAAATAAAATTTTACGCGCTTAGCATTGTTTTTTATAAATTTAGAGACAGCTGGAGACTGAAAATTCGCATATTCTTTTGGAAAAACAGGCCATCCCCAAGACGGTTTGCCTTGTGCAGCCAAATGTTCTTGCAGTGCATCATAAACTGCCAGCATTTGCAGACTGTCGCCGCCTTCTTGAACAAATTTTTTAAAGATTTTATTTTGTTTTGTATTTTTACTTAAATATTGATTATTTTGAACTTCAAATACGCTTTCTAACGCACGCAATTTCAAACGAGTAACAGCTTCGTAATCAACGTAATCGACATTTCTGACGTAATCTAAAACCGATTTAAACTCAGCTTGATTAACTAATTCCTGGACGCTTTCATGTTCGTAACCGTCAATGGCAGTGACATCTAAATAAATAAAGTTCAACCAACGCCTTGATGACGGGCCATAAGGACTACAGGCGTTAGGATTGGCTGGATATAAGGCGTGAATAGGATTAAGACCAATGAACTGTGCCCCATTTTTAGCGGAAGATTCTACTAATTGAGCTAAATCTGAAAAGTCGCCAACGCCCCAGTTTTTAGCGCTTCGTAAACAATAAAGTTGGACACTTAAACCCCACACTTTTTTACCATCTAAAACTGATTGAGGGTGGTAACAAGATGTTGGAGCCATAATCATGCGCATTGTGGCAATTTGATCGCCATCATCAGCTAATAATTTTAAATGATGGTATCCCAACGGCAATTCATGGTTAATATTGATTAGATATTCTTGAAACTCAATTTCATCAATAACCGTTGCATTGATTAAATCGCCGTCTATTGGCACAAACTTCTGTTCCAATGAACTACCGTTCTCGCAGTCAATGCTAATAATAAAATTATCATTAACTAACTCAATGGGTAATCGGACAGCAATAAATAATGCTTCATTTTCCCGATTGACTTGCACTGGGTTTAAGGGTGACATCCAAATTTGTTGGAATTCAGTTTCTACCTGAGCAGTTAATGCATCTTCGTTATCAACTTCGTATCCCATTACACTAAGCAGTTTACGTTTACTCTGCTCACTTACCGTTTCGGGTTTGCCCCATGCGTCAATGTAGTTCGATTCTACACCTTTAAGATCGACAAGCTTGTCTATAAGAGGAGAAGTCATGCTGCTTTATGTCCTTGTAAATATAGTGCTTTGACGAGTTTTAAGAAGGCTCTCGTCGTTGTTGGAACTGAAAATTCACTAAACAAGTGGTAAATGCTCCTTGATATATTCACAATTATTTCATTTACTTCTTATAAGTTAATTTACAGGCTCACCATCGTGCTAGATCGACAACTTTTCATTTAGCTTGTAAGACTATTCAATAGAACGTCGTTTCTCAAGTCTAACTGAACGTAGTAAACCAGCAAGGCGTTAATCGTTCAATAATCACGCTTTATCTGATGTGCCTTATATTATCATCCATAATGTTAATAAATCGTTATTGAATACGTTTGCAGTGATTATTTCGTAATAAAATAACATTTGTTAGGGTTTTTTTTGCCTTATAGGCGAGAATGATCCATAATTTTTGTAATTATCTTACAACCAAATGTGAAATTGAGGAACCTTCATGGCGATCAAAATTGGAATTAACGGCTTTGGCCGAATTGGACGATTTGTATTTAGAGCAGCTTGTGAGCGCTCAGATGTTGAAATAGTAGCAATTAACGACTTGTTAGAACCAGAATATATGGCGTATATGCTGCAATATGACTCTACTCATGGAAAGTTTAATGGCACCGTAGAAGTTGCTGATGGACAACTTATCGTGAATGGCAATACAGTTCGCGTAACTGCAGAACGTGATCCTGCTAATTTAGCTTGGGATGCGGTAGGTGTAGATGTGGTTGTTGAAGCAACCGGCTTATTTTTAACTGATGAAACAGCCCGTAAACATATTCAAGCTGGCGCGAAGAAAGTTGTACTTTCTGCACCGTCTAAAGATGCAACGCCGATGTTCGTTATGGGTGTAAATCATGATTCTTATGCTGGACAAGATATCGTTTCAAATGCGTCATGTACCACAAACTGTTTAGCTCCTTTGGCTAAAGTGTTAAACGATAAATTTGGCATCGTTGACGGTCTAATGACGACTGTTCACGCTACGACTGCTACGCAAAAAACAGTAGACGGACCTTCAGCTAAAGATTGGCGCGGTGGCCGTGGTGCAAGTCAAAATATTATTCCATCATCTACTGGTGCAGCCAAAGCTGTTGGAAAAGTCATTCCTGAATTGAACGGTAAACTAACGGGTATGGCGTTCAGAGTACCTGTAGCGGATGTGTCCGTGGTTGATTTAACTGTAAACCTAGCGAAGCCTGCAAGCTATGAAGAAATCTGTAAAGCAATGAAAGATGCTTCAGAAGGCGAGTTGGCTGGCATTTTGGGCTACACCGAAGATGCGGTTGTTTCACAAGATTTCATAGGTGATACACGTACTTCAATATTTGATGCTGAAGCAGGTATTGCACTTACTGATACCTTTGTTAAAGTGGTGTCTTGGTACGATAATGAGATCGGCTATTCAAACAAAGTTCTTGATTTGGTTGCTCACGTAAGTAAATAACCAACGGCTTTATATAACAGCACTAAGCGACCAAAATGGTCGCTTTTTTTATGTTTTACGTATAACAATATTATATTTACATTATTAGGGATTGGGTTATGAACTCGACAACAAGCATCTCAAAAAGCAAAAGAGGTCAAAACGATTTACTAGAAATAGAAAATGATTTCGCAAAAGCGACGATTTCGCTTTTTGGAGGACATATTCTTAGTTATATCCCTAAGACCGACGATATCGATCGATTGTGGCTGAGTGAAGCGGCAATCTTTGATGGCAAAACGGCAATTCGTGGAGGCATTCCGATTTGTTGGCCATGGTTTGGAAATGCACATAACCAAGACAGAGATGACCTACCATCCCATGGCTTCGTTAGAAATCAAATTTGGACGCTAGATTCATCTGAAGATAGTAGTACCGGCACACAGCTCGTGCTTAGCCCTCAGAGCACGGTTGGGCCTGGGTGGCAGTTTAAAACACGCTTGCAGCTTAAAGTGATGGTTGGCAAAACCCTGGTTGTTGAGCTAATTACGCGCAATTTAGATAAGCAAACGATTGACCTAAATTGTGCTTTACACAGTTATTTTAGAGTTGACGATATTGAACAGGTCACCCTGACTGGTTTAAGTGGGCAATATCTTGATAAAACCAAAGATTATGAAGCATTTGAAACCCCTGATGTTTACCGCATAAAAGATGAGACAGACCGGGTTCATTTGCACCCTGCTATATTGGTAGAGATTGATAATGGCTTGCATATTGGCGTTCGCTCAAGCGGACACGACAGTATCGTTGTATGGAATCCTTGGGAGCAAAATTGTTTAAGAATGAAAGATATGAACCAAGATAGCTATCAAACCATGATCTGTGTTGAATCGGCAATTACGCAAACTTTGAAGCTTGAAAGTAACCAAGAAGTAATATTAAAACAACAGATAATCTAACTAAGGAAAGATAAAGAAGGTGCTTTGTTTTAAATGGCGGAGTGGACGGGACTCGAACCCGCGACCCCCGGCGTGACAGGCCGGTATTCTAACCAACTGAACTACCACTCCGC